>NZ_CP007202.1:1320000-2520000 GCF_000941055.1 Siansivirga zeaxanthinifaciens CC-SAMT-1 | reverse complement strand
GCTGGGGCTGCATCAAAGGTTGGTGCTTTGGTATCTGGTAAAATGTTGAATGACTTGGTTACTACCGTTTCATTATTACAAGCATCGGTTGCTACCCAGCGGTAGGTAATGGTGTTACCACCACAGATATCACGCTCATAAGGATCTACACTAGCCACGACATTCACCGTGCTACAATCATCGGAAGCTGTTAGGGTTTCCTGAGTTGGTAGCGCAGCATCACAGCTAATATCAGCGATATCTGCTGGGGCTGCATCAAAGGTTGGTGCTTTGGTATCTGGTAAGATGTTGAATGACTTGGTTACTACCGTTTCATTATTACAAGCATCGGTTGCTACCCAGCGGTAGGTAACGGTGTTACCACCACAGATATCACGTACATAAGGATCTACACTAGCCACGACATTCACCGTGCTACAATCATCGGAAGCTGTTAGAGTTTCCTGAGTTGGTAGCGCAGCATCACAGCTAATATCAGCGATATCTGCTGGGGCTGCATCAAAGGTTGGTGCTTTGGTATCTGGTAAGATGTTAAATGACTTGGTTACTACCGTTTCATTATTACAAGCATCGGTTGCTACCCAGCGGTAGGTTACGGTGTTACCACCACAGATATCACGTACATAAGGATCCACACTAGCCACGACATTCACCGTGCTACAATCATCGGAATCTGTTAGGGTTTCCTGAGTTGGTAGCGCAGCATCACAGCTAATATCAGCGATATCTGCTGGGGCTGCATCAAAGGTTGGTGCTTTGGTATCTGGTAAAATGTTAAATGATTTGGTTACTACCGTTTCATTATTACAAGCATCGGTTGCTACCCAGCGGTAGGTTACGGTGTTACCACCACAGATATCACGCTCATAAGGATCTACAATAGCCACGACATTCACCATGCTACAATCATCGGAAGCTGTTAGAGTTTCCTGAGTTGGTAGCGCAGCATCACAGCTAATATCAGCGATATCTGCTGGGTCTGCATCAAAGGTTGGTGCTTTGGTATCTGGTAAAATGTTGAATGACTTGGTTACTACCGTTTCATTATTACAAGCATCGGTTGCTACCCAGCGGTAGGTAATGGTGTTACCACCACAGATATCACGCTCATAAGGATCTACACTAGCCACGACATTCACCGTGCTACAATCATCGGAAGCTGTTAGGGTTTCCTGAGTTGGTAGCGCAGCATCACAGCTAATATCAGCGATATCTGCTGGGGCTGCATCAAAGGTTGGTGCTTTGGTATCTGGTAGAACAGTAAAAGTAGCTGTACAACATTCTATTTGTCCACATTCATCAGAAACAACAAAATGAACATCTAAAGATCCTCCCACACAAGAAAAATCGGGGAATTGATACGTATTATCATATAAAGTACCAGTAGCAACACAATCGGTTCCTAGTGTTCCACCAATATAAATTTTTGTGTCTACGGTTCCGACACCGCCCGTAATATTTAGTCCGCCTAAAAACGTTGTAAAAGCAGTGCTTATTCCCGTTTGATCGGTACAAGAAATATTAGGATCTGTAGGACATAGGATACTTAAATCGGAACCAGGTTCAGAATCTATTTGCGCGGTGTTAAAACAACTAGAATCAGGTAAACCTGTTACAGGATCTGTTGTTCCGGCAGTCGCATAAACTGTATAAGTATGTATGCCAGGCTCTGTAACTGTAAATTGCGATCCTGTTATTCCGGTATATACACCATCTTTAAACCAACTGTAATTTATAATTAATTGTCCGGGATTGATTAGACTGGCTGTTAAAACCTTACTACCCTGCGTACAATTCTCTGCAATTTGAGGTTCTATTTCTACAACATCTCCAAAATCGAAAGGCCCCACTAAATCTTTAAGTTCAGCTACAAAAGAATCGGAAGATCTTGTTTTTACAAGAAAACTTCCAAACGGACTTTCACAAGGTGCTCCAGAATCAGAATTACTATCTAAACCAAAAGCAGTAGCATTAATAGCTATTTCAGCAAAACCAAATTGAGGATATAAACCATCGGCAGTTGGCGATCCGCCTTTATCAATGGTAGGCCAAGGAGTACCTTCAACGGCATCACTATTTACTTGAGCCCATATAGCGGTTTGCCCGCCTTTTGGAACAATTTGAGCATAGCCATAAGTGCCGGCATCCGTTCCCCCATCATAATAATCGAACCCGCCGTTACCATCTCCAAAAAGGAACGGTAAATTAGGCAGTGCATTATAAGCTTGTAACTCGGCAGCTCCAATACCCTCTAAATCTACCCAAACGAAAATTCTAATATCGGCTACATTACCACCATTGGTGTAATTTACAGATAAGATGATGTCTCCTAATTGCGTTGGTATACCATCGGTATCAAATTTAAAAGCGGTATGGCCACCTTCCAATCCGTAATTCAAAGGCTCTTCATAAACCAAACCTGTATTTGAAACATCTATTTTTCCTCTAAAATATTCAAAATCAATATAGCTAGTCCCATCCTGACTTCTGGTCGAGGCTCCAACTAATGCAAATTCTTGACCTGCAAAGGCACCTCCAAAAGGCGCTTCTCGTCTTAAATGTGCATACACATCGATGATGTCATTTTTTTGAGGAACATCACCATTTTTAACAGTCCAAGTTAAAGGGTTGGCTATATTTTTGTCACTTGCTGCACCAAAAACCGTGGCATCTTTATTGTTTCCATTAGTTCGTTGGTCTCTGGCATACAAGGCGTCTAACCAGGTGCGATTATTAGAATCGACATAAAAGACATTTTGAGCCATTCCTAATTGAACTGCAACATTGGCTCCAGCTTGTAAACCGGCAGGAATACTGGAAATATCAATAATACCTTTCCCAGGTTCTCCGGTCGCGTAATCGAACCAGTCGTCGGTTCCGCTGGCAGCTAAATTTCCAAAGGAAATAATATCAGCCTCGATATCGGCATCTACTCCAAAACCAGCAATAACACTAGATTGTAGAGGAACTGCTTGTGCATTTGCTGTAACTGCACTCAATAAAAAAAGCATGAAAATTATTAAATAATTCATGCTTTTAAAATTCAAATAAAACCAATTTGATTTGCATAGCCATTGGTTTTTTAATTTTCTAGTAAAGTTGTACATTAACATGGCATTTTTGTTTGATTAATTAAAATGATTGTTAACATAAATGGTAATGAAAGTCATTATTTATTCCGTAAAAAGAATAAATTAAAACTTTATCATTCTAGAGTAAGACGAGGGCATCTTTAATTTGCTATTAATCAAAATGCTTTATTGAGAGAGAAATATTTATTTAAAAAAAGGAGGTTGAATTTTGTAGAATGAGGGTTATGTAAATATAGATTTAAAAGAACTAATAATCAAGCAATTGCGCCTTATTTAGACAAAATGTATTTTTTAAACGTTTATTTGTAATTAAAGCTAGGTTGTTGTTATAACTAATTGTTTTTCAGTAAAGTATAATCTTATACTCCTTGCGTAATACTCTTACAATTTTAAATTTTAAAATGTTAATTATAATGTAAATATTACAAAAACCATTTTATAATTTTTACTTTTGGAGTCTAATAATCATTAAATTAATAAATGAAAAAATTATTATTATTAACCGTTGCTGCTTCAATTATAGCATGTAAACAAGCTCCTAAAGATTACGTTACAATTTCTGGAAAAATTACAGATAAAAACAGTGATTCTATTTTTATTGCCAACAGAACGTTTTCTAAAACTATTAAAGTTAATGAAGATGGTACTTTAAAAGATACTTTAAAAGTGCCAACAGGTCTTTATAGTTTATATGATGGTAAAGAATCTGCAACGATTTTCCTTAAAAATGGATTTGATATTGAATTTACCTTAGACACAAAGGAATTTGACGAGTCTATTACATTTAGTGGCGAAGGTGCCGAGCACAATAATTTTTTAGCTAAGCATTCTTTATTAAGAGAAAATTTATTGGATGTAGATGCTTTAAGTGATTTAAAAACTGAAGATTTAGAAACTGAATTTAGTAAAATAGATAAAACCTTAAGCGAATTCTATGATTCTAATGTAAATATCGATACGTCTATTACCAATGACTTAAAAGGAAGTTTAAAGCCAATGCTTAACTACTACAAAAGCTATGTTTTAGATAAAATAGCTTTAAAAACAACGTTATATAAAGGAGCGCCCTCACCTACTTTCGAGAATTACGAAAATTACAAAGGTGGTACAACGTCATTATCCGATTTAAAAGGAAAATATGTTTATGTTGATGTTTGGGCTACTTGGTGCGGACCATGTAAAGGCGAAATTCCTTCTTTAAAAGCATTAGAAGCAGACTACCACGGTAAAAACATTCACTTTGTAAGTTTGTCTATTGACGACGATAGAACGCATGGTGGTTCTTGGGATAAAGCAAAAGCAGATTGGAAAGCTATGGTAGCCGATAAAGAATTAGGTGGCATTCAAATAATGGCACCAGAAGGATGGAAATCTGCCTTTGTTGAAGCTTATAAAATTAAAGGTATTCCTCGATTTTTATTAATCGATCCCGATGGGAATATTGTAACTCCAGATGCTCCAAGACCTTCAAGTCCAGACATTAGAGAGTTGTTTGATACTTTAGAAATCTAAAACAAACACTGTTCAAAAACAAAAAAGCCACTTAAAAAGTGGCTTTTTTGTTTAGGATTCTTCTGTAGTTTCGTTTGCTTGTGGTGCTTGTTCGGGTTGCTTAAATAAATCTTTAAAAGCTTCCCCGAGATAATCTATGATATGGCTTGCTATTAAGCTTTGATAGCCATAATCTTCAACTGCTATATCTGCAGATTTTCCGTGTAAATACACTCCAAAAATAGCCGCAGTTAAAGGTTCGTACGACTGCGAAATTAATCCTGTAATGATGCCCGTTAAAACATCGCCAGTGCCAGCAGTTGCTAATCCAGGATTGCCTGTGGTGTTAATGTATAATTTATCTTGATAAACGGTGATGGTGTTAGCACCTTTAATTACAACAATAAGGTCGTATGTTTTTGAAAGGGATTTTACTTTATCCAATTTGTAAAAATCATCTTTCCACACACCTACTAAACGTTCTAATTCCTTAGGGTGCGGCGTTAAAACCGATTGCTTCGGTAATAATTTTAATAAATTTTTATTTTCTGAAATGATATTTAAAGCATCGGCATCAATAACTAACGGACTTGTATTTGATTTTAAAAAACCTTCAAAGGCCAGAACAGTTTCACCAGCGGTTCCTAAGCCCATACCTATACCAATGGCCGAAGCTTTTATATCAAAATTAATATTCGATATTAAAACATCACTATCACTGGTTAAAACCATTGCTTCTGGAAACGCCGTTTGTAAAGGTATATAACCACATTTAGGCACATAGGCTGTAATTAATCCCGAACCTGCAGATAAAGCAGCGCGACTGGCCAAAGTTACTGCACCTGTTTTACCATAACTCCCTCCTATTATAACACTATGTCCATAGGTTACTTTATGAGAAAATTTATCTCTGGGTTTATAAATTGGTAAAACTTCATGTTTTCCTATTAACTCTGCTTCGGTTGTAGTTGTGTACAAAAATTCAGGATCAATGCCAATATCCAACGTTTCCCATTGTTGGGTATATTTACTGGTTTCGGGTAAAAAGAAAACCAATTTAGGCGTTACAAAACTTAAAGTATAGCCTGCTTTTATAACGGCCGTTTCATCAACAGGTACTTGATCTGTTTGTAAACCCGATGGAATATCTATCGATAAAGTGAAGGCTTTTGTTTCATTTAAATACACAAAAAGATCTTTCACCCATGTATCTACCGGACGGTTTAATCCTATTCCAAAAATGGCATCCACAATAATATCGTCCTTTTGAATTTCAGGAAAATCTTCAATAGAAGTTAATAGTTCTGGCCACTTTTTCGTAACATTTTTAATTCGGTCGTAATTAATTAAAAAATCTTTAGACCGTTTATCGCTGTAGTTTACAATATAGGTTTTTACATTATAACCATCTAAAATAAGCTGTCTGGATAGCACCAGGCCATCGCCTCCATTATTTCCAATACCGCAAAATACATGAATAGGAACTTGAGCGCCTTGCATTCGTAAATGCATCCAATTAAATATTTGTGAACCCGCACGCTCCATTAAATCTGTTGAGGAAATATTTTGGCGCTCTATAGTTAAACGGTCGCCTTCGTAAATTTGTTCTTTAGAAAATATCTTCATTCGCTAATTATCAATTTTTCAAAACTTATTTATATTGGTTAATTAAATTAAAAGAAAATCAATTCAATATAAGAATACTGTAAAAAAATAAGTTTAGTTTTTTTATTTGGCTAAAAGTAATACTTTTGAATTGTTCTATTACAAGAAACAATGAATCATTTAAACCAAAATACACGTACCATCTTCCCTTTTTTTTCAAAAGGAAACACGTCTATTATTGGAACAACTACAATGATTACAACCCTTTGGGGTTGTTAGTTATATATTCTTCAGGCAATTTTTGTAATTTCACAAATTACAATTTCAAAACATATTTTTTCAATTATCAATTCATTAAAAAATGAAGGTTTTAAAATTTGGTGGCACCTCTGTAGGTTCTGCAAAAAACATAAATAACGTTATTAGCATTTTAGAAAATTATGCTAAAAAAGATTCTGTAATCTGTGTGGTTTCTGCTGTTGGCGGTATAACCGATAAATTATTGTTGGCTGGTAAACAGGCACAATTAAAAGACACGAATTACACCGAGTCGTTTAACATTATAAAAGATATTCATTTTAATATTGTAAATGAATTAAATCTGGATAAAAGCTCGCCAATTATTGCATTTGTTGATGCAAGATTAAACGAACTTAAAAGTTTATTAGATGGGATTTATTTAATTAATGAATTATCTCCAAAAACATCCGATAAATTAGTGAGTTATGGTGAATTATTATCTTCATACATCATCGCCGAAACGATGAAAAATCGTGGTTTTTCGGCCGATCGTAAAAATTCACAGGAATTAATAATTACCAATTCAAACTTCACCAAAGCAGAAGTTAATTACAGTATTACAAATAAAAATATTGAAACTTACTTCAACACAGCGAAGCAAAGCATTACCATTTTACCTGGTTTTGTTTCTAAATCGGTTGCTGGTGAAGAAACGACTTTGGGGCGCGGTGGTTCCGATTTTACTGCGGCTATTGTTGCAGCAGCTTTAAACGTTGAACAGTTAGAAATCTGGACCGATGTTAGTGGTATGTTCACTACCAATCCGAAATTGGTAAAGCAAGCTTACCCTATTGAAAAAATATCGTATCAAGAGGCCATGGAATTATCGCATTTTGGTGCAAAAGTTCTATATCCGCCAACGGTACAGCCTGTTTTAAATTTAAATATTCCAATTCATATTAAAAATACATTAGAGCCAGAAGCTGTTGGAACCATTATTTCTAACGATGCCTTTGTTTCGTCTTCGCCTGTAAGAGGCATTAGTAATATTTCTAATATTGCCTTGTTAACCCTTCAAGGCAGCGGTATGGTTGGTATTCCTGGGTTTTCTAAACGTTTGTTTGAAACCTTATCACAAGAAAAAATAAATGTGATTTTAATCACGCAAGCATCGTCTGAGCATTCTATTTGTTTGGGTATTAACGAAACCGATGCCGAATTGGCTAAAACGGCAATCGATGCTACTTTCGAAAATGAAATTGCATTAAATAAAATAGATCCTATTATTGTTGAAAAAGACCTGTCTATCATCGCTTTAGTTGGCGACAGCATGAAAAACCATCAAGGTATAAGCGGTAAAATGTTTAGCACTTTAGGAAAAAACAATATTAATATTAGAGCGATTGCTCAAGGGGCTTCAGAGAAAAACATTTCGGCTGTAATTGCAGAAAAAGATGTTAAAAAAGCCCTGAACACCTTACATGAACAATTTTTCGAATCGAAAACCAAACAACTCAATGTATTTATTACGGGTGTTGGTAATGTGGGTGAAAAATTGGTGGAGCAAATCAAGCAACAACGTAAATACTTAAAAGAAAATCTAAAAATTAATTTAAGAATTGCTGGATTATCGAATTCCAGAAAGATGATTTTCAACGAAGACGGATTAGATTTAAGCGATTGGAAAGACCAACTGGCTAGTGGCGAAACAGCTTCGTTAGAAGGCTTTTTCGAGCGCACCAAATCGTTAAACCTTCGTAACAGCATTTTTGTTGATGTTACCGCAAATAAAGACGTGGCTGGACTGTATGCACAATATTTACGCGAAAGCATTGGCGTGGTTGCCTGTAATAAAATTGCTTGTTCTAGCGATTTCGAAAATTATAAATTATTAAAACGTTTATCGCTTAAATACAATGCACCATTTTTATTTGAAACCAATGTGGGTGCGGGCTTACCTATTATAGATACTTTAGGTAATTTAATAGCTTCGGGAGATAAAATCACGTCTATTCATGCGGTATTATCTGGTAGTTTAAATTTTGTATTTAATAATTTCGATGATACTACAAAGTTTTACGATGTGGTTAAACAAGCTGCTGCCGAAGGATATACCGAGCCAGACCCAAGAATCGATTTAAGTGGTGTCGATGTGGCGCGTAAAATTTTAATTTTAGCTCGTGAAAGTGGTGTTGAAATGAATTTAGAAGATATTGAAAATACACCATTCCTTTCGGATGCTGGATTAAAAAGCGATTCGGTAGCCGATTTTTACGATACTTTAATTGCCGATGAAGCGCATTACCAAAGTTTGTATGCTTCAGCGAAAGCTAAAGGCTGTCAGTTAAAATACGTAGCGCAGTTTAACAACGGAAAAGCCAGTGTGAGTTTACAGGAAATTCCTAGCGATCATCCTTTCTTTAATTTAAAAGGAAAAGATAATATTGTTATGTTTTACACCCAGCGTTACCCAGAACAGCCTATGATTATTAAAGGTGCGGGAGCAGGTGCCGAAGTAACAGCTTCTGGTTTGTTCGCCGATATTATTAGAATTGGAAATGATTAATTTAAAATGATAAAAGAACAAAGAATAGAGAAGCTAGAATATAGACACTTAAATTAGTCACTTCGCTTTTTCTATTTTCTGTTTTCTCAAATAAAAATGAACGAAATAAAAATATTTTCTCCGGCAACCGTTGCAAATGTCGCTTGTGGTTTCGATGTGTTAGGCTTCTGTTTAGATAGTGTTGGAGACGACATGGTTATTAGAAAAACCGATAAAAAAGGGATTTACATCACTAAAATTGAAGGCTTCGATTTACCGTTTGAAGCCGAATTAAACGTGGCAGGTGTTTCGGCATTGGCTATGTATGAAGCTATTAACCCCGATTTCGGATTTGAAATTGAAATTTACAAAAACATTAAACCCGGAAGCGGTATTGGTAGCAGTGCTGCCAGTGCGGTTGGAAGTGTTTTTGGTATGAACGAACTTTTAGGGCGTCCTTTTAATAAAACCCAATTAACCGAGTTTGCGGTTAAAGGCGAAGCCTTAGCAAGTAAATGCGAACACGCCGATAACCTAGCTCCTGCTATGCTTGGCGGTTTTACGCTGGTTAAAAGCATGCAGCCTTTAGAAATTTTGCAAATACCAACGCCAGAAGATTTATATGCGACGATTATTCATCCGCAAATAGAAATAAAAACATCCGAAGCGCGTGCCATCCTTCCTAAAGATGTAGCCTTAAGCAATGCGGTAACGCAATGGGCTAATTTTGGAAGTTTAATTCATGCCCTACATACCAGCGATTTTGGCTTAATAGAAAGATCACTTAAAGATGTTATTGTAGAGCCCTATAGAAGTCAGTTAATACCACATTACCAAGACGTTAAAAAAGCCATGCTAGATGCAGGTGCCTTAGGCGCTGGCATTTCAGGCTCTGGCCCTTCTATTTTTTCATTAAGTAAAGGCTCGGAAACAGCTGTAAATGTGAAAGATGCTATTGAAAAAGTATATGCAACTACAGGCATTGATTTCGATATTCATGTAACCAAAATAAACACGGAAGGCATCAAAATAATTGATAATTAATAATTTATTATTGATAATTAAAAATTCAAAAAAACATTCGTGTATTCGTGGCAATAAAAAACATATAAAACATCATGAACTATTACTCACTAAATCATAAAGCACCAAAAACAACATTTAAAGATGCGGTTATTAAAGGTTTAGCACCCGATAAAGGATTATATTTTCCTGAAAGTATAACGCCGCTTCCTAAAGAATTTTTTGAAAACATAGATGATTTATCAAATTCTGAAATTGCTTTTGAAGCCATCAAACAATTCGTTTCACCAGAAATTCCAGAAGATGTTTTAAAAACGATTGTTGAAGAAACCTTGTCTTTCGACTTTCCTGTGGTGCCCTTAAACGACAACATTTCTACTTTAGAATTGTTTCACGGACCAACCATGGCGTTTAAAGATGTGGGGGCGCGTTTTATGGCGCGTTGTTTAGGGTATTTTAACCAGAACAACGACCGTGAAGTTACTGTTTTAGTAGCTACTTCGGGAGATACCGGTGGCGCTGTAGCCAATGGTTTTTTAGGTGTTAAAGGGGTTAATGTGGTTATTCTTTACCCGAGCGGAAAAGTGAGCGATATACAAGAAATGCAACTAACCACTTTAGGACAAAACATAAAAGCTTTAGAAGTTAACGGCACGTTTGATGATTGCCAGGCCATGGTAAAAACAGCGTTTTTAGACGAAAGCATTACCAAAAACATGCAGTTAACCTCGGCGAATTCTATAAATGTGGCGCGTTGGTTGCCGCAGTTATTTTACTTTATGTTTGCCTACAAACAATTACATAAAAAACATAAAAACATCGTGTTTTCGGTGCCTAGCGGTAATTTTGGAAATATTTGTGCAGGTATGATGGCGCAGCAATTAGGCTTGCCTATTCAGCATTTTATAGCATCAAACAACGCTAATAACGTGGTAACTCGCTATTTAATTTCGCGTTTATACGAAGTGAAACCTTCGGTGCAAACCATTAGTAATGCGATGGATGTTGGAGCCCCAAGTAACTTTATTCGTATTCAGGAAATTTATGAAAACAACTTCGACGAATTAAGAGAAAACCTGTCCTCTTATAGTTTTTCCGATGATGAAACCCGTGAAGCCCTTTTAGAAATGTACAACCAATATAACTATGTTGCCGATCCGCATGGCGCTGTGGGCTATTTAGGTTGTAAAGAATATTTAGAAGAACACAGCGATGCGCATTGCGTGTTTTTAGAAACGGCACATCCAACCAAATTTTTAGATGTTGTAGAAGACGTTATTAAAGAAAAACAACCCCTACCAGAACAAATACAATCGGTTATGGGAAAACAAAAAGAATCGGTGGTTATTTCAACGTATAACGATTTAAAAGCCTTTCTATTAAGTTAATAATCAATTTATTATAACCAATTTATAAAGCAACCCCGTTGCTGTTTCATGTTATGGTATCCATTCGTAGAGGCACTTTAAACGATGCCGAGTTACTGGCTAATTTAGGTAAAACCACGTTTTTAGAAGCGCATGGGCATAGTGCCTCGCCCGAAGAAATTAATGAGTATGTTAGCATTAAGTTTTCTACAACGGCTTTTGAAACCGAATTAAAAGACCCCGATGCTATATTTTACATTATGGCTTTTAATAACGAGGTTGTAGGCTATTCTAAATTAATTTGCAATGCGCCACATGCCAACATTACATTGCAACAGGCGGCAAAATTAGAACGCTTGTATATTTTACAAGCCTTTCATGGTTTAAAGTTGGGCTACCAATTATTGCAACATAATATAAACGAAGCCCTCAACCACAACCAAACAGGTATGTGGTTGTTTGTGTGGACAGAAAACCATAAAGCCATTAATTTTTATAAAAACATAGGCTTTAACATTGTTGGTCGCCACGATTTTCAAATAACAGCGACGCGGTACAACCCAAACCACCAAATGCTTTTAACTTTTAAAAACTAAACCTATGAATTTCACAGACTGGATTGGTTTTATAGGTGTTTTTCAAATACTACTCGCCTATCTTTTAAATATTTTAGGCAAATTATCGAACAAGCATTTGGTTTTCATGCTATTAAATGTGGTGGGCGCTTCTATGGCGTGTTTAGCGTCTATACTTTTAAATTACTGGCCTTTTATAATTTTAGAAGCTGTTTGGGCTTTGGCTTCGTTATACGCGCTTTTATCTTACAAAAAGCAGTAGTCTTTTTTGTTTTAACTTTATTTTGTAAATATTTTCTGTTATCTTCGTTTGTCAACGGATGTGATATGCTTTGGGTGATTGTATCGTGTTGGTGGCTACAATAATTTAAAAACCGATAAAAATTAAAAATTTATGAAACTTTTAAAACTTTATTTTACTCTTATTCTGACATGTCTCTTTTTGAACTTATACTCTCAGAGTACTTGGGTAGATATCGCTAAAGCAAAAAGCATATCAGAAGCCAGAACTGATATTGAAGTAGTTTTAACCACGGCACATAACCTTTCTTACATAAGACAAAATACTTCAATGGTATTAATTGATATTGAAAAAACTTATGCGAGTGCTTTTGTCGTTAAGTCTGTAAGTCCTAATACCAAATTATTTGAAGGACAAAGTTTTATTAGCAAAATGAGAGCCAGTATTGAGAATAATTTTGAAATGAATTCAAAACTAGGCTCTGAAGCTCTAGTTGCTGGTTTAGATAATGCGACAAATTCCAATGGACTTCTTACTTCTTTAATTAATGTTCACCCGGTCGGAGCTGCAGTAGGAAATGTATTGTCTATTGTCAATGGATTTCTTGAAAAAAAAGGTGTATTCCTTTTCATAAAAAAACTATTTGCACCCAACTATGAAAAACAAATTCAAGCATTTGAAGATGATATGGCACCATATTTAAATTTTTATAATTCAATGGATATTCATATCGAAAACTCTATAAAAACGTATGACACATATAAGTCAATTTTAGCTTCCGATGGTGCTAAACTTGAGTCATTGTTTAAACAATATTTAAAAACGAGAAATTTATTTACTGGAATAACAAATAGTACAAAACAAAATTTAATCGATAAAATCAATGAAATTGACATTGACAACCTCACACCAATTCAATATTCAAGCTTGTATTTAGACAATAATTTTAAGCAATTAGTTCATTTATCTAATGAAATTAAATCTGCGGAAATATCCATGTCATATAATTATCTGACATTTAACAAAACTGCTCTTTATCACCTAGTATCTTGGAAGAATATTCTTTTAGACAATGTTTTAACTCAAAATAATCAATCAACAGACTTGAAAGATATCATAAATACTTTAGAGAATGCGGACATAGAAATTACAAAACAAATTACTCAAATTGAAAAACTAATAAAGGAAAGAGAAGAAAATCAAAACAATAAGCTAGGTGAAGAAATACTCAAAATGAGAATCAATAAAGGTTTTTTCTCACCAACTAATGATTTTATTGAGGAGTTGAAATCTAATGATACTGACATAGAAAAATTTATAAATAAATAATTTACAGCATGAAAAATACAATTTTATTATTTCTAACATTAATTAGCATCAGTATAATTCAAGCACAAGAACTTGATACCAAAATATTTAATGCTTTTAAACAAGGTAATGTAAACGAAGGTGGGAATTGTGTTTCAATAGCACTGATTAAAGCAGCATATTCGAAGTATGGTCACAAAGATATTTTTAAAAATGTTATCAAAAATGATAGCATTTTTAAAGTGACCATGAGAGATGATTCCCTTGTTACTTTTAGTCAATCTGAACTTGAGTTGATAGCAAGTCGAGCAAACTTTAAACTAAAGGATTCAACTGAATTCTCCATTAGGTTTAAGGAATATGCAGAGTTTTGTTATGCAGCCATGTGCAAGAAGAATCAAATTCTTGAAGGCTATCAAACACTTGACAGCGCAATTACAGACTTGAATAATGGCTACCCGACTAAATATTCTTATAAATTACTGGGTTTAAAATTTAAAAAAATCAAACCACATAGGGCTAAAAGAATCAATAAACTTAAGCATCTTGTAGTTTATAACACATACCATGCTGTTTACGCGTCAAATGGATATTATGATGAATGTTGGAATGAGTCAGGAGTGGAAAAGATTAAAAATTTAAAGTGGAAAAGATTTGGGTGGAAATGTATGTGGAAAATGTGTTCAATAAGTGGTGCTTTTATGATTGTTGATTGAAACAAAATTACTGTTACCAACATTTTGTGTTAGTAATGGTAGGGAATGTGGATAATATCAAGGTATCTAACCCACTCAAACTGCATTCCGTTTCGATATAAAATACCACATAATCTGCCACTAATCATTCATTTTACCGATGTAACTAATACAATAAAATGATTCTTAAAGAAAAAATAAAAGGAATAGATTATTTACTAAATAGGTTTCAAGAAAAACATCTTGAATTTAACTCAATTCCTAAATATTCGTTTTTTTTAGGTGCAGGATGTTCAATAAGTTCAGGTATTCCTTCAGGTTTTGATATAATTCAAAGACTTCGTAAACTATGGTTTATTTCAAATTTTAAAAACGGAACCGAATATAAACTAAACGAATTTGAAATTGACGAGGAAAGGTTTGAAAGTTTGGAAAGTGAATTTCAAATCGCAATTTTGGAACATGAGACACAATTATTCTATAAAGTCGAAAAGTCTATTGATAAATTTAAAGCAGAGCATCCAAAATATCTAGAAAAACTTCTAATAACAATTAGCGAAGAAGATTTAAAAAACAACTTAATTAATGATCAATTATATGGTTTTTGGTTTGAAAGTTTTTCAGAAAATCCAAAAGAAAGACAAAAATTAATCGAATCATTAATCGATAACAAAGAACCTTCAGGAGCATATTTACTTTTAGCCCATTTAATAGCAAATGAAAAAATTAAAAATGTATTTACAACCAATTTTGATGACTTACTTTATGATAGTTTAATAAGATACACAGATACCAAACCCAAAATTTATTCCCACAATGAAATTGCTCAATACATAAATACTTTGGGTAAAAGACCTAACATTATAAAATTACACGGAGATTTTTTATTTGAAAATATTAAAAACACAGAGTTAGAAACTTCAAGACTTTGGGAAAATATGGAATCAAAACTTGAAGAATCGCTCAAGAATTTTGATTTAATAATTGTAGGTTACAATGGTGCTGATTCAAGTGTAATGGATTCTTTAGCAAAATTAAAGTCTAATCATTATGGATTAATTTGGTGTGGTCGAAATCCGGAGAATTTAAATTGGAGAGTAATCGAGTTTATAAATAACACGCCAAATTCTTTCTTTGTAAAGATTGACACATTCGAGTTATTGATGTTTCAGTTATATAAAGTTTACGAAGAAGAAATTAGTTTTCCTGACTTCATAAAAATAGCAGAAAAAAAGAATCAAGAATTTAACAACTATATATCGGTATTTGCAGAAGAGCTAACTACTAATGATAGTATTGATTTAAAAATTAGAGATAATATTCAGAGTACTTTAAACGTCATTTTAGATAGAGATAGTTTTTTTGAAATTGCATCAATGCCTAATGAAGAACAAATTGCATTTCTGCAAAAATTTAGAATTGATGGAATTAGTAGAACTTTAAAAAATATTTATACTCATATTAATTGGGAACATTCAATTTGGTTATATGAATCTTTAGATAAAGAAGATTTTTTCAAAAACAAGATTCAAGAAGCACCAATTCAACATATTTCAAATTCACTTTCTAACCTAAAAAAAATTGATTCTGAAAGAACAAAAAATATTTTAGAGAGTATTGATAATAATATTCTGTTACAAAAAATTAGCAATGCTAAAAGTGAGTATTTATATTCAGCTGTAAATGAACTAAAAGCAATTAGCCCAGATAAAATAGAACTTTTAATAGCTCAGCGTAAAGTAAATACAAGTTTAATTGAATTAGAAGAACTTGACTTAAGACGTATATCATACAGAATAAATACACTATCACACAAAGATGCTTTAGATTTGTTTATTTCTAACAATGATTTGATAAGAACTAAATTAAAATCAGAGTCCATTAAAGAAGTTGTTATCTTTTTCGACACTTTAAGTAAAAATCATTTTAAAGAATGTAAATCACTTTTTGAAAATCTTGACAATGAAGATTTAAGTAATCGAATTTCATTTCAAAATTTAAATCTATTAAGTATTACATTGAGGGTATTTAATAGCTTAGACCGTGAGAAAACGAAAAAAATATTAAACCAACTCGATAATAATATTCTTGAAAGGAAATTAGAAAATTCTAGTTTAAATGAAATCAAATCAATTTTATTTACACTTAAAGATGTTGACTTTAAATTAAGTAAAAAACTTTTATCCCTAATTTCAGACGACTTACTGCTTCATAAATTTTCTAGCTCAGATATTTCAACACTTGCCGAATCTGCAGAATACATCTCTAAAATAGATTCTGAAAGAACTAAACGTATTCTTAAAAAAATTGACAATTCTATTATTACCAAGAATATTGACAAAAATGATTTTACATTTCAGCAATATGGGAATGCAATGTCTAAATTAGTTCTTTTTGACTTCGACAAATTTTGTCAAGCAGCAAGAAATTCAAATATTGAAATCCTATCTGAAAAAATTTCAAGTAGTTTAAATAAAACTGGAGAACAGGTTTTTTTACATTTTGTCCCAACATATTTTAAAGTAGATAGAACCTTATTTTCATTAATCATTGAAAAAGCAAGTCAAGATTATATTGATTCGATTTTGAAATGGCCGAAAATAGATTTATATACAGTCAATTTACCTTATTTAAGAAGAACTTTTGAATCAAATAAAATGGAAAAAGAATCAAAATATATAGATTATATCATACAGAATAATAAAAAAAGATTTAAGAAAAAGAAAAACAGAAATAGAAAAAAGTACTAGACACAACAATAACCATAATCAATTACTTATCCCCACCTACTTCCAAAAATCCCCTCACACAACTTTAACAAACCTTTAAATACTTCCGCGAAAGCGCCAACTGTAAATTTTAATACATTTACTAAAGTAATTAGTTGCTAGGAATAGCCCATCTAATTAAAAGATTAATTATATTCATAACTTAGATTAATTACTCATTTAAACTGTGTTAAAATGCTTAAAAACAACCTGCTGTATATTCTTTTATTTGTTTTCGTTTTTCAGGCCTGCGAGGAGAAAAAAGAAATGAGTTCTATTAACGAAGTTAACTGGAAAAAAAGAACCATTACCAAACCTTTAAAAGATTCTATTGTAGAAGGTGCTACGTATTTATCGGTTTACAGTCAGGTTTACAGTTTAACCGAGCATACCACTTATAATTTAACAGCCATCGTGAGCATGCGAAATGTAAATATAAAAGATACGATTTATATCGATCGTGCCGAATATTTCGATACAAAAGGCAGCTCCATACGCACGTATTTTAATAAAACCATTTATATAGCCCCTATGGAAACCGTTGAAATTGTTATTGACGAAAAAGATAAAGAAGGCGGTACGGGTGCTAATTTCTTGTTTACCTGGAAAACAAAACCCAACGTACACGAACCACTTTTCGAAGGGGTTATGCTTTCCACTTACGGACAACAAGGGCTTTCATTTACAACCAACGGTAAAAGAGTGTATTAAATATGATATCCGATTTACTTACTAAATTACTTTTATTAATCGCCGTTATCGACCCGCTGGGTTCGGTACCTGTGTTTTTAGAGGCCACCAAAAATTTCGATTTAAAATACAAACGTAAAATTGCGGTAAGAGCCTCGTTTGTTGCGCTGTTTATTTTGTTCTTTTTTATTGTCGTGGGACAAATTATTTTAGAAGGCATGCATGTATCGCTCTATGCGTTTCAAATTTCGGGTGGTGTTATTTTATTTTTATTTGCCTTAACCATGATATTTGGTCAGGGTAAACCAGAATCTGAAATGCATTTAATAACCGACTATAAACATGTTACTATTTTTCCGGTAGCTATTCCTTCTATTGCGTCTCCTGGAGCCATTATGGCGGTGGTGATCATGACAGACAACCACATTTACACCATCACCGAACAAGCTATTACCTCGGGACTGGTTATGCTTGTTGTGGCCTTAACAACGATATTGCTGCTAGGCGCGCATTTGGTACAGCAAAGAGTGGGTATTTATGGTATTACCGTTATTAGTAAAATTATGGGTTTAATTCTGGCTTCGTATGCTGTACAAAGCATTCTTACGGGTTTAAAAGCTTTTTTTGCACTTACCACCTAATTGGCTTGTTGGTTTTATAACACGATATTAACTTTTTATAAAAACAGTCATCTATAAATTTTCAATACATTTGCTATCTTAAAAATGTAATTAAATCCCGTTTTACGGAAACTATAAACACATAAAAATTCAAATGAAAAACACAGCTTTAACTCAAACTCACGAAGCTCTTGGAGCAAAAATGGTGCCTTTTGCAGGATTTAACATGCCTGTACAATACGAGGGTGTTAATATAGAACACGAAACGGTTAGACAGGCTGTTGGAGTTTTTGATGTGTCTCACATGGGTGAATTTTTAATTGAAGGCGAACATGCTCTGGACTTAATACAAAAAGTAACCAGTAACGATGCTTCCAAATTAGTTGATGGTAAAGCCCAATACAGCTGTTTACCTAACGATAATGGCGGTATTGTAGATGATTTAATTGTTTACAAAATTAAAGACCAACAATATTTATTGGTTGTAAACGCCAGCAATATTGAAAAAGACTGGAATTGGATTCAGTCTAAAAACGATGTTGGTGCTACTATGCGCGATTTAAGCGACGATTATTCGCTTTTAGCCATTCAGGGACCAAAAGCTATTGAAGCGATGCAGTCTTTAACAAGTCACGATTTATCGGCTATTAATTTTTATAATTTTGTAGTGGGCGATTTTGCTGGTGTAGAGCATGTAATAATTTCTGCAACAGGTTACACTGGTAGTGGCGGCTTTGAAATTTATTGTAAAAACAGCGAGGTTAAACAAATTTGGGATAAAGTTTTTGAAGCTGGAGCCGATTTTGGAATCAAACCTATTGGTTTGGCTGCGCGTGATACCTTGCGTTTAGAAATGGGTTATTGTCTTTACGGAAATGATATAGACGATACCACCTCGCCTTTAGAAGCTGGTTTGGGTTGGATTACCAAGTTCACCAAAGATTTTACAAATTCGGAAGCTTTAAAGCAACAAAAAGAAGCAGGCGTTACACGTAAATTGGTAGCTTTCGAACTCGACGAACGCGGCATTCCTCGTCATGGTTACGATATTGTTGATAGCAACGGCACTAAAATTGGCGAAGTAACATCGGGCACCATGTCTCCTAGCTTAGGTAAAGGTATTGGTTTGGGTTATGTACCAACCTCTTTCGCAGATGTTAATAGCAAAATTTACATTCAAATTCGTAAAAACGCCATTCCTGCAACGGTTGTAAAATTGCCTTTTTACAAAAACTAATATGCCAAATTTTCAATCCATTCTGGAAGCCATACATCAGGAGGCTATACATGCTAAAGATAAAGGCGTTGTAGCATCGTATATTCCAGAATTGGCACATATAAACCCAGAGCATTTTGGCATGCATCTAAAAACCTTAGATGGCCAAAGTTATGGTGTTGGCGATTATAATGTTCCCTTTTCTATACAAAGTATTTCTAAGGTTTTAGCCTTATCTAAAGCCATGGCGTTGGTTGGTGAATCTATTTGGGAACGCGTAGATGTAGAACCATCGGGGCACCCATTTAATCAATTGGCCTTATTAGAAATAGAAAATGGCATTCCTAGAAATCCGTTAATAAATTCGGGAGCTATTGTTATTGCCGATATTTTGCTTTCCAACTTAGAACATCCGAAAGAAGATTTTTTAAATTACATAAAAGCCATTACAAACGACGATACCATTCGCTATAACGAATCTGTAGCCTTTTCAGAAAAAGTAACGGGCTTTAAAAATTACGCGGCTGCCAATCTGTTAAAATCTTTCAATAATTTAAATAATCGTGTAGACGATGTATTAGATTTCTATTTTCATCAATGTTCCATAGAAATGACTTGCAGTCAGTTAAGCGAGGCGTTTTTCTTTTTGGCAAATAAAGGAAATTGCTTAAAAAATATAGCGCAGTTATCTGAAACACAAGCCAAACGTATTAATGCCATTATGCTTACCTGTGGTTTTTACGACGAGGCTGGTGAGTTTGCTTTCGAGGTAGGTTTACCAGGAAAAAGTGGCGTTGGTGGTGGTATTGTAGCACTTCTCCCCGACCAATTTGTAATTACTACCTGTTCGCCGGGTCTTAATAAAAAAGGAAATTCGCAATTGGGTATGTTAGCTTTAGAGCAGTTTACGACCAAAACGAAGCGGTCTATATTTTAGATTCGCTACCTTTCTATTTTTTATTATGAATCAAAAAGAAAGTAAACATAGAATTTTAATTTTAGGTGCAAGTGGCTTTTTAGGAGGTGCCATTTACAAAGAGCTATGCCCCTACTTTAAAACCTTTGGAACCTTTCATACCGATAATAAACAACTCGAAAAGAATCATCATTTTTTTCAATATAATTTTATGGAAGACGATGTTTTTGAAATTTTAAACATCGTAAAACCAACCATTATTATTTCGGCGCTTCGAGGTGATTTTGCTACTCAATTTATAGCCCATAAGCATATTGTAGAATATGTGCTTTCAAACAAAATTAAAATCATTTACTTGTCGGGTGCCAATGTGTTTGATGCTTACAGCAAATATCCGAGTTACGAATTCGATAAAACCTTAAGCCATAGCATATTTGGGCATTTCAAAATTAAAATTGAAAACATGCTCCTGCGCTTGCCTAAACAACAAGTAGCTATTTTAAGATTGCCCATGGTTTTTGGCAAACAATCGCCCAGAATTCAGGAATTTATTCAATTTATAAAAGAAAAAGAACCCATAGAGGTGTTTCCAAATTTAATAATGAATGTTACCAGCGATAGTAAATTAACGCAGCAAATTCATTATATTATTAATAGAAATAAATCGGGAATTTTTCATTTAGGAAGCAGTGATTTGGTGCATCACGACGATTTTATTAAGGAAATTATTAGCACATTGCATCTTAATAACGCCATTTACAAACAAGTATATACAACCAACGACGACCGATATTTAGCGGTTTTACCAAAATACAATCTGCTTCCCAAAAATTTGCAATTAACGAGTCAGGAAATTTTAACAGAATTAGAAATATAATTGATTTTATACTTTGAAATTAGTACCTTGAAGTTCTATAAAAACAAATAAAAACATTAAAGATTATGACTAAATTATCGGAAAAAGATATAGAAACCAGATTATTACAATTTCCAGAATGGGATTACTATGATGATGCCATTCACGCCGAATTTGAATTTGAAAACTTTAAAGACTGCTTTAGTGCCATGAGCCGTATTGCTTTCGAGTGCGAAGCTTTAAATCATCATCCCGATTGGTCGAATACCTATAATATTTTAACGGTATCATTATCTACACACGATGCCCAAGGTGTAACCGAAAAAGATTTTAAACTGGCCGCAGCTATTGAAGCTATTGTTGAGCCAGAAGATGAAGAATAATTTGTTTTTCTACACGAGGTTTTTAACTTTGTGCCGTTAAAAAAAATCTGTTCAATTTAATATCATTCCCTGTTTCAAGGGAATAATTCATAAATTATGGGAAGAGCTTTTGAGTTTAGAAAAGCACGTAAAATGAAACGTTGGTCTGCCATGAGTAAAGCCTTTACTCGCATTGGCAAAGATATTGTAATGGCTGTTAAAGAAGGTGGTCCAGATCCAGACAGTAATGCACGTTTAAGAGCGGTAATACAGAATGCAAAGTCTGTAAACATGCCAAAAGACAACGTGGAGCGTGCTATAAAACGCGCCAGCGACAAAAGTCAGGGTGATTATAAAGAAGTTATTTTTGAAGGCTATGCCCCGCACGGTATTGCAATTCTAGTAGAAACCGCCACCGATAACAACACCCGAACTGTTGCCAATGTGCGTAGTTATTTTAATAAATGCGATGGTAGTTTAGGTACTTCGGGTTCGGTAGTGTTTATGTTCGATCATACTTGTAATTTTAGAATTAATGGCGAAGGCTTAGATCCTGAAGAATTAGAACTAGAATTTATCGATTATGGTGCTGAAGAAGTTTTTGCCGACGAAGATGGCATCTTAATTTATGCACCTTTTGAAAGCTTTGGAGCCATCCAATCGGAATTAGAATCTAGAAACATTGAAATTTTATCTTCAGGTTTCGAGCGTATTCCACAAGTAACTAAAAAACTAACACCCGAGCAGGCTGCCGATGTAGAGAAACTACTTGAAAAACTTGATGATGATGACGACGTTCAAAATGTTTATCATACCATGGAAGAATCGGAAGATTAAAATACATATCCATAAAAAAACCAATCTGATGAGATTGGTTTTTTTATGAATTAACATGCTTGTTAAAAAATCTCCAAACTACCTTTACCTTCTCTAACCACCACAGGTTCGGCTTCCGATAAATCGATAACCGTCGATGGGTTGTTGTCGCCGTAACCGCCATCAATAACCAAATCGACTAAACGGTCCCATTTTTCTAAAATAAGTTCGGGGTCTGTGGTATATTCAATTACTTCATCTTCATCACGAATGGAGGTCGAAATAATTGGGTTTCCTAGTTTTTTTACAATTTCTAAAGCAATGTTATTCGCTGGTACACGAATACCCACCGTTGTTTTTTTCTTAAACGGGTTTGGTAACGACTTCGAACCCGGAAGGATAAATGTATAAGGCCCCGGAAGCGCCCGTTTTAATATTTTAAAAGTCGATGTATCTATTTGTTTTACATAATCGCTTAAATGACTCAAATCGTGACAAATAAATGAAAAGTTTGATTTTTCAAGCTTCACTTTTTTTATTTGAGCCACCCGTTCCAAGGCTTTAATATTGTTAATGTCACAGCCCAAACCATAAACGGTATCGGTAGGATAAATTATGAGTCCGCCACGTTTTAACACCGCCACGACCCGATCGATTTCTTTCGGATTCGGATTTTCTTCATATATTCTAATAAATTCGGCCATAACAGTTTCGTTTAACTTGGAAGCAAGGGTTATTTTTTAAAGTTAGCCAATAACTTCCAACTTCGCAAAGCGCAAAAGTAATTTTTTAACACCGCCATGCTGAAACTTAATTTCGGCTTTTACATCGGCACCAACACCTTCGATACTTAATACTTCACCCGAACCAAAACGTAAATGTTTTACAATGTTTCCAACGGCCAGTTTATTATCAAATAAATTCGTGTTTTCGGTATCGTTAGCTTTAGAAACGGGTTTTAAATTTTTAGGCGTTGTAACCTGAAATTTCACAGGTTCTTTTTTCTCTCCCATCGATTTCTTTAAAACGGCTTGTTTAGCAGGTTTAAAACGAATTTTATTAGGATCGGTTGTAGATGTGCGGCTAGGCATAACATCGCCAAAAATATCGGCATCTAGCATCGGGTTAAAACGACGTTCTTCCATAGGTGTTACAATATCTAAATATGCTTCGTCTATTTCCCCAATAAAACGACTGGGTTCCGAATCGACTAATTTACCCCAACGATACCGCGACAAAGCATAAGTTAAATAGGCTTGTTTTTCGGCACGAGTAAGCGCCACGTAAAATAATCGACGCTCTTCTTCTAATTCACTTCGTGTTCCCATACTCATGGCGCTTGGGAATAAATCTTCTTCCAGACCAACAATAAACACATGAGGAAACTCCAATCCTTTAGCCAAGTGAATGGTCATTAGCGCCACATGATCGGCATCACCTTTATCGGCATCTAAATCGGTTGCCAGAGCCACATCTTCAAGGAACTCGGCCAAAGAACCAGTGGTATCGGCGATTTCTTTCTGACCTTCAACAAAATCTTTCATACCATTTAAAAGTTCCTCGATATTTTCCATACGGGTTACCCCTTCCGGTGTCGTATCTTTTTTAAATTCCTGAATTAATCCTGTTTTTCTGGTTACATATTCTGCTAATTCGAAAACATCGGCAGTTTCATTTAACACCTGATAACTTTCAATCATGGTTACAAAATCTAATAATTTAGTTCTTGTGCCAGCATTTAATCGTATTTCAGTTTTATCGATGTTTTTCATTACTTCAAAAATCGAACGCTTGTAACTGTTGGCTGCAACAACTAATTTATCGATGGTTGTATTACCGATGCCTCTTGGAGGAAAATTAATTATTCGTTTTAAAGCTTCTTCATCGGCAGGATTTATAATTAATCGCAGGTACGATAAAACATCTTTTATCTCTTTTCTTTGATAGAAAGACACACCGCCATAAATTCTATAAGGAATATCTCGTTTGCGCAGACCGTCTTCTATAGAACGCGATTGCGCATTGGTTCTGTATAAAACCGCAAAATCACTGTTTTTTAATTGATTTTGCATTTTGGTTTCCCAAATGGTACTGGCTACATAACGACCTTCGTCGCTATCGGTTAACGAACGGTTTACTATAATTTTACCGCCCTCATTATTGGCTGTCCAAACAACTTTATCGAGTTTCGTTTCGTTTTTATCGATAATAGAATTGGCAGCATTTACAATATTTTTAGTAGAACGATAATTTTGTTCCAGCCTAAAAAGTTTAACATCGTCGTAATCTTTTTGGAAATTTAAAATATTGTTGATGTTCGCTCCACGAAAGGCATAAATACTTTGTGCATCGTCTCCTACCACACATATATTTTGAAATTTATCGGACAAAGCCCGAACGATAAGGTATTGGGAGTGGTTGGTATCTTGGTACTCGTCTACTAAAATATATTTAAAACGGTTTTGATATTTCATTAAAACCTCGGGAAAACGGGTTAGTAACTCGTTGGTTTTTAAAAGTAAATCATCAAAATCCATAGCGCCAGCTTTAAAGCAACGCTCTACATATTCTTTGTAAATATCTCCTAATCGTGGTCTTCGTGCCATGGTGTCGGCTTCAATTAATTCCGGATTTTGAAAATAAGCACGCACCGTAATTAAACTATTTTTATAAGAAGATATTCTGGATCTAATTTGTTTGGCTTTATAAATGTCTTTATCGAGCCCCATTTCTTTTATAATAGCTCCTATAAGCCTGTCTGAATCTTGAGAATCGTAAATGGTGAAATTACTCGGATAGCCCAAACGATCGGCTTCGGTGCGTAAAATTTTGGCAAAAACCGAGTGGAACGTACCCATCCACAAATTTTTAGCTTCACTTTGTCCCACAATAGTTGCAATACGCTCTTTCATTTCGCGTGCCGCTTTGTTGGTAAATGTTAATGATAAAATATTGAAGGGATCGACACCTTGATGCATCAAGTAAGCAATTCTATAGGTTAAAACTCGCGTTTTACCAGAACCCGCACCCGCAATAACAATCATTGGGCCATCTTTTTGTAAGGTTGGTGCTAATTGAGCTTCGTTTAATTGACTTAAATATTTTTCCAAAGTAATTTTAGTTTTTTAAAGTATAAAATTAACCATTGTTCGTCTTTTAAAAGGTTCGTTTTATTAATAATTATAAACAATTTAAAACTGAAATTACGATGGCTTTTTGTGTGATGAAGCATTTCGGTTGGTTAATGCATCAAATAAACCCGTTTTGGTGTTTAGCCAAACAAAACTGAAGAAAGATTTCGATGGGTCTCGTATAATCCCTTCTTTGTGGGATTCTCTAAATTTATTGGTTTCACTTTTGTTGAAAATAAATAAACTAATGAGTTTAGATTCCAGTATATTAATGGTTTTATGGTCTTTTCTTAGCGGTTCAATTTTTAAGTTTTCGTATTTTATTTTTAAATCGATATTCGATTTCATATTATTTCTAACAATATTAAAATCCAGCTCATCAATCGCGCCCTGAAATTGAAGATTTAAATTGGGTTCTGAAAATTCGTTAATATCACGAACTTTTAAATTAGAGATTTTAGCACTAAAATTAAAATGGTCGTTTAGGTCATTAACATCAAAATTCCAAAACGCTTTAATTGGTGCCTGCTTCATAAAATTAGCCTCTATATTTATTGTAGTTTTTACATTCTTGTAGGTGTTTCCTAAATTCTGTAAGTTCGCATTAAGCTTTGAAAATGTAATTTTTCCATCAAAATTATTGTTTTTAACGCGTTCAGAATAGGTTAAATCACCTTCATTAATTTCGACTTCATCAATAGCTAGTGAAAATTTCAACTCTCTTAAAAGCCTACTGTAAAGCGGTTTGAAACTACGTTTGTTAGCAACTAGTTTATCTGTGAATAAATCTAAACTTGGTTTTTTTATGCTAATTTTTGGAGAGTTAAAATAAAATAGCGTGTCGTTTTTTAAACCGAAATCGTAGTTGTTAATTTCTATTTTATCACATATTAAATTGGCATGATCGCGCTCTATTAACAAGTGTTTCGACAAACTTAGCTTCGAGTGTTTTGTATAAATTTTGAATGTATCGAGATCCATGTTTTTTGAAGTAATTTCAGAATGTCCAATTTTTAAATTATCAAAGGCATTCATTTTATAAAAAAACGAATCAAAACTCACATGGTAATCCTTGTATTTTAAAGGAATTTTACTTTTTAAAGTTTCATTGTTTAATTCGATATTTTTTAATTGAAAGTTGAAGTTATCTGAAGACAACAACAAAGAATCGGTTTCGGTGTTAAACATTTTAAACTGTGCTTTTGAGACATCAAAAGTTCCAATTTTAAGAATGTTTTTTAAATTTTTTAAAGGTTTAGAATGTGGTTTAGATGGTTTTTTATAGTATTTAATTTCTGGTTGTTTCAATTTAATGGCGCTAACATCTATGTTTTTAGTAATTAGATAGTTAATGTACTTAAAGTTTTCAACCGATAATGTCTTTAATTTCAGAATAATAGCAGGTTTGTCACTATGGATAGTTTTGGTTTCAAAAATGACATTATCGAAATGAACACTGCCTTTAAAAACATTCAAATTAAAATCTTCATATTGAATATTGAAGTCTTTAGATAAGGTGTTATTCAGGTAATTTTTAATAGATGATTTCACGTAAAAGTGAAAAACAATATATAATGCTACTAATACAGGCACTAATATGAGTGAGAAGATTTGAAGTTTTTTAGTCATTAAATAAAGATATCAATTTAGAATATTTTATTTTAAATATATTTACAAAAAAAACTTTAATATGATTTTCTTTATGTTTTCGATGGCAGACATTCGTTGGTGGATGTGGATTGTAATCTTTTTAATTCTGGTTGCTATTCGAGATATTTTTATTCAAAAAAAACACACCATAAGTCATAATTTCCCTATAGTAGGCCATTTACGATACATGCTAGAAAAAATAGGTCCCGAATTAAGGCAGTACTTAGTTGCTAACAATCGAGAAGAATTACCATTTAACCGTATTGAGCGCGGTTGGATTTATGCTTCAGCAAAAAAAGAGAATAATTATGAAGGTTTTGGTACCGATAGAGATATTTATGCGCACCAGCACATCTTTATAAATAATGCCATGATGCCTTTTAAAATTAACGAAACGCATCCTAACACCATCGATAAAACTTTTTTACCCTGTGCTAAAGTTATGGGCGTACATAACAAACGTAGAAAACCGTTTAGACCAGCATCGGTAATTAATGTATCGGCTATGAGTTTTGGTTCGCTTTCTGCAAAAGCTGTAGAATCTTTAAATAAAGGTGTTAAAATTGCTGGAGCTTACCACAACACTGGCGAAGGCGGGTTATCTCCATACCACAGTTATGGCGGTGATGTTATTTTTCATTTTGGAACCGGATATTTTGGAGTACGAGATGAAGATGGTAATTTCTCGATGGAAAAATTGGTAAAACTTGTTGAAAACAACCCCTTTGTTCGTGCCATAGAAATAAAGTTATCGCAAGGCGCTAAACCTGGAAAAGGCGGTGTCTTACCAGGTTCTAAAATAACAAAAGAAATTGCCGAAATACGCCACGTTGCCATAGGAAAAGATGTTTTGTCCCCACCAAACCATTCGGCATTTTCCAATGTGCCCGAAATGGTTGAGTTTATAGAAAACATTGCAGAAGCCACTGGTTTACCCGTTGGTATAAAGGCTGCTATAGGAAAATTAGAACAATGGGAAGAATTAGCCGATATTATGGTTGCAACCGGTAAAGGTCCCGATTTTATTACGGTTGATGGTGGCGAAGGCGGCACTGGAGCGGCGCCTCCTAGTTTTGCAGATCATGTGTCGTTACCTTGGGTTTATGGTTTTAGCGATTTGTATAAATTGTTTCAAAATAAAGGACTTACCGAGCGCATTGTATTTATTGGAAGTGGTAAACTGGGGTTTCCTGCCAAAGCAGCCATGGCTTTTGCGATGGGTGCCGATTGTATAAATGTCGCTCGCGAAGCCATGATGAGTATTGGGTGTATACAAGCACAAGTTTGCCACAACAACCGCTGTCCTAGTGGTATAGCAACACAAAGTAAATGGTTGCAAAGCGGCATCGATCCTACTTTAAAATCGGAGCGTTTGGCACAATATTTTAAGACTTTTAGAAAAGAATTAATAGAAATAACTCATGCTGCCGGTTACGAACATCCGTGTGAATTTAAAATGAGTGATATCGAAATAAATGTAGACGACCATAATATTTCATCGGAATTAGATAAAACCTACAAATACGAGAAAACCCCTGTACCGTTTACTAGTATGCAATCTTTAAAAGAATGTTTATATTTGGGAGGCTCTAAAACTAATTAACCTATAAATACTATGGATTCATCTAGAATTATCGACTTGCTTTTATTCTGTATACCTTCATTAATAACAGGATTAATTGCCTATTATTTTTTTAAAGAACATACTAAAAATGAAGATGGCCGACGCCGATTTTTGCTTCAAAAAGATTTACAGGTAACCGCCTTACCAATGCGCTTACAAGCTTACGAACGTATGACGCTTTTTTTAGAGCGTTTAACGCCATCTAAATTGCTTGTACGAGTGCATCCAACATCGACTAATAAAGAAGATTACGAAAACTTATTAATACAAAGTATAGAGCAGGAATTCGAGCATAATTTAACTCAACAGATTTATTTAAGTGATAAATTATGGAACATTATTACTGCTGCCAAAAATTCAACCATACAATTAATTAGAAAAGCTAGTTTACTGGAAAAAACGAATTCGGCTAATAAACTGCGTGAAGTTGTTTTAACTGAAATGTTAGACAGACGAGCGCCTAGCGATACCGCTTTAACTTATTTAAAAGAAGAAGTAAAAGAGTTTTTATAACATTATTCTTCTAACGGACTTAACTCCTGGTTTTTAAATCGTGCAAAATCATAACCACTTTGCCACCATTTCGTCATTTTTGCTTTATTAAAAATTAATGAGTTGGTTGTTAAAATGGTTGGTGTGTAATAAAAATTTATAATCGCATTGTTATGATTTGCCACGTGTTTACCAATTTTAATGTTTTGAGATTCAATTCTATCTAACATAAACGTAAACATATTGGTCATTAACGAAAACGGATTTCGCGAGGGCATTCTGTTATAATGCGACACTTCGGTTTGAAGAATAATAGCATCCACTTCGGTTGCGCCTCTGTTGATGGCTTCTTCAATGGGCACCATATTACCCAGTCCGCCATCGGCATATTCACAACCATTTTTTTTAACCAAAGACATAAAAGGCGTATAATTACAGGAAATCCAAATCCATTCAATAAACTCATCATAATCGTAATCCTGAATGCTTTTATATTCAACTTGATTAAGCGATAAGTTTGAGACCGTAACCACAATGTCTTTAGATGTTTTTTTAAGAGTCTTAAAATCGGTTTCGGTTAAATTTTGGCGAATTAATCGTTTTAAATTATGACTTTCTCCAAAAGTTTTACTTCCTCGAAGAAAATTTATAAGAACATTAATGTGGTTAATAGCAATATTATCGGCACCATGTTTCTGTTTCACAATAAAAGGGCAAACACTAAAAATACTGTTATTATTAACGTTGGTGTAAACCGATTTAATTTTTTCGATCTTATTTAATGCCAAATGAGACACTAATAAACTACCAGTAGAGGTACCAATAAAAATTTGATATTCGCGTTTTAAATCTTCAATAAGATATTGGGCTACACCACCAGCAAAAGCCCCTTTACTTCCGCCGCCAGAAATTACTAATGCTTTCATTTAATTTAGTTAGTTACTTTAAATATACAATAATTTTACATTATTATTCTTTAATTAATTCTTTTGCAAAACTCGAAAACCGCCAGTTGTGGTGCTTGGTAGCTTCTTTTAAATTCGATTTGCAGAATTCGTTACAAGCCTTAATTTGATTTAAAAACATGAAGGCATTTTGTCGGGTTTCAAAATCGTATAAAGTGCTGGTGTAATTGGTTAATTCGTTAAAATAGCTTGATTTGTTTTCAGGTTCAAAATCTTCGGTTACCAAAGCCAGTGTAAGCCAAAGTATGCGAATATTATTGTCGTTAAATCCTTTAATATTTTTGGTTTGATTTAAATATTTTTCCCGCTCCTGCGGAAAATTAACCCATAAGTTATACAAGGCCGTTTCTATGGTTATATAGGACGCATCTTTTAAAAGCGATTCATAAGAAGCTTTTAATTCTAACGGAATGCTGGTTAATGTTTTTGCCAAAGTCTGACGCACTTTAAGCGGATTGTTAAAAGCCTCGTTGGTTAATCTGTTTTTTAATTGGCTTACCACTTTAACTTTCGCTTCATTGGAAATTCCAGAGTTTATATAGTCGTTACACTTAGACGTGTAGGCTTCGCAATCGACCATGAGGTATTCTTGTATAAACACCGATTTTTTCAAACTTTCTAAAGCCTCGTCGTAATTAAAAAAAGTACTTTTTATCCATTTTTCAACAAAATCATGCAACTTTTTATGACTTACTGTTTCAACTTCTGAAATAAAATCGTTTGTTTCAACATTTTTAAACTGATGCTTTTCTAAGTAGTTTTTAACAGCGTTTTTAAAAGCAGCATCCCCTACTTTTTCTCGTAACATATGTAATACCCAAGCACCACGTTTGTAAAATGTGATGCTACTAGATTCTGGATTTAAAAGCGAGGTACCACTTCCAGCTAAATCCTGCTCTTTTAATTCTTGAGCATACTCGTACAATTGCCAGTAATAGTAGTTGTCTCCAAAAAGCTGTTTTTCTGCGAGCAAGGCGTAATAGGTAGCAAAACCCTCTTGAAGCCAATGGTGCGTTCCAGACGTTTCGGTAACCAAATCGCCAAACCATTGGTGAGCCAGTTCGTGGGCGTTAACATTTACATAATTTTTATCTTTAAAGGCAATGGAATCTATAACAAAGGCATCAGAAAAAATGGTGGTACTGGTATTTTCCATGCCAGCGTATAAAAAATCTTTTACTGGAACCTGTTTATAATTTTGCCAGGGATATGGAACGCCAATTTCATTTTCTAAAAAATCGAAAATTTGTTTTGTGTAGCGATATGTGGGTTCAAATTTTATAGAATCTTCAGAGTAATAATACATTTCTAAAGGCAAATTACTGTTAGAAAATGCTATCGATTTATTATATTTTCCAATAGCTAAAGCTACTAAATAACTTGCCATGGGCTTTTGCATATCGTATTGCCAAATGGTTGTATAGTCTTTAATTTCTTTGTTTACTAGTTTTCCATTGGCAATAACTTCGTAATCTTTATTAAACTCTATCGTTAAATCGAATTCAATTTTGTCGTTCATATCGTCAATTGAAGGCAACCAATTACTGGTGTATTTCCCCTGCCCTTGTGTCCATATTTGTTTGCGTCCTTCTAATAATTTCCAATCAATAAAATACATGGCTTTTTTAGGGCGCGTTTTCCAGGTAACTGCAACAGTATGTTTGGTGTTGGCTTTAAAAGGATGTTTAATTATGATATGGTTACCATCGTAATAATTGTTTATAATATTACCATCTAAAACATAAGATACACTATCGAAATTTTTAGCATCTAAATATATAGAATCGGTATGCTTTTTAATTTCAAATGTATATAAAACAGTACCCGATATTTCGTTTTGTTTTAAATCGCCAAAACCAATGTTAGCTTGGGCTGTTTTAAAATCGACACGGTCTGTTTGCTGTGCATTTATAACAAAACAGAGCAATAAAAAAGTATAAATATGTAGCAGCTTCATAAAGTGAATATAACAAACTTTGAACCAAAAAAGGAGGGTTTTATTGTGCTTTCGTAGCTTAAACAAAACAAAAAAGCTTAAAAAATCAATTTATAAAAATCGATAATTTAAGCCTTCGTTTTTTAAGTAATTAAAATTCAATTACATACTATGAAATTCAATTAAATTGGCTTCGTAATATTGCTCACCTAATTTTGATAGTAAATTTCTAATGGTATTGCTATCGCCATCGACAGCAACTGCCGAGTAACCTGTATCGTTTAGCTTTCCTAAACGTAAATCGATAATATTAATATGTTTTGATGCCAGAGCAGATAATAAAATTAAAAGTACTCCTGGCGCGTTGTGATGCTTGGTTAAAATAACCTTATCGTTTAAGGCTAAATTTAATTTTACACCATCCATTTCTAATAAATACACCCCTTCGCTGTAATAGTTTGGCAGGGTTGCATGCTCTTTATAGGTTAAATTAGTGAAAACACCCCCATCGGTACCTTTTATAAAATCGATGGCGCTATGCACGTTGTTACCTTCGTCTGTAATAGATAAAAAGGCCATGGCTGTACCATCGTTATTCGATTTTAAACGAGCCGTTTCTACGTTAATGCCTTCGGAAGCTAAGGTGTTAAAAAGTGATGAAATAACGCCTGGTTTATCTAAATGCTCAGAAAACAAACCGTTAACCTTAGCATCGGTCATTTTAGGAATTTCATTTGAAACCGTAATAGACTTGCCCCATTTACGAATTCTAATGGCGTTATATTCGCCCATACCAGTAGAATTTTTGTAAATATCTACAAACTCAGAAAAACTACCACCAAACGAAAAATCGGGTATAATTCTACGTTGAGCATCATCTAAACGCTGATTTAGTAATTCGATACCTTTGTTTAAAACGGTATATTTTACTTTCAATTCATGGTCATCGAAAATGGTTCGGTTTTCTGGAATTAACTTCGAATAACTTACATAACTTTCGTAACCTGCCTCATGAATATATTCTAAACTTTCTTTAAAGTTAAGGCCGTAATAACGAACATGATGCGTATCGGTACCAACACAAACCGGAATTTGAAGTTGGTTAGCTCGTCTCAAAATACTCTGTATTGGATACACACCCACGCCTTTAAATTTACCAGCCATGTTAACATCGAGGGCTAAATTTCTATCGGCAATAAGCTCTAAAAGGGTTCTAAATTTATTTGCAAGCGGATGCGAACTGGTTTCGAAATTAATTAAAGCTTCGGGCATATCGACATTCAATTTTGGCAAATCAATATGTCCGATAATTTGAATCATATCGCCAAAACATTCAATCATTTGAATCATTTCATTGAAATAGCCATCCCAATAAGCTTCTAAACTACCACGCATTTCTAGTAGTTGTAGGGCTTCTTCTTTAGAGCCATCATAAGGTAAACCTTCTGGAGCAAAATGTACAGAGCCAATAACATAATCGGCGTCTTCTGCTTGAAATATTTTAGAGCGACTCCATTGCAAACCTAGGTCTGGACCCATCCACTCTAATTCTACACCGTATTTTATATTTATTTTTCCTGCATATTTTTCGCGTAAACTGGCAATACGTTTCGGGTAATTTAAATACGAACGGTTTCCTCTAATAAACTTTACATTGGTTTCTCTCTCTGCGATATAACGAAAACTTGTTAATCTAGGTGAATGAATAATAAAAGTTATACTTGGGTGTTTGGCTTCAATAGCTTTATCAATAATATCTTCTAATTTATCGATACCGTGTTTCACGTGGTCTTGTTCTGTACCTGCGTGAATACCATGTGTTTCCCAAATAAATTCGTTAAGTTTTCTCATTAATTAATACAATTTAATAATGCATTTAAAAGTTCAAATTTAACTATTGAAATAGAATAATTAGCGAAAATCTTAAGGTTTTAAATAAATTTTAAAAAGAAAAGATAGTTATCGCTAAAAATACTCGAAATGCATATTTTTAGTATGAATTCAATAAAAAACAAGCGTTTTTTAATCTGTTTTTACATTATTAAAAGAATTAAAAAAACCTAATTATTGCCTTAAAACCCCAATAAAAAAAGAAGTATCATCAAATTACAATAAGCGTTTTAACTTTTAGCTTAAATGCTTAAATTCGCTGTCTATGGCATTAAATCTTCAAACTCCAATCGATTATCTTAAAGGCGTTGGTCCTAGCCGTGCCGATTTTCTACGTAAAGAGTTGGGTATTCATACCTATCAGGATTTAATGAATTTATTTCCAAACAGATACATAGACAGAACACAGTATTACAAAACCAATCAATTACAACAAAATAATGCCGATGTTCAGGTTATTGGGAAAATAGTATCCTTTACCGAAGTGGCTCAAAAACATGGTAAACGTTTGGTTGCGACTTTTCAAGACGATGTAGGAACCATGGAATTGGTGTGGTTTCGGGGGCAAAAATGGATAAAAGACAATCTCAAACTTAACAAGCCTTATGTTGCTTTTGGTAAAGCGAATTGGTTTGGCGGTAAATTTTCTATGCCGCATCCCGAACTGGAATTACTCGAAGAGCATGAAAAGAATTTACGTTCGGCGATGCAACCGGTATATCCTTCTACCGAAAAACTGTCAAATAAAGGCATAACTAATAAGGTGATTAGCAACATGCTTCAGCAATTGTTTATAGAGTCGAACGGCCGATTTAAAGAAACGCTATCGGCTCCTATATTGAATGAATTAAAACTTATTTCTAAAAGTGAAGCGCTCTTCAATGTGCATTTTCCTAAGAGTCAGGAGTTGTTGGCTAAAGCACAATTCCGATTAAAATTTGAAGAGTTATTTTATATTCAATTGCAATTAATCATTAAAAATAGAATTCATAAAAGTAAAATTAAGGGCTTTCCTTTTGAAAAGATTGATAACTATTTTAACACCTTTTACAATAATTATTTGCCTTTCGATTTAACCAATGCACAAAAGCGTGTTTTAAAAGAAATAAGAGCCGATTTAGGCAGCAATGCCCAAATGAATCGGTTGCTTCAAGGCGATGTGGGGTCTGGAAAAACCATTGTAGCCTTTATGTCGATGCTCATGGCGCTCGATAATGGGTTTCAGGCATGTTTAATGGCGCCTACCGAAATCCTAGCAACACAACATTTTAATGGCTTGTTGGAATTATGTAAACCACTGAATATAAGCATAAAAACACTTACAGGTTCAAGTAAAACTTCAGAACGAAAAATAATTCATAAAACATTAGAAAATGGCGAATTACAAATTATTATTGGAACGCATGCCTTGCTTGAAGACAAAGTAAAGTTTCATAATTTAGGTCTCGCTATTATTGATGAACAACATCGGTTTGGTGTAGAGCAGCGTAGTAAATTATGGCGAAAAAACACAAATCCGCCGCACATTTTGGTTATGACGGCCACTCCTATACCAAGAACCTTAGCTATGTCGGTTTACGGCGATTTAGATATTTCTGTAATTGATGAGTTACCGTCGGGAAGAAAACCTATTAAAACTGTGCATCGCTACGATAAAAACCGACTAAACGTGTTTAAATTTATACGTGATGAAATTTCTAAGGGCCGACAAATTTATGTGGTCTATCCACTCATTCAAGAAAGTGAAGCCCTAGATTATAAAGATTTGATGGATGGTTATGAGAGTATTTCCAGAGATTTCCCGATGCCAGAATATCAAATTTCCATTGTTCATGGTAAAATGAAACCTGCCGATAAAGATTTTGAAATGCAGCGCTTCATTAAAGGTGAAACTCAAATTATGGTTGCAACAACGGTTATTGAGGTTGGTGTCAATGTGCCAAATGCCTCTGTAATGATTATTGAAAGTGCCGAGCGTTTTGGTTTATCGCAATTGCATCAATTACGAGGGCGTGTTGGTCGTGGTGCCGAACAAAGTTATTGTATATTAATGACAGGGCATAAATTAAGTAACGACAGTAAAACCCGATTGGAAACCATGGTTCGTACCAGCGACGGATTTGAAATTGCCGAAGTAGATTTAAGACTTCGTGGCCCTGGTGACCTTATGGGAACCCAACAAAGTGGTGTTTTAAACTTAAAAATTGCCGATATTGTTAAAGATAAAAACATATTGCAACAAGCCCGATATTACGCTAAAAACCTTATTAATACAGACCCAACATTGGCAAAACCCGAAAACGACGTTATTTTAAATACGTACAAAGAAGTAACAAAATTTAAAAATATTTGGAATTACATTTCGTAATTTAAACTTTATAACATACTAATTATGAGCATGCTTCATTTAAAATTAGAAACCGATCCTCGATGGGTAAATATCGCAGAATCTAATCTCGAAGAAATTCTAACAGACCATGCCTGGTGCGAACAAAAAGCGGCCACAAATGCCATTTCTTTAATCACTTTAAACTCCGAATATACCGATATGGTTACCGATTTACTGGAGTTAGCTAAGGAAGAGTTAGAGCACTTTCAAATGGTACACGATATTATAAAAAAGCGAGGGTATACACTCGGTAGAGAACGAAAAGATAGCTACGTTAACGAACTTTATAAGTTTATGAACAAAGGTGGCAATCGTTTACAATGTATGGTCGATAGGTTATTGTTTTCGGCCATGATTGAAGCCAGAAGCTGCGAACGTTTTAAATTACTTTCAAGAGAAATTAAAGACCCCGAATTAGCTAAATTTTATTATGATTTAATGGTTAGTGAAGCTGGACATTATACCTTGTTTATTTCCTATGCACGAAAATATGGAAAAGACATTGATGTTGATGCCCGTTGGAAAGCTTTAGTGGAATTTGAAAGTGAAGTCATTAAAAATTACGGAAAAAGTGAAACCATTCATGGTTAAAAAAAACTCAACTAAAGATTAGTTGAGTTAGATAAACCGTTAGAATTTTGATTGATGAATAGTATAAATATTTGATATCCAAAGTACAAACAAAATATTTACACTGCTGTTATGATAATGTTAAATCAAATACAAAGGTGTTAAATCTTACTTTTAAATAATTTAAAGTCTTTTAAGTATCTCATAGAGAATGTGTAAATTTGCAGCTTTCCTAATATCTATAATTAAGAATGATTAACATTCACACAAAAACATTACAAGATTTAGAATTTTCAACGGTACTAAAGCAAATAAGCGAGCATTGTATTACCGCTTTAGGTAACGAAAAAGCGCTAGAAATAGGTCCGCTTAGTGATAGAGACACTTTACGTATTTGTTTACATCAAACCAACGAATATGTAGCATCATTTCAAAACGAAAACCGCATTCCAAATCATGGTTTCGATGCTATCACTAAAGAAATTAAGCTTTTAAAAATAGAAAACACGTTTTTAGATGTTCATAGTTTAAAAAAAATTGTTGCTATTTCCATTACAGCTAACGAGCTTGTTACGTTTTTAAATAAATTTCAGGAGTATTATCCAGAACTATATAATTACGCTTCAAATATTGAAGTAACAAAGATTGTTATTGAAAAAATTGACAGTATTGTAGATCGTTTTGGCGAAATAAAAGATAATGCTTCACCCCTTCTTTTCGATTTAAGACAATCTATAAACCGCGTTCGAGGCAAGATAAACCAAAGTTTTAATTCGGCTTTAGCTACGTACCATGGTTTAGAATACTTAGATGATATTAGAGAATCTGTTGTAGAAAACCGACGTGTTTTAGCAGTAAAAGCGATGTACAGACGTAAGGTAAACGGAGCTATTATGGGCAGTAGTAAAACCGGTAGCATTGTTTATATGGAACCGGAAACGACCTTAAAATATTCTCGCGAATTAAGTAATTTAGAATTCGAAGAAAAGGAAGAAGTCACCCGAATTTTAAAAGAAGTCACAAACTTTATTCGTCCGTTTTTACCATTATTTACTAAATACCAAAATTTTTTAATTGATATCGATGTGATCTCGGCAAAAGCAAAATATGCACTAAGCATGAACGCCTTGCTTCCCGAAATAACCGAAGACCGTAGCATGTTTTTGCGTGATGCCTATCACCCACTGCTTTACTTAAATAATTTACAGAAAAAAGAAAAAACGTTTCCACAAACTATTGAATTAAAACAAGATAGTAGAATTATAGTGATTTCCGGACCCAATGCTGGAGGTAAAAGTATCACATTAAAAACGGTAGGATTACTTCAAGTTATGCTACAAAGTGGCTTACTTATTCCGGTGCACGAGCGTAGTAAGGTTTGTTTATTTGATAGAATTTTAAGTGATATTGGTGATAATCAATCTATAGAAAATCATTTAAGCACATACAGCTACCGCTTAAAGCAAATGAATTATTTCTTAAAAAAATGCAATAAGAACACCCTGTTTTTAATTGATGAATTTGGAACAGGAAGTGACCCCGAACTTGGTGGTGCATTAGCCGAAACGTTTTTAGAGGAGTTTTACCATCGAGAAGCTTTTGGTATTATAACAACGCACTATTCTAACCTTAAAATATTAGCCAACGAGTTGCCTAACATGCTTAATGCAAACATGTTGTTTGATGAAAAAACCTTAGAGCCTCTTTACAAATTAGTAATTGGCCAGGCCGGTAGTAGTTTTACTTTTGAAGTGGCCCAAAAAAATGGTATTCCTTTCGGTCTCATAAATCGTGCTAAGAAAAAAATTGAACGCAGTAAAGTACGTTTTGATGCTACCATTGCTAAACTTCAAAAAGAACGTTCTAAACTCGAAAAAACAGGCGAATCTTTAAAGCTTAATGAAAAGAAAAAAATTCAGGAAGCTGGTCGTTTAGAAGAAATAAATGATAAAATTCAGAAGAAATTAGAAAGCTATCAAGAGCTGTACGATAGCAACCAACGCCTTATTTATTTAGGGCAAAAGGTGAATGATTTATCTGAAAAATATTTCAATAACAAACAAAAGAAACCTTTAATGGACGAACTATTTAAAATGGTTCAAATAGAAAATTCGAAGCGCACGAAAGAAAGCAAAAAAGAAAAGCAAATTAAAAAGGCCATCGAGAAAAAAGTAAAGCAAGAGGTAGAAAAAAAGGTTGAAGTTATTAGAGAAAAGAAAAAAGAAGAAAAAACAAAGGCCAAACTAGCGCCTCCAAAGCCAAAGGCTATTTTACGCATTGGTGACCGTGTTCGACTTGAGGATGGTCGCGCCATTGGAACCTTAGATAAAATTGAAAAAAACAAAGCTTTGGTTAATTATGGCATATTTACTACCAGTGTCGATTTATCGCAATTAGAATTGGTCGAGGCCATGAAAAAATAAATGGAAGGTATAACTAAAAATCATCAAGTTGTTTTATTTGATGGTGTCTGCAATTTGTGCAATTCCAGTGTGCAATTCATTATTAAAAACGACAAAAAGGGTGTTTTTAAATTTGCTCCTTTACAAGGTACTTTTGGCAAGGATATTATAAATAAATATCAGATAGATACCACTCAAACCGATTCTATTATTTTACTCACAAAAAACGGATTAAAAATTAAATCGACAGCGGCATTATATATTTCCAAAGCATTAAATTTTCCGCTTAATCTTCTTTTTGTATTTATTATTGTTCCTGCTTTTATAAGAGATGGCGTTTACAATGTTATTGCTAAAAACCGCTATAAATGGTTTGGTAAAAAAGAAGCTTGTATGATACCCACACCAGAGTTAAAAAATAAGTTTTTAGAATAGATTATTCTGGAACTAAACTCCCCCACTCGGTCCAAGAACCATCGTAAACAGCCATGTTTTTATAACCCGAAATCTCGGCGCCTAAAGCCAAAACACATGCGGTGAGTCCGGAGCCACAAGAAAAAATTAAAGGATCTTCTGGCGATGCTAAAGGTTTAAATTTAGATGCTATTTCAGCTTTTGAAATTAAAACATGTCCATTTAATAAATCTTCGAAAGGTAAATTAACAGAATTTGGAATGGTTCCCATACGCAAACCAGCTCTAGGTTCGGGTTCTGTGCAATTAAAACGACCTGCCGAACGGGCATCAATAATGGTATGGGTTTTATTATTGGATGCCGCTTTTACATCATTAAAAAACTGCATGAGTTCAGGTTTTAAATGCGCTTCAAAATTACCAGATTCCCCAGCATAAGGCTTCATGCTTTCTGTTGGAAACTTGTGTTTTAACCATTCTGGAAATCCGCCATCTAAAACAGCAACATTATTATAACCAAAGGCTTTAAAAAGCCACCAAACACGAGCACTTGAATAAATACCTTTATCGTCGTAAACAACAATGGCACTGTCGTTATTAATACCTAATTCGCGAGCCGAAGTTTCAAACAATTCTTTAGATGGAAATGCACTTGGAAACGGATCGGCGGTGTTGCTAAACTTGTTTTTTATGTCAAAAAAACGGGCACCAGGAATTTGTGGTTGGTCTTCATTAAAAACCTTATTGATGGTTCCGTCGAGAATAATTAAATTTTTGTGTTCTAAATTATCATGTAACCATGGAACAGATACTACGGGTTCTTGAAATAAAAGCGTTTTCATAGTTATTTTACGTTTTCATAATTATCATCCCAATTTTTCACTTGCGGTTCGTGAAGTTTACCAAGTGATTTTGCAACTAAAACCGAAACGGTTGCATCACCAGTAACATTAACAACAGTTCTGCACATATCTAACGGACGGTCTACGGCAAAAATAAGAGCTAAGCCTATAGGAAGTAACTCTGCTGGAAACCCTATAGATTCTAAAACAATTACCAACATAACCATACCTGCACTTGGTACAGCGGCACTGCCAATAGATGCTAATAAAGCCGTTGCAATAATTACTAATTGATTGGTAAAAGTTAAGCCTTCTGGCCAAATAACCTGCATGATAAAAACCGCAGCAATACCTTGGTATAAACTGGTTCCATCCATGTTTACCGTGGCGCCAACAGGTAAAACAAAACCAGCAACTTCTTTATCGACTCCCAAATGCTCCTCAACACGTTCCATGGTTACTGGTAAGGTAGCTGCACTAGAACTGGTGGAGAATGCTAATAATTGCGCCGGACTTATTTCTTTTAAAAACCACATAGGCGATTTTTTCGCATAAACACTAATGAGAACTAAATAGAAGCCTATCATTAATATGAGTCCGCCAACAACACATAAGGCATAATACAATAGCTTAATTAAAATATCGATATCATCGAAGGCAATAATAACATTTGCCAACAAAGCAAACACAGCGTAAGGCGCAAAAAGCATGATTAAATCGACCATTTTCATAACGACTTCATTTAACGAATCGAAAAAGTCGATAAGGGGTTTTGCCTTTTCTTCGGGAATTAAAAGCAAACAAATACCAACAAATAAGGCAAAGAATATAACTTGTAGCATAGAGGCTTCTACAAACGATTGAAAAATATTACTAGGAAAAATATCAACCAAGGCTTGTAATGGTCCTGCTTCTTTTTGTGCGCTAGCCTTGGCAAGCTTGTCGGTTACACCAGCATCGTTAGCGTATTTTAATTTTATTTTTTCAATGGTATCTTGTGACATGCCATTTCCTGGTTTTACGGTGTTTACAATACTTAATCCAATAACAATAGCCACTAAAGTTGTTACAATGTAAATGCTAATGGTGCGTAAGCCCATGGATTTTATTTTTGAAATATCTTTTAAATCTGAAATCCCTTTAATTAATGAAGCCAGAATTAAAGGCACAGCAATTAGCTTAAGAAGATTAATAAAAATGGTTCCAAAAGGCGCAATCCAATCGGTTACGAAACCTTTACCGCCATTTACAGAATTCATTATGAAACCAAAGATAATTCCTAAAATCATTCCAATAATAATCTTCCAGTGTAATGCTAATTTTTTCATATATAACAACGCTTTTTTATTTTTTAAGCAAGATAAGAATTTAAGCGAAGTTTATTAATAGCAAAAGCAACAGGCTTTAAAAAAAACGAGGGTTTATCGTTTTTTCTTCACATTACAAGGATAAAACTTACAGCTAAAAGCTGTTTTAAATATTTGTATTTTGAATAAAATTAAAAAATACGATACTTAACGGTATGCCCTAGCCCCGATAGAGGCGTTATCCTTTTTAAATATGGGTTGTAAAACAACATTGTTTTTGGCAGGATTATAAAATAAAAATCGATACTTCTGGTTAGAAATATCGATTTAAAAAGATTAAGCCGAAAGCGGGAAATAGCTTCTAATGATACATTTTATTTTGTAAGTAGAAATCTGCAATTACCAGCGCTGCCATAGCTTCTACAATAGGCACAGCGCGTGGTACCACACATGGGTCGTGTCTGCCTTTGCCGTGCATAACAACAACTTTGCCTTCTTTGTCTATGGTTTCGTATTCTTGAATTAAGGTGGCTACAGGTTTAAAAGCGACGTTGAAATATATGTCCATGCCGTTGCTTATACCGCCCTGAATACCTCCCGAATGGTTTGTTTTGGTTGTGCCGTCTGTGTTAAATGCGTCGTTGTGCTCGCTACCATACATGGCGCTTCCTTCGAAACCGCTGCCATACTCGAAGCCTTTTACAGCGTTGATGGATAGCATGGCTTTACCTAATTCGGCATGAAGTTTATCGAAAACAGGTTCGCCTAAGCCAACCGGAACGTTTTTTATTACGCAGCTAACAATACCTCCAACGGTATCGCCTTTACTGCGCACTTCTTTAATGTACGTTTCCATTTTTGAAGCCATCTCGGTATCTGGACAGCGTACAATATTGGATTCTATTTTGGTTAAATCTAATTCTGTGTAAGGTTTGTTTAGTTTCATGTTGCCAACACCAGAAACATAGGCTTTAAACTCGATGTTACTTAGCATTTGCTTAGCAATAGCGCCCGCTACAACGCGACAGGCTGTTTCTCTTGCCGAGCTGCGACCACCACCGCGATAGTCTCTAAAACCATATTTTTTATCGTAAACATAGTCGGCATGACTTGGTCTGTAACTGTCTTTTATATGGGTGTAATCGTGCGATTTTTGGTTGGTATTTTCAATTATAAAACCAATGGAAGTTCCCGTTGTAACACCTTCAAAAATACCGGAGTGAAATTTAACGGTGTCTGGTTCTTTACGTTGAGTAACAATGGATGATTGACCCGGTTTTCTTCTGTTTAATTCATCTTGAATAGCATCTAAATCTAGTTTTATTCCCGATGGGCAACCATCTATAATACCGCCTAAAGCAGGCCCATGAGATTCGCCATATGTTGTTAGTTGAAATAATTTTCCGAAAGAATTTCCAGCCATGATTGTAATTTTAGTGCTAAAGTAAATCTATTCTAAGAAATACGAAAATGAAATCGTATAAAGCAGTATGCTATTTTATTTTTATTAGATAACATCTAGTTAACAATATACTGATATTTAAATAATTATGAGGTAATCATTAAGTAACAATAAAACGGGTAATTTACAGTAAATATAATTTTAGATTGAAGATTAGAAGAAAAATAGAATTAGCTGTAATATCGGATGTGCATTTAGGAACCTATGGCTGTCATGCCAAACACCTACTAACTTATTTGAATAGCATAGAACCTAAAAAACTTATTTTAAACGGCGATATTATTGATGTTTGGCAATTTAGTAAGCGGTATTTCCCCAAATCGCATTTAAAAGTTATTAAAAAAATTATGGATATGGCCGCCGATGGTGTAGAGATTATTTACATTACCGGAAACCATGATGAAATGCTTAGAAAATTTGCAAATTCTACCATTGGTAATATTTCTATTGTGAACAAAGCTGTTTTAGAATTAGACGGTAAAAGAGCTTGGTTTTTTCATGGCGATGTTTTTGACGTTTCTATACAAAATGCGCGATTTTTAGCCAAGCTTGGTGGCTATGGTTACGACCTTTTAACGCTTATAAATCGGGGTGTTAATTGGTTTTTAGAAAAGCGCGGTAAAGAACGTTACTCGTTGTCTAAAAAGGTGAAAAACGGTGTGAAAGGTGCCGTAAAATTTATTAATGATTACGAAAAAGTAATTGCAGAATTGGCTATTGAAAATGGCTATGATTATGTGGTTTGCGGACACATACACCAACCAAAAATGGAATATTTTGAAAATAAAAATGGTAAAACGCTCTACCTGAATTCAGGCGATTGGGTCGAGAATTTTACAGCTTTAGAATATCAATTTAAACGATGGAAAATGTATAACTATGACAGCGACAAATTATCTGCCTTTTATGTTGATGAAGACTTTGAAAACATGGAAATTAAAGATCTTATCGCAGCTATAACCATTGTTGATAAACACGAGAAAAAAAAATAAATAGTTCGTTTAATATGAAGACGGAAGATTGAAACCGAAGACCAAAGACTAAATAAGCGCCTCACGTAAAATGGTAACAGGATGTTTTGCTTCGCGTTGTGTTCCATCTTTTATTTGATGCCTGCAGCTGGTTCCTGTTGCTGCTATAATAACTTCGGCACTAGACTTTCTCACTGCCGGAAATAAGGTTTGCTCACCAACCGTCATACTAACATTATAATGCTCTTTTTCGTAACCAAAACTTCCTGCCATACCACAACAACCACTGGCTATAATGGTAACTTTATAGTTTACTGGCAGGTTTAAAACATCAAAACTACAGGATTGATTGCTTAATGATTTTTGATGGCAATGACCGTGAAACTTAATGGTTTTAGCCTGAGAAGTAAATTGACTGGCAGTTATATGGCCTAATTTAATTTCATTTTGTAGAAACTCATCGATTAAAAAACAATGGCGTGCTATTTTTTTTGCTGAAGATTTATCGTCGGCTAATTTTAAATATTCATCACGAAAAGTTAAAATGGCTGAAGGTTCGATGCCAATTAATGGGGTTTCTTCTGAAACTAAATCTTTAAAAACAGCCACATTTTTATTCGCCTTGTCTTGAGCCTGTTTTAATAAGCCTTTAGAAATTAAAGCACGTCCAGATTCCTCATGTTTAACAAACTTAACGTCATAGTTTAAGGCTGTTAAAAGCAGCAGCGCATCTTCGCCAATAGTTTTATCTAAATGGTTGGTAAATTCGTCATTAAAGAAATAAACTGTTTTTATTTTATTTTTTACAACTAATTGATTTTTATTTGATTGAATATATTTACTTAAACTTATATTTGAAATTAATGGCAAGCTTCTTTCCTTAGCAATTCCCAAACCTTTTTTTAGTATAGAAGCTGTAAATGTATTTGAAAACATAAAATTTGTAAGATGAGGAAACAGAGCGCCGAACTGGTTTAGAGTGTTGTTGTAAGCAAATAATTTGGTTCTTAAAGACACGCCATTGGCCTGCTGATATTGAAATAAAAACTCGGCTTTTAAACTTGCCACATCTACACTACTTGGGCACTCGCTGCTACAGGCTTTGCAACTTAAACATAAATCGAAAACCGTTTTAAGCTCGTCATGATCGAACTTGTTTTTTTTATCTGAATTAGTTAAAAATTCACGTAAGGCATTGGCCCGCGCTCTGGTGGTATCTTTTTCGTTTTTGGTGGCTCTGTAACTCGGACACATGGTGCCTCCAAATTCGGGTTGTTTCCTGCAGTCGCCAGAACCATTACATTTTTCGGTAGCTCTTAAAATGCCTAAAGAATCAGAAAAATCTAGTAAGGTTTGTATTTCAGGTTCTTCGCGGTCGGCTTTATAACGTAAATTTTGATCCATTGGTAAGGCATCAACAATTTTACCAGGATTAAAAATATTATCGGCATCGAAAACCGATTTTATACGTTTTAAAATTTGATAATTCGCATCCCCAATCATAAACGGAATGAATTCCGCTCTTACAATTCCATCACCATGCTCACCACTCATGGAACCTCCATATTTTTTTACTAAATGCGCAACATCGGTAGTTATTTTTCTAAATAATTTAACATCTTCTGCTTTTTTTAAATTTAAAACAGGTCGCAAATGTAACTCACCAGCACCTGCATGGGCATAGTATATGGCTTCTTGGTTGTAACCCTTCATAAGCGCTGTAAACTCTGAAATGTAGTTGGCTAAATCGGGTAAAGCCACAGCGGTATCTTCTATACATGCTGCCGATTTCCTATCGCCAATAATATTTCCTAATAAACCTAAGCCAGCGCTTCGTAAATTATTTGCTTTGTTAATTGCTTCGCCTTCTAAAATGGGATAGGCATAACTTAATCCGGAAGATGCAATGGCATCTAGTAATTTTTTTGTTAGAACATTTACTTGTTCTCTGGTAGATGCTCTTACTTCACACATTAAAATAGCCTTAGGGTCGCCTTCAATAAAAGAGCGGTTTTCTTGTTGCGTTTTATTATGTTTGGTGCAATCTAAAATAGTTTTATCCATCATCTCACAATTGTAGAGATTATGTTCCATTGTTAGAGCAACGGCTTGTAAACAGCTTTCTATACTGTTAAAATGAGCCGTAACCATGGTGGCTTCCTGCGGAGGTAACGGGTCTAATTTTAAAGTAATTTGTGTTGTAAAGGCTAATGTTCCTTCGCTTCCAGAGAGTAGTTTACACATATTAAAGGGCTCGGTAGCTTCCGAAAAAACATTAGTTTTTATTAATTCATCAATAGCATACCCCGTATTTCTTCTGTGTATTTCTGGTTTTGGAAAGTTTTCTAATATTTGTTTTTGAATTGATTTGGATGACAATTCATTAAAAATCGATTTGTAAATAGAAGCTTCTAAAGTGTTGCCTTCCATTTTAAGTTTGAATGCATCGGGCGTAACGTCCTTAAAAACAACCTCGCTACCATCGCTTAAAATGGTATGCATTTCAATAATTTTATCGCGGGTAACACCATAACGAATGGAGGTGGTACCCGAAGAATTATTTCCTACCATCCCTCCTATCATACATCGATTTGATGTGGATGTATTCGGACTAAAAAATAATCCGAAAGGTTTTAAATAATTGTTTAAAGCATCACGAACAATGCCTGGCTGTACGGTTATCGTACGGTTTTTTTCATCAAAACTTATAATCTTTGTAAAATATTTAGAAACATCTACAACAATACCTTCCCCAACACATTGTCCTGCTAACGAAGTTCCAGCCGTTCTGGGTATAAGCGATTTTTTGTGAACTTTAGCAAAGTTTATTAAAGCTTTAATATCGGCCTTGCTTTTAGGATAAGCCACCGCTAATGGTAATATTCTATATACTGAGGCATCGGTAGCGTATATTGATTTTATTAAATCATCGTAAAATAATTCGCCTTCTAAAATTTCGCTTAATGCCTGTAAATGAGATGTATTAACCATTGTTTAATGAAAATTGTTTATAACTATACAATCGTGTTAAATATATACACAATTTTGGTATTATTTTTGTCAAATAATACAGCGATTAATTTAATAAAGTCTATTTATTAATTATTCACGTATATAACTATATAAAAACTTAAAACTTATGAGATAATTACTTTTATTAACGATTACAGCTTTAGGATTTGCATTAACATCAAATGCACAGGACATTTCAAAAAACGCACTAGGTCTTAGATTAGCAGATAGTGATGGTTTTGGAGCCGAAATTTCATACCAACGAGCTCTTGGAAGTAACAACCGCTTAGAAGTAGATTTAGGTTGGAGAAATGGTAAAAATTATGATGGTTTTAAATTAGCCGGGTTATACCAATGGGTATTTCCATTAGACGGCGATTTTAACTGGTATGTAGGTGCTGGTGGTGGATTAGGATCATTTGGTTATAACGATAACATGGGCAATGATTTTAATGACACTTTTGTTTTTGCCGCTGGTGATATAGGTATCGAATACAGTTTTGATATTCCATTAATGTTGTCATTAGATTTTAGACCTGAGATAGGTTTTGGTGATGATAATTACAAAAACAATGATTTAGATTTTGATATTGCCTTAGGTATTCGTTAACAATTCTAATATTTATAAATCGTATTAAAAATAAAAGCACCATATATTGGTGCTTTTTTTGTTATTATATTTAAAGGTTATTTACAAAACCAAGCATTTAGCCAAAGTATCTTGATAAATAGCTTCATATTGAGGTACAATTTCATGTAAATCGAATTTTAAAGCTTGTTTGCGGGCGTTGTCTTTAAATTGTTGTAAACGGTTGTTATCACTTAGAATATAAATAGCATTTTTAGCCATATCATCGACATCGCCAACATTACTTAAAAAACCCGAAACACCGTGGATGTTAACTTCTGGAATACCGCCCGTATTACTTGATATGACTGGCACACTAGAAGCCATAGCTTCTAAAGCGGCTAAACCAAAACTTTCAGATTCCGATGGTAATAAAAACAAATCGCTAAAACATAAAATTTTATCAATCTCGTTACTTTTCCCAAGGAAAACGACTTTGTTTAAAATGCCTAATTTTTGACATAAAATTTCAATTTTTTCACGTTCTGGTCCTTCGCCAACCAACATTAATTTAGAAGGTATTTCTTTTTGAACTTTATAAAAAACATTTATAACATCTTCAACACGTTTTACTGGACGTAAATTACTTATGTGTGTAATAATTTTTTCATCATCTTTAGCCATCATACCTCTTTGACAATCTGAAAAACCACTACTATTATACTTGTCTAAATCGATAAAGTTAGGCACCACATAAATATCATTCTTAATGTCGAATAATCTTAAAGTATCTTCTTTTAAACTTTGTGATACGGCCGTTACAGCATCCGATTTATTAATACTGAATGTAACCGCTGGTTTATAAAAAGGATGGTTACCAACAAGTGTAATATCGGTGCCATGAAGGGTGGTTACAATGGGCACATAAATATTTTCTTCGATAAGCATTTTTTTAGCCATATAAGCGGCGTAAGCATGCGGAATGGCATAATGAACATGTAAGATTTCTATATTATGCAACTTTACCATATCTACCAATTTACTCGATAGAGCAAGTTCATAAGGCTGATAATGAAACAGCGGATATTCGGGCACATTAACTTCGTGATAATGTACATTGTTGCTTATTAATTCTAATCTTACAGGTTGGTTGTAAGTTATGAAATGTATTTCATGTCCGCGTTTAGATAATTCTAAACCTAATTCTGTTGCCACAACACCACTACCCCCAAAAGTTGGGTAACAAACGATACCTATTTTCATTTTTCTATTTTAAATTACTCAATAATAGCTTGATAAATTAAGCTTTGAATATTGGTTCTAATATTTTCTCTTAATAACAAATTTTTCCCTGCATTGGGATACGTTCGGTTTGCTAAAAACACATAAACAATTTCTTTGTCTGGATCTGCCCAAGTATACGTTCCTGTAAAACCAGAATGTCCAAAACTTTTTAAAGACACACAACCGCAGGTTGGACCATCTCCACTAAACTGTGGTTTATCAAAACCAATACCGCGTCTGTTACCTTTTTCTTTATAATATGTTTTATTAAACTTATCAATTGTTTCTGGTTTTAAGTAACGTTTACCACCATAAAATCCTTTTTGCAAATACATTTGCATGATTTTAGCAATATCGTTGGCATTACTAAAAATACCCGCATGCCCACCAATACCATTTTGCATCGCTGCACCCATATCGTGTACGTAACCATGTACCTCTTGGTAACGATAATAATCGTCAATTTCGGTTGGAACTATTTTCTTGTTGCTTATTTTGTGATACGGATTATACATGGTGTAATTCGCTCCCAAAGATTCATAAAAATGATTTTGGGTTAATTGTTCAAGAGTTCTGTCGTAATAATGCTCAATAAATTTCTTTAAAATATAATAAGGAAAATCGCTGTATCGATATTTTAAGCTGGGAAGCAGATCTGAATCTTTAATTATTTTTTGAATAGAGTCCGGATAATCAGATCGTAAGTATAAATTTTTAGAGACTTCAATATTAAATAAATCACTACGTTCTTTTCTGTAATAAGTATCACTTGGATGTTTGGTTTCATCTAAGGTTTTATAATAAAACGGTTCCCAAGGTCGCAACCGGGCATAGTGTGAAAGCATCGATTTAATGGTAACATTCGCTTTGTTAGAGCCTTTGTATTCTGGTAAAAGTTCAGACAACTTACTATCTAAAGACATAATGCCTTGCTCTTCCATTTCCATTACCAAAGGTAAAGTTGCCAGTATTTTTGTTAAAGAGGCCACATCGTAAATATCGTCCCAAGCCACTTTTTCATCACCTTCATAAGTATGTTTTCCAAAATTTTTACTGTAAATTACTTTACCTTTTCTAGCAACAACAACTTGTATACCTGGGGTCATCATACCATCAATAGCTCTTTGTGCTTCTTGGTCTATTTTATTTAATAATTCAGAATCCATACCCACACGTTCTGGTATGGTATACGACAAGCGTTTAATATCATTATTAAAAATACCTGTGCCTGCATTTAAATTATTACCAACTGAAACAGGCAACACGCCTTTTGATGCTAAGGCTCCGAAAATAATTTGTGCCGATTTTCGCTGTGCAATGTCACTGTTTTGATAACTAACTACAATGCTTTCAATGTTTTCAATCGTTTTTAAATCGGAAAGTGCATATGGTTTAACAAAAACATCTAAAACAACTTTATGAGTTCGTGCAATTTCATAAATCCATGTCAACTCGGTATCCGAAAACTTATAAGCTTTCCAAGGGTTTGCGTTAGAGCGGTGTAAACCAATAACCACCGTGTTATAATCTTGAAGTTTTGCCATTAATTCATCAAGCATCTCTGCTTTAATTTGGTGTACTTTGGCATACTTTTTAAGTTCAGTAAAAAATGCAGATCCATCATCATCACCTAATTCTACATAGGCGATTGATTTTGTTTCTAATTTTTGAAACGGAATTAAATCGCCTTCATTTTTAACCACTGTAATAGCGTTTTCAAGAAGTTCTTCGTATAAAATATCGTCTTCCAACCTGTTTAAATCTTTAATCAGATTTTTAATATCAATAGGTTTGTATTTATTTAAACCCACTTTATATTTAGCCATCAGTATTTTTTTTACAGAGTGCGCCAAACGTTCTTCTGTAATATCACCCGACTCGTAAGCTTCAATGATTTTAGATACACCAATACCAACATCTTCAGACATTAACATAACATCGTTACCCGCTTTAAAGGCCGCCAGGTCAATATCACCAGACTCACTAAAATTTGAAGCGCCTTTCATGGTTAATGCATCGGTAAAAATAAGACCTTGAAACCCTAAACGTTCTTTTAAAATATCGGTAACTATATGTTTTGAAAGCGACGACGGATAGCCCTCGCGAGGCTCTAAACTTGGCACATTTAAGTGGGCTACCATAACGCTTGAAAAGCCTTCTTTTATTAGCTTTCTGTAAGGATATAATTCTATGGAATCGATTCGTTTTTCACTAAAACTGATGCTTGGCAAGGTTTTATGAGAATCTTGATCTGTATCGCCATGGCCAGGAAAATGTTTGGCATTTGCCAATACCCCAGCACCTTGCATGCCTTTCATAAAGGCCGATGCTTTTTCGGTTACATTATCTCTATCTTCACCAAAAGAACGATTTCCAATAATAGGATTGTCTGGATTGGTATTAATATCGACCACAGGAGCAAAATTAAAATGCACGCCCAATCGTTTGCAATGCTCTCCAATGTGTTTTCCTGTTTCCTCAATAAGTTTGTTGTTTTTTATAGCTCCTAAAGTCATATTCCAAGGAAAAGCATAGGTAGAATCTAAACGCATACTCAATCCCCATTCGGCATCCATACCTATTAACATAGGTAGTTTCGATATAGCTTGTAAATCGTTATTTAATTTGGCTTGTCGTACGGGACCACCCAACGAATAAATAATACCTCCTATTTGATGCTCTTTAATTAAGGATTCTATTTTATTTTTTGAGGCTTCATCTTGGTTAGACATGACTTGAACCATGTAAAGCTGGCCCACTTTTTCCTTTAATGTCATGGATGCATAAACACTATCTACCCACTTTTTTTGAGCAAATGTATTTTTAGATAATAACGGGTTTTGAGAAAACCCTACATTAACCATTAATAATAAAAATAGAATATATGAGAATCGACGCATAATTGAGGATTAATTGGCATATTAACTGTTATTCATACAACAGTAATAATCATGCCAAAATAAGACTTTTAACACGAAGATAAAAAGACTTTAAGATAGAATTATAATAAGATTATAAACAATCTAATCCATTACAAATTTACATCCAGCCGAGATAATATTGGCCGTCAAACCGGTATTCCTTTTATAATTATTATATTTTAAATCGATACTTTTTAAACCAAATTTCCAAATATGTTTGGTTGCAAAAATATCGGTATAACTAACTCCAAATCCGTATTGATTTGCGTTAAATTTAGATAAATCGTAATCTGATGTATAAAATTCACTGGTTGATAATGCGGTTTCATAGGGCGCAAAATAATCGGCTTCAGTTTGATTATAATAACGATACGACGGATAAAGGGTGAATTTACTCGTAATTTTAATTGGTAATTCTACTTCGGCGGTATGCGATTTAATTCCCCAATCGTCTGTATAATACCTGTAATAGGTTCTTAAGGTAAACATTTCGTTTAAATAATAATTTAAACGCGCTCCAACCGGAATTTTAAATCGGCTATTTGGTAAACGCTCAATATCATCGGCTAATTGAAAAACACCTTGATTTATAGCGCTTGTATAATATGGTATGTCTGTAGGATCACCTATATAGTAATTATCTACATCTGCAAAATAAACGCGCTGCATCGGGTTACTTAGCCAGCCTTTTTGCTGAACTAAATCGAAAAATATAGAGAATTGCGCATTTTTACTCAAAATTTGAGAAAAACTAAAAGATAATGAATAAGAATTTCTGGCTTTATCCTGAATAAAAGGCGAATTTGTTGGCGCCCAGGCATTGCTACTATTTTTATCTATTGCTAAACCGCTTTGGTTGTATATAGGCACATTAAAGAAAAATCCACTATTTAAATTCTCATTCGATTCGTAATACGAATCTAATTCGGTTGGGTATTCGGGACGCCAAGTATCTAAATAAATTTTGGTGCTCAAACTTAACGTGGTGTTTTTTTCATTAAACAATTTTGTTATACCACCACCAAAACCAAACGATGAGTAATCATATTCTGTTGCGAAAGATACATCGGCATTAACAATAGTATTTCTATCATCCGAACTATGACTATAATCGGCAGTGATACTAGCCCAAACATCACTCCTAGAAGCGCCTGAGGAGGCAGCCCAAGGGGTTCCTATGTAAGCACCAGCTGCATTGGACTTTTTGTTAGAAAATTTGTCATCTTCTACTTCTCCTGAACCTTGAGAAGCACCAGAACTACCATCGAAGGGATTTAAGTTACTCGATGAAGCCGATGTATAGGCCGATATGCCTGCATCAATAGTTAAAACATCGTCTGCATTTAAAGGTAAACTAACTACGATGGTTGGTGTAACATCTGTTAATTCTTCGGTTCCTATACCACCGGTAACAGAAGCATTGTTGCCGTCTTGGGTGTAATAACTAGTTAAAAAATCGACTTCAGTAGTTTCTAAAACGCGTTTTTTATAGCTTGTTGTAGACTCTTGGGCAAATAGTTTTCCAATGAAAAAAACACATGCGATAATAATTACTTTTTTCATTTAAGACTATTAATTACATCCACAACCACCACCAGATTTTCCTCCGTTGGCGCCAGCCGCAGCTTCTCGATATACTTGAAAATTAGTTATAAACCTATCTGAAGGTTTTTTAGTTAAAACCATATCAGGGTCACTTAAATTTACTTTTTCATACTCTTTTACAACCGTGCAAGAAGAGAAAAACCCAATGGTTAAAACTATTAACAGCAGCTTTTTCATATTAATTTGTTTGCTTTAAATTTATGTTTTTTGAGGTACGCATCTTATTATCTTTATCTATAATTATGCATTCAACGCCTTTTAACTGATTAATAAAATCTAAACCTACCTCTACGCCCATTACAAAAACAGAAGTTGCCAAAGCATCGGCAAGTTCGGCATTGGCAGTAAAAATTGTAGCACTTAAAATACCTGTGCTAGGATAACCGGTTCGAGGATCTATTATATGTGTATACAATACATCATTAAATTTCACATATTTTTCGTAATTACCCGAAGTAACAACGGCACTGTTTTTTACTGGTAACCAAGAAAACACTTTTTCTTTGTTTAACGGATTAACAATAGCCACCAACCAATCTTTACCATCGGGCTGAGTTCCCCATGTATTCAAATCGCCAGAAGCATTTATAATTCCTGCCTTAACACCCTTTTCTTGTAAAAGCGCTTTGGCTTTATAGGCAGCATAGCCTTTACCAATGGCCCCAAAGCCAATTTTCATGCCCTGTAATTTTAAAAAAACAGAATGCTCGGTTTCGTTTAAAACAATGTTTTTATAACCTACTTTGGCTACCGAATTTTTTATCGCTTCCGCGGAAGGCATTTCGGTCATGCTCCCATCGAATTTCCAAATTTTATCCATGGATGCATAACTAATATCGAAAGCACCATCGGTTAATTCTGAAATTTTAATGGCTCGTTTTATAAGTTGAAACAATTCATTGTCTACCACCACAGGTTTTATACCTGCATTTCTAATAATTTCTGAAGTTTGAGAATTGGCATCCCATGAAGATATTAGTTTTTCAATACGTGATATTTCGTTAATGGCTAAATTAATGTATTGGTCGCCCGCATCTTGATGTTCTGCAAAAACAGAAATATCAAATCGGCTGCCCATTAATTTTATAGTTTTTTGAAATATTTGTTGCGAAAAGCAAATAGAACTTGTAAAACTTAAAAGTATTACCCAATACCCTATGTTACTTTTCGAAAGCATTTAATTTTTTGAAATAATTAGTTGGCGATGTTTTTTCGTAACCGGTTTTGCCTAAAACATCCCCTTTACTGTTTAGTACAACCACTAAAGGAAAAAAGCCTTGACTGTTGTAAGTTTCTGCTAATTTTGCATTTTGAGCCGTTAAAGCATCCGACAGTTTATTTGCTTTTTTTCTGGGAAAGTCGGCTTGAAGCATTACAAAATGATGGTCTGCTAAATTTTGAAATTCTTTGGCACTCCAAATTTCTTTGTTTAATTTCATACAAGGCGCACACCAATCTGATCCTTGAAAAACTAATACAATGTTTTGATTTTTCTTTGAAGCGATTTCTTTTGCCTGTTCAAAATTAGTTATCCAATTTTGAGCCGACAAACTAAAACCAAGTGTTAAAAGTAAAACACTTGTGAAAATTATTATTTTCATTATTTAATTAAAATTAAAGCTAATTAATTATTCAGTTAAATTAATGCAACAATATTACATTTAATATTAATTATATTAACGTTTAACCATATTAAATATTTCGCTAACATAGAAATTTAGAATGATTATAAGTAACGGCTGTGCCAGCTCTCGCTTGCAGGTACTTCCCAGTTTTCGTTGTACTCTGCTATGTTGGTTACTAGATTATTAAAAACAATGGTGTTTTTTGATACCGCTTTTTCTTTGGCCATTTTTTTAAAATCTGAAAGCGCTTTGTAAGCTATAAAATCGCCTTGTTTATAAGAAACGTTCATTTTATCCATTAAATCGACTTGGTAAGCTTCTTCTAATTGCTGAATAAAACGTACCGATGCGTCGATAGAACAACCTGTAGCTTGGTTTAGGTTTTGGTTTAAGCCAATTACAATAAAACGTTTGTATTTTATTTCAAAACCAGCCTGTAAATCGCTACCATGTGCTGTCCAGTTTTCTAGAAACACCTGTAATTTGTCTTCTATTTCTTCAATCTCATCTGTTGTAAACGAGCGGTTTGCTTGGTATATCCAAACACGAGATTCTTCTGGTAATGTATTAAAAGGTACAATCATTATTTTTTTACAATATCTGTTATAATTTTATTAACAATAAAATGGTTTAATTTGGCACTAAACAATTTAGCTTCGTAATAATATAAGTCTATTTCTAGGTTGTTATTAATTCTTTTGTTTGTAATTAAAATGGGCTTTTAAAAGTGCTCCAATTTTATGAATTCATTTATAGAGATAATATTTTTAAGCTATTCTACTTATTAAATAGACTTAAATGTATTTTTTCATTTTATAAATCTTGTGCATTAGCAATTAATTCGGCTATATCCATAATAGCCACATCGCTTTCTTTTTCTTTTGCCTTTACACCATCGGTCATCATGGTATTACAGAATGGGCAACCAGCTGCTACTATATCGGGTTGAGTTTCTAGAGCCTGTTCGGTGCGTTCTATGTTTACTTCTTTATTGCCTTTTTCGGCGTCTTTAAACATTTGTGCACCACCTGCACCGCAACACAAGCCGGTTCGCTTGCAATTTTTCATTTCTATTAACTCGGCTTCAAGCTTTTTTATTAAATCGCGTGGTGCTTCGTAAACATTGTTGGCGCGACCTAAATAACAGGGGTCGTGAAAGGTAATACGTTTGCCTTTAAATTGACCACCTTCTATGGTTAATCGACCTTCATCTAAAAGTGTTTTTAAGAATTGGGTATGGTGCATGACTTCGTAATTTCCGCCCAGTTCTGGATACTCATTTTTTATAGTATTAAAACAGTGCGGGCAAGCGGTTACTATTTTTTTTACTTCGTAAGCGTTTAAAACTTCTATGTTTGTAACGGCTTGCATTTGAAATAAAAATTCGTTTCCTGCGCGTTTGGCAGGATCGCCCGTGCAGCTTTCTTCGGTTCCTAAAACAGCAAATTCTACTTGAGCTTTGTTTAATAATTTTACAAAAGCTTTGGTTATTTTTTTAGCTCTATCGTCGAAACTTCCTGCGCAACCAACCCAAAATAGTACTTCGGGTTGCTTTCCTTGAGCCATAAAGTCTGCCATGGTTGGCACGTTAAGTAATTCGCTCATTATATTGGGTTTTGTTTGTGCGTTAGGGATTGAGCAATTGTTGGAGCTCCTCGAAGAGAGCGACTTGCGAAAGCCCGACCCTTGTAGTAACGCTATTAATATTTTATTCGTTTTTCCAGTTTAAACGGTCCATTTGATTGTATGGCCACGGGGCACCGTTATTTTCGATATTGGTCATCATGTTGTTTAACTCTGTTGGTGCTGCGCTTTGTTCCATAACCAAATAGCGGCGCATGTCGATGATGATAGACAACGGGTCGATACTCACGGGGCAAGCCTCAACGCAGGCGTTACAGGAGGTGCAGGCCCAAAGTTCTTCGCGTGTAATATAATCGTCTAACAGTTGTTTGTTGTCGGGTTTAAAAGTGCCTTTGTTGGCATCGATGTTTCTTCCAACTTCCTCTAAACGGTCGCGGGTATCCATCATGATTTTACGTGGCGATAATTTTTTACCTGTTTGGTTGGCAGGACATTCGCTGGTGCATCGTCCGCATTCTGTACAGGTATAAGCGTTTAGTAGCTGTACCCAATTTAAGTCTTGTACGTCGCTGGCGCCAAATTTTGCGGGTACTTCAGGCGTACCTTCGGCAGGAGCTGCAAAGGGATCGATGTTTGGATCCATCATCATTTTCACCTCGTTTGTAACCGATTCTAAATTATTTAACTGTCCTTTTGGTTGTAATTTCCCGTAGTAGGTGTTTGGGAATGCCAAAAGAATGTGTAAATGTTTTGAATAATACAGGTAGTTTAAAAATACTAAAATACCTATGATATGTAACCACCAAGCGGCACGTTCTATGATGTGCAATGTGCTTTCGGAGTAGTTGCTAAATAGTGGTGCGATGTATTGACTGATTACGTTTCCTGAGTTGGATGCTTGAAAATCGAGATCGGTTGCATTCATTACCAGGAAAAGCGTCATTAAAATCATCTCGAAATATAAAATGAAATTACCGTCTTTTTTAGGCCAGGTCGTCATTTCGGCACTCCAAAAGCGTCTTATTTTTATTACGTTTCTGCGTAACCAAAAAATGGTAACTGTTACTAAAACTAAAACAGCAAGCACCTCGAAAGTGCCAATTAAAAAAGCATATAAGCTACCTGCGAAAGAAAAAATACGATGGGTGCCTAAAATGCCATCGATAACAATTTCTAATACTTCTATATTGATGATGATAAACCCAAGATATACAACTACATGTAGAAATCCAGATACGGGACGAGTCATTAATTTACTTTGTCCTAAGGCAATCATGGCCATGTTTTTCCAGCGTTGTGGTTTGTTATCGCTAACGTCTACATCCTGACCTAATTTTATGTTTCTTTTGAGTTTTGATACATTTCTCGCGAAGGCATATACTCCCAAAACGAGTATAATGATAAAAATTAAATTAGGTATGTATGGCATGGTATGACGTTTAGTTTATTCCTTTTCGTATGGGATTTCTTTTTTAGATAAAATTCTAAAATAACGTTTTGGATGAAGCTTGATATCTCTTAGCAATTCTTCCATTTCTTTGGTTGCACCTTCTAAATTATTATACAAAGCTTCGTCTTTTAATAATTTACCTATAGAACCTTCTCCGTTTTCAACTTTAGCTAAAACGCTGTTTAAACTCGCTAAGGTTTTGTTTAAATTCTCTACGGTATTCCCCATGTTAGAATCCTTTAAATCGTTTGTTAAAACAGACAAATCGGTGCTTATTTTCTTGAAATTCTCTAAAAGAAGGCCAATGTTTTTATCGTTTTTAGAGATAACATTATTTACAGCATTTGAAGTGTTTTTAAATGATTTTAAAGTTTCGTTAAGTTCTGCAACGGTATATTTTAAACCTTTGTCTGAATTATCATTTACCAAGGTATTTAAGCTATACATTAAGGTATCTGTAGATTGTAAGGTGGATGATAAATCGGTGCTAATTCCCGAAAAACTTTTGGATAAGGTGGTAACCAAACCATTCTCTACAGTCGATTTTAAAACAGTACCTGGTTGTGCTGGCTGCCCTTCATTACTAACTAAAATAGCTAAGCCATTACCTCCCATTAATCCGGTTTCATACATTTTTACAACCGATTGGTCTGAGAATTTTAATTGATCGTTAACAGTAAAAGCGACACGTGTTTTTCCGGTTTCGAAAACATAAGAGATATCGTCTATTTTACCAACAGTGTTACCATTTACAGTAACTGGTGAGGCTTTTGTTAAAGCATTATAGTCGAATTCTGTGTAGTAAAGATTTTTAGATTCTAATAGGTTATGACCTTTTAAAAAATTGAAACCAAAAATAAAAAGGGTAATCCCTAATACTACTAATATACCTGTTTTAACTTCTCTTGATATTTTCAAAGTAATTCTTTTTTAGATGTACAAATTTAAGATAAATTTAAAAAGAAAAGCCTTAATTTGATTTTGATTTTAGGGCCTCTGAAACACTTATTTTTTTACCATCTTTAAAAGCCACTGTAAAACAAGAATTATACCCTTTTTGAATAGCTTCTTTTTCTAAAATTTTGGTTTCTTCGAAGTTCGACGTACTTCCGTAATAATATTTATAAAGATTTCCTGCCTTTTCTTTTGTAATATTTTCTAATCCGTTGAAATTAAATGATTTGGTTTCTAAAGATTTAGAACTGGCCGAAATTTGAACTTTAAATACAATATTGGAATTGTTGGTTGCTGAGGGTTTTGAATCTGCTATAGTTTCTATAACCGTTTCGACCTCCGTATCGTGGTTCACATGATCTTCAAAAACATAATCGCCCATATTGCCATCTAAAATATGTTTGTATTCTAAAATAGCATCGGCAATGGATGTGGACATGTCGTGCTGACCTTTTTTAGAATTTAAATAAGCGCCTTCTTCTTTAAAAGTAAGAAAACCAGTTTCAACCAGCACACTAGGCATTACGGTTTGGTGCAATACAATAAATCCGGCTTGTTTAACACCTCTGTTATTACGCTTTAATTTATTTGTGAATTTCTTCTGAATTAAACTTGCTAATTGAATACTTTGGTCTAAATACTCTTCCTGGCTAATTAGAATACTCATTACCGATTCTGGAGAATTTGGGTCGAAACCTGCGTAGTTTTTTTTGTAATCGTCTTCCAAGAAAATTACCGAGTTCTCTTTTTTAGCAACTTCAAAATTTGTTTTATTTCTATGAGTTCCCAAAACAAACGTCTCAGTTCCATGAGCCGAAGAGTGATGCGCATTACAGTGAACAGAAACAAACAAATCGGCGTTGGCCTTATTTGCTATTTGGCCTCTTTTAAATAAATCTACAAACACATCTTTGTCTCGTGTGTAAACCACTTTAATGTTCGGGTTTTTGCTTAACACGGCACCCACTTCTAAAACAATTTTTAATGCAATATCCTTCTCCACAAAGCCACTGCCTAAGTTACCAGAATCGTGTCCACCATGACCAGCATCTAAAACAACAATAAACTTTTTGGATTTATCTTGGTAATTTAAATTGGTAAATGAAGAAAATGTTAATAATGCTATAATAGATACGAAAAGCAATACTCTGTTCGTTTTCATGTAAAATCTGTTTGGGTTATTAGTATTTATTTAATAATTAATTAAAGTTAAAACGCTAAAAAAACTTCGTTTATTTCGCAAATTAAACTGGTATGAGTTTAATTTTAAATTTTAATTGAATTATCAATCAATCACAGAAAAATATATGTAATTTTGGCTTTTCAAAAACCGAGCCATACTTTTACAAAAATACATTTAAAAGCGTTGCATACAAACAACTTTAAAATACTTTTTGCATTAAGTTTTACAGTGTTTATTAACACGTTTAGCTTTGCCCAAGATATCCCCCAAAAAAGCCAACCTATTAAAAGAACGGTTAAGGAAAAGGATAGCGTATCTTCATCTTTAGACAGTTTACTTATAAAACCGGTGGCTGTTAAAGAGCAAGATTCTACTTTAAAAGACTCCATTAAGCCTAAAAAGGAATTACTGGAAAATATTGTAAAATATCATGCTTCAGATTACACAACTTTTAATCAGAAAAAGCATAAACTATATTTATATAATCAAGCCACAATAGAATATGGCGATATGAATATTACCGCAGGTAGTATTATTATAGATTATACTACAAATACTGTATATGCCAAAGGTATTTTAGATTCGCTCTCCAATTATTCACAAAAACCTGTTTTTACCCAAGGTAGTAGTGTGGTTGAACCAGACTCTATTATTTTTAACACCAAAACTAAAAAAGCGTTAATATACAACTCGATAACCGAACAAGGCGACGGTACCGTAATAGCATCCATTACTAAAAAAGAAAACGATTCTGTTTATTTTTTAAAAAATGCAAAATATACTACAGCAGAGGACATGGAAGATCCCGAGTATTATTTTAAACTTAGAAAAGCTAAAGTTGTTCCTGGAAAAAAAATAGTAACTGGATTGGCAAATTTATTTATTTATGATGTACCTACTCCTATAGGACTTCCTTTTGGTTTCTTTCCGCAGTCTGAAAAACAAACATCTGGTATCATTATTCCAACTTTTGGAGAACAAAATGATCGTGGTTTCTTTTTACAAAATGGTGGATATTATTTTGCAATTAGCGATTATATAGATTTAGCTGTTTTAGGAGATTATTACACCAACGGTAGTTATGGCACGCGTTTAGAAAGTACTTATAATAAACGTTACAAATTTAGAGGAAATGTTGGTTTTAGGTATGAAAATTTAATAAACAGCGAACGTGGCTTTCCAGATTATTCTAAAAATACCATTTATAATTTACGATGGTCGCATAGTCAAGATTCTAAGGCGAATCCGAATTCACGTTTTTCTGCATCGGTTAACTTGGGGAGTAGTAGATATTATAGAAACTCTTTAAATCAAGTAAATTCTGGTGCTTTTTTAAATAACACGTTGGCATCATCGGTATCTTATTCTAAGACATTTCAAGGCGAACCCCAAGTAAACTTTAGTTTAACTGCCACCCATTCACAAAATACAAATACAGAAACTATAAACATGACCCTCCCTACTCTACAAGGGAGTATTGGTAGAATGTATCCGTTTGCTTCTAAATCGGGTTCCAAAAAAGGTATTATACAAAATATTAACTTGCAATATAATATTAGGGGTGAAAACAGAATTCAAACAACAGATTCTTTGTTCTTTAAAAAAGAAATGTTTGATGATGCAAAAGCAGGTTTTCAGCACAGCATTCCAATAAATACCAACTTTAAACTTTTTAAGTTTTTTAGTTTAAGTGCCAGTGCTAATTATAATGAAGTTTGGACTTTTAAAACAGTTAATAAATCTTTCGACCCTATAGAAAGAAGAACTGTTACAGAAGAAATTAATGGTTTCGATTCTTTTAGAACTTATAACTTTAGTACCAGTTTAGGAACTACTATTTATGGTATGTTTAATTTTGAAAAGGAAGGAAAAGACTCAAAAATAAAAGCTATTAGACACATTATTCGTCCTTCTATTAACTATAATATAAACCCTGCTTTCGATAAATATTATGATACTTATGAAGTTGTAAGTGCCGATGGATTAACAACAAGTGATGTAGAGTTTACAAGATTTGAAGGCGGTATTTTTGGAAGTCCCGGGAAAAACTTTTCCAGTTCCATGGGTATTTCTGTTTCTAATAATTTAGAAGCTAAAGTTAGAGATAAAGATACAACCGCTACCGAGGCGAAAAAAATCATCTTACTTAATAACTTAAACTTTGCTACTTCTTACAATTTTGCAGGCGATTCTTTACAATGGAGTCCAGTTAGAATGACCGGTGGTACACAGATATTTAACAATAAAATGAGTATTAATTTTGGAGCTACTTTAGATCCCTATGCTCTAGATAATAATAACAATCGAATTAATAAATTTAATATTGATAACGGTGGAAGTTTATTTAGATTAACCAGTGCTAACCTAACTACTAGTTGGTCTATTTCTAGTAAGAAAGGTGATAAAAAAGACAAAAATAGTGAAGCGATACAAGAAAATTTAAGAAGTGGTGGCCGTGACGATGATTTATTTGGCCTTGGTGAAGATTTTGCAAACCAGCAAATAAAAGATGTAAAAGATGATGAAACACCTGTTGATAATGGTTTGTATAATTATTCTTTACCCTGGAGTCTACGAATTGCTTATGCTTTAAACTATTCAAACTCCAGACGAGAAAATCAAATATCATCACACTCCCTTATGTTTTCTGGAGATGTTCAATTAAGTGAAAAATGGAGTGTTAGAGCTTCCTCTGGTTACGACTTAAAAGACTTTGGGTTTACATACACTCAATTAAGTTTTGAGCGTGATTTAAAAAGCTGGCAAATGAATTTTAGTTGGATTCCTTTTAGTGATAGAGCCCAATGGAATTTCTTTATTGGTATAAAATCTAGCATGCTAAAAGATTTAAAATACGAAAAACGAAGACAACCCGATATTAGGCTTTAGTTGATGGTTGATGGTTGGTGGTTGGTGGTTGTTGGTTGTTGGTTGTTGGTTGTTGGTTGTTGGTAATGAAGTTAAAAATCTTTAACTACATACTTTTTTTGGCAAAAAATTATAAAATTTCATTAAATAGTATAAACGAAAATTGGTTATAAATTTCAATCAAGTTATACGAATTACCAATCACAATTAAAAAATAAACACACATGAAAAAAATTATAACAACTCCAAAAGCTCCTGCTCCTATTGGTCCATATAATCAAGCAGTTTTAACAGGCAATACGCTTTATACTTCTGGACAAATTGCTATAAATCCAGAAACTGGTGAATTAGTTTTAAGCGATATTAAAACCGAAACAACCCAGGTAATGCAAAATTTAAAGGCCGTTTTAGAAGCTGCCGGCATGACCTTTGAAAACGTTATAAAATCTTCTATATTTATTAGTAATATGGACGATTTTACAAGTATTAACGAAATTTATGGTAGCTATTTTAATGATGAAACAGCGCCCGCAAGAGAAACAGTACAAGTAGCACGCTTACCTAAAAATGTAAATGTAGAAATTAGCGTTATTGCTATTAAATAATTAACTATTTCAGTCTTTTAAATGCTTTAATAAAAGCATTTTAAGCTTTTCAACTTCAATAGGTTTGGCTAAAAAGTCTTCAATACCAGATTGTTTAGCTTTTTCAAGATCATCTTTAAATGCACTCGCCGATACACCAATTATCGGCGTGTTCTTTTTTTGGTACTTAGCCGTTTGCTTAATGGCTTTAGTAGCATCATAACCATCCATATCGGGCATGTAAATATCCATAAAAACCATATCAAACTCTAACACTTTATATAATTCAACCGCTTCTAAACCATTTTTTGCAAAAGTGCAATCGGCACCTTGTTGTTCTAATAAAAACTTAATAACCTTTTGGTTCATTCGGTTATCTTCGGCTACCAATACATTACATTTTCCTAGTAAAACAGGTATAAATAAATCTTCTGTAGATTTTACATTAAGTGTTTTCTTTAGTTCTAATCCAAAGTAAAACGTAGTGCCTTCGTTTTGTTTACTTTCAACTTTAAGCTCCCCGCCCATTAATTTAACCAGCTGCTTTGAAATAGTAAGCCCCAAGCCTCCACCACGAAATGCTGTGTTTTTTTTGCTTGCGTTAATATCCGAATTATTTAAAAAATGCTTTAAACTTTCCGGACTCATACCAACACCAGTGTCTTTAACATAAAAAGTAACAATCTGGGTGGCATCAATAGTAACGCTTTGATCTATAATAACCGAAATTTTGCCTTCTTCGGTGTATTTTATCGCATTATTAATAAGGTTAATTAAAACTTGCTGTATGCGAAGTAAATCGCCCATTAAAGAAAACTTTATATTGTCATCTAAAATAAATTTATAGTCAAATTCCAACTGTTTTTCTAAGGCTTGATATTCAAAAACTTTAAAAACATGAATAAAATCTGCTTTTAAATTTATCAATTCATTGTTTAATTTAATATTTCCGCTGTATACATCTACATTATCATCAATAACATTAATTAATTGCAACAAATGTTGCGATGAGTATTCGGCAATTTCTACTTGAGCCATTTGTTCTAAATCTACATCTGTTTTTTTTAACATTTTTAACATGCCTAAAACCGTGTTTAGAGGGGTGCGCAATTCGTAATTAACATTTTCAAGATATATGGTGTTTTCTTCAAGTTCTTTGACGGCTTCCTCTTTTATCGCTTTTAAATCTTTTAATTGTTGTTTTATATTCTTTTTTTGAATATCACTCTTTAATTGGTTTTTAAAAAAATACTGAAGAAATAATATTTGAAAAACCACAACACAAATTAATAAAACACAAATAGTTTCGTGAGGAATAAGAATTTCTATGAAACAATACGTTAATACAATTACAGTCAAAATCGATAAAAAAATAGAAAACGATAGTAATCTCTTATTTGTAAAAAGTTTTAACATTAATTGAAAGCTTTAATATTTTTAAGGTATATAACAAACATATCTATAATAAAAAGAATAACAAAAAGTATTCTATGGAATTAATAGTACTTTTTTATTACGTTTTTATAACTTTATAATTCATTAAAATAATATTGGTTAAATCCCCGATTTCATGCGCATAGAATATGATATTAAATTAGGTTTTAAAGATGTAATGATTAGACCTAAACGGTCTACACTAAAAAGTAGATCTGAAGTTAGTTTAGAACGCGAGTTTAAATTTTTACATAGCTCCATAACCTGGACAGGGATTCCTATTATAGCGGCAAATATGGATACTGTTGGTACGTTTGAAATGGCTAAAGCTTTAGCTCAAAAGGATTTATTTACAGCAATTCATAAACATTATGCTATTACCGATTGGAATATTTTTGCATCAAATAATCCGGAATTACTATCAAAAAATATTGCTGTAAGCACGGGAATTAGCGAAGCAGATACCGAAAAACTAAAAGCCATTCTTAATTTTAATCCGAATATAAATTTCATTTGTATCGATGTTGCCAATGGGTATTCAGAATATTTTTCGGAATTTGTAAAGAAAACCAGAGACCTGTATCCCGATAAAGTGATTATTGCTGGTAATGTTGTTACAGGTGAAATGGTTGAAGAATTATTGCTAAGCGGTGCCGATATTGTAAAAGTAGGCATCGGACCCGGTTCTGTTTGCACCACCAGAGTAAAAACAGGGGTTGGATACCCACAACTTTCGGCGATTATTGAATGTGCCGATGCTGCTCATGGATTGGGCGGACAAATAATAAGTGATGGCGGCTGTACCATTCCAGGAGATATTGCTAAAGCTTTTGGCGCTGGAGCCGATTTTGTAATGCTTGGTGGCATGCTCGCAGGCCACACGGAAAGTGGTGGTGAAATCATTGAAATAGATGGAAAACCATACAGGAAATTCTATGGCATGAGTTCCTCTACTGCCATGGAAAAACATACCGGCGGTGTAGCAGAATATCGCGCCAGCGAAGGAAAAACAGTTGAAGTGCCTTTTAGAGGTGATGTTGAAAATACCTTGCAAGATATTTTAGGCGGACTAAGAAGCACGTGTACTTATGTAGGGGCTCAACGTTTAAAAGAATTAACAAAACGAACTACTTTTATTCGTGTAAACGAACAGGAAAATCGAGTTTACAATCTCTAAAACAAACGAAAAATTAGTTTTTAAAATATAAAAGATGAAAAAAATAATAACCTTTGGTGAAGTTTTAATGCGTTTATCTCCCGAAGGTAATAAGAAGTTTATGCAAGCCAATTTATTAGAATTTTATTTTGGCGGCACCGAAGTTAACGTAGGTATTTCAATTGCAAATTTTGGTGAAAAGGTAAAACACATTAGTTGTGTTTCTAACGATTTTGTGGGCGATACTGCCCTATCCTACATTCAAAAATTTGGGGTAAGTACTTCCGATATTGTTCGATCGCCAAAACCTTTAGGTGTTTATTTTTTAGAAGTTGGTGCTGTTATGAGACCAAGTTCTATATCTTATAACCGCTCGCATTCTTCTTTTTCGGACATCACACCTAAAGTAGTCGATTGGGAAAGAATTTTAGAAAAAGGAAAATGGATTCACTGGACAGGAATTACACCCGCTCTGAGTAAAGGAGCTTACGAAACTTTAAAAGCTGGTTTAAAAATTGCCAAGGAAAAAGGTATTTCGGTTTCTGCAGATCCTACTTATAGAAATGGCCTTTGGAAATATGGCGAAAATGCAAAAGATGTTTTAGCTGATTTAGTTGGTTACTCAACCATATTTATTGGTGGTATTAATGAAATTAATGAGATTTTAGAAACTAATTATAGTTACTCTAACGAAGATTTTATTGAAGCCAGCAAAAAGCTTATGGAGCGTTTCCCTTCTATTGAAAAAGTATTCGATAAAATACGAACATCTATTAACTCATCATGGCATAAAATAAGAGCCAGAATGTGGAATGGTGAAGAGTTTAGAGAGACGGTTGATTTTGATATAACCCACATTGTAGATCGTATTGGTACAGGCGATGCCTTTGCTGCAGGGCTTATTTATGGCTTGCAAAAGTATGATGATTTTAAATCTATGGAATTTGCTTCGGCTGCTTGTGCTTTAAAGCATACTTACGAAGGCGATGTTAATTATGCCGCGGTAGATGAAGTAAATGCTATTTTAAATGGTAATATTTCCGGACGTTTTAATCGATAAATTAAAAACATTTAAACAAAAAAGCACTCCATGAGAGTGCTTTTTTGTTTGTAAAACGGTCTATTTAAAATACCATTGGAACTTCAATAAACAACAAACTTGAGTCATCGTTAACTTGAATTTCAAATGATTCTGTTTCAGAAATACCAATAGCATCTCTTGTTTCTAAAGTGTTATTATCTACTACAATTTCACCATAAATATTCATAACATAAACCCCGTGATTTTTGCTCTTTAGTTCGTATTTAAAGGTTTTTTCTTTATCTAAATCTATTCGAGACAATTGGGCATCTTGATGAATTTTTAAGCTGCCTTCATGGTTTTCATCAATAGACGAAACTAAAACTTGTAATTTATTTTTACGCGCTTCACTATCGAATGCTTTTTGATCGTAACGTGGTTTTACATGCTGTTTGTTTGGGAAAATCCAAATTTGAAACAATCCTAAATGCTCTGAAGTCGATCCATTAATTTCAGAATGTTGCACTCCTGTACCAGCAGACATAACTTGTACTTCACCTGGAACGACTGGAATCCATTCATCAGACATATTGTCTTTATGTTTTAAAACACCTTTTAATGGAATGGTTATAATTTCCATATTATCATGCGGATGTGTACCGAAGCCCATACTAGGCGCAATAACGTCATCATTTAATACACGTAAAGCACCAAAATGTACTTTTTCTGGGTTGTGAAAATTTGCAAAACTAAACGAGTGGTTGGCCTGTAACCAACCATGGTTGGCAAAACCCCTAGTGTCCGATTTATGTATTATAGTTTTCATTGTTTATCTCATTTTATCTAATAGGTTACTTAACTGTTCTGCTTCAGATTCATTTAAATTCTTCAATAAATCATCATTAAAATCTGCCGGAATATGGTTTAATAAATTTATTCCTTCATTGGTAATTGCAATTTTAACTACCCGTCTATCTGAAGCACATGGCAAACGCTCAATATAATTTTTAGCGCATAATTTGTCCATTAAACGTGTAGCATTTGGTGAGCGCTCAATCATTCTGTCTTTTATAATTTGAACGTTAATGGGCTCTCCGGCTCCTTTTAAAATTCTTAAAATATTATATTGTTGAGGAGAAATTCCGTAAGATTTAAAAAATTCGTTTTGAACACCCATAATCCAATTTGCGGTGTACAATATGTTTAACAGCGCTTTAATTTTATTATTTGGAAACGTTGAATTAATATCTTTACTAATATCTCCCATAATTTATTATTTTATAAGTACATCCTGATATTCTGCGTGCTTCTTGAAAGCAGCATGAGCAAACGGACACAACGGGTTAATCTTTAACTCAGTTTCGCGAGCAAATGAAACAGCAGCCTCCACTAATTTATATCCAACACCTTCCCCTCTTAACGCATCGTTTAAAGCGGTATGGTCTATAATTATAGTGTGTTTTCCTGCATATACATAGGTCATTTCGGCTTCAGGTTTTCCGTTAATTTCAACAAAAAACTTACCTTTTTTACCGTTGTCTGCTTGCTGAATATCCATTTTATAAAGCCTTTTGGTATTGCTTAACAGCGTTTTTTAGTTGAGTATCTAAATCCTCATTAATAATTTTCCCATCTTTGAAATTATCACCAAAAAATGGTAAAGAAAAGGTCTCAATAATGTTTCCATCATGAAAAGGGAAACGTCCTTTAGCAATTTCTAATGCTGTTAAACCACCGCGTCCACCTGGAGATGTTGCCATAAGTAGCATAGGTTTATCAAAAAACATTTTCCCTTCAATTCTTGTTAACCAATCGAAAAGATTTTTAAATACGGTAGCATACGTTCCGTTGTGCTCGGCTAACGATAAAACAATACCATCTGTTTCTTTTAAAATGTTTAAAAATTTATGTGCGGTTTCTGGAATTCCTTTTTCATTTTCTAAATCGATACCATACAAAGGGAATTCAAAATCGTTTAAATCTAATACATTTACATTTACGTTTTCTACTAAACCAGCAGCATAGATAGCTAATTGTTTATTAATTGAATTCTTACTGTTTGATCCTGCAAAAGCAATAATATTTTTCATATTTATTTATTTTTATTTCAAAGGTAACAAAAAAATATTTATTTTCCATGGAATATATTACCATGTAATTATTTTTAATAAAACATTAACAGAAAACAAACAATAATTTGAAACTTTTGTATTTTAGCATAAAACAAAATAGCAATGGATTTAAACTTCAATAAAAACGAAGATCACAATAAATTACTCCTATCAGAACTCAATAAACGTTTATCAAAAGTCTATTTAGGTGGCGGAAAATCGAGCATAGAAAAATTACATGCCAAAGGAAAACTAACAGCCCGTGAACGCATAGACTATTTGTTAGATGATAATAAAAAATCGATTGAAATTGCCACGTTTGCAGGTGAAGATATGTACGAATCGCATGGTGGTTGCCCATCTGCTGGAGTGGTTGTAAAAATTGGCTATGTTAAAGGTAAGCAATGTATTGTTGTTGCCAATGATGCTACCGTTAAGGCCGGCGCTTGGTTTCCTATAACGGCTAAAAAGAATTTAAGAGCTCAAGAAATTGCCATAGAAAATAAATTACCCATTATTTATTTAGTTGATAGCGCCGGAGTGTATTTGCCTTTACAAGACGAAATTTTCCCCGATAAGGAACATTTCGGACGTATTTTTAGAAACAACGCCATTATGAGTAGTATGGGAATTACGCAAATAGCTGCAGTTATGGGTAGTTGTGTAGCCGGTGGTGCATATTTACCAATTATGAGCGATGAAGCTTTAATTGTAGATAAAACCGGAAGTATCTTTTTAGCAGGAAGCTATTTAGTAAAAGCAGCTATTGGAGAAACTATTGATAATGAAACGCTTGGAGGCGCCACAACACATTGTGAAATTTCTGGAGTTACCGATTATAAGGCTAAAGATGATAAAGATGCTTTAGACACCATTAAAAATATTATTGATAAAATTGGTGATTTTGATAAGGCTGGATTTAATCGTGTAGAAAGTGTAAAGCCCAAGGAGAATCCGCAGGATATTTATGGCATACTTCCAAAATCGAGAGCCGACCAATACGACATGTATGAGATTATAAAACGCTTAGTTGACAACTCTGAGTTTGACGAATACAAAGCTGGCTATGGTAAGACCATTATAACCTGTTATGCAAGAATTGATGGTTGGGCTGTTGGCATCGTTGCAAATCAACGTAAGTTAGTAAAAACCAAACAGGGCGAAATGCAATTTGGCGGCGTTATTTATAACGACAGCGCCGATAAAGCCACGCGTTTTATAGCCAATTGTAATCAGAAAAAAATACCGTTAGTTTTTTTACAAGATGTTACAGGATTCATGGTAGGTAGCAAAAGTGAACATGGCGGCATTATAAAAGATGGTGCTAAAATGGTAAATGCGGTTAGTAATTCGGTGGTCCCTAAATTCACAGTTATTATTGGTAATAGTTATGGTGCCGGTAATTATGCTATGTGTGGTAAAGCCTACGATCCCAGATTAATTGTTGCATGGCCAAGCGCAGAACTTGCTGTAATGAGTGGTAATAGCGCAGCAAAAGTATTGCTACAAATAGAAAAAGCTTCTTTAGAAAAGAAGGGCGAAAAAATAACTAAAGAAAAAGAAGAAGCACTTTATAATAAAATTAAAACACGTTACGACAATCAGGTTTCTCCGTATTATGCCGCCTCAAGAATTTGGACCGACGGCATTATAAATCCATTAGACACTAGAACCTGGATTAGTATGGGAATTGAGGCAGCCAACCACGCTCCCATCGAGAAACCTTTCAACTTAGGTGTTATACAAGTTTAATTATATACTTTACAGAATAAAAAAAGAGCGATGTTTATCGCTCTTTTTTTTAAAATTACTTTATATCTGTACTATATGGAAAAAGTAGTTGAACACCTTTTTTCTGTGACAGCGATTTTATTTCTTTAAAAATAAGGTAATTAGCTTCGCCCAATTCTTCTTTTAAAACATCTTCTTTAGCCTTGGCAATACCTAAACTATTTAAAATCTTTTCTAAATCTTTTTTGAAAACCGGCAATTCTTTTATGTTGTACTCTGTTATATTAGCGGCTTTGGCTGCGTGTTCTAGAGCTAAATCTAAACCACCTAATTCATCTACCAATCCAATTTTTACAGCTTCAGCACCCGTCCAAACACGACCTTGAGCAATGTCCTTAACAGCATCCTGTTTCATGTTTCTTCCTTGAGCAACACGCGAGGTAAACATGTCGTAAATATCGATAATTCCCTCTTTAATAAATTCGCGTTGCGTATCATTTAAAGGTTCGAAGAAACTGTACGTTACTGCGTTTTTGTTGGTAACTACTTGCTCGGCGTTTATCCCTAAATCTTTAGCCATACCACTGGCATTTGGTAGCATTCCAAAAACACCAATACTACCCGTAATGGTTGTTGGTTCTGCAATAATTTTGTCGGCATTACAAGCAATATAATAACCGCCAGAAGCTGCTAAATTCCCCATAGATACAATAACGGGCTTCACTTTTTTAGTCAGTTCAATTTCTCTCCAAATGAGTTCACTTGCCAAAGCACTACCTCCTGGTGAATTAATTCTTAAAACAATCGCTTTAATGTTTTTGTCGTCTCGAGCTTTTTTTAACGAGGTATTTATAACACCTTGCCCAACAAGACCTTTGTCTCCTTCACCATAAATTATTTCACCTTCTGCATAAATAACGGCTATTTTGTTTTTACTGTAATCGGCCAGTAAATTAGTAGCTGCATGTTCTGCATAATCTTTAATAGAAATTATATTTAAATCTTCAGACTCTGAAATATTGACTGCTTTTTTTAATCCGTTTACGTATTCATCGTAATAAGCAATTTTATCTACGAGCTGAGCCGATTTGGCCAAATTGGGTGTGCGGGCTAAAAGACTATCGGCAATGGTATTTAATCGGGCTTCAGAAATATGTCTGCTTTTTCCTATTTCAAATTTAATTTCACTCCAAATAGAATTTAAAAAACTTTCAACTTGTTCTCTGTTGGCATCGCTCATTTCATTTTCAAGAAAAGGTTCTACCGCACTTTTATACTTTCCGAAGCGAACAACTTCCATTTTTAATCCCGATTTTTCTTGAAAATCTTTATAGTATAATTGTTCTGAATACAAACCTTTAAATTCCATCATTCCTGCAGGATTAATAAAAATGGTATCTGCAACCGAACTTAAATAATAGTCTTTTTGAGAATAAATATCGGCGTAAGCGGTAATAAATTTCCCTGATGCTTTAAACTTAATTAAGGCGTCACGTAATGCTTTTGTTTGCGAAATGCCCGCTTGAATAAAATTGTTTTCAATTGTAATACCTTTAATTTTATCGTCGGTTGCGGCATAATTAATAGCATCAATTAAATTGAATAATCCGTTTTTATTGGATTCATTTAAGAATTCGAATTTTTCAAATTCAATTTTCCCTGCATAATCATCAATTGGGAAATCTAATTTCAAATCGAGTATAGAATTAGATTTTACAGTAACAACATCATCAGAAGAAGAACCAAAAATAAGCCCAAAAACCAATAATAAACCGAAGCAAATGAACAAGAAAACAAAAATTCCTGTTACAGTAGATAAGACACGTTTAATAAAATTCATATGTATAATTAATTTTCTATTTGTATTAAAAAAATGGTTTTTGTTACATTAAAATGAAATAAGATTTAATGTTTTTTTGCGCTGTATTTTACCGGAAGCCGTTTCTATAAATTGCTTCACAGCATAGATTTTTTTTGGTTTTTCAAATTTCGATAATTCCGAAAATACCGAGTCGTTTACAATATTTGAGTCACTTTCAATAACCAATATAAGCTTTGAGCCTAATGTGTCATCGGGTTGCGATGCTATAAAAAATCGGTTTTGTATTTTATTTTGAAGTTTAGCTTCAATTTGCTCTGGAAATAATTTTACACCTCCAGAATTTACAACATTATCGTAGCGGCCTAGCCATTCGAAAGTTGTCTCAGAATGTATTTTAACAAGATCGTTTGTTATAATTTTATCATTATTTAATAATGATGCATCTATAACTAAACAACCGCGATGGTCCAGAGAAATACTAACATTGGGTAAAATTTTAAAATAATTTTCTGAAGATGTTAGTTTTTTTAATGCTATATGAGAAACGGTTTCGGTCATACCATAGGTCTCAAAAACCGATGTATTTATAGTTGTTAATTTAGATTTTAAAGATGCTGACACCGGACTGCCTCCAACAATAATAGTATCTATATTATTGCAATTTTTATACACATTTTCAATTTGCAAAGGCACCATAGCACTAAAATTATAGTGTTTTTCTTGATTTATTTGTGGATGTGATGCGGGTTCTATTATATCGATTTCTAAGCCTAAAACAAGCGCCCGAACGAGCATCATTTTACCTGCAATATATTGTGATGGTAAACAATGTAACGCTGTGTTACCTGGTTTTAAATTAAAAAACGTCCCGGTAGCAAGTGCCGAATTTATCATAGCTTGCTTTTTTACTTTTATATCTTTTGGTATTCCTGTAGAACCTGAAGTTTTTAGTTCTATATAATCATCGTCATTAAACCAATTTTCAAGAAATAAAGCGATTGGTTTTTCGTTAGTGCTTCCTGATTTTAAAAAGTTGGAAGCGAGGACTTTTAGGTCTTCAATTGCATAATTAAAACCATTTAATTTGAATTTAGAATGAACATATTTATGATTGAGCGTCATTTTCACCTATCTCTTCAATGGTTTTGTAATTATCTTTTGGAAGTTTAACAACGTTGCCAAATAATTTTTCCTTCCAATTTGTCCAATTGTATTTTTTCGCCATGATGAATAATATAATTGGATAAACAATAAATACAGGTAAAATTATTTCTAAAGCCGTTGTATTTGCTTGCTCGCTGGTGTACTTAAAAATGGCATCGGTTTTTAAAGCAGACCAATCGGAGGTAATTAATAAAGCCGCCAATAAGTTATTCCCAAAATGAAACCCTAAAGCTAATTCTAAACCTTCGTCCATTAAAGTCATAATCCCTAAAAGTAAGCCTGTACCAATATAAAATATCATGGTAATGAAGCCCAGTTCTGCCACTTCTGGATTGGCACTATGCGCCACACCAAAAAACACCGAAGTAAAAATTAATGGGAACCATTTATTTTTAACCATGATTCCTATTTGTTGCATAAAATAACCTCTAAATAAATATTCTTCTAACCCAATTTGAAACGGAAATAAAATCAAACTAATAATTAAAAGTATTGCAAATTTTAAAGGATTGAATTGAATTTCAATTTCTGATGAATCGAGGTAATACGACAATCCAAACGTTACAATGGTTATAGAAGTGATTAACGAAAATGAAAATAATATTCTACGCCAATCGACTGATTCTCTAGAAGTTGTTAACGACAAAATACTGCGCTCATGCATGAATTTTACCAATACAAAAAGCAAAATAAGTAAAATAGCAAAAGGCAATAAATTGACGATTAATGATATACTTGAAGGTATATTTTTCATTAAATCGTAAGCCTTATCCATATCTTCATTGGATGTAAAAAGATATAAAATGAAATTAAGCACGAAAACACCAGAAATTAAAACGGAGGTTAAAATAAACATCCATAGTTCATTTTTTCCTTTGTAAGCTTGTTGAATATAATTCATTTATTATAAGTTAAAGTTCCAGATAATGTTATTATTGTATTGTAAAGTTCCATTTTTCACCTGTAACGGACTCTCAAAATTATTGGTAAATAAGCCACCTGTTCCCAGTCCTTGAGGCATATTATTGTTTTTTGTAACTGTATATTGTGCAATAGCATTTAAACCTATGTTGCTTTCTAGAGCACTCGTAATCCACCATCCAATATTGTTTTTTTCGGCAAGAGCAATCCAAGTATCACTCCCATGAAACCCACCAACCAAACTCGGTTTTAAAATAATATATTGTGGTTGGATTTGTTGTAACAAAGCTTCTTTTTTTTCTATTGAAAACACTCCAATTAATTCTTCATCTAAAGCAATAGGTAATGGTGTTTGAGCACATAAATTACTCATGGCTTCTATTTGACCTTGTTTGATAGGCTGTTCGATAGAATGTAAATCTAAATCGGATAGAATTTTTAATTTTTCTAAAGCCTCGTTCACTGAAAAAGCACCATTAGCATCAACGCGTAACTCGATATCTTTGGAAGAGAATTGCTTTCTAATCGATTTTAAAAGATTGATTTCTGTTTGAAAATCGATGGCACCAATTTTCATTTTAATACATGAAAACCCAGCTTCAATTTTTTCTTGAATTTGTTGTTTCATGAAAGCTTCAGACCCCATCCAAATAAGGCCGTTTATAATAATAGATTCTTTTCCTTCAGAAAACAACCCGGGAAATATCTCAAATGATGTTTTACCTTTTAAAGATAAAAAGGCAGTTTCTAATCCAATTTGAATGCTTGGAAACGCTTCTAATTCATTTAAAAGTTTAGTAAAATCGGCGTTTATATTATTACAAACCCATTGTAATTTTTCTTCGTAATCGGGACGATCATCAATTGATAAACCACGAAATAAGCCACACTCACCTATACCAGTTTGATCACCCGACTTTAAAATGATAAACCAAGTTTCTTTTGTTTTTAAAATGCCACGAGATGTGCCACTCGCCTGTTTAAAATTTAAAATGTATTTTTTATAGGTAGCTGTAATCATTTATAATTCAATGCTTTCTCCAATTTCCAATAACATTAAATCTTTTCCTGAATCAAAAAATTTACGCTTAGCCTCTTCATGGTCTATTTCAATATATCCAAAAGTATCAAAATGATAACCTAATACTTTATCACACTTAACGAAATCACTTGCCTTGATAGCGTCTTCAATTCCCATGGTGAAATTATCGCCAATGGGTAAAATAGCCAAATCTAAAGTTGTACGGGCAGGAATTAATTTCATATCTAAAGTAAGGGCTGTATCTCCGGCTATATAAATATTTTTATGTTCGCCTTCAATAACAAATCCGCCAGGTTGGCCGCCATAAGTACCATCGGCAAAAGATGATGTATGAATCGCATTAACATATTTTACTGTACCAAATTCAAAATCCCAGCTACCGCCTAAATTCATTGGATGCCCTTCGTAGCCCAGTGATTCGTAATGCGCTACAATTTCAAAATTTGAAATTATTATGGCATTGGTTCGTTTGGCTATGGCTGAAGCATCTAGAGTATGGTCTTGATGAGCGTGCGTTAATAAAATATAATCTGCTTTAATCGCTTCAATATTTATATGTGAAGCTTTGGGATTGGCAGATATGTAAGGATCGACTAAAATATTAACGTCGTTAACAGTAATTCCTATACAAGCATGACCGTAAAATGTAATTTTCATATAAAATTATTCAAATAATTATAGAAATTGAAAGTACAAAAAAATTACAACAAATGCCCTATTCCTAATAACACCGCCAAGAGCACTGTTGAAAGTGCTACTTTTTTTAATTCAGGATCTAAAAGTCTGGAATCTTTGTTGTTTTTTACAACTTTCAAATGCTTTATTAATGGGATATAAGCGATAAAATATAATAAATTAAATGGTGAGGTGTAATATAAAATGCCATACAAAGCAGATAATATTATAGCGGTAATTATTATTAAAATATGATAGCGTTTTGCTTTTTCTATCCCCAACTTAACAACCAATGTAAATTTATTAGATTTTTCATCGGAAATAACATCGCGCATGTTGTTTAAATTTAAAACAGCTACACTTAATAACCCAATAGTAATTGCAGGTAAAAACACGATATGATCGATGGTTTTTGCATATAAAACATAGCAACCAATAACACTTACCAAGCCGAAAAAAACAAAAACATAAAGATCTCCTAACCCCTTGTATCCGTAAGCATTCGTACCAACAGTATATTTTACTGCCGAAGCAATGCTAGCAATACCAAAAATGAAAAACAATAAGGTTAGGAAAAAATGTTTAACTCCAAAAGCCGTAAAAATTAAAAAAAACGCTAAGCCAATTGAAATGAGTATATTAATTTTAATGGCATTGAACATCTCATCTGGTGTGATTTTGCCAGTTTGAATGGCACGTTCTGGGCCTATTCTATCGTTATTATCGGTGCCTTTTAAACCATCACCATAATCGTTTGCGAGATTAGATAATATTTGAAAACTTAAGGTTGTTAATATGGCTAAAACAAAAATAGACCATTTAAAATACCCGTTATATTCAGCAAAACTTGAGGCAAGTATAATACCAGAAATGGATAAAGGAAGCGTTCTTAAACGCATGCTTGAAATCCAAACAGAAAATTTATTCATACTTTAAGGAATCCATTTTTTTACAAAATTAGGCTTACGTTTTTCGAGGAAAGCATTACGCCCCTCTACAGCCTCTTCTGTCATGTAAGCTAAACGGGTAGCTTCACCAGCAAAAACTTGTTGCCCTACCATACCATCATCGGTTAAATTCATGGCGAATTTAAGCATTTTTATAGATGTTGGTGACTTTGCTAATATTTCTTGTGCCCATTCATAAGCTGTAGCTTCTAATTCTGTATGCGGTACAACGGCGTTTACCATCCCCATCTCAAACGCTTCTTGTGCTGAGTAATTACGACCTAAGAAAAATATTTCACGTGCTTTTTTCTGACCCACCATTTTCGCTAAATATGCAGAACCATAACCACCATCGAAACTCGTAACATCGGCATCTGTTTGTTTAAAAATAGCATGCTCTTTACTAGCTAAAGTTAAATCGCAAACAACATGCAAGCTATGACCACCACCTACAGCCCAACCGGGTACAACAGCTATTACTGCTTTAGGCATAAAACGAATTAAACGTTGTACTTCGAGAATATTTAGTCTATGATAACCATCTTCACCTACGTAACCTTGTTTGCCTCTAGCCTTTTGGTCGCCACCAGAACAAAAACTCCATACACCATCTTTTGTAGAGGGCCCTTCAGCAGATAGCAATACCACACCAATATTTACATCTTCATTTGCATCGTAAAAAGCATCATATAATTCACTTGTAGTTTTAGGTCTGAATGCATTTCTCACATTTGGTCTGTTAAAAGCAATACGAGCTACTCCATTACATTTCTTATAGGTAATATCTTCGTATTCTTTAACAACTTCCCAATTTAATTGTTCCATGTTTTTTATTTTGTTCAAAAATAAATTTTATTTAATAAAATTAAGGTATTTAGGATTGAAAATGTAGTGTGAAAATAGATTTGTTTTAAAAAAAAATAAATGTAAATTTTCAAATAATTGGAATTGTAAAATATTGATTTTATAGAACTTGTAACGCTCTTTGTTAAGAAATAATAATCTTTATAATTATAACTTTTCAGTAAAAATTTTAACTTAACAAATGTTAAATAAACAAAATAACTCCCAAAAAAGCATCTTTATCTAAAAATCAAGTAGGTTTTATTGTTATATCATTATAAGTACAACTACCTATAGTCAATGTAGTTCTTTTTTTATTATTTTTGTCCTGTATAATTAATGTATGTTTAAACAATAATAAAATTGTTTTATTTCATTAGAAAATAAATGCCTATGCTACTTAACATTACTATTTTAATTTCTTCTTTAGTTTTAATTAATTTTTTATTGTTGTTTGTAAGTTGCAATAAGACAAAAAACACAAGAAAAGTTAGCAAACAGCCTGTTATTTTAAGACCTGAATTTACTTTAGACTTAGATTCTAAAAATCTTGCCGCAACAGGAAGTTAATATTATAGAATTTAATTACCATTCTATAATATCTAAACCAGCGCTACTTAAAACGTTATTGGTTTGGCTAAAATGTTTGTTGCCAAACCAATAACCTCTGTTTGCACTTAAGGGTGATGGATGGCCACTAGTTAAAACATGATGTTTGTTTGTGTTTATTAGTTTTATCTTTTTTTTAGCATATCCGCCCCAAAGTAAAAAAACGACATGTTCTTTATTATCGTTTATTATTTTTATAACAGTATCTGTAAAGATCTCCCATCCTTTATTTTGATGACTTCCAGCTTGATGTGCTCTAACAGTTAGTGTAGCATTTAGTAATAACACACCTTGTTTTGCCCATCTCAATAGATTCCCGTTTTTAGGATATTCAACGTCTAAATCGCTTTCTATTTCTTTAAATATATTTACTAATGAAGGCGGATGTTTGATATGGTCGTTTACAGAAAAACATAATCCGTTAGCCTGGCCAATATCGTGGTATGGGTCTTGTCCTAAGATTACCACTTTTACATCTTGAAAAGAACAATATTTAAAAGCGTTGAAAACATCTTTTTCTAGTGGAAAACAGGTATTATTTTGATATTCACTATCAACAAAAGATAATAAATCTTTGAAATAATCTTTTTTAAATTCTGTTTGTAAGTAAGGTTTCCAACTTTGAGGTAGATTCAAATTCATTTAAGTAAGTTTAGAATTATAGTTAAGCAAAAATATTTACCAATAATTCTTTTAACAAATCGCCTTGAGGCACCGAGTTAGAACCAACACCCTTACTTTTTACATCAAAATCGCGAAGTGAAGCAATAATAGCACTAACCTTGCGCATGGGGTAATTTTTTGAAGCTGTAATATAATCGTTTACAAAATATGGGTTTACACCAATTGCAGCAGAGATATTTCGTGGTGACTTATCGTTTAAACCATGAATATATAATAGTTGAGAGAAAAAACTAAAAAGTAAAGATACCGTAACCAACATAGGATTGTCTTTAGGGTTGTCTGAAAAATACTTTACTATTTGAAAGGCTTTCAATAAATCACGATTTCCAACAGCTTTTCGCAATTCGAAGTTGTTAAAATCTTTACTAATCCCAATATTTTCTTCAATGTTTTCTGCTGTAATTTGAGTGCCTTTAGGTAAAATAATCTGGAGTTTTTCTAATTCATTATTTATTTTACTTAAATCGGTACCCAGAAACTCGACTAACATTTGAGCAGCTTTAGGTTCGATGGTATATTTTTTTGAAGCTAATACTCGCTTAATCCAATCGGGTACTTGATTTTCGTAAAGTTTTTTACTTTCAAAAATTACTGCATCTTTTTTAAGTGCTTTATATAGTGCCTTGCGTTTATCTAATGTTTTGTATTTGTAATTAAATACCAGAATGGTTGTAGATTGTGGGTTTTTTACATAATGAATTAGGTTTTCAATGGTACGCGATAAATCTTGCGCTTCTTTAACTATAATTACCTGATATTCGGCCATCATGGGGTAACGCTTCGCGTTACTAACAATATCATCAATAGTAACATCTCTGCCATATAAAACCATTTGGTTGAATCCGCGTTCTTCTTCAGCTAAAACATTAGATTCTATAAATTCAGAAATTTTATCAGTATAATAAGCTTCTTCACCCATTAAAAAATAAATAGGTTTCAACTTTCGGTTTTTAATATCGGTTACTAATTGTTTTACTTCGTCCATTAAAAAAAAATCATCAAATTTGTGATGTGCAAAAATTAAACTTTCCCACATACCCGTTCCGATTCAAAAATAGCGAAAATAAAGTATCTATTTTTGATTGTATTCGCAAAAAATTTGTGATTTTACAACCCGAAGAATGGGTAAGGCAGCACTGTGTATTGTTTTTAATAAATGAAAAAGGATATCCAAAATCGTTAATAAACATTGAAAAAGAACTCATTGTTAACGATTTAAAAAAGCGTTATGATATTGTTGTGTTTAATCCCAATGGAAGTATTCATTTAATTGTAGAATGTAAAGCACCATCGGTAATTATAAATCAATCTACTTTCGACCAAATAGCTCAATACAATCGCGTTTTAATGGCCGATTATTTAATGGTTACAAATGGTTTAAATCATTATTATTGTAAAATGAATTTCGAAAAAGAATGCTACGATTTTTTACGAGAAATACCAAACTATAACTCATGAATATAGCCATTGTAATATTAAACTGGAATGGTAAAACGCTTTTAGAAACTTTTCTTCCTTCGGTAATAAAATATTCAAAGGAAGCAGAAATTTATGTAGCCGATAATGCCTCTACTGATGATTCCATTAGTTTTTTAAATTCTAGGTATCCCAAAATAAACATCATACAAAACAACGAAAATGGTGGCTATGCTAAAGGTTACAATGATGCTTTAAAGTTTGTAAAAGAAGATATTATTTGTTTATTAAATAGCGACGTAGAAGTTACAGAACATTGGTTAAAACCAATTATTGATGCGTTTGAAACAGAACCAGAAACAGCCATCATTCAACCAAAAATTTTAGATTTCAATAAAAGAGATCATTTTGAATATGCCGGAGCAGCTGGCGGATTTATTGATAAATATGGCTATCCTTTTTGTCGTGGTAGAATTTTTAATACCATTGAAAAAGACCACGGGCAATATAATGACGATACATCTATTTTCTGGGCTTCGGGTGCCTGCCTGTTTATTAGAAATGATGTTTTTAAATCTTTAGAAGGTTTCGATGAATCCTTTTTTGCACATATGGAAGAAATTGATTTATGTTGGCGCGCTAAAAATTTAGGATTTAACATTAAATATATAGCTAATTCAATGGTTTATCATGTTGGAGGTGCTACCTTAAATAATACCAATCCTAAAAAAACCTATTTAAATTTTAGAAACAGTTTATATACGTTAACAAAAAATGCTTCAGGAAATTTATTTTCAATTATATTGATTAGGCTTGTCTTAGATGGAATCACTGGAATGAAATTTATTTTCGAACTGAAACCGAAGCATTTTTTCGCAATTCTCTATGCCCATTTTAGTTATTACAAATCTTTAAAAACCTTATTGATTCAAAGAGAAAAAAACATTCACGAAATTAAATATTTTAATAGAACATCTATTGTAATGGATTATTTCGTAAATAAAAAAGACACCTACAGTAGGTTATAGTTCGAATTTTAAAAGTTTTGTTAACTATGTTAAATTTCATCCTATTTTCCATACTTTTGTAGATAAGCAATTAAAAAACAAATACTAATTATAATTATGAAAAAAATTCTATTACTTAGTGCAGCTGCCATGTTGGTATTAAGTTCATGTGTATCGAAAAAACAATTCACAGATCTTGAAGCAAAATATAAAGACACTCAAGATTTATTAAATTCTGCAACTGTTAAGTTAAATGCTTGTTTAGAAGACAGAGCCGCTGCAACTGCAAGAGCGACAGCTTTACAAGATCAAGTAGCAGATTTAAGAAAAAGCAACGATAATTTACAAATTTTATCTGCTAAAGGTGCCTCAAATGTTGAGAAAACCTTAGAAAGCATTAAAGAAAAAGATCTAAAAATTACACGTTTACAAGATGCGCTTACTAAAAAAGACAGTGTTACTTTAGCTTTAGTTACAAGCTTAAAACGTGAAGTGGGTATTAACGATCCAGATATCGAAGTAAATGTTGAAAAAGGTGTTGTATTTATATCTATTGCAGATAAATTATTATTTCAAAGTGGAAGCTACAACGTAACAACTAGAGCTAGAGAAGTTTTAGCTAAAGTGGCTAAAGTTGTAAACAGTAAACCAGATTTTGAATGTATGGTTGAAGGACATACAGATAATGTACCATATAGAAAAGAGCCTTTATTAGACAACTGGGATTTAAGTGTTAAACGTTCTACTTCTATTATTAGAGTTTTAGAAGATTTAAACGTAAATCCAGCACAATTAATTGCTGCAGGACGTAGTTCTTATGTGCCTTTAGTTGATAATAACACCGCTGAAAATAGAGCTAAAAACAGACGTACTCGTATTGTTGTGTTACCTAAAATTGATCAGTTTTACGACATGATTGAAAAGGAAATGAAAAATTTAGAAGCAGGTAAATAATTATATAACCTTCTAAAAAAAAAGTCCAACTTTTAAAAGTTGGACTTTTTTTTATGTCTTTACCTAATTGAAAATAAATGAATTATGTGTAAATGACATTAAGAGGAAATATTAAAATAAAAAAAAGCCACCGAGGTAGCTTTTTTGTGAGTTAGTGATGTTTCTTTTTATTGGCAATTTACATGCTTACTTTATGTTTCATTTCTAACACACTTTATTTTAATATTTACAATTTCTATACCAAAACAGAAATATAAAAAGAAATGACTTACATTTTTTTATAAAGCGACTTTAGCTTAGCAGGTGTAATTGTTTTTTCCCATTTTTTACCTAATACATTTTCCCATAAGGGTTTAAGGCCTAACGATATATTAATCATAATATCAAATTCTTCATCGCTTAAATCGGCACAAATACCTTTTGGTAACTCAATATTATGTTTAGCTTTCATCTCTTTAAAAAGCTTAACACCTTCCGGGTAGAACTCTTCTAAATGATCGAAAACAATACAATTTCCAATGCCGTGTTTGGTTCCCAATAAATAGGCTAACCCATAACTCATAGCATGGGCTACACCCACTTGCGAATAAGCAATACTCATGCCGCCATGCCAAGACGCCATCATTAATTTTTCTTGAGATTCTATTTCAGATAAGGAATCATCTAAAAATATTTCTTTACACAAATCGAATGCTTTTTCACCATAACTCTGACTAAAAGCGTTTAGATATGTACCACTTAAAGATTCTATACAATGAATATAACAATCCATACCCGTGTAAAACCATTGGTCTTTTGAAACATCTTTAGTTAATTCTGAATCTAAAATAACTTGATCGAAAGGTGTGTAATCTGAATTAATACCCAACTTTTTTTCTGGACCAGTTAAAACCGTTGTACGTGAAACTTCTGCCCCAGTTCCAGAAATGGTTGGAATACCAACATGGTATATTGCAGGATTTTTAACTAAATCCCAACCCTGGTAATCTTTTGTTTCGCCTTCGTTTGTTAGCATAATAGATACAGCCTTTGCTAAATCTAACAAAGTACCACCACCTATACCTATAATACCTGAAGGACGTTCTTTTGTAGTTAGAATAATATCTTCAACCAAGGCATCAACTTGTGATGTTTTTGGTTCTTCATCTGCAGAAATAAAAATTATTCTATCGTCATACGATAATGAAATTCTTGAAGTTAGCCACTCGTTTCCTTTAAATACATCATCAATTAAATATATAAATGGGGCATTTATATTTAAACGTTTTGGGGCTAAAATCTCATTTAACTGATTGAAACTACCTCTGCCAAAAACAACTCTTGGCACCATTGGAAAGTTTTTATAGCTCATTTATTTCATTTCTTTTCGAACAGCAAAAATAGTGTTATTTTAAAATTTAGGCACACAAATGTTTTTTTGATTTTAAAAAAAAATTATTTATGTAATCACTTACAATTTAGTAATTTTAAAATATCTATTAAACTGTTAATTGTTTTATACGATTTACCGTTTGTTTCTTCTTTGGTTACTTGCTCATGCTGCCAAGTTGTATGAAATGGCACATGTATAGCGTTTGCTTTGATGTTTACTAATGGTAACACATCCGATTTTAATGAATTTCCTATCATTAAAAATTCAGAAGGTTTTATATCTAAATGGTTTAATAATTTAGAATAATTCTCTTCTTTTTTATCACTTAAAACTTCAATATGATGAAAGTATTTAGTTAAGCCCGATTTTTCTAATTTTCTTTCCTGATCTAACAAATCACCCTTTGTAGCCAGAATTAATCGGTACTTTTTAGATAAAATTTTTAATACCTCTTCTACTCCATCTAATAATTCTACAGGTTTATTAAGCATGGTTTTGCCTATATCTAGAATAGAAGCAATTGTTTTTGGGGAAACCTGATAATTAGATTGTTCTAAAGCACTTTCTACCATAGATAACACGAAGGCTTTTACACCATAACCGTAAAGCGGTAAATTATCGATTTCCTTTTTAAAAAGCTCCTGATCTAATTTGTTTAGAGTTTCATACTCCGATAATAAATTTCCAAAAGGCAGCTTCGGCTTCACGAAAATAGGTTTCGTTTACCCAAAGCGTATCGTCGGCATCAAAACCTATAACTTTTATGTTTTGATAATTTATTTCCATTGTTTTTTGGCGCGTTCCAAATCTTCAGGGGTATCAATTTCTACACCTTCTACATGTGTTTCGACCATTTTTATACGTTTGCCATATTCTAAATAACGAATACATTCAATTTTCTCTGAAGCCTCTAAAGTTAACATGGGTAACCTGTAAAAATCTAGAATAGCTTCTTTTCTAAATGCATAAACCCCTTTATGCTTGAAATAACGTACGCCTACATTTTTATCTCGTGGATATGGAATGGGGCTGCGTGAAAAATATAAAGCAAAACTCGATTGGTCGACAATAACTTTTACCGTATTTGGGTTTTTTATTTCTTCTTCATCTGTAATATGAACCATTAATGATGCAAGATCAATCGTTTTATCATGATCGTCTTTAAAAACATCAATTAATTTAGTGAGCGATTCGGTATCTGTAAAAGGTTCGTCGCCTTGAACATTAATTACGATGTCTACGTCCATAAATTCCACAGCTTCGGCAATACGATCGCTTCCACATTCATGTTCCTTTTTACTCATTATGGCCTTACCGCCATTATTCACAATTTCGTTGTAAATAATATCGCTATCGGTTACTACAAAAACATCATCGAACAAATTTGTTGCAACGGTAGCCTCGTAAGTACGAAGAATCACGGGTTTACCACCCAAATCTTGCATGAGTTTACCAGGAAAACGACTTGCACTGTATCGTGCAGGTATCATTGAAATTATTTTCATTTTATTTTATAAAATATGTCACAAAAATAACATATTATTTTAGATGTTTTTGACTTTACGAGTTCTAAACTTTTTGTAAAGTTTAAAAATTACAAATACCATTATAATTACTAAGGCGATAGCTAACAAAGGTAAAAATATGGATATTACAGACATTAAAGTAGCGGTGCCTGTTTCTATGGTTGAAACTATAGGGTTTGTAATGCCTCCGGTGGTTGTGGTTGATGCTAATCTGGTTGTACTGGTTGTGCCCGAAATGGCTGCAGCTGTGCCACCACCTGCAATAATGGCAAGCGCCCAGGTTATAACAGGACTTAACTCTGAAACCGTAGAGAGCATCACTGCGGTTCCTGCTAAAGCTGCAAGTGGAACTGCCATACTATCTAATAAATTATCGACATAAGGAATAAAATAAGCAAAAATTTCTACGATTGTTGCAACACCTAAAACAATTACTGCCGTGGTGCTACCGACCCATTGCCAAGAAGCATTTAGTTCCCAAACGTTAAAATAAGAGGCTAAACTTAAAGCAAAAAGAGGTAAAAACACCCTAAACCCTACCGAAGCAGATAGACCAATGCCTAAACAAATACTAATTATGGTTTCAAAATTCATAAACTATTCTTCAAAACTATCATTTTTAAAGCCTATAAGATACAACTTTTCTTTAGCTCTTGTAACAGCAGTATATAACCAACGTAAATAATCTTTGTCTATACCATTAGGTAAGTATGGCTGTTCAACAAATACGGTGCTCCATTGGCCACCTTGCGATTTATGACAGGTTATGGCATAAGAGAATTTTACTTGTAAAGCATTAAAAAAATTGCTGTTTTTAACTTTTAGAAATTTCTTATAATTACTGGATTCGTTCTCAAAATCTTTCATAACTTCTTGGTAAAGTCGGTTTGAATCTTCATAAGATAAAGAAGGTGTTTCTGCTTCAATAGTATCTAAAAGTAAAACGGTTTCAAAAGGTTGCATCTTTGGGTAATCTACCATTCGAATTTTAACTTCAGCAAATTTAAATCCATAAAGTTCTTTAATACTAAAAATTTCTAAAACCTCAATAATATCGCCATTAGCTATAAATCCTGCTTCACTGGTTGGTTTCACCCAGAAATAATTGTTTTTCACAACCATGAGATAATCTCCAGATGACAATTCGCTTTCATTAAAAAGGATTCTGTTTCTTATATTCTGGTTGTATAAATTAGCGCGTTTATTGCTTCTAACTATAATAGCTGTTTCCTCATTTCCCAAAGAACTATAAGCATCGTTTATAGCATCCATAATTTCGTAGCCATCGACCAGTCGTACAATATCTTTAAAGCCATGTAAATCGAATTTAAAATAATCATAAATATTATTAGAAAGTGATTCTCGAAGTGTCGTGGCATTTATTAAAATTCCCGAATTTTCGGCTTGACGCATCACCTCGTCTAATTCCATTACTGTTACCTCTTTATTATAATTTAAAGCCAGGGTGTTTTCATTTAAAGCGGGACTCAAGTCCAGCTTTACAGGTGGTAACTGGGCGGTGTCTCCAATAAGTAACAACTTACATTTATGTCCGGAGTAAACATATTGCATTAAATCGTCTAGCAGAGAGCCGTTTTCAAAAAGTTTAGAATCGCCTACTGCATCAGAAATCATGGAAGCTTCATCTACTATAAAAATGGTGTTTTTGTGTTTATTGGGCTGCAACACAAACTTTACACCGCCAGATTTCTCTTTTTTAGGAAAGTATATTTTTTTATGTATAGTAAAGGCCTCTTTTCCTGAATAATTTGAAATTACTTTAGCAGCTCTACCTGTGGGTGCCATAAGCACAGAACTCATTTTTACTTTCCATAAATTAGACACAATAGTCCCTATTATAGTGGTTTTTCCGGTTCCTGCATAACCTTTTAATAAATAGATTGCATTTGGTGAATTACTAATAATAAATTCAGATAATTGTTGCAATACAACATTTTGTTTTAGGGTAGGTTGAAACGGAAACTGCTGTTTTATAAGGGAATAAAATTCTTGAGGGGTCATTTATAAATTTATGTATAATAAATTATTCAAATATAGAAATGATTTTATACTGAATAGGTTTTTACGATTAAAAAAAAATTGTAGATTTGCGTATGACGTTTAATAAACACTTTTAATTAAAAACAATTATGTTAAATTTTATTCTTATTGCTGTTGCAGTAATTCTGCTTACAATTGGCTTGGTTAAGTTAGTTGATAAATTTATACCTTCAAAATTCAAGCCAGTGTTAAACATTGCACTTTGGGGATTAATTATATTTTTAGGTTACCAAACTTACATGTCTATTTATAACCCGATTTTATTTAACCAAGAAAAAAACAAGCGTTACGCTAAAGTAATAGAGAAATTAATTGACATAAGAGATGCTGAATTAGCACACAAACAAGTTACAGGTAAATTTACAGATAACTTCGATGAATTAATTAAATTTATTGAATCTGCAAAATATACAATTACTCAAAGACGTGATTCTAGTATTTTAGATGCCGCTTTAACAAAACAATTTGGAGTAGATATGTTTAAAGACATCGTTATTATAGACACTTTAGGTTTTGTATCGGTAAAAGATTCATTATTTAAAAATTCAAATCGTTATAAGACAATGATGGATGTACCAGTTGGAAAGCCTGGTTCTAAATTTAATTTAAAAGCTGGTTTTATTGAACAAAGCGATGTTAACATTCCTGTTTTTGAAGCTTCTGTCGCTAAAGACATTATTTTATACGATCTAGATAGAGATCTTGTAATTCAAGAGAATCAAGTCGTATCGGTTGATGGCGTTAATGGTAACGTTTTAAAAGTAGGTTCTATGGAAGAAGTTAACACCAATGGAAATTGGCCAAAAACTTATGGATCTAACGACTAACACAACTAACAATAAAAGTAATAAAGAACTGTCCATTCAAATAAGTTTGAGTGGACTTTCTTTTTGTATCTTAGATAGAGAACAAAATACCATTCTACAAACTAAGTCTTTCGATTTTGATAGAAAATTTAATACTATCGAAATCTTAGATTACTTAAAACATATACTTGCCACAGAAAACGATTTAAAAACTGGTTATAATAATGTTACCGTAGTTCACGATAATGATATATCGACACTGGTACCTAAACCGCTTTTTAACGAAGATTGTCTTGCCGATTATTTAAAGTTTAATTCTAAAATTTTAAAATCCGATTTTATTGCTTTCGATCAAATTCAAATAAACGACTCGGTAAATGTTTATGTGCCTTATGTTAACATTAATAATTTAATTTTTGACACCTTCGGCACTTTTACCTATAAGCATGTTTCAACCATTTTAATTGAAGAAATTTTACAATTGGAGAAAAACTCTGAACATCCAAAAGTATATGTAAACGTAAACCGAAAACATTTTGAAATTATTTGTGTTGATAAAGGAAAGTTAAAACTATACAATACTTTCGAGTATCATACCAAGGAAGATTTTATTTATTATATTCTTTTTACTACCGAACAATTGGGCTTAAATCCCGAATCTTTTCAATTAGTTTTATTAGGAAATATAATTGAAGACAGCAGTTTATATAAAATAGCCTATAAATATATTAGAAATGTAAGTTTTGGGAATAGAAATGAAACCTATCATTTTGCACAAACCCAAGGATTTCATCATACTAATTTCACTTTAATAAAAAGCTTTTAATGCGTATTATCTCTGGAATACATAAGGGAAGAAAAATTTTAGCACCAAAAAATTTACCCGTAAGACCCACGACCGATATGGCTAAAGAATCTCTTTTCAATATATTGGGAAATAGTTTTTATTTTGATGCCATTTCTGTACTTGATTTATTCTCTGGAACCGGTAATATTAGTTACGAATTTGCATCAAGAGGCACCAGTAATATAACATGTGTCGATCAAGATTTTGGATGTATCAAGTTTATTAAACAAACCGCAAGTGCTTTAAACTTACCTTTGCAAACCATTAAAAGCGATGTTTTTAAATTTTTAGAAAAAACTACCCTACAGTGTGATATAATTTTTGCAGATCCGCCTTACAATTTTACAGAAGAAGACTTCTCAAAAATCCCAGAACTGGTATTTAAAAATAATCTGTTATTAGAAGAAGGGCTTTTAATTGTAGAGCATTCCAAACATACCAACCTATCAAATTTGGAGAATTACAGTCATTCAAAAAGTTATGGTGGTAATATGTTTAGCTTTTTCGAAAATTAATAAAAAACAAAGCCTTTTGAAAAATTCAAAAGGCTTGTTTATTTAAGTAAATCTATAAGCCGAATTCTGTACTTTTTGCAAAACAAAAAGCCTCTATCATTTATCTTAGTGCATTGTTACCAATACACTTTAGCTGCCTACCCTCCAGCATCAAGCGTGCCGCCCTCAAACGCTGGTTTACATGACATTGCACCACATAGAGTTTACACGGTTTCACTACAGCATTACCTGTACATACTTTCTGTTGCACTATTCCTAGCCTCACGACTGGTGGCCATTAACCACTATGTTGCACTATGGTGTTCGGACTTTCCTCCCTTAATACTTAAAAATATTAAAAGCGATAGAGCGATTTACTTGAAGCAAAAGTACAACACAAAAAACAAAAACCACGGTTCTTAAATTAAAAATAAACACCTGTGAGTTTTACTTTGCTAAAACAGGTTTAGACACCTTCGTGTTCTAAACTTTTACATTGTAATTGTTAATAACTCAATTGTAATTTTAAGCTGCAATTTGTATAATTTTCAGTTGAATTTTTAACTTTGTTACACAAACATATTCAATGGAACATTTTGTAGTATCAGCACGAAAATATAGACCCCAAACATTTAAGGATGTTGTGGGACAACAGGCGATTACAAATACCTTATTAAATGCCATTGAAAACAATCATTTAGCTCAGGCGCTTTTATTTACAGGACCTCGAGGCGTTGGAAAAACAACCTGTGCTCGTATTCTAGCTAAAATGATAAATAATGGTGGTACCGAAGCTGGCGAGGAAGATTTTGCATTTAATATTTTTGAATTAGATGCAGCTTCTAACAACTCGGTAGACGATATTAGAAGTCTAACAGACCAAGTTCGTATTCCACCACAAATAGGAAAATACAAAGTTTATATCATCGACGAGGTACATATGCTTTCGCAAGCGGCCTTCAATGCCTTTCTTAAAACATTAGAAGAACCGCCAAAACATTGTATTTTTATTTTGGCAACTACAGAAAAGCACAAAATTATTCCTACCATATTATCGCGTTGTCAAATTTTTGACTTTAAACGTATTACCGTTAAAGATGCCAAGGAATATTTAAAATATATTGCCGAAGAACAAAATATAACTGCAGACGATGATGCCTTACATATTATAGCACAAAAAGCAGATGGCGCCATGCGTGATGCGCTATCTATTTTTGATCGTGTTGTTAGTTTTTCTGGTAAAAATTTAACGCGACAAGCAGTAACCGAAAACTTAAATGTTTTAGATTACGAAACTTATTTTACCAGCACCGATTTAATTTTAGAAAATAACATCCCCGAGTTATTATTACAATTTAATAATACACTATCTAAAGGTTTCGACGGTCACCACTATATTGCTGGTTTGGCATCGCATTTTAGAGACTTATTAGTTAGTAAAACACCATCAACTATCGAATTATTAGAAGTTGGTGAAGAAACTAAAAAGAAATACCTGGAACAATCTCAAAAAGCATCACAGGCTTTTTTATTGCAAGGCATAAACTTAGCTAACGATTGTGATTTAAAATATAAATCCAGTAAAAACCAGCGACTTCTTATTGAATTATGTTTAATGCAATTAGCCTCTATCACTTTTGATGGAGAAAAAAAAAATAGCAGACATTACATAATTCCTGCTACATATTTTAAAAAGAAAGGCCTTACTCCTGTTACTGTTAAAAAACCTGATGTTTTAGAAACAAAATCGGCTGCTGCAAGTCCTGAAGTTAAAACTGTAAATACAGCTCAAACTAACACAAAAGCAGAAGAAGTTAAAGAAAACGAAGTTCCTAAAATAGTTTTAAATAGCGAATCTAAAAGAACTTCGGGTTTATCATTACGAAGTATTAAGGCTAAAAAAGAACATCTTATAAAACAAATGGATGTTATTGTAGATGAAGAAAATCTACCTAAAGATGCCTTTACAGAAGAAGCTTTTATTGAAACATGGAACAATTATATAACCATTCTTCAAGAAAAAGGACAATTTAATTTAGCTTCAATTTTAAATATCGATACCCCAAAAATTAAAGATACTACGGCATTTGTAGAATATCCAACCGAGACCAACAAACTAGAAGTAGAACGCAATCAATTTGAATTGCTTTCATATATAAGAAAGACTTTAAATAACTACGATATTTCTTTAACAGTTACTGTAAATGAAACATTAGAAAAGCAATATGCCTACTCTACAGCAGAAAAATTTGAAAAATTAAAAGAAAAAAATCCTAATATTGATTTACTAAGAAAAGCTTTCGATTTAGATATTTAAAAACACCTGATTATGAAAAGTATGTGTATTTTATTGTTTGTTGTAATTAGTTTTATTGGGTGCGATGGTCGTGAAAAGGCTTATCAAAAAAATCAAGAAGTTCTTCAAAAAGCCCAGTTACTCGAATCTTTTTCAGAACAAATAAAATTTATTCCAGAAAATTATACAGAAATAGCAACGGATACCACGTTTAGTAACGGACTTCAAATAAAACTTAATTATCATTCACTAGAAAACGATTATGTTTTAAAAACATCTAAAACAAAGCAAGACACCATCATAAAAGAACACTTTAAAAATTTTGAAGTTAGTTTACAACTATTTAAAAACGAATCATTAATTACAGAGAAAACAATCAATAAGCATCTGTTTTCAGAATTTATTGATGCTAATTTCCGGGAAGAAGCAATTATGCTATACGTTTGGGTAGACCATTCCAGTTCAACCGAAAAGCAAGTTTGCTTGAATACAGCATTCAATATTCCAAATACATCTATTTTTAAAGATTTCGTTATTTATGTTAATGATAACGGTTCTTTGTATGTAAAAGAATTAAAAACAACAAAAACAACCATATAATATGCTAGGTTTAAAATTACCAACAGATCCAAGATGGGTTAATATTGTTGAAAAAAATATAGAAGAAATTTTAACAGATCACGCATTTTGTGAACAAAAAGCGACCAGCACCGCTATTTCATTAATTGTTAGTTTTCCCGAATATAGTGAGTTGGTAACAGAAATGACTGCTTTAGTGAAAGAGGAAATTAGTCATTTTAAAATGGTTCACGATAAAATTTTAGAGCGCGGTTGGACTTTAGGAAGAGATCGAAAAGATGATTATGTATTACAATTAGTTAAATTTTTTCCAAAAGGCGGCAGCAGAACAACACAATTGGTGCATCGATTACTTTATGCAGCTTTAATAGAAGCTAGAAGTTGTGAGCGTTTTAGACTTCTTTCTGAAGAATTACAAGATAAAGAATTAGCTACCTTTTACAGAAATTTAATGGTAAGTGAAGCTAACCATTACACCATGTTTTTAGGCTTTGCCAGAAAGTATGGAAATAAAAAAGAAGTTGATACCAAATGGCAACAACTTCTTGATTATGAAGCTAAAATTATAGCTAATTTAGGAACAACCGAAGCCATTCATGGTTAAAACTTATAACCAATACCTAATTGAATATTAGTATTTATAGCTTCATCACCTAAATCTTTGTCGAATATATTAACAACACCGTAGGTATATCTTGCATCTAAAAATAAGGTGTGAGATAACTTGAATTCTAAACCACCTACACCAGAATAGGCCCAATCTCTAAGGCCATCTTCAAATTTATGACTCTTTAAACCCACTTGAGGACCTAGTCCAACGTGAAACTTTTCACTCAATCTAAATTTAAAATAAAGCGGCATTTGCAAATAATCTAATTGTAAATCTTCATCCTTTGCACCTTCTGCCGAGAGTTGAATTTCTGGCATAAAAGCGATGCCTTTAGACAAACCAATTTCAGCTAAAAACCCTATAAAAATTCCATTTCTATGAATATTTTCAACGGTTATGGGCGTATCAAAATCTAAATTAGAAATATTGTATCCGCCTCGTACACCAAATTTCACTTCTTGAGAATAGCCATAAACGGATACCAGAAGTAACATAGCTAAGTAAATTTTTTTCATAATTATATTGTGTTAGTTTGTAAATTATAATCAATTTTATCAACACGAATATATAAGAAAATATTTCACAATGATAAATAACAAGTTGAACTGCAAAATTTTACTGTGTATGGCTAGAAACGGTATCAAAATAGATACTTTTAATTATACCATCTGCTAAACCTATTTTAGGAACGTAAATATTTTTAGCATTACTCCATTTCATGGAAGATAAATAAATTCGCATCGCAGGTATAATAACGTCTGCCCTATCCTGATTTAAATCGAGTTCTGTAATACGCTCTTCGTAGGAATAACTTTGAAGTAAGTTATAGTAAGACGTTAAATAAAAATATGTTAGGGGTTTACCTAAAGCTTTCCCTGATACTTTAAATATTTTATTAATGTTACCACCAGAACCCAATACCGAAATTTTATCGTATTGTCTGGTATGTTCCTTAATCCAGATTTCTAATTCTTGCCAGGCTTCTTTAGAAACCATATCGTTTAAGAGCCTTACGGTTCCTATTTTAAATGATCGGGATGCTATGGTGTTACCTTCATGAATTACAGTAAATTCGGTACTTCCACCTCCTACATCCACATATAAATACGTTTTATCAATATCGATGTATGAATTTAAATCGGTTGCAGCAATTATTGCGGCTTCTTCTTCACCTTCAATAATATCAATAACAATATCAGAATTTTTTAAAACCAAATCGACTACCTGCTTACCATTTTTAGATTCTCGCATTGCCGATGTAGCACAGGCCTTATATTTAACAACTTTGTGAGATTTCATTAGAAGTTTGAAAGCTAACATCGTGTCTACAATACGATTGGTATTTTCTTTTGAAATTTTATTGTTAACAAAAACATCTGCTCCTAAACGAATTGGAACTCGTACTAATGAATTTTTTTTAAACTTAACGGGTTTACCTTTTTGTTCTATGATATTTGAAATTAATAACCTAACGGCATTAGATCCTATATCGATGGCAGCATATTTTTTTATTGATAACATATTAGCTGTTTAATTTATTTAAATAATAATTGTATGTAGCAAATTGAGAACGTACTTTTTCATTATTATTAATTCTATATTCGTTTTCGGTTTCGGTATTTATTAATCGCGCTTTCACATTGTCACTCCAACAAATATTATAAGTATCAATAATTTCTTGTTTTATAGCTTCATCGTAAATAGGACAACTTACTTCTACTCTATTATCTATATTTCTAGTCATCCAATCGGCAGAAGAAATATAAACTTTAGGATCTCCATTGTTTCCAAAAATATACAATCTAGAATGTTCTAAGAATTTATCGACCACACTTATAACTTCAATATTTTCACTCATGCCTTTCACACCAGGTATTAAACAACAAATACCGCGAACAATCATTTGTATTTTAACTCCTGCATTGCTGGCTTCATACAATTTATCGACCATAGTATAACTAGAAATACTATTCATTTTTAATCTAATATAGCCCTCTTTACCATTTTTTACATTTTTTATTTCGTTATCAATTAACTTAAATAATGCTTTTTTTGTGTAATGAGGTGATGTAATTAAATGTTTGTAAGTGAATATTTTATAGTTGGTCTCAAAAAAACTAAATATTTTATTGACATCCTTTAATATACGTTGATTGGATGTTAGTAAGGTGTAATCTGTATAAATTTTAGCTGTAGATTCATTAAAATTTCCTGTACTAATAAAGCCGTAGCGTCTTATTTTTTTGTTTTCCTCGCGCTCTATAACACACATTTTACTGTGTACTTTTAGTCCTTGTACTCCAAAAATAAGATTAACTCCTTCGTCTTCCATTTGTTGTGCGTAATCGATATTAGCTTGTTCATCAAATCGAGCACGTAATTCTATGGAAACAGTTACGGTTTTACCATTAATGGCTGCATTAATAAGGGAACTCGCAATATGTGATATTTCTGCTAATCTGTAAATTGTAATTTTTATTGTTTTTACAGCAGGATCCAGAGCGGCTTCTCTTAAAAACTTAACGATGTAAGAAAATGTTTGATACGGGGCGTAAAGCAAATAATCTTTTTTATCTATAGCATTAAAAATACTAGATTCTAAACTAAGCCCTTTTATTGGTAATGCTTCAATTTTAGGATACAATAAATCGGTTCTTCCTAAACTTGGAAAGCTCATATAATCGCGTCTGTTGTGATAACGACCACCAGGAATAATACTATCTGTATCATCAATTCCCATTTTAGACATTAAATAGTCTAAAGTTTCGTGGTGAATGGTTTTATCGTAAACAAAACGAACGGGTTCTCCAATTTTTCTGTGTTTAACACTATCGGAGACTTTTTCAATAAAACTTTTACTTAAGTCGCTTTCAAAATCTAATTCGGCATCACGCGTAATTTTTATCATATGAGCCGAAATCGTTTCATAATCGAAAATATTAAAGATGTCTTTTAAGCAATATCTTATTAAATCATCAATCATGATGATGTAGCTTTTGTCGCCTTCATTTGGTAGTTCAACAAATCTGTTGATAGTTTTAGGAATTTCAATGAGTGCAAATTGGCGCTCATCATTTTTCATTACCATTCTTACCGCTAAATAAGCCGCGCTATCTTTTAGGTTTGGCAAGACTACTAAATCATTTAAAATGATAGTAACTAATGCCGGACTAACCTTTCTTATAAAATATCGTTTTATAAAATCATGTTGAAAGGCATTAATTTTAGTTTCGTTTATTATGTAAATGTTTTCTTCCTCTAAACGTTCATGAACACTATCTAAAATTGATAAGCTCTCTGTTTGCTGTTCAATAACTATTTGTGTAATTATTTCGAGAAGTTCTTTAGCCCTAATACCACCGAGCTCGTTTTTCCCACCTTTTCCAGCTTCAACGATACGTTTAACGGTTGCATAACGCACTTTAAAAAATTCATCTAAATTATTTGAAAAGATGCCTGCAAAACGCAAACGTTCAATTAATGGTACGGTTTCATCTGATGCTTCCTGAAGTACTCTGGCATTGAATTGTAACCAACTAATTTCTCTGTTTATATAAAGGTTTTCGTGAATTTCGGGTTTTGTCATTCTAATAAACGTATAATTATACCTTCACAAATATATCTTATTTACTTAAAATAGACTTTATATATAGGAAGTATATAACAATTATTTTAACTTAATTCTCGAAAATCTTTGGGAAATAATGTTTGTAATGTTTTTCCTTGTTTTAAATCTTTCCAATTATCAATATTGAATTCTATAATTACAACGCCAGAAGTAGGGACATTATCGATATATCGATCTCCAAACGTATTAACAAAGTATGTTAATGCATGATTATGTCCAAAAACCATTAATGTATCTACCGAATTATTACAGGATTTTATAACTTTTAACAGACTAGACCCTTCGAAATCATACAAATCATGATTAAAAACAATGTGCTTTTCGTCGATTTTTAAGCAATTATTGAAGATTTCAGCCGTTTTTTTAGTTCTAATAGCATCACTGCACAAAACTAAATCAACCTCTAATTGACTTCTTAACAAATGTTTAGAAACTAACAAAGCATCGTTTAAACCCCTTGTTTCTAAAGGCCTTTCATGATCTATGACATTAAACTTCCAAGAAGATTTTGCATGTCTAATAAGTATTAATTTTTTCATATTATCGTTGAAATGTAAATTTTATCGGTTAAACGCGTAATATATTCGATAAAATGCGTAAATTCGTTTTTTTAAAATTAATTAAATAAATATCTAAATAAAATATGTTGTTAAATATCAAATTTTTTATCGATGAAATACAATTATGTATCGATTAATTGTAAATCAATTCCGATAATCGAATATATAGGCGTTTGACGAGTTTTTTTTGAACATGAAAACATATATACGTTCTTTTGTTAGTAGCTATTAATCATTTAATTATGATATCGAATCTAATATATATAATATGGATTTGTATTCATAAAACTAATTCTTCCCTCAAGATAATAATTATGCGCAAAATAGCATTGCCATAATTGTGACCATATATAGCCTATAATAAATTAAAAACATATAACAAGGTTGCTGTAGTTTAATAAAACACCCAATTTATGAAAACAATTACTTTTAAAATTAATAACAATCTAAAAAAGTATATAGCTCTCATACTATTTATTTTTGTTGGATTTACACAGATTCAAGCGCAATGTACAGTACCTAGTAACTTTACTGGAGCACAATTTGTCACCTGGTTAAATACTAATCAAAACACATGTAATGGTGTAGTTATTATACCTAATGGAATTGATATTACATTACTAGCAAACACAACAATTCCATCGCATATTAATAGAATTGAAATTAAAAACGGAGGACAAATATTGTGGGCCAATAACAGTGTAGAACTTACTCTCGCTGAAAACACCGCTATTGATATTGAAAACATTACAGATATTGGTAAACAAACCGGTGCCCTTGGATCTACATCAAGTTCTTGTAACAATACAAGAACCATTTATATTGGTGGTGTAAGATATTCTGCTTGTACAGGAGGAGGTAATGTTTGTTTGATTTTTGCTGATTTAATTGAGGCAGGAGGAACTCCAAAAATAGATTCTGATGTTGCTGTAATAGGAGGTGTAGGGAATAATGTTTGTTTTGATACAGCTTTTTTAGATGCCACTATAGGTAATATACCGGATGGTATCACTGTTAGTTCGTATCAATGGACTCAAACAGGTGGACCTGGTACTTCACAGTTTTCATCACCAACAAGTGAAGATACAAATGTAACTGTAAGTGTTCCTGGTCTATACGAATTTACTATTACAGTTGAAATACCTTTAGGAAGTTCTGGAGATTGTTTAGCTCAAATCGTAGAAATTGATGCTATAATTCAACTTGATTTTTTACCTGCAATTACTTCTTCATATACTTATTCAGTTGATGCTAATTGTGGTAAAACAATAAATTTCACCGATACATCTTCAGATCCATATCCAGGTGGTGCTCCAGTAGTATATCTCTGGGATTTTGGAGATGGTACTACTAGTACTTTACAAAATCCTTCTCATACATTTTCGACATTTGGAGATAAGACAGTTACGTTAAAGGTTTCAGATGCAGATGGTGCTATAGCTGATTGTAATAATGACACTTCAACACAGATTATAACAATTGCTGATAATATTAATCCTAATGCACTTTGTAAAAATATAACTATTCAACTTGATAGTAGTGGTAGTGCCACTATAGTTCCAGCTGATATTGATGGGGGTTCGACTGATGCATGTGGAACAATAACATTATCTGCTTCAAAAACATCTTTTTCATGTGCTGATGTAGGAGCTAATCAAGTAACACTTACTGTTACAGATGATTCGGGTAATACTGATACTTGTACTGCTACAGTAACTGTACAAGATAATGTACCGCCTACTGCGCTTTGTCAAAATGTAACTATTCAACTTGATGCTACTGGTAATGCTTCGGTAACACCGGCTCAAGTTGATAACGGATCTTCTGATAATTGTGCCGTTGATACTATAACGCTTTCTCAAACAGATTTTACTTGTGCTGAGGTTGGTGATAATACGGTAACGCTTACTGTTACTGATGTTAATGGTAATGCTTCTACTTGTACTGCTACAGTAACTGTGCAAGATAATGTACCGCCTACTGCGCTTTGTCAAAATGTAACTATACAACTTGATGCTACTGGTAATGCTTCGGTAACACCGGCTCAAGTTGATAACGGATCTTCTGATAATTGTGCCGTTGATACTATAACGCTTTCTCAAACAGATTTTACTTGTGCTGAGGTTGGTGATAATACGGTAACGCTTACTGTTACTGATGTTAATGGTAATGCTTCTACTTGTACCGCTACAGTAACTGTGCAAGATAATGTACCGCCTACTGCGCTTTGTCAAAATGTAACTATACAACTTGATGCTACTGGTAATGCTTCGGTAACACCGGCTCAAGTTGATAACGGATCTTCTGATAATTGTGCCGTTGATACTATAACGCTTTCTCAAACAGATTTTACTTGTGCTGAGGTTGGTGATAATACGGTAACGCTTACTGTTACTGATGTTAATGGTAATGCTTCTACTTGTACTGCTACAGTAACTGTACAAGATAATGTACCGCCTACTGCGCTTTGTCAAAATGTAACTATACAACTTGATGCTACTGGTAATGCTTCGGTAACACCGGCTCAAGTTGATAACGGATCTTCTGATAATTGTGCCGTTGATACTATAACGCTTTCTCAAACAGATTTTACTTGTGCTGAGGTTGGTGATAATACGGTAACGCTTACTGTTACTGATGTTAATGGTAATGCTTCTACTTGTACTGCTACAGTAACTGTGCAAGATAATGTACCGCCTACTGCGCTTTGTCAAAATGTAACTATACAACTTGATGCTACTGGTAATGCTTCGGTAACACCGGCTCAAGTTGATAACGGATCTTCTGATAATTGTGCCGTTGATACTATAACGCTTTCTCAAACAGATTTTACTTGTGCTGAGGTTGGTGATAATACGGTAACGCTTACTGTTACTGATGTTAATGGTAATGCTTCTACTTGTACTGCTACAGTAACTGTACAAGATAATGTACCGCCTACTGCGCTTTGTCAAAATGTAACTATACAACTTGATGCTACTGGTAATGCTTCGGTAACACCGGCTCAAGTTGATAACGGATCTTCTGATAATTGTGCCGTTGATACTATAACGCTTTCTCAAACAGATTTTACTTGTGCTGAGGTTGGTGATAATACGGTAACACTTACTGTTACTGATGTTAATGGTAATGCTTCTACTTGTACTGCTACAGTAACTGTGCAAGATAATGTACCGCCTACTGCGCTTTGTCAAAATGTAACTATACAACTTGATGCTACTGGTAATGCTTCGGTAACACCGGCTCAAGTTGATAACGGATCTTCTGATAATTGTGCCGTTGATACTATAACGCTTTCTCAAACAGATTTTACTTGTGCTGAGGTTGGTGATAATACGGTAACGCTTACTGTTACTGATGTTAATGGTAATGCTTCTACTTGTACTGCTACAGTAACTGTACAAGATAATGTACCGCCTACTGCGCTTTGTCAAAATGTAACTATTCAACTTGATGCTACTGGTAATGCTTCGGTAACACCGGCTCAAGTTGATAATGGATCTTCTGATAATTGTGCCGTTGATACTATAACGCTTTCTCAAACAGATTTTACTTGTGCTGAGGTTGGTGATAATACGGTAACGCTTACTGTTACTGATGTTAATGGTAATGCTTCTACTTGTACTGCTACAGTAACTGTGCAAGATAATGTACCGCCTACTGCGCTTTGTCAAAATGTAACTATTCAACTTGATGCTGCTGGTAATGCTTCAGTAACACCTGCTCAAGTTGATAACGGATCTTCTGATAATTGTGCCGTTGATACTATAACGCTTTCTCAAACAGATTTTACTTGTGCTGAGGTTGGTGATAATACGGTAACGCTTACTGTTACTGATGTTAATGGTAATGCTTCTACTTGTACTGCTACAGTAACTGTACAAGATAATGTACCGCCTACTGCAAGTAATCCTGATTCTATTTCTGTTCAATGTGTTTCAGATATTCCTGCTCCTGATGTTTCAGTTGTTTTAGATGAGAATGACAATTGTAGTACAAAAGTTGAATTTGTTTCTGATAGTTCATTAAATCCAGATGCGTGTGGTGGTAATATTATGAGAACTTACTCTATCACAGACCCTTCAGGAAATTCAATAAATGTTATTCAAACTATCATAGTAGATGATAATACACCTCCAGTAATAGATGAATCTAATAAATTAGACATTGATATAGAGTGTGGGATTACAGATCCGAATGCTCTGCAAAATTGGTTAGATAATCATGCAGGTGTAACTGCAACCGATAATTGTAGTACAGTAACTTGGACAAATGATTATGGTCAAAACACAAGTGTAAGATGTAAAGAAGGTAAAGGTATTACTGTTACTTTCACTGCCACGGATGCCTGTGGGAATTTTTCACAAACTTCAGCAGTTTATCACATACAAGATAATATTCCGCCAAGTATAACTACACAAGCGAGTGACTATCTTGCTGAGTGTGATGGTTCAGGAAATATTCAAGAATTAACTGATTGGCTTGCTTCCAACGGAGGAGCAACGGCTACCGATGATTGTTCTGCAATTGAATGGACAAACAACTTTACTACTTTATCAGATGAATGCGGAAATACAGGAATGGCTAATGTTACTTTTACTGCAACTGATGCTTGTGGTAATACTACCAACACTGTTGCTAAATTTGTTATTAAAGATAATACACCGCCTACAATAACTGTACCTGCTGATGTTACTATAGAATGTACTGCCGATGAGTCTAGTGCTACTAATGGTGTGGCTACAGGAGGAGACGCTTGTGGATTGGTAACTATCACTGAATCTGATGTGGTGACTACTGCTTGTGGTAATACTAAAACAATTATTAGAACTTGGACAGCTACTGATGAATGTGGTAACTCAACTTCAGCTGATCAAAAAATAACTGTGATTGATACAACACCGCCTACAATAACTGTTCCTGCTGATGTTACTATAGAATGTACTGCCGATGAGTCTAGTGCTTCTAATGGTGTAGCAACTGGGGCTGATACTTGTGGTACGGTAACTATCACTGAATCTGATGTGGTGACTACTGCTTGTGGTAATACTAAAACAATTATTAGAACTTGGACAGCTACTGATGAATGTGGTAACTCAACTTCAGCTGATCAAAAAATAACTGTAATTGATACAACACCGCCTACAATAACTGTACCTGCTGATGTTACTATAGAATGTACTGCCGATTAGTCTAGTGCTTCTAATGGTGTAGCTACTGGGGCTGATACTTGTGGTACGGTAACTATCACTGAATCTGATGTGGTGACTACTGCTTGTGGTAATACTAAAACCATTATTAGAACTTGGACAGCTACTGATGAATGTGGTAACTCAACTTCAGCTGATCAAAAAATAACTGTAATTGATACAACACCGCCTACAATAACGGTACCTGCTGATGTTACTATAGAATGTACTGCCGATGAGTCTAGTGCTTCTAATGGTGTAGCTACTGGGGCTGATACTTGTGGTACGGTAACTATCACTGAATCTGATGTGGTGACTACTGCTTGTGGTAATACTAAAACAATTATTAGAACTTGGACAGCTACTGATGAATGTGGTAACTCAACTTCAGCTGATCAAAAAATAACTGTAATTGATACAACACCGCCTACAATAACGGTACCTGCTGATGTTACTATAGAATGTACTGCCGATGAGTCTAGTGCTTCTAATGGTGTAGCTACTGGGGCTGATACTTGTGGTACGGTAACTATCACTGAATCTGATGTGGTAACTACTACTTGTGGTAATACTAAAACCATTATTAGAACTTGGACAGCTACTGATGAATGTGGTAACTCAACTTCAGCTGATCAAAAAATAACTGTAATTGATACAACACCGCCTACAATAACGGTACCTGCTGATGTTACTATAGAATGTACTGCCGATGAGTCTAGTGCTTCTAATGGTGTAGCTACTGGGGCTGATACTTGTGGTACGGTAACTATCACTGAATCTGATGTGGTAACTACTACTTGTGGTAATACTAAAACCATTATTAGAACTTGGACAGCTACTGATGAATGTGGTAACTCAACTTCAGCTGATCAAAAAATAACTGTAATTGATACAACACCGCCTACAATAACGGTACCTGCTGATGTTACTATAGAATGTACTGCCGATGAGTCTAGTGCTTCTAATGGTGTAGCTACTGGTACTGATACTTGTGGTACGGTAATTATCACTGAATCTGATGTGGTAACTACTACTTGTGGTAATACTAAAACCATTATTAGAACTTGGACAGCTACTGATGAATGTGGTAACTCAACTTCAGCTGATCAAAAAATAACTGTAATTGATACAACACCGCCTACAATAACTGTTCCTGCTGATGTTACTATAGAATGTACTGCCGATGAGTCTAGTGCTTCTAATGGTGTAGCTACTGGTACTGATACTTGTGGTACGGTAATTATCACTGAATCTGATGTGGTAACTACTACTTGTGGTAATACTAAAACCATTATTAGAACTTGGACAGCTACTGATGAATGTGGTAACTCAACTTCAGCTGATCAAAAAATAACTGTAATTGATACAACACCGCCTACAATAACGGTACCTGCTGATGTTACTATAGAATGTACTGCCGATGAGTCTAGTGCTTCTAATGGTGTAGCTACTGGGGCTGATACTTGTGGTACGGTAACTATTACTGAATCTGATGTGGTGACTACTGCTTGTGGTAATACTAAAACAATTATTAGAACTTGGACAGCTACTGATGAATGTGGTAACTCAACTTCAGCTGATCAAAAAATAACTGTAATTGATACAACACCGCCTACAATAACGGTACCTGCTGATGTTACTATAGAATGTACTGCCGATGAGTCTAGTGCTTCTAATGGTGTAGCTACTGGTACTGATACTTGTGGTACGGTAATTATCACTGAATCTGATGTGGTAACTACTACTTGTGGTAATACTAAAACCATTATTAGAACTTGGACAGCTACTGATGAATGTGGTAACTCAACTTCAGCTGATCAAAAAATAACTGTAATTGATACAACACCACCTACTATCACTGTACCTGCTGATGTTACTATAGAATGTACTGCCGATGAGTCTAGTGCTTCTAATGGTGTAGCTACTGGTGCTGATACTTGTGGCACGGTAACTATCACTAAATCTGATGTGGTAACTCAAGGCGATTGTACAAACAGCTATATTATCACTAGAACTTGGACAGCTACCGATGAATGTGGTAACACAACTTCAGCTGATCAAAAAATAACTGTAATTGATACAACACCGCCTACAATAACTGTTCCTGCTGATGTTACTATAGAATGTACTGCCGATGAGTCTAGTGCTTCTAATGGTGTAGCTACTGGTACTGATACTTGTGGTACGGTAATTATCACTGAATCTGATGTGGTAACTACTACTTGTGGTAATACTAAAACCATTATTAGAACTTGGACAGCTACTGATGAATGTGGTAACTCAACTTCAGCTGATCAAAAAATAACTGTAATTGATACAACACCGCCTACAATAACGGTACCTGCTGATGTTACTATAGAATGTACTGCCGATGAGTCTAGTGCTTCTAATGGTGTAGCTACTGGGGCTGATACTTGTGGTACGGTAACTATTACTGAATCTGATGTGGTGACTACTGCTTGTGGTAATACTAAAACAATTATTAGAACTTGGACAGCTACTGATGAATGTGGTAACTCAACTTCAGCTGATCAAAAAATAACTGTAATTGATACAACACCGCCTACAATAACGGTACCTGCTGATGTTACTATAGAATGTACTGCCGATGAGTCTAGTGCTTCTAATGGTGTAGCTACTGGTACTGATACTTGTGGTACGGTAATTATCACTGAATCTGATGTGGTAACTACTACTTGTGGTAATACTAAAACCATTATTAGAACTTGGACAGCTACTGATGAATGTGGTAACTCAACTTCAGCTGATCAAAAAATAACTGTAATTGATACAACACCACCTACTATCACTGTACCTGCTGATGTTACTATAGAATGTACTGCCGATGAGTCTAGTGCTTCTAATGGTGTAGCTACTGGTGCTGATACTTGTGGCACGGTAACTATCACTAAATCTGATGTGGTAACTCAAGGCGATTGTACAAACAGCTATATTATCACTAGAACTTGGACAGCTACCGATGAATGTGGTAACACAACTTCAGCTGATCAAATAATAACCGTTCAAGATACTACAGCACCTACTTTAGCTGATGGATTTAATTTAAATGAGAATATTTCTGTTACGTGTCAAAACATACCAGAAAAACCAACACTAGAATTTAAAGATAATTGTGCTGCTGATGTAACTGTTGATTATACAACAGAGACCATTCAAAGTAATGAATCTAGCTATCAAATTATTAGAACTTGGACTGTAAGTGATGGTTGTAATGATGCCGTATTTACCCAGGTAATAAATGTTCAAACAAATACAATTACTGTAACAGATGGTGACAGATGTATTGATGATGGCCCAATTAATTTATTTGATTTCTTATCTGGTGAAGTTGATATTAACGGAACCTGGTCAATAGTTTCTGGTGATGGATTAACTTTAGAAGGTAGTGTTTTCGACCCTGCTAACGGTGGGGTTGGTTTAGAAACTTACACTTTCAGATATACAATTGCAGATGGTGCTTGTGCAACTAGCGTAGATGTAGATGTTTATATAAACGAAAATTGTCTTGTATTACCCGCACCACAACCCGATTGTTCAAGAGAATCTGTTGAAATTTCTAAAGCTGTAACTCCAAATGGAGATATGTATAACGAAACATTCGATATTAAAGGCATTGAATTCTGTGGTTTCGAAGCCGATGTTAAAATATTCAACAGATGGGGTGCTTTAATTTATGAATCAACAAATTACACCATTGGTGAAGGACAAGGTGACTGGGATGGAGCTGCACCTAAATCATCTATTGGTAATGCTGGAAAAGTGCCAAGTGGAACTTATTATTATATAGTAATCTTAAAAAATAGTGGATTGGCTCCTTTTACAGGTCCAGTTTATTTAGGAACAAAATAAAAACGTTAACCTATGAAACTTTTAAAACATAACATAATCGCTATCGTACTGTTTAGCTGTACTGTTACTGTATCTGTTGCTCAACAATTGCCTCAATTTACTCAGTACATGTTTAATACGATTTCAGTCAATCCCGCATATGCTGGTAGTCGAGAAGCTTTAAGCATCGTTGGATTACATAGAAGCCAATGGGTTGGTTTTGATGGAGGTCCTACAACACAAACACTTTCTATTCATACGCCTTTGCGAAATGACAGAATTGGTTTAGGTTTATCATTTATTAAAGATGATTTAGGTCCAGAAAACTTCTCGTATTTATATACCGATTTTTCATATGCTATTCCAACAGGGCAAAATGGTAAGTTAGCCTTTGGTATAAAAGGTGGATTTACTCAATACAGTTTAGATCCCGACTTTAGAGCTTCCGAAAGTAACGACCAGTTAATTTACGGAATTGAAGATAGATGGTCTCCTAATATTGGTCTGGGTGTTTACTGGAGTACTAATAGATGGTATTTAGGTTTATCAACTCCAAGAGTTCTTAAAACTGATAGAAACAGAGAACAAGGTTATGAAGCTTTAGAACGTTTGAGCTATTATTTTACAGGTGGCTATGTTTTCGATTTAAGTCAAAATTTAAAATTCAAACCATCGTATTTAATTAAAGCAACCAATGGTGCCCCGCTTTCTTACGACTTAACAGCAAACTTTTTGTTTAATGAGAAATTTTGGCTAGGTGCTTCTTATAGAATTAATGAATCTGCTGGTGCTATTGGCGGTTTTGCAGATTTTCAAATTTCAAGACAGTTACGTATTGGATATGCTTATGAAAAACCAATTTCTGACATATCACGTTATTCAAACGGTACACACGAATTAATGCTCATTTACGAATTTAAATTCTTGAGCTCTAAATTAAAATCACCAAGATATTTCTAGAACTATATAATATGAAAATCAAAAATTACATATTAGTTACCATAGCATTAATGCTAAGTTTATCTGTTTTTGCTCAACAAGGAAAACAGAAACGAGCCGATACCCTATTCAATAAATTTTCATTTGTAAAAGCGACCGAGCTATACAAAGAACTTATTGAAAACAACTATAATACAGACTATGCAACCAGAAAGTTAGCCGACTGTTATGCTTTAATGAGAGATCCAAAAAATGCAGCGATGTATTATAAAAAAGTGGTTGAGCAAAAAAATGCGCCAATCGATTATTATTACAGCTACGCGCAATCACTTCGTGGTATTAAAGATTATAAAGAATCTCAAATTTGGTTAGAACGCTTCAAAGATTCTGGAGGCGTTGTAAATTCGAACGATTTTTCTAAAGACATTAATTTTATTAGTAATATTTTTAATGCCAAGCAACAATATTTCTTAGACAAAGTAAATTTTAATTCAAAATTTAGTGACTTTGGTGCTATAAAACACAATGGAAAAATTTATTTTACTTCTTCAAGAGATGAAGGCTATGCCATAAAACGCTTGTATGGTTGGAATGAACAACCGTTTTTAGATGTTTATGTAGTCGATGAAGATTCTAAAGTTAATCCAGATTACACCAATAAAATTGAAGGCGATGTAAATACTATTTTTCATGATGGTCCCGTAACGATTACTAAAGACGGAAAACACATGTATTTTTCTCGAAATAATTTCAAAGATAATGTTGAGAAAAAAGATGAACACGGTTTAACAACCATGAAAATTTACAGAGCCACTTTAAAAGATAGTCTATGGACAGATATTGAAGAGTTATCAATTAATAGTGACGACTACTCTACACAACATGCGGCTTTAAACAGTGATGATTCAAAATTATATTTTTCTTCAGACAGACCTGGAGGTTTTGGAGGGTCGGATATCTACGTAGTCGATATTTTAAAAGATGGTTCTTTAGGAGAGCCTAAAAATTTAGGTAATGTTATTAATACTGCTGGAGCAGAAGGTTTTCCATTTATAAACAGTGAAGAGACGCTTTTCTTCTCTTCAGATGGACATGTTGGATTGGGTCTTTTAGATGTGTTTGCTAGTATAAATAATGAAAACGGCGATATCATTGATGTTATAAACTTAGGTGTTCCTGTGAATTCTAGTAAAGATGATTTCTCTTTTACTATGAATCCCGATGCAACCACAGGTTATTTTGCTTCAAATAGATCTGGCGGACAAGGCGATGATGACATTTATGCCTACAACCGTGTGCCCTATTTAATTGTTGAAGGTGTGGTTTCTGATGCTATAAACAACAACCCAATACCAAACTCTAAAATTACTTTATACGACGGTTCTAATAATAAAATCGCCTATATGGAAACAGATGATAAAGGGTATTACTCTATAAATATAGATAGAAACAAAGATTACAAAATTGTAGGTAGTCATGAAAAATATATAGAGGATTACAGAACATTCACCTCAAAAAATTTACAAACAGAATTAACAAAAATCACAGCTAATTTATTGTTGAATCCTGTTGAAGATGTTGTTAAACTTGCCGAATTAAATACCATTTATTTCGATTTCGATAAACATAACATTAGAAAAGATGCTGCTTTAGAATTAGATAAAATAGTAAATCTCATGCAAAATGTTTATCCAGATATGGTCATACGAATTGAATCTCATACAGATTCTAGAGGTACATTATCTTATAATGATAAATTATCTATAGACAGAGCAAACTCAACATACGAATATTTAATTTCTAAAGGTATTGATCCTTCTAGAATTACAGAACACGAAGGTTTTGGAGAAAGAAGATTAACCAATGGTTGTGAAGACGGTGCTAAATGTGAAGAAGAAGCACATCAGTTAAACAGACGTACACAATTTATTGTTGTTAAAATGGAATAGTTTTAAATTGAAAGTTAAAACTAAATTTATCTGAGACTTTTTTTAATACTATTTATAAAAAATGAAATTAAAAAAATACATCACTGTTTATATAGTTTTACTTTTTAATTTATGCCTATTTGCTCAACAATCTAAGGTTAAAAAGGCCGATAATTTATTTAATAAATTTGCGTTTGTCGATGCCGCTGAGGCCTACAAAGACTTAATAAATAAAGACTATCAAGCCGATTATGCCAGCAGACGCTTAGCAGATTGCTATACCTTTATGAGAAATCCAGACAGTGCTTTGGTTTATTACCAAAAAACTGTTGAACAGCCTAATATACCTATCGAGTATTATTACAAATATGCTCAAGCGCTTAGAGGCGTTAAAAACTATAAGGAATCTCGTGTTTGGCTAAAAAAATTTAAAAAATCTGGAGGTAAATTAAAAGATGTTAAGTTTTTAAAAGACGACAACTTTATTACCTCCATATTTAATGCAAAACCAAATTACTTCTTATCTAACGTAGATTTCAACTCCAAATACAGTGATTTTGGAGCTTACGAACATCAAAATAAAATATACTATACCTCCGCTCAAGACGAAGGCGTTTCTACAAAACATCTATATGGTTGGAATAAAGAACCTTTTTTAGATGTTTATGTAACAGACAAAGATGCTAAAACATCTAAACCCTTCTATAAATCGAAATTACCAGGCGATGTTAATAGTATTTATCATGATGGTCCCGTAACTATTTCTCCCGATGGAAAAACCATGTACTTTTCTAGAAATAATTTCATTGAAAAAACCTTAAAAAAGGACAAAAAAGGAATTAGTAATTTAAAAATTTACAAAGCATCCTTAATTGATAGTGTTTGGACAAATGTTGAAGAATTGAAATTTAATAGTGATGAATATTCTTGTGGTCATCCAGCTTTAAATAGAGACGGAACGAAACTATATTTTGCATCTGATATGCCCGGCGCTTTAGGGGGTTCAGATATTTTTTATGTTGATATTGATTCTAACGGAAATTTTGGGGCTCCTGTAAATTTAGGTGATGTTGTAAATACCGATGAAAATGAAGTATTCCCCTTTATAAATAATGAAGATGTTTTGTTTTTCTCTTCTGAAGGGCATCCTGGTTTAGGCTTGCTTGATGTTTTTGCAACTTCAACGAACAAAAACAAAGATATAGTAAGTGTTATAAATTTAGGAATTCCTGTAAATTCTAGCAAAGATGATTTTTCGTTTACTATGAATCCTGATGGCTTAACAGGTTATTTTGCTTCAAACAGACGCGGCGGAAAAGGAAGCGACGATATATATGCATATAATAGAATTCCCGATTTAAAAGTTGAAGGCTTCATTATCGATGCGGTAAACAGCAAACCTATTGCTAAGGCTACTGTAATACTTTATGACGATTCGAATAATGAAATAACAAAAATTGAATCGGATGACTTGGGTTTTTACTCTATAACCATTGAAAGGAATAATGATTTTGTTATTACTGCAGAAAAAAACAAATTTATAACTGGCACCGAAAAATTCACCTCAAAAAAATTAAAAGTAAGTGACATTAAAATTAAACAAGATATTATATTAAATCCTATTGAAGATGTTGTTTTATTAGCCGAATTAAACACCATTTACTTCGATTTTGATAAATACAACATTAGACCAGATGCCGCCAAAGAATTAGATAAAGTCGTTAATTTAATGACGAACGAATATCCTAAAATGACCATTAAATTAGAGTCTTACACAGATTCGCGAGGTACCGATGCCTATAATATTGATTTGTCTGTTAATCGTGCTAAATCCACTTATAATTATCTAATTTCTAAAGGCATAAAACCCGAACGAATTGTGTCTTATGAAGGTTTTGGAGAACAAAAATTAACAAACGACTGTGATGGATCTAAAAATTGTTTAGAATCACAACATCAGTTAAATAGACGTACGCAGTTTATAATTATAAAAATGAAATAGTATCTTAAATAAAGAAACCTCTCCATCAAGAGAGGTTTCTTACCATAATCTAAAATCAATAACTTAAGAAGCTATTAATTTTTTTAAAAAGTAAAAGACTATTAAATATATACTATTATACATTTAATAGTCTTTTACTTTTATATCGTTTTAAAGTATTATTTTTTTATAAAAATATTGGTGTAGTACCACTTTCCTTCATCGTTTTCTTCAGCAGAGATATCGAAATTAGTAAAATCACCTTCAATATTTACGCGATGTCCTTCACTTTTAATCCAGGCACTAACAACAGACTCGGCAGAAGTATAACCGTAAGCAACATTTTCAGATACACTTTTAGCACCTTCATATTGTTTTAAATATTGACTTCTTTTTGTGAAATTGGCATGAGAAACTTCATTATTCTCTACCATATAATCTGTGTGGGTGTATGCTACCGATTTTACAACACTCATATTCTTTAAAGCATTTAATCCTTTAGATAAACGATAGTTGTTTATAAGTTCAAGAATCTCAATTTCGATTGTTTTATCCTCTGGAGTAATTAAACTAAGTTCTATGTTTTCTACTCGCGTGTCTATGCTATCAGTTGTGCAAGAAAAAGATAATATTGCAAGAAAAAGCAATAAAAAAAGTTTTGTAAAAAGTTTCATAGGTTAGGTATTTTAGATTTGGTTTAGTAAAAATAGAAACCTAACTCGTATAAAATGTTAAAGAAATGTTAAAATCGATTAAAAACTAGTATTATGTCGCTATAATATGTATTTCATCGATATTTTTTGTTAAAAAAAGAAGTTGATTTGCATTTCAACCGAAATTTAAGGACATAATCGGTTAATTAACCAGGAATAGTCATCTTGCAATCTATAAGAAATTCTATCGTGTAATCTGTTAGCTCTACCCTGCCAGAATTCAATTTCAAATGGCTTTACAATATAACCTCCCCAGTGTGGTGGTCTAGGAACTTCTTTGTTTTCAAAAGAAGCTTCTAACGATTTTAATTTATTTTCTAGAGCTTCACGATTTTCTACAATTTCGCTTTGGTTTGATGCCCAAGCACCTAATTGACTGCCTCGCGGTCTCGACTCAAAATAACCATCACTTAAATTTTCTGGTAATTTTTCGGCATCACCTTTAATTATAATTTGTCTTTCGGCTCCATGCCAAAAAAAAGACAAACATACCTTAGGGTTCTTTTCAATAGCTCTGCCCTTTTCACTTTTGTAATTAGTAAAAAAAATAAAACCTTCGTGTGTATAGCGTTTTAAAAGAACAATTCTGTTTTTTGGATAACCATCTAAACCCATAGTAGAAAGTGTCATGGCATTGGTTTCATCTTGAGTAAAATAAGTATCTACTTCATAAAACCACTTTTGAAATAATTCCATAGGATTTTCAGGAACATCTTTTTTTAACAGTTCTCCTTTGTCATAGGATTTTCTGTAATCGCTTAAATCTTCATTCATAACACTAAAAAAAATAATTTAAAATTTTAAAGTAATTTCTAAAATTCGAATTCTTTACCATCTTCACTAAGTTCTACAGAGTCAAAGACTTCTTCTGCTTCTTCTTTAAACAAGTTTAAGTCGCCATATCTGGTAGAATAATGTCCAAGTAACAAAGTTCCCGCATTCGCTTGCTTAGCTATGCTAGCAGCTTCTTTAGCTGTTGAATGTTTTGTTTTAGTAGCTAAATTGGCATTTTTATCTAAAAAAGTAGATTCGTGATACAAAACATCTACATTTTTAATTATAGGAACTATATCTACTTTATACATGGTGTCGCTACAAAATGCATAACTTTTTGGTTTTGCCCCGGCTTTAGTAACCGTACTATTTTTAATTAAGATGCCATCTTCATTTAAAACATCAAAACCTTGAGCTAATTTTCTATAATAAGCTACATTAATGTTAGCTTCTTCTACAAGATTGATATCTAGTTTTCGGTTACCTTCTTTTTCTTTAAACAAATAACCATTTGTATAAATCCTGTGATCTAGAGGTATGGTATGTACTTCTACTTCTTCATCTTCAAAAATTAATTCAGATGTCTTAGAGGTTAATTCGTGAAAATAAAGATTATAATTCGTCCAAGAATCTGCTAATTTGAGTTGAAGCGTAATTATTTCTTTAATTCCTTTAGGTCCATAAATATGTAAATCTGCTTCACGAGTTAACAACCTAAACGTAGAAATAAGCCCTACCAATCCGTAAAAATGATCGCCATGAAGGTGCGATATAAAAATATGTTTAATTCTATTAAACTTAATTTTATGCTTTCGCAGTTGAACTTGTGTACCCTCACCACAATCTATTAAAAACATATGATTATTTATTTCTAATACTTGCGATGTCGTATTTGTTAAAGCTCTTGGTGTAGCACTATAACATCCTAAAATAGTGAGCTTCATTGTGTAATTGGTTTATAATCTAGTGCATCTTCAGCACTAAATATATTTTTAAAATTAAAGGCATATGGCGTTTCACCATAGGCATTTATATACATTAATCGGTTATGAGCTTCTTTTATAGAGGGCTTGGTATGTTCTGGAATATACCAAAAAGCCATATGTAACATTTTTAGTTTAGAAAACCATTCTTTTTTACGCTTAAAAACTTCAATATGCCCAGAATGGTAGGTATAATTAAATAAATCTTTTGGTGATTCCCAAACCGATAAATTAATTATCAAGTTATCTTCTTTAAAAAGATGCGTGGCTTCTTCTTTATCTTCATCTTTAAGTCGCCAAACAAAACCCGGACTTGAATCTGCGATAGCATTCATACGTTCAACATTATCAAAAAAAGGTTTCATTACTGGATCGTTAAATGATCCTAGCATTTTTGCAATATTGACTTGTGCCAGATGAAATTTGTTCATTTAAAATCCTAAATCACGTTCCATTTCTTCCATTTCAATAATATCATAAGCTTCTTGAATGGTAGGAACTACTAAAATTTCATCGGGAACAATATCTAAATTAATTTTATTTGTAACAATTACAAAGGAATGCTTTGCCCCACGATGATTGTTTGAGATACTTAAAAATTCAATAATATCTTCTAATTGTAGTTGTTTTAATGTGGATAAGCTTACAATGATGTTATCGTTTTTGTATTTTGGATAAACAACTTCTAACTTTTTTATAAGCTCTACTATTGTTGACTTTTCTTGAGTAATAATTACAATATTACCGTCTTGATCGATTATCATTTTTTACTGTTTTATTTTTGAAGCTAATAAATAAATAACAGCCATTCTAATGGCTACACCATTTTGAACTTGATCTAAAATAATAGATTGTCCAGAATCTGCGACATCACTAGTAATCTCTACACCGCGGTTAATAGGTCCTGGGTGCATGATGGTTATTTCTTTATTTAAAGATTCTAATAGTTCTTTATTAACACCAAATTGCTGAGTATATTCTCTGGTTGAAGGGAAATAGCTTATATCCATACGTTCGTTTTGAACGCGCAGCATATTAGCAACATCGCACCAGTTTAGCGCCTTTCTTAAGTCGGTTTCTACCTTCACCCCTAACTTGTCAATGTATTTTGGTAGTAAGGTTTTGGGGCCGCAAACCATAACTTCTGCACCTTGTAATTGCAAGGCAAAAATATTTGAAAGGGCGACTCTACTATGTAAAATGTCGCCTACAATTACTACTTTTTTACCCTTTACCTCTCCTAGTTTTTCTCGTATAGAATACGAATCTAACAAGGCTTGTGTTGGATGCTCGTGAGCGCCATCGCCAGCGTTTACAATACTCGCTTTAACGTGTTTAGATAAAAAGAGTCCTGCGCCTGGGTTAGGATGCCTCATAACAACCATATCGACTTTCATAGACAAAATATTGTTTACAGTGTCTATTAAAGTTTCACCTTTCTTAACAGAAGATTGAGAAGATGAAAAATTTAGCACATCGGCAGATAATCGCTTTTCGGCAAGTTCAAAAGACAATTTGGTTCTTGTTGAGTTTTCAAAAAACAAATTGGCAATGGTGATATCTCGTAGCGAAGGTACTTTTTTAATGGGTCTGTTAATCACTTCCTTAAAATGATCGGCAGTTTCAAAAATCAGTTTTATATCTTGTTTGTTAAGATATTTGATTCCTAATAAGTGATTGACACTTAATTCGCTCATGGTTTATTATTTTTCTATTAAGTAAACGGAATCTTCTTGATCTTGCTCTTTCCAGTTTACCTTAACTTTTTCATTATTAATAACATCTACCTGACGCCCCTTGTAGTTTGGTTGTATTGGTAAATGTCTGCTAAAACGTCTGTCTATAAGTGTTAAAAGCTCAATTTCATTGGGTCTACCAAAAGATTGTATAGCAGTTAATGCAGCTCTTATGCTTCTTCCTGTGTAAAGAACATCATCAATAAAAACAACATTTTTATCTTCTACTATAAAATTGATTTTTGTTGTATTGGCTTCTAATGGTTTTTCTCCACGACGAAAATCGTCTCTAAAAAAAGTGATATCTAAATGTCCTAATTGAATGTTTTTAACTTTATAATCTTCTCTTAGTATTTTTGCAATTCTATCGGCTAAAAACACCCCACGTGGCTGTAAACCAATTAATACGGTATTAGAGAAATCGTTATGTTTTTCAATAAGTTGACAAGCCAATCGATGAAGAATGATGTTTACCTCTTTTGCGTTAAGTAAAACTTTTTGACTCATATAATTATCCAAACGTGTTTGGTTAACAAAGGTAATGCAAAATTTTAAAATTTATAGTTTTAAAAGTATAGTTTCATAAAAAAGCCTTCAAAATAATTTGAAGGCTTTATGTTATTTAATGTAAGTATTACTTAATAATTAAGATTTACCGTCCATTTTATCTTTAAGAGCTTGTAAAGCTTCGTTAGCATCACCTAAAGTTGGTTTAGCTTCTGCTGCTTGATCTGCAACTTTTTTAGCTGCTGCTTTTACGTTTGCAATTTCTTCTGCTTTAAAGATAGCAGTGTGAGACGCTACAACACGTTTAAACTCTTTGTTAAATTCAATAATTTTGAAATCGGCAGTATCTCCTTTTTTAAGTTTGCTTCCGTCTTCTTTTTCAAGGTGACGAGCAGGAATAAATGCTACGATATCTTCATTAAATTCTACAGTTGCTCCTTTGTCTACAATTTCAGAAATAACTCCTGAATGTACAGTTTCTAAAGCGAAATCTGTTTCGTAAGCATCCCAAGGATTTGTAGTAGTTTGTTTGTGACCTAAACTTAATTTACGTCCTTCAACATCTAATTCTAATACAACAACTTCTAATTTATCACCAGCTGAACAGAATTCACTTGGGTGTTTAATTTTCTTCGTCCAAGATAAATCAGAGATGTAAATTAATCCGTCTATACCTTCTTCTAATTCAACAAATACACCAAAGTTTGTAAAGTTACGAACGATACCAGTGTGTTTAGAACCTAATGGATATTTAGTAGTAATGTCTGTCCATGGATCGGCAGTTAATTGCTTAATACCTAAAGACATTTTACGCTCTTCTCTATCTAGAGTTAAGATAACTGCTTCAACTTCATCTCCTACAGAAACGAAATCTTGTGCAGAACGTAAATGTGTAGACCAAGACATTTCAGAAACGTGAATTAAACCTTCAACACCATCAGCAACTTCAATAAATGCACCGTAATCTGCAATAACAACTACTTTACCTTTTACTTTATCACCTACAGCAACAGTATCGGCTAATGCTTCCCATGGGTGTTTGCTTAATTGTTTAAGACCTAATTGGATTCTTGATTTGTTTTCATCAAAATCAAGGATTACAACGTTTAATTTTTGATCTAACTCAACAATCTCGTTTGGATGATTAATACGAGACCAAGAAAGGTCTGTAATGTGGATTAAACCATCTACACCACCAAGATCGATGAATACACCGTAAGAAGTAATGTTTTTAACAACACCTTCTAATACTTGACCTTTTTCTAATTGACCAATAATTTCTTTTTTCTGTACTTCAATATCAGCTTCAATTAAAGCTTTATGAGATACTACTACGTTTTTAAATTCGTGGTTGATTTTAACAACTTTGAATTCCATAGTTTTATTTACGTACTGATCGTAATCTCTAATTGGCTTCACATCAATTTGAGAACCTGGTAAGAATGCTTCGATACCGAATACATCTACAATCATACCACCTTTAGTTCTGCATTTAACAAAACCATTAACGATTTCACCAGTTTCGTTTGCTTTAATAACACGATCCCATGCTTTAATAACACGTGCTTTTCTGTGAGATAATACTAATTGTCCTGTTGCATCTTCACGAACATCAATTAATACTTCTACTTTATCGCCTACGGCTAAGTTTGGGTTGTAACGGAATTCGTTTAAAGAAATAACACCTTCAGATTTTGCATTGATATCGATAATAGCATCTCTATCTGAAATGTGCACTACAGTTCCTTCTACAACTTCATCATCTAAAGTGTCTACGAAATTTTCTGCTACTAATTTTTCAAATTCTTGTAATTGCTTTTCATCAACTTCATCAATACCTTCTTGGTAGTTGTGCCAGTTAAAATTTGCTAAGAATTTTTCAGGGTTTGCTTTAGCTTCAGATTGTACTGGAGCCTCTACTGTTTTAGCGTCTGTTGCTTCAACTTCTGCTTGATTTGCGTTTTCAGCCATGTGCTGATTAAAATTTTGTATCCTGTACATCTTAGATGATTTATGCGGCTAAACGTACAGAAGTGTTATAATTATTTGATTTTCAGTCCTTTTATCATTACTACGCCGCTAAAAGGAGTGCAAAAATAAACAATTTTGATATAATTACCTAAAAATCAGTAAATAAATTATTTTGTGACTTTTCGTCTTTTATGGTTTCCTATTGATATTAACATTTTATTAAAGCAGAATATTCTTGTAAAACGAATTTTTGTAGTAAATTGTAAGATATTATTAACATAAATAAAATTAAATTATGACAATTAAAGCAAAATATCAACCTGTTTTAGATTTAGGCGAACAACTTAATATTCAAAATGGTGATGTCACTGAAGCCGTTGGTGTTTTAAAAGTAAATGGCACCGCAAAAACATAATATGAAAAGAATTTAATATGGGATAAAATTAAAGAAATTGGTGGTTCTAACCCAACAGATATTCAAGCAAATATTAATGTAGAAGACGAATCTATTTTTGCAAAACACGTTGTTCAAAAAGGAGAAACTTTAGGAAAAATAGCAAAACACTATTATGGTAATGCAGCAAAATACACCGCTATTTTTGAAGCGAATACAAATATTTTAAAAGACCCTAATTTAATTCATCCAAATCAAGAATTAATAATTCCTAATTTATAATATACATTAAAAAATTAAACTAAATATTTAAGTAAAAATTTAAAAATCCAGAACAGATATTGCTCTGGATTTTTTTATTAATTTAACCCCATGAAATGGGAACATGCCTTAAAAGATTATCAAGATTATTTAAAAATTGAACGGGGACTTTCTAAAAATTCTATAGATAATTATTCTTTAGATATTAAGAAGTTAATGAATTATCTCGAGACAAATAACCTGACCCAATCCCCAATTTCTATTACTCAAGAAACCATCCAGCAGTTTATTTACGATACTGCAAAAGTTGTAAATGCACGATCGCAATCTCGCATTATTTCTGGTTTAAGAAGTTTTTTTAATTATTTAATTTTTGAAGATTACACAACAACAAACCCTCTGGATTTTATAGAATCTCCCAAAATTGGACGTAAACTTCCTGATACGCTCTCTGAAGAAGAAATAGACCAGCTAATTAAGGCTATAGATTTAAGTAAAGCCGAAGGCGAACGCAATCGGGCCATGTTAGAAACTTTATATGGTTGCGGTTTGCGGGTTAGTGAGTTAATTAATTTAAAGGTGTCTGATTTATTTTTTGATGAAGGCTTTATAAAAGTAACAGGTAAAGGCGACAAACAACGTTTTGTTCCTATTGTAAATGTTACTCAGAAATTCATCAATATATATAAAGATGAAGTTCGCAACCACATAACTATTCAACCGGGTTTTGAAGATACTTTGTTTTTAAATCGCAGAGGCAAACAATTAACCCGAGCCATGGTTTTTACTATTATTAAACAATTAGCCGTTAAAATAGGATTAAAAAAAAGCATTTCACCACATACTTTCAGACATTCTTTCGCGACCCATTTACTTCAAAACAATGCCGATTTAAGATCGATACAACTTATGTTAGGCCATGAAAGCATAACCACTACCGAAATATACGTGCATTTAGACAAAAGTCATTTAACTAAAGTGGTAGAAAAATTTCACCCTAGAAAATAACCCTTAAAAAGGCGCGTCACACAATAATGTTAATGTTTCTTTTGTAATAGGATGTGTAAATGTTATTTGTTCGGCGTGTAAATGTAATCTATTGGCTTTTGTTCCATATAAATCGTCACCCAAAATAGGTGTATTTAAACCAAATTGGTGTGCTGCATGCACACGCAACTGATGTGTTCTTCCAGTTACTGGATAGAAATACACTCTGGTTTTTCCATTATCAATAGATATGGTTTCAAAAATAGTTTCGGCAGGTTTGCCATACTCATAACAAACTAATTGTTGGGGTCTGTTATCTAAATCTACACGAAGTGGTAAATTAATAGTGCCGCTTTTAGCTTCTAAAACACCATCCAAAACAGCTACATAACGCTTTTTAATTTGTCGTTCTATAAATTGTTTTTGTAAATGTTTATGAATTCTGTTGGTTTTAGCCACTAATAAAATTCCAGATGTCGACATATCCAAACGATGCAGCAACAACGGACCTGTGGCATTTGGTAAATAATGCTTCATTTGGGTTAAAACCGAAGTCTTTAAATTTTTACCAGGCACCGATAGAAATTCGTGCGGTTTATTAACAGCCAATAAATAATCATCTTCGTAAATTATTTCTAAAGCTACGCTTTCGCTTATGTGATTTTCTATGGGGTTATCTTCAACATTTAAACCCTGCATCATATGTCCTAAAATAGGTTCACATTTACTTCGGCAAGACGGATAAAACTGTTGATGCTTTCTAACCTCAGACTTTGGTGAAGCTCCCCACCAAAACTCGGCCATCGCAACAGGCGTTAAATTATTTTTATAGGCATATTGAAACAACTTAGGCGCTGCACATTCACCAGAACCTGCGGGAGGAATGGGTGTTTTGGTGTCTTTAAAAATATCTAATAAATCTTTGGTTTCCCCTTTTGCATTTAAAAATTTATACTGTTGATGAATTTTTTGTTGTATAGAAGCCGATAATTCGGCGCGAGTTGTTTTTAATTCAATTATGGGTTTTTGTAACGTTTCTAGTTGCAGTTGTTTTTCTGCAATAGTCGTTTCCCAGAACTGTTTTAAATGTTTCAACCTAATTTGAAAACCGATGCTTTCTTGGTTTAAAGCTTCAATAAACGCAGCATAACGCTCGGGATTCATGTCTTTTTCTGCTGCTGCTCTCCTATCGTTTCGTTTTTGTTTTTCAGCTTTAATTTCGGCTTTAAAATTTTTTAATTCTGAAGCATAGGCTTGCTTACTTTCATTTAAATCTTGAAGACTATTTTTTAATTCTGTTGCATTTTCTAATGTTTCAATTTCAGCATTAATAGCATTTAATTTTGCTTCTCCAATTTTATAAAACCCATCGGTTTGCAGGGTGTTGTAAATAGTAGGCACAAATCCGTTTATATCATTGCTATCTGCTAATTTACCAGAAAAAGCAGCGATATAACCTAGATTGTTTTCTGCGGTTGTAACCACCATAACACCAAACATTTTCCCAATGGGCAAACCTTTTTGATTTTGATTTAATCCAAAATTATGTTCAAAATCGGTTTGGTTTTCTAAGTAATTCTGTAAACTCGCTGCGGCTTGAAGGCTCAAAGGATGTGGTTTGTAATAAAAAGGAAAGGTAAATTTTTCAGGCAAAGCATCTTTTAAGTTATTGCTTAATGGATGAAAAATTGCCGAACCAAATGAAAACATAGTAAAGTTTTAAAAACGCTACAAAGAAACAAAATTAGATGGAGCTTTTATAGTTTCCAGAAGGGATCCGTTTTAAAGTATCGACCGGGAAATTGTATATATAAACCCAACAACTTAAAGATTCTTTATTGTCTAAAGAAACATCAACTAATACCCTATTATACAAATCAGGCTCAGAAGATGTTTTATCGATGCCTTCGTAAGCATCTAAAACTTCAAAAACTTTATTAATATCATGCAATTTAAAAACACTGCCGTAAACCTTTTCATGTTCGTCATCACTTGGTATGGCGCCTGGAAAACCATCAACCTCATAAAGCTTACCCGTAAAGTAACCATGTGCTATAAATTGAGAATGAGACGCCAAAAATTGTGACATCTCATTCTTAAAATCTTGCATCAAAGTACCGTAAACGAACAAGTAGTTACTGGCAGTTGGCATTTTATATGTATTTATTAATATCTAAATCATTAATTCCACCATGGCTAGAATGCGCTACAACAACACCATTTCTTATAATTAAAATTTGTGGCGATTCGTGCATAACTTGAAAACGCTCTGCTATTTCATTTGAAATATCGCGATAAACTAATAAGTCTAAAAAAATCAAATCTATTTGGTCTTCATTTAAATTGAAATCAGATTCAAATTGCTTTAAAACCATTCTGCTAATACCACAGCGCGTAGAATGTTTAAAAATAGCCTGTGTTTTAGTTAATGATTTCGATTGAATATCATCTAATTGTGTTTTTGTGGTTAAAGGAAGCCATTGTATATTTTTTTCCTTTTTTGGTTCATTTGAACCACTAAATAATGTGTTAAATATTCCCATTTTTTGTATCTTATAATTTATTAAGTCGAAATAGATATGCAACCTTACAACTGACTAAAAGTCACTAACAACAACGCTTTAACCGACATTTTGTCTCCCTATAAGCATTGGTAAGGTTATTGACCTATTCTAGTTGTAAAAATAAATTAATAAAAATCATTTTCGCTTTCGCGGAAAAAAAATATACACTATGAACTTAAATAATTATACAATTAAATCGCAAGAAGCCATACAACAAGCGCAACAAATTGCGCAAAGTTTTGGCCATCAACAAATTGAAAACGAACACTTTTTTAAAGGTATTTTTGAAGTTGATGAAAATGTATTACCATTCATTTTGAAAAAATTGAATGTTAATATTTCTATGCTGGAAAAAACTTTAGATAAACAAATTGAAAGTTTTGCTAAAGTCTCTGGCGGTGAACTTATGCTATCTCGTGAAGCTAACAAAACCCTTAACGAAGCTTCTATTATAGCTAAAAAAATGAACGATGATTACGTGTCTGTAGAACATTTAATTATAGCCATTTTTAAATCTAATAGCAAAATAGCTCAAATGTTAAAAGACCAAGGTGTTACCGAAAAAACCTTAACTGCAAGTATAAATGAATTGCGTAAAGGCGATCGTGTAACTTCTCAAAGTCAAGAAGAAACCTATAATTCACTTAACAAATACGCTAAAAACTTAAACCAGTTAGCTAAAGATGGAAAATTAGATCCTGTGATTGGGCGCGATGAAGAAATACGTCGTATTCTTCAAATTTTATCACGTCGAACCAAGAACAATCCTATTTTAGTTGGTGAACCCGGAACTGGTAAAACAGCTATTGCCGAAGGTTTAGCGCACAGAATTGTCGATGGCGATATTCCCGAAAACCTTAAAGACAAACAAATTTTTGCTTTAGATATGGGTGCCTTAATTGCAGGTGCTAAATATAAAGGTGAATTCGAAGAACGCTTAAAAGCCGTAATAAAAGAAGTTACAACTAGCGAGGGCGATATCGTACTTTTTATAGATGAAATTCACACGCTTGTGGGCGCTGGTGGCGGCCAAGGTGCTATGGATGCAGCTAACATTTTAAAACCTGCTTTAGCTCGTGGGGAACTTCGCGCTATTGGAGCAACTACTTTAGATGAATATCAAAAATATTTTGAAAAAGACAAAGCTTTAGAACGTCGTTTCCAAAAAGTCATGGTAGACGAACCTGACACCGAGAGTGCCATTTCCATACTTCGTGGTATTAAAGAAAAATACGAAGCCCACCACAAAGTACGTATAAAAGATGAAGCCATTATTGGTGCTGTTGAATTATCACAACGTTATATTACCAATCGTTTTTTACCAGATAAAGCCATCGATTTAATGGATGAGGCTGCTTCTAAATTGCGTATGGAAATCGATTCTAAACCTGAAGAACTTGATGTTTTAGATAGAAAAATCATGCAATTAGAAATTGAAATTGAAGCCATCAAACGTGAAAAAGACGAAAATAAATTAAAAATATTACGCTCAGATTTAGCGAATATCAAAGAGCAGCGAAACGAAATTAATGCCAAATGGAAAAGCGAAAAAGAAGTTGTTGAAAATATACAAAATACCAAGCTGGCTATTGAAAACTTTAAATTAGAAGCCGAAAAAGCCGAACGTGAAGGCGATTACGGAAAAGTAGCCGAACTACGTTATGGTAAAATAAAAGAAGCTCAGCAAACGCTAGAAGAACAACAAAAAATACTGGCAAACCAGCAAGCCAATAGCAATTCATTAATTAAAGAAGAAGTTACTTACGATGATATTGCCGAAGTTGTAGCAAAATGGACCGGAATACCAGTGACAAAAATGCTACAAAGCGAACGCGAAAAACTTCTAAAATTAGAAGATCAATTACATAAACGTGTGGTTGGTCAAGAGGAAGCTATTGAAGCTGTGAGTGATGCGGTTCGTAGAAGTCGTGCTGGCCTGCAAAACCCTAAAAAACCTATTGGTACCTTCTTGTTTTTAGGAACCACAGGTGTTGGTAAAACTGAGCTGGCAAAAGCCTTAGCCGAGTATTTATTTGACGATGAAAATGCTATGACCAGAATTGATATGAGCGAATATCAAGAACGTCATGCCGTGAGCAGATTGGTAGGTGCGCCTCCAGGATATGTTGGTTATGATGAAGGCGGACAATTAACTGAAGCTGTAAGAAGAAAACCCTATTCTGTAGTGCTTTTAGATGAAATTGAAAAAGCACACCCAGATACGTTTAACATCCTGTTACAGGTTCTAGATGAAGGGCATTTAACAGACAATAAAGGGCGTGTTGCCGATTTTAAAAATACCATTATAATCATGACATCCAATATTGGTAGCTCTGTAATTCAACAACATTTTGAAGCAACAAAAGATATCGATTCTGCTATTGAAGCTGCAAAAATAGATGTGTTAGCTATTTTAAAACAAAGTGTTAGACCCGAGTTTTTAAATCGTATTGATGATACCATTATGTTTACACCGCTTAGTCAGTCTAACATAAGAGAAATTGTAAGCTTGCAGTTAAAAGGTATTACAAAAATGATAGGTCAACAAGGCATTACTTTCGATGCTACCCCAGAGGCTATAACCTATTTAGCAGATAAAGGCTATAATCCTGAATATGGCGCCAGACCTGTAAAACGTGTCATTCAAAAAGAAGTACTAAACAAGCTTAGTAAAGAAATACTGGCTGGTAAAGTATCTACAGATAGTATTATTTTACTAGATGCTTTCGATAATGAATTGGTTTTTAGAAATCAAGGCGATTTAGTTACCGACAAAATTTAATTTTTCCGTAACAAATACATGTTAATTTAGTCTATTAATATGGTTGGATAATTTAAAGCAGCATAACTTATTTTAAATAAGTTATGCTGCTTTTTTTTTAATATCCTGCAAACGAATCACTTAAAAATATTACACGTTAAATCTTACAAAAAACACACGGATATCCATTTTTTTAATTTTCAATCGAAATATTTTGTAATTTTACATTTCCCTAACTACCAAACCAATTATTTTGATAATTGTGATTTATTGATCCCTAAGATAAATCAAGAACTAATTTATAGCATGGAAATATCCAGAAACATTGATTATACGCTTTTAAAAGCGACATCAACTGAACGTGACATTATAGACTTTTGTCACGAAGCCATTACCAACAACTTTTACGCTGTTTGCTTAAATAGTTGTTACGTTGCTTTGGCAAAACAACTTCTAAAAAACACAGATATCAAGATAGCCACAGTTGTTGGATTTCCTTTGGGAGCCATGTCAACCGAAGCTAAAATTTTTGAAGCAAAAAAAGCCATAGACGATGGTGCCGACGAAATTGAAACTGTGATTAATCTAGGTCTTCTAAAAAGCCATAATTACGTATCGGTTTTACGGGATTTAAATGATTTAAAATTAGCCATTGGAGATACGCCCTTGAAAGTCATTATCGAAATTTCAGAATTGAGCAAAAATGAAATTGTAAAGGCTTGTGAAATCTGCACTGATGCAAACGTAGATTACGTAAAAACATCTAGTGGATTTTCTAAAAGAGGAGCTACACTAACAGCCATTAAAATCATTAAAAAAACACTAAAAAACAAGGCTAAAATTCAAGCTTCTGGAAGTATTAATAATTCAGAAATTGCCTTAAAATATCTTGAAACTGGTGTTCACAGAATAAGTTACGAGGCGAAAATGAAAAAGACCAAATCCGCCAGAAAATTTGTGTAATATCATTTCACAATATCCAAGCGCTAAAACATTAAAATTAAATTAATTGTTAATACCTTTGATGTATAGCAGATTTCAATACAAACCTGTTTAATACATGAAACACCTTAGCAGTTATATAGACCATACCAATTTAAAGGCTAGCGCTACAAAAGAAGATATTATTACGCTTTGTGAAGAGGCAAAAAAATACAAATTTCAAACCGTTTGTATTAACAGTTGCTATATAAAATTAGCTAAAATTTTACTAAAAGATTCGCCTGTAAAAATTTGTACGGTTATTGGTTTTCCGCTAGGTGCTATGAGCACTGCCAGTAAAGTTTACGAAACAAGACAGTCGCTTTTTGATGGTGCCGATGAAATTGACATGGTAATTAATATTGGCTATTTAAAAAGCAAGGAATTTACAGCGGTAAAAAACGATATTAAGTCTGTTAAAAACTGTTTACCGAATAATATTTTAAAAGTTATTTTAGAAACCTGCTATTTAGACGAATCTGAAATTATTAAAGCGAGCGAACTTGCTATTGAAGCAGGTGCAGATTACCTAAAAACTTCGACTGGTTTTGGCACTGCTGGTGCTACTCTAGCCCATGTTAAACTCATGAAACATATTGCTAACAACCAATGCAAAATAAAAGCTTCAGGAGGCATAAAAGATTTTAAAACCGCCATCGAATATATTCATGCAGGTGCCGATCGATTAGGAACATCTTCTGGCATTTCCATTGTTACCGGAAAAAAGGCTAACTCAGATAAAAACTATTAAGTTATGAGTGTACACATTGAAGCTAAACCAGGTGAAATTGCCGAAACCATATTATTGCCGGGAGATCCTTTACGAGCGAAATGGATTTCTGAAACATTTTTAGAAGCAGCCGTTTGTTTTAATACCATTAGAGGCATGCTTGGTTATACAGGCCTTTATAACGGCAAACGAGTATCTGTAATGGGAACAGGTATGGGCGTGCCTTCAATTTCAATTTATGCCCACGAATTAATTACAGAATATCAAGTAAAAAATTTAATTCGCGTGGGAAGTGCAGGATCTTATCAACCCCATGTTAAAATAAGAGATATTGTACTTGCTATGGCAGCTTCTTCAAATTCTGGAGTTAATGAGCTGCGTTTTAATGGAGCAAATTATGCGCCCACTGCAAACTTTGAATTATTCCAAAAAGCAGTCGACATTGCAAAATCTAAAAATATTTCTATTAAAGCCGGAAATGTGTTTACTTCGGATGCATTTTATGAAGATGATTTAGAATCTTATAAAAAATGGTCGGAATTTGGGGTGCTTTGTGTTGAAATGGAAACAGCCGGATTATACTCCGTTGCTGCCAAACATAGTGTAAATGCCTTAGCTATTTTAACCATATCCGATTCGCTGGTTACTAAAGAGCAAACCACCAGCAAAGAACGAGAAACTACCTTTAAGGAAATGATTCAAATTGCCTTAGAATTGGCTTAAATCAATTTAAATTGCACCTTCTTACCAACATATTTTTGAGATAAAATATTTATCGCATGTTCTGTTAATTGTAAAACCCTGGGATAGCCACCAGTAGTTTGGCAGTCTCGCATTAAAATAATAAGATTTCCAGCAGGTGTTAATTGAACCGTTCCTGGCAAAACAAGCGAGGTAATAATGGGCTTTAAATTATTTTTAATAGGCTCTTCTAACTGATAAGCCATTCTGTTATTATTCTTTGAAATTGAAAACTCAAAACTCGAAATGATTTTCTTTTGATCGTCTGAAAGTAAATCGAACTCGGGCCCTTTAAAAACTTCTATGTATTTTGAATTAAAATGATTTTTAGGAAATTTAATTGAAGCATGGCTATGAATTTTATCAGTCAAAACTTCAGTGTAATCTAATGTATCATTTTTAGACAAGATAACTCTGCTGGTAATGTTTGAATACATACTTTGACTATTCATTACTATTTCAGCATTAAAACCGCCTAAAACAGCTAAATAACACCTGAAGCCTTCCTGTAAAGTTGAAAATGACAACACATCCCCTGCTTCAATATGCAATGCTTTATTTAATTTAACTGGGTGGTCATTAATTTTGGGATTCAAGTTAGCTCCAGAAATACAAATAAGGGTTCGTTTTGTAAATTCTAAAGTCGGCCCCGCCATGGTTATTTCTAAAACACCCGATGCTTTATCGTTTCCTAAAATACTATTCGCAAAGGCTGCCGATAATCGATCCATAACACCCGAATTTGGTACGCCAAATTCTTGGCAACCAAATCGGCCAAAGTCTTGTACCGACGTATAAAACCCGCCTTTAATAACTTTAAGCATCTATCACCTCGCTTTCTATCTGATAGACGTCTGCTTCAACCAATAATTTAATATCATTATAATTATCTATTGAAACCGACTTGAATTTTATTTTGTCTCCAGCCTTGGCAAAACAAGGCTTTTCTAAATTCGGATTAAAAAAAGAGATGGGTGTATTTCCAATTATATTCCAACCTCCAGGACTCTCGGTTGGATACACGCCTGTTTGATTACCCCCAATGGCTACCGCACCTTGTTCTATTTTTAATCTGGGTGATGCTTTTCGAGGTGTATTTAAAATTTCATTTAAGCCTCCCAAGTATAAAAAACCGGGTAAAAATCCAATAAAATAAACCGTATAAATGGCTTCGGTATGCAATTTAATAACATCGGCTGTTGGTATGTTTTTCTCTTGCGATAAGCTTTCTAAATCCAAACCAAAAACAGCATCATAACATACAGGTATCGTCCATAAAAAACGCTCTAATTTCTGGTTTGCAACGGAACTGTTGTAAATGTTTTTTAATTCAGAAATGTATTCATTGAAATTGAAAATATAATTATTATAAGTTACTAATATTGAATTATATGCGTGTTTTACTTCAATAACTTGTTCAATTAAAACAGCTTGCAGTTTTTCTTTAAAATTAAGCACATCCTCTAAAATATTTTCATTAATTTCATGAGGCCATTCTATTAAAATTGAGCATTCTCCAAATGGTTTATATGTTAATTTAAAAGTCATAAATTAGCTTACAAAAATATGTTTTGTCTCTAAATGCATTCTAAGATATTTTATCAATTCAACAGCATTTGGATTATCGCCATGGATGCAAAACGTTTCAGCTTCAATATGCTTATAAGTTCCTGAAATAGTTTTTACTGCTTTATAGTTTACTACACTCAAAACATGATTAAACATGCGATTTGAATCATGTATAACAGCATCTTTCTGTGTTCTGGAAACCAAAGTTAAATCGTCATTATAATTCCTATCTGCAAAGGCTTCATAAACGATTTCAATATTATTTGTAATGGCAAAATCGGCTATAACAGACTTAAAAGGCACATACAACCTGACAGGAAAATCAAACGATTTTACAACATCAACAACAACTTGAGCGGTATTTTTGTTTACTGCGGCCAAGTTGTACAAAGCACCATGAAGTTTAATGTGATTTAGGGGTACTTGCTCATTATCTAAAATTCCCAATAGAGCCTCAATTTGTTGTTTAATAGATACAAACAAGTCGGCGTTAGACATTTCAATAGTATGTCTGCCAAAATGTTCTTTATCTGGAAATGAAGGGTGTGCTCCTACTTTAACATCATACCGTTTTGCTAAGTTAACAACCTCTTGCATGGTTTGTAAATCTCCCGCATGTCCACCACAGGCAATATTACAAGAAGTAATAAAAGGCATTAAAAGAGCTTCATTACCAACGCCTTCACCTAAATCTACATTAATATCGATGGTTGTATTTTTCACTAAAAAATATTTAGTTTTAGCACATTATTAAGGGTTACCAAAGAAAGTAAAATACTAATCCCTAATATAATAAAGGCAAATATATTTTGAAATAAATTATTTTTAAATTCGCCTAAAATTGTTTTTTTATTGACTACCCAAATTAAAAAACCAGCAATTAATGGTAATAACATTCCGTTGGCAATTTGAGCAAATTGTATAACGGTTATAGGTTTAATTCCTAGAGAAGAAAATAAAACCCCCATAATAATTATAAACATCCAGACCATTTTAAACTGTTTGTTTTTTAAATGGGCTTTCCAACCCAAACAACCACAGGCTACGTAAGCAGCTGCCAACGGTGCCGTAATGGCGCTTGTAATACCTGCTGCAAATAAGCCAATGGCTAAAAAATATTTTGCAAAACTTCCAAAAAGCGGCTCTAACCCTATTGCTAAATCTGAAGCATTAGTCACATTTTCTGTTGTAATAAACGTTGCAGAAATAATAATACACATAGATACGATGCCTCCTAAAACAACAGCTATAAACGTGTCTTTATTAACCAATTTTAAATCGTTTGGGTTTTGCCATTTTTCCTTTACCAACGAGGCATGTAAAAACAAATTATAGGGCACTACAGTGGTGCCTATTAAAGCCATAATAGTTAATAAACTTTGTGAGGGTATGCTTGGAATAAACATACCTTTTAAAATTGAATAAATATCTGGTTTTATTATAAAAACGGTAATAATAAAGGCTAAACTCATGAGTATAACCATAGATACTAAAACTTTTTCCAGAACCTTATAATTTCCAATATACAACAGTGTAATAGCTAAAAAACCTATTAAAACATTAAAGCCTTTAATTGAAAAGTTTCCCAATTGAAACGTCGGATTAGTAATAAGGGTTTCTAAGCCCAACACACCACCTGTAATGTTACCAGCTTCATAAGCTGCGTTACCAATAACAATTGCTGATAAAATTAAGGTTATGGCAAATATTTTGATAAAAGGTGTTTTAATTTCGTCTCTTATAATTTCCGAAAGTCCTTTTTGAGATATTAAACCTAATCTTGCAGACATCCCTTGCAAAACAACAGTGGCAATAATAGATAACACCATCGCCCACAATAAAGCATAGCCAAAATTAGCACCAGCCAAGGTACATACAGTAACAGTACCAGGACCAATAAATGCTGCTGCAATTAAAGGTCCTGGTCCTATATTTTTGAAAATATTTTTCAAAATGATTTAAATTACTTTTTAAGTTGACTTAATAAAATCTCAACGGCTTTTTTAAGTTGACTATCGGAAGCTTTCGCTTTGTCGTCCGGATTATTATAAACAATAACATCTGGTACTGCGGGTCCTAATTCCATATTTTTTTCTGTACTTTTTACGTACCAGCCTCTAAAAGGCATTCTAACAAAAGACCCATCAATTAATCGAGTGGCTCCCGTTGAAATTACGGCTCCAAATGTTGGAACACCCACTAAGGTACCAATTCCTAACGACTTATAAGCATGAGAAAATATTTCGGCATTCGAATAACTGGTTTCATTACATAAAGCAATAGACGGTTTAGTCCATGCAGCTAAAGGTAATCGCTCGCTATAAGGATAATGATCTTTAAATTTTGTGTGATCTCTTTCCAAGTTGTTGGTTGCCCCTCGCGGAACCGTATAAGCATGTTGTTTCACGGTTAAAACAGCCATAAGATAATCTGTAGTCCAACCACCACCGTTAAAACGAACATCAATAACAATACCCTCTTTACCCAATCCGGCTGCTGTTAATTCCCTTTCAAAGGTTTCAAAACTTGTCCAATCCATACCTTGAATATGAATATACCCTAATTTTCCTCCCGAGTATTTCTCTGTTAATTGTTTTTGTTCTTTAACCCAAGCATAATAATTCTCGTTTCTATTGCTTGTTTGTGGGCGAATAAAAACTTCTTTACTCGCTCCATTAGAGGTAACACTTAAATAAATTTTATCATTTGCAGTACCTTCAAACAAACTATAAACATTTGTGTTCGCAGATAATTCCACACCATTCACTGCGGTAATAATATCTCCTGTATTCAACTTACTTACCTCTCTATCTGCAGGCATATCTGAAGTAACAGCTGTAACAACCAACGAACCATTAGATTGTGGTTTTAGCTCCACCCCTAACAAACCTGTTCTTTCTGCTTGTAAATCTTCACGATTTTCGCCACCATTTAATCCCATGTGACTGGCATTAATTTGCCCTAACATGAGGTTGAAAATATATTGAAAATCGTCTCTGGTAGAAGCTTTTAATGCCAATGGTTTGTATTTTTCTTTTAATTTTCCCCAATCCTGACCATGAAAATTAGGGTCGTAAAAACCATCATTGATAGCCTTCCATGCTTCTTCAAAAATTTGATTAGTTTCTGTAATATAATCAACATCCATTTTAGCTGCTACAGGTAGTGATTCCATTTTATCTCCAGCTAAATTCAATTTGTTTAAAGTACCCGATTTGGTTAAATACAAATGCGAATAATCTTTAGTCTGACTAATGTTTGATGGTCTTGAATTTCCAGATGTAATCTCTTTTTTATCCTTGCCATTCCACTTAATTTTATATAAATCGGAATTCATTTCGGCATCGGTTCTAGAGACATTTCCGGTAACATAATAAATAGTTTCACCATCTTTTGTTACACCACAAGCCAACTCGCCACCTATAAAATTGGTTACCTGTACTTGTCTTTCGTAGATGTTATCAAAATCGATGGTTATAGGTTCTACAGCATCCTTTTTCTTATCATCTTTTTTATCAGATTTTTTATCTTTTGATTTGTTTTCTTCTGAAGCTTCTTCCTCCCAATCTTGAGGCGTTTTTTGCCAATCTTTTTTGTTTAACCAAACAAACCATACATCGAAATCGCCATTACTTCGGTCTGAAGAAAAAATTAATTTTTTCCCGTCTGGACTCCAAATAGCACCTCGATCTTGTTTTGGATGCATAGAAACATTAACGGGTTTCATCGAATTATCTGCCTTATGAATATAAATCTCATCATTAAATTCTAAATCTGGCAAACCATAAGATAACCAAATAGAATCTGGCGACCAGGCAATGTTAGATGGCGAGCTCCAGCCGTTTAGCAAAACCTTTTCATTCGATAATTTATCGCCATTAATAGAAGCTACAACCAATTCGCCACGTCCGCGTTGATACGCAATTAAATTACCATCTGGAGAGATAACCGGATCGGTTTCATTTTCACTGGTTTTGGTTAACCTAATAACTTTATGTTTTAATGTTTTAAACAGATTAGATTCTTTGGGATCGTCTGATTTTAAAAGATAAAAATCGTACTGTCCGTCTCGGTCTGAAACAAAAAGCAAGGTAGAATCGTTAACCCATGTTGGCATTCTATCTCTGTATGCCGACGTGCTCACATTAACCGTTTTTCTTCTATCTTTATCATTTTCAGTTAAAAATATTTCGCCTCTAATTTCTAAAGCACTGTATTTTCCATTTGCAGAAACTGCTACAGAATTAATTCCAGAGCTATACTGTTTATGCACGATTGGATCGAATCTATAATCGGACCCGATATTAATTTTAACTTCTTTTAATGATGCTGTAGCTATATTATACATATAAACCTCATCACCTGAAACTGCAATTAAATCGTTGCCATTTTTGCTTAAATTAAATGAGAATAAACCAAATTTATTTAAAGATGTAACCTGACTCACCGAACCTATTTTCGCGCCAGAATCGTTTATGCTAAGTTTATGAACATTGTATTTTCCACTACGAGAAGATTGAAAATAAATGGTATTGTTATTTGCCCATTTCGGACTAAAATCGTTACCATCGTAGGTAGTTAACTGCGTGTAGCTATCTTTTTTAATATCGTATAACCAAATATCGCGTTGTGCTGGTCCGCGGTACGCCTCACGTGCAATTCGGCAGCTTCCTTTTGTAAAAGCTATAAATTTTCCGTTTGGAGATAAGGTTGCATCGAACCCTAAGGAACTTAAAAATCGATAAGGCGTTCCTCCTTTTTCGTTAACTATAAACACTTCCGATTCTCGTTCCACTTGTGCAAAATCACGTCTAGTAGAAAATAAAATATCGCCATTATCGGTATAATCGGTAATATAATCGCCTGCAGAATGATACGTTAGGCGTTTAGGCAAACCACCTTGAAAAGGCACTAAAAATATGTCTGAATTTCCAAACCGATTACTTTCAAACGCAATGGTTTTTCCATCTTTACTCCACATCGGGTTTGTATCGTATCCCTCGTGAATGGTGATGCGTTTGGCATTACTGCCATCGGCATTAGCTGTCCAGATATCGCCTTGGTAATTAAAGGCTATTAATTTTCCGTCGGGACTAACGGCAGGTGAATGTATTAGAGGATTTTGTGCAAATCCGTTTGTAAAGGATAAAAATAGACTAAGAAATAGCAGTCGTAATGTTAATTTCATTATAGCTTTTTTTTTGGTTTAGGCGATAAAAATAAGTTTTATAGACATCTTAACCAGAAAATTAAAAATAATTTAACAAAAACAAGCTTTTATTGAAAATAACAAAATTAACCTAACCAACCATCTCTATCCAGACTTCTGTATTGAATGGCTTCACTAATATGAGCGCCTTGAATTTCAGCAGACCCTTCTAAATCTGCAATGGTTCTCGAAACTTTTAAAATTCTATCGTAAGCTCGAGCCGACAAGTTTAAACGTTCCATGGCTGTTTTTAGCAATGCTTTTGAAGCTTCATCTAATTGGCAATATTTACGAATTTGTTTGGTGTTCATTTGAGCATTATAATGTACCGCTTCAGAATCTTTAAATCGTTCGGTTTGGATATCTCTGGCTTTTATAACACGCTGTCTTATTTCAATAGAAGTTTCACTTTTTCGTTCTTCTGAAAGTTTTTCAAAAGGTACGGGTGTTACTTCAATATGTATATCAATTCTATCTAATAAAGGACCAGAAATTTTACTTAAATACCGCTGCATTTCTGCAGGACTGGAAGTTACTGGAGCATTGGGATCGTTAAAATAGCCTCCTGGACTGGGGTTCATACTCGCCACAAGCATAAAACTGCTCGGGTAGGTTACCGTGAACTTCGCTCTCGAAATGGTAACTTCCCGATCTTCGAGCGGCTGGCGCATCACCTCGAGAACTTCGCGTTTAAATTCGGGCAATTCATCTAAAAACAAAACACCATTATGGCTTAATGAAATTTCACCTGGTTGCGGATAGCTACCACCACCAACCAATGCCACATTTGATATGGTATGGTGCGGACTTCTAAACGGTCGCTGTGCCATGAGTCCCGTATCTTTTACTTTGCCAACTACAGAATGTATTTTTGTTGTTTCTAGCGCCTCATGAAGTGTCATGGGTGGCAATATGCTTGGCAAACGCTTGGCGAGCATTGTTTTTCCTGCACCAGGCGGACCAATTAAAATAATGTTATGCCCACCAGCAGCAGCAATTTCCATGCATCTTTTAATACCTTCCTGTCCTTTAACATCGCTAAAATCGAATTCAGGAAAATCTAAATTTTTATTAAACTCTTCTCTGATATTTAAAATCGTTTGTTCTAAAGGCGCATTTTTATCAAAATAATCAATAACCTGTTTAATATTTTCTACACCATAAACCTCCAGATTATCCACAATAGCGGCTTCTTTTGCGTTTTGAATAGGTAAAATAAATCCTTTAAAGCCTTCTTGTCTGGCTTTAACAGCAATAGGTAAAGCGCCTTTGATGGGTTGCAAACTTCCATCTAAAGACAACTCACCCATTATTAAATATTGTTCTAAATTGTCTGCTTTTATCTGTTTTGAAGCTGCCAGAATACCAATAGCTAAAGATAAATCGTAAGCACTTCCCTCCTTTCTTAAATCGGCAGGCGCCATATTAATGGTTATTTTCTTTCCGGGAATTTTATAACCATTGTTTTGTAAAGCAGCAGCAATTCTGTAATTACTCTCTTTAATAGCATTATCTGGCAAACCTACTAAATGATACCCTATACCAGAATCGACATTCACCTCGACTGTAATGGTTGTCGCATCTACACCAAAAACAGCACTCCCATAAATTTTTTTAAGCATGTGTAATATTTTACCGCTTTAAAAGTAAGAAAATAGTTTTTTAAAAAGAGGAATATTCTATATATAAAAAAGAACCCTCATAAATAGGGTTCTTTTAAACACTTTAAAAAAATTATCACTACTTAAATAATTACTTATTGGATTTCTGTAATGTATACCTTTTAAGTACTCCTTTTAAACGTTATTTAGGTTAAATAAACATGCCAATTTAAACCATACATCACTATTACAGCACGATAAATTATAATATAAGAATGTCGATAAGATTTTTCATTTGTTAGTAACTCTATTTTAATAAACCTATCATTTGGAGTAAATTTGTTATAAAGTAAATAACAAAAATTTAACAGTATTGGTTTTATTTCGTTTAGAGTTAAATAACAGCTCAAACAAAATTGTTATTTACTATGTTTATAACTTATATCTATTAGAAAAAATATTTTTATAGTTTTTGGTTATTTTAGCATAACTATATCTGATAAATATAATAGCCTTACCAAGGGTGCTTTGGATGATAAATTGTAAAACTAAATACGTATATAAAAATGTATGAAGTATATAAATAAAGAAATGCTGCAAGTTCTAATGAACTTTGCAGCATTCATATTTTACTTATTGAAAATTATTGGCATTTTTTCGTCGAACTGGCAATAAATTCAATATTTAAAATTTAAGAAGAAACTTTATTTAAAAAGTTTCACCTCATTCCCCCGCTATTATTAGTGGGGGTATTTTTATAAAAACAAATATATAAGTATATATTTAAAATTCAATGCTTTTTAACAGATATAAAAATATATTTTTTAGTTTTTTCCTATTTAAAATAATAAAAATTCATCTCCAATTCAACGTTTTAAGGTTTTAATATGAATATATTATTATTGAATAAATCAAAAATTGATTTTTATATTTCTGCTCATTAATTTTAACTTGTATTTGTTTCATAATTTACTATCACAAGAAATTAATCTTTAACAGTAGTAAAAGAGGAATATTCTATATATAAAAAAAAGAACCCTCATAAATAGGGTTCTTTTAAACACTTTAAAAAAATTATGACTACTTAAATAATTACTTACTGTTTTAATTTAAAAATTTAGGTTTTAAAACTAACATAGCCCAAGCCCAGTTTTGAACACTATCGGCATCGGCTTCGGCTATACCTTTTAATTCATACATACCATCGGCAGGGAACAATTGAGAATACCCTAAAACTAGACTATAACCTTTAAATTTCTTAGAGTACACTAAATCTAATTCGGTTCCTAACGATTTTTCACCACTTGCTAATGCTTGTTCTCCACTAAAGTTTAAGGCTTTAACCATCAAGTTAGACGATTCGTTTAGTTTAAAGTTTGCACTTACATGAACATCAAACAAACCAATAGAATTGGCATGATTTCCAACATAGAAGTAATCCATAAGACCGTTAAATTTATGGTTTGTTCCATATAAAGGAAAGAACGCACCCGTTTCGCCAGCACCGGCATCGTTGCCACTAATAATTTCTAAACCAGCACCCAAACCAACTTTAGACGATGCTTTATACGTTAGATCTAACCCTAATAAATAAGCTCCTTTAACTTTAACAGACCCTTGACGCTCGCCCGTTTGTAAAAACGCATTAGCAGCAATACCAAAGCTTCCTGCTTTATAATCTAAATGCGTTCCTAAGGTTTGAAGATTGCTAGTACCATCTGGTGCACTTGCAGTATCAAAGTTTTGAAAACCATTGTTTAATAATAATAAACTACCTGAAAATTTATTCCAAGATTGTTTCAAGTACACATACTGCATGGTTTTGTAAGTAAAAAAGCCTGTGGTATTATATCCCGTTCCTGTATTAACAAAACCCGTAGGATCTGAGTAATCCTGACTAAAAGCCAAACCTAAGTCTGCTATAAATTTACCTTTGTTGTATTTTAATAAAGCGGCATCATGATTACGCCCTTGTTGTGCCCAATCTAAGCCACCAAAAATACGCTCATCATCATAAGAAATAACCTGACGTCCTAGCTTTGTTGAAAATCCTTTTCCTAAACTAATATCGGCCCAAGCTTCAAAAACAGCAAAAGAGTTGTTTTGGTCGTAAGGTAAAATTTGTCTGTTTTCACCCCAAACCATAACATCCTGTAGGCTTAAATAAAAGTTATAAGCATCGGTTTTAAAACCTGCATTTAAACGCGCTCTGGCCGATATACCAAACCCTGCATCGGCATCATCTGCAATTAAGCTACCAAAACCATGACGGTATTCTGCTCTCGGACGAAATTCACCATCTAAAGTAAATTGCGCTTGTGCCAATTGTAAGCACCCTAATAATAGGCCTAAAATAAGGTATTGTTTTTTCATTTTTTTTTGATTTTAAGTTTATTGATTTGTGTTAGTTTCTGTTTAATGTTCTAAAAAGTCTATAAGATGCTTTCTATATTTATAATAATCGTCGTGTTCTAAAACGGCTTTTCGAGTTCTGGGTCTTTCAAATTCAATATTTAAAACATCCCCAATTTTGGCCTTAGGCCCGCTAGTCATCATAACCACTCGATCTGCTAAAAAAATGGCTTCATCAACATCGTGCGTTATCATAACCGCTGTTATTTTTTCCTTATTCCATATTTCAATAAGAATATCTTGCAGTTCGCCTCGCGTTAAAGAATCTAACATTCCAAAAGGCTCATCTAGTAATAATACTTTGGGTTTAATGGCGAATGCTCTGGCAATTCCAACACGCTGTTGCATCCCTTGAGATAACTCAGACGCCTTCTTATTAAAAGCATCTTCCAGCCCTACCTTTTGTAAATAGTATTTAGCAATATCGTTGCGCTGTGCTTTGGTGGCATGCGGAAACACTTGGTTAACACCTAACAAAACGTTTTGTAAAGACGTCATCCAGGGCATTAAACTGGGCGCTTGAAAAATAACCCCTCTGTCGGGACCCGGTCCTTTTATATGATTTCCTAAAACCGATATAGAACCGCCAGAAATTTCATTTAACCCAGCAATCATAGAAAGCATGGTTGTTTTACCGCAACCCGAATGCCCAATAATGGTAACAAACTCCTCTTTCATTATTTGAAGATTCAAGTCTTCAAGTACCACATAATCGCCTTTTGGTGTTGGATATACTTTTATAAGATGTTTCAAATCCAGCATAACTTCCGGCGGAAAAGCAATACCATTTTCCGTAATTATATCGGTGTGTATTATATCTGTGTTCATGTGTTTATTCTTTTAAAAGCGTCCTACAAAACTTTTTGGTGCTAAATCTGGCAAAACATAAGCTTCTTTAGACTCCGATTTGCGTTCGTTACCAATATCCATCAGGTATTCAATAATAGCGTTACGTGTATGCTTAAAGTTGGCATTATCGTTCAATTCGGTTTTATCTCTAGGGCGCTCAATATCAATTTTAAACTCAGGTCCCAACGTAGCTTTCGGTCCCGGACGAAGCGGAATAATGCGATCGGCCATATAAATGCCCTCATCTACATCATTCGTAATTAATAAGGCGGTACGCTTATCTTTCCCCCAGATATTTAAAATCTCATCCTGTAAATTTCCGCGAGTTAAGGCATCTAAAGCACCTAAAGGCTCATCCATAATAATCATTTCAGGTTTCATAGCTAAAGCTCTGGCAACAGCCACACGTTGTCTCATACCGCCCGAAAGCTCTTTTGGGCGCTTATTTATGGCGTGCGACAAACTCACCATATCAACAAAATTCACCACAATATCATGCAGCTCCTTTTTACTTTTCTTAGGAAAAACCTCTTTCACAGCCATATAAATATTCTGCCCAACGGTTAACCAAGGCAGCAACGAATAATTCTGAAAAATCACGCCGCGCTCATGACTCGTTCCAACAATAGGTACACCTTTAAACAAAACCTCGCCCGATGTTGGCTGCAACAAACCATTAATTAAATTCACCAAGGTTGTTTTTCCGCTGCCTGTAAACCCAACAATAGCAACAAATTCGCCTTCATTAATAGTTAAATTGATGTTAGACAACACCTCTGTAACTTGGTCTCCAACCCCGTAAGATTTATAAACATTATTTAATTCTAAGTATGCCATTTTTTTTCATTTTACGTTAATTTGGGCGTTACCACAAGGGTCGGGCTATGCGTTACAATCTTTTTTAAGTTTCACTTCCGCGTTGCTTCGTTCGCTTAAAAAAGGATTTTCACTACTATCCCTAACGCAATACCAATCGTTTAAATACCATCATTTTTATTAAAAGACACCAGGTTTTGTATGGTAAGCATGATTCTATCTAATAAGAAACCTATAATACCAATAACAAACATGGCCACTATAATTTTAGAATTCGAATCGTTGGCTCCATTTTGAAATTCCTCCCATACAAACAATCCTAAACCAGGACTTTGAGCTAATAACTCAATGGCAATTAAAACCATCCAGGCCACCGAAAGTGTAATTTTTAAACCTGTAAAAATTAATGGTAACGACGAAGGAAGCACCACTTTAAAAATCTTTTGTACAGGACCTAACTTAAGTACTTTAGCAACGTTTATATAATCTTTATCTACCGAGGCAACACCCATAGCGGTATTTACTAAAGTGGCCCACATAGAGCATAAGCCTACGCTTATAAAAGAAATTATAAAGGAACTATCGTCACTGGAATCTATGAGTATCGTTTTTACAATCATAAACACTAACAGGTACCAAACTACGGGCGAAACCGGTTTAAAAATTTGAATAAACCAATTAAAGGCGCTTTTTAAAGTCGGACTCAACCCAATAAGAATACCAATAGGAACTGCAATAATTAATGCAAGTAAAAACCCCGCAAAAACTGTTTTTAAACTCATTATAATTTGGTCTACAAACGATGGTCTTCCTGTGTAAACAATAGGGGCTTCCCCTTGTGCCAATCGTTTCGCGTTTAAATCGGCTGTTTTTTCAATAAAAGCAGCTTTATCGGCCTTTATAATTTTATGATCTCGCAACAGCGACTGGTACGATTCCCAAACTTGTGTTGGCGATGGCAAAGTATTTGGCTGGCAGCTAATATCGCCCGATGCAATACAAACTCTTAATGCTTCGGCAGCCTCAGGACCTTGTTCATTTAAAGCCTTTTCTATTTTAAAATTGGCTTCAATATCGTGTAAAGATTTAGCACCCAGATGCCACAGTCCAATAAATAGTAATATCGATGTTATGGGAACTACTACCTTTAATAAAAATTTTTTAAAATCTTCTTTCTCTAGTTTTCCTGTAAACAAATCTTTTAGCGTGGTTAAAAAACCCAATCCTAAAAACTTCGTTATTTTACTTATTGCTACACTCTGACTCATGATTACTAAATTTTATTAAAATTTGTATGTTTTACTTGTCTTTGTTTCCAATTGAGAAACTGTTAATATATCCTATAGGATCTTTGGCGTCGTATTTTGTACCATCAATAAAATCGGTGGTTGCTGGTTTATAACCATCGGTTTTAGGAATATCTGTGGCAGGTATTTTTCCTTCTTCAACTAAAATATTAGCAGCCTTTAACCAAATATCTGGTCTGTATATATCTTTAATAGTTTTCTCATACCAATCTGCTGGTTTAGCTTCAGGAATTTGTCCCCAACGACGCATTTGAGTTAAAAACCAAATACCATCAGAGTAGAAAGGATAAGTAGCATGATATTTATAGAAAACATTAAAGTCGGGCATACTACGCTTATCACCTTTTTCAAACTCGAAAGTACCAGTCATAGAATTAGCTAACACCTGCTCGTCGGCTCCTACGTATTGCGACATAGATAATATTTTAACAGCTTCAGCACGGTTGCTTGGTTCGTCTAGCCATTTACCAGCACGTATTAAAGCTTTGGTAACTGCTATGGCTGTATTCGGATTTTCTTCCACAAACTTTTTAGTCATTACAAATACTTTTTCCGGATTGTTTTTCCAGATATCGTAATTGGTAACAACGGGCACACCAATACCTTTAAAAACAGCTTGCTGGTTCCATGGCTCACCCACACAATAACCGTAAATAGTTCCTGCTTCTAAAGTTGCAGGCATTTGTGGCGGAGGCGTAACAGACAGTAATACATCGGCACCAATTTGACCTTGTACATTCTCTGCCGTGTACATCCCTGGGTTAATTCCGGCGGCAGCCAACCAATAACGTATTTCGTAATTGTGCGTAGATACAGGAAATACCATACCCATTTTAAATGGTTTACCGCTATTTTTATATTCTGTAATAACAGGTTTTAAAGCATCTGCTTTAATAGGATGAATGGTTTTCCCATCGGAATCTAAAGGCACATTAGGTTTCATTTTAGCCCATACATCGTTAGACACTGTAATACCGTTACCATTTAAATCCATTGAAAAAGCCGTTACTAAATCGGCTTGTCTACCAAAACCAGCACCTGCTGCTATAGGTTGTCCTGCAAGCATATGCGAACCGTCTAATTGTCCATCGATAACACGGTCTAAAACATTTTTCCAGTTAGATTGTGCCTCAACTGAAACAAACAATCCTTCATCTTCAAAGAATCCTTTTTCTTTTGCAATGGCCAAAGGAGCCATATCGGTTAGTTTTATAAAACCAAATGTTAGTTGTGGTTTTTCAATGCTTAATTTTTTTGTTTTTGAAGTTTCGGTTACAACCTCGTCGGTTGTTTTTTTAGAATCTTTTCCTCCACAAGAAAATAGTAGTAAGGAAACCGATAAAATCCATGATGCTTTTGTTAGTAGTGATTTCATATTGATTAGTTTTAAATTAAGTATTAATACTTACTTATTGATGCAAATATATACGTATACTTAATTTTAAACGATGAAATCAGCCATAAAAAAACCACTTTTTTTACCATTAAAAAACATGACAAAAAACATATTTTATTTTTAAAATACTAATAATCAAAATTATAAAGACAAATACACATACTGCTGTAAATAAAAAACCATACGTAAAAAACGTATGGTTTTTAAAAAATTTATTATAAATACGTATTAACTATCTAAGTAGAAGTTATGTTCACTTATTTCGTTTTTAAGACGTTGTATATCGGGGATTCCAATTTTTTTTCCTTTAGATGAAATTAAATTTTCTTTTTTAAGTGCAGAAAACACGCGTATAACCTGTTCTTCCGATGTTCCTGCATAATCGGCATATTCCTTTCGGGTTAAAGCAATATCAAGAAAGCCTTTATTCGCACCAAACTTTCTATGTATGTATAACAAGCCGTCTATAACACGTTCTCTAACGGTCATTTGAGAAATTGATTTTACTTTAGACTCACTCCTATTAAGTTCGTTTGCGTAGAAAAGCATAAAATCGTAAGCAAATTTGGGGTTGTTTAAAAGTGCTTCCTGCAAATTATTCTTAGAAAAATAGCACAATATCGTATCTTCTAAGGCAATGGCTCCAATGGAATAAAACTCTTCTGTTCCAAAACCTCTATGCCCTATAATCTCCCCTTTTGTAGCAAATCTCACAATTTGTTCTTTACCACTAATACCCGTTCTAAAAACCTTCACTTTACCTTTTAAAACAAAAAATAAACCGCTAACACTAGCGCCTTCAATTATAAACTGCTGACCTTTTTTACACTTTATGTTACTTTTTAAATGAAGTAAATTTACATCCTTTAATACCGCAACATTTCGTTTTATTAAACAGGTATAATTTTCGCATGCATCGCAAGACACATCAAAAGACGTTCGTTTTCTAACTTGGGTTTTTATGGTTTTCGATGGTTCGTTTTGCAATTTAAAACAGATTTAAAATTCTTTATTCCATTTATTTGAATCAAATATAAGTATTAATACTTATAATATAAAATAATAATTACGTAATTTGTTTGAAATATTCATTTTATCGTTATATTTGTTTATATATAACGATTTATATGATTATCATCGAATCTGCCTTAAATATTATCAAGGCAAACACAACTCCCCTGTTAAAGGAAACAAAGAAACAAGTTGAAAAAGCTGGAGGTTACAAACTTTGTAAAGATGTATATGCACCCATAAACATGCCGCCATTTAGGCAATCTGCCATGGATGGTTATGCTGTTTGCTTGCATGATAAGCAAATTTATAATGTTATAGATGAAATTAAAGCGGGCGATAACCATCAACCCATATTAAAAAAAGGCGATGCGGTTAGAATTTTTACAGGTGCTCCTGTGCCAGATACTGCAAACTGCGTTATTATGCAGGAAAAAGTGATGGTTAATGGGAAAAGCATCAAAATTACAGACCCCATGAATCTGCAAGACAATATAAGGTCTATTGGAGAACAAGTAAAAAAAGGCCAAGTTGCTCTTAAAAAAGACACCAAATTAACGCCTGCTGCTATTGGCTATTTAAGTTCTTTGGGTATAACAGAAGTTGCTGTTTATAAAAAACCTCAAATAGCTATTATCACAACAGGCAATGAATTAGTAGAAGCTGGAACCTATCTGGAATACGGACAAATTTATGAGAGTAATTCTAAAATGCTTCTAAGCGCTTTATACAGCCTGAAATTTTACGAAGTTACCATTCACAACATTAAAGACGATTACCAACAAACAGTTAAAGCATTAAGTAAAGTTATAGAAAACAACGATTTGCTTTTAATTACCGGTGGTATTTCGGTGGGTGATTACGATTTTGTTGGTAAAGCTCTGGCTGAGCTAAAGGTTGAAGAGTTGTTTTATAAAGTAAAACAAAAACCTGGCAAGCCTTTCTTCTTCGGAAAAAAAGAATCGACGCTTGTTTTTGCTCTTCCAGGAAATCCTGCAGCTTCATTAACCTGCTTCTACATGTATGTTTATGTATCGCTTCAAAAGCTAATTAACAATGAGCGTGAAGATTTACAACGAGTGCAGGCTAAGTCCGCTTCTAAATTTATTAAACGAGGTGACAGACCACAATTTCTAAAAGCTATTTATAATAATGGTAATGTCGAAATTTTAGAAGGTCAGAGTTCGGCAATGCAACAAACTTTTGCTTTATCTAATGCCTTGGTATTTGTATCAGAAGAACAAACAAAAATAAAAATTAACGATATCGTTGAAACAATTTTATTACCCGTGTAACTATGAGTTATAAAATTAAAAGTCGCATATGGATTGAGTTTGAAGACAATGTACTTTTAGGTGAAGGTCGTGTACGCTTACTAAAAGCCATCGATAAAAAAGGATCGCTTTCTGCTGCTGCAAAGTCTTTAAAAATATCATATAAGAAAGCTTGGGATATGATTGATGCCGTTAACAAATCGGCAAAAGAACCTGTAACCATTACAAGCACAGGTGGCAAAGGTGGCGGCGGTGCCCAATTAACAAATTATGGAAAATCCCTCATAAATGCTTTCGACGACATTAATCAAAATTGTTGGACTTTTTTAGACTATCAACTTAGTAAAATAGAAAATATTTAAGATGTTTCAAACCGAAAACATATACGCTTTTTTGTTTATTTTACCTGTCATTTCGTTTCTTTATGCAAGTGTAGGTCATGGCGGCGCCAGTGGTTATTTAGCACTCATGGCCTTGTTTTCGTTTGCTCCTGAAACAATGAAACCTACGGCACTCCTACTAAATTTATTTGTAGCCGGAATTTCTTTTTATTATTACTACAAAGCTGGACACTTTAACAAAAAACTTTTTTTACCGTTTGCAATTAGCTCGATACCTTTAGCTTTTTTAGGCGGAAGCATTGCGATAGATGCATCTATTTACAAAAAAATATTAGCGATCTTATTGGTTTTTGCCATATTAAAAATGCTGAATATTTTTGGAAATGATACTCACAAAATTAAACAGGTAAAATTATGGCAAGGCTTATTAATTGGCAGTATTATCGGGTTCTTCTCGGGGCTTATTGGTATTGGCGGTGGTATTATTTTAACACCCATCATTTTACTTTTACATTGGGGGAACATGAAAGAGGCTGCGGCTGTTTCGGCATTATTTATATGGGTTAATTCGGCTGCTGGATTATTTGGTCAAATAAGTAGCGGTGTAACTATTCAAAAAGAAGCCTTTATTCTGGTAATGGTTGCCTTATTAGGCGGTGTTCTTGGAGGTTATTTAGGGAGTAAAAAATTAAACAATCAGAAATTGCGTTACATCTTAGCGTTTGTTTTAGCAATTGCCTGTTTTAAACTGTTTTTAACTTAAAATGATAGCTAAAAAAAACATAACAGGCATCATTCTTTCCGGCGGAAAAAGTTCGCGTATGGGAACAGACAAAGGCTTGTTATTATATAACGAAAAACCTTTCACACAATACAGTATTGATGCACTAGCACCTTTTACTTCTGAAATTATAATCGTTTCAAATTATAAAAATTACGATGTTTTTGGTTTAAAACGGGTAAACGATTTATTTGAAGAAGCCGGGCCATTGGCAGGTATTTATTCAGGATTGAAACATTCTAAAACCGATTATAATTTGGTTTTAAGTTGCGACATTCCACTAATTACCTCGGGAATTATAAATCAGATAATAGACCATTTTGATTCTAATTTCGATGTAATTCAAGTTGAAACCAACCATAAAACCATGCCTTTAATTGCCCTGTATAAAACCTCCTGTAAAGAACTTTTTTTTAACCTTTTAAAACAAGGTGAACGGCGTTTACAATATGCTGTAAATCAATGCAAAGTAAAAACAATAACCCTAGATACTGAAAACGAAAAATGCACTTTAAACGTAAACACGCCCGAAACTTTAAAAACCTTAACCAACAAACCATTTAGAGAAAATATATAGTGAAACCAATGAAAATTAATATTAAATATTTCGGACAAATAGCAGAAGTTACAAACAGAGATTCTGAAATTATTGAGGTGTCTGCCAAAACCATTTCAGAGTTAACAGATTGGATATATTTAAAATTCCCCGATTTAAAAAACAAAGATTTTCAAGTAGCACAAAACCAAGAATTGGTGTCGATTGAAACCAAAATTACAGGAAACGAAATCGCTTTATTACCGCCTTTTTCGGGAGGATAATTTAAGTTTAAGTGTTGATGCGTTTAAATGCTTAAACAACTCAACAAATAAACAATTAAACAAAAATGAACAGATACAACAGACATATCATCCTTTCAGAAATTGGTCAAATTGGCCAAGACAAACTATCCAACGCCAAAGTTTTGGTAGTTGGCGCCGGTGGTTTAGGTTGCCCTATTTTACAATATCTGGCTGCGGCTGGTATTGGAACTCTTGGTATTATTGATTTAGATGTTGTAGATATTACAAACTTACAACGCCAAGTTTTATATGGCAGCAGCAGTTTAGGAGAAAATAAAGCCATAGCAGCTAAAAAACGTTTGAACGATTTAAACAACTCAATTTCTATTAACGCTTACGCGGAAAAACTAAGCTACCAAAACGCCCTAGATCTTTTTAATTTATACGACATTATTGTTGATGGTTCCGATAATTTTGAAACGCGATATTTGGTAAATGATGCCTGTGTTTTAAGTAATAAACCTTTGGTATTTGGTGCTATTTACAAGTTTGAAGGTCAGGTTTCGGTATTTAATTACCAAAACGGACCAACATACCGCTGTTTGTTTCCAGAAAAACCTAAAAAAGATAGCATTCCTAACTGCGCTGAAACAGGCGTTTTAGGCGTTTTACCAGGCATTATTGGCAGTATGCAAGCTAATGAAGTGCTTAAAATTATTTTAGGCATTGGCCAAGTGCTATCTGGAAAACTATTTTGTTATAACGCTTTAACGCTTCAAAACACAACCATCAACATAAAAAAATCTGAAAAAGAAATTGAAAAGGTTTTAAAGATGCACTCTCAGTTTCATTTGCAAGAATTACATTTTACATGTCATGTTTTAGAAAATAGCATATCCATACAAGAAGCGCTAAAACTTGAACACGCGCAGTTTATTGATGTTAGAGAAGCGCATGAATTACCTAAAATTACTGGTTTAAATGTCTTACAAATACCTTTAAGTGATTTTGAAAATCAATGCCACAAATTAAATCCTGAAACCAAAAAACTTCTGTTTTGTCAGTCGGGAATTCGAAGTAAAAAAGCTGTTGAAATTTTGAAAAATAAAAACATTCATAACGGTTTCAGTATTAACGAAGGCGCTTCAGAAATATATAAATCAACCTCAAACAAAATCGATACTTTAAAAACACAATCATGGAACATAAAAAAATAAAAAGTGTATTCAAACAAGGAGCTATTTCTTCAGAATTTATTGGAGAATCCATTGCGAAGCATCAAAGTAAAACAAGTATTGGCGCTCATAATATTTTTTTAGGTCAAGTTCGTGCCGATGTTATAAACAATAAAACGATTTCAGCCATAGAATACACGGCTTACGAAGACATGGCCAATATAAAATTTCATGATATTAGAGAAGCCGCTTTTGAAAAATTCGATTTAACCTGTATGCATATTTATCACAGTTTAGGTATTGTAAAAGCTGGAGAAATATGCTTATTCGTTTTTGTATCGGCACCCCGACGAAAGGTGGTTTTTAAAGCTTTAGAGTTTATTGTTGAAGCCATTAAAGCCGATGTTCCGGTTTTTGGTAAAGAAATTTTTGAAGACGATACGCATCAATGGAAAACTAACACATAACCGTTTAATTGATGATCTGTTTAATCGTTTAATTGTAAATTACCAATAAATATGGCATATACGTTTTCATTTGAAAAACTTAATGTTTGGATAGATTCTAAAGAATTAGTTAAATCTATATATCTAATTACCAAAGAATTTCCAAGCGAAGAAAAGTTCGGATTAACCAATCAACTTAGACGTGCTTCAATTTCTATATCTTCAAATTTAGCGGAAGGAACTTCTAGAATTTCCAACAAAGACCAAGCTCATTTTTCAACTATGGCTTTTAGTTCATTAATGGAAGTTTTAAATCAAATCATAATTTCTTATGAATTAAAATTAATAGATGAAACCAATTATAAAAACATAAGAACAGAAATTGAAAAAATAGCTAATAAATTAAATGCTTTACGAAAAGCTCAATTAAACAGTTAAACAAATAAACGATTCAACACATCATGGTAGACATCACACATAAAAACACCACATTAAGAACTGCTGTTGCGCAAGCCATTGTAAAAGTGAGTAAACAAGAAACTATAGATGCAATAAAAAACGATACCGTTCCCAAGGGGCATGTATTTGCCATGAGTAAAGCAGCAGGATTATTAGGCGTTAAACGCACCCCAGATATTTTGCCTGATTGTCACCCCTTACCTATTGAGTTTACAGGGGTTGAATACGACATAAACGATTTGGAAATTACTGTGCTTTTTACGGTGAAAACCATATACAAAACCGGTGTAGAAGTTGAGGCTATGCATGGTGCCAGTGTGGTAGCTTTAAACATGTACGATATGTTAAAACCAATCGATAAAGGCATCGAAATTTTATCTATTAAACTGCTTAATAAAAAAGGTGGTAAATCAGATTTTAAAAATAAATTTAGAACGGGTTTAACCGCGGCGGTTATTGTGTGTTCCGATACCATTTCGGCTGGACAAAAAGAAGATAAGGCGGGAAAAGCAATTATTAGTAAACTAGAAGAAAGTCAGGTTACGGTTAGAGATTATATTATTATTCCCGATGAATTAGAAATAATTCAAAATAAAGCTAGACACTACCAAGAAAATGGTGTCGATTTAATTATTTACACAGGAGGCACAGGCTTATCAAACCGCGATGTAACACCGGAAGCCTTGCTTCCCATTTTAGACAGACGCATTCCTGGCATTGAGGAAGCTATTAGAAACTACGGACAAGATAGAACTCCTTATTCGATGTTATCGCGAAGCTTAGCTGGGACTATAAAAAACACTTTAGTTTTAGCGCTACCAGGCTCTACAAACGGTGCTAGGGAATCTATGGATGCTATTTTCCCTTCGGTGTTACATATTTTCGGGATTTTAAGAGGTGCCAGACATGATTAAACGTTTATTCGTGGAATCGTTTAGTCGTTTAGTCGTTTAACCGATTAAACAATTAAACGATTCAACAATGACACAATCACACAAAACAAACCAATGAACGAAAACAACAACATATTACAAGATTTACATGGCAGGAACCACGGGTATTTGCGTATTTCACTCATTGAAAGGTGTAATTTACGTTGTTCTTATTGTATGCCAGAAGAAGGTGTGCAACTGTCTCCTAAAAGCCATTTAATGACTTATGAAGAAATCTATGAAATAGCCAAAACATTCGTTAAACACGGCGTTAGAAAGATTAGATTAACCGGTGGCGAGCCATTAATTAGAAAAGATATACCCATTATATTAGAAAAACTGGCTTCGTTGCCTGTTGAATTATCCATTACATCAAATGCCGTAATCATTGATAAGTTTATTGATGTTTTAAAGGTGAATGGCGTTAAAAAAATTAATATCAGTCTCGATTCGTTAAATCGTGAAAAATTCAAACAAATAACCCGTCACGATCAATTCGATATCGTTTATAAAAACATGTTGCTTTTAGTTGAAAAGGGTTTCACGGTGAAAGTAAATGTGGTATTAATGAAAAACTTCAACGAGAATGAAATTATAGATTTTATAAATCTTACCAAAGACTTACCCATTGTTATTCGATTTATTGAATTCATGCCTTTTGATGGTAATAAATGGGATATGAGTAAAATGGTATCTTATGTTGAAGTCATGAATATCGTTAATGCTTCATTTCCAACGGATGCTATTATTCGATTAAATGATGCTCCAAATGACACATCGAAAAACTATAAAATTGAAGGCTATCTAGGTAGTTTTGCTATTATCAGTTCGGTAACCAATCCGTTTTGCGATTCTTGTAACAGGTTGCGATTAACGGCTAATGGGCAACTTAAAAATTGCTTATTCTCTTCTACAGAATCGGATTTATTAACCACTTTACGAAAAGGAAAAGCTATTGAGCCCATTATTAAAAAAGCGGTACAAGCCAAGTATAAATTGAGAGGTGGCATGGATACTTTAGATAAATTACAAACGCCAGATTTACACAACAACAACCGAAGTATGATTACCATTGGTGGATAAATAATGAGTAAAAAAAAGTTAACAATTTATTTGCTAACTCTTTTTTGCTATCAATTTAATCCTCATTAGAAATTACATAATTTAAAAAAAAGCCAGCGAAATAGATACTGGCTTGTAAATTGCTATTAACATAACGTCTCTCAAACGTTAAATCTTATTCAAATTTACTTCGATTGTATTGATGAAAATCTAGTTTTTCGATAGATGGAATTTTAATGTAGATAAATTGCTTTAAATGAAAGATTAATAGAATTTAATACTTTTTTATTTGCACTTGATATAGAACAAATTAATCAAGCTAGATAAATTTGTTTGTATTAAATAAAAAAGCCAGCTGTATTAGTGCTGGCTTGTAAATTGCAATTAACATAACGTCTCTCACACGTTAAATCTTATTCAAATTTACATCGATTGTATTGATGAAAATCTAGTTTTTCGATAGATGGAATTTTAATGTAGATAAATTGCTTTAAATGAAAGCTTAACAGAATTTAATACTTTTTTATTTGCACTTGATATAGAACAAATTAATCAAGCTAGATAAATTTGTTTATATAAAATAAAAAAGCCAGCTGTATTAGTGCTGGCTTGTAAATTGCTATTAACATAACGTCTCTCACACGTTAAATCTTATTTAAATTTAAATCGATTGTATTGATGAAAATCTAGTTTTTCGATAGATGGAATTTTAATGTAGATAAATTGCTTTAAATGAAAGCTTAATAGAATTTAATACTTTTTTGACACTATCCCGTAAAGTGTGTAAGTTAAAAATCGAGGGTTTAACTTTTTTAAAGTTGAACCCTTTTTTCAAATATAGTTAAAAACTGGTTTAAAATAATGCCCCAGTTCCTAATAGGCATCGACCATTTTTTGGTAGCCTCTCTAAGGGCTAAAAAAGTGGACTTCATAACAGCTTCATCTGTTGGGAATGAGAGCTTGTTTTTAGTGTATTTTCTGATTTTTCCATTAAGGTTTTCAATAAGGTTCGTAGTGTAAATGATTTTTCTAATTTCTAAAGGAAATTCATAGAAAGCGGTAAGTTCTTCCCAGTTATCTCTCCAGCTTTTAATAGCGTAAGAGTACTTGTGTTCCCATTTCTGAGCAAAGTCTTCTAGGGCGGCTTTTGCTGCACTTTTGGTGGGTGCATCGTAGATGCTTTTCATGTCCTTTGTAAATTCTTTCTTGTCTTTCCAAACAACATACCGACAAGCATTACGAATCTGGTGTACCACGCAGATTTGGGTTTTAGATTCAGGAAAAACGTTTTTAATGGTGTCGGTAAAACCGTTAAGATTATCTGTGGCCGTGATAAGCAAATCCTGAACGCCTCTGGCTTTCATATCGGTTAGTACACTCATCCAAAAGGCTGCCGATTCATTCTTCCCCAACCAAAGCCCTAAGACTTCCTTTTTACCATCTCTACGCAGTCCTACGGCGATGTACATGGTTTTGTTAATGACTTTGGAGTTCTCCCGAACCTTAAATACGATGCCATCCATCCAAGTAATTAAATATACGGGCTCCAGAGGTCTGTTTTGCCAAGCAACAATATCATTGGTAACTTTATCTGTGATACGTGATATGGTAGATGTGGATACATCAAAATCGTAAACTTCTCGGATTTGCTCTTCAATATCAGAATTACTCATACCCTTGGCATAAAGGCTGATAATGACGTTTTCTATGCCATCAACCATGTTAGTGCGTTTAGGAACCAGCATAGGGTTAAAAGAAGCGTCCCGGTCTCTGGGAACTTTAATATTAGTCTCTCCTAAAGCTGTTTTTATCTTTTTAGACCCATAGCCGTTACGGGTATTGCTATTATCGGATTGCTGATGCTTCTCATAGTCTAAATGAGCATCAAGTTCCCCTTCTAGCATCTTTTCAATACCTCGCTTTTGAATGGATTTTAGAAAGGAGGTCAGTTCGTCTCCTGTTTTAAACTGTTTTAAAAAATCGTCGTTTAGAAAATCTTCTTTCTTCATAAGTGTGTAAATTTTAAAATTAAACAAAAAAATATCGAGGGTTGCAACCCTCGATATTTTTAACTTTACACACTTTGTGAGATACTACCACTTTTTTATTTGCACTTGATATAGAACAAATTAATCAAGCTAGATAAATCTGTTTGTATAAAATAAAAAAGCCAGCTGTATTAGTGCTGGCTTGTAAATTGCTATTAACTTAAAAGTCTCTAGCTTGTATAATCATTGTTAATATAGAGCGATTATTTTAATAAAAATTAAGTTTTCGTTAGATGGAATTTTACTGTAGATGAATCACTTCAAATACTTGTTTAAATAACCTTTACAAAAACCTCTTTTTTTAAAAGTTTAATATATATAATAGTGTTTTAATTAAAAAAGAATAAATGTATTTAATAAAAAAAACATTATAATAAATTAATACGATTCATTAATTCTGATTTACTTGTTCTACTTATAGGTATTAATTGTTTATTAATCAAAACTGTATTCTCTTCAATTCCAATTATTTTATTAATATTAATAATGTAGGATCTATGAACTCTAAAAAAATCTATTTGAGAAAGTTTCGTATAGATTTTTTTTAAATTAGAATGCACTATGTAATTTGCTTTATCTGTATTAATAACGATATAATCACCCTTAGCACTTATATAATTGATATTAGAAACATCAATTTTTATCAATCGTTTATCGATATTTATGTATAATTGATTGTCTTTAGACTGAACGTTATTATTTAATAAATCGTTTTTTGTTTCACTATTTGTAGCCTTTAACTTCTTAATCGCTTTAATAAACCTTAGAGGTAAAACAGGTTTTAATAAATAGTCTATAACCGAATCGTATTCATATGATTCAATAGCAAAGTTCTTATCTGAAGTTGTGAGAATAATTTTAGGAGATGATTTTAAATTGCTTTTTAAATCGCTATTTTCTAGAGTATTTATAAAATCAAAACCTGTGAAATCTGGCATATTAATATCTAATAAAACAAGATCGATTTGATATTTTTCATCTTTTAAAAATTTTATTGCAGAAACAACATTTTCAAATTCTGCTATAACATTTACGTTCTCTATCCCTAAACATAATTGATTTAATATAGTTCTTGCTGTAGCTTCATCATCTATTATTATACAATTCATGTTATTTTTATCTTAAAGTGAAATTAAAAATTTAGTGATTAAAATTAAAACTCTGTCAAATTCTTCTGCTAAGGTGTTATTCCCTGCTCTTAAATTATCCTCATGCTGCGATGCTATTTGGTATCCTGTTTCAAAACTTAAAATACTTATTTTATGCTTTAATTTATGCACGGAATCCGCAGCGATATCATATTTATTAGTGTTTATATTATAGTAATATAACTCTTTTTCTTGAGGGAATTCTATGTTTATGACGTTAATGAGTCTCTTGAAAAAGGCTTCATCGCCATTAGATAGTTTGTTTATGTAAATTAAACTGGGCTTATCCATATATTACTTTTTAATAGTAAAATAAAATACAGTACCCACTGTTGGTTCCGAAGATAGCCATATGGTACCTCCATATATTTCTGTAATTTTCTTTACAATTGATAAGCCTATGCCTGTTGAATATTTATTTTTAGTAATATAATAAAATATTTTGAAAATTTGGTCATGATACTTTTTATCTATACCAACACCATTATCTTTAACGTAAAATTGATAGTGTGACCGTTTAGATTCACATCCTATTTCTATTAATCCAACTTTTTTATCAATGTGATTAACTGCGTTGTTTAATAGATTTTGAAACAATTGGTTAAACTTTATTTTATCGGCATAAATAGTTGGCAAAACATTTTTGATAGAAATATTAATATGCTTAGGAACATGAAGTGTTTTAATAATATCTTCTACTAGATTATTTAAATTGAATGTTTCATTTTGTCCAGAGTCAGAATTAATACTCGAATACTTTAAAATTCCTGTAATTAAAGCCTCCATACGTTCTAGCGTTTGCTCAAGGTGATCGAAATGCTTTAAACTTACTTCATTAAAGTTTGCTAAATTATCCTCTTTTATCCATGTTGTTAGGGCACTTATGTTTCTTAATGGTGATTTTAAATCATGTGAAACAATCTGAGCATACTCTTGAAGTTCATTGTTTTTGTTTTTTAACAATTTTACAAGATTATCTAAATCTATTTGCAACTTTTTTTGTTCTGTAATATCTAGATGAATACCAATAGAACCTATAACTTCACCATTTAAATTATAATTTGGTGCACCACTTATTAGCCAAATACGATTTTCACCCCTTTTATTCTTAACCTCAATCTCGTATGAATTTGAATGACCAGCAAGACGTTTTTTATTTTGTTTTTTTAATAATTTTAAAGATTTATTATTTAAGAAAAATTCACTTGCAAATTTTCCTAATAATTCTTCTTCTTTATATCCAGAAATTTTAGAAAAACTATGATTACACATTAGTACTCTGTCGTGATTATCGACCTCTAAAATACCTAAATTCATATTTGCAATAATACTTCTGTACTTTTGTCTTTGGGCTTCTAAACTTTGTCTGTGTTTTTTTTGTAAAGTAACATCTCTATAACACCATAAGTGCCCAGTATAGTCATTATCAACATATAAAGGAATAAAATCTCTCTCTAGTATTTTGCCATCAATCATAGATAATTCATCTGCTAAAACAGTTTCTTTTTTTTGTAAAATATCATTAATTCGATTAACAAAAAGTTCAGGCTTTTGAAAAAGATTTTTACTTTGTTCTGCGGCATTAGTACAATCTGCACCAATCATTTCCTTAGGGGAAATTGGAATATTAAACATTTCACAAAAACGAGAATTAGTTAAAACAATTTTCCTGTTTTCATCTTCTAAAAGAATTCCATTTTCGAAGCTGGAAATTAATTTTCGTAATAATTTTTCTGACTTTAAAAGTCTTTTTTGTACGCGTGAATTTTCATTTAAACTAATGGCATTTTTTATTTTTAAACCAATAATTTCAGCAACATTTTCAATGGTTTGAAGTTGAACATTTGTAAAATGATTTTTATCAGGGTGTTCAGAATCGATAACAGCAATAACTTCATTTTCAATAATAATTGGAACAGTAAGTTCTGAATAATTTCTTGCAATATCTACTATATAAAGAGGCTCTTTACTTGTGTCGTGTAATAATTTTGACTTACCTGTTTTAGCTACTGTTCCTACAACACCTTTACCTATCTCAAATTTTAAACGATTTACAATATCTCCTGTCTCACTAATTTTTTCATCACTTGCTGCAATTTGTTCAACTAAATTTTCGCAGTGATTTACAGAATAAATTACACAATCGTCTGTGTTTAAAAACTTAGCTATTTGCTGAGTTATTTTTGACGATATTTCATAAATATCCATAGTTCCTAAAATGGATTTGGTTATATCATTAATTACATCGGTAATTATTTCATTTTCCTTGAACTTAGTAATATCACGTATAATTCCTTGAGCTGCAACAGCATTACCGTCGTCGTAAATAATACTTGCATTTATGTGAGTTATTATAAACTCATTTTTGTTGTTTTTAATTTTAATTTCAAAATCTGTTAAGGAACCTTCTTTTAATAGTTTTTTAAACGAATTAGTAACTCTAGCATAATCGTTTGGTAAAACCATATTTTTTAAATTATAGTCTACTTTTTCACTATCAAAACCTAACATTTTCATAGCTGATTTATTCATTTTAAGTAAATTAAAATTTAAATCCATAATTACATAGGCGTCTACTATATTTTCAAATACACCTTGTAATTGAGAATCTGATCTTTTAAGTAACGATTCTAAATCTGCATTTAATTTTTCTAATTTAATGTTAGCATTGTAGAGCTCTGTAGATTTTTTTTCTAATATTTTTTCAGCTTGTTTTCTAGCCGATTTTTCTCTAGCAAGTGCTCGTTTTAATATGTCAATTTTATCTTTACTCATTAATTTTTGGTAATAATAAACTTAACTTCAGTACCATTTTGTTTTATTTTTTCTAATAAAATAGTAGCCTTAGAATTAAAATAATCAAAGGTTTTATACATTAATCCTAAACCAAAATGATGCATTGATCTACTAGACTTATAAATCATGATCAAAGTGTTTTGTTTTTTTTCTATAACCTCAAAACTTGGTAATTCTGCATCTGGGTATATTTTTAAAACTTCTACATGAATATGGCTTTCAATAGATGCTAGCAATTCAATAGGGTCTGTATATTTTGAGAAAAAACTTGGATAATTGTTTAGTAAAAGATTAAAAAAATGTAAAGCATATGCAAATAACAAATCATCTATAGTAATTTTTGTTTTCAGGCTTAAGTTTTGTAATAATTCTAACATTTCTGAAAACTCATAAGTTCCTACCGCAGTGTAAGCTCCTTTAGAGGCCAAGCTGGCGTTTACTACAATATCATCTACCATTTCAAGACCATATTCTTTTTCAACCATTTCTAAAAATTCAGTAAAAACAATTCCTTTCATTTTATTCGACTATTTCATTAATACTCCAATATTCAAATGTCTTTTTTATTTTAGAAACATAATCTTCATATTTTAATGGCTTTAGAATATAACCTGCAATTCCTAATTTTCGACATTCAAGTATATCTTTAGGATTATTAGAAGTTGTTAAAACAATAGCTGGAATACTTCTTAAATCATCATTATTCTTTAAAATTGATAAAAATTCAATACCACCTAATTTTGGCATATTTAAGTCTAACAAAATAATATCAGGCTTCTTGCCACTTTTTTTTAAAATCTCAAGGGCATATTCTCCATTACTCGCTTCAATTATTTTATGATTGTAATTTAATGAAGTTACAACCCTATTTAACTTCATTAGTTCAATTATGTCATCCTCAATTAAAAGAATGTTTAATGTTTTTTTCATCTTTTATTATACAAAATAAATTTCATCACAAATTAACAGGTTTGAAATTATTTTTTTTATTCTGAATTGATTTATTTATTGAATCCCATAAATTAATTCTTTTTTGTAGTGATTCTTTTGCAATTTCTAAAGTTTCCAACCACTTTGTATTACTATCGCCACAAAGTTCATTTATCATTTGTAAAGATAAAGGTCCGTGTGAATCTTTATCTAATTCTATATGTCGTTCTAAGTAATAAATTAACTTATTATAAGGCTTGCTTTGTGAAGACGATTTTTTTAATATTTCTAAAAAAATATCAGGAATAATATCTTCCCTTCCATAGGTAAATGCAGATGCTATCAAGTGAGGTTTTTTTGTTTTAATGACATCAAAAGTAAATTTAACAAATTCTAAAACGGGTAGATCTATATCTAATTCATTGAGTACATTCTCTATACTAAGACCAGACGAAATAAGATTTTTTAATAAATTTATTTGTGACATATCTGCACCTATTTGTTGCATAGCGTCACAATACATTTCAAAATGACTTTTGGGTTCATTTAATTCATTTACATCACTTTCTTCACCTAAAACAATTTCATTAATAAATCTTGTTAAAACTGGATTTTCTTTAGGAAGCCATGGTATATCAACATTTGTAAGCTGTATTTGTAAAGCTTTTAACAACGACATGAAATCCCAAACTGCAAAAACATGATTTTCGGTAAAAACTTTAATATCTTCTATACTAGTAAGGCTTTTATAAAGTATATGGGATTTTAAAAGCTCTCTGTATTGAGAAATATTATCTTCTATGTATTGTAATTTATCCATTATTAAATGTTATTTAGAGTTTATTTAACAACTTATTTAAACAAGTATTTAAGAATATACTTTTTGTTTGTATTCAATAAATATTATGAACTGTAAATTAAAAAAAAAGATTATTTACATGCTCTACAGCTATTGGCAAACAAAACACATTTTATACATTAAATTTTAATAATTTGAAAGAAGAAAACTAACGAATTAAATATGTTTAAAATTTACATTCTAGGAACTATTTAAATAAAAAAGGGGAACACTCCTAGCAATATTTATATTAAAACTTAAAAAGAAATAACACTTAAATTAAATTTTAAAAACATTGAATACTTAAACCATTAAAAAACTAGCTATTTCTTTGGCAATAGAACTTTAAAATTCAATAATACCAAATATTCTTACCGTGCCCCCCTCTAAAAATTATTTTCATTTTTTACAAACTAAAAACAAATCTTAGATATTTGAGATTTGAAATAAATTTGAAAATTTACTTTTTTTCATAAAATAATTAAGTACTTAAAAATAAATGTGAAAAAACATTAATTTTTAAGTACTTTGAATAAAAATAATATTCAAAATTAAGATTTATCTTTTGTTATATATTTTATATTTCGGTGAATGGTATTAATTAATAATTTAAATGCATATATCTGAAGTTAAAGTGATATGTAATTTAAATTAAAATCCTAATAGAATCTTAAGAAGCAATTAACCAAAAGAAACACCCAAACTAACTAATTTATAAGTATTAAAATTTTATTATTTTGATAATATTTTCTTCTCAAAATGGCGCTTTGACGCTTCACATGTAGAACATTCGTAATCATCGGGCAAATCTTCAAAAGCCGTATTTGGTAAAACATCTTGTGTTATATCGCCGTATAATTCATCGTAAATCGTTAAACAATCCTGGCATTGATATACCTGAGTTTCTAAAACCTCTTTATTCACTTCTTCTGCAGGTTCTTCTTCGCGTTCTTTTCCTAAGGCTTCAAAATAAAGTTTACTTAATTCCATTAACAAGCCTGGTAATTCAACCACATCTACATCCTGAACATGCATAACATAATCTCGTGTATTGGGGTCGAAATTTTTAGCATAAAGTAAATTGTACGTATCTCTAATTATAAAATCGCCAATAGACTCTGGTTTTTTGTTTTTTTGAATGACAATTGAAGTAAAATAATCGGTGTACTTATTATAATTTGTAATGCCAAAGGTTAAGCCATAGGTACTAATATCGTTTTGGTCGAAATTAGTTACCAAGTATTTTTTAAGGTTTAAAGCCTCTTTATCGTTTACTGGTAAATGCCAATTAAGCTCTAACATAGAGTGGCGCACATTGATACCAAACGTACCCAGAAATTTTTCCCAATTTAATTTGGCTTTTAAAGGAATTCCTTTGACAATAAACGATTTCCAAGGGGTAATTGTAATTTTACCAATTTTATTTTCGGCACATAAATCGCAAAGGGCTTTTAGAAAATCTAAATCATATCGGTTATTTCTCCAATAAAGTCCAAGCCAATATTTATCGCCTATTCGGTTCATGCCTTCGTAATAAGGAAAGGGATAAAAAGGAATTTCTAGAGGCTTATCTACGGTTCTATTGTTTGTCTCAACGGCATCGTTTACCAATTCAAAAATAGTTTCTACATTTTCTGGTTCTTCCTGAAGAATGGCTTCGATGGCGCGTTCAATTTTATCTAAATCCCAACTGTAAACTAAAGCAGGATACATTTGAGCTTTTTTCCATTCGGGTAAGCAAATGTATAAATACCAGTAATCTTCGTGCTCAGAAGCTATAAAATTAATATGTCCTGTGAATAAGGGTACCAAGCGTTGTTTTGGGTCGGTAATATTTACACGTAATTTAAGTTTATGCTTAAATTGCTCTAAAACATAGAGGTAGCGATCGCTTGTTAACCAAGATGTGCTTGGTAAAATATCTGCAGAAACATAAGACGATACAATGTTTTCTATTTTTTCGTCGTTAGGCTTTACCACTTGCAGTTTATCGAAGGTTTTTAGCAAGTGTTTATCAATTTTATCTGGAAAAATAATGTCTTGTCTAGAGCCAAATGAAATCGCATTTAAACCCAGACTTTCGGCGGCATTGCATATATATTTTAATTCTCCTGGTGATAAAACACCTCCGTTAATTAATAATCTGTATGATGCTTTCATGATGCGATAACTTTAGTATTATTAAGAATTTCTCTTACTTCGGTTTTACAACTTCCACAACCCAATCCGGCGCCCGATTTATTACAAAGTTCTGTGAAATTAGTGCATCCCGATTGAATTAATGCTTCAATATTTCCCGCTCCAACTTGACTGCACGAACAAACGAGTTTACCTAGAACTGGTTCATCTTTAGAAGACCCGCGCAACAAGGTATTTCGTTTATCTGACATTTCAATTTTACTCTCTATCATAGTTTTAAACTCGGCAAATTCATTTTTATCGCCCATTAAAACAGCGCCAATAAGCAAATCATCTTTTACAATGCATTTTTTATAATAGCGTTTAGAAATATCGGTGAAAATAATTTCCTCGTAAGTATCATCATTTTCTGGGATATTAATCTCACCAATGCTAAATAAATTTAAATCGTTAAATTTTAAAATATTCATTAAAACCGAACCATTATAAGCTTCACTTATATCACCAGCAATAAAGTTTGCCAGAATACTTGCTTGTTCTTCGGCAGCAGATGTAATGCCAAATAACTGATTGTTAAATTCTGCTATTTCACCAATAGCGAAAATATCGGGATGCGAGGTTTGTAAATGCTGATTTACAATAACGCCTCTTCCACATTTAATGCCGTTTTCTTTAGCTATCTCGATATTTGGTCGGGTACCAATGGCATACACAATGGCATTGGCGGTAATTAATTTACCACTTTTTAATGTGATGTTTAATCCGCCCGTATCTTCATCGTCAAAAACCGTACTCACTTCATTATCAAAATATATTTGAATGCCACGCTCTTGTACATCTAGAGATAATAGTTTGCTCGAAATTTTATCTAACTGGCGCTCCATAAGTCGTGATGCACGCTGAATAATGGTAATTTTAACGTTTTTATGCTTCATGGCAGCTGCTAATTCCAGTCCTAATAATCCGCCACCAACAATAACAACATGTTGCTCTTCAGGAGGCAATCCTGTAGCATCTAAGTAACTTTTAAAACGATCGGCATCGCTTTTATTTCGCATAGTAAAACGTCCGGGTAAATCTATTTGAACATCTTTAGGAATGAAAGCACGACTGCCCGTAGCTAAAATGAGTTTATCGAATTTATGGGTTATTCCTTGGCTATCGACCACTTCCTTTGCGATACTGTCAATTTTATTAATAGTGGTCTCCGGATGCAGTTTTATGCCCAGTTTATTTAACTCTAATTTTTTTATTTTAAGTAATTGATCCCAGCTTAACTCTTCGGTTATATATTCTGGTAAGAGCACCCGATTATAAAATAAATTAGGTTCTTTTGAAAACACGTGTATTTCATCGACCTCATTATTTTCACGGTAGTTTTGAACAAAGCGAAATGCTGCCGCGCCCGCCCCAACAATAATAATTTTTTCAACTGGTTTTTTATATCTAGCGACTTTAACTCTGGTAAACTTAAAATCTGGTTCTTTAGATTGTGGGTCTATATGAGTATTTGTTAAATTATTGGCTCTATTTAGGTCGCTTTGCAACTGTTTGCCCCAATGCATCGGTAAAAAAACAACGCCTTTTGCAATGGTATCGGTTACTTGAGCTCTTACGCGCACCACGCCATTATCGCTTTTAATTTCGGTTATATCGCCGTCTTTAATTTTGTAGAGATAAGCATCGTACGGATTAATTTCTAAAACTGGTCTGGGATAATGTGTTTTTAACCGCGATACCTTTCCTGTTTTGGTCATGGTATGCCATTGGTCACGCACCCTTCCGGTTGTTAGAATAAGCGGAAAATCTTCATTCGGTAATACTGAGGTATTTAAAATTTGAGTAGGTATATTAAATATAGCTTTTTTAGAAGGCGTATAAAATTGTTTATTTTCAAAAAGCCTTGGTGTGCCTTGGTGTCTGTATTCTGATACAGGCCATTGAAAGGTACCTTCATTTTTTAATCTGTCGTAATTTAAGAAGGAAATATCGATGTTAGTTCCTTTGGTCATCGAACAATACTCATCGTAAATCTCTTCGGTACTGTTATAATTAAATCCTCTAAAGCCCATTCTTTGGGCAAAATCACAAAAAATTTCAACATCGGGCCTGGCTTCTCCGGGAGCATTAATTTCTTTTGGGAGTTAAGCAATACGGCGCTCTGAGTTGGTCATGGTTCCCTCCTTTTCTAACCATGCCGCGGCAGGCAAAACTAAATCGGCATAAGCCACCGTATCCGATTTATGTGAAATTTCCTGAACCACTACAAACTTGGCGTTTTTCATGGCTTTTTCAATGCGATGTGTATTGGGTAAACTTACCAGCGGATTGGTACATGCAATCCAAACTGCTTTAAGTTTCCCCGACTCTAAGGCATCAAACATTTCGGTAGCTGTTAAGCCGGGATTAGGCGAAATTTTTTCAACGCCCCAAAATTGAGCGACTTCGCGCCTATGCGCTTCATTAGCCAAATCTTTATGCACTGCCAATAAATTGGCCATACCGCCAACTTCACGTCCGCCCATAGCGTTGGGCTGACCGGTAAGTGAAAAAGGGCCCGATCCTGGTTTACCTATTTGTCCGGTAATTAATGATAAATTTAATAAAGCAACATTTTTATTAACACCCACAACACTTTGGTTAAGTCCCATGGCCCACATACTAATAAAACCTTTTGAAAGGCCAATGGTATCGGCTGCTTTTCGAATATCTTTTTCTGAAACACCACAAATTATTGAAGCATCTTTTATGGATGTTGAAAATATGTGCTCTTTATAAGCACTAAAACCTTCGGTATGATTCTGAATAAAATCATCGTCAATCAACCCACGTTCATAGAGGCATCTTCCCAACGCATTATAAAGTACAATATCGGTACCTGGTATAAGTTGTAAATGTATATCTGCGAAATTAGCAGAATCTGTTTTTCTGGGGTCGACAACAATTATTTTTACTTCTGGATGTTTTTCTTTGTGTTGTTCGATACGCCTAAAAAGAATTGGGTGGCACCATGCTGGGTTAGCTCCTGTAATTAGAAAACAATCTGCTAATTCGATATCGTCATAAGAAATAGGAACACTATCTTCTCCAAACGTTTTTTTATAACCTACCACTGCCGAACTCATGCACAAACGCGAATTCGTGTCGATATTATTCGTGCCTATAAAACCTTTTGTTAGTTTGTTGGCGATGTAATACTCTTCAGTTAAACTCTGTCCAGAAACATAAAAAGCTACACTATCGGGTCCGTGTTTTTTAATAATTGATTTAAAAACACTGGCCGCTCGATCCAGAGCATCATCCCAACTTACACGCTCTCTTGGGTGCGAACGACTCCAGCGCATTTCGGGATATAGAATTCTATCGGACACATCGTTAGCTACATAATGTAAATTCATGCCTTTAGAGCATAGCATGCCTCTGTTAACAGGATGATCTTTATCGCCTTCAACAAAAACTTTATTATTACTATCTCTGGTTACAATGATGCCGCAACCAACTCCGCAATAAGAACACGTTGTTTTTACTTTTTTCTTAATCATGTATCGCCTTGATATTATACTAATTAAAACATTTCATAAACACCATCCAACTGGTATGATTATTATTAAAAAAATGGATTTTTAAGGGTATTATATTTATCTTTTTAATAAAATTTACTTCTATAAATACCGATTTCAAAAGAGAGAGAAAACCTTTAAAAATGGTAACAGAAATAAACCAAATCAAGCCAAGTGTACTAAACATAAATTTTAGTAAACTTAATTTAAAGTTGTTTTCTAATTCTAAAGGACACATAATTTGGTATTTATAATTACAAAAGTAAGTATAAATACTTAATTTTATACGTATAAAAATACGTATTTATATATTTATATTAATTTATTAATAAAGAAATTAAATTTTAGCAATTCGCTAAATAAGAAGATGTAAAAATTGATTTAAATATAAAATCGATAAAAAAAAGAAGAAAAAACGTTAGACCAAGTTAAATTCTTTAGCCTTATTACTTAGTTCCATAAGGTTTTTAACATCTAACTTTTTCATTAAGTTAAAACGGTGCACTTCGGCAGTTCGCTTACTAATAGATAATTCTTCGGCGATATCTTTATTATTTTTAAGTTGAAGCACTAAATCTAAAATTTGTTTTTCGCGTTTTGTAAGTTTAAATGGGGCATCTGTTGGTGTATTTGACCTAGATTCTTTTGAGGTACTTACATTACCGTTAACAAAATTATTCATGATAATTGCCGAAACATCCCCTGTAAAATATTTGCCTCCATTAGCTACCGAGTTTAAAGCTTTAAGAAACTCTTCTTTACTGGCACCTTTTAACAAATAACCATCGGCACCGGCTTGTATGGCCTTAACCACGTATTCTTCGGAGTCGTGCATAGAAAGCACTAAGGTTCGAATGTCTGTATATTGCTTATTTATAGCTTCGACAACCTCGATACCATTTAACTCGGGCATTCTAATATCTACAATGATAATGTGAGGTTTATTTGTTTTTATAACCTCTAATGCTTCAGCTCCATTTGATGCTTCGGCAATAACACGAATCCCTTCCTGGTCTTCTAAAAGTGCTTTGATGCCGTCGCGTACTAAAACATGATCATCCGCTAATACAACATTTATCATTTTAAATCAATTTAATTACTAATACAAAATTACGAAAATTTACGTAACACTACTTAATTTTAAATTGGAATATTGAATGTTACTCGGGTACCTCTACCTATTTCAGAATTTAAAAATAAACGACCATCAATAAATTTAATACGTTCTTTCATAAAAGTCATTCCCATACCGCCGTCACCATTTTTAACATTTTTTACTTTAGAAGGATCGAAGCCCTTACCATTATCATCTATTACAATACTTAAAATATTTTCGCTGTGCGATAAAGACACCAATATATGCGTAGAATCGGCGTATTTAATGGCATTATTTATAGCTTCCTGTACCAAACGGTAAATATTAATTTCAACCAACGAATCTAGGCGCGCATTAAAATCGGTTTTATTAAATAATATAATTTGCTTGCCCGTTAATTTTGCCAGCTCATGAATAAGTTTCGTAATGGCCGGCACAATACCATGGTCTGATAATTCCGGAGGCGTTAAATTAAAAGTAGCTGTTCGTACCCCTTTAATAATATTGGTGGTAAGCTCTTTTAAATGTTCTATTTTAGCTGCTGTTTTATTAATATCGGTAATATCGATACTCTCCAAATTGTATTTTAAACCCGTAAGCATTTGTCCGATGCCATCATGCACATCTTTAGCAATGCGGTTTTGTTCCTTTTCCTGATTTTCTATAATCTTACTGGAAATTATTTTTTGATGCATCATTTTTTCCTCAAAACGCTGCTTAGTTAAGTGCTCTACTTCTATTTGGGCTGCTTTTCTGGAGGTAATATCTGAGGCTATAATTAATAATTCCGAACGTTCATCACTTAGATTAAAAGGCATAATGGCCATTTCCAACCAAATATCTTTTTGGTCTTTTGTGGTTGCTTTTACTTCGCCTTGCCAACCTGTTTTTTTATTTTTAGCAATAATATCGTCAATTACTATTTGTTCTTTTGGGTTAATGGAAAGCACTTCAGAAAAACTGGTGCTCATATTAAATCTGGTGAATTTAAAAAGTCTGGAAAACTTTTTTCCTATATGTACCAACTCGCCATTTTTAGTGATTCTGGCAAACAACAAAGCTTCATCCATTGCTTGACTTAAAGCGCGTAATTCTCTAATAGACTTTTCTTTAGATAAACTTAACTCATCGGCATCAATAGCCATTTGTTTCGCTTTCTTTTCTGCAATTAATAGTTCCGCTAAGGTGGCGCGTACACTTTTTGCTGCAGGCCAGAAAATAAACACAAACTCTAATAACAGAATAAAAATGGTTAAACTCGTTAGCAACAATTCTAATTTTCGCAACCAATTTACTTTCTCATCGGCTTCCAAATCGTACTGGTTTACAATTTGATCCATTTTTAAAAGAAAGTCGCCTTCGTTTAATTTTACTGTCTTAATATCATTTAAAAGCACTTCATTATCTGAATTAATATCCAAATTTAAAGTGTTTAATATCGATTTGGTGGCTGTATTAATTTTGTCAAAGGTTGGGTTTAGTTCTTGAAACAAACCAACAACAACCGCACTGTTGTCTCCCGGAACCCCTAAACTATCGTTACCTTCTTGCAACGCCAAATGAGACAGTTCCCAAAGTTCTAAGGTTTTAGTCAACTTATTTTTTACAGTGAAACGCTCTTCTAAACTTTCGGTGTTTGTAAGTGTTAAAATTTCTTTTGTTAATTTCTGACTAAGCATGCGCTGCCTACCGGCAACGTTAATAACTGTAGAATCGTTTTGCTGGGCATTTAAATGCTTTCTAATAAGTATCTGACTAACAATAACGGAAAGCGCAATAGTACTTAAAGCAATTATATACAAACGGCTTAATTTATCAAACGTACGCTGATCTAGAGAATTACCGTTTTTTGTCATGAATAATTAATTTTAAGAGATCGCTTCTTTAACCAACGCTAAACTTTTTTCAGAAAATTTAATCTTTAAAGCCTCTGCATGTCCCTCTTCAGACATCTTAACCCAGGTTTTCTTTAAAATATCAACCACTTTTTCGTCGCTATGTTTTTCAGCAAACTCCTCGAAATAGTAATCTAAAAACACCAAACAAATAACATCTTCAATCGTTTGGCTTTCTTCATTTTTCTTAATTAATTTCTTATTAATTAAAAACGAAACACGCTCAATAAACTCGGTATCATACCCCACTTCCTTTAAAATTTCAGATGTAATATCGGCATGCATTTTTTTAAGCGTTTCACGCCATTTTAAATAGCCAACACGATCCATAGGATACGAATCTCTTGCTATTTTCCATCGGCAAATATGTTGGGCCCGCGCAGCAATTTGCAAAGCTCTGGAAGCATTAGGTTTAAACTGAAGTAATTTTTGAGACATCCGTTGCGAATACAACAACTCCTTCGGAAATTGTAATCCGTGACATTCGTAGGTATTTATATCTTCAGCGTTTTTTTTATCAATTAATGCTATGGCAATTTCAAATCGTGTCGGTTTCATGGGCGCAAATATTTGTTTTAATCTATAAAGCCAATATACACATTTTCGCCATCAATTTTAACAGGATATGTTGCAATTCTTAAATCATCGCCACCCAGTTGTTTACCGTCCTCCAACGAAAAATTCTTTTTATGCATCGGGCAGGCAACCTTGGCAATACCATCCTTATCGCCTATCATGCCTAGAGATAAAACCATTTCCATTTTATGCGGACATAAATTTTGGCAGGCATACCATTTGTTTTTTCTTGTAAAATTATAAACAGCAATTTGTTTGGTTTTATATTTAATACAAGCCCCACTATTCTCTGGAAAATCCGAAACTACGCCCACCTTAAACCAATGTACGACCTCGGTTTCTGCAACTGTTTTGTATTGATTAAGTATATCCTGCATATTATTTTTATTTAAATTCTATATTTTATTTGGGCGTTACCTTTCAGGTCGGGCTTTCGCAGTCGCTCTCTTCGAGGAGCTCCAACAAATGCTCAATCCCTAACGCGAAAGCATTTTAGTTTACAAATGGCCAACCATTACAAAAAAACCTCACAACAATTAAAATTACCAGGCTTTTGGCATTTTTTGATCGCGCATAGGCACAAAAACCAAGTTATCATCGGTATCATCAGAATTCACAAAATGTCTGAAACGTTTTAACAAATTCGGATCTTCAATCGCTTGTTTCCATTCACATTCATATTTATTAACAAGCCCTTGCATTTCAGCTTCCAAATCGTCTGCAATGCCCAGAGAATCTTCAATAATAACCTTCTTTAAATAGTCTATACCGCCATGTAATTTCTCTAACCAAGGAGCCGTTCTAACCAAAGGACCCGCCGTACGTATGTAATACATTAAAAATCGGTCCAGATATTTAATAGCAGTGGCATCGTCTAATTGTTCTGCAAAAAGAATAGCATGTTTAGGTGTTGCGCCTCCATTACCACATACGTATAAATTCCAACCACCATCCACAGCAATCAATCCGAAATCTTTACCTCTAGCCTCTGCACACTCCCTAATGCATCCCGAAACACCGCCTTTTAATTTGTGCGGCGAGCGTAAGCCTTTGTATCTATTTTCAATTTCAATGGCAAACGTTACACTCTCGTGCATTCCGTAGCGGCACCAGGTAGAACCAACACAGCTTTTTACCGTACGTAAAGACTTTCCGTAAGCATGACCGCTTTCAAAACCAGCATCTATAAGTTCCTTCCAAATAAGTGGCAACTCATGAATTTGAGCTCCAAATAAATCAATACGTTGGCCGCCAGTAATTTTAGTATATAAATCGTATTTTTTAGCAACTTCCCCAATAACAATTAATTGGTCGGGGGTAATTTCGCCACCTGCAACACGAGGCACCACAGAATACGTACCATTGCGCTGTATGTTCGCTAAAAACCTATCGTTGGTATCTTGAATAACAACTTGTTTGTTTGGCGTTTCCATAGTTATGGTTGCAAAAATTGAAGCTAATGCAGGTTTGCAAACCTCACAACCATCGCCATCGCCAAATAAATTTAAAGCTTCTTCGTAATCTTCAACTTTATTTATTTTAACCAAATCATACAACTCTTGTCTGTTAAAACTAAAGTGTTCGCAAATGGTTTCTTTAACCTCTTTACCAAGCGATTTTAAGGTTTCGTTTACCAAATCGACCACCATAGGTTTACAACCGCCACAACCGGTAGTAGCTTTCGTTTTGGCAATAACATCGGTTAAATTATTACTTCCTTGTTCTGTTATCGAACAACAAATAGCGCCTTTAGAAACACTCTCACAAGAACAAACCTGAGCCGTATCGGGTAAATCCATAACGCTACCAAACGATTTTCCGCCCTCACTTGCTGGTAATATTAATTGAGATGGATCTTCCGGAATGGCCATGCCGTTTAAATACATTTGATGCAACATATTATAATCTGAAGCATCGCCAACCAAAATACCTCCTAAAAGCGATTTACCATCATGACTTACATTAATACGTTTATATAAATGTTTGGTTTTATCTTCAAAAATTACCGAATGCCCTTTTGATGCTGGCATAAAAGGCTCGCCAAAACTTGCAACATCGACACCAATTAACTTCAGTTTTGTCGACATATCAATCGATTCTGGCATTAAAATCTCGGTATTTCCCAAAATCTGATTGGCAGCTACTTCGGCCATATCATAACCTGGAGCTACCAAACCGTAAATCATACCATGATATAAAGCGACTTCACCAATAGCATAAATATGCGTATCCGATGTTTGCATTTTATTATTTACAACGATGCCACCGCGTACGCCCATTTCTAAATCGCAGGTTTTCCCCAACTCATCTCTGGGACGAATTCCTGCAGAAATAATAAGCATATCGACATCTAACACATCATCTTCTCCAAATTCCATTCCTGTAATAGCTGCATCGCCTAAAATTTGGTTTGTTGCTTTACTTAAATGAATATTTAAACCAATAGACTCTAGTTTTAATTGTAACACCTGACTACTTCTGGCATCCAACTGTCTGGGCATTAATTTAGGTGCGAACTCAACAATATGAGGCTCTAAGCCCATATCCATAACCGCTTTACCAGCCTCTAAACCAAGCAAACCACCGCCTAAAACAGCAGCTTTCGCGTTTGGATTCGTAGCTTTTAATTTAGCTGCATACTCTAGCATGCCCTCTAAATCTTCAATGGTTCTGTAAACAAAAACCCCTTGCTTTTCTACCCCTTTAATATTAGGTACAAACGGCGAAGATCCGGTTGATAATACCAGATAGTCATAAGAATACGTAATATCTTTAGAACTTGTTATAGTTTTTGTAGCACGATGTATATCGGTAATTCTAACCCCAGTAATGAGTTCGATGTTATGAGATTCGTACCAAGATCTCGGCGCCATTTCTAAAGCCTGAGCATCTTGATTTTCAAAATATTCGCTCAAATGAACACGATCGTAGGCTGGACGTGGCTCTTCACCAAATACCGTAATTTTAAAGCCTTCGTTTCCAGGTTTAGATACAAATTTTTCACAAAATTTATAACCAACCATACCATTACCTATAACAATAATATTTTTCATATCTACGTAATTTACGCTACAAACATAAGTAAAAACTACGTAATAATACTTAATTTTAATTCAATAAAATCAATAAAATACTAATTATTAGAAATTTGATAAATTCTAAGGCTGTTTTCTACGTATTAAATAAAATACATGAATTGTAAATACTAAAGATTTAAGAATTCTATTGTGCGTGAATAGTAACTATCACGCTTTTTGAAGCTGGTGTTTTAGCAGTATGCGCAAAAGAATCTAGTGGCACTAAAACATTTGCTTCCGGGAAATAGGTAGCACAACAATGTTCTGGTATATCGTAACCTACCACTTTAAAGTTAGCAGCTTCTCTAATTTTACCGTTAAATTTGGAAGTAATAGTAACAACCTGTTGGTCTGTTAAATTACGTGATTTCATGTCGTTTCTATTCATAAAAATAATCCGACGCTCGTTAAAAACCCCACGATATCTGTCGTCTAAACCATAAATGGTAGTATTAAATTGGTCGTGACTACGTATGGTCATCATGATTAATTCACCTTCATTTAATTGCCATTCTGGAAGTTTATTTATAGAAAAATTAGCCTTTCCTGTTGTGGTATTAAATTTTCTAATTCGGGCACCATTAGGTAAATAAAATCCAGACGGATTTTTTAAACGTTCATTAAAACTTTCAAAACCAGCCACAACTTCGGCAATATCATTACGAACTAATGCATAATCATCTTTATAGGCTAACCAGTTTATTTTAGAACGGTGTTTTAAGGTTTCGTATGCTATACCACAAACAACAGCCACTTCACTTAATAAATTCTTGGAGCATGGTTCTAAAACACCTTTAGTTGCCGAAACAATCCCCATAGAATTTTCAACACTTTGTACTTGAACTCCAGTTTTTTGATAATCTTTTTCAGAACGTCCCAAACAAGGTAAAATAAGCGCTTCTTTACCTGTAACTAAATGCGATCGGTTTAATTTTGTACTTACATGTACCGTTAAATCACAATTAGCCATGGCTTTGGCCGCATAAAGCGTATCTGGAACTGCCGAAATAAAATTACCACCCATACCTAGGAAAACTTTTACCTGTTGTTCATACATGGCTTTTATAGCATCTATCACCGAATAGCCATGCTTCCCTTTGGGCTTAAAGTGGTATTTTGCCTCTATTCTGTCTAAAAAGGCTTTGGGTGCGGCTTCCCATATACCAACCGTTCTATCGCCTTGCACATTCGAGTGGCCTCTAACCGGACAAGTGCCTGCGCCTTCCTTGCCAATACTTCCTTTTAACAATAATAAATTAACAACTTCCCGAATATTATCAACGGCGTTTTCATGTTGCGTTAAGCCCATAGCCCAACACACAATAATTTTATTGCTTTTTAATATTAAGTCGAAAGCTTCATTAAAAACACCTTCAGAAACACCAGACAATTTCAAACAGGTTTCGAAATCGTATTGTTTTAAATTGTCTATAAAAGCATCATATCCATAAGTATATGCTTCTATAAATGCTTTATCAAAAACGTTTCCTTCTGTGTTTTCTTTTTCTAAAAGTTTTAAAAGTATGGCCTTAAAAAATGCGACATCACCATTAATGGTTACTGGTACAAAAACATCCGATAATTTGGTGCCGCCTGTTAATAAAGCTTTAGGGCTTTGCGGATTTACAAACTTAACCAACCCAGCTTCTGGTAAGGGATTGATTGTAATAATTTTTCCACCGTTTTTTTTGCATTTTTCTAATGCCGAAAGCATACGTGGGTGATTGGTTCCTGGATTCTGTCCAACAACAAGTACCAATTCGGCTTTATATAAATCGTCTAAAGTAACCGAGCCTTTTCCAATGCCTAAAGTTTCTGTTAAGGCTACACCACTGGCCTCATGACACATATTAGAACAATCGGGTAAATTAGTGGTGCCATATTCCCGAACAAATAATTGGTATAAAAAGGCTGCTTCATTGGTTGTTCGGCCTGAAGTATAAAAAACAGCTTCGTCGGGCGAATTGGTTTTATTTAAATGTTCGGCGACTTTTTTAAAGGCTGCTTCCCATGAAATAGGTTCGTAATGTGAAGCGCCTTCGGGTAAATACATAGGCTGTTCTAATCTCCCAGATTTTCCAATTTCAAAATCACTCCAACCAGAAAGCGTATCGACACTGTAGGTTTTAAAAAAATCGGGGGTAATTAATTTACTTTGCATTTCCTCGGCCATAGCTTTCATACCGTTTTCACAGTATTCACCGAGTACAGAACGTTCATCGTCGGGATCTGGCCAGGCACACCCCGGGCAATCGAATCCGCCTTTTTGATTTATTTTAAGTGAAATTTTTAAAGCATCAACCGGATTCATATACTTTGAAACTTGATGCACTGCAGAAGTTATAGCTGGAAATCCAACACTGGTTTTCTTAGGTGGAGTAACTTTAATATCAGTAAACGTTTCTGATGTTTTTGCTTTTTCTTCTGGTGATAACGGCATTGCAGTTTCTTTGAAATTTATCGGTTGCTTTTGATGAACTCTAAGGTACGTTTTTCATTATAATAAATATTCTTTTTGTCGATAAAACCAACGTGTCCGCCATGTTGAGGCATTTCTAAATACAGATTCGGATTGTTTTTTGCCTCTTTTACTGGGTAACAGTCAGGCGATAAAAACGAATCGTTGAGTGCATTTATAATTAACGAAGGTGTTTTAACATGTGGCAAAAATTGCAAACAACTGGACTTGGCGTAATAATCGTCTGCATCTTTAAATCCGTGTGCTTTGGCCGTGTAAACTTCATCAAAATCTCTTAATGTTTTTATTGAACAAAAGGCTTCAATAGGCAATTCTTCTGGAAATTTATTTAATTTACTTAGCAATCGTTTCATTAAATGATTAAGAAATCGGTTAGCATACGGTCGGTTTTTAGGTTTATGCAGTTCGATGCAAGAACCATTTAAGTCGGCAGGCACCGAAATTGCTATGGCCGATTTTATTTCATTGGGTACATCTTCGCGTTCGCCCAAGTATTTTAAAATTAAGTTGGCTCCTAAACTGATGCCATACAAATATATTTCTGAGTAAGTTTTTAAACTTAAAACATGGTCGATAATATCCTCAATATCTTCGGTAGCTCCCGAATGATAACTTCTAAACTTTAAATTATCTTCCCCGCTACAGCCTCTAAAATTGACACAAATCGCATCAATATCGTTCTTATTTAAAAGCTTAGCAACGCCTGTAACGTAAGGCCTTTGTGCGTGTCCTTCCAACCCATGAAAACATATCACTACTTTGTTGGTTTTAGATTCGGAGTAACTCCAATCTAAATCTAAAAAATCGCCATCTTTTAAGGTGATACGCACACGCTCTTGTTTTACGCCTGATACACGGCGAACCAATCCGGAATACACCGTAGAAATAAATCCGTTTTTAAATAAAAATAAAGGTTTGTAAGTCGATTCTAGTATTGGCATTTGGATATTGGTTGATGGTTTTTGGTTATTGGTTGTTGGTTGTTGGTTAAAGCCTAAAGCATACAGCATTAAGCCATTACCTTCAAACTTCTAAGTTCACAAATTTAAAATCATTTCCATTAAAAAGGCCTTTATCACTTAATTTTAATGAAGGAATAACAAGCAGCGCCATAAAAGAAAGCGTCATGTAAGGTGCATGTAAATTACTGTCCAATTTTTTGGCAAAGGCATCTAATTTGGCATAAGCTTCGGCTACCGTTTTTCCGTCTTGATCGCTCATAATTCCAGCCACGGGAAGCGGTAAAATTTGAGCTTCGGTATTTGAAACCGCACAAATACCGCCTTTGTTTTCAATAATTAAATTAACCGCTTTACAAATCGTCTCATCGGTAGTACCAACAGCTATAATATTATGCGAATCGTGCCCAACAGACGATGCAATAGCACCTTCCTTTAGGCCGATGTTTTTAATGAAAGCAATCGCAGGCGTTTCATTTTTATAACGATTTACAACGGTTATTTTAAGAATATCTTTGTCGATGTTTGAAACTATATTTCCATCAATCACAAGAGGTGCTTCAATAGATTCTTTAGTTACTAATTGGCCTTCTAAAGCATTTATAACACGGATTTTCTTTCCTGTAGACTTTAATTTAAAATCGGAAACGGACTTTTTGCTACAATTAAAATTATTGGGGTTTTTAAACGAAACAGGCTTGATTTGCGAGGTGTTGTTATAGAATACCAATTCACCATTTATATATGTTTGAAGCGTTTTAAAATGCATTAAATCTTCAACTACAATACAATCTGCCGCATCGCCTTCCTGCAGCAACCCAACGTTTAACCCATAGTGTTTAACCGGATTTACACAGGCCATTTGAAGGACTTTAAACAAGTCGATTCGTTTTAAAATAGCACGCTCACATAATTTATTTATATGATTTAAAATTAAATCGTCGGGGTGTTTATCGTCACTACAAAACATCATGTTTTCGTGATGTTGGTTAGCCAAATCTATTAATGCATCGAAATTTTTGGCAGCACTACCCTCTCGAATTAATATTTTCATGCCTTTTTGAAGTTTTTCTAAAGCTTCATTATAAGTGAAACATTCGTGGTCGGTAGAAATTCCTGCCTCTATATATTTTGTAATATCGTCACCTAAAACCCCTGGCGCATGACCATCAATGGGTTTATTGTAATGCTTTGCCCAGGCTAATTTTTGCAAAACTTCGGCATCATCAAACAAAACACCCGGATAATTCATCATTTCTGCCAAATAGGTAATATCTGGATTTTGAAGTAATTTTTTAATAGCTTCGGCATCAATTATAGCGCCTGCCGATTCAAAAGTCGTTGCCGGAACACAAGAAGGTGCACCAAAATGAAACTTAAAAGGTACTTGCTTACCATTTTCAATCATAAATTCAACGCCTGCAACACCTAACACATTAGCAATTTCATGCGGATCTGAAACGGTTGCTACCGTGCCGTGTTTTACAGCCAATCGTGCAAATTCACTAGGCACTAACATAGAGCTTTCTATATGAATATGAGCATCTACAAAGCCCGGCATAATGAATGTTTCAACAGCATGCTGCTTTTCGTTTATAGCAGTAATCTTTCCGTTTTCAACGATAATTTCACCTTTAAAAATACGTTTATTTAATACATCAACTATATTGCCTTGTAGTGTCATTTTTTATCTATTCTAACGTTATTTTTAGAATGGTTTTTGTCTTTTCGGTAACTTTAAACCTATTGTCTGCGCGCTTTCCAATAATCCAAACAATATCGTTATTAGAGCATAATAATCGGGCTTGTTCTTTATCTAGCAACGAAAATTTTTCGTCTTTAAAATACTTGCTTACTTTCTTTTTACCCTGCATTCCTAAAGGGAAAAAGACATCACCTTCCTCCTTTTCTCTAATTACTAAAGGAAAATGCAGTAAATCTTTATCCACAAAAATCGTTTTTGAATCTGATTTTTGTGGCCCCTCGACAATTTCGAAATTTAAAATCCCCAAAGGCGTTTCTATTTTCGAAGCGTTTTCCAATATAACTTGTAGTATTGGTTTGGCGTTTTCAATTTCACTCAATAATAAAAAATCACGATCTTTTATTAAACGGTGTGTTGCAGAACTCACCCACTTGCCCGATTGTGCATCTAAGAGGTTTTCAATATCGTTCCATTGGGTAAAACCAAATATTTTAAAGGTTTCATACACATATGATTTTATGTTTTCAACCTCTTTAAACGCGGCTATTTTAAACGTCATGCTCGTCTCTGAAACATTATCGATGGCCTTATTTAAAAAGGCATCCATACTTTCGTCTACAATAGCAATTGTATCGTTTAAATGATTTAAGGTGGTCTGGAAATTTTGTAACAGTGTTGGGTTAATTGCTTTTAAAACAGGAATAACCTCATGCCTTAATTTATTTCGCAGGTATTTTGTTGAAGCATTGCTACTATCGTCGCGCCAAGTTAAATGATTTTGTTTGGCGTATGCTAAAATATCCTGACTTGAAAAGGGCAACAAAGGACGCACAAAAATATCATTTACTTCCGGAATTCCTATTAAACCCTCAATACCCGTACCTCTGGTAAAATTAATTAGAAAGGTTTCTAAATTGTCGTCGGCGTGATGGGCTGTTAAAACATAATCGAATTGCAATTGTGTTGCTAAGGCTTCAAACCAACGGTAACGCAACTCACGAGCCGCCATTTGAATAGACAACTTACCGTCTGAAGCATAAGCTTTTGTATCGAAATTTTCAACAAAAACTTCAACATCTAAAGCTTCAGCAAATTGTAAAACAAAAGCTTCATCGGCATCGCTTTCCTCACCTCTTAAATTAAAATTACAATGCGCCAAAGCAACATTTAAACCCATTTTATAACATAAATGCGTTAAAACCACGCTATCAATACCTCCCGAAATAGCAATTAACAATTTACTGGAATTTAAAAATGCCAAGCGAGACGCTATATGTTTTTTAAAGCTTTCTAACATGTTTTCAAATATACAACATTGCCCATTTATATAATACTTGAGCTACTATATTTAGCTGATAAAAATCATATTAAAATGGCTGTTTATTTTGTAAATTGTAGAGTAGAATTTAAAATTAATCGTTATGTGCTCTTTAGATAAATTAAACGACCAGGCTACACAAAAAGCTTTCAACAAAAAGGTAGTCACTGCAACCAATTATTTACAAGCCTATGTAAAACACCGACTTTACATTGCCGAATCTATGGGCGTATTACCAAGAAACATGTATTCTTCAACCGATATTATAGACAGTGGTATCGTTGCTTTTTATGAAAAAGGTTACGACATTGATATGGATGCAAACAAGATTAAATTAAAACTTTTTAAAATTGTTGTGACTTTATTAGACGCCCTTTTTAAAAATGAAGCTTTTCATAAAAATACCATGAGCACCGATACTATTTTAAAGGACGAACTCGAACATTTGGAAGAACATTTTACAGTAGATTCGGATATGGATTATATTATGCATGAAGAACTTACAGATATTTCATATAGCAACAAAAACGAACAACAGTATTTTGCTTACGATAATAGCAACGACCTGATTTTAAATGCTTTCGAATTAAAAGATATTACTACAGAACAATCTAAAAATGCATTAGGACATCTGTACAGTTGGCTGCCTTTAAACGTCTCTAATATAGTAGATTTATACGTTTTTGGAAAATTGAGTTTCGAAGAGATTTCAATGATAAAAAAAATAGAAACAAAACGTATTGCCACCATTTTTAAAGAAATTAAAGAAACGTTTAAAAACCATATTAACTAGCCTTCTAAAACATCGCGCATGGCTTTGGCTTTTACTAAACATTCTTCGTACTCTTTTAGTGGGTCGCTTTTTGCTGTGATGGCACTTCCCACAGAATAGGATACGTATTTTTTAGATTGATTGTATAAAATACTACGTATAACCACATTAAAATCGAAATTACCTTCAGGCGAAAAATAACCTACAGTCCCAGAATACAAGCCCCGTTTGGTTTCTTCTAAAGCTTCAATAATTTTCATGGCTGAAATTTTAGGAGCACCCGTCATGCTTCCCATGGGAAAGGTTGTTTTAATTATGTCGATAGGATTTACAGTTGGCTCAACTTGCGAACGCACTGTAGAAATCATTTGATGCACTTGGTCGAAAGTATAAATGCCGCATAATTCATCTACTTTTACCGAGCCTTTAATGGCTGTTTTCGATAAATCATTGCGCACTAAATCGACAATCATAATGTTTTCGCTGCGTTCCTTTACATTAGAACGTAACTCGGCTTTAAGCGCTTGGTCTTCATCTTTATCTAATGAACGCTTTGCGGTGCCTTTTATAGGTTGAGAAATAACTAAACCACCATCTTTTTTTAAATAACGTTCTGGTGAAGCCGAAAGCAAAAACTTATCGCCACTTTTTAAAAATGTAGCAAAAGGCGCATTAGAAATGGCATTAAGCTTACTGTAAGTTTCTAGAGGATTTATTTCGGTAGCTTCGGCATAAAACTCCTGACAAAAATTGGCTTCGTACATGTCACCTCGGTGTATATGATGAAGCATCGCCTGGATTTTTTCAATATAAGCATCTTTATGAATACGAAGTTTTATTTTTACCGAATTAGCTTCGGAAGTATTATTTTCTTGGGATACATTTTTGATAGTGTGTAAATCCGATTCAAATTCATAATCAACCATATTCAAATAACACAATGCTACTTCTTTCCCTTTAAAAAAGAAGATTTTTTTAGGCTGAAAGAAATACAAATCGGGGAATTCTAAACCATCAAAATTTTCAGACTTTAAAGGTTCTATGTTGTTTTTTAAATCGTAGGTTAAATAACCAAACAACCAGTCTTTTGTAGTGGCTTGATATTCTTTTAATTGATTAAAAGCATCAAAATAATCGGTTTTTATACTTGTAAAAGCATCAACAGCCAATACTGCATCGTAATGAGAATGAGCTTGTTTATGGTTGTTAGAATCTAGCCATACAACATCATCAAACTGCTGACTCCAAATCAACAATTGTTGTTTAAACAACGTAATATTTTCAGAAGTAAAAAAATGTTTTGCTCTCAAAGGAAAAATTTATGGTGTAAAGTTAGGGAGAATACTTAAAAAATGACAAGTTTTGTATTTTAGTTTAAATAATTTAAGTCATGTTTATATTAGAAAACGATTTATTAAAAATAGGCATAAAAAAACCAGGTGCCGAATTGTGCAAAATAACTTCGGTTAAAAACAACACCGAATTTATGTGGGATGCCAATCCTGCGGTTTGGGGAAGTTATGCTCCTAACCTATTTCCAATTATTGGTGCTTTAAAAGATAATACCTATATGTTTGAAGGCAAACCTTATAGCTTACCAAAACATGGTATGATTCGAAATAATCCTGCTGTTGAATGGCATGAAGAAACAAAAAACAGCATCACTTTAAAACTTGTTTACAGCGATGCTACTTTAAAAGTATATCCGTTTAAATTTGAATTCTATATAACATATAAACTAAACAATGCGAATTTAGAAATTAAGCATACGGTTTTAAATAAAGACACTAAAACCGTGTTTTTCTCTTTAGGTGGGCATCCGGCTTTTAAATGTCCCGTGTTTGAAAATGAAGTTTATGAGGATTATTATCTAGAATTCGAGCAACCGGAAACATCGAAAACACATCTAATAAACATGGAAAACGGCTTAATTTCAGATAAAACGAAACCTGTTTTAGATAATTCTGATTGTTTACCATTAGCGCATCATTTATTTAATGAGGATGCGCTTATTTTTAAAGATTTAAAATCGAGACGCATCACTCTAAAAAGCAAGTCGCATGGTGGTATTTTATCTGTTTCGTACCCAGATTTTAATTATGTAGGTATTTGGGCAAAACCAGAAGGCGATTATGTTTGTATCGAGCCTTGGTTAGGTATTGCAGACAGCGAATTTACCAATCAAGATTTTAAAACCAAGGAAGGCATTTTAAGTTTAGAGCCTAATAAAAGCTTTGTGGCAAGCTATTCTATTGAAATACACCAGAGTCATTTAGTCTAAATAGAATAATAAGCTTAACTTTGCCAGCTAAATTAGTACAACGTGACTTTCGAAGATTTAAATTTAAACACCCCATTATATAACGCCTTAAACGATTTAGGCTTTACAACACCTACGCCCATTCAGGCCGAAGCTTTTAATGTAGTAAGTTCTGGGAAAGATATTGTGGGAATAGCTCAAACAGGTACCGGTAAAACGTTTGCCTATATGTTGCCTATTTTAAAAAATTTAAAATTTTCAACTCAAGAAACGCCACGCATATTAGTTTTAGTACCAACGCGCGAGCTGGTTGTACAGGTGGTAGATGAAATTGAAAAACTATCTAAATATATTAACACACGTGTTTTAGGAGTTTATGGAGGCACCAACATCAATACCCAAAAACAGGCAGTTGCCGAAGGTGTTGATATTCTTGTGGCGACCCCGGGTCGTTTATACGACTTAGCCTTAAGTCGTGTATTGCAATTAAAAACGATACAAAAATTAGTAATTGATGAGGTAGATGTGATGCTCGATTTGGGCTTTAGACATCAGCTTATTAATATTTTCGATATTTTACCTGAAAAACGTCAGAATATCATGTTTTCTGCAACTATGACGCAGGATGTAGATGAATTATTAAACGATTTTTTCAAAACTCCCGAGCGTGTTTCGATAGCGGTTTCGGGAACACCTTTAGAAAATATTTCACAAACGCGTTATAAAGTTCCTAACTTTTATACTAAAGTGAACCTGTTAGTCGATTTACTTCAAGATACCGAAACATTTAATAAGGTTTTAGTGTTTGTGGCTAATAAAAAAATGGCCGATAGGTTATTCGAAAAACTAGACGAGCATTTTAAAGAAGAATTGTGTGTTATTCACTCTAACAAAACACAAAATTACCGTTTACGAAGCATTGAGCAGTTTAGAAATGGTGATAATCGTATTTTAGTATCTACCGATGTTATGGCTCGCGGTTTGGACATAGATAATGTAAGTCATGTTATTAATTTTGACACACCAGATTATCCAGAAAATTATATGCACCGTATTGGTAGAACCGGTCGTGCCGAACGCAAAGGTGAAGCTATTGTTTTATCTACTGAAAAAGAACAGGAAGCCATTGAAAACATAGAACGTTTGATGCAAATGACGATTCCTGTTCTGGACATTCCAGAATGGGTTGAAATTTCTACCGAACTTTTAGAAGAAGAACGTCCGCAAATAAAAGAGCGTAACAACCCTTTAAAACGTAAGGATGAAGATGCGCCAGGCCCAGCGTTTCATGAAAAATCTGAAAAGAATAAAAAAGAAAATTTAGGGGGTTCATATCGCAGAGAAATTGCGAAAAAATATAAAAAACCAAAAACACGCGGCGATAAAAACTATAATAAACGCAACAAAAACAAATAGCTTTTGCCAAAACTCTTAAATAAACTTGTATAGTACCAACATTAGCTAAAAACATTTGCTAAACACATTTAGAGATTTACCTGTAAAAATTTAATTTATATTTGCATTTCATTACTATCTATGAATACAAATAAACTTAAAAAACTTCTATTTTCTTTCGAACAAATCCCTACCCTTATTTATCTAGCAAAATGGGTTTTAATTTGTTTGATTTTAGGAGTTTTGGCTGGTAGTGTTTCGGCATTTTTTTTAAAAGGATTAGACTGGGCCACAAACTACCGTGAAGCGCATTTGTGGATTATTTGGCTCTTACCTATCGGTGGTTTTATAATTGGATTATCTTACCATTTGTTTGGTAATGATGTGGTTAAAGGCAATAATTTACTTCTGGAAGAATTTCATAGTCCTAAAAAGGTAATTCCTTTTAAAATGGCTCCGTTGGTGCTTTTCGGAACTATTATCACGCATTTATTTGGTGGATCTGCTGGTCGTGAAGGAACTGCTGTGCAAATTGGTGGTGCTATTGCAGACCAATTTACCAAAATATTAAATCTCTCTAAACGCGATAGAAAAATTATATTAATTGCCGGTATAAGTGCTGGTTTTGCTTCAGTTTTTGGAACACCTTTAGCTGGGGGTATTTTTGCTTTAGAAGTTTTAGTTCTTGGACGATTGCGACTAGATGCTATAATACCGAGCTTTATGGCAGCTGTGTTTGCAAACTATTTCTGTGAATTTTGGAATGTAACACACACGCATTATCATATTTCTGAAGTGGCACCCATGAATCCGCAAAACCTGATATGGGCCTTATTAGCTGGTATTATTTTTGGGTTGGTCGCTATGTTATTCTCTAAATCGACTCATTTTTGGAGCAATTTATTTAAAAAACATATTACATACCCGCCTTTGAGACCTGTTATTGGTGGGGTTATTTTGGCCATTACCATTTACTTCATGGGTACCACTAAATATATTGGTTTGGGAATCCCAACTATAATTGATGCGTTTGACATCAACTTAAATTCTTACGATTTTTTATTAAAAGTTTTATTTACCTCATTTACTTTAGGTGCTGGATTTAAAGGTGGCGAAGTAACACCGTTGTTTTATATTGGAGCAACCTTAGGTAATGCGCTTATTTGGTTTATACCTTTACCAATGGGCTTAATGGCGGGCATGGGTTTTGTAGCCGTATTTGCCGGCGCCACCAATACACCAATAGCATGTACCATTATGGGAATTGAACTATTTGGTATTGAAGCAGGTGTTTTTATTGCAATTGCCTGCAGTACGGCTTATTTGTTTTCTGGACATTCTGGTGTTTATGGTTCCCAAATTATTGGCAGTCCTAAAAATCACCATTATTTAAGAGAAAGAGGCATACAATTGTCTGATGTTGAAAAGCGTCGTGATAATTTTCACAAATAGTAAAAAGAAACCCTTTCCAAATAAATGAAAAGGGTTGTGTAAAAAACTTTTTAGTTTACAAAACTTAACCAACCAAATTTTAACCCTAACTTTAAGTTAATCTTGTATTCTTACTTGGTTTTCTACAATATCTTTAATGGGTACTACTATTTTACCTTCGGTAGTTTTTAAGGTTATAGAAATAGAATTTATTGATAATACTTCACCGGTTATATTATTAAACTGTATAGTCTGTCCTATTTCGTAAGTACGTCTGGCATAAAATGTTTTTAATAATTCTGCCACAATTTTTTGCGATCCTAAACCCATAGCTAAAGAAAAAGCCAATAACAGGGATGCTAAAATTAAGGTGATATTGTTAGTTATTATTTCTGTATCTATGCCCGCTTGATTTAAGGCAGTAACACTAATGAATACTAATAAAATAACGAAAACTAACTGGCTAATTAACTTACCTCCAAAAAAATCCATGGAATCGAACAACGATTTTATTCCTTTTTTAGCCATGTTAGCAAACAACAACCCTAAAATAAAAATAGTGAGTGCTGAGAATAACTGTGGAATGTAACTTAAGAAGTTTTTAATTTCTTCTGATACTATTGTTAAATTTAAAATTTCTGTAACAACTATTATAATCATTAAATACAAAAACCACTTAACAAATTTTGTAATAATAGTTATAATATTGAAATTCAATTTCTTATCGCCAAACAGTTCAATTTCATTAATTTTATCATCTAATTTATCTGCTTTTGCAATTTTGAGAGCCTTTTTTAAAATACTAACAACGATTTTAATTATTAACCAACCTATAATTATTATTGCTAGTGCTCCCAAGATATTTGGAATAATACTAGAAACTTCTTCCATTATCGCGTTAAGTGAATTTAAAACGCTTTCATTCCAATTAGATATCTTTTTCATTATTAATCAATTAAGGGATATTATTTGCTATTTTTACTTTTTCTTTTTTTAATAACAGTTTCTATTACATGGCTTAAATTATAAGAAAATAAGGTCGCAATTTCCATAATTAACTTCGCCATGGCAATATCGCGCATGACTTTATCCTTGAGTTCCTCTGGAACTTCTTTTGGTGGATGGTTAATATACTTGAATGGATTATCCATTAGTTATTGCTATACTTATTATTATAAACACTAATTAACCTGTCTTTCACACGCTTAATTCTCATTTTCACAGCGCTCTCGCTAATATCTAAGATACTTTCAATCTCTTTAATTGATAGCTTTTCTTGATACTTAAGAACAAGAATCATTTTTTCATCGGGTGAAATGATTTCCAAGGCCTCTTTGAGGTTTTCAACCTTCATTTGAAAAAAACCACTTTCATCTTCTAAATCTTCCTCATCAATCGAAGGTTCGATATCAGAATAGTTTACAGCGTTCTTTTCAATTCGTTTAGAATTGTTTCTTGTAACATAATTTACACAATGATTGTAAGTAAAAGCATAAAGCCAGGTAGAAAATTTGGAGTCTCCTTTAAAACTACCTAATTTAACAAAAAGTTTTAAAAAAACATCTTGTGTTAAGTCTTTTGCTTCATCTTCATCTTTTGCAAAACCAAAACATTTGTTGTAAACAAGTGTGGCGAATCTGTCATAAAGTACTTCAAATAAAAGAGTGTCTTTTGTTTCTACAATCTCTTTTACCAAATCTTCGTCAGAAATGTTATTATTTTTTGATGCTTTCAATTATGTTCGAGAGAAAAGTTTAGTTTTTGTTTTTTGACCCCTTTTAATAGCAATAGTCACATAAAATTTAACATCAAAAGTAATAAAAATTAACTAAAATTAACATTTGTTAATAATTTTTAATTAAGCATACAGCAATTAATATTTAATCTAAATAATTTACAATGCTATTTTTTAAGTTTTTTTTAGAGTATAATTTAGAAATACCCGCATATACTTAATGAAATTCATATTTTAGCATAAAAGAAAATTATGAAAATTATACAACTAATTTTATTGATTCTTTTAGCTACAATACCTTTAAATTTGGAAGCAAAAGATGATATTTGGGGAGCAACAGGGCATCGCGTTGTTGGTGAAATTGCTACTAATTATTTAAAAGGAAAAACAAAACGCGCCATTAAAAAACTGCTAGATGGAAAATCGCTGGCCTTTGTTTCTACCTTTGGAGATGACATAAAATCTGACAAGAGATATAACAAATTTTACACCTGGCATTTTGTAAATATGCCTTTTGACAAAGATTACGAGCATGCTCATAAAAATGAAGCAGGCGATTTAGTTACTGGAATAGAATATTGTAAAGCGGTTATTCAAGACAAAAATTCATCGGACGATGATAAAGCGTTTTATTTAAAACTTCTTGTGCATCTTATGGGAGATTTACACCAACCAATGCATGTGGGTTTGGAGGAAGATAAAGGTGGGAATGATTTTAAAGTGCAATGGTTTTATAAAGACTCTAATTTGCACCGTGTTTGGGATAGCGATATGATTGATGGTTTCGATATGAGCTATACAGAACTAGCTAAAAATATCGACTTACTAGATAGAAAAGAAATTAAAGCACTGCAACAGGGAACTATAGTAGATTGGGTAAATGAAACGCATCAACTAACCAAGAAAATATACAAATCGGCCGAACCAGAAGAAAATTTGAGATACCGCTATTCATACGATTATTTTACAACCGTTAGAAGTCAATTACAACTGGCTGGTATTCGTTTAGCAAAAGTTTTAAACGATATTTTTTAAAAACAAAAACATACTTAAAAACAAAAAAAGTGCTTGAAAATCAAGCACTTTTTTTATGTTTAAAATTTAAAAATGTATTAAATATGAAGTGCTCTGTCTTCGGTTGCTGCTAAGGCTGCTTCCTTGATAGCTTCAGTAAAAGTAGGGTGTGCATGAGACATACGGGATACATCTTCAGCCGATGCTCTAAATTCCATAGCTACTACAGCTTCAGCAATCATATCGGCAGCACGGGCACCAATCATGTGAGCTCCTAATATTTCATCTGTTTTCTTATCGGCTAAAATTTTAACAAAACCATCTAAATCCATGCTTGCACGACTTCTTCCTAAGGCACGCATTGGAAAAGATCCTGCTTTGTATTCTACACCAGCTTCTTTAAGTTGTTCTTCTGTTTTTCCAACTGAAGCAACTTCTGGCCATGTGTAAACCACACCAGGAATTAAGTTATAATCTATATGCGGTTTTTGTCCTGCAATAGTTTCGGCAACAAATACCCCTTCTTCTTCTGCTTTATGAGCTAACATAGCCCCTTTTACAACATCGCCAATAGCATAAATATTTGATGCACTTGTTTGTAAGTGATCGTTAACTTCAACTTGACCTCTATCGGTTAATTTAACACCAGCAGCTTCTGCGTTTAGACCATCTGTGTACGGACGACGACCAACAGATACTAAACAATAATCGCCTTTAAACTCGACTTCTTCACCTTTTTTATTATCTGCTTTAACGATAACTTCATCTCCAACACGTTCAACAGATTTTACTTTGTGAGAAATATTAATGCCGAATTTTTGCTTTTTCAAAACTTTATTAAGCTCTTTAGAAAGTCCAGAATCCATAGTTGGGATAATGCGGTCCATATATTCAATAACCGAAACTTCTGCGCCTAAACGTTTGTAAACCTGACCTAACTCTAAACCAATAACACCACCACCAATAACAATTAAGTGTTTTGGGATTTCTTTTAGTTTTAAAGCTTCAGTTGAAGTTATAACACGCTCTTTATCAATATTTATAAACGGCAAACTTGAAGGTTTACTTCCAGTTGCTATAATGGTGTTTTTTGCTTCTATTTCAATAATTTCTTCGCCAGAAATGGTAATATGAGTAGCATCTTTAAAGCTTCCTAAACCTTGATAAACATCGATGTTATTTTTCTTCATTAAAAAATCGATACCACCGGTTGTTTGATCTACAACGGCTTGTTTTCTGGCAATCATTTTTTCAAGATTTACTTTAACATCTCCTGGAATTTCAATGCCATGTTCTTCGAAATGTTTAACAGCATCTTCGTAATGGTGTGATGAATCTAAAAGTGCTTTACTTGGTATACAACCAACATTTAAACAAGTACCGCCAAGGGTACTATATTTCTCTATTATAGCAGTTTTCATGCCTAATTGTGCGCAACGAATGGCTGCAACATATCCTCCAGGACCTGAGCCTATTACGGCTACATCGTATGAATTCATAAAATTATTTTGATATTCGTTTATTTAAAAATCAGTATAACAAAAGTACAAATGTTTTCATAGCAAGCCAATAAAAAACAAGGCTTTATGACTATTTTATGTTATTGTTTGTTCTAAGACGAAATACTTACTTTTTATTAAAAAAACTAAGTATTTTAATTGTCTTTTCGTTTTTTTATATCTTGCAATACCCAATTTAACTGATTATCGTTCGTAGGGTCTTCAAAATTAATAACTGGCAAAACTTCGTAATCTGGCAGGATACCATAACCATCTGGCTCTTGCTTATAAGGTGTTTCAATTTGCATTAAACCCATTCTTATTTTTAATTGCGATTCGGGCATTTTATAGACTTTATAAATGCCGGCTACGCAACCATTATAAGCGCCGCCTGTTTCTTCACCAACAAAAACAGCGCGATTGGTAGCTTTTAAGTGCGTGGAAAGCAAGGACGATGCTGAAAATGAATTCCCGTTAATTAAAACATATATATGTTCGTCGTAATTTAAGTCATGAGGGTTTTGTTCTTTGGCAAACCGCAGTTTATAATAGTATTTACCATTTTTTTTATGCGTTTTTATTAAATTATGAGTTACAATAAACGGTGAAAAAAGTGTAGAGATTACTTTTAACGAAACAGGCATATCATTGGCTAATAGATAATTAAAATAGGGCAGCCTGTTAGTGACCTCGCTTTCTTCAATTAGTTTAAATTTTTTATTGGTTAAAAAACCGTATAAATATGAGATTTCGGCTATTCGTCCGCCACCATTATCCCGCAAGTCTATTATTAAATTTTTGGTTTTAGCAGAGTCTAATTTTTTAAAACTTTCCTCATAAAATTTTTTAAAATTACCATTAGAGAAACTTTTAATTTTCATGTAACCCACCGCTGTGCTGCTTGTATCTAAAAACTTAAACGTTCTGGTATAACCATCATATTTACTAATAAAACCGTGGTTTCGGTTGTACTTGCGTTTCTTTTTATTAGCGATTCGGTTGTCTTTTCTTTCTTCGGGAGTTCGTTTTTTCGGTTTTATTACCTTCAAACTATCTGTTTTTAGCGTGTCTTTTTTCTTTTCTTTTTCGACACGTTTTAGTGTTCTGCTAAAAATAGAATCGGCATGTTTAAAAACCACTTTCAAACTATCTTTATAACCAAATTCTTTAAAATAAAGTCTGGCAAACACTTTACCTACATAGCTATTATATAAGGTTTTATTGTAACCATCGGAAGCAAAGCGGGTTTTAAATGTTTTAACTAAATTTGAAGTCGAATCTTCTTCAATTTTTAATAATTCACTTCCAATTAAAGTAGAATCGTAGCCTCTGGTATTAGTTACCCAAAGCTTATCATTCAAATAATCAAATTCTAAATCGTAAAACTCAAACTTTTTCTTGTTTAAAGCTTTTAGTTCTTTTCGTTTGTATTGTTTGCTAACAGAACCTAAAGCAATATGACCCTGACGTACCTGAGCCACAACAGGAGCCAATTTTTTATAAAATGCTCTGGATGTTAGAGGTGTATTTATTGATTTTTTTAGACTGTCAAATTTAAATTCTAAGTCCGATTTACTAATGTATTGATATAACTTCGGATGGTTTTTCTTTAGCTGACTGTATAAATGATCTATATCTGAGCGCAGGGCTTCGACAGTATGTGGTGTTGTAATTTTTTCATTATATTTTTCTACAGAACTGCATGAAAACAAGACAAAAACAATAATGCATACCGGTAAAAATCGCTTCATTCTAATACAAATTGTTAAATACCATACTAAACTAAGTTTTAAAACTTATTAAGTTTAGTTTATTAGACATTTTTTAACGCTTTTTGGCTAAAATCAGTTCATTTATTAAAAATAAAATTATGTAATTTTGTTCACCATGCAAAAAAACATAAACATTCAAAATAAAAAAGCCCGCTTTCTTTACGAAATACTTGATAAGTATGTTGCAGGCTTATTGCTTACAGGAACCGAAATAAAATCGATACGAAGTGGAAAGGCTTCTATTGTTGAAAGTTTTTGTGAGTTTAACCACCGAGGCGAACTTTTTGTTATAAATATGAACATTGAAGAGTATGCTTTTGGAAACTATTACAATCACAGACCCAAAGCCGAGCGTAAGCTACTTTTAAACAAAAAAGAACTAAAAAAACTTAATAAAGAAGTTCAAAACACGGGTCTTACAATTATTCCGTTACGCTTATTTATTAACGAACGTGGTTTTGCAAAAATGGAAATTGCTTTGGCAAAGGGTAAAAAACTTTACGATAAGCGTGAAACAATTAAAGATCGTGATAACAAACGTGATTTAGACCGCGTTAAAAAAATTTACAAATAAAGTTGACGTTTTGTCGTTTCTACAACATCAAATTCAACGTAAAACCATTAAACATACCTCTATGAAAAGATCTGTTTTATTAATTCTGCTTACGCTTTTTACTTTTCAAATACATGCTCAGGAAAATGATACTGAGGAAGAACCAAAAGATTATTCTGCAAATGTTTTAACCTTAGACAGCACTATAAAATCCTTATACTCTGTAATTTCTGGTGAAAAAGATGTAGAGAGAGATTGGGAATTATTTAAATTTTTATTTAGAAAAGATGCCAAACTTATTGCTGCTGGAAAAAACAAGGAAGGCGAACTACAAGTGCAATACATGAAACCTGCCGATTACATTAAAAATTCAGGAAAATGGTTGGTTGAAAATGGCTTTTTTGAAAAAGAAATTAATCGCGTAACCGATAAATTTGGTAATATGGCTCATGTTTTTAGTACTTACGAATCGTTTTTTAGCGAAGATGATGAAAAACCATTTATGAGAGGTATTAACAGTATTCAGTTATTTTATGATGGTAAACGCTGGTGGATTGTTAATATTTATTGGCAACAAGAAAGTAAAAAACATACCATTCCCGAAACGTATTTAAATTAAAAAATTATTTGTGATCGCATCCAAATCAAATTTATACACAAAACTATTTAGCCTATTTTTTTTAGTATCCTTCAATTTATTAGTTGGACAAGAAAAAGCAACACCTGTTTTTAAAGATGGTGAAGCTCAAATTGTAGCAGCTTTTAATACACCTGATAAATGGATACGAACAGATCTTTGGGTTGAAACAACGTTCGATAGTGATGATGATGGTATTTTAGATCGTATGTATGTTGATGTAACTCGACCCTACCAAACAGAAACTGAAGGTTTAAAACTTCCCGTTATTTATGAATCTAGCCCTTATTATCAAGGAGTTGCTCCCGATGTTGAAGGCGGATTTTGGAATGTTAACCACGAACTTGGTGAAACAACCAAAGAACGTGTTCATGCCGATGTGGTTAGAACAGGTAAACGCCCAATAATTTCAAATTCTCAAGTTAAAACCTGGGTGCCACGTGGTTATATTGTTGTTCATTCTTGTTCTCCAGGCACAGGCCTTTCTCAAGGAGCCCCTACTGTTGGAGGAAAAAACGAATCTTTAGCGCCAAAAGCAGTTATCGATTGGTTAAATGGTCGCGCTAAAGGTTATACGTCGCCTTATGGTAATGAAGAGGTTAAAGCCTATTGGAGTACAGGAAAAGTAGGTATGACTGGCACCTCGTACAACGGAACGATTCCTTTAGCTGCAGCAACCACTGGTGTTGAAGGCTTAGAAGTAATTATTCCGGTGGCACCAAACACCTCATATTACCATTACTACCGTTCCAATGGTTTAGTGCGTTCTCCTGGAGGTTATTTAGGTGAAGATATTGATGTTTTATATGATTATATACATAGCGGAGACGAATCTAAACGTGCTCATAACAATGCCAAAATTCGTGATTTAGAAATGAGAAATGGCATGGACAGAATTACGGGCGATTACAACGATTTTTGGGCAGGTCGCGATTATTTAAATCAAATGGCACCCATGAAAGCCGCCTTATTAATGTCTCACGGGTTTAATGATTGGAATGTAATGCCAGAACACAGCTACCGCATTTATAAAAAGGCTAAAGAAATGGGCTTAGAAACTGGCATCTTTTATCATCAAAACGGACATGGTGGACCTCCTCCATTAAGTATGATGAATAAGTGGTTTACACACTATTTATTTGGTATAGATAATGGTATTGAAAAAGAAACCAATAAAGCCTGGATTGTTCGAGAAAATGATATGAGAACTAATCCTACACCATACAAAGATTACCCTAATCCAGATGCCAAACCTGTAACATTGTATTTAAAATCAAATCAATTAACTACAGCTAAGGTTTCTAAACAACCTACCCAAACCTTAATAGACGATTATAATATTTCTGGTGCCGAATTAACCAAACCAGAAAATTCAAAACATCGTTTATTATTTGTAACACCGGTTTTAAATGAAGATGTTCACATCTCAGGAGTTGCAAAAATCAAAATAAAATTAGCGAGTAGTAAACCTGCTGCTAACCTATCGGTTTGGTTAGTTTCATTGCCATGGGAAGATGGTGGTAATAAAAAAATAACCGATAATATAATTACTCGTGGCTGGGCAGATCCTCAAAACTACAAATCACTCACAGAAAGTGAACCGTTAGTTCCTGGTAAGTTTTATGAACTTAGCTTTAACTTACAACCAGATGATCAAATTATAAAAGCTGGTCAACAAATTGGATTCATGATTTTTTCTAGTGATAAAGAATTCACACTACATCCAAAACCCGGAACCGAATTAACCATCGATTTAAACAACACAACACTTACGCTCCCAATAGTTGGTGGTTTAGAAAAGTTTAAACAAGCCGTAAACAATTAAATATCATAATAAAAAAGCACCCAAATGGGTGCTTTTTTATTTTAAGTTTTATCTTCTAACAAAGGTACAAATCGAAATTCGCCATATTCATGTTGTTCAAATTCTAATGGCCCGCTTCTAACAAAGAGTGTCATTATTTGCACATCTTCTCCAACAGGAATTACCAATCGACCTCCTATTTTTAACTGACTCAATAAAGGTTTTGGAACAAAAGGTGCTCCAGCTGTTACAATAATACTATCAAATGGCGCTTCTTCTGGCAGACCTTTATAGCCATCTCCAAAAATTATTTTTTTAGGTCGATATCCCATTTTGTCTCGTAAAAAATGACTCGTTAACTTAAATAACTTTCGTTGCCGTTCAATAGTATATACCTTAGCTCCCAACTCGCATAAAACAGCTGTCTGGTAGCCACTTCCAGTACCAATTTCTAAAATTTTATCGTCTTTTTTTACTTGTAATAACTCGGTTTGAAAGGCTACGGTATAAGGTTGAGATATGGTTTGCCCCGCGGCAATTGGAAAGGCTTTATCTTGGTATGCATGATCTAAAAAACTAGAATCCATAAAAGCATGTCTTGGTATTTTTCCTATTGCATCTAAAACCGCCTTATCTGTTATTCCTTTGTCTTTTAAAACATTAACCAATTGGTTACGCAAACCCACATGTCGTAAAGTATCTTTCAATTTTAATGAAGTTTTAAAAAGTTAAAATTACTCAAAGATTTTAAAGCTAAAAGCATTTCTTCCTTTTTTATTTTTCATTACTAAAATCTAAAAAAATAGTCTTAAATATCTTATTTTTGTTAAAAACGTAAAACAATTATGCTAAACGCTGGTGTACTTGGTGCTGGCCACCTTGGAAAAATTCATTTAAGACTTCTTAAACAATCAGATAAATATAATTTAGTAGGATTCTATGATGCCGATGAAGAAAACGGTAAAAAAGTAGAAGCCGAATTTGGATATAAATTCTTCAATTCTATTGATGCCCTTATCGATGCGGTAGATATGGTTGATATTGTAACGCCTACCCTTTCGCATTACGATTGTGCTATAAAAGCAATTTCAAAAGGGAAACATATTTTTATTGAAAAACCAATAACCAATACTGTTGAAGAAGCCGAGCATATTCGTGAACTTTTAGCCGAAAATAATTTGCGGGGGCAAGTTGGACACGTAGAACGTTTTAACCCGGCTTTTTTAGCTATTACCAAGGAAATTAAATCGCCAATGTTTATTGAAGCCCATCGATTGGCTGAATTCAATCCGCGTGGTACCGATGTTCCTGTGGTTTTAGATTTAATGATTCACGACATCGATATTATTTTAAGTGTCGTAAAATCGAAAGTAAAACATATTAGCGCCAGTGGTGTTTCGGTAATTAGTAACTCTCCAGATATTGCTAATGCGCGTATAGAATTTGAAAATGGCTGTGTAGCTAACCTAACGGCCAGCCGAATTTCACTTAAAAAAATGCGTAAAGCGAGATTCTTTCAAAAAGATGCCTACATATCGGTAGACTTTTTAGAAAAGAAATGTGAAGTTGTTAAAATGAAGGATGCTCCTGAAAATCCTGGAGATTTCGATATGGTTTTACAAAATGCCGAGGGTGTAAAAAAACAAATCTATTTCGATAATCCGCATATTGAAAACAACAATTCTATTTTAGATGAATTAGAAGCGTTTGCTCACGCCATAAACACTAACACAACCCCTATTGTTTCTTTAAACGATGGTACCGAAGCCTTACGTGTTGCAACTCAAATAATAAACTGTTTTGAAAAATAAACACGAATTATTAAAAAACAACATTCCTGTATTCGTGGTGACATAATAAATATGCCCTATTTGAATAAAAGATAAAAAAACTTATTTAATGAAAAATATTGCTGTAATTGGTGCTGGTACTATGGGAAATGGCATTGCGCATACTTTTGCTCAAAATAGTTTTTCTGTTAATTTAATCGATATTAATGAAACAGCGCTTCATAAAGGTTTAGAAACCATCGCTAAGAATTTAGACAGAATGGTTCTTAAAGAGGTTATAACCGAGCATAAAAAGTTAGAAACCCTTCAAAATATAAAAACATTTACCGCTCTAGAACAAGGTATTGAAGCAGTCGATTTGGTGATTGAAGCTGCCACAGAAAACGTCGATATTAAACTTAAAATCTTTAAGCAATTAGATGAAATTTGTAATTCTCATACCATTTTAGCTACCAATACGTCATCCATTTCCATTACTCAAATTGCGGCTACTACCACCCGACCCGATAAGGTTATTGGGATGCACTTTATGAATCCGGTGCCTTTAATGAAACTGGTTGAAATTATAAGAGGTTATAATACAAGTAACGAGGTAACAAACGCCATTATGGAACTCTCTAAAAAATTAGACAAAGTTCCTGTAGAAGTAAACGATTATCCTGGTTTTGTTGCAAACCGCATTTTAATGCCCATGATAAACGAGTCGATTGAAACTCTTTTTAACGGTGTGGCAGGCGTTACAGAAATTGACACTGTCATGAAGTTAGGTATGGCGCATCCAATGGGACCATTACAATTAGCTGATTTTATTGGATTAGACGTTTGTTTATCTATTTTAAACGTTATGTACGACGGATTTAAAAATCCGAAATACGCCCCTTGCCCATTGTTAGTAAATATGGTTCGTGCTGGGAAATTAGGTGTAAAATCGGGTGAAGGTTTTTACGATTATGCCACCAACAAAAAAGCAGACATTGTTGCCAAACAATTTTCGAAAATTTAATTAGAATAAAACATTTCATGAGTATTCAAGAAAATTTAAATAAAATAAAATCTTCCATTCCAGAACATGTTACGCTAGTTGCGGTTTCAAAAACCAAACCAGTAAGCGATTTACTAGAAGCATACAATGCCGGACAACGCATTTTTGGTGAAAATAAAATACAGGAAATGGTTGAGAAATTTGAAGCCTTACCAAAAGACATAGCATGGCACATGATTGGCCATGTGCAAAGTAACAAAGTAAAATACATGGCGCCTTTTGTAAGTTTAATTCATGGCGTTGACAAATTTAGTTTGCTTGAGGAAATAAATAAACAAGCCAAAAAAAACAATCGTATTATTAATTGTTTGCTTCAAATTAAAATTGCCGAGGAAGACTCTAAATTTGGTTTATCGCCAGAAAAAGCTTCAGAAATATTACAATCGGAAGCCTTTTCAGAATTAAAAAACGTAAAAATTGTTGGTGTTATGGGTATGGCTACCTTTACCGATAATCAAATTCAAATAGAAAACGAATTCTCGTTATTAAAAGAGACTTTTAATACTTTAAAAGCACTAAAATCGTTTAATTTTCAACCCGAAATTATAAGTATGGGCATGAGTGGTGATTATCAATTAGCAATTTCTTGCGGAAGTACTATGATTAGAGTTGGAAGTAGTATCTTTGGTGAAAGGAATTATTTATAGTAAGCAGCCTTTATTTCAATCCAGATTAAAACATTTAATTTTTAACTTATTTACGCAATACTTGACATAGAAACCACTGGTGGTAAGTATAATGAAGAGGGCATTACTGAAATAGCTATCTATAAATTTGACGGACACAAGGTTGTCGATCAATTTATAAGTTTGGTAAATCCAGAGCGCGATATACAACCCTTTGTAGTGAATCTTACTGGCATAAATAATAATATGCTTCGCAATGCACCTAAATTTTATGAAGTTGCAAAACGCATTGTAGAAATTACAGATGATTGTATTGTGGTTGCCCATAACGCACAATTTGATTACCGCATTTTATGCACAGAATTTAGACGATTAGGCTTTGAATATATAAGACCAACGCTTTGTACTGTAGAGCTTGCTAAAGATTTAATTCCCGATCAACCATCGTACAGTCTGGGTAAGTTAGTGCGTTCTTTGGGCATTCCTGTAACCGACAGGCATCGTGCTTCTGGTGATGCTATCGCAACTGTAAAACTTTTTAAAATGCTTTTAGACAAGGATACGCAGAAAAGCATTATTCAAAAGTCTATAAAACTAACGCCAAAGCATCAGTTAGAACCTAAACATCTAAATATTTTAAGCGATTTACCATCGGTAACAGGGGTTTATTATATACATAACGCCGAAGGCGATATCATTTATATTGGAAAAAGTAATAATATTAAAAAACGCATCAATCAGCATTTTACAAATTCTAACCGAAAGTCTAAAAAAATTCAGGCAGCCGTTCACGCTGTAACTTACGAAGCAACAGGAAGTGAATTGGTAGCACTATTAAAAGAAAGTGAAGAAATTAAACGCGTAAAACCTATACTTAACCGTGCCTTACGCCGAACTACTTTTACCCATGCCCTTTATAGTTTTAAAGATGAAAACGGATATATTAATTTAAAAATTGATGTGTCCGATGGTCGTAAAAAACCCATAACCACTTTTAGTAATCGTGAAAGCGGTAAAAGTTTTATTACTAAAGCTGTTGAAGAATATAGTCTCTGCCAGAAATTAACTGGATTATACAAAACAAAAACCAGCTGTTTTAATTACGATATAAAAGCTTGTGAAGGCGCTTGTATTCAAAAAGAACCCGCCGAATCATACAACAAGCGTGTTGAAGCTTTAATTACAAAAAACAGTTATTCTAACAAGAATATGGTTATTATAGATCGTGGTCGTGATATTGATGAACACAGTGCAATTTTAGTGGAAAACGGCGTGTTTAGAGGCATCGGTTTTTTCAATTTAAATTATCAAATAAATAATATTGAAGTCCTAGAGTCTATTATTACTCCCATGCAAAATAATAGAGACACCCAACATATTATTCAAAGTTACCTGCGTAGAAATAAAAGATTAAAAGTTATTTTATTTTAAAATAATTTTTTTTAGGGAAATTTATTACATTGTTCTTTGTAATTAACCAATTAAACTAAATGAAAACTTTTTTTACACTTTTTTTACTTTTTTTAAGAATAGTATGCTTTTCTCAAGAAAAATACAACTCCGAAAACTATATAGTTACCTTAGACGATATTAAATCTACCACTTTTTTAAAGGACTCTACAGCAAATGCTTTGGTAATTTATGAACAAGGAAAAAGCCATGTAGATAGAAATGAATATCATTTAATAACCGTAATAAAACGAAAAATAAAGCTACTTAAACGCGAAGGTTTCGATAATGCAAACATTGTAATTCCACTTTACATAACTAAAACCAGATATGAAGAAGTAGAAAGTATTTTAGCAACAACTTATAACTATGTTAATGGCAAAATAACTAAAACACAGTTAGAGAAAAAAGATATTTTTACCGAAGCATACGACGAAAACCATACGCTCATTAAATTTACTTTACCAAATATTAAGGAAGGCTCTGTAATTACTTATAGTTACAAACTTATCTCGCCCTTTATGTTTAATTACAAAAGTTGGAATTTTCAATCGGAAATACCAAAACTGTACAGCGAATACAATGCAAGTATTCCAGCAAATTGGGATTATCACGTAAAATTAATTGGTGGTAAAAAATTATTTAAAAACGAATCTGTTATAGAAAAACGATGCCTAGAAGTTAGCGACGGTAGTTACGCAGATTGTTCAAACTCTATGTATGTCATGAAAGATATACCCGCTTTTATAAAGGAAAATTACATGACTACTAAAAGCAACTATTTAGCTCGTATAGAATACGAACTTAAAACCTTTCAAGATTTTCAGGGGCAAATTAGTAATTATGCAAAAACCTGGGAAACCGTAGACAAAGAACTAAAAATTGACAAAAACATAGGTAAGCAGCTTTCAAAATCGGTAGATTTTGATGAAATTTTACCTGCACACATTATCAATGAATCTGATCCTCTTAAAAAAGCTACAGCTATATACCAATTTGTTCAAAACAATTTTACTTGGAATGAAGAATTCCAAATTTTTAAAGATGTATCCATTAAAGATTTATTAAAAGAAAAATCAGGAAATGTGTCATCCATAAATATCTTACTTCATAATTTACTTGATACCGCTGGTATCGATGTTAAACCAATATTGTTATCAACTCGAGAAAACGGCTTAATAACAACCATTTTTCCAGTAATTTCAGAGTTTAATTACTTAATAGTTCAAGCAACTATTAATGGTACTTCCTATTTTTTAGATGGCACAGATAAATTTATAAGTTTTGGAGATCTTCCTTTTAGATGTTTAAACCAATTCGGTAGAACCTTAGATCTTAAAAATGGTAGTGATTGGATAGATATTAAACCTGGTAAAGCCTCAACGTATTTCTATAAAGCCGATTTAAACTTCGAAGACGATCAAAATTTAACAGGAACGGTTAACACAAAATATACGGGGTATCATGCCATTGATACTAAAAAAAGATATTTTTCAAACAAAGAAGCTTACCTAGAAGACCTAGAAAATAAATCACCATATATCGAGATTAACGATTATGAGGTTGAAAATAATATCCTTGAAAATCCGGATTTTCAAGAAACTTACACCATAGATTACGACCTAAATACCAATGCCGAATCCATTTATTTAAATCCTTTTTTTAAAATATTTTTCTCAGAAAATCCATTTAAACTTCAAGAACGCACCTACCCCATAGACTTTGGCTATCCAGATAATTATTTTTATATGGTACAAATTAATTTAAATAATAAATACGAGGTTATTGAAAAACCAAAAGAGATCATGATATCTTTACCAAATAACACAGGATCACTAAGATTATCCTGTAGCTTACTTAATAATTCTGTCATGTTAATGATGAAGGTAGAATTTAAAGAATCTATTTATCCTCCTGAGTATTATCCGTATTTAAAAGAATTTATGGCAAAAGTGGTTGACACCCAAAAAAACTCCATAATTCTATTTAAGAAAATATAACTAATCTTTTCTTACTTTTGAAGTAATGAATAACAAACCATTAAATAGCTGGAGAAGAAAACTACACGAAATAATTTATGAAGCCGACACACCCGCTGGCAAATTATTTGATGTAGTGCTGCTTATAATTATTCTTGCTAGCATTGCCTTTGTTATGCTAGAAAGTGTTAAAAGTATCAATGTAAAATATTTCGAGTTACTTAATGTTTTAGAGTGGCTAATTACCATCCTCTTTAGCATAGAATATATTGCACGTATTATCGCTGTAAAAAAACCATTAAAATACATTTTTAGTTTTTATGGCATTATCGATTTTCTATCGACAGCACCAAAATATATATCCCTTTTCTTAGGCGGCATACATGCTCTGGCTGCATTAAGAGCCCTGCGCTTATTGCGTGTTTTCAGAATTTTAAAACTCGTACATTTTTTGGGAGCCTCTCAAAATTTAGTAAAAGCCCTCAAAGCAAGCCGGGCTAAAATATCGGTTTTTCTACTTGCTGTAATCATCGTATGCATTATTTTAGGAACCATTATGTACTTGGTAGAAGGCGAAGAAAACGGTTTTACCAACATACCTGTAAGCGTTTATTGGTGCATTGTAACCCTTACTACAGTTGGGTTTGGCGATATTGCACCACAAACACCTTTGGGGCAGTTTATAGCCTCATTAGTTATGATTTTAGGTTACGGAATCATTGCAGTCCCAACCGGAATCGTTTCTGCCGAATACACCAATCAATTTAAAAATGAAAAAACGCCTAAAAAAGAAGATGTCAATTTAAACACACAGTCCTGCCCAAACTGTTCCAAAGAAAACCACCGAGACGACGCCGATTTCTGTTATAATTGCGGACATAAAATTTAAAGTCTCATGGCGTTACCACGACGCATCGTGGTCAGGTTATCCGCTATATCTTTTATTTGAAAAAAATAAAAGGATGCCGCTTCTACCCTTAACGCCCACACCTGCCAAGTAGTTTTTAAACACAAAGACTTGTAAAATCAGGAATTCAAATTACCTTTACAAACAAAAATCATACGTTATTAACCCAACAAATAAATATTTAATTTCGGTAGTAGGTCCAACGGCAATAGGCAAAACAGACTTAAGCATTAAACTTGCAAATCATTTTAATACCGAAATCATTTCAGCCGATTCAAGGCAATTCTTTAAAGAAATGCAAATTGGCACAGCTGCTCCATCCCAAGAAGAATTAGCAGCAGCGAAGCATCATTTTATTCATCATAAAAGTATCGAAGATCAATACAATGTAGGTGCTTTCGAAAAAGACGCTTTAAACTGTCTTAATAAATTATATAAAACACACGATGTTGTTGTAATGGTAGGCGGTTCGGGATTATATGTCGATGCCGTTACTAAAGGCTTAGACGATTTTCCAGATGTAAATCCAGACATTCGAGCATCTCTAAACACCAATTTAGAATTACACGGAATTTCCGTTTTACAAGAGCAATTAAAAAGCTTAGACCCTTTAGCTTATAAAACCATCGCTATCGATAATCCCCATCGGGTCATTCGGGCGTTGGAAATTTGCATCGGTACTAAAAAACCATACTCATCCTTTTTAAATAAGGAAAAAATAAACAGACCATTTAAAACCATTACCGTTACATTAACAGCCAATCGAGACATTATTTACGAGCGTATTAATCGCCGTGTAGATGTGATGATGCAGGAAGGTTTATTAGAAGAAGTAAAAGCACTGCTTCCGTATAAAAATTTAAATGCCTTAAATACGGTGGGATATAAAGAATTATTTAATTATCTGGACGGCGAATGGCCTTTAGATTTTGCCATTTCAGAAATAAAGAAAAATTCACGTCGTTTTGCAAAACGACAACTTACTTGGTTTAAAAAAGAAGAACAAGCCCTTTGGTTCGATTATGTAACACCCCTTAACCAAATTATAGAAGCTTGCGAATTAAAAATGTCATTTAATTAATGGCTTATTTCATAACCACATGACTAAACTTAGCATTTACTAAAATTGTTTTTCCAGAACTGGAATTTCCGGTTAAAAAGGTATTAGAATTATCTGATTTCTTCCTTTTTGGATGTGTAAAATTAGAACGACTGCCTACATACTGCAAATTATAATCGGTTTTAGGAAGTGAAATGTTCGCGTTACTGTTTTGTAATACAATGTTTAAGTTTGTAAAACTATCTTCTAAATTTTTAATATCTAAATCGCCTATGGACCCGTTAATAATAGCGCTACTTTGTATATTATCGATGGTAATATGCGATGAATTAGAATTTAAAACAATTTGTTTTACGTTTTTTAACACAGCGTCTTTTACATAGTTAGCATTTAGCTCGCCTAAATTCCAATAAGAAACATATAAAGGCGAATACGAGGCATTAATGGAAGTTTGACTTCCATTAATGCTGTTTGCTGTTAATTTGGTGTATGATAAATTGGCTTTTAAATTTTCAATGGTTGATGCAAATTCAATTTCGCCATGTCTAACATTTACCTTTAATTTTGCTTTTTTAGGTATTTTAATCTTTATGTACTTTTTAACTTGATGCGCCGATTTATCATGAATTAGTTTCACAACAACATCTTTTCTGTTGTTAGCCAACTTTTCGCGTTCTTTACTTAGTTGCTCTCTAGATTCCATAAGTTTTTCGCGTGCTATTTTGAGTTCTTCACGATTTTTAGCTTGCGCTTCTTTCTCACCAGACATTTTTTCCATTTTCTTAGCATATTGCTCGCTCCAGGCTTCCATTTTTTTAGCATATTTTTCGCCCCAGGCTTCCATCTTTTCTTCAAAATCCTTTCCAAAAGTCGTTTCCATTTGTTTCGAATAAAGCTCTAAATATTTTTCACCATCTTTTTGGTAAGCATTATAATCAAACTGTATTTTATCAATCCCTTTGGGCATCGGTGGTAATTCTGGTATGGAAGTCACTGGTGGTATATCGCCAAAAAAACTAAGAATGGGAATGTCTGCTAATTCAAATTTTAATTCTTTTAAAATATCGTTAATTGTTTCATCGTCTATGTCTTTTTTAGAATAAAGCTCCCAAGAACCATTTGCAAAACCATTGGTAGAGATAGATACTTCATTTTTGGTGGCATCAATATCAACTTTCCATGTTTTTAATAATTTTTGCAATTCTTCTTTACTTACTTTTTCACCTTCTATATAAGCTTCTATTTCAATAACATCTTTATTCCAAGTATCGAAAATAATATTACTATAACTTGTATTTAAGTTTATAACAACGTCTTTTGAAACGTTAATAGATTGCGATACTTTAGTCAACTTTTGTTGAGCTACCACTATATTAACCATCATAAAAGCAATGGTTAAGGTTATTATTTTTATAATTGATTTGTTCATTTTTTGATTGATTTTAAATAATTTGATTGTCTTCTATTCCCAAATTATCTTCTTGATTTAACTGTTTTAACTGTCCTCTTAAACGATATAACAGATTTAAACGAAACTTTAAATTATCAATTAAAGCATTAATAGTTAGCTCGGTAGGACCCGATTGTGTTAACTCTTCTGATAATTGTTTATATTCTTTATCTAAAGTTTCTAATTGAACTATATAGCCATCAAATAACTCCTTCGTTTCTGGTGTGTACTTTATTTTAGAGAGTTCTAAATGGATACTTGCTAAATAATAATCTTCAACTTTTTTTAATCCGGGAGAAACATCACCCAAGGTTTTTGTCTCTAATTGATTATTATTGTTAACAACTTCTATGGTTGCTTCGTTGTTAGAGTTAAAATACTTGTAAACGCTAAATCCAAAACCTAAAAGCAATACAATACTAGCCGCAATGAGCATCCAATTAAATCTGGAAGACTTCTTTTGGGGTAAGGTTTTATTTAATTTCTCTAGAAAGCGCTCTTGGTGATTTTTAGGCATTTGCTCATTTAAAGCTTCATCGTTTTTAAATAAATCTCTAATATCCTGTGCCATGTTGTTTTTGTTTTAAAAGTTCCTGTAGTTTTGCTTTTCCTCTGGATAAATTGGTTCTGGAAGCTACTTCCGAAATATTCAAAATTTCTGAAATCTCTTGATGATCGTAACCTTCTATTAAATAAAGCATAACTACATATTGATACGTTTCCGGTAAATTATTGATAGCGCTTTTAACATCGTTTAAGGTTATAGCATCGTCTACTAACCATTTGTCTTCATAAGAAGAATCGACTACTTTTAGGTGCACCTGGTCTAATTCTACAAGTATTTGCTTTTTAGACTTTATTAAATCGATACTCTTATTAATTACAATACGTTTTAACCACGCTCCAAAAGTAACATCTGCTTTGTATTGATGCAGTTTGGTAAAGGCCTTTATAAAGGCTTCTTGGACCACATCTTCGGCATCGTTAGCATCTTTTAAAAATCGTTTTGCAACAACAAACATACCGTCACAGTACTGATTGTACAGTTGTAATTGTGCTTTGCGATTGTTTTGTTTACATTGTTCTATAATGTCAACTTGCAACATGCTAATTTACTTTTGGTTGGTGTTAGTTCATTTTAAAGACGATATAAAAAATGAAGTGTTGCAAAAAAATAAATATTTTTTCACAGATATAACAAAACTAAAGAAATCTGCGTTTGTGTTTTATTAATTATTACTTTTTAAAGTATCTTTATCAAAAAAACAGTCTATGAATTCTTTTTTAAAGCGTGTATTAATTTTTCTAACTATAACAGCAGTAGTTTTAGCATTATATTCCATTTTTGTTGAAAATATATTTGCACCACGCTTAAGCCCAAAAGATACCGTAGAATTTAAATTAAACGATTTAAAATTAGAAGTTTTTTATAACCGCCCTTCCAAAAAAGGACGTGAAATTTTTGGAGCACTCGTGCCTCTTAACCAGGTTTGGCGTACGGGAGCGAACGAAGCGACTACCTTTAAAACTAACAAAGATTTAGATATTGAAGGCATGACCTTACCTGCTGGAAAATACACCCTTTGGACGGTACCTAAAGATTCGGTTTGGACCGTTATTTTTAACTCTAAACAATACGAATGGGGTGTCGATAAAGAAATGAAACCTATGTGGGACCCTAATTACGATGTATTAAACGTACAAGTGCCTATAAAAAAACTCGATCATGTTGTTGAACAATTTACCATAGCCTTCGATAATTCAACCGATAAATTATTTTTAACCATGGCTTGGGATGAGACAAAAGTGGCATTACCACTTAAAAATTAAAAGCTTTTTATTGATCTTCCTTTTTAGGTAAAAAATGTTTATTTAGTTTGTATTAATTTCGGTAAATACAATTTTTTTAATTGATTATTGTTATACATTTAACATAGAATAATTTCAATTTTTAAAACGTAAAAATCGAAAAGTAATCTCTAAATAAACCATGCTTAAATTCATTTTCCCAAAACGACTATCCCTATTAAAAACCTTTGTTTTCTTGTTTTTAATATTGTCACTTTTTGTGAGGATATTTTTTTTATTTTACAGTTTTAAAGAAGTAGATGCGACCTTTTTTAAATTAGCAAACACTTTTATTATTGGTTTTTTATTTGATTTAGGTACAGTATCGTTTTTTACATTACCCTATTTATTATACCTGCTCATTATTCTTAAAAAGCTATATGGTAGTATTTTAGATAAAGTCTTTACTTATTTTGCATTTTCGTTAGGCGTTATCATTTTCTTGTTTTCGTTTTTTGCTGAAATTACATTCTGGGAAGAGTTTGAACGTCGTTTTAATTTTATAGCCGTCGATTATTTAATTTACACCTACGAAGTTGTTAAGAATATCAACGAATCGTATCCTATACCGCTATTATTAAGTGGTATACTAATTATTTTTATTGGTTTATTTTATTTTATAAGTAGAATTGGTGTTTTTAAAACCACCTTTAAAAACGACACGCCCTTTAAAGCAAAATTATTTCCTTCTGCATTATTTATTGGCATCGCACTTATTTTTTTGTTTTTCGTTAAAAACAAAGATGCCGAACAATTTAACAACAGATATAACGACGAGTTAGCTAAAACAGGTATTTATTCCTTTTTTGCAGCTTTTAAAAATAACGAATTATCGTATACCGAGTTTTATAATACCGTTAATACAGACCAAGCTTTCAACCTTGTTAAACAAAAAATTGCTTCAAATAATTCAGAGTTTATAAATCCTAAAAAAAAGGAAATTTATAGAGCAATTACAAATGCAGATAGTTTACATCCTCCAAAAAAACCAAATGTTATTTTCATTTGTATTGAAAGCTTAAGTGCATCCTATCTTCATTCATTAGGAAGTGAATTAGAAATAACACCAACCCTCGATTCTTTGTCAGAAAAAAGTCTGTTTTTTACAAATTTATACGCCACCGGAACACGAACCGTAAGAGGTATGGAAGCCATAACACTATCCATTCCTCCTACACCCGGAAGAAGCATCGTTAAACGCGATAATAACCAAGGGCTTTTCACCATAGCCAGCGTATTTGAAGAAGAAGGTTACGATAACAACTTTTTTTATGGAGGCGATGGCTATTTCGATAATATGAATACTTATTTTGGTGGTAACGGGTTTAACATTATCGATAGAGGTCGCGGTTTTCTATTAGATGCTCACATCAAGACCAAACGAACTAATATTAACGATAACGAAGTAACTTTCGAAAATGCTTGGGGTGTTTGCGATGAAGATATTTACAACAAAGTCATAAAAGAAGCCGACAAGTCAAGTCTTAATGAAAAGCCTTTCTTCAATTTTATCATGACGACTTCCAATCATCGACCGTTCACATATCCAGAAGGAAAAATAGACATTCCGTCTGGTACCAGTCGTGAAGGCGCCATAAAATACACCGATTATGCCATTGGTCAATTTTTCAAAACAGCAAAAACTAAACCTTGGTTTGAAAACACCGTATTTGTAATAATGGCAGACCACTGCGCTAGTAGCGCCGGACGCTGGAACTTAAATATCGATAAATATCGTATCCCGGCGCTTATATGCAATCTTGAAAATACAAAACCTCAAAAAATTGATAAATTAAGTTCTCAAATCGATGTGTTTCCAACCCTATTTAGCCTTTTAAACTGGGATTATACATCTAATTTATTTGGCATCGATGTTTTAAAAATGAAAAAAGAAGACGAACGTGCTTTTATTGGAAACTACAGAAATTTAGGACTTTTAAAAGACCAAAAACTTATGGTTTTAAGCGACCAGCATGTAGTAACGTATTACGAATGGGAAACAGATAACGACGATTTAATTTCTAAAGAAGTTGATAAAGACATGCTGGTTGAAACAATATCATTTTACCAAACAGCCGACTATTTATATCATAACAACGGACTTAAGCTTAAAAATTAGCCTTTGAAAAAAATTCATTTCATTATAAACCCTGTTGCTGGTAAAGGAAATAATTCTTTAAGCTATAAGCACCTTAAAAGTTTCTTCAATAAAGAACAATACCAAATTGTTATTAAACAATCTACCCATAAAAAACATGCTGTAACATTAACACAAGACTCAGTAAACGAACAGGCCGATGTTATTGTTGCCTGTGGTGGTGATGGTACCATTAACGAAGTAGCGTCTTGTATAGTTGGTAGCAATATCATTTTAGGAATTATTCCTTTAGGTTCTGGGAATGGTTTAGCATCCAACTTAAAAATCCCAAAAAACATCAACAAAGCCCTTAATTTAATTAAGGCTCAAAACACCCTACTTATAGATTCTGGAGTTATTAATGAGCGCTATTTTTTTAGTAATTGTGGTATTGGTTTCGATGCACAAGTCATTAAAAATTACGAATCCTATAAACATCACACTTTAAAAAGTTATATCAAGGCTTATTTTAAAACTATTTTTCAAAAAAAGGAATTAGTAGATTTTGAAATTGAAATAAACGACACCATATTACAGGTTAAACCCTTCATGATATTTACTTCTAATTCTAATGAATTAGGCTATAAAATAAGTTTAACACCTCAGGCGTCTTTGCAAGATGGCATACTTGATATTGTTATTGTTTCAAAAATAGGAAAAATTAAAACCCTGCTAGTGTCCATATTAATGCTATTTAAAAAACATACTTTATTAAAAGAAGTAAAGCAGTACGAATCTAACAAATTAGTTATTCATAAAAACAATAAAGCATCCATTGAAACACAAATCGATGGCGAATTTTATCTGTTACAAAACAGCCAAGCCAGTATTTCAATACTAAATAAGAGTTTAAGAGTTATTTCGTAAACCATTAAACCGAGACATAGCGTTTAATAAGATAGCTTGCAAATTTGTAAAACAGGAACCCAACAAAGGCTCCAAAAGTTAATCCGCATACAATATCTAGAGGGTAATGCACGCCAACATAAATTCGGCTGTAAGCCACTACGGCACTCCAAAACAATAAAATAAAAATTAAATTTTTATAAAACGGTTTTAACATTAAACCAGCAAAAACAGCTGCTGCCATTGAGTTAGATGAGTGTCCAGAGAAAAAACCATATTTACCACAACGCACGGCAATAAAACGCATTTGGTCAATTAAATCCGCCACTCCACAAGGCCTCGGTCTAGCAAACCCGCGTTTAAACATATTGGTTATTTGGTCGGTACAGGTAATCATTAATGCCACCACCAAAACAAAAATAAGCAGGGCTTTTAATCCATAATTTCTATAAAGTAAATAAAGTAAAATAGCATAAAGTGGCACAAACGTAAACTCGTGAGTTATTAGCAACCACATGGAATCCCAGGTAGGAGATCCCAAATTATTAAGAAATAAAAATAATTGTGTATCGTATTCTAAAAGCTTATCAATCATAAAAAAATAAAAAATTGGGCGTTACTCTCGTGCCTCAAGTCAGGCTTTTCGCTATATCTTTTGCAAAAAAGCAAAAGGATGCCGCTTCAATCCTTAACGCAACTACTCCTCGTATTTAGCAATTTCATTATCGTAAAACTCGGTAGCTAATTTTATAGCATTTTCGGTTTCAGTTAATAATTCTTTTTCATCTTCATCATCAAAATCTTCAAACCATTCAATTTCATCATCTTCAAGATTTATAATAAATCGAGGAAATTCGGTATGAATAACAAAAATAGCATTTGGGAAATCTGAATTATCACCCAGTATAAATTTAGGAAGTGTCATTTTTTAATTTTCTTTTTGTAAAATTAACTTTTTAGTTAAATAATTAAATCTAATATACAATAAAATAGCGGCTGTTGTTAAACCTACCAATAAACCCAGCCAAATACCTAAACTACCATAAGCGGTTTCTTTTCCTAAAAACCAGCTTACCGGAAACCCCACCAACCAATAAGAAATAAAGGTAATTATTGTTGGAATTTTCACGTCTTGTAAACCTCTTAAAGCACCTAAAACAATTACTTGAATACTATCACTTATTTGAAAAATGGCGGCTACCACCAATAAATTTGCGGCAATTGCAACAACTTCGGTATTATCGGCTAAATTGTTTAAATCATCAAAATCTACATATAATTTTGGTAAATGGTTATGAAGTAAAAAGAACATCGTAGCAAAACAACAAGCAAAAATAATTCCTAGTAAAAATATTGAAAAAGCAATACGTCGTAAATCTATAAAATTTTGCAACCCTTTTTGATTTCCAACGCGAATCATGGCAGCAACACTTAAACCCGTAGCCACCATAAAAGTCATAGACGACAAGTTTAAAGCCACTTGGTTTGCAGCCTGGGGATTTTTACCTAACAAACCACTCAACCAGATGGCGGCTGTAAAAATAGCGACTTCGAAAAACATTTGCATGGCGCTAGGAGCTCCCAAATTAATAATCTTTTTAAGAATTAATTTGTTTAAAACAAAAAACTGAATTTTAGTAACAAACCCTCTAGAGCGCTCTTTATTTTTTAATAAATACCACAAATATAAAACCATAAATATTCTGGAAATTAAAGTTCCGTAGGCTGCACCAACAATGCCCATTTGAGGAAACCCGAATTTACCGAAAATTAAAAGGTAGTTAAAAATAACATTCACAATATTAGCCACTATAGTAGCATACATTGGGTAACGCGTCATGGACAAGCCATCGCTAAATTGCTTAAATCCTTGAAAAATTATTAACGGAATTAAAGAAAATGCCACCCATTCTAAATAAGGAATTGCCAATAAAACAACTTCTTCGGGTTGCTTCATTAAATACATTAAAGGTTTGGCAAAAAGAAGCACTAAAAAAAGCAAAACACCTAAAACAGTGCATAAAAACAAGCCGTGTTTAAAAGTAGATTTTCCTTTTTCAAAATTATTTTCGGCGTCAGATTCTGCAATTAAGGGCGTTAAAGCTGTAGAAAAACCAATACCTATTGACATGGCAATAAACATAAAGCTGTTTCCTAGGGAAACTGCTGCCAATTCGGCTGTTCCTAATTGGCCCACCATGATGTTATCTACAAAACTAACAAAAGTATGTCCTAACATTCCTAACATTACAGGAGCTGCCAGTTGCCAATTATATTTAAATTCTTTCGTGTAATTTTTTAATTGCATGGGGCAAAAATACGTTTTCAATACTATTAAAAATTAATTTTAATGCATTGATTTTAATAAATATTCAAGCGTATTATTGCTAGAATATGAAGAAATTTATAGCAGGTTTACTGATGCTTTGGCTGTATTAAATTCATTTAATAGGTCTTCAACAATTTGCGAAACTGGTTTTATATCGTGAATTAAACCCGCAACCTGACCTATTTCTAATTCGCCTTCGTCTAAGTCGCCCTCAAACATCCCAAGTTTTGCTCTACCTCTACCCAATAAATCTTTCATGTCTTGTATCGAAGCCCCTTTTTTGTATAACTCCTGCACATCGTGGTAAAATTTGTTTTTTATTAATCTTACAGGCGCTAATTCTTTTAAAGTTAATTGTGTTTCGCCCTCACCAGCATTAACAACAATATTTTTAAATGCCTGATGCGCCGAACTTTCTTCACTGGCAACAAACCTACTTCCTATTTGCACGCCATCGGCACCCAAAATCATGGTAGCCAACATCGCACGACCCGTTGCAATACCTCCTGCAGCTATTATAGGAATGTAAATACGTTCTTTAACCATAGGTATCAGGGTTAACGTTGTCGTTTCATCGCGACCATTATGCCCTCCGGCTTCAAAGCCTTCGGCTACGATAGCATCAACGCCAGCTTCTTGAGCTTTTAAAGCAAATTTTAAACTACTTACCACATGAACTACAGTAATGCCTCGAGATTTTAACCAAGATGTCCATGTGTTAGGGTTTCCTGCCGAGGTAAATACAATATTAACCCCTTCTTCTGCTATAATATCCATAATGGCTTCTATATTAGGATACAGTAAAGGCACATTAACACCAAAAGAATTATTGGTGGCTTTTTTACATTTTTGAATGTGTTCACGTAACACGTCTGGATACATAGAACCAGCACCAATAAGTCCCAGAATTCCAGAATTACTAGCAGCAGAAGCCAATCGCCAACCACTATTCCAAACCATACCGGCTTGTATAACAGGGTGTTTAATATCAAATAACTGCGTAATTCTGTTAGACATTTATTGTTTTATAAATTTTAAGGTTTGAGTTTTATTAGGGGTATTAATTATAATGATATAAATTCCTTGTGAAAGTGCTGAAACATCTATCGCATTATTTTTTTTACTAATTGTAGTTGAAAACAATTGGTTTCCTAAAAGGTCACTAACTAAAACATTTAAAAGTGATGCTTCCTCTGGAATTGAAATAAAAAGCTTATTGGTTACAGGGTTAGGAAATATTTTAATTTGATTATCCACAGTGTTACTTGAAACAGCTAAAAACTGACTGTAAGCCTCAAATAAATTAGGAATACCATAGCCTAAAAAATAATCTGGTGTAGTATATTGAGATGCAGATGCTCTTACCAACTGCATAATTTCAAGGTTTGTTTTATTAGGTAAAGCTTGCCACAAACATGCAATACCTCCTGCTAAAATTGGAGAACTAAAAGAGGTGCCACTGGCTGCAGCAATAACATCATTTTCTGTAATCAAAATACTTCCCTGCCCTTGGGCAACAACATCTGGCTTTTGTGATGGTTGTATGGTGCTTCCCTTAGAACTAAAAGCGGCATAGGCACCCGAGGCATCTACAGCACCAATAGATAATACATTGGGCGAATCGGCTGGTGCACCTACAATTTGCCAGGTTTTGTTACCATCATTCCCCGCAGAATTAACCAAAAGCAAACCCTTTTCAAAAGCAATGTTAGCACCTTTTGTTATGAAGGCCGTTTGACCATTCATATCACTATTAGTATAACTGTAATTTGTATTGTTGTAGGTTGTATAACCAAGAGATGTATTTATAATATCGACACCTAAACTATCGGCACGCTCTGCTGCTTCAACCCAATAACTTTCTTCAACAGGATTTTCATCTAAATTATCTTCTGTTATAAACAAATAATAAGATGCATCAGGAGCTGTGCCTACATATTGATTTTCAATATATCCAGCCATAGTACTTAAAACTAAAGTTCCGTGATTACTTACAGTATTGGTATATACATCGTTATCTCTATTTACAAAATCGTAACCATCTAGCAAAAGCCCTTTGTTTCGCAATCTTTCAAATGACGACATGGTATTAACATTAGGAAATCCGGCATCTAAAACAGCAATGGTAATACCTGTTCCTGTAAAATTATTTAAATGTAACTCGTTACCATGAAACATCTCAATCTGATTTGAAGCAGTTCCATAATTAAAATCGGTTAAAATAGTTTCTAGCTTCGCAGGCTGCTTTTGTTTTAAGCTTTTATTGGTACTGATGTTTTTATTAGCAAAATCGATATGATCTATAAAACCTGCATAGGGAGGTGTGGTAAGTAAATTTTTAATATTTGTTTCGGTACCTCTAACGTGGACTGCATTAAACCATTTCGATTTTGCCTTAATAGTAATTCCTGTAGCCAATTTTAACTGTGCGATGTAGTTCTCGTTTACAGGAACATCTCTGGCATCAATAGCAATGCCATGTGCATTCTTTCTGTTAATAGCTTTTTGAGATAAAATCGATGCGGGATTGGCTATGGAAACAGCAACATTCTCTTTATCTGTAAAATACACCCAAGCGTCTTCTTGTCCAAAAACAAAAATTTGAAAAAGTAAACATAAAACAAAGGTTAATGCATGCTTCATAGCTTTTAAAATTTAAAATAGTTTTAAGATATCACCCCAGAACCAATTAATTCTTCATTTTGATACCAAGCAACAAATTGTCCTTCGGTAATAGCCGATTGAAAATCTTCAAATTCAACATACATACCACTCGATACTTTATGCAATGTGGCTTTTTGTAATGGTTGTCTGTAGCGAATTCTGGCCATAACCTTCATGGTTTCATCTTCATTAATTGCTAAATCTTCACGTATCCAATGCAATTCTTCATTAGTAATAAAAAGGGCTTTCTTTAAAAGTCCGGGATGTTCTTTTCCTTGTCCGGTATAAATCACATTTTCTTCAACATCGGTATCAATAACAAATAACGGCTCTACGGTACCTCCCACGGCCAAACCTTTTCGTTGCCCCTTGGTAAAATAATGAGCCCCTTGATGCTTACCTACAATTTTACCTTGGTTAATTTGATAGGCTATTTTTCTGGATAAATACTGAAGTTTCTCTTCTTCTGTTTTGTACTCGGGTGCCTGTTCTTGATAAACAGCTTGCGTGTTTGGTATTTCAACAATAACACCTTCTTTGGGCTTTAATTGTTGTTGAAGAAAGTCTGGCAGCTTCACTTTACCAATAAAACAAAGACCTTGAGAATCTTTTTTCTCTGCCGTAATTAAATCTAATTGTGTTGCAATTTCTCTTACTTCAGGCTTTGTTAATTCCCCAATCGGAAAAAGGGATTTTGCTAATTGTTCTTGTGATAATTGACATAAAAAATAGGATTGATCTTTATTATCATCAACACCAGCTAATAATTGATAAATTTCTTTTCCGTCTTTCTCGATGATACCTTTTCGGCAATAATGACCCGTAGCAACATAATCGGCTCCAAGTTCCATAGCGATATTCATAAAAACATCGAACTTAATTTCTCGGTTACAAAGCACATCGGGATTAGGAGTTCTGCCCTTTTCATACTCATGGAACATATAATCTACAATACGTTCTTTATATTGTTCACTTAAATCTACAGTTTGAAAAGGAATACCTAATTTTTCGGCTACTAGCATAGCATCATTACTATCTTCTAGCCAAGGACATTCGTTGGATATCGTTACAGAATCGTCGTGCCAATTTTTCATAAACAGACCAATAACCTCATACCCCTGTTGTTGCAACAAATAAGCTGCAACACTAGAATCTACACCTCCCGACAGTCCAATTATTACTCGTTTCATTAGTTAAATTTTTTATGCAAAGATATAAATTTAAAAGTTTGAAATTTTGTTATCGGAAATAGTAATTTAAATCTTACTATAGGTTTTGTTTATCTTATTATAAGAATAAATAAACAAAATAAGAATCAAATTGTTTAATATTTTTGTATTTTTTGTTAAACAAAACAATTAGAAATCAAAATAAATTATTATGAAAACATTAAATTTTTTGAGTAAAGTATTTTTATTAGCCCTAGCGGTAACGTTCTTTTCTTGTGATGACAATGATGATGATGTTAAACAACCAGAAACAATCGCTGAAATTGCCATTGCAACTCCAAGCTTAAGCAGACTTGTATTAGCACTAGACAGAGCTGGTTTAGTTGAAACCTTAAACTCACCAGGTAGTTTTACTGTTTTTGCACCAACAGATACTGCTTTTAATGCCTTTTTACAAGCCAATGGTTTTAATGCTGTAACAGATGTACCAGTACCTGTTTTACAACAAATTTTATTAAACCACGTAGTAGCTGGTAAATTTGCTTCAACAGATTTGTCTACTATGTATGTTAATTCATTAGCAACTTACGCGGACACCGATTTAAATTTAAGTATGTTTATTGACACAACAGATGGTGTAAAAATAAACGGCGTTTCTAGTGTAGTTGCACCAAATATTATGGCTACAAATGGAATTATTCACGTTGTTGATGCTGTAATTGGTTTACCAACTGTGGCTACATTTGCTGTAGCAGATCCAACATTATCAACTTTAGAAACAGCTTTAACAACATTAACACCAGGAACAGATTTCGCTGGCATATTGTCTACATCAAACGGTACAGATCCGGCACCATTTACTGTATTTGCTCCAACGAATGCTGCCTTCGCTCAAATTGCTACTCTACCTGGTGAAAGTACCTTGACAGAAATATTAAAACATCATGTAATAGCTGGAGCAAATGTAACATCTGGAGATTTAACTCCTAATGGAGATACTACAGCACCTAGTTTACAAGGTGATAACTTAACAATAACTTTGCCAGGAACAGGATCTAATATTGCAAACCTAACTGATGGTTCAGGAAACAGTGATCTAGGAATTATAAAAGTAGATGTACAGGCTGCTAACGGCGTTATTCACGTAATTAACAAAGTAGCTATACCAAACCTACCATAAATTTGTTTTGATTGTTTATTGGTTTTTGGAAATCTTTGTTTGATTAGATTTCTTAACTTAAAAGTCCTTTATTTATAAAGGACTTTTTTGTTATTCATTACTTTTTAATTTAGGGTTTGAAAAGTCTTTTTCCTGAACCGTTTTATCCTTATCATAAAAATACCAAACACCTTCTTTTATTCCATTTTTATATTGACCAGAAATTTCTAATTCGCCATTTAAAAAATAGTTTTTATGAACACCGTGCAATTCACCAAGCTTATAATGAGATTCCATAATTATTTTTCCGTCGGCAGAATAACCTACTACCAAACCATCTAACTTACCATCTTTATAAAACTGCTTTTCCGAGATTTGTCCGTTAGGATAATAAACAAACCGCTCGCCTTCTAAATTCCCTTTAGCATCAAAATGTTCTAAAATTAATAGTTCGTTATTAGTTTTTTGGTAATACTTCCAAGTACCAATATACACTCTACCATCCATAGTACCTTCACTAATAATTTTACCCGACGGTGCAAAAAATTTTACTTCGGCTAAATTATTAGCGTCATTAAATTGTTTGGTTGCCGCTAAAACCGATTTACCATTTATGTTTTCGTAAAACTTAAACAAACCAACTTCTTTATCGTGATTAAAAGCACCCTCATATCTTAGTGCATCGGTATCATCAAAATTCTTTTTCCAGATACCATGGCGTTTCCCATTGCTATCGAATTGGTTTATATCTTGACCCAAAGCATGAAAGGAAACAAACAATATCAATAGTATAAACTTTAAATTTTTCATCTTTCTAATTTAATAAATAGAACGTCTTTTGTATTCTTATATTTTATTAATCAAAAAAGCTGTCATTTCAATTAATGACAGCTTTTAAATAGTATTAAATAGTAATTACTTACGTTTTTGAGCTTGTTTTTGTTTTTCAGCTTGCTCCATCATTTCTTTCATTTTTTGCTGAAAACGGCTTTCTTTTTTAGGTTTCTTTTTATTATCCTGAAGCTGTGCATGAATTTTATCTTCATCTAGAATAAAGTTTTTAATAACTAAAATGATTCCGATACTAATTAAGTTTGATATAAAATAATACAAACTTAAACCTGAAGCATAGTTGTTAAAGAAGAACAACATCATGATTGGTGAGAAATACATCATATACTTCATCATTTTACTCATGTCTGGCATGCCTTCTTGCGTTGGTTGCGATGCCATTTGTTGTCCCGTTGTTAATCGCATATAGAAGAAAATAGCAATAGATGCCAACAATGGAAATAAACTTACGTGATCGCCGTAAAATGGTATTTTAAATGGCAATTCTGCAATCGTATCGTACGATGATAAATCTTCTACCCAAAGGAAACTTTTTTGACGTAAATCGAATGCCGAAGGGAAAAATTGAAACAAAGCATAAAACACAGGTAACTGAATTAATGCAGGTAAACAACCAGCCATGGGGCTTGCGCCGGCTTTAGTTTGCAGTGCAAGCGTTTCTTGCTGCGCTTTCATTTTGTTGTCTTTATACTTCTCACGAATTTCGTCTAACTCGGGCTTTAATATTTTCATTTTAGCCTGAGATAAAAATTGTTTGTATTGTACAAAAGACATTAACAACTTGATAGAAATAGTCATAACAATAATGGCAATTCCGTAAGGTAAAAACCCGCCTAAGAAGGCAAAAAACGGAATAAACAAATACCTGTTAATCCAACCAAAAATACCCCAACCTAATGGAACGATTTCATCTAAATTTCTATCGTATTTATCTAAAATTTTATAATCTGTTGGACCGTAATACCAATCCATCGACTGGCTTAATTCTCCGCCTTTAAATTCCATAGGTAATTTTACAGAGAATGCCTTGGTATAAACAGTATCAATATCTTCGTTTTTTACAAGATTTTCTGAAGCTAATTGTGCCGTTTTAAAAGGTGTATCCGATAATAAAACCGAAGTAAAGAAGTGTTGTTTAAAAGCCACGTAGGTTAATTCTTCTGCGGTATCTTCAGTTTCTTCACGCTGACTTAAATAATCGTCTTTTCCACCTTCGTATTCGAAAACAACTTCGGTGTAACGATTTTCATATTTAATACTTTTTGCGTGACGGTATGTTTTTAAATTCCAATCTAAATTAACATCTTGCGAGGCATTTAAAACATCACTCAACCCTTGAGAGCGAATGGTGAACCCCATCATGTAATCGCCATCTTTTATTTCATAACGGTATTCTAAAAACTTCGATTCAGATACCTTAAGCTTCATAGATACTACAGTAACAGCGCCATTTTTGGTAACGGTAGGTTCAAAAAATAAATCTTTGGTGTTTAAAATGCGGTTATCTTTAGTTCCAAAATTAATATTGAAATTAGCATTATTGTCTTTAATTAAATAGATAGGATCCGATTTGAAATCAACAAACTTTTTAAGTTTTACTTCTGAAAGGTATCCACCTTTATTATTAAATTTTAATGCTAATAAGTCACTCTCAACCAAAGTCTCCCCTTTTGATGCTTTCGTTGCTGAATAAGCAAAAGCACCCATTTTGTCTTTTAATTGAAGTAATTTTAAGGAATCTGAAGCGGTAGTAATTGAATAATCTTCTGCGGTAGTAACCAGAGTTTCTTCTTGTGCTTTAGCTTTCTTTTCTGAAGCTATTTGTTCTTGTTTTGCTTTTTCCTGTGCTTCGAGTTCTTCTGGCGTTGGTTGGTTTTGCCAAAGCATGTACATTAATATTCCGAAAATAAGTATAAAACCTACAACCGAATTAACATCTAATTTTTTTTCTTCCATGTATTCTTTAGTATCTATTAAAAAGATTCCCGTTTTTACACGGGAATACAAAACTCTTTGTCAAAAAGTAATCCAATATTAATTTTGTGCCATTCTGACACCTGCATTCTTTTTCTTGTAGTTTAAAGCAGCTTTAACAAACCCTACAAATAGTGGATGCGGATTGGCTACAGTACTTTTATATTCTGGGTGATATTGCACACCAACAAACCAAGGATGGTTTGGTAACTCAATAATTTCAACCAATCCGGTATCTGGATTTAACCCAGTAGCTTTCATTCCGGCATCTTCCATAGCCTGTTTGTAACTGCCATTAAATTCGTAACGGTGTCTGTGACGCTCTTTAATATTTTCGGCTTTATAAATATCACGCACAACGCTTCCTATTTTTAACTCACAATCCCAAGCCCCAAGACGCATGGTACCGCCTTTTTCGGTAATACCTTTTTGATCTTCCATTAAATCGATAACAGGATTGGTAGTTTTTGGATTCATTTCTGTAGAATCGGCATCTTTTAAACCTAAAACATTTCTTGCAAATTCAATAACTGCCATTTGCATACCTAGGCAAATACCAAAGTAAGGCACATTATTTTCACGCACATATTGCACGGCATCAATTTTACCTTCGATACCACGCTCACCAAAACCAGGAGCAACTAAAATACCATCTAAATGCCCTAATTTTAGTTTTACATTTTCTTTGTTGATATATTCTGAATGAACAGACTCTATGTTTACTTTAACCTCGTTTTCGGCTCCAGCGTGTATAAAAGCTTCTAAAATAGACTTGTAAGAATCTTGTAACTCAACATATTTCCCAATTAAACCGATGGTTATTTCTGTTTTAGGGTTTTTATGACGCGCTAAGAACTGATTCCATTTTGTAATGTCTGGTGTAGAACTTTCCAGTCCTAATTTTTTAAGTACAACCGTATCTAAACCTTCTTTTAGCATTAAGTTAGGAACGTCGTAAATTGTTGAAGCATCAATAGATTGTATAACGGCTTCTTCTCTAACATTGCAGAATAATGCTAATTTTCGGCGTAATTCGATTGGTAAATGATGTTCGGTTCTACAAACCAATATATCTGCCTGAACCCCACTTTCCATTAATGTTTTAACACTGTGTTGCGTAGGTTTTGTTTTTAATTCACCGGCAGCTGCCAAATAAGGCACTAATGTTAAATGAATAACAATACCGTTTTGTTCACCCAAATCCCATCGTAATTGACGCACAGCTTCTATGTATGGTAACGATTCAATATCACCAACCGTTCCACCAATTTCTGTAATAATAATATCGTAATCTCCAGATTTTCCTAGAAGTTGAATACGATGTTTAATTTCGTCGGTGATGTGAGGCACCACTTGAACCGTTTTGCCTAAAAACTCACCACGACGTTCTTTTTGAATCACACTTTGGTAAATACGACCCGTGGTAACATTATTAGCCTGACTTGTAGGCACATTTAAAAAGCGCTCATAATGACCTAAATCTAAATCGGTTTCTGCGCCATCTTCGGTAACATAACATTCTCCATGTTCGTATGGATTTAATGTCCCTGGATCGACGTTAATGTATGGGTCTAATTTTTGAATTGTTACTCGGTAACCTTGAGACTGTAATAGCTTAGCTAAAGATGCTGCTATAATTCCTTTTCCTAATGATGATGTAACCCCGCCGGTTACAAAAATGTATTTTGCTGTCGTTATCATGTTGCGCTTATAAACGCAGACAAATTTACGAAATTTAAATAGTTAATCCCGAATAGTTTTTTAGTTATTTAATAACGGTTATTAACAATTTAAAAAAAGCTATTAAAATTAGAAAAACAGAAAAATTACTTGGGATATTTTTGCTTTATATTTCTTATTAATCCCTCTAAACCATTAAGTTTTAACTCGTAAACCTGTGTTAACATATCGCCTAATTTTCCTTTTGGAAATCCTTTTTGGTGATACCAAACAATGTAATGTTCTGGCAAATCTATTAAATAACGATCTTTATACTTGCCGTAAGGCATTTTGGTATGAGCTAAATCTATTAAAAATTGTTTGTATGGAATCATTTAGTAAACATAGAGTGAAAATTTAAGGCTTTACTTCAACCAAATTTAAATTTTCATATTTCACTAAATATACAGCCGTATTATAATACCCACCAAACGTTTCCTTTTTATATGCAAATTTATTTTCTACATACTCGGTACTTGGCGCCAGATTTACTGAAAGAAACAAATCGTTTGAAGTGGCTAAACGCAAGATAACATCCATGGTTAAATCGAAACCTCGAACTGCACGTTTATCTGGAGTAATATTATAAAGTGTTTCGTATTTTTTTATGAAATCTCTATGATCTGTTTCATTATAACTTTTAGAAATTGTTGAAAAATGAAATTGTAATTTTGATAAATGCTCGTTTGATATTTCATCACCTTCAAAAGCTGCATTGAAATTGGTTGTAATTAATATCACTTCAGAGCTTGTGGTGTCATCTTCTGAAACTTTCTGTCTTGTTAATGATGCCAATATGCTGGTAACATTCGATGCAAAACCTTCACTCTCGGTTTCAAGAAAAACATAGTTTTTTCCTGGTTTTAAAACCGATTTTAAATCTGAAACATTTACATAATTAGCATCGGCCCCAGATTTTGTTTTTTTAGAAAACACCATTCTAGAGTAATTAAACTCGCGCTTTAATTCGTTGGCAATATTTTGGTTTTTAGCATCTGAAACAATAACAATATTGTTTTTTAAAGAGTCTGATTTTACAAAATTAATAACCTTTCTTTTTAATAAATCGTCTGCTGGTCTGGACTGGAAAACATGATCGTATAATTTCAAATTAGTTCCAATGGGCGAAATAATTGGCACATTTAAAGCTTTTAATTCAGATGCCGCTTTTTCGAAGGTTTCAGTTGTTAACGGGCCAATAACAGCATCGTACGATTCGAAATTATTATTTTCAATTATTTTACCAACTTCGCTTACTTCGTGCTTGGTATCAAAAACATCCACTTTTACAGAAATACCCATGTTTTTAAGGGAATCTAAAGCAAATAATATTCCGGAATAAAAGTCTAGTGATGCATTTAAATAAGGGTCTTTTTTTATGCTTTGTTTCGTATCTGTAATTGAATCGAAATCAACACGATTTAATCTAAAAGGCAATAATACAGCCAAGCGTTTTGTGTCTGAACTTAGCAAACGATTTGATAAAGTAACTTTTTCAGTTTCTGGAGTAATAGTTCCGGTAGATGTGTTTTTTGAAAAAGGTACTTTTAAAACCATTCCCTCTATTAATCCTGTTTCTTTTAAATCTGGATTTAAAGCTTCTAATTCATCTTGCTCTAAGCCTAGCTTTAGTTTAAGTCTGTAAAAACCTTCTTTTGGTAAAACTTTATAATAGCTATAAGCTTCATCTATTTTTTCAACTTTTGCAACTTTGTTTGAAGGTACATTTATTTGTTGCCCTTCCTGCAACGTATCGCCCATTTTTGGATTTAAGGCTTCTAATTCTTCAACAGAAATACCAAATTTATAAGCCACGCGCCATTTGCCCTCTTTTGGTAAAACAATATAAGGTTTGGTTGTAGCCGTTTCGGTTAGTGTTTTGGTCGTTTTATATATGGGAATTTGAATAACGTCGCCTTTACGCAGTGGGTTGGCATAAAGCGAATTATTATACTTTTTAATATCTTCTTCAGAGACGTTATATTCTTTTGATAAGCTATAAAGAGTCTCTTTACGTTGCACCGTATGCTCTCTAAAACCATCTAATTCGTTCGTTATGGTTTCATTAGGCTTTGTAGATTTTGAAATAGGAATAATTAAAATCGTATTCGGTTTTAATGCTTTTTTTGCATCCGGATTTAATTCTAAAATCTGAGATGTCGTAACATAATACTGTTTAGAAATACTCTCTAAAGTTTCTCCTCTTTTTACTTGATGCGTACTAAAATTTTGGGCATTTACTGTATTAAAACTACAAAACAGCACTAAACATAAAACGGAAAAATATTTAATCATCTAACTTATTGTTTTTAAAACTTAAAATGGATACTATGGTTATTCAAAAATCTAAAATGCAGTTAAACATAATCATTTAACATGCCAAAAATAATAGATTTATAAATACCGAATTTACAAAATATAAAAAGGTCTCATTTATATACGTTTGAATTATATAAATAAGACCATTTTAAAATTATTTTTTTAAATACACCTTTAAGGAATATTTTAATTTGTTTTCTTACAATTAATTACGACCCAAAGGGAACATAAAAGTCACATTAAGGCTTATTCCCACTCGATGGTTGCAGGTGGTTTAGAACTGATATCGTAAACAACTCTATTAACACCTTTTACTTTATTTATTATGTCGTTTGATGTTTTTTGTAAAAATTCGTAAGGTAAATTTACCCAATCGGCAGTCATACCATCGGTACTTTCTACAGCTCTTAAAGCAACACATTTTTCGTAAGTACGCTCATCTCCCATCACACCTACACTATTAACAGGTAATAACATAGCTCCAGCCTGCCATACTTTATCATACAGACCCCAAGCTTTTAAACCGTTAATAAAAATGGCATCAACTTCTTGTAAAATACGTACTTTTTCTGCGGTAATATCACCTAAAATACGAATACCTAATCCAGGTCCAGGAAATGGGTGGCGCCCTAATAATTCTGGATCAATACCTAAAGTTGCGCCTACACGTCTTACTTCATCTTTAAAAATCGCTCTTAAAGGCTCTACAATTTTAAGTTTCATAAAGTCTGGTAAACCACCAACATTATGATGACTTTTTATAGTTGCTGATGGGCCTCCGGTTGCAGAAACACTTTCAATAACATCAGGGTAAATGGTACCTTGAGCCAACCATTTCACATCGGTCAATTTGTGAGCTTCGTCATCAAAAACTTCAATAAAAGCATTACCAATGGCTTTTCTTTTCTTTTCTGGATCTTCAATTCCTGCCAAAGCATCTAGGAAACGTTTTGAGGCATCGACACCTTTAACATTTAATCCCATACCTTCGTATTGACTTAATACGCTTTCAAACTCATTTTTACGAAGTAATCCGTTATTAACGAAAATACAATACAAATTTTTTCCGATGGCCTTGTTTAAAAGTACAGCGGCAACTGTAGAATCTACACCTCCCGACAAACCTAAAACCACCTTATCATTACCCACTTTTTCCTGAATAGCAGCAACTGTTTCTTCAATAAAAGAGTCGGGAGTCCAGTCTTGTTTAAAACCAGATAAATGAACTAAAAAGTTTTCTAGTAGTTGTTTTCCATCGGTTGAATGATAAACTTCTGGATGAAACTGAATAGCGAAAGTATCCTCGCCTTCAATACGATAAGCCGCATTAGTTACATCGTTTGTACTGGCTATTAAAACACCATTTGTTGGTAATTCCTTGATGGTATCGCTGTGACTCATCCATACCTGGCTTCCAATATTTATTTTATTAAAAAAAGCTTCGTCTTCTTTAATAAAAGATAAATTGGCGCGACCATATTCTCTTGTGTTGGATGGTGCCACATTACCTCCAGAAAAATGAGCTAAATATTGAGCACCGTAACATACTGCCAACATTGGTTTTTTACCTCGAATAGCACTTAAATCTGGATGTAAGGCATCTTCGCCTCTCACAGAGTTTGGGCTACCAGATAAAATAACAGCTTTATAGCTATCAATGTTGGTTGGAATTTTGTTAAATGGATGTATTTCGGAGTAAATGTTGAGTTCTCTAACTCTACGTGCAATAAGTTGTGTGTATTGCGATCCGAAGTCTAATATGAGTACCTTATCATGTTGCATGCGCAAAAATAACAATTGATTTTATATTGACGAATTAGGCGCCAGATTTTTTTAAATTATTTTAAGCCATGGTATCTAAAATCATAGCAATGTCATTTTCTGTGGTATCTGGGTTAATAAAACAAAAACGAGATACGGTTTCGAAAGTTTTTCCTTTTTTCCACTTTGTTGGTGTTACTAGTGCAAAACCACTATCGTGATTTTTAAAAGTCCAATCTCTGTAATCATCTGGACTCCAACCTATTCTTCGGTATAAAACACAAGACAAACTCGGGTCTCTTACCAACTCTACATACGGACGCTCCTCGATTAGCTTTCCTGCTATTTGAGCCAATTCTAAACCACGCTCAATGGCTTCTTTATACTTAGCAGTTCCATGCATAGCTAATGAAAACCATAAAGGCAATCCGCGAACGCGTCTTGTTAATTGTATTTGATAATCGGTTGGATTGAAACCATGGGCGCCTTCATCACTAAAAATATCTAAATAAGAGCCTTGTTGTGAATGTACTTGTTTTGCTAATTCTGGATTTCTGTAAATTATTGCACCGCAATCGTAGGGAGAAAACATCCATTTGTGTGGGTCTATAGTGATGCTATCGGCTTTCTCTATACCATTAAATAAATGTCTTACAGAGTCGGCTGCCAAAGCACCACCGCCATAAGCTGCATCAACATGAAACCAAAGGTTTTCACTCTTGCAAATATTGGCAATACAATCTAAATCATCTATAATCCCCGCGTTGGTTGTTCCACCCGTTCCAACCACTGCAAACAAGCGCTTACGCGTTTCTTCATCTAAATTATTAATGGTTTGCTGTAAAACAGCTGCTTCTAACCGATCTTCGGTATCAACCAATAATACATCAATGTCGGCTACTTTTGCCATAGCCTTAACCGATGAATGCGCTCCAATAGAGGTTATAATTAATCCTTTTTGAGATTTATGTGAAGCATCTAAACTGCGCCAATGCTCTCTAGCTGTAACAATACCAGATAAATTGGCTGCTGTACCAGCACTTGTAAACACACCAAAAGCACCTTCTGGCAAACCAGTTAAGGAAACAATCCATTTCATGGCTTCATTTTCACAAAAAATACCACCGGCACCTTCCATCCAGTAAGCACCATGTATGCTTGATGCCGAGGTTACTAAATCGAACATAACCGCTGCTCGTGTTGGAGAAGCAGGAACAAATGCTAAATTTCTTGGATGGTCTACCGGTACATTGGCTTTCATTAAATGTTTCTTCCATAAATTGAAAGCAACTTCACCTCCAATGCCAGATTCTGTAATGGTTTCGCCTACCAGAGCTTTTAATTCTGATTCTTTTTTTGGTTTTCCTATGGCATTGTTTGTAGATGAAATTCTGTCGATGGTATATTTCATAACATCTAAGGTCATCTCTACAAGTTCCATATCTATTTTGTGCATACTCTTCATAAGGCTACGATAACAAACTCTTTATTTAAAGGGTTAAGATTTTTTACCAATTGCGGTATTAATTGCGCACCATATTCGAGATAAAATTCTGAAAAATTAGTATTGCGCTCTTGCAATCCGTTGTTAGGAAATAATTCATTTCGGATTTCGGTCATTCTAAAAACCTGATCCTCCAAAGACCTTTTTTGAGCCTTTAACAAGCGTTTTTCAAGATTCTCTAAACCTTTTATTTGTTTAACTTCCTGAGCTTTTACAGCTCCAATAAACGATTTATCGGTTTTTTCAGCTAAAAGATATAAATCTTGAAATTGTTGTTTTAAATGATTTTTTTGTTCGTTGAAATCAATGTCAATATTCGATATTTCACGTACTTTTTTATTAATAAAAGCATCGCGTTTTAGAAAGATATCTTCGGTTGTAATATTTAACTTCTGAAGCTTTTCGTGCTGTTTTTCGGTTTCAATTAAAACTGAATTACGTAATAATAAAACAGGAAAAGGTACCTCAACGGCATTAAAAAAACTTTTTAATTGAAACCAATAAGCTAATTCTCCACCGCCGCCTATGTAACAAAGGTTAGGTAAAATAACTTCTTGGTATAAAGGCCGCATAATCACATTTGGACTAAAAAATTCTGGTTTTTCATGAACCAATTTTAAAATATCATTTTTACTCCAAACCAAATTTGTGTTTAAAACTTTATATACATCGTCTTCAAAAACAATACGCTCTCGAAGGCCTCCGCCCAAATAAAATAAATTTATTTCTCTGGGATTTACTTGAATTTTATAGTTTTCGGGTAACTCGTTGATGCGCTTGTTCGTTTCTGAAACCTTTTGAAAAGATGTATGATTTAGCAATTCGTCTTCAATAAAAGGAATGAACAACGATTTTAAATCTTTATTGTGGGCATCAACAATTACCAAACCATACGAGCTAAACAACTCATTTGCTAGATAAAATGTAGCATCGGCTAGATTATTGTGTTTAAGATACGCTTCTGTAAAAAGTTGTTTTAATGTCTCGGCATTTTTAGTAGTTCCCAGCTCTTTTGAAAACAGCTCAAAAACCTCATCTAACCCTTGAGTAGATAAATCGCCAACAGCGCCTGTGGCATTTTTATTCCAATGAATTTTCTTTCCTTTAAAATTGAAATAATTTATTTCTTCAAAATCATGATCCTCAGTAGCCATCCAATATACGGGTACAACATGGTATTCTGGGTAGGCTTCTTTTAAAGTTTTTGAAAGGTTTATTGCTGAAATTATTTTATAAAGAAAATATAAAGGCCCTGTAAATAAATTTAACTGATGCCCTGTAGTTACCGTAAATGTGTTTGGTTGTTTTAAACTTTCAATATTCGCTAACGTAGCCTCCGATGCTTCAACTTTTTTATATTGTGTTGTTAAAACCTGTGATAAAACCTCACGCGTGTTGGCCGATAGGTTCTTGGAAGCTCCTTTCTCTTCAATTTGGGCCTTAAAATTTTCAATATTTGGAAATCGATTGTAATACGATTTTAATTCGTCTTTCTCTTCTAAATAGTCATTAATCAATGATGAAAAATAACCTGTTTTTTTAAATGAAATACTTTCTTGCAAAATCGATTCTTTAGTAAAATTAAAGATGTAAATATACTGCTTATCTCATTTTAAAATCTAAAAATTTCGTTAAGAATTTATTGTAACAAAACAATGTCGCTTAAACAATTTCTATCCGTTTTAAATTAAATACATATTAAAAAACTATTAAAAACGAAGATTTAACACACAGTTTAAAAACCAGATTATTCATAACCCTAAGCTAACGTTTTTAACCTTTAACTAACAAATTATTTACCTAAACACAGTGCTAAGTTAACAGGTATTGAAATGTGCGAACCTACATTTGTTGTCGAATAAAAAATCAAAAAAAAATAAATTATGAACAAATTTTTAAAACTATTCTTTTTAGCATTTGCGCTTACTTCTAGTAGTGTCATTATGGTTAGCTGTGATATCGAAGACGGTAAAGACGGTGTAAATGGTGTCGATGGAAAAGACGGTAAAGATGGAAAAGATGGTGAAGATTTCACACCATCACCACTTATGTTTACAAACAAATCTTCTTTAAGTCCTTTAGTTAAAATGCACGGCGAATTTAGTGACGTTTCAGCGTATTCTTTAATTAGTTCTACCGATGTACTTTCTAACGGATTTCGTTTAGTTGGTGCTCAAGATGGTGCTGGATTTTTAAAAGATGGCAATGAATATATTTATGTTGTAAATGCCGAAGATGACCACGCCGTATCTAGAATACGTTTAGATGAGAATTTAACCCCTATTTCTGGCGATTGGTTACTTAACAATGGTGTTGCAGATTTTGCAAGACAATGTTCTGGAACTATGTGGGAAAAAGACATTCATGGTGGTGATAAAGATATTTTCTTATCGGCTTCTGAAAGTCTTGCTTACGATGTTAAAGGAATCGATCCTTGGATTGAAACCCCAACCCCTACTGCAGATTTCGGTTTAGATGCTCTTGGTGAATTCTCTTGGGAAAACGCCGTACCATTACCAAAAGGTGCTTATCCTGGTAAAACGGTTATTCTTGGTGGTGACGACGATTCTAGCGGATCTAAAGGTCAAGTTACCATGTATTTATCTGAAAACAGCGATGCCGATTTTGAAAATGGAAAAATTTATGTGTTACGTTTCAAACAAGTATCTAACGGAACTGGTGGCGTACAAAATGTGGCTGCTAACACCGTTTACGACGAAGGTAGTTTAGATTTTGGCAAAACATATGATGTAGAATTTGTTGAAATCGTTGGCGGTGCATCTATGACTAAAAACGAAATGGAGGCTGCTTGTACTGCTGTAAATGCTTCTCAATTTATTAGAGTTGAAGACGTAGATTATCAAAAAGGTAGCGATGCTAATGCCAGAAACGTGTATTTTGCTGTAACGGGTCTTGGACCAAATACAGGCGATGTTAACGATTGGGGTACTGTTTATAAATTACAATTAGATGCTGCCAACCCTTTACAAGGTAAACTAACTCAAATTATAAGCGGAAATACCGATACTAATAATAAAGATGGTAATTTAGCTACCTTACAAAGTCCAGATAACATCTGTGTTACCGAAAACTTTGTTTACTTCCAAGAAGACCCGAACTCTTTTAGCAGAAATCACGCTGCATATATTTACCAATCTGATTTGGATGGAAACAATGCTAAAGTTGTTTTAGAGTTAAAAGTAGAAAGCAATCTTTCTCCAACAGGTAGTTCTAAACTTTCTGGCGAATTTGGTTCTTTAATTGATATTTCAGACAAAGTTGGTGTGCCAGATACTTTTATGCTGGCTTTACAACCACACTATTGGCAAAGTACCGATTTTGTATCTACTAACTTACCTCACAACCAAGGTGGTCAAATAGTTATATTAAAAGGTTTACCTAGATAAGCTTTACATAAAACCATGTCATAATTAATGAATCTCCATACTTAATGGAGATTCATTTGTTTATTAAAATATCATCTATGAAAACGACAATTAAGGTATTAAGCCTGTTAATTATTTTAACTTCTTGTAAAAAAAATGAAGAAAAAATGGAGCCTTCCATTAACTGGACTCAAGCACAAACGTATTACATAAATAATTTAGAAGATGCGATACGTTATTTAGATAGCTTAAAAGCAGAAGGGTTAAATGGTAACAAATCTAAACACTACTTTGCGCTTACCAGAGCTTCCTTTAAAAAAGCCGAGCCTTATGCTTCATATTTAAACCCAGAAGTTGGCCATAGAGCTAATGGGCCAGCGCTTCCTATTTACAAAGAAGATACTGGTAAAATTACAAGCCCAATTGGGTTACAAAAAATTGAAGAAAGTATTTACGAGCAAGAAACCAGTATCGATGATTTTAATGAAGAAATATATGTTACCAAAGGGTTGTTTTATGTACTTAAAAAAACCATTGAAAAAAGAGATTTAAATCCGCAACGGTTTTTTATAGCTACGCATCAGCAATTATTTAGAATTGTTAGCTTAGCCATTTCTGGTTTTGATACACCTGTAAGCCATCTGGGCATCAACGAAACTAAAATATCTCTGGAGAGTCTTCAAAAGGTTTACAGCTTAACGATTCAAGCGATTATTCAAAATAAAGACAAATCGTTAGATTCTGAATTTCAAAATAATCTTTCAAAAGCCATTCAATTCATTGAAAAAAATAATGATTTCGATACGTTTGATCGTTTTACCTTTACAAGAGATTACATGAATCCTATTACCAGAAATTGGGTAAACATTAGAAAAGTTGCTAATATCTGGGAGCCTATAGATACAGAACCCTTTAATTTTGATGCTCCAACCTTTTTTGAAAACAATACGTTTAATGTGAGTTATTTTACACCGGCCACGAATTTAAATCCGAGTGAAAAACAAATTAAACTGGGTGAAAAATTATTTTCAGAGCCTAAGTTGTCTGCAAACCAAGATATGGCTTGTATATCATGCCACATTCCAAGTAAGGGTTATGCAGATGGTTTGGCATTGAATTTAGATAATAAAGGGAATCCATTACAAAGAAACACCCCTACTTTAATAAACACAGCGTTTCAAAAAAGCTTTTTTTTAGATGGCAGATCGAATAGTTTACTGGATCAAATTTCTTTAGTATTTACAAACGATAAAGAATTTAATACCAATGTTCATGAATTCTCTGATGCTATTTTAACAGATTCGACTTATGTAAAATTATTTAAGGAAGCTTATGGCAGTTTACCAAAAAACAATAAAGCTATTATAAAAGCTATTTCATCTTACATAGCTACATTAAACGGATTTAATTCAAAATTCGATAAGAATATTAGAGGTGAAACAAACAATTTTACAGAAGAAGAAAAACTGGGCTATAACATTTTCATGGGAAAAGCTTTGTGTGCAACATGCCATTTTATTCCACTTACCAATGGAACTGTGCCGCCATTTTTTAATGAAACGGAAAAAGAAGTTATTGGTGTTCCTGAAACAGCAGAAAATAAAACGTTAGATAACGATCTTGGTTTTTATTGGAAATTTAAAGAAGATTTGCATAAAGGCATGTTTAAAACACCTTCCGTTAGAAATGTAACACTAACTGAGCCATATATGCATAACGGTGTTTATAACACACTTGAAGCGGTTGTAGATTTTTACAACCTTGGTGGCGGTGGCGGATTAGGTTTCGATTTACCTCACCAAACCTTACCGTTTGATAACTTAAATTTAACTGCAAAAGAGCAAGCTAGCTTGGTGGCTTTTATGAAAACTTTAACCGACGACCAGGTAAATAAAAGGAGTTATTAAATAGTCTGAATAATTATCAATCACAGGTTATTTTTTTTATAAATTTATACTAAAATTATAAGCTGTGATTGATTTTCTTTTTACCAGTGATGCCATCATGGCATTATTAACCCTAACGTTTCTTGAAATAATATTAGGTATAGACAATATTGTATTTATATCCATTGCAGCTAATAAACTTCCAGAGCATCAGCAATCAAAAGCAACAACTGTAGGCTTATTGCTAGCCATGATACAACGTATTATTTTATTGTTTTTTGTATCGTTTCTTATAGGCTTAAAAGAGCCTTTTTATACCATTGAATTATCCTGGCTTCACATCGCTGTTAGTTGGCAAGCCTTAATTTTATTTGGTGGTGGCTTGTTTTTAATTTATAAAAGTACTTCTGAAATTCATGAAAAGGTAGAAATGCCCAGCCATGACGAAAACAACTTTAGTAAGAAAAAAATTAAAAGTTTAAAACAAGCTATTTTTCAGATACTCATTATTGATTTTATCTTTTCTATAGACTCGATTCTCACGGCTGTTGGTATGACGAACGGTCTGCATTCAAACCACAATTACAATTTAGTTTTAATGATTATTGCGGTAGTTATTTCAATTGTTATTATGATTGGATTTGTAAATCCCATTCGAGAATTCATTAAAAACCATCCAAGTATGCAGCTATTAGGATTGGCTTTTTTAATTTTAATAGGTTTTATGCTAATTACTGAAGCTGCGCATTTATCGCACACTAAGTTATTAGGTAACGAAGTGGGTGCCATACCAAAGGGTTACTTGTACTTCGCTATAGCATTTTCTTTATTTGTTGAGTTTTTAAATTTTAAAATTCAAAAAAACAACAAGAATTAATAAGGCGTTTAGAATAATGTAATCTGCCCTTTATCGTCTAAACCACCAGTTGGCAGGTCGTCATCATGAGAAGACTTAGGGGGCTGTTTTTTAACAGATTCGGCATCATCAGTATTAGATTCGTTAGAAGTATTAATTTCTTCCTCTTCTACAACCTCTAATTCATCGGCTTGTACTTGTTCTGGAGCTTCGTATGGTAAGGGATCTAATAAATTAATTTGATTTACCTTTTCTTTAGTTAATTGGTTCCCTATGGCCGTAATGCCTTTAACAGCAATAAATTCTTCTAAATTAACTTCTAAATTATCTTTTCGGTCTTTACCTCGTTCTTTAGTAAACTCAATTTCGGCAATGGGTCTCCAATCGGTTGAAACAATTTCTAATCGGGAGTTTGGGTGATCTGAAATAAACAATTCCTCTTTACCTTCATTTTCAATTAAGAATCGTTTTACGTAAAACATCTCTTTTTCACCATTATAATAAATGGCTGAAATTGGTTTTTTAGGAATCCATTTTTCCATAACAATCATATCGTCATCGAAATGTGTAGTTATTTCTGGAGTGATGGTTTTAGCAATTCCTTTTTGATTGATTACCAATATTTTATCTTCGCCTCTAAACTCACCTACTAATTCCCCTCTGCCATCAACATTCAAGCGTTGTACAGCATCGTCAAACCAGATTTTACGAGGTTTTAAGGTAGATACACCTTTTTCTTTTAATTCAACTTTTTTAACCGGATATTTTGTTACGAGGTTACCTTTGGAAACTCTGCCCTTAATTAAAATATCGGCAAAGTCGATATCCCATTTAAGTTTTTTAATACTTCCTGCCTGTCTTAATAAAATAGTTACAACTTCTGCCTCGCCATTAGGATTTGCAGAAAAATACAAGGTTGTTGATGCTTTATTACCATTTGTTAAATCGTATTCTTTATCGCGCGTTACACCTGTTACAGCAAAACGTTTAATATATGAAGGGCCACCTTTTCCATCGCGATAGATAAAATTATATATGGTACGCTTGTCTTTCTTTTTAAATACAGCCACATGTATAATATCTTTACCTATAAATGTTTTAGCATCTACTTTTGTAATCATCATTTTACCTTCGCGAGTAAACACAATAATATCATCTATATCGCTACAATCACAAACGTATTCGTCTTTTCTAAGAGAAGTACCAACAAAGCCTTCTTCCCTATTTACATAAAGCTTCGTATTTCGAATAACAACCTTGGTCGCATCAACATCGTCAAAGGTTCTAATTTCTGTTTTACGTTCTCTACCCGGGCCATATTCTTTTTTAAGTCTGGTAAAATAAGCAATAGCGTATTCTATTAAATTTGCTAAATGATGTTTAATCTTGGCAATTTCTTCTTCTAAAGCATCAATTTTTTGTTGTGCTTTATCAATATCAAATTTAGAAATACGTTTAATTCGAATTTCTGTTAAACGAACAATATCGTCTTCGGTTACAGGACGTTTTAAATGTTTTATATGTGGCTGAAGTCCTTTGTCGATGGCGCTTATAACACCTTCCCAGGTTTCTTCTTCCTCGATATCGCGGTATATTCTATTTTCAATAAAGATACGTTCTAATGAAGCAAAATGCCATTGTTCTTCAAACTCGCCTAATCGAATTTCCAGTTCCTGTTTTAAAAGCTGTACCGTGTTATCGGTGCTTCTACGCAGCATTTCGGTAACACCAATAAAAAGCGGCTTGTTGTCTTCAATAACACAACCTAAGGGCGAAATAGAACTTTCACAACTTGTAAATGCAAAAAGCGCATCAATGGTTTTGTCTGGCGATAAACCTGATGGTAAATGAATTAAAATTTCTACCTCGGCAGCCGTATTATCTTCAATTTTCTTAACCTTAATTTTTCCTTTTTCATTTGCTTTTAAAATAGAATCAATTAAAGAAGATGTTGTGGTACCATAAGGCAATTCGGTTATAACAAGCGTATTTTTGTCTAATTGAGACACTTTAGCTCTAACACGAACACGTCCGCCTCTAAGTCCATCGTTATAATTTGAAAAATCGGCAACACCTCCCGTTGGAAAATCTGGAAGTATGGTAAAACGTTTCCCTTGAAGGTGTTTTATAGAAGCATCTATAAGTTCTATAAAATTATGTGGTAATATTTTTGTTGAAAGCCCAACAGCAATACCTTCGCCCCCTTGTGCTAACAATAAAGGGAACATTACTGGTAAGTTTACAGGCTCTTTTCTACGTCCGTCGTAAGAAGCCTGCCATTCTGTAATTTTTGGATTGTAAACAACGTCTAGTGCAAATTTTGATAAACGTGCTTCGATATATCGAGAAGCCGCTGCACTATCGCCGGTAAGAATATTTCCCCAGTTACCCTGGGTGTCAATTAAAAGGTCTTTTTGACCTATTTGAACCATAGCGTCGGCTATACTGGCATCACCATGGGGGTGATATTGCATGGTATGGCCGACGATATTGGCTACTTTATTATAACGCCCATCATCTAAATCTTTCATAGAATGCATGATGCGTCTTTGTACGGGTTTAAACCCGTCCTCAATGGCTGGTACAGCACGTTCTAAAATAACGTAAGATGCATAATCTAAAAACCAATCTTTATACATTCCCGTGACACGGGTAATGGTTTCCTTTGGTTCTTCTTGTTCGTTAATTAAATCGTCGCTGTCTTCAATCATTAATTATTACATATTTTTTTCAGGCTCGAATTTAACATCGTTCTGCCTTTTTTTATTTCTTTCTTTGTATTTTCTACAATAGCATTGTAGTGTAAATATTCGTACGATCTTTTTGAACCTTGTTTTTCTTCTTTAGTGTATAACATGACTTATTTGTTTAGGCCTCTTATATGAGGAGTTATTAAATTTCTAATTTTTGCGTTACAAATTTAATACTAAACTTTTGTTTACATGTAAAACTTTAACGAAACTTTATTATTAAATTGTTATTTTAAGCTTCATAAATTAACAATTTAATAATTTAAGGTTCTTTTATTCCACTATATCTAATTCTACCTTCAAATTATCTATAATAAATTCTTGTCTTGTTGGGGTGTTTTTTCCCATATAAAAAGACAATAAATCTTCAATAGACATATTATCGTCTAACATCACCGGATCTAAACGAATATTCTCTCCAATAAAATGTTTAAATTCATTTGGAGATATTTCACCTAAACCTTTAAATCGAGTAATTTCTGGTTTTGGTTTTAACTTTTCAATAGCATTACGTCGTTCTTCTTCAGAATAACAATAAATGGTTTCCTTTTTATTTCTAACACGAAATAAAGGCGTTTGTAATATGTACAAATGACGTTCTTTAATTACCTCAGGAAAAAACTGAAGAAAAAACGTTATTAATAACAAGCGAATGTGCATACCATCTACATCGGCATCTGTGGCAATTACCACATGATTATATCGTAAATCTTCTAAAGATTCTTCTATGTTTAATGCGGCCTGAAGGAGATTAAACTCTTCGTTTTCGTAAACTATTTTTTTACTAAGGCCATAGCAATTTAAAGGCTTCCCCTTTAAACTAAATACCGCCTGCGTGTTTACATCTCTCGACTTTGTTATACTTCCCGATGCAGAATCTCCCTCGGTGATAAAAAGTGTAGATTCTAAACTACGTTCGTTTTTAGTGTCTCCAAAATGAACACGACAGTCGCGTAATTTTTTATTATGCAAACTGGCCGATTTAGCTCGGTCTTTTGCTAATTTTCTAATTCCAGATAGTTCTTTTCGTTCCCGTTCTGCTTGTAAAATTTTACGTTGAAGCTTTTCGGCAACTTCTGGATTTTTATGTAAAAAATTATCTAAGTATTTTTTTAAAAAATCGGTCACATAGGTGCGCACGGTTGGTAAATCGCCACCCATATCGGTAGATCCTAATTTTGTTTTTGTCTGACTTTCAAAAACAGGCTCCATAACTTTTATGGCGATAGCACTTACTATAGATTTTCTAATATCGGAAGCATCGTAGTTTTTACCATAAAATTCTCTAATGGTTTTAACAAATCCTTCACGGAAAGCATTTAAATGCGTACCGCCCTGTGTAGTGTTTTGTCCGTTTACAAAAGAATGATACTCCTCGCTATATTGTGTTTTACTGTGTGTAATCGCTACTTCAATATCCTCACCTCTTAAATGAATGATTGGATACAAACGATCGGATTCATTTATGTTTTCTGAAAGTAAATCTTTAAGACCATGTTCGCTAAAATACTTTTCTCCATTAAAAACGATGGTTAACCCTGGGTTTAGGTACACATAGTTTTTAAGCATTTTTACAACATACTCGTTTCTAAACTTGTATTTTTTAAAGATTAGCTCGTCGGGAACAAAAGATACTTTCGTTCCTTTACGTCTTGATGTGTCTTCTAAAAGATCTTGGTTAAGTAGATTTCCTTTTTCAAATTCAGCTGAGGCTGATTTTCCATCACGTGTAGACTCTACTCTAAAAAAAGAAGATAAGGCGTTAACTGCTTTTGTACCAACACCATTTAATCCTACAGACTTTTTAAATGCTTTAGAATCGTATTTTCCTCCGGTGTTCATTTTAGAAACTACATCGACAACTTTTCCTAACGGAATACCACGTCCGTAGTCTCTAACGATCACTTTATTTCCTTGAATGGAAATTTCAATCGTTTTTCCGGCTCCCATAACAAACTCGTCTATGGAGTTGTCTAAAACTTCTTTTAATAGAATATAGATACCATCATCTGGTGAAGACCCATCACCTAACTTACCAATATACATTCCTGGTCGCATACGAATATGCTCTTTCCAATCTAATGAACGTATATTGTCTTCGGTGTAATTGGTTTGTTCTGCCATATAATTCTAGTAAGATATCGGGATTTGTTGCTAATATAATATATCAAAATAAAAAAAGAAACAGCCTTTACACAAAGTAATTAACAATATATTCTCTAATTTGTTGAGAACCTTTATTAACAGCTATTTAGATTTTTTAATAGATACCAGCAAGATACCTAAAATTACAACCAATGCACCAAAAAACTGCAAAAGTGTTAATGTTTCATTTAAAAATATGGCAGCCAAAATAATGGTTGAAATAGGTCCGATTCCTGCAACAATAGCAAAATTTGAAGAACTTATCATTTTTATAGAGGTAGAAACTAAAAATGAAGGTATTACGGTAGCGAAGAGCGCTATTAGAAATCCGTAAACATACACCTGCCAAGAAAACGAAAAAAGATTCACATTACTTATGATTAGGTAATGAATAAAAACACAAAAACAAGATACCAGCATGGCATAAGACGTAAATTTAATAACCCCGAATTTCGGAATTAACCAGCCGCTACCAACCAAATACGATGCATATGTAATGGCGCTTAATAAAATAAAAAAGCCGCCCAAATAACTGGAAGCACCAGAAATTGCAACTTCATCCCAAAAGGTTATAACTACACCCAAATAGGTTAAAATAATTGCAAGCGCCTGAATTCTGGTAATTGGTTGTTTAAAAAAAATCTTATTTAAAAGGATTACTAAGGTTGGGTATAAAAACAAAATAATACGCTCTAAGCTTGCTTTTATATAGGTTAAACCCACAAAATCGAAATAACTAGCTAAATAATACCCAACGAAACCGAAAAATATAATCCACAAATAATCTTTCTTTACAATGGTAATATCGGTTTTAGTGTTTCTGTAGTTATATAAAATAGCTAAATAAAAAGGGAAAGAAAACAACATTCTAAGCAACAAAAGACTAATCGCATCGGCTTGATAATTGTAAGCCAATTTAACCATGACCGCTTTCGATGAGAAAAGCACAACGCCTAAAACACCGACTAGAACACCGTAAAGAAAGTCTTTTTTTGATTTCATGAAACCAAGATACTTTTGTGATTCGTATCAGATTAATTAATAATTTAAAAATTACGATGTTCAAAAAAAAATAAAACCCGATGTTCAAATAATGAACATCGGGTTTAAATATTTAATAATACGTTTGTTAAACATTAAAAAGGAAGTGCATAATATCGCCATCTTTTACAATATAATTCTTTCCTTCAACACGCATTTTACCAGCTTCTTTAACTTTAGATTCACTGCCATAAGCAACATAATCGTCGTAACCAATAACTTCGGCTCTAATAAATCCTTTTTCGAAATCGGAATGAATAACTCCAGCGGCCTGTGGTGCTGTTGCTCCAATATCAATAGTCCATGCTCTAACTTCTTTCACACCGGCAGTAAAATAAGTTTGCTGGTTTAAAAGCTTGTATGCAGCGCGAATTAATTTTGCCGAACCTGCTTCATCCAATCCAATATCAGATAAAAACATTTGGCGTTCTTCGTAATCATCTAACTCATTTATATCGGCTTCGGTACCAACGGCTAAAACTAATACTTCGGCTTTTTCATCTTTAACAGCTTCTCGTACTTGTTCTACATAAGCGTTTCCAGAAACTGCAGAGCCTTCATCAACATTACAAACATACATTACTGGTTTTTCTGTAATAAATTGAGAAGGTTTCACAAAATCAACATAATCTTCTTCAGAAAATTCTAAAGCTCTAACAGATATTCCGGCTTCCAAACCTGCTTTAATTTTTAATAAAACAGCTTCTTCTTTTTGCGCCTCTTTATTACCTGTTTTAGCCGCACGCTTAACTTTATCTAATTTTTTATCGACGGTTTCCAAATCTTTTAACTGTAACTCCATATCGATAGTTTCTTTATCTCTAATAGGATTTACATTACCATCTACATGCACAATATTATCGTTATCAAAACAACGTAAAACATGTAAAATAGCATCGGTTTCTCTAATATTGGCTAAAAACTGGTTTCCTAAACCTTCTCCTTTACTAGCACCTTTTACCAAACCTGCAATATCAACAATCTCTACCGTTGCGGGTTGTACGCGTACAGGTTTAACCAATTCCTCTAATTTCTCTAAACGTGGATCTGGAACATTTACAACACCTACATTAGGTTCTATAGTACAAAAAGGAAAGTTTGCGCTTTGCGCTTTTGCGTTAGATAAACAATTAAATAAAGTCGATTTCCCTACATTAGGTAATCCTACAATGCCTGCTTTCATGTGTATATTTTAAGGCTGCAAATATAAATATACTTCGCTTTAATTTGGTATAAATTTAAATTTATAATGTTTTAAATTAATTGGGGTGTTTTTAAATAGGTAAAATCTTTAATTTGTCAAAAAACAAGCGTCATTAAATATGCATCATTTTTATAGTTTGAATAAAAAAAATTAAAAATATCAACTCAGTTATTAATTTAAAACCAAAAAAATGAATGTTTTTCTAGTTTTTCAACAAACATAAATCACCCAAAACACACATTTCACATTTTTTTAACATAAATTAGCAATAACTAACTCAAAAACACATTTATATGAAAATTCTTTACGCTTGTTTATTATTACTATTTAGTATTAACATCGCTCAAAGCCAAAATGTTTCGGGTACCATAGTCGATACTTCAGGTATGCCCATATCGGGTGTTAATGTTATAGAGGAAGGCACAACTAATGGTGTTATTTCTGATTTTGATGGGAAATACATGATTACAGTTGGTAAAAATGCGACCTTAACTTTTAGTTATGTTGGATTTAATTCAAAAAGCATTGCAGTTAACGGACAAACCACAATAAATGTTACATTAGAAGATGGTGTAAATTTAGATGAAGTGGTACTTGTAGGCTCAAGAAGCCCTAAAAGAACTGCAGTCGATACGACTGTTGCCATTGATGTTATTGATGTTGCCGATGTTACAACCCAAGTTGGTAAGGTTGAAATTAACGAAATGCTGCAATATGCCGCGCCTTCGTTTAATGCGAACAAACAATCGGGTTCAGATGGTGCCGACCATGTCGATCCTGCATCGCTGCGTGGTTTAGGTCCAGACCAAACCTTAGTATTAATTAATGGAAAACGCAGACACCAATCGTCGTTAATAAATATTTTTGGTACCAGAGGTCGTGGTAATACGGGTACCGATTTAAATGCCATCCCAGCAGCTTCTATTAAGCGCATCGAAATTTTAAGAGATGGTGCTTCGGCTCAATACGGCTCTGATGCCATTGCTGGTGTTATCAATATTGTTCTAAAAGATAATATCGACGAACTAACAGGAAGTGTAAGTTATGGTGCTTATAATACAAACGCCGATGTCGATATTAGTGCTTTTGGCGAATATGGTGCTTGGAATACCGATGGCTTCCGCTTAGATACCGAAAAAGATGGTAATGCTATTGGAAAAGATAAAAATTTTGATGGTGGTTCTGTAAAAGTAACCGCTAATTACGGATTTAAAATAGGTAAAGAAGGCTACGCTAATTTCACAACCGAATATTTAAGTAAAAACAAAACCTTACGACCTGCATTTGAATTTAGAAAAGGTTTTGGTGAAGCGGCTATCGATGCGTTTAATTTCTTTGGAAACGTGTTAATTCCTGTTTCAGAAAATACCGAATTCTATGCCTTTGGTGGTAGAAATTACAGAGATACCGATGCTTATGCCTTTACAAGAAATGGCGGTGAGCGTGTTGTAGAATCTATTTATCCAAACGGATTTACTCCTAGAATTACTTCAAATATTATAGATAGTTCCATCTCTGCAGGTATGAGAACAACAACAGCTTCTGGATGGAAAATAGACATAAGTAATACCTACGGTAAAAACGATTTTCATTACTTTATTAAAGGAACATTAAATGCTTCTTTAGAAGATATTTCTCCAACCGATTTTGATGCCGGTGGCCATAGCTTAAGTCAGAATACCATAAACTTCGATTTCTCTAAGTATTATGATGATGTATTAAGTGGTATGAACTTAGCTTTTGGAGCAGAATACAGAACCGAACAATTTGAAATTTATGCTGGTGAAGAAGCTTCTTATGGAATTTACACCGAAAACGGCATTTTAATAACCGATCCTGCAAATCAAACACAAGCCGAAGACGATATGGGCAATCCTAGACCAGGAGGTTCGCAAGGGTTTCCGGGTTATGGTCCTGCGAATGTTGTAGACCGCGGAAGAAGCAACATGTCTTTATACGCCGATGCAGAATTCGATATTACCGATGCCTTTTTGTTAAGCGCAGCAGCACGTTTTGAAAACTTTAGCGATTTCGGAAGCACTATTAATGGTAAACTAGCAGCTCGTTTAAAAGCTACCGATAATTTTAATATTAGAGGGTCGTTAAGTACTGGTTTTAGAGCGCCATCGTTAGCGCAAATTTATTACAACTTAAAGTTTACCAACTTTGTGGGCGGACAAGCTTTAGAGTCTTTACTATCGCCTAACAACAGTCCTGTAACAGCATCGTTTGGTATTGGGCCTTTAAAAGAAGAAAAAGCCTTAAACAGCGCTTTAGGTTTTACAGCTAAATTTGGAGATTTCACAGCAACTGTCGATGGGTATTTTATTAAAGTAAAAGACCGTATTGTATTAACAGGAAACTTTGATGCACCACAAATAGATAATGTTGAAGCTGCACAATTTTTTGCTAATGGTGCCGACACAAAAACAACTGGTTTAGATGTAATTCTAGCATGGAAAACTACTTTAGACAATGGAAGCTCATTTGGTGCTTCATTCTTAGGAAACTTTAACGACATGAAAATTGATAAAGTAAAAAATGGTGCTTTAGATGAACAAACTTTCTTTGGTGAGCGCGATAAAGCCTTTTTATTGGCATCGGCTCCAAAAAGTAAATTAAGCTTAAATCTTAATTATGATAAAAGCTGGTTTGATACGGCATTAACATTTACGCGTTTTAGTGAGATTGAATTATTAGACTTTCAAATGTTTGAAGATCCTGCGAACTATGGTGGTTTCGACCAACTTATTGAAGCTGCAACCGATACATATAGTGCCAAAATTGTTACCGATTTAAACTTAGGCTTTAAACTATCTGAAAGCTTAAAATTAAACGTTGGTAGCAACAACTTATTTAATATTTATCCAGATCAGCAAGATGACTGGACAGAAGCTGGAGGCTATTGGGATTCTGTACAAATGGGCTTTAGTGGCTCATTTTACTATGCTAAACTAAATTATAGTTTTTAATACTTATAAAGCATAAAAAAATCCCAAGTTAAAACTTGGGATTTTTTTATTAATAAACTTTAATTTTTATCCTTCAGGATGCATGAAACGTTGTTTAGCTAATAGCTCTTCCTCAGTTTCTACATGGTTATCGTCTGGTACACAACAATCAACCGGACAAACGGCAGCACATTGAGGCTCGTCATGAAAACCTTTACATTCTGTACATTTATCTGGTACAATATAATAAAGCTCATCACTTATAGGTTCTTGGGCTTCATCAGCATCGACTTCGGTACCGTTGGTTAATACAACTTTACCCGATAAACTGGTTCCGTCTTTGTAGCGCCAATCGTCTGCGCCTTCATATATTGCTGTATTTGGGCACTCAGGTTCACAAGCACCACAATTTATACATTCGTCTGTTATAATAATTGCCATAGCGTTTTTTCTTTCTAACTTTGCAACAAAAATAACGCCAAAACTATTCATAACCAAATTACAGAATGGATTTACAGGAAAGAATTAAGGCTTTTGCAAAATTAGGAGACTTTTTAAGTCAATTTTCTAAAGATACAATTCAAAAGAAAGAAAATATTGAACATAATGAAATTTTCTTCGACGGATTTAAACATCAATTAAAACTGGCTCAAGAAAACAATGGTTGGTTTACCGACGAAAACATGCGGTTTTCTCTAGAGGGCTGGTCAAAATTATTAACCGAAGAAAACTTAGAAACCTGGTTAAAACCTTATAATATTTCTAATGTTCAACCTAAATTGGTGGCCATAATCATGGCAGGAAACATTCCCTTAGTTGGTTTTCACGATTTTCTGTCGGTTTTAATAACTGGGCACCATGTATTGGTTAAACAATCATCAAACGATAAACACTTAATTCCGTATCTGGCAAAATATCTAGAATTTGTAGAACCACAATTTAAAGGAACCATACATTTTACCGATGGTAAAATGGAAAATTTTGACGCCGTTATTGCTACTGGAAGCGATAATACAGCCAGATATTTTGAATACTATTTTAAAAACAAACCGTCTATAATAAGAAACAACAGAAACTCGGTTGCGGTTTTAACAGGTAACGAAACCGAAGCAGAAATGAAAAATTTAAGCGAAGATATCTTTAGATATTATGGTTTAGGTTGCAGAAACGTTTCTAAAATATTTATTCCTAAAAATTACAATTTTGATGCGTTCTTCAATGGTATTTACCATTGGCATCCCATTATTGAAAAAGCCAAATACGCCAATAACTACGATTACAACAAAGCGGTTTATTTAATGAGTGAATTTGACATGCTTGAAAATGGCTTTTTAATGATTAAAGAAGACCCTAGCTATGCCTCACCTATTGCCACTGTTTTTTATGAATATTATGATGATATTGAGCAACTAAAACAGCGTTTAAAAGCCGATGTAAACAAAATTCAGTGTGTTGTTGCGAAAGGATTTTCTGAAAACGAAATTGCATTTGGCCACACGCAAAAACCAGAACTTTGGGATTATGCGGATAGTGTCGATTCTGTTGAATTTTTATTAGCAATTTGATAAAAAAATTATTGAATTTTCATTACTTAATTAGCAATTAATTAGCAACTTTGTATCCTTAACATCAAAAAAATCATGAAAAAACATAACTTTAGTGCTGGACCAAGCATTTTACCTCAAGAAGTATTATTAAAAGCCTCTCATGCTGTAATGGATTTCAATAACGAAGGTTTATCCTTACTTGAAATATCCCACAGAAGTAAAGCTTTTGTTGATGTCATGGAAAATGCCAGAGCATTAGTTTTAGAGCTTTTAGGGTTAGAAGGTAAAGGTTATAAAGCTTTGTTTTTACAAGGAGGTGCAAGCACTCAATTTTTAATGGTAGCTATGAATCTTTTAGAAAAAAGAGCTGGTTACTTAAACACAGGTACATGGAGTAAAAAAGCAATTAAAGAAGCTAAAATGTTAGACGACATTTATGAAGTAGCATCTTCTGAAAGCGCAAATTTTAACTACATTCCTAAAGGTTACGATATTCCAGAAGATTACGATTATTTCCATTGTACTTCAAACAATACCATATTTGGAACACAAATAAAAGAATTCCCTAACTCGCCAATACCAATGGTTTGCGATATGAGTAGCGATATCTTTTCGCGTGTTTTAGATTTCTCTAAATTCGATTTAATTTACGCAGGGGCGCAAAAAAATATGGGTCCTGCTGGTACAACACTTGTTGTAATTAAAGAAGACATACTTGGGAAAGTTTCTCGTAAAATTCCTTCAATTATGGATTATAAATTACACATCTCTAATGGAAGTATGTACAACACACCGCCTGTATTTGCGGTTTATACATCGATGCTAACCTTAGAATGGATTAAAAGTTTAGGTGGCATCGCTGCTGTTGAAAAACTGAATGAGAAAAAAGCCAACGTAATGTATTCTGAAATAGATCTAAACCCGTTATTTAAAGGTTTTGCTACAAAAGAAGATCGTTCTATAATGAATGCAACGTTTACTTTAGAAAACGAAAATTTAAAAGAAACTTTTGAAACCATGTTAAAAGAAGCTGGAATAAGCGGATTAAATGGTCACAGAAGTGTTGGTGGTTACAGAGCTTCTATGTATAACGCCTTACCAATTGAAAGTGTAAAAACACTGGTTGAGGTAATGAGTGAACTAGAAAGCAAAGCTTAAAAACAGCCTTTTCATTTTCAAAACAATGGAAATGAACAAAAATAAAACGCAATTAAACATAAAAATAAGATTCTCACTTTCGTGGGAATAAAAAAACAAAATTTAAATGAAAGTATTAGCAAACGACGGTATTTCTAAAACTGGTAAAGAAGCCTTAGAAAAAGGCGGATACGAAGTTATAACAACAACCGTAGCACAAGAACAATTAATTAATTATATCAACGAAAAAGAAATAAGTGTTTTATTAGTACGTAGTGCAACAACCGTGCGCAAAGACCTTATTGATGCCTGTCCTGGAATAAAAATTATAGGTCGTGGTGGTGTTGGTATGGATAATATAGATGTAGATTACGCTAAAAGCAAAGGTATTCACGTTATTAATACACCGGCGTCTTCTTCGCACTCTGTTGCAGAATTAGTGTTTGGTCATTTTTACGGATTAGCACGTTTTTTACATAACTCTAACAGAGAAATGCCACTAGAAGGCGATACCAGTTTTGGTAAACTTAAAAAAGCTTACGCTAAAGGAACAGAGCTTAAAGGTAAAACATTAGGTGTTTTAGGATTTGGCCGTATTGGTCAGGCTACTGCAAAAGTGGCTTTAGGTGCTGGTATGAAAGTTATTGCTTTCGACCCGTTCTTAGAAAAAGCAAATTTAGAGTTAGACTTTTTTGATGGTCAAAAAGTAAATTTTGAAATTAATACCATTTCAAAAGAAGAGGTTTTAAAACAAGCCGATTTTATAACGTTACACGTACCAGCTCAAAAAGAATATGTTATTGGTGCTCCAGAATTTGAAATAATGAAAGATGGTGTATTTATAGCAAATGCGGCTCGTGGTGGTGTAGTTGATGAGGCTGCTTTAGTAAAAGCTATTGAAAGTGGAAAAGTTGCCGGTGCTGCTTTAGACGTTTTTGAAAACGAACCAAAACCAGAAATTCAATTATTAATGAATGCAGGTTTATCGTTAACACCGCATACAGGTGCTGCTACTAATGAAGCTCAAGATAGAATTGGAACTGAATTAGCAGAACAAATTATTAGTATTCTTGGTTAAATAATTGTGACCAAAACGTAATATAAGAGTCCTATACATTATGTGTAGGACTTTTTTTGTATTTTACACTTTCTAATTAAACTTTAAATTTCAAAAAATAAATTATGTCTGGAATCTTAGATTTACTAAACAGCGATTTAGGAAAAACAATTATTAGTGGTGTGTCTAACCAAACCAATCAACCACAAAACAAAACACAAGATGTTTTAACCATGGCTTTACCTGTTTTAATGCAGGCCATGAAACGCAATGCGTCATCACCACAAGGTGCCGAAGGCCTTTTAAATGCTATAAACAGCAAACATGACGGAAGTATCTTAGATAATCTTGGTGGTTTATTTAATGGCGGCGTTGATGCCAATGTTTTAAATGATGGAGAAAAAATTCTAGGACATGTATTAGGCGATAAACAACAAAATGTTCAAAATATTTTAGGAGCCAAATCTGGATTGGATGCGGGTTCTGTTGCTCAAATTTTAAAAGTGGCTGCGCCTATTTTAATGGGAATTTTAGGAAATCAGGCCAAAAAGCAAAATGTAAATAGCTCAAATGGTATTGAAGATTTACTAGGCGGACTCATCCAAGGAAACTCACAAAAACAAGAACAAAGCTTTTTAGAATCTATTCTAGATGCCGATGGAGATGGTAGCGTTATTGATGATGTTGCGGGTATGGTACTTGGCGGAAACAAAAAGAAAGGTGGCTTAGGCGGCTTAATAGGTGGTTTGTTTGGAAAATAAACTACATATAAACTTATAAATTAATTAAAGGGCCGAATGTATTTCGGCTCTTTTTTTGTTAAAAACAATTTAAAACATAAGTATCGTGAGATTTTTTTTGTAATTTAAACTAAAATGACATGCCATGAAAACATCGTTAATGCTCGTAGTAATTATCCTTTTAACTTTGTCTTGTAATACGCCTAAAAGCACAACTAACAATAAAGAGGAGTCGCTATTGGCTTTAAAAGAAAATGATACAGTGAGTATAAAAAATGAAGATTTAGAATATGAAATCATCATTATAGAACCCGGATTTAACTTTTGGTTAGCCAGCAGAGCGCAGCCTAAAGGGTTTTACTCGCAATCCTTTCTAGAAAACAGAAATTTAATTTATGTAAATGAATGGAATTATAGAGTTTTACAACCACAACAATTTGACCCGAATTTGTATGAACTCCAAATTGATTATCGACCAAACATAGATTACGGATATGATGTTAATTATCAATTATATAATTACTTTATTTACTTTCAATTGCACTACAAACAAAGATTAGGACCATTTGTGCCTCGTATTTAAATTTGTTTTAGTTATTTTTGCAGCAAAATTTCACTTTGAACAAGTTAAAAAAACTCTGGAATATCGAACGAAATTGGCAACTCATTTTTCCTTTGCTTGGAACTGTTGTCTTGGCGTACGCTTCCTATAAATTAACCGCTGCTTTTTTTAAAGATGTTCATGTACTCTTAACCATACTTTTAAGTTGTGTTATCTTTTATACCTTATTAAAACTCACCCTTTTTATTTTTAAAAAGCTTGAGTCTAAATGGGAAGTTACTTATCGTTGGGAATTAATTAGTATTTTTTTAGTTTTTGCCTCAACAGGATCTTCTTCTATTTTTGTAAGCAGACCCATTATAAAACTTATGGGAATTACTAAAGAAAATTTAAATCCTTTTATTTATTGGGTTTTATATATTATTATTGGATTTATTTTCTATCAAATATTATTAGTGTTTATAGGATGGCTTTTTGGTCAATTTAATTTCTTCTGGAATTTCGAAAAGAAAATGTTGCGAAGAATCGGTTTTAAACGTTTCATAGAATAGTGCATAAAATAAGAGAACATATCGTTATTAAAATTTTAACACTGGTTTTAGGTGCCTTACTTTTATTGCCTACTGCCACAAAATTTGCTCATATTTTTGCGCACCACAAACACGATATTTGTAAAGGTGAAAAAACAACACATTTACACGAAATTAATAACGATTGCGATTTTTATAAGTTTAAACTAAATAATCATTATTATTTCTCAATAGCATATTATACTTTATTTCATGAAACTGCTATTTATAAAATACCTGTAATAACATACAAATTTCTTAATAATTATCGGCCTTTATCTTTTTCTCTAAGAGGACCGCCTACATTAGTTTAAAAGTCTTTTTTTTTAAACTAAAATCTCAACAATGAAATATAACCTAGTGATTATAGTGTGTTGTTTTATAAGCACACTTTATAGTCAAAACTGCAAGTCTACTTTTTTTGGAGAAGTAAAAGATTTTCATGATGGCACGCCCATAGTTGGAGCCGCTGTTTTTTTTGAAAATCTAAATAAATACACCACTACAGATATTAACGGTAAATTTACAATCGTCAATATCTGTGATGGAAATCTCATCATGTCTATATCTCATTTGGCGTGCGATACCAAACGTTTGGAGGTAACTGTTAACGGTAATACCTATCGTGAAATTTATATGGAACACCATATAGAAGAACTTCATGAAGTTAAAATTGATGGTCATACCACATTTACAACAGCCAAGTCTTCGCAAGAATCTATTTTAAAAACCAATGCTCTAGAACGTTTTAGCGCTTACAGTCTTGGTGATGCTTTAAAACAAATTTCTGGTGTTTCTTCTATAAGTACCGGAAATACTATAGTTAAACCCGTAATTAATGGTTTACATAGCAGTAGAATTATTGTAATGACCAATGGCGTGCGTTTACAAGACCAAGAATGGGGTGTCGAGCATGCACCAAATATAGATTTAAATACAGCTGGCAGTATAAACGTTATAAAAGGTGCCAATGCACTGGCTTATGGTGGAGACGCCATAGGAGGTGTTATTGTTATGAAACCTTTAAACATGAGTTTTAAGGATTCCCTTTACGGAAAAACGATTACCAGCGGACAAACTAATGGTCGGGGTTATAGTTTTACATCTTCTTTAACAAAAACCTGGCAGGAAGGTTGGTATGTTGGTACTCAGGCATCGGTAAAACGCTTTGGCGATTTCGAAGCTGCTAATTACAGTTTAACGAATACGGGCATGAATTCTCGAGGGTTTTCTGTAAATACAGGTTTTAAAACCTTTGAAAAAGGCTTCAACCTCTACTATAGCTTTTTAAACAACGAAATTGCTATTTTAAGAGCTGCGCATATTGGTAACATTTCAGATTTAGTAAATAGTATAAACAGCTTGAAACCCCTAGTTATTAGAGATTTTAGTTATAATATTGACGCTCCAAGACAAGATGTAACCCATCAAATCATTAAAGCAGATTTTTACAAACGGTTTAAAAAATTTGGAAGATTGGAAATACAATACGATTTCCAAAACAACCAGCGGTTTGAGTATGATATTCGTGTAGGTGCAGACAGAGATAAACCGGCTATCGATTTAACTCTTAAAACCCATACATTAAGAACCAACTTAAAAATTGATGCTATTAGCAACGCTATTTACGAATTCGGATTTAATGCAGGCTATCAAAATAATTTTGCAAATCCAGATACAGGCGTGCGCCGTTTAATTCCAGATTATAACAAATATGATTTTGGTGTTTTTGCCATTTCAAATTATAAGTTGAGCGATAAAACCCAATTGGATTTAGGGGTGCGTTATGATTTTACCAGATTGGATGCGAAGAAATTTTACATTACTAGTCGATGGAATAATCTTGGCTACAATATAGATTTTGCAGATATCGTAATTGATGATTTGGGAACACAGTTACTTACAAACCCAGTGTTCAACTATCATAATATTTCAGCATCTGCGGGGATTTCGTATCAAATAAATGATGATAATTCATTAATTTTTAATTACGGACTGTCTAAAAGAGCGCCAAATCCATCAGAATTATTTAGTGATGGTTTGCATCATTCTGCCGCACGTATAGAATTAGGCGATTTACGTATAAAACAAGAAACCTCAAACAGGATAGCCGCGAGTTATCAATTTAAAAATAATCCATTTAATTTGAATTTAGAAGGTTTTGTAAACCATATTAGCGATTATATTTTTATAAAACCCTCTGGAACAGAACAAACCATTAGGGGGGCGTTTCCTGTTTGGGATTATACACAAACTAATGCGCTATTATTAGGTTTAGATGTTACCGTACGTTATGCTATGAACGATAACTGGTTTTTAAGTAATAAAACCGCATTTATAAAAGGCAGAGATTTAACCCAAAAACAAGCTTTGATTGATATCCCTTCGTTTAAAACAGTAAATATTTTAGGGTATTCAAACAAAAAATGGAAATCTTTTAATGCCGAATTGCAAAGTGAATTAGTTTTAAGACAAAATGATTTTACCAATTTTAATTTTGAAACCTTTATACCTACTTCGCAAGAAACAGTATTGGTAGATGTTAGCTCCCCGCCACCTACTTATCATTTATTGCATTTTCAAAGTGATATTACATTAAAACTATCAACAAAAACAAACCTCAATATTGGTTTTAATATTACAAATATTTTTAATACTTCTTACAGAGAATACCTTAACCGATTAAGATATTTCGCCGATGACTTAGGAAGAAATTTTATGTTACAATTAAAAATAAATTATTAACAATTAAAAAAATTCAAAATGAAAACATTTAAAAAAGCATCAATTTTATTATTACTAGCAATAACTTTCACATTAACAAGCTGTGAAAATGACGACCCAATTGCTGTAAATGAAGAAGAAGTAATAACAACCATTACAGCAACATTAGTGCCAGTTGGTGGCGGTAATACCATAACCTTGCAATCAAGGGACCTTGATGGCGATGGCCCAAATGCCCCTGTAATTACAGTTTCCGGCCCTTTTTCTGTTAATAAAACTTATAATGGCAGCTTAGTACTTTTAAACGAAACGGAATCACCCGCAGAAAATATTAATGAAGAAATTGAAGAAGAAGACGATGAGCACCAGTTCTTTTTTCAATTAAGTAATAACATTGCTACAGTAACTTATGCTGATGCAGATGGTAATGGTAATCCTGTAGGTTTAAAATTTAATTTAACTACATCAACAACGCTAGGTTCAAGCAATTTAACTATTACATTACGCCACGAACCAAATAAATTGGCGGCTGGTGTAAGTTCTGGAAGCATTACAAATGCTGGAGGAGAAACAGATATACAAGTAGTATTTCCAATTTCTGTTCAATAATTCACATTTAATTAAAAAGAGGTCGTTTTAATGGTTTAAGCGACCTCTTTTTTTTATTGCTTAATTTCTTTAATCTTTCCTTTTTTACTGAAAACATAGGTATACAGCCACATAAGTGTAAACGAGGGTATAATATCAAAACCAGGAAGAGCTTCTTCTACAAAGGTTATAACCCCTGCTACTTTACCAGCATTACCCTTATAAAGTTTCGTCATGATCCATCCCGAAAGTGGTGCCCAAACAACATCTGAAAATTCACCAATGCCCGGAATAATAAACGATACCATTCCTATAGCATCACATATAATTCCTATAATTAGTATTTTATATTTATTCATTTATTAAAAAAATTTACAAAAACCTTAAAGCAAGAAACATACCAAAATTATTTCCCAATGAGTTTTAAAAATTCATTTCTGGTTTCAATTTTTTCAAACTGGCCTCTAAACCCAGAGGTTGTTGTTAATGAGTTTTGTTTTTGCACACCGCGCATCATCATACACATATGAGAAGCTTCAATAACCACAGCTACTCCTTGTGGTTTTAAAGTGTCGTTTATACAATCTAAAATTTGTTCTGTTAAACGTTCCTGCACCTGAAGTCGTCTGGCAAAAACATCTACTATTCTTGGTAATTTACTCAATCCAACTATATAACCATTGGGTATATAAGCAATATGTGCTTTCCCGAAAAATGGTAATATATGATGTTCGCATAACGAGTACAATTCGATATCTTTTACAATAACCATTTCATTGTAACTCTCTTTAAACATGGCGCCTTTAAGAATTTCAACAGGATCTTGGTGGTAGCCTTGCGTTAAAAACTGCATGGCTTTGGCCGCACGCTCTGGGGTTTTTAATAAGCCTTCACGTGAGGTGTTTTCACCTAAATCTTCAATAATGTTTTTATAACGATCTTTTACATCGTCTGTTACTTGTATGTTATATTCTTCAAACTTCTTATAAGGCATGCTGTTATTTTTAAACTAAATATAAAGTATATATGTGATTTAACAATAAAAACCAATCTTAATTGTACATAACATGATAATGTAGTAAATTCACGCCTATTATTTCACACAAATGATTCAAGCAAAAAACATTCATAAATTTTACAACGATTTACAGGTTTTAAAAGGTATTGATATTCATGTTAAAAAAGGCGAAGTTATTTCTATTGTTGGAGCTTCGGGAGCAGGAAAAACCACACTTTTACATATTTTAAGCACTCTAGATAAAGCGTCTACAAAAGAAGCTTATGAACTTAAAATAAATGGCATCGATATTAACGGACTTAAAGATAAAGCGCTGGCTAAATTTAGAAATGAACACATCGGGTTTATATTTCAATTTCATCAATTATTACCCGAATTTACCGCTTTAGAAAATGTTTGTTTACCCGCTTTTATTAAAGGCACGAAAAAGGCTGAAGCCGAAAAACGAGCCACCGAACTCTTAGATTTTTTAGGCTTATCGCATCGCTATCACCACAAACCAAACGAACTTTCTGGAGGTGAACAACAGCGCGTTGCCGTGGCAAGAGCGCTTATAAATAACCCCAGTTTAATTTTTGCCGATGAACCTTCGGGGAATTTAGATAGCGAATCGGCCGAAAACCTGCATAACTTGTTTTTTAAATTGCGAGATGAATTTGGCCAAACCTTTGTAATAGTAACTCATAACGAAGATCTTGCTAATCTGGCCGACAGAAAACTGGTGATGGTTGATGGAAACATAATTGATAATTAAGTTTGAATACAGCTGAATTAAAAGAATTTCTTGACGCTAAAGTTATTCAATACAATAACCCAAAGTTTATTGAAAGTGACCCTATACAAATTCCGCATCTTTTCAATTTAAAAGAAGATATTGAAATTGCCGGATTTTTAACGGCTACCATTTCTTGGGGAAACCGAAAAAGCATTATAACTAATGCCACAAAATTGATGCAGCTTTTAGATCATGCCCCAATCGATTTTGTTATGAATCATAGCGAAACCGATTTAGAAAAGTTACAATCTTTTGTGCACAGAACTTTTAATGGTGACGATGCGATTCAGTTTATAAAATCATTACAACATATTTATAAAAATCATGGCGGATTGGAACAGGTATTCGCTAACTACGCCGAACCAAAATCGCTTCAACAGAGTATTTCAGAATTTAAAAAACTGTTTTTCGAGATTAATCATTTACCACGCAGTGAAAAACATGTGAGCGACCCCTTAAAAAATTCGGCTGCAAAACGCATTAATATGTTTTTGCGTTGGATGGTTAGAAATGACCATACGGGCGTTGATTTTGGTATTTGGAAAAGCCTCTCTCCTGCCCAACTGTCTTGTCCGTTAGATGTGCATTCGGGAAATGTAGCCAGAAAATTAGGACTTCTAGAAAGAAAACAAAATGATGCTAAAGCTTTACTTGAATTAGATAACAATTTAAGGGCTTTAAATGTTAAAGATCCTGTTAAATATGACTTTGCATTATTTGGTTTGGGAGTTTTTGAGCAATTTTAGGTGTTTATTTTTAAATCCTAAATTATGAAGAAAATTACTTGCCTGCTTTTTATAATGACCATGAGTGTTGTTTTTGCTCAAAAAAGAAACATTCCTACAGATACTACCGTAGTTACAACCAATAGCACCATTATAAATGGTAAAACCATTCCTTATACGGCAACCACAGGAACACAACCCGTATGGAACGGCAAAGGTGAACCTATTGCAACTTTGTTTTACACCTATTATGAGCGTAACGATATTAAAAATCGTGCTAACCGACCTTTAATTATTTCTTTTAATGGCGGTCCTGGATCGGCTTCTGTTTGGATGCACATCGCTTACACCGGTCCGAAAATTTTAAATATTGATGATGAAGGGTTTCCTGTGCAACCTTATGGCATAAAAGATAACCCAAATTCTGTTTTAGATGTTGCCGATATTGTTTATGTAAATCCTGTAAACACGGCATATTCGAGAATGATTGAAGATAAAGATGGTAAATTACCAGATCGTGATATGTTTTTTGGTATTAATGCCGATATTAAATATTTAGCCGAATGGATAAACACCTTTGTAACTCGAAAAAATAGATGGGAATCTCCTAAATATATTATTGGTGAAAGTTACGGAGGCACGCGTGTCATGGGATTGGCTAACGAACTACAAAGCAGCCAATGGATGTACTTAAATGGTGTAATTATGGTATCACCAGCAGATTACAAATTGTATAATACGGGGCAGCCGGTATACTCGTCATTAAACTTGCCTTATTTTACAGCTGCGGCATGGTATCATAAAGCACTACCACAAGCGCTTCAAGAAAAAGATTTATTAGATATTTTACCGGAAGCAGAAGATTTTGCTATCAATACCTTAATGCCTGCTATTGCTAAGGGAGGTTTTATTTCAGATAAAGAAAAAAATACCATTGCCGAAAAAATGGCTTACTATTCGGGGCTTGGAAAAACGGCTATTCTTCAAAATAACCTGGATATACCTACTTCATTTTTCTGGAAAGAATTATTACGACATAAAACAGGACAAACTATTGGTCGTTTAGATTCCAGATATTTAGGTATCGATAAAAGAGAAACAGGCGATAGCCCAGATTACAGTCCGGAATTAACAACCTGGAACCATGCCTTTGCGCCTGCCATAAATTATTACATAAGAGAATATCTTAATTTTAAAACAGACACTAAATATAATTTATTTGGTAGTGTGCACCCTTGGGATAATAGAAATAACGATACCCGAGATGAATTAAGACAAGCCATGGCGCAAAACCCTTATTTAAAAGTATTAATTCAATCGGGGTATTACGATGGAGCTACAACTTATTTCGGTGCAAAATATACCATGTGGCAAGTAGACCCTAGCGGAAAAATGAAAGACCGCTTTACTTTTAAAGGTTACCGAAGTGGCCATATGATGTATTTAAGAAACGAAGACCTAAAAACGGCTAACAACGACATTCGGGAATTTATTAAAAATTCATTATCGAATGGGAAGCCAGCTAAATACGATTAATTCAAATTAATTAATGATTCCTTTTAGCAAACAATTGTGTAGTTAATAAAACCTTGACCTACTTTTTTTCGTAAATATTATATATTAAACTTTTTTAATAAATGATAAAACCCCAACTACCAGAAAATGAATCTGAGCGTTTAGAGGAAGTTAAAAAGTACAATTTATTAGATACTTTACCAGAATCTGACTTCGATGATATAGCAAATTTAATTGCAAAAGTTTGTAATGTGCCTATATCGTTAATTACTTTGTTAGATAAGGACAGAAATTTTTTAAAAGCACACATAGGCATTACCGAAAATGAATCTCCAAGAGCGTTGTCGTTATGTGGTCATGCCATTTTAACTGATGAACCTATTTTTATAGTTGAAAATACTCGAGAAGATATTCGTTTTCATGACAATCCCATAATAACAGGAAATAATATAGGTTTTTATGCTGGTGTTCCATTAATAAACCCAGAAGGCTATGCTTTAGGAACCTTATGTGTTTACGATCATGTTCCAAGAACATTAACAGCCGAACAAAAAGAAACTTTAATTATTTTATCTAAACAGGTTATTAATCTTTTTGAGTTGAGATATAAAAACATTGTGCTTAACAAAACACTATCAGATTTAGAGGAAAGACATCAAACTTTAAAAACGTTTGCAAATAAAATATCCCACGATTTAAAATCGCCATTAGCTAATATTACTTCATTATCTCAATTATTTAAGGAAGAATTATTACAGGAAAATGCCAAAACCAACTTAGAATATTTAAATTATATTGAAGAATCGGCAGACACCCTAAGAGCGTATATTGATGGTATTTTAAAACATTATAAAAGTGAAGCTTTATTAGAAAAAGATAAAAAGCAAACCACTTTACAAGATATTTACAACTCAATTAAAAATATTTTAGGATTAAAATCGTCGCAATTTAAATTAGTAAAAGAAGCTTATTTAAAAGATATAAACAGCGCTGCCCTAACCCAGATTTTGTTAAACTTAGTAGACAATGGTTTTAAGTATAATTTTAAAGAAAACCCTGTGGTTTCTATAGATTATTCTGAAACTGAAACGCATCATGTGTTTATTGTTGAAGATAACGGAAAAGGCATCGAACAAGAGAAACAAGACGATTTATTTGAATTATTTAATACTGCCCACGATAAAGATAAACATGGCAATGTAGGCACGGGCATTGGCTTGTTTACGGTTAAAACACTTGTGAATAAATTGAATGGGGCTATCGATATTCATTCGGAAATAGAAAAAGGGACACAATTTATTTTGTCTTTACCAAAATAAACCTGTGTTATAATAAATAAAAAACGCCTCCAATAAAATTTGAGGCGTTTTTGTTTTTCTAATGATTAAATATTAACCTTTAAGCCAGGCTTCTCTTAATTTCTTTTGGGCTTCAGTAGCATCTGGACTTTCTATTAAACTCTCTCCCATAGTGTAAGACTGTTCGGTAGTACCTTTAACAGTAACTTCTTTACCTTCTCTTTCTAAAACAAGTGAAATATCTGTACCTGGTTTCCAGCTAAACATATCCTGTAAAATGATATTGGCATTTTCCATAGAAAATGGCTTCCCATTTACAGATTTTATAATGTCGTTTGGTTGCACGCCTAAATCATTCCAAAAACTATTTTCTTTTACTAAATCGCTAAAAAATATCTTGCCTTCTTGCGGATTAGCTGCAAAAATTAATTTTGTACCATTCATTACATAACTAGTTTCTATACGAGCCTCACCCATTTTTAAACCTACTTTATCAAAATATTTAGTATAATTTATTGGAATATCGCCTATAACGTGCGTATCGAAAAAGTCTCTTAACGACGGATAAGTCATTGCTACAATTTCATCAATAAGTTTATCATCTTCAAAAGGTTTGTTCTTTCCGTATTTATTAGAAAGTTCTTTCATTAAAGATAAAATACCGCGATTTCCGTTACTTTCTTCGCGCATAATAATATCAATACACATACCAATTAAAGCACCTTTTTGATATACATTTAAGTACTGATCTTTGTACGGTTCTTTTAAAACATTTTCACTCATAATTGTAAAACTCATGGCATCGTCCATGTTTTTAGAGCCTTGAATTTTACTAATTATTTTACTAAAAAATTCATTTTCATCAACCAGGCCTTGATTTACCTGAAACAAGGTTGCAAAATATTCGGTAACCCCTTCGTACATCCATAAATGCTTAGAAAACGTTGGGTTGTTATAATCGAAATAGTGTACATCCTCAGAGTGTACACTTAAAGGTGTAACGATATGAAAAAATTCATGAGAAACCACATCAATCATACTTTCTGCTAAAGCTTCTTCTGGCATCGCATCTTGTAAAACAACCACTGTAGATGTATGGTGTTCTAAAGCTCCGAAACCTTTTGGTGCATCTTCGTTATCGCCTGCCAAATACAAGTAAATATCGTAACGTGGTGTCGAATTAATATCACCTAAAAAAGCCTTTTGCGCTTTCATCATCTTAAAAATAGTTTCTTTTAACGAAGCTGCCGAATGTTTTTTACCCGGAGAATAAACACTTAAAACAATTTTAATATCACCTACATTAAAAGTTTCAACCGTTAAATCGCCATAAAACATAGGGTTGTCTGTGATATCAAAATATCGTGGTGCAAAATAACTGGTCGTAACTGTTTTTCCATCTTCACTTAATTTTTCTTCAACATTTTGAAGCGCAGAGGTACGAACTAAATCGGCTGGAGCAATAACATCCAGCTTATATTGGTTGTTTTTTAAAGCATCAAAATAACCAATAAAGCCGTGTAAATTTAACACGTAATTTGTTGGTTCAATGTTTGTTCCCGATGGCGAAAAAGGCTGCTCACCGCCTATGCCGCCAACTTCTTCAATATCGAAGGTGTCGTTAACTAAATATGTAATTTTATCTAATTGCTTTGCATTGTTAATAGTCCAGGTATTGGCATCTGTTTTAACAGCAGGAATTTCGTTTCCGTTGTAATCGAAAGCTTTAAAATCGTCGATATATTTCCCGAAATCGCTTACAGCATAAGTACCTTGTACCACACGTGGCAGTCTGTATGTTACAGTTGGTACTGTAAAGCGTCCCGGATTAATGGTTACTGGCACTTTATCGTTTTGTACGGCAACCAAGTTTAAAGAAGTGTTAATGGGTGTAGCAGTTGCTAAATCGTTTCCAGTGGTTTTAGATGTGCTACAACTACTCAATACTATACCAGCAAATACTGCTGTTAAAAAATGTTTATTCATTAAAAATAGGTTTAATTAAAATTTGACTTTCAAAATTACAATTATACTTTTCGTTACTTTCATAAGCTTTTGTTAAAAACTGGAATTATGTATCTTCGCGCCATGCAAAAACCATTAATTAGTATTTTAACACCGTTTAAAAATACAGAAAAATTCATATCAGATTGCATAATTTCTATAATAAACCAAACCTACGAGCATTGGGAGTTAATTATTATAGATGATGGCTCTACAGATGCAAGTTTTAGCATAGTAGATAGCTACGCTAAAGACGACCATCGAATAAAACTTTACAAAAATACAGGCAGTGGCATTATTGATGCTCTGCAAATGGCTTTTAAAATAAGTGTGGGCGAATATATTACGCGCATGGATAGCGATGATATTATGCCCGAAAACAAATTAGAAGTTTTATTAAATAATTTGCAGCAAGCTGGAAAAAAACACGTTGCTACGGGGTTAGTTGCTTATTTTTCTGATAATGGAATAAGTGATGGTTACAAAAAGTATGAAGATTGGTTAAATGAATTAACCCGTTTTGGTAGAAATTATTCTGAAATTTATAAAGAATGTGTCATTGCCTCACCGTGCTGGCTGATTCATCGCGAAGATTTTATTGCTGCCGATGCCTTTAATCCGCAACGGTATCCCGAAGATTACGATTTGGTATTTCGTTTTTACAAACAACAGTACAAAATAATACCTTGTAACACCATTTTACATTATTGGCGAGACTATCAGGTACGCACCTCAAGAACCCATGTGCATTATGCTGAAAATACGTTTTTAGATTTAAAACTGCATTATTTCCTACTGCTAGATTACGATGCCTCACGTACTTTAGTGGTATGGGGCGCTGGTTTAAAAGGAAAAACAATAGCTAAAGCCTTAATTGAAAAAAATATTCCGTTTCACTGGATTTGCGATAATCCGAAAAAAATTGGAAAACACATTTACAACCAACCACTAGAACCTTTCACTAACTTAGAAAATATTAAAAATCCTCAAAGTATAGTTACTGTGGCTAATGCTTTGGCTCAGAGCGAAATTAGAAGCTATTTTAAAAAGCAGCATATGCAAGAGATGACCGATTATTTTTTCTTCTGTTAATTACTTAGGGCTTTTTTTTGGTATTAACTATATTTATTTGAAAAAACAAAAGCAATTGTATTATACATTTTTTTGTTTTCTTCGTCGTTAAAAATGAAAAAAAATGTGTAGGTTTGACTAATCTAATTAAGTATGCAGTTTAAACATCCAGAACTTCTTTACGCCTTATTTTTACTGCTAATTCCTATTATTGTTCATTTATTTCAGCTTCGAAAATTTAAAAAAGTTGCTTTTACAAATGTGGCTTTTCTTAAAAGAATAAGTTTACAAACCAGAAAAAGTTCTCAAATAAAAAAATGGTTAATTCTTGTAACCAGATTACTTTTATTTACAGCTATAATTTTTGCTTTTACGCAACCTTTTTTTTCTAATTATAAAGCCATCAATTTAGAAAAGGAAACCGTTATTTATTTAGACAATTCCTTTAGCATGCAGGCTCAGGGAGATAAAGGTCCGCTTTTAAAACGCGCCGTTCAAGATTTAATAAATAACATACCCGAAGCAGAAAACGTTTCTATAGTAACAAACGATCAATCGTTTAGAAACACCAGTATAAAAGCCATTAAAAACGAGTTACTTCAATTAAATTATACATCGAATACCCTAAACCTCGACGCTGCTGTTTTAAAAAGTAAATCGTTCTTTACGAAAAATAAAAAAAGCGTTAAGAATTTAGTACTTATTTCAGATTTTCAGCAGGATAAAAACCTAAGTTCACTTACTAAAGATTCTTTGGTGAACATAAATGTTGTTAGGCTTAAACCGGTTAATACTAATAATATTTCTATAGATTCTGCATACATAGCAACCACGACTGCCACCTCGGTTGTTTTAAATGTTATTTTAAAAAACAGTGGAAATCAAATTAAAAATTTGCCTATTTCTGTGTTTAATAAAAGTCAGCTTATTGCCAAAACATCGGTTGATTTGCTAGAAAAAACCGAAACAAGTTTTACATTACCAATAAACGAAGAAATAAATGGACAAATTACCATAGACGACAACCATTTACTTTTCGATAATAGCCTGTATTTCAGTATTAATAAGCCCTCTAAAATAAATGTATTATCTATTAATGAAGGCGATGACGGGTTTTTAAAACGCATTTATACAGATAATGAGTTTAACTATTTAAGTACAAAACCCAGCGAGTTAAATTATAATGTAATTAACGACCAAAATCTTATTATTTTAAACGAACTAAATGATATTCCCAACGCACTTGCCAATACATTAAAAGCATTTATTGCAGAAGGTGGATATGTACTCGTTATTCCTTCAAATAAAACTAATACCAACTACAATAGTTTTCTTTTAAATTACGGGATTGCTTTTAACGATTTAATAGCTTCAGAAAAACTTATAACAACCATTAATTATGCGCATCCGTTATATCAAAATGGTGTTTTTGAGAAGCAGGTAACTAATTTTCAATATCCAAAAACAAATAGTTTTTATAAGATTGCTTCCAAAAGTGGTTCTTCAATTTTAAGTTATGAAGATGGTGCCGCATTTCTACTTCAAGACAAAAATATTTTTGTCTTTACAAGTGCTTTAAATTCTGATAATTCTAATTTTAAAAATTCACCTTTAATAGTACCAACACTTTATAATATGGGAGCCTTCAGTTTAAAAACTCCAAGGCTATACTATCAAATTGGTAAACAAAATAGTTTCGATGTTGCTACAAGTTTGCAACAAGATGCGGTGGTTTCATTAAAAAACGAAACACTAAATATTATTCCGAAGCAGCAATATTTTAACAACAAAGTACGAATAACAACTTTTGAAACGCCAAGCGTAGCCAGCTCATACTGGATAACCAATAAAAATCAAAATTTAAAATTGGTAAGCTATAATTATAACCGTGACGAAAGCAATTTAAATTATATAGACCCCTCGACTCTAGAAAACGTAAATCAAAGCAATTCCATTACCGAACTTTTTGATAAAATAAAAAGTGACACAGAAATTAACGCCTTATGGAAATGGTTTGTTATTTTTGCATTCATACTTTTAATCATTGAAATGCTCATCTTAAAATATTTTAAATGAACATACTTATAAAATCGGCCACCATAATAGATTCGAAAAGTGAATTTCACAATACGATTCAAGATATCTTAATAAAAAATGGTGTTATTTCTGAAATTGGTCCCGAACTTAAAAACCCCGGAAACTACCAAGAAATTACTTTAAAAAACCTACACATATCGCAAGGTTGGTTTGATAGTAGTGTTAGTTTTGGTGAACCAGGTTTTGAAGAACGCGAAACCATAGCAAACGGACTTAAAACAGCGGCGAAATCTGGGTTTACAGCCGTTGCCATGAATGCCGAAACAAACCCTGTAATAGACTGCAATGCCGATATTACGTTTGTAAATTCTAAAGCGCGTAACCACGCCGTTACATTGCTGCCTGTAGGTGCCTTAACCGTAGAAAGTAAAGGTGTTGATTTAGCTGAATTGTACGATATGCATACCGCTGGCGCTGTGGCCTTTTACGATTATAAAAAGCCTATTTCCAATCCGAATTTAATGAAGATTGCGCTTCAATACGCCAGTAACTTTGGTGGTTTAGTATTTTCGTTTCCGCAGGAAAACAAAATAGCAGGCCATGGTGTTATGAACGAACATATTACAAGCACCACCTTGGGATTAAAAGGAATTCCTAGCTTAGCCGAAGAAATGCAGGTGGCACGCGATTTATTTTTGTTAGAATATACAGGTGGTAAATTACACATCCCAACAATTTCATCGGCAAAATCGGTTGAGTTAATTCGAGAGGCTAAAAAGAAAAAATTAGATGTGACTTGCAGTGTGGCAATTCATAATTTATATTTTACAGATGAGGCTTTAAAAGAGTTTAACACGCATTTTAAAGTATTGCCTCCAATACGAATTGCCTCGGATGTTGAAGCATTAATTGAAGGCTTAAAAGATGGTACCATCGATATGGTAACAAGCGACCACAACCCTATTGATGTGGAACACAAGAAAATTGAATTCGATCATGCAGCCTATGGCACTATTGGTTTAGAAAGTGCTTTTGGTGCGCTTCAAACCATTTTTACCACTAAAAAATCTGTTGAAATTTTAACCAAAGGAAAAATGAGATTTGGTTTAGAATCGCAACCAATAAACGTTGGTAATAAAGCAGATATCACGCTTTTCAATCCGGATATAAAATTTTCATTTACAGGGAAGCATATCATTTCAAAATCTAAAAATGCCATTTTTGAAAATGAGTCTTTAAAAGGAACCGTTTACGGTATTGTAGCGAATAATCAACTGGTTTTAAATTCTTAAACATGACAAATCAAGATATTGAAATAGGTCGAAAAAACGCCGTAATTGCCTATATAACCATTTTCGGCGTTATTATTGCCTTCTATTTAAACAACGAAAATAAAAGTGCTTTTGCCAGTTTTCATATAAGACAAGCTTTAGGATTGTGGTTAACATTTTTTGCTTTAGGGTATATTATGGGCCTTTTTGATAGTTGGCTAGTTAGTTCTAGTTTGTATTTATTTTTTTCCGTTTTATTTATCTTCGGATTTGTAAATGCTTTAAATAGAAAAGCACAACCAGTACCTTTAGTTGGCGCTATTTACCAACGAATTTTTTCCAATTTAGGACAATAATTTATGACGCATACTTCACTCCCATTATATCATATAACAAAACCATCAACTCTTAAAGAAAATGCGCCTTTGCTTATCATGATGCATGGTTATGGTAGTGATGAAAACGATTTATTTTCGTTTGCCAGCGAATTACTCGAGGAATTATTTATTATTTCGGTTCGTGCTCCTTATACTTTAGAACCCTATGGCAATGCTTGGTACGCTATAAATTTTGATGCCGAACAAGGTAAATGGAATGATAACGAACAAGCCAGAAAATCGCGCGATTTAATTTCGTTATTTATAGATAAAGCCGTTGAAACTTATCCTGTAAATAAAAATAACGTAACCCTTCTAGGTTTTAGCCAAGGAAGTATTTTGAGTTATGCGGTGGCTTTAACCTATCCCGAAAAAGTAAAAAACATTGTTGCTTTAAGTGGTTATGTAAACAAAGATATTTTACCAGAAAACACGGAAGCTTTAGATTACTCTAATTTAGATTTTTATTGCTCGCATGGTAGTGTCGATCAAGTAATTCCTGTCGATTGGGCACGACAAACACCTCCTTTTTTAAGTGCTTTAAACATTAAACACAAGTACTCCGAATTTCCTGTAGGACACGGTGTGGCTCCTCAAAATTTCTATGAATTTAAAAATTGGTTAATTAATAGAATATAATTTAAGCTTTACTTTCATTTTCTTAAGAAATTAAACTCGTGTTTTTAAGTTTTTAGTTGATAAAATAAAAAATCTGTAATTTTAAATTTCAGAAACTATTTTAAACATATTCTAAACGCTTTAATCGCTAATCAAATTTTAAGTTATGAAAATTAAAATCGTAGTTATATTGCTTTTAATGATGCCTTTTTTTGCTAAAGCACAACATTTTAAACTCATAAAACCTAATATAGAAACCTTAAATGCCGAATTAGAAAAAAATAACTATTCGGAAAATATTGTTTATCTGTATCTTATTAAAAATTACAAAACCATTTCTGAAAAGTACAACACTAAAAAAAATGATTTTCCAGATTATGAGGTTTGTGCTTTTAATCAAAAATTTGAAAAAAACATTTTGTATTGGGAAGAACAATGTGGCGAAGCTACGGGCATTAAATCTAAATTAACACTTCCTAAAAGCGATAAAGCATCGGTAATTGAGTGGGTTGAAATGATTTTTAACAGTTCGCCCATGGACATAAAACATGGTTGGAATACTAAACAAACCAAATTTGGACCAACCGATGATGGTGCTGGATGCTACTTCGAAATTATTGAAACTAAAACAAACACCATTATAGATATGTTTTGTGGATGTTAACATCAATAATCTATTACAAACTGATTTAATTTCTCTCACATTAAGTAACTCCGGATTACTATCTTTGTAATTCATTCACATCTTAAAGTTGAATTAAGCAAATAAAAATGGATAAAGAGCAAAGCAAAAAAACCAACCTAGTTGTTTGTCCAGACTGTTCCGGAAGTGGAAAAAAAAGAAGAAAACTACAAAAAAAGGTTCGACAAGAATACAAAAAAAACCTCGAGCAATTTATAATAAACGGACAAATAGGCGGCCCGCCTGTTAAGCCAAAAGGGACACTTCAAGCTTGCCAAAAATGTGCTGGCTCTGGTCTAGTTTCAAGTGCCTCACCCACCATAATTAACAACAAAAATTATCCGAATATTGCTATTATTGGCGGTGGTATTGCCGGAATTGCATTAGCTGTGGCCTGCAAACATCGAGGAATTCCCTGTACTGTTTTTGAACGCGACAACTCATTTGATGCGCGTTCACAAGGCTACGGATTAACCCTTCAACAGGCCAGTAAAGCCATGAAAGGATTTGGTATTCATACCTTAAAGGAAGGCATCGTTTCAACAAAACATATTGTGCATAATACTTCTGGTGAAGTTATTGGTGAATGGGGCATGCGAAAGTGGCTGCCTTCGCAAAACAAAACCTCTAAACAATCTAATATTCACATAGCCAGACAGTCATTGCGCTTGGCCTTACTCGAACAACTTGGTGGACATGAAACTGTAAATTGGGGACACCAGTTAATAAATTACACTAAAAATAAAGACCAATCTTTAAATATTACGTTCCATTTTAATGGTGAAACAATCAGTAAAACAGCCGATTTAATAGTTGGAGCCGATGGCATTAGAAGCACCGTTCGAGATTTAATTTTAGATGAAAACACAACACCTCTGCGCTATTTAGATTGTATAGTTATATTGGGTATTTGTTCATTATCTGATTTAAAAGGAATAGATAGCCCTTTGTTAGATTCTGAAACGGTATTTCAAACAGCTAATGGCCATGAACGCATTTATATGATGCCTTATAATAAAGATGCCATCATGTGGCAACTAAGCTTTCCTTTACCCGAAAATGAAGCAAAAGCGCTAAGTTTATTAGGCCCGGAAGCATTAAAAGAAGAAGCCTGTAAAAGAACACAGTGGCATGCACCCATACCCGAAATTTTAGCAGCAACCAAAGCGGCTTTAATTTCAGGGTATCCTGTTTACGACCGAGCATTACTTCAACCCGAACTATTGGAAGAAAAAGGTCCCGTAACACTTATAGGAGATGCAGCACATCCCATGAGTCCGTTTAAGGGTCAAGGTGCCAACCAAGCATTACTAGATGCGCTTACACTTGCACGATTGATTACTAAAAAATGCCAAAATTCTACCAATTGGAACGCAGTTGGAATAAGAGCGCATATTTTAAAAGACTTTGAAAAAGACATGCTAAAACGCAGTGCAATAAAAGTGAAAGATTCTGCCGAGGCTGCTAAGTTTTTACATTCTGAAATCGTTTTACAAAAAGGTAACCAACCTAGAGGCAGTATTTTAAAGAAGAAATAAGATTATTTAAAAAAAGAAAAAAATGACATTTAAAAGTAAAAAAGATGGGTTGTTTAGCACCATAATTCTTGGTACAAACGGATTCTTAATACTGGTTTTAATTTTTTTGTTTTCAAATAAAACCATAGATAAAAATGATGTCTTTCCTATAATCATTCTACTCGCTACTATAATTTTTACACTTTGGCTGTTTTTTGGCACCTATTATGAATTATCTAAAGAATCTGGATTAGTTTACCATTGCGGCCTCATACATGGCAAAATAAAATTAGAACGAATTTCTGAAATAGTAAAAGGAAAAACACTTTGGGTGGGTTTTAGACCAGCTACATCCAGAAATGGATTAATAGTAAAGTACGACAAATACAACGAAATTTATATTAGTCCGCAAAGCAACGAAACTTTTATTAAAAAAATATTAGAACTCCATAGTGCTATTAAAATTACAGAGTAATTAATTATTTAAAGAAACTACACTACCTAACTGAGCACTTTTAATGGCGGCTTCTATTATTTGCATCACTTTTAATCCGTCTTCAGCTGTTACGGGTTCTTGTTGGTTATCTGTAATAGATTTGTAAACCTCGTCGAAATAATCGTAATAATTACCTTGTAAAGTAGGTATAGTTTTTCTAATAGTTTCACCGTTTTTAACGACATGTAAAAGACCTTGATGGGCTTCAGGTTCTGTTACCCAAGTATCTAAATTTGGCTTTGCACCAGTTTTAAGAACATCTTCTTGAACATCGGAGCGCGATTTAAAGAAACTACCATGTCTTCCCTGAAGGACAAAACTTGGTACTAATTCTTTATTAAAAAATCCAGCATGCAATCTAACCCGTTTATCTTCATAAATAAGAAGGATATCAATATTATCATCAACCAAAGAGTTTTTCCTTAGGGTTCTAATATCTGCAAAAACAGCGTTAGGGTAACCAAAAAGACATAAAGCTTGGTCTATAATATGAGGTCCTAAATCTTTTAAAATTCCAGCGCCTGGATTTGCCGATTCTTTCCATTGTTTATCACTAAGTATCGGATTATATCTGTCAAAACGAATTTCAGCTTCAACAATTGATCCAAGGATATTGCTTTCAAAAACGCTTTTTACTGTTTTGAAATCGCTATCCCATCGTCTATTTTGGTAAACGGCCAATTTCACATTATTTTCTTTGGCTAATGTATTTAACTCTGAAGCTTCGGCTGCAGTGGTTGTAAAAGCCTTTTCAACAATAACGTGTTTTCCTGCTAATATAGCCTGTTTAGCATACTCGAAATGGGTATCTACAGGGGTATTTACCACAACCAAATCGATGGTATCGTTAAGTAATTCATCTAAACTGCTATAGCTTTTAACAGCCGGATAATCATTTTGAATTAACTTTTTACTTCGCTCCCAAGCGCCCGTTAACTCAAAACCATCATGTAATGCTAAGAAAGGAGCGTGAAATATTTTGCCCGACATTCCGTAAGATAAAAGAGCGGTTCGAATTTGTTTCATTGTTACTATTTTTTAAAAGCTGCTATATTTTAATATGCTAATTTTATTTCTATTTGTAGTTAAATTTCAATTTAAGAATTTAACAACTAAAAATGTATAACTTATTATTTCTACAAGAATTCGTTTAAAATTTAACAAAAAAGCCTCAAAGCAAAATGGCTTTAAGGCTTAATAAAATTTTATTTAGTAAGACTATCGTAAATCTGGAATTTTACAAACATCCATATCGCCATAATCTAAATTTTCTCCTGCCATACCCCAAATAAACGAGTAATTACTAGTACCAGAACCAGAATGGATAGACCATGGTGGAGAGATAACTGCTTGATTATTTTGCATCCATATATGTCTGGTTTCTTGAGGTTCGCCCATGAAATGACAAACAGATTGTCCTTCTGGTATTTCGAAATAGAAATACACTTCCATTCTTCGGTCATGAACGTGCGCAGGCATCGTATTCCAGCTGCTTCCTGGTTTAATAGATGTCATTCCCATTTGTAATTGACAAACATCTACCACACTGTTTACAATGTATTTTCTTAATGTACGAGCGTTAGCTGTTTCTGGCGATCCTAATTCAATAACCTCAACATCATCAGTTCCAATTTTTTTAGTTGGATACGATTTATGAGCTGGTGTTGAATTGATATAAAACATAGCTGGCTCACTACTAGACTTGCTTGAAAAAACAACGTCTTTATTTCCTTGACCAACGTATAAAGCTTCTTTGTGTTCTAAATTGTATGCTGTACCATCGACTGTTACTGTACCACTTTGTCCGACATTTATTATTCCTAACTCACGTCTTTCTAAAAAGTATGGTGCTTTAAGCGGATCGATAGTTTCTAAAGTTAGTGCTTTATTAATGGGTAAAACACCACCTGAAATGAAACGGTCGTAGTGCGAGTACACTAGGTTTATTTTATCAGATTCGAAAAGGTTTTCAATTAAAAACTCGTTTCTTAATTGTGTTGTGTCATAACTTTTTACACCTTGTGGACTTGAAGCATAACGTGATTCATAACTAATTGACATAATTTTTATTATTTAATTTTTAATAATTATTCTGATTAACTAAACAAACTACAATTTACAAAATTAAAACGGTTAAACTAATAGCTCCTTGTGCTCCAATTACCAAACACTGCTCAATATCTGCGGTTTTTGAAGGCCCAGAAAGAAATAATCCAAAAGTACGATCTCGTTTTGAAATAGTTTCGTATGCATCATGTAAATGCAGATGAATGTCTTCTTTATTAACAATTAAAACTAAATCATTTGTAATAAAAGGCAAAACTCGAATCGTGAAATCATTTTCTTCAATCCATACGGCACCATTTTCAGAGACTGCCAAATCGCCTTTTACAATGGCCAAATCAATAGATTCTAGACCATGAGGTTCTGTTGCTGCAGAAATTGAAATATTACCCAATGAGGACTCGGTAGTACAAGACACTATTTTTGAAGCATGAGGATAAAACTCCTTTATTTTAGCATCAATGGTATCTGTACTTTCCAACACAATAGCACGGCCTCCTACAAATTGAACATTTTCAATAAACGTTTTTACAAGATCTTTGTCTTCAGCAAAAACATTCAAATCAATTTCAGGTAAAGGCAAAGCCTCTGGTTTGTTCTTTCTAACAGCATTTAAAATAGATTCTCTACTCATTTTTCTTTCTTTTTTTATACCATTCATCGAAATTACCATTTTTAACTTCAGGTAATTCTCTTTCTTTTCCCCAGGTATTTAATTTAGAATAAACTAAAAATCGTGGGGTATGCTTAAGCATAAAACGTGACGACTTTCCGACAAAATCATACATTTTAGAATTTGCTAAAACATTTCCTGTAACTTTTAAAACAGATTTTTTAACTATAGGTTGAGGCACGTCTTTTGTGATTATTTGGCGCCATTTGTATAACTGTTCGTGGATATTAATTTTAACAGGACAAACATCGCTACAAGAACCGCAAAGTGTTGATGCAAAAGGTAAATCGCTATGTTTGGTTAAATCTTTTCCTGGAGATAAGATAGAACCAATAGGCCCTGGAATAGTAGCATTATAACTATGGCCACCACTTCGTCTGTAAATAGGACATGTATTCATACAAGCACCACAGCGTATACAATGCAAAGAGGCTCTAAAATCTTCTCGACTTAATTGCTCAGTTCTACCGTTATCAACAATAACAATATGCATTTCTGTCCCTGGAGCTGGCTTGTTAAAATGCGAAGAATACGTAGTTATAGGTTGTCCTGTAGCACTTCTTGCTAACAATCTTAGAAATACGCCCAAATGCTTTTCTTGTGGTATTAATTTCTCCATTCCCATACAAGCAATATGCACTTTAGCAAGATGCGCTCCCATATCGGCATTACCTTCGTTAGTACAAACTACAATACCACCTGTCTCTGCAATAGCAAAATTAACGCCTGTTACTGCAGCATCGGCTTTTAAAAACTTATTACGCAAATGTTTTCTGGCTTCATCGGTCAAGTACTGCGGATCACCATTACAAGGTTTGGTACCTAAATGTTCTTGAAATAATTCATCAACTTCTTCTTTTGTTTTATGAATTGCAGGTAAAACAATGTGGCTTGGCGGTTCTTCTGCCAATTGTACGATACGTTCGCCCAAATCGGTATCAATTACCTCAATACCATTAGCCTCTAAATATGGGTTTAAATGACATTCTTCGGTAAGCATTGATTTACTCTTAACAATCTTCTTAACGTTGGTTTTTTGTAGAATACCGTGTACTATTTTATTATGCTCTTCGGCGTCTTTAGCCCAGTGAACTGTAACACCATTCTTTATGGCATTAGCTTCAAATTCTTCAAGATAAATATCTAAATTAGACATTACATTGGCTTTAATTGCCGATGCCAAGTCTCTTAATGTTTCCCAACCTTTTACATTAAAAGCCGCTTTATCGCGTTTTTGCCTAACAAACCACAGGGCCTTGTCATGCCAATTAACCTTCGACTCATTTTCATTAAAAGTTGTTGCTTCTTGTGCGTGTGCCATAATTATAAAGTACTATTTAAAATTTCTGCTATGTGCATCACCTTTAACGGCTGCTTATTTCTATTAATTAAACCTTCTAAATGCATTAAACAGGAATGATCTGCTCCTGTTATCACCTCAACTTCACTATCAATATGATCTTGAACTCTATCTTTTCCCATCTTTACAGAAATAGCTTCTTCAAAAACAGAAAACGTTCCGCCAAAGCCGCAACATTCATCTGCTCTATTTAATGTTTTTAGTTCTAAACCTTTTACTTTTTTAAGTAAATTTTCTTCTGTAGAATAAGGTGCATCCATTCGCTCGGAACAAGACCCCAAACGTAAACCCCTCAAACCATGGCAACTTTTATGTATACCAACTTTATATGGAAAAGAAGCTCCTAAATCGGTTATTCCTAAAACATCGTGTATAAACTGACAAAGCTCGTAAGTGTTTTTTCGAACCCGTTTTACATCATCTGTTTGTTCTAAAATATCAAAATGTTTTTTAACATGATATACACAACTTCCAGAGGGGCCAACGATATAATCGTAATTTTTAAAATTTTTAACAAACAACTGGCAGGCACCTATAGAATCTGATTCGTAACCTGAATTTCCTAACGGCTGGCCACAACAAGTTTGACCCATTGGGTAATCGACTTCGACACCTAATTTCTCTAAAACTTCTAAAGTTGCAATACCAACTTGAGGATACAATTGATTAATATAACATGGTATAAATAAACCGACTTTCATTTTTGTTTTGTTTTTAAATTCTTATTGAAACTTCTAACGTAAACCACGTAATTCTGTAAAACCGCGTAAACAAGCAATAGCTCTATAACTTGAATGGGGTGTATTTGGTTCTAAATCGTGTAACATTTGGTGTTTGTGATTTGAACTCATTGGTAAATGTATTTTTTTATTATTCGAGGCTTAAATGTTCTTTTAACCATTTCATTTTTTGTATTCTAGTATAATTTGGTGGAGCTAATCTGTAAAAGATAGCCTACCATACTTGCTGTATGAACACCACCACCTAATATAACCCTTGTGATTTTTGCATCAAAACCCAATAGATATATTTAATTTAAATACTAGCTTTAATTAAAAGTAACAAATTTAGTTATAATGATTACAAATACTACCCTGTACTGTACTGTAATAAATAATTTAATTTAAAAATTTAACTTTAGTAAAATTAAAGTATATTACAAGTTTTTCCTTAATAATTTCAATTATTTCAAAATAACAGTACAGTACAGGATAGAAACTTTTCAATCTTGACATATTTTCGCTTAGTCTATTAATTTATTAAAACTTATCATGAGTACACTCACAAAAAATTTCAAATATGTAGATTATCTATGGGATAATGATAAAGCAGCAGCCTTAAAAGATGATCAGGTTGCGTTATTTTTATACCGTTCTAATATATTAGGTGCAGATTTAAGAATTACAAACTATGGTGGTGGAAATACCAGCTGTAAAACCATTGAAAAAGACCCCTTAACTAATGAAGAAGTAGAAGTAATGTGGGTTAAAGGTTCTGGTGGAGACATAGGAACATTAACACGCTCTGGTATTGCTGGTCTTTACACTGGTAGATTACGTGAATTAAAAAATGTTTATGGTGGTTTAGAAGATGAAGACCGTATGGTTGGTCTTTTTAATCATTGTATATATGACCTTGACAGTAAAGCGCCTTCTATCGATACGCCTTTACATGGTTTACTGCCATTTGCACATATTGACCACTTACATCCAGATGCTTTAATTGCTGTTGCTGCAGCAAAAGATAGTGAGAAAGTTACTAAAGAAATTTGGGGCGATACTATGGGCTGGGTGCCTTGGCAACGTCCTGGTTTCGATTTAGGATTACAATTAGAAAAATGTTTGGCAGATAATCCTGGTATTAGAGGTATTGTTTTAGGAAGTCATGGTTTATTTACTTGGGGCGATACATCTTATGAGTGTTATATGAATAGTTTAGAAGTTATTGAAATGGCTTCTGAATATATCGAGAATAAAATTAAAGAAAAAGGATCTGTTTTTGGTGGACAAAAAATTGAAAGCCTTCCAAAAGAAGAGCGTTTAGAAAAAGCAGCCCAATTAATGCCACTATTAAGAGGCTTATGTTCTTCTGAAAAAGGAATGATTGGTCATTTCTCAGACAGCGATGTGGTTTTAGAATTTATAAACAGTCATGATTTAGAACGTTTAGCTCCACTTGGAACTTCTTGTCCAGACCATTTCTTGAGAACTAAAATTCAACCTCTAGTTTTAACACTTGACAAGAATGAAGATCTTGAAGACACACAGGCTGTACTTGCTAAATTAGAGCCAGCTTTTGCAAAATACAGAAAAGAATACGCCGATTATTATAACACTTGTAAAAAACATAATAGTCCTGCAATGCGTGATCCTAACCCGGTTATTATTATTTACCCAGGTGTTGGTATGTTTAGTTTCTCTAAAGACAAACAAACAACTCGTGTTGCTAGTGAATTTTATATAAATGCCATTAATGTAATGCGTGGTGCAGAAGCGATTACAGAGTACACGTCTTTACCAAGACAAGAGGCTTTCGATATTGAATATTGGTTACTAGAAGAAGCTAAACTTTCTAGAATGCCTAAAGAAAAACCTTTGTCTCGTAAAGTAGCTTTTGTTACAGGAGCTGGTGGTGGTATTGGTAAAGCAATCGCAGATAAATTAGCTGAAGAAGGAGCTAATGTAGTTTTAACAGATATTAATGAAGCTAGTTTAAAAGAAGCACACACCACATATAAACGCGATGTTTCGGCTTATGCTATTTGTGATGTAACAAATACCGATTCTATTGCTGAAGCTTACAAAACAGCGTGTATTGAGTTTGGTGGTGTTGATATTATTGTACATAGTGCAGGCTTAGCAATTTCTAAAGCTTTAGAAGATACTACAGATAAAGATTGGAATATTTTACAAAGCATTTTAGTTAAAGGACAGTTTGACTTAGCTAAACAAGCTGCAGCTATTATGCGTAAACAAGGCCTTGGCGGAAATTATATTTCTATAGCAAGTAAAAACGGTTTAGTTGCAGGCCCTAATAATGTTGCTTACGGTACAGCAAAAGCTGCACAACAACATATGGTACGTTTATTAGCTGCCGAATTAGCAAAAGATAAAATTAGAGTTAATACCGTAAATCCAGATGGTGTTATAGTAGGTAGTAAAATATGGGAAGGTGCTTGGGCAGAAGGTCGTGCTAAAGCTAATGGGATTACTGTTGAAGAATTACCTGCGTTTTATGCAAAAAGAAATTTATTAAATGAAATTATTACTCCTGCAGATATCGCAAATGGTGTTTTTACATTAGTAGGCATCCTAGATAAATCTACCGGAAATATTATAAATGTAGATGGTGGTATGGCCAATGCATTTGTAAGATAAATTTTTAAGTTAGTTTTAGTTTGTAAAAACTTCCATAGCATATTAAATTATATATGGAAGTTTTTTTTTAAAACATCAATACCAAATAATATAAATCACACTTTAATGGTTTAGTCAAGTTTGACACCAACAAAACCTAGACATAAAGACATGAAAATAGAAGAAAATCACATTCAAAACGTAAATAATAACGATTTAAAATCTCACAATGATCACTTTGATTTTTTATCAAACAGCTTAAACAATAAAGGTGTTGATGTAAACAACATCGTAAAAAAACTTCAAGAATTTCAAGTAGCCATTCCTAGTTGGGCTTTGGGTGCTGGGGGTACAAGATTTGGAAGATTTTCTTTTTACGGAGAACCTTCAAACTTAGAGCAAAAAATTCAAGATGTTGGTTTAATTCATAGCCTAACACAAACTGCGGGAGCTGTTTCGCTTCATATTCCATGGGATATTCCAGAAGATTATAAAGCTATTAAGGAAATTGCTAGTGGTCTAAATATTAAATTTGATGCTGTAAATTCAAATACTTTTCAAGATCAAAAAAATGCGAAAGAAAGTTATAAATATGGCTCTTTAAGCAATACAAGTGAAGCAGTTAGACAACAAGCCATACAGCATAATTTAGATGTTATTAATATTGGTGACAAACTAGGATCCAAAAGTTTAACCGTTTGGTTAGCAGATGGCTCATGTTTTCCAGGTCAAAATAACTTTCAAACAGCGCTTCAAAATACAGAAAACAGTTTAAAAGAAATTTATAAAGGATTGCCAAACGACTGGAGTATGCTTATAGAGTATAAACCCTACGAACCTAATTTTTACAGTACAGTTATACAAGACTGGGGTACTTCTTTTATGTTAGCAAATGCTTGTGGTGATAAAGCTTACTCATTGGTAGATTTAGGTCATCATTTACCAAATAGCAACATAGAGCAAATTGTTTCTATTTTAATGCTTAAAGGAAAATTAGGTGGTTTCCACTTCAATGATAGTAAATATGGTGACGACGATTTAACCGTTGGAAGCATTAAACCTTATGCCCTATTTTTAATTTTTAATGAATTGGTTTATGGTATGCAAAACAATCCGCAAAACCCAGATTTAGCTTGGATGATTGACGCAAGTCATAACGTAAAAGATCCCTTAGAAGACTTAATACAATCTCTAGAGGCTATTCAGGAAGCCTATGCTAAAGCGCTATTAGTTGACCAAAATGAATTAAAAATAGCACAACAAGAAAACGATGTTGTAAAGTGTCAAGAAATTCTACAAAACGCTTATAGAACAGATGTAAGACCGCTTCTGGAAAAAGCAAGATTAAATGCTGGTGGTGCTTTAAATCCAATTAAAGCCTACAGAAGTTTAGACGTTAGAAATGAATTAATAAAAGAGAGAGGAAAAAATACTGTAGCAACAGGTTTATAATCGTTTAATTATGATAGATGTAACTGCTGTTTTTGATATAGGAAAAACCAATAAAAAGTTCTTTCTTTTCGATAGCGATTTTAAAGAAGTTTATAAAGAATATACCAAATTCGATGAAATTGAAGACGAAGATGGTCATCCTACAGAAAATTTAAAAGCGCTCCAAGATTGGTTAAAGAATGTTTTTAAAAATATTCTTAAAGCCTCAGAATATAATGTAAAAGCTATTAATTTTTCCACTTATGGTGCCAGTTTTGTACATTTAGATGAAAATGGCGAAGTACTTACGCCTTTATATAATTACACAAAACCAATCGATAAAGAAATCATTGATGGCTTTATTGAAAAATATGGTCCGAAAGAATCATTTCTAAAAACTACAGGTTGCTTTGATTTAAGTTTATTAAACTCGGGTTTACAACTCTACTGGATAAAATACACAAAGCCTGAAATATTTAAAAAAATAAAGTACTCTTTACACTTACCGCAATATTTAAGTTATATTTTCACAGGAATTGCATTAAGCGAATACACAAGTATAGGTTGCCATACAGCGCTTTGGGATTATATAAAAAAAGATTACCACGAGTGGGTATACAAAGAAGAACTTCATAAAATATTACCAACCATTGTTTCTACCGAAACCAGTATTAATATGAATTACAATGGTAAACGCATTAAAATTGGTGTTGGAATTCACGATAGTTCATCGGCTCTATTGCCCTACATACGAAGTGTAAAAAAGAAGTTTGTTTTAATTTCTACAGGCACCTGGAGTATTGCTTTAAATCCGTTTACAGATCATCCAATTATTGAAGATACTCAGGATAAAGATTCTATAAACTACATGCGAATTAATGGCAAGCCTGTAAAAGCTACCCGTTTATTCTTAGGTAATGAATACAAAATACAAGTAAGTAAACTCGATAAACATTTTGGTGTTTCAGAAGATTACCATCGTCATGTTAAATTTGATTATGACACGTATTTTGAAATTATTCATGATTTTGAACATATGTTTAAATGGGAAAGCATTGTAGATCCAGATATGCCAGAAAAAACAAAAATTCCTTACGATAAATTTGAAGATGCATATCATCAACTCATGACCGAATTAGTAATGCTTCAAATAAAAAGCATTAAGACCGTTGTTGGAAACGATGATATTAAAAGACTTTATGTAGATGGTGGTTTTAGTGATAATGATCTCTTTATCAAACTATTATCTCATAACTTTAGAAACATGAAATTAAGAACAACCGACTCGTCTTTGGGTTCTGCTTTGGGTGCAGCGGTCTCTATTTCAGATTCAAAATTAAATTCTAAATTCCTAAAAAAGAATTATGCCCTTAAAAAGCATGTTCCTTTTATAATTACTTAAAAAACTATTAATCTATTAGTTTAATAGTTAAATCATATCAACTGATTTTTTCAAAATGTTTTATTTAAAAAACTGAAAAGATGTCAAAAAACATAAAATTAGAGCACCCAAGAGACCAAATTACACGAATAATTAGTAGAATTTATCAACGAGGTATGACCACTACATCTGGTGGAAATATTTCTGTAATCGATGATAACGGTGATATTTGGGTAACACCATCGGCTATAGATAAAGGTTCGCTAAGAGCTTCCGATATTATTTGTGTAAAAAAAGATGGTACTGTTATTGGAAAACACAAACCATCCTCAGAATTTCCATTTCACAAAGCCATATATGAAGTTAGGCCAGATATCAAATCGGTAATACATGCCCATCCCCCAGCGCTAGTTTCTTTTAGCATAGTTAGGCAAATACCAAATACAAACATTATTTCTCAAGCTAAACATATTTGCGGACCTATTGGTTATGCAACATACGAATTACCTGGGAGTAATAAATTAGGTGAAATTATTGCTGAAGAATTTAAAAAAGGCTTTAAAGCAGTTATTATGGAAAACCATGGAACCGTTTTAGGCGGTACCGATTTAACTGATGCTTTTGAACGTTTTGAAACCCTAGAATTTTGTGCTCGAACTATTTTATATGGTTCTCAAATTGGAACTCCAAACTATTTGACCGATAGCCAAATAGATGCATTTGAAGCACAAAACAACGAAATGTTACCAGAAATGGAAACAACCTCGCATCCATCTGACGAAGTAGAAAAACGATTGTCAATTTGTAAAATTGTACAGCGTTCTTGCCAACAAGGACTTATGATTAGTTCATATGGAACAGTTTCCATGCGTTGGAAAGGAAATGACTTTTTAATAACTCCTACCGATGTGTGCCGATGGGATATGAATTTAGAGGATATTGTTCAAATTAAAGATGGGAAAAGAGAAGTAGGTAAAAAACCTAGTAGAGCCACTTGGATACATCAAGAAATTTACAAAAGAAATCCAAATGTAAATTCAATCATTATGACGCAATCACCTTATTTAATGGCATTTGGAGTTACAAAGTCTTATTTAAATGTTCGTACCATTCCTGAAAGTTGGATATTTCTACAGGATATTCCTTCTGTTAAATATGGTGACCATTTTAAAACCAATACAAATTCAAAAATAACAGAAAATTGTACGACTGCTTTAATCATTGAAAATGATTCTGTTTTAATTACTGGTGATAAATTGTTACAAACATTTGATTACCTTGAAGTTGCAGAATTTAGTGCAAAATCAATAGTATTAGGTGCGTCACTGGGTGATATGGTACCAATTAATGATAACCAAGTAGAAGAATTACGACAGAAATTTTTAGCTTAAATAAAACGAACCAACTAAATAAAATAAAACTATGACACAATATCACCAAGAAGAAGATGCAATTGAACAAATTGCTGGGGGAGAATTTGAAAGAACTCCTGTACCACAATCTAAATTAAAAAGTTGGAAAAGCTTTTTAGGTATGTATGCTGGCGAGCACGCAGCAGGTACTGAATTTATGATTGGTCCTTTGTTTTTAACTGCTGGTGTAAGTGCCTTCGATTTAATTATAGGGCTTTTAATAGGTAATTTATTAGCGGTTTTATCTTGGCGTTTTTTAACTGCTGAAATAGCTGTTAAAAATAGGCTTACATTATACTATCAATTGGAAAAAATTTGTGGTAAAAACTTAGTTACGGGATATAACTTAGCAAATGGTATTTTATTTTGCTTTTTAGCTGGTTCTATGATTACTGTTTCGGCTACCGCTGTTGGTATTCCTTTTGATATGCCTATGCCTAAACTATCAGATACGTTGCCCAATGGCTTTACATGGATTGTTATAGTTATACTTATTGGTGCTGTTATCTCAATTATAGCTGCTAGGGGCTACGATACCGTTTCCAAAGCAGCTAACTGGATGTCTCCAATTATAGTGGTTGCTTTTATCGCTTGTGGAATAGTTGCTTTAAGTCAGTTAGGCGTTTCAAGTTTCTCACAGTTCTGGGATATTTGGGGAGAAGGTGGAGAGCCTTTTCCAGGACAAATTAAATATACTTTTTGGCATGTTGTAATATGGTCTTGGTTTGCCAACGGTGCCATGCATATTGGAATGTCTGATTTATCGGTATTTCGTTTTGCAAAAAAAGCAAGCTCTGGATGGACCACAGCAGCTGGTATGTATGTAGGGCATTATATGGCGTGGATTGCGGCGGCTTTATTATATGCTGTATATTTAAAATCACCAGAAGCTATGACTTTCATTTCTAATGGCGAAGCACCTCCTGTAGCCCCTGGTCCATTAGCTTATAACGCTATTGGTTTCTTTGGTATTGTTGCCGTAGTATTGGCAGGTTGGACCACAGCTAACCCAACTATTTACAGAGCTGGTTTAGCATTTCAGGCTATTATTCCTAAAGTTTCTACATTTTGGGTGACAATAATTGCTGGAACAGTAGCTACCATCGCTGGAATTTTCCCCGCTTTTGCGATGCAATTATTAGGTTTTGTTGCTTTATACGGATTTATTCTTGCGCCCTTTGGTGCTGTTATCGTATTTGAACACTTTTTCGATAAAAAATTCGGAATCATTAAAAACTACGCAGAATATGCAAACATTAAATTCAATAAATCGGTTTTATTAGCTTGGGCTATAAGCTTCGGTTTATTTTACTTTATTTCAATTCAATTTGATATATTTTTATCATTTGTAACCTTACCTGCATGGTTATTATGTGGTGTGTTATTTCTTGTTTTTAGTAAAATGTATCAGAAAAAAAATTAATAAAATATCAATCATAATTTAAAAAAGCTCGGCTGTATGTTGAGCTTTTTTTATGCCAAAAAAAATAAACGTTAAAAATACGCTTATTAATATAACACTTCTCCCTATATTTGTATTAAATTTTTAAAACCAACTAAATTGTATACAATTAAACCACAACATAATAGCAACAATAACATAGAAGCTATTGAGCTTGAAAATGCTAATAAAACAAGCTATGCAAAAATATTATTAAACCTAGGTGCTAGCTTGCAGGAACTAAAGCTTGGCAACAAAATTTTAATTGAAGATTTAACACCACTCGATTATAAGAACACCTACGCCTCTTCTATTTTATTTCCATTTGCCAATAGAATAAAAGATGGAGAATATACTTTTAATAACGAAACGTTTTCATTTCCTGTTAACGAACCTGGCAATAACAACGCGTTACACGGCCTTGTTTTCGACAAAACATTTGAAATCGTGAAACAAGAGGCTACAGAACATCAAGCATCGCTCACTTTAGTTTATAATGAAACTTTAGAATCAAAAGGGTTTCCATATACCTATACCATACAACTAGAGTATATTTTAAAAGATACTACTTTAGATTTAAACGTTTCAATTACAAATACCGATACAAAAGCGTTTCCTTTTACTTTAGGCTGGCATCCTTACTTTGTTAGTAAAAATCTGTATGAAAGCTCATTAAATTTTGATAGTAACCAACAATTAATTTTAGATGAACGTTGTATAACTACTGGTACAAAAACTATTGAAAATACTTCAGTTTTTAATATTGAAGACAAAAAACTTGATGATTGTTTTATTTTGAATTCAAATGAAGTTCAATTTAATACGCCAGACTATAAAGTTTTAATCCATTCAACTTCTAAAGAAAGTTTTTTACAAATATATACGCCACCAAGAGCAAATACCATCGCCATAGAGCCTACAACAGGTGTTTCTGATAGTTTTAATAATAAAATGGGCTTGCAAATTTTAACCCCATCAGAAACTTACCATTTAAACTGGAACATCAAACTATTATAAGGTATGAACAAAGAACTCATTGCAAATGTAAAATCAAATTTTACCGAACATTTTAATTCCAATCCGCTTCTTATATTTTCTCCTGGAAGAATAAATATTATAGGCGAACATACCGATTATAATGATGGGTTTGTTTTTCCTGCCGCGGTAAACAAAGGTATTGTTGCAGGTTTTGAAAAAAGTAATTCTGAAACCTCAAAAGTTATTGCTTTAGATTTAAACGATTCGATAGAATTTTCAACATCATCTGTAAGTCCGTTACCAAAAGAAAGCTGGGGAAATTATATTCTTGGTGTTATTTCCGAAATTCAAAAAACAGGAAAAAAAGTCCCTAATTTCAATATGGCTTTTAGTGGCGATATACCGTCAGGCTCTGGGATGTCTTCATCTGCTGCTTTAGAAAACAGTGTGGTTTTTGGACTTAATGAATTGTTCCTGTTAGGACTTTCAAAATCTGAAATGATTTTTATTTCACAAAAAGCAGAACACAATTACGTTGGTGTAAATTGTGGTATTATGGATCAATATGCCAGCATGTTTGGAATTAAAGACCATGCGCTTTTGCTAGATTGCAGAAGCACAGTAGCGAAGCCTTTCGAAATAAATTTTGATGGTTATGAACTTATGCTAATAAATACCAATGTGAAGCATAGCTTATCGGACAGCGCGTATAACGATAGACGCTCGGTTTGCGAAAACACATCAAAACTATTAGGCATAAAAGCTCTTAGAGATGCCACCGAAAAAGATTTAGAATCGATAAAAGATAAATTAACTGAAGAAGATTTTCAAAAAGCATTATTTGTTATTCAAGAAAACCAGCGTGCAGAATTGGCTTCAAAAGCAATGACCGAAGGAAATTTAGTAACATTAGGACAACTTATTTACGGGTCGCATGAAGGATTACAAAACCAATATCAAGTAAGTTGCGACGAATTGGATTTTTTAGTTGAACAAGCTAAATTAAACGCTAGCATTTTAGGAGCTAGAATGATGGGTGGCGGTTTTGGAGGTTGTACTATAAATTTAATTGCTAGCCATGCCGTTGAAGCATTTAAGGAACATATAGCGAAAGCATATAAAACCAAATTTAATAAAGAGTGTTCGATTTACTCTGTAGAACTATCGGACGGAACAGGAGTTATTAATGCCTAATGAGATTTAAAATGAATACAGATTTACAAGATTACTCACATAAAAGATTCAATGTACTAACGGGCGAATGGGTGCTGGTATCGCCACATCGAGCAAAACGCCCATGGCAAGGACAAAACGAAGCCGTTAATAACGAAGTTCGACCATCGCACGACAAAAGTTGTTATTTATGCGCAGGAAATACACGTATTAACGGAGAAATAAACCCAGATTATAAAGATGTGTTTGTTTTTACAAACGATTTTGCTGCACTTCAAACTTCTTCAAAATCTTTTAATGTAAACGATGGTTTATTAATTGCGCAAAGTGAACAAGGCATTTGTAAAGTAATATGTTTTAGTCCAGACCATTCTAAAAGTTTGGCAGATATGGCCCCAAAAGACATTGAAAAAGTTGTTTTAACCTGGCAAAAAGAATATAAAGAACTTGGTGAAAACCCACTTATAAATTATGTTCAGATTTTTGAAAACAAAGGTGCTGTAATGGGTTGTAGTAATCCGCATCCACACGGACAAATATGGAGCCAGTCGACACTACCCAACGAAGTTTACAAAAAAGACCTGCAACAACGCAACTATTTTGAAACCAACAAAGCGAGTCTTTTAAAAAATTATATTTCACAAGAGTTAATACAAAAAGAACGTATTATTTTCGAGAATGAAGCCTTTGTGGTTTTGGTACCGTTTTGGGCTATTTGGCCTTTCGAGACTATGATTGTTCCTAAAAAACATCAAACCAGTATTCTTGATATAGAAAATACTGAAAGCTTATTATTTGCCGAAGCTATAGCGGTTATAACGAAAGCGTACGACAAACTGTTTAACACGTCGTTCCCCTACTCCAGCGGAATTCATCAAGCCCCAACCAATGGCGAAGCAAATTCACACTGGCATTGGCACATGAGTTTTTATCCGCCTTTGTTACGTAGTGCAACAGTTAAAAAATTTATGGTGGGTTACGAAATGTTTGGTTCGCCACAACGTGATATAACGCCAGAGATTGCGGCTAAAATGGTTCGCGATTTAGTAGGCTAATAAATTACCGCTAAAAATTATTATACAAATAAAACCATCGCTTTAGTGATGGTTTTTTATTTAATTATATGCATACTATACTATTTGTTAAAATCAAAAGTTATATTTTTGAGATATTATAATTTTAATATTATCATTATTTAATGAAACAATTTATATACCTAGCCTGTACTGTTATCTTTTTAAGTCTTTGGAGTTCTTGTCGTAAAGATTTCGAATTTTCACCAAGCACAGGAAATTTAGAGTTTTCAAAAGATACCGTTTATCTTGATACTGTTTTTAATAATATTGGCTCGAGTACATACAACTTAAAAGTATATAACCGAAGTGATGATGATATTGTTATTCCGTCGTTAAAATTAGCACTTGGAGAAGGTTCTAATTACAGATTAAATGTTGATGGGCTTTCTGGAAAAGTGTTTAATAATATTGAAATTCAAGCGAAAGACAGTATTTATATTTTTATTGAAACAACCATAGATATCACTCAAACTGCAGCCAACAATGGTAAGTTTTTATATACCGACCAAATTGAGTTTGATGCCGGCAGTAATTTGCAAAAAGTAGAATTAGTGACTTTAGTACAAGACGCTATTTTTATTTATCCCAACCGCGATAATACTACCAAAGTTATTGAAACGTTGAAGCTCGACATTAATGGTGATCAAATAGACACCGATATTCAAGGTAGAGAATTACTACCCGAAGAACTCACTTTTACAAATGAAAAACCCTATGTAATTTATGGATTTGCAGCGGTACCCAATGGAGAAACCTTAACAATTGATGCTGGTGCAAGATTGTATTTTCATAGAAATTCTGGTTTAATTATTACAGAAGGATCGTCTTTAAAAGTTAATGGGGCATTAAGCACCGATACTGAAGCCTTAGAAAATGAAGTGATTTTTGAAGGCGATCGTTTGGAGCCCGAATTTTCTGAAGTTCCAGGACAATGGGGAACCATTTGGCTTTTTGAAGGCAGTTTAAACAATACCATAAATTACGCGACTATAAAAAATGCTACGATTGGTATTTTATGTGATGGCGATCCTGATGTTGCTGGTGAAAAATTAAAAATTACAAACTCGCAAATTTATAATTCTAGTAGTTTCGGTATTTTAGGAAGAAGCACATCTATAACTGGAGAAAATGTCGTTATTAACAATAGCGGACAGTCGTCGTTTGCGGGCACTTTTGGTGGGCGATACAATTTTACACATGCCACGATTGCAAACTATTGGAATAATAGCTCGAGACAATTTCCAGCGCTACTATTAAATAATTTTATTGTTGATGAAGAAAATAATGCCACGCTTACCGATTTATCGGAAGCTAATTTTAATAACTGTATTATTTACGGAAACGACAATCCTGAAATTCTTTTAGATGAAATTCAAGATGATGCGGTTAATTTTAATTTTAAATTCACGAATTGCTTAATTCGTTTTAACGATGAATTTAACAATTTTACGGGGCCTAATTACGACTTAACAGATACAAATCACTACGAAGGGAATATATTTAATTTAGACCCTAATTTTAAGAATGCGAACGAAAATATGCTTATTATTGGCGATGATTCGGCGGCAATAAATAAAGGATTCGTTGTATTTGCAAATGAGGTTCCGGTGGATATTTTAAATGTTAACAGAACAACATCTCCCGATTTAGGAGCTTACCAACACATTACTTTTCCTGAGGAAAACTAACTTATTTTTTAGCATATAACCTAACTGATAACTTGCGTTAGGGGTTGAAGCGGAAAGCCCACAGCGAGGTACGAGCGCGGACTTGCAGCGTAAAACCCGACCCTTGTGGTAACGCCCAAAAACAAAAAATCCCACTCATAGAGCGGGATTTTTAAATAATATAATGTATTTGTTATGCTACGAATAATGGTCTGTTTGCCATAAGTGCATTTACTTTTTCTTTTACAGCTTCTAAAACGGCATCGTCTTGGTAATTTGTAATTACTTCGTCGATTAGTTCTACGATGGTTACCATCTCGGCTTCTTTTAAACCTCGTGTGGTAATGGCAGCTGCACCAATACGGATTCCTGAGGTTACAAATGGCGAACGGGTATCGAAAGGTACCATGTTTTTATTTACGGTAATGTCTGCTTTTACTAAGGCTTGCTCGGCATCTTTACCTGAAACATCTTTATTACGTAAATCGATAAGCATACAGTGGTTATCGGTTCCGCCTGAAATAATATCGTAACCTTTAGATACTAAAGCATCGGCTAATGTTGCTGCGTTTTTCTTTACTTGTAATTGGTAATGTAAAAACGAATCGGTTAAAGCTTCGCCAAAAGCAATAGCTTTTGCTGCAATAATGTGCTCTAATGGGCCACCTTGATTTCCTGGGAAAACGGCAGAATCTAAAAGAGACGACATTTTACGTAAGCTTCCGTCTTTTAGGGTAATTCCAAATGGGTTATCGAAATCTTTACCCATCATAATCATACCACCACGTGGACCTCTTAAGGTTTTGTGTGTTGTTGTAGTTACAATGTGACAATGAGGAAGCGGGTCGTTTAAAATGCCTTTCGCAATTAAACCTGCTGGATGGGAAATATCTGCCATTAAAATAGCGCCAACGCTGTCTGCAATAACTCTAAAACGCTTAAAATCGATATCACGAGAATAAGCCGAAGCACCTGCAATAATAAGTTTTGGTTGCTCTTTGGTTGCTATTTCTTGAATTTTATCGTAGTTTAAAACACCTGTTTCTTGCTCTACACCATAAAATACCGGGTTGTAAAGTTTACCAGAGAAGTTTACTGGCGAACCATGGGTTAAATGGCCACCGTGAGATAAATCGAATCCTAAAATTTTATCGCCAGGATTTAAACAAGCATGATACACAGCTGTATTGGCCTGACTACCTGAGTGAGGTTGTACATTTACATATTCTGCTCCAAACAAAGCCTTTGCTCTATCAATAGCAATTTGCTCTACTTCGTCTACCACTTCACAACCACCATAGTAACGTTTTCCTGGATAGCCTTCGGCATATTTGTTTGTTAATACCGATCCGGCAGCTTCCATAACTTGTTCGCTTACAAAATTCTCTGAAGCAATAAGTTCTATACCATGTAATTGGCGCTCTTTTTCGGCTTGAATAAGTTCAAAAATTTGTTCGTCGCGTTGCATATAAAATTAAATTCGAGTTAAATATTTTGCAAAAATAACAAATAGATTATTTAAATTCATCAAAAAACATATATTTACTACTAACTTTTCAACTATTTTATTAACGTTTAGTAGAATACTATTTTTTCTGATTTTATTCTGAATAAAATGAAAAAATTGTGTAGGTTTGAACATATTACTTTAACAAAAAAACAAAACAGTTATGCCATTATCAGCTAACAATCCAGATAGAAAATCGTGGTTACACGTCGATAAAAATTCTGATTTTCCAATACAGAATATTCCATTTGGCGTTTTTTTAACACGTGATGATATTATAACCATTGGAACTCGTATTGGAGATACCGCCATAGATTTAGGCGCATTACACCAATTGGGGTATTTTGATGGTATTCCCTTAACCGATGATATTTTTCTGCAAGACACCTTAAACGATTTTATTGCAGACGGCCGTAAAACATGGCGTGCCGTTAGAAATAGAATAGCTCATATTTTTGATGCTGATAACGACACCTTAAAAAACAACAAGAGCCACAAGGAGATTGTATTGTTTCGATTGGATGAAATTGAAATGCAATTACCGGTTCAAATTGGCGATTATACCGATTTTTACTCAAGTAAAGAACACGCTACCAATGTGGCAAATATTTTAGGCAACACAAATAACGACTTATTAGCAAACTGGCTTCACATACCAGTTGCTTATCACGGTAGAAGCTCGTCTATTGTGCCTTCTGGAATTAATATTCACAGACCACAAGGACAAACCCTGCCTTTTGGTGCAACCGAACCTGTTTTTGGTCCCAGCAAATCGGTAGATTTCGAATTAGAAATGGCCTTTATTACTACCGTTGCCAACGATTTGGGAGAACCTATACCAGTTAACGAAGCTGAAGAGTATATTTTTGGCTTGGTGTTGTTTAATGACTGGAGCGCACGCGATATTCAAAAATGGGAATACATACCTTTAGGTCCTTTTTTGGCTAAAAATTTTGCGTCTTCCATGTCGCCTTGGATCGTTACCTTAGATGCTCTGGAACCCTACCGTGTTGAGAGTCCGAAACCAATAAAACCACAATTACCGTATTTACAATATAAAGGTAAAAAGAGTTACGATATTAATTTAGAGGTGGCAATACAACCACAAGGTGCGAAAGAAACCGTTGTTTGCAAATCTAATTTTAAACATATGTACTGGAATATGTCGCAGCAACTAGCACATCATACTGTTAATGGTTGCCCTGTTAATTCTGGTGATTTAATGGGAAGTGGGACTGTTTCTGGGCCCACTCCAGAGTCTTTCGGGTCGATGTTAGAACTTACATGGAAAGGCGAAAAACCTATTAAAATGAAAGATGGCACCGAAAGAAAATTTATTAACGATAACGATACAGTTATCATGCGCGGTTACTGCGAAAAAGACGGGACGCGTATTGGTTTTGGTGAAATTATCACCAAACTACTTCCTGTTTATGTAAAAAAATAACATACTAACTTTAAATAAATTAAAAATGGATTGATACTTTTTTTTAAGTGTCAATCCATTTTGGTATTAATATTGAAAAGGAATTAAAAAAACCTTATTTTATGAAAAAAACATTACTCATTACATGTTCCATATTATTTTTAATTTCTTGCAGCGCCAGCAAGCAAATTGAGAAGGCTTTAACTGCTGGAAATTATGATAAAGCCATTTATGATGCCATTGGAAAATTAAGAACCAATAAAGACAAAAAGAACAAAACCGATTATATTAATTTGCTTTATGAAGCTTACCTGAAAGCTAACGATCGTGATTTGCAAAATATAGACTTTTTGAAAAAGGATAACAATCCGGAAAACTATATTAGAATTTATGATTTGTTTCTAAACTTAAATAATAGACAGGAAATTATTAAACCCTTTTTACCATTAAGTGTAAATGGCAAAGAAATACGTTTTAAATTGAAGGATTACTCTAGTTCGATTATTAAATACAAAGAAAAGGCATCAGAACATCTTTATAATAACACAACAGCGCTACTAAATTCTAAAAACAAGTTAGATTATAGAAAAGCTTATAATAATTTAAAAGAAATAGAAGCCATAAACCCCAACTACAAAGATGTACGTTCTTTAATTAATTGGTCACATGCTAAAGGAACAGACTATGTTTTGGTAGATATGTTTAATGATACTCGAAAAATAATTCCGCAAGCATTAGAAAGCGACCTACTTAACTTTAGTACTTACGGCATTAATAACTTATGGACTGTTTACCATAATACGCCTAGCAATGACATTACATACGACTATAACATGCGTGTTGTATTAAGAGAAATAAATGTATCGCCCGAGCAAATTAAAGAGCGTCAAATAATAAAGGAAAAACAAATTATTGATGGCAAAAAAAATCTATTAGACACTAAAGGCAACCCCGTAAAAGATAGTTTAGGGAACTTTATAAAAGTTGATAACTTAAAAACGATTCGATGCGAATATTATGAATTTAAGCAAAACAAATCGGCACAAGTAAAGGGTAATGTTGAATATATAAACATTAATACACAACAATTAATTGATGCTTTCCCTATTGAAAGTACTTTTGTTTTCGATCATGTATATGCTAATACCAGAGGTGATAAAAGAGCTTTAGATACTAATCTTTTACCGTTTTTAGAAAGACGCCGTATACCATTCCCTACCGATGAGCAAATTATTTATGACACCGGAGAAGACTTAAAACAGCAGCTTAAGCAAATTATTAAATCTTACAACCCAAGTTAAAACAAAAAAGCCTCTCAAAAATTGAGAGGCTTTTTGTTATATAAAAGTTTCTAATTAACTACTTGGCTATGTTAACAGCACGTGTTTCTCTAATTACTGTAACTTTAACCTGACCAGGATATGTCATGTCTGTTTGTACTTTTTGAGAAATACTAAAAGATAAATCGGCAGCTTTTTGATCGTCTACTTTTTCGCTTTCAACAATTACACGTAGTTCTCTACCCGCCTGAATTGCATAAGCTTTTTTTACACCTGGAAAACCGAAAGCTATATCTTCTAAATCTTTAAGACGTTGAATATAACTATCTAAAACTTGACGTCTGGCACCTGGTCTGGCACCCGAAATAGCATCACACACTTGAATGATTGGCGCTAATAACGATTTCATTTCAACTTCATCGTGATGCGCTCCAATGGCGTTACAAACATCGTCTTTCTCGCCATATTTTTCGGCCCACTGCATACCTAGAATAGCATGTGGAGTTTCCATGTCTGCTTCTGCATCAGGCACTTTTCCTATATCATGTAAAAGTCCGGCACGTTTTGCTAACTTAGGGTTTAATCCTAATTCGGCAGCCATTACTCCACAAAGCTTAGCAACTTCACGCGAGTGCTGAAGCAGGTTTTGTCCGTAAGAAGAACGGTATTTCATTCTTCCTACCATTTTAATTAGCTCTGGATGTAAATTATGAATTCCTAAATCGATAACAGTACGTTTACCAACTTCAATAATTTCTTGCTCGATTTGTTTCTGTGTTTTATTAACTACTTCTTCAATACGCGCAGGATGTATCCTTCCATCGGTTACTAATTTATGTAATGATAAACGAGCAATCTCTCTTCTTACAGAGTCAAAACAAGATAAAATAATAGCTTCAGGCGTATCATCTACAATAATTTCAACTCCAGTGGCAGCCTCAATAGCACGAATATTTCGTCCTTCACGACCTATAATGCGTCCCTTAACATCATCCGATTCGATGTTGAAAACAGATACACAGTTATCTACTGCTTCTTCGGTTCCTATACGCTGAATGGTGTTAATAATAATCTTTTTAGCATCTTGTTCGGCAGTTAATTTAGCCTCTTCCATAGAGCTTTGAATATAAGCCATGGCATCGTTTTTAGCTTCGCCTTTTAAAGATTCTATTAACTGTTCTTTAGCTTCTTCGGCAGATAAACTAGAAATTATTTCTAATTGCTGCACTTGATTTTTGTGAAGTTTATCTATTTCCTCTTGTTTCTTTTCTAAAACATCTAACCTGTGGTTATAATCTTTTAACTTTTCTTCTAACGATTCGTTAAGCTTTTTGTTTTTTGCTAATTCACTGGAAACTTGAGATTCTTTATCACGGCAACGCTTTTCAGACTCTGCCATTTTTTTATCACGAGCCAAAATAACCTTTTCATGTTCGGCTTTTAATTCGATAAACTTTTCTTTTGCTTGAAGTATTTTATCTTTTTTAATTGATTCACCTTCACTATTGGCCTCTTTAAGTATTAAAGAAGCACTTTTCTTAGCTTCTTTAACGAGTTTTGAAGCATTATTTTTCTCTAAAATTTTAGCTATAATAAAGCCTAAAATCAAGCCTATTATTACGCCACCTACAATCATTATAACTGAATCCATTTACGTGTTTAGTTGTTATTATATATAAAAAAAGCCTACACCAGTTTAAGATTTTGTATAAACTCCTTAAAAACAAGTTTAGGGCTAACAAGCTGATCAAGGATCTGCTCAAGGCAGCTTGCTTTTACAACTTAAACTCACCCTTTTTAAAGAATTAACGTTGAGTTTATCAAAAATAAATAACCAATGTAGGCAGTAACTTTTACTTTATTTTAAAGACCGTTATGATATTAAATGGGTATCAAGCAAATCATTTAAAGCACTTAATTGCTCTTGTAGATGTTCGCTTACTACTTCTTTATCAATTGATTTCTGTTCTACTTGAGACGCAAATTGCAAAGCACACATGGCTAGTACATCTTGTTTATCTCGAACAGAATAACTTTGCTCAAATTGTTTAATCATGGCATCAATATTCTTTGCTGCTTTACGTAAACCTTCTTCCTGACTCGGGTCAATTGTTAAAGGATATACTCTATTCCCTATGGATAGTTTTATTTTAAGCTTTTCAGACATTGATACCATTTATCATTATTCGGAGAGTTGAGCAATACAATGGTCTATTTCCCGGATTAATGCGTTTATTTTAAGCTTAGTTTCTTTTTTATCTTCGTCACTGCCAAGAATTGAATTTGCCATTTTTAGTGCTTCATATTTCTCTTGCCAATCAATTATCATCTTTTTTTGGTTGAGATTTTCTTGCTTAGAAATTTCTAATTCTTCACCTAATTTCTGGTTAGCAAGTTTCAAAAGCTCTAATTTGCGTAATACTTTACCAATTTTGCTTTCTAATGAATTTACAATATCTTCAATATTACTCATTTACAAATTTCAATACTTATCTCACAAAGTTAACATACATTGCCATAAATTACAATTGTTTTTTAATAAAATTTCAAATTTATCGTTATTACTAAAAATCAGTATGATGCGTCATTTCTGTTTTATTTTTTGCTGTTTCAGTTCTTATTAATATTTTAGCGTGAACTTCTTTTTTATATGCGATTATCCTTAATTTTTGTTTTAATTTTTACGAGCTTAATAAACGGTCAAAATAATTATCCCCAAGATTATTTTACTAGCCCATTAGAAATACCTTTAATACTATCGGGCACCTTTGCCGAGTTACGATCTAATCACTTTCATTCGGGATTAGATATTAAAACACAAGGACGCCAAGGTTTGAAAGTATTATCGGTTGCAGATGGTTTTATAAGCCGAATTAAAATAGCACATTTTGGCTACGGAAAAGCCCTTTACATTACACATCCTAATGGTTATACCTCTGTTTACGGTCATTTACAATCGTTTTCACCAGAAATTGAAGCCTATATAAAAGCCCAGCAATACAAAGCAGAGTCTTTTGAAATTGAATTATTCCCAACGGCCGAAACCCTACCTGTTACCAAAGGACAACATGTTGCTTACAGTGGAAATACAGGCGGCTCTGGTGGTCCGCACTTACATTTTGAAATTCGAAATAAAGAAGAACACCCATTAAATCCGATGCTTTTTGGAATTGATATAAAAGATACCACCAAGCCCTATGTGAGATCGATTTACGTATATCCGTTAGGGGAAAATGCGGGTGTTAATAACTCCAACAAAAAACAAGCGCTAAGGCTCATACCTTTAAGTAATGGTGATTACACTACCGAAAACATTGAGGCTTTTGGTAAAATTGGCTTTGGTATTGAAACTAATGATCGACTGGATATGGCATCAAATTCTAATGGAGTTCATAATATTGAAACCTCAATTAATGGAACGAAAAATTTTGAAATCGATTTCAAAGAATTTTCATTTGACGAAACCCTTTTCATTAATCAGCTTATAGATTACAACCATTTTAACAATACAAAAAGACGCATTCAAAAATTATTTAGAGTTAATAATCCTTTGAGTTTATATAAAAATCCTGTTAACGATGGGTTTTTAAATATTGCTGATAGCACATCTTCTGTTTATAAAATTCATGTATCAGATTTTAAAAAAAATGTAACCACGGTTTTAATAAACATTAAAGGAACCAAAAGCGCCTCGGTTAAAACTGACCCTAAAAAAACAACGCCTTACCTTATAAGTGCTAATCAAAAAACAACCTTAAAAGCTGAAAACGTAACTGTAAACTTTGCTCCTGATACTTTTTATGAAGATTTTTACATCGATTTTGAAGTCTCTAACGATACTTTAAAACTTCATGAAGATGTTATTCCAACAAAGAAACCTTTTGAAATTAATTTTGATATCAATCCATATAAAGGAGAAGACAGAGATAAATTATTTATTGCAAAATTGATTGGTCGCAAAAATTATCCTGTGTACTGTACAACAACAAAAAAGGATCATAATTTGAGTACTAGTACCAAAGTTTTAGGAACTTATACTTTAGCCACAGACACCAAAAGCCCTACTATTTATGCGCCTAATTTTAACGATGGCCAATGGATTAGCAATTACCGCTACCTAACGGTTAAAATTGCAGATGATTTGTCGGGCATATCGAGTTACAGGGCCACCATTAACGGACAATGGATTTTAATGGAGTACGATTACAAAACAAAAACACTAACTTACGATTTTAACGATCACAACATTACAGATACAAAAAACATTTTAAAACTAATTGTTACAGATAATGTTGGAAATAGTTCTACTTTTGAATCTGTGTTTTATCGAAAATAAATTCATTACCTATTGAAAACAAAATTTATAATTTCAGCAGTATTTTTTATCATTATTTTTTCTGGTTTTGCCCAAACAGCAACAATTAAAGGCGTTATTTTAGATGAATTTAAAAAGCCTATTGCCAACGTAAATATAAAAACAGATAACAATGGAACAGCATCCAATTCAAACGGATTTTATATTTTAAGTATTCCAGCAAACCAAGATGTAAAAGTGGTTTTTACGCACTTATCTCATAAAAAAATTGAGAGCACATTTCGTTTGGAAAATGCCGAAAGTATAGAATTCAACCCGGTAATGAGTACAACCGTAGAACAAATCGCTGCCATTGTGGTTACTAATACGCGCCAAAAAGAAGTTGAAGGCATCATAACATTAAAACCTGAAACCATAAGAAAAATACCCGGTGCAAATGCTGGTGTAGAGAATTTACTTTTAACATTACCAGGAGTAAGCAATAATAACGAATTGAGTACCCAATATTCTGTTAGAGGTGGTAATTACGACGAAAATTTAGTTTACGTAAATGAAATTGAAGTTTACAGACCTTTTTTAGTGCGCTCTGGTCAACAAGAAGGTTTAAGTTTTGTTAATACGGACTTGGTTCAAAACGTCGATTTTTCGGCCGGAGGATTTCAAGCTAAATATGGGGATAAATTATCGTCTGTTTTAGACATCACATATAAAACACCGTATCAATTTGAAATAAATTCAAACCTAAGTTTATTAGGCGCCAGTATTTCAGCAGAAAACATTAGCAAAGATTCGAAATTTACTTCGATAGTTGGATTGCGTTACAGAAACAATAGTTTGTTGGTAAAAGCCAAAGAAACAGAAATCAACTTTCAACCCGTATTTGCTGATGCTCAAGCATTTTTAACTTATAAATTTTCAAATAAATTTCAATTAAGTTTTCTTGGAAATGCATCTATAAACAAATACAATTACCAACCACAAACAAGGCAAACTAACTTTGGTACCTTGAGTGACCCCATCGCTTTGTTGGTTTTTTACGAAGGTCAAGAAAAAGATCAATATCAAACCTATTTTGGCGCTTTTAAAGGTACTTATTTTGCTAACGAAGATCTCACTTTAAAATTAATTGCTTCAACTTATCATACAACCGAAGAGGAATATTTTGATATTCTAGCACAATACCGACTGGGTGATGTAAATGCTAATATTGGCGATGAAAACTTAGGTGAAGTAGAATTTAGCGAAGGTGTTGGTAGTCAATTAAACCATGGACGTAACGATTTAGATGCCTTAATAAGTAATATTGAACATAAAGGTGATTTTAAAATTGACGACCATCGCATCGAATGGGCCGTAAAATATACCCATGAAGATATTCGCGACCGTTTGGTTGAATGGGAAGTGATAGATTCGGCTGGTTTTTCCATTCGACCTCCCAAAACATTACCTATAAACGAACAGCCTTACTCGCCATATAGCGGACCTATTGAACCGTTTCAAAACGTTAGAAAAACCAATAATACTCAAATAAATAGATTACAAGCTTATGCGCAATGGAGTAAACGCTCCACACTAGGAACCAGCGATGTTTGGTATAACGCTGGTGTGAGAGTGCATAACTGGAGTGTAAATGGCGAAGGTTTAGAATCGACATCTCAAACTGTATTTAGTCCACGAGCGCAGTTTGCAATTAAACCTTACTGGGAAAAAGATATGCTTTTTAGAATTTCGGCAGGTTTATACTATCAACCACCTTTTTACAGAGAATTGCGTGATGCTTTAGGTGAAGTTCAATCCGATGTAAAAGCGCAAAAATCTATTCATTTTGTATTAGGAAATGATTATAGTTTTAAAATGTGGGACAGACCTTTTAAATTAACTTCCGAAGCCTATTATAAGGATTTAAGCGACGTAAACACCTACACATTAGAAAATGTAAGAATTAGATATCGTGCTAATAATAATGCTAAAGCCTATGCTTACGGTTTAGATTTACGCTTAAATGGCGAATTTGTTCCTGGAACAGAATCGTGGTTTAGTTTTGGTTATTTAAAAACAGAAGAAAATATAGATAACAGAGGTTTTATTGCTAGACCGACCGACCAACGTTTAAAATTTGCAGCATTGTTTCAGGATTATGTGCCTAATGTGCCAAACTTGAAAATGTATTTAAACCTAGTTTATAATACGGGTTTACCCGGAGGTTCACCTAGCTATGCCGATTCTTACAGCTACCAAAATCGTTTACCAGATTACAAGCGTGCCGATTTAGGCTTGCAATTTGTTTTGGTTGACAGTAAAAAACAATTTGATAGGGGTTGGAAAAAACCGTTTAAAGAATTAGCCTTTGGTTTTGAAATTTACAACATGTTCGATGTGCAAAACTCGATAACCAATACATGGGTTCGAGATGTATATACTAAACGCCAATATGCCATTCCAAACTTTTTAACTCCAAGAGTATTTAATGTTAGAACAACTATGAAGTTCTAATATTTAAATTACATTCTGAAAATTTTATCTTGCTTTGTGAGTTATAATTGCAATTGTGTAAAAGTAAGTTATTATAGTGCAGCTGAAGCAGCCATCAATAAAATCGATTCAAATCAAAAAAATATCTATTTTTTATTTAACACAAATTCTTTCAATACGTTTACAACATAATCGGCCTCTGCATGTGTATTGAAAATACTAAAAGAGAATCTTATTGAAGGTTTTTGGAGCGCTTCTATACTTAAAATTTCAGCTAACACATGAGATGGCTTGTTGCTACCGCTTTGGCAGGCACTCCCTCGAGAACATGCAATACCTTTTAAATCTAATTGAAACAAAAGCATATCGCCTGGCATTTTTAGAGGTAAGCAAACATTTAATATGGTGTAAGCACTTGTATTTAAATTTCCTGATTGACCGTTGAAAGTTGCATCGGGAATTTGTTTTTTTATTTCGTTAATAAAATAAGCTTTCAAGTCTTTTATATAAGTAGACTCTTGTTCTAACGTCGCTTCTGCTTTTGATAATGCGGTTTCTAATGCAACAATATTATGTAAACTTTCTGTTCCAGCTCTTAAGCCTCGCTCCTGCTCTCCTCCTAAAATTAATGGTTTTAAACCCGAATTTTTTCTAATAAAAGCAAAACCAACCCCTTTGGGTCCGTGAAATTTATGAGCCGAGGCCGACAAAAAATCAATTTTTACATCCTGTAAATCTATTTTATAATGTCCTACAGATTGAACGGCATCGGTATGAAACAAAGCCTGATAGTTAGCACATAAACTAGACACTTTTTTTAAATCTAAAATATTTCCAATTTCATTATTAACATGCATCAAACTAACCAATGTTTTTAAATCGGAATTTTCATTTAATAAAAACTCTAAATGATTATAATCAACATCGCCATGAGCATCTAAATTAACAAAACTTACTTTAATGCCGTATTGGGCTTGCAGAGCTTCAACGGTAGTTAAAACAGCATGATGTTCTATTTTAGAACTAATAATATGATTGATTTTGATGTCTTGTATGGCACTTTTCAGAATTAAATTATTCGATTCTGTACCACCCGAAGTAAATATAATTTCACCCGCCGAAACGTTCAAACTTTTCGCAACAGCGTTTCTTGATTTTTCAAGCAAAACTTTAGAAGTTCTTCCAAAACTATGTGAAGATGATGCATTTCCATAATGCTGTTTTAAAACATCCATCATGGTATTTACAACCTCTTCTCGTAAAGGGGTTGTTGCAGAATTATCGAAATATACGCTTTGCATTTATTGAAATTAAGTCACAAAAATACTCAGAATAAAATTATTATTAATATGATGCGTTATAAAATACAATTCGTTTATTTTTGCCTTATAAACCCAAACCCAATGCGTAAGTTATTTTTTGTTTTATTCTCGATTTGTTTTTTAATTCCTTTATCTTGTGATGACGGCGATGTTATAACCGTAGAATTCGATTTTGATGAAACCTTTAAAATTTGTGGTACCGAAGATTTAGTGTTTTATAAAACAAAAAACGACCCATCTGAATCGTTGTCTGTTAAAATTACAAATCTTACCATTGATGATATTTTAACTGTTGGTGATGATAATATGTTTGAAGGCACCTACAATTTAAGTGCAACAAATACCTTTAATTACATTACTTACAACAACACAACATTACCAACTTCTGGTTTGTTTTGCAGCGATATCCCTTCTTCTGAAATAAAAATAAAAGAAAACCTTGTTAGCACCAGTGGCGTAGTTAAAATTACTACAACTTTAATTCAAGACGATAAAGATGGTATACCTGCAGATTTAGAAGATATTAATGGTAATGGTAATTTAGAGGATGATGATACCGATGGCGATGGTATTCCTAACTACTTAGATCAGGATGACGATGGCGATAATGTACTTACAATTAATGAAAAACCAGACCCCAACGGAGATGGTGTTTTAGATGATGCACAAGATACCAATGGAGACGGTATACCAGATTATTTAGACACCGATGATGATGGTGATGGTATTGATACACGTGATGAAGAAAACGAATCACAAGACCAAAATCCAACGAATGATATTTCAAATAGCGAAATAGGACCAGATTACTTAAACCCTGAGGCGGCTAATGTTAACGGACCGAAAGCAACTAAATACAGAGCCAATACTTACACACAGGAGTTTCAAGTATTGTTAACGGTATCTCAATTTGATTTAACAATAATTTCTTTAGACTTCCTTAATTTTGGCGTTTTAGAAAGTAGTGCCATTCCAAATTCTTATAAATCGGTTACAAAAACACCTGATTTTAATTAATGGCTCGGCACATTTTGGTAGATATAAACTTCGGTAGCTCCTAAACCATATTTTTGGTAATTGGCGTCGTAAAATTTAACATTGTTGTAGCGACCAAATAAATATTCTAATTCAACTTTTAAAACCCCTTCGCCTACTCCATGAATAAACACTATTTTTTGAATACGTTTAGAAATGGCATAATCGAGTTGGCGTCTGGCTGTATCTAGCTGTAAAGTCAACATATCGTGATTACTCATTCCTTTGGGAGATTTCACTAATTGATTTATGTGTAAATCGACTTCCATTGTGGGTTCAAAACGCTCTTTTGCTTTTACCCTTGGCTGTGATTTGGGTTTGGTGTTTTTCTCTTTTTCTTTTATAACTTCATTAATATTAGAAATAGACGACAACTCCGATTTTAAAGCTTTTTTAGATTTTATCTTAAGCAGTTCGTGAGCATTAAAATCTAACAAAAAACCATCTTCTGTTTCAATTGTAATAACATCATTTTTTATTTTTATTACTACACCAGCCATATCTTCATCTAAAACTAATACAGCATCACCAATATTAAAACTCATAACAATTAATTTAATGTATCTTCTTCAGTAATATCATCATTATCTTGTTTGCTAGGAATACGTCTCGAAATTCTATAAACCCCTAACATTAAAAACACAATACCAATTATTAATATGTATTGATTTTGATTGGCTCCAGATTTTGCATACATCGCAACAAAAGCACCTATAACAATTAAAAAGTAATTTAAATATTTCATAAGAAAAACGACGTTTTAAGAGTATAAAATTACATTAATTATAATCTTGTGAATAAAATTTATAATTTATTTTAATATCTTAGTAGATTGATAAGTATTTGATGTTGAAAAATTTAAATATCTTTGTTACAATAATTTTATCCCAAATTAGAATGAACAAAAATTTAGCGCTACTAGTTCTGTTAATTAATGGTATCTCATTTGCTCAATTATCGGTAAGAAACAATGCTTATGTATTTGTTAAAGATCAAATTGTTTTTGTTAACGATGATATTAATTTAAATGAAGCTAATAGTAAAATTTATCTTAGAGATGAAGCTCAAATTATTCAAGGTACCGGAACCACAGGAAATTCGGGAGTTGGAGAATTAAGTGTTTACCAAACAGGTAATGTAGGCGCTTACGAATATAATTACTGGTGTTCACCTGTAGGTGGTAAAATTGCAGGACCAGGAAACAGCCCTTTTTCTGTAACCCAGTTAAATGATGTTGTAGATTTAACAAACTCAAATCCGGCATCGGTGTTACGTCTTCCAGGTTATAATGGGATCTCTTCCCCCTTAAGAATTGAAAGCTATTGGATTTGGAAATATGTAGCAGGTACTGCTTATGCCGATTGGATTTATGTAGGAAACTCTGCTACCATAAATCCTGGTGAAGGATTTACAATGAAAGGCACTTTAGGTTCTGGCGATAGTCAACTTTACGATTTTAGAGGAAAACCCAATACAGGAACCATTAGTGTTAATGTTTTAGCAGGCCAATTTTCGTTGGTTGGAAACCCTTACCCATCTGCTATGGATGCATTAGAATTTATTCATGACCCTGAAAATAAATCTGTTATTACGAGTGCGCTTTATTTCTGGGATCAAAACCCAAATGTTAATTCTCATAATTTAACGGCGTACGATGGTGGATATGCCACCTACACTATTAGTGCCGATGGCGCCACAGAAACCTTCAACCCTGCCACTTTTAGAACTTATGATGGTAATGGTAATATTGTAGGAACATCGACTACACCGCCCTCACTAAGCAAGGAAGTTAAAAGATATATCCCTGTTGGACAAGGATTTATGGTTGAAGGTATAGCCGATGGAACCGTAAAGGCAAAAAATAGTTTCCGTGTTTACAAAAAAGAAAGTGTTCCTTCTGATAATAGTAGTTTTTATAAAAACACAAAAACAAAGAGTAAAGTAAGCACCGATGAATATCCGTTTTCGAGAGTTCCTGACTATTGTAAGCGCTTTAGATTAAATGTTGACTTCAACAACACCTATACCAGACAAATTACAGAAACTTTTCACCCAAGCGCCACGCTTAATTTTGATTATGGTTTAGAAATCAAAATTAATAAAGATGAGCTACTTAAGTCTGATGCGACCTGGTTTCCCAATAATGAACCTTATTTAGCAGAGGCACTACCTTTTGATGCAGATTTAAAAATACCTTTAAGCGTAAAAATTGAAAATAATATGCCTTTAAGGTTTAGAATTGCCGATGTTCAAAATTTTGATACGAATACACCTATTTATCTTCATGATAAAGCAAACGATACTTATGTTGATTTACAATCTGAAAATTTTGAGGTTAATATTGCAAAAGGCACTTATAACGATCGTTTTGAAATAACATTTAAAAACAACCAAACTTTAGGTGTAGACAACAACATGGTCGAGTATTTGTTAGTATTTCAAAATAATAACCTAAACGAATTAATCATTAGCAATCCAAAAAACATAGATATTTCGTTATTTCAATTGTTTGATGTTTCTGGAAAAGAGGTTTTAAGAAATCAAATAAACAGCATAAAACAAAAATATAATTATTCTACCAAATCATTAAGTGAAGGGGTTTATGTTGCTAAAATAAGCGCTAAGAATAATCAGGTTTTAAGTAAAAAAGTTGTTATTTCTTCATCTAAATAAGTTTCACAACGTACATTATTGTCTAATTTTACATTATAATCATTGAAAAATTATAAATGATAAATTTAGAAGACTACATGATTCCTTGTTTAAACAAGAAACTGTTTGGTATAGATTGTCCGGGATGTGGTATGCAACGTTCTGTTAGCCTTATAACTAAAGGTGAGTTTGTAGATGCCTTTTATATGTATCCAGCGATTTACACACTTATCATTATGTTAGTGTTTTTAATTTTTCACTTGAAATTTAAATTTGAAAATGGACACCGCATTTTATTAGTTTTATTTGTAATAAATTTTATCTTTATTCTTACAAACTATATTTTAAAATTCATCTAAAACAATCAAAATGGAAAAACAAAACTTACCCAATTCGACTTTAACACTAGTAATGGGCATACTATCTATAGTAGGATGTTGCTGTTATGGTGCTCCCGGACTTATTTTTGCTATAATTGCAATTATACTTGGTACAAAAGCAACTAATATTTACAAAGAAGCTCCTGAAAATTATGATGGTTATGGCAATGTTAAAGCAGGAAAAATAATGGGTTATATTGGCCTTATATTAAGTATATTATTTGTGGTGTTTATTATTTGGATAATTACTTATTTTGGTTGGGAAACACTTCAAAATGAAGATTTAATGAGAGAAAAACTTATGGAACTCCAACAACAACAATAACATATAAAAAGGCGACCAATTGGTCGCCTTTTTGTTTTTAGCTCTAAACAAATTTATTCAAAGGCTTGTAATGTTTTGGTAATGATACTGACGCAATCCAATAACTGCTCTTCGGTCATTACTAATGGTGGTGCAAAGCGAATAATATTACCATGAGTTGGTTTAGCCAACAAACCGTTATCTCTTAAAGCCAAACAAATATTCCATGCTGTATCGCTATCTTCAGTATCATTAATAACAATTGCATTTAATAACCCCTTACCTCTTACTAATTTACAAATGTTACTTGTTTCAATATACTTGTTAAGTTTACTTCTAAAAAGCTTACCAAGTTTATCGGCATTTTCAGCTAATTTTTCTTCTTTAATAACTTCTAAAGCTGCAATTGCAACTGCTGCTGCCATAGGGTTCCCACCAAAAGTACTTCCGTGAGTTCCTGGTGTTAAAACCCCCATAATATTGTTGTTGGCCAAAGCTGCACTCACCGGATAAACACCGCCGCTTAAAGCTTTACCTAAAATTAAAATATCGGGTTTAACATCTGGAGCTTCAGAACAATCTTTGTTTGCACACGTACAATTACCACAAGTTGCCAGTAATCGGCCAGTTCTTGCAATACCTGTTTGCACTTCATCTGCAATAAACAATACATTATATTGTTTACATAAGGCTTTTGCTTTCATTAAATAACCTTCATCTGGCACATAAACGCCAGCCTCCCCTTGTATAGGTTCTACCAAAAATCCGGCAATGTTACTGTGTGTTTTTAAAACATTTTCTAGGGCATCCAAATCATTATAATCGATGTTTATAAAACCATCGGCATAGGGACCAAAATTTTTATTTGCCACATTATCGCTTGAAAATGATACGATGGTTGTGGTGCGTCCGTGAAAATTCTTATTACAAACAATAATTTTCGCTGCGTTTTCTTTAATGCCTTTTACTTCATAAGCCCATTTTCTACAAATTTTGATGGCCGCTTCTACAGCCTCTGCACCAGAATTCATTGGTAATAACTTATCGAAACCAAAATATTCACAAGCATATTTTTCATACTTACCTAACATATCGTTATAAAACGCGCGCGATGTTAATGTTAAAGTTTGTGCTTGTTTAATAAGTGCGCCAACAATTTTTGGGTGGCAATGCCCTTGATTTACGGCAGAATAAGCCGACAAAAAATCGTAATAACGTTTGCCGTCTACATCCCATACATAAACACCTTCGCCTCGACTTAAAACCACTGGTAAGGGGTGATAGGTGTTCGAGCCGTAATTTTTTTCTAATTCAATCGCTTGTTGCGAAGTTAACTGTTCTAAAATAGCCATTTTAAATAAAATTTAAATTGATAAAATAACCATTCCTACTGTACCTTTATCCTTTCGAAGAGTCGAAAATTCAGCGTGGGAGAGAAATCATCCCTAAGGACTTGCAAGTTAGTAAATATTGTTGCTAACTTAAAATTATTATCAGTTCCTATTTTACTGTAATTTACTGAAAATTTTAACCAACAGGACGTTACTAAAACAGAAAAAGAATTTACTTTTGCAGCATGTCTAGAAAAAAAACAAGAAAAGTAGTTTTTGAAAACGTAGAGGTATTAGATGCCGGTGCGAAAGGAAAAACCATCGCTAAAGCTCCAGATGGCAAAGTAATTTTTTTACCAAATGCTGTCCCTGGAGATGTTGTAGATGTGCAAACATTTAAAGCTCGTAAAGCTTATTACGAAGGAAAAGCAACCTTGTTTCATAAACTTTCAGATAAAAGAACCGAGCCTGCCTGTGAGCATTTTGGCGTTTGTGGTGGTTGTAAATGGCAAGACATGGCTTACGAGCATCAGTTATTTTACAAACAAAAAGAAGTTACTAATAATTTAACGCGAATTGGGCATATTGAACTTCCAGAGGTTACTCCTATTTTAGGTTCGGCAAACCAATATTTCTACAGAAATAAAATGGAGTTCTCTTTTAGTGATAGCCGTTGGTTAACACAAGAAGAAGTTCAATCTGATAAAGATTTAGGCGATAGAAATGCTTTAGGCTTTCATATTCCTGGTATGTGGGATAAAATTCTTGACTTAAATACATGCCATTTGCAAGCCGATCCATCGAACGCAATTAGAAATTCGGTGAAAGCTTTTGCTATTAAACATAATTTAGAATTTTTTAATCCCAGAAACCAAACTGGCTTTTTGCGTACCATGATGATTCGTACCTCGTCTACCAAAGAAGTGATGGTATTAATTCAGTTTTTTAAAGAAGATAAAGCAAATCGAGAGTTATTATTAAATTTTATTGCTGAAACTTTTCCAGAAGTGACCTCATTACTTTACGTTATTAACGAAAAAGCAAACGACACTATTTACGACCAAGATGTTGTTTGTTATAAAGGTGCCGATCATATTTTTGAAGAAATGGAAGGTTTGAAATTTAAAATAAATGCTAAGTCGTTTTATCAAACCAATTCCGACCAAGCCTACGAACTTTACAAAATAACAAGAAATTTTGCTGGATTAACTGGCAATGAACTTGTTTACGATTTATACACAGGAACAGGAACCATTGCACAATTTGTTTCTAAAAAAGCAAAAAAAGTAATAGGTGTTGAGGCTGTGCCAGATGCTATTCTTGCAGCTAAAGAAAATGCAGAACGCAATAATATTACTAATTGTGAGTTTTTTGTAGGTGATATGAAACATGTTTTTAATGACACTTTTATAAAAACCCACGGGCATCCAGATATTATTATTACCGATCCGCCCCGCGATGGCATGCATAAAGATGTCGTTCAGCAAATTTTAAACATTGCACCTAAAAAAGTGGTTTATGTGAGTTGCAATAGTGCAACCCAAGCCCGAGATTTAGAATTAATGAACAAGATGTATAAAGTAACAAAAACGCAAGCTGTGGATATGTTTCCGCAAACGTTTCATGTTGAAAATGTTGTACTTTTAGAAAAACATTAATTCAAATAAAAAACCAAATCGTTATTCTGATGCATTTCAGAAGACATTCAAAATAAAATAAATGAAGTATATAAAGTTTATTTTTTTAATCGTTATGGCCGTTTTAGTTGGTGTTAACATTAGTTGCGAACGTGACGATATTTGTCCCGCAACCACTTCTACAACACCCAGATTAATTATCGATTTGTATGATACGGCCAATCAATTAAACAGAAAAAATGTGTTTGGTTTAGTAGTTGTAGGCGTCGATAACAATACCATTTTACCTGGTTTTCAAATAACATCCACAAATAAATTACTATTACCACTACGTACCGATGCCAACCAAACGCAATATAGGCTTAGAAAAGATAGTAAAGTAAACGATAATGGTACACCTAATGACACAAGCGACGATTTTATCGATCCAAACCAAGGAAACGAAGATATTATTACCATAAATTATGTTCGAGAAGAAGTTTTTGTATCGCGTGCCTGCGGATACAAAACCATTTTTAACAGCATCACTCTTACAATAGAAGACGATGGCAATAACTGGATTTTGGCAAGACAACCGCTTTTAGATAATCAACCCTTAGAAAATGAAACAACAACACATTTCAACATATTTCATTAAAAGTTTTTTAATATTGCTTGTGTTTTGTGTGTCTGTTCATGCTCAAAACGATAGTATTCAAAAAACTGTAAACGACTCAATAAAAATCAAGGAAAAGTATGGCCTTCGTGTTGGTGGAGATATCTCTAAACTAGTACGTTCCTTTTTAGACGACGATTATAAAGGTTTCGAAATAGTAGCCGACTACCGATTAAAAAAACGTTTATACATTGCCGGAGAAATTGGTACAGAAGAAAAAAACACTGTTAATGATTATTTAAACATCACTACCAAAGGCAGTTACATTAAAGGAGGCATTGACTATAACTTATACCAAAATTGGTTAGATATGGACAATATGATTTATTCCGGATTTCGTATTGGTGCCAGTAGCTTTAGTCAGAACTTGAATAGTTATACCATATACACCACAAATCAATATTACCCGCCCTTTTCATCGTCTGATTTAACCGAATTTAAAGGTTTAACTGCCATTTGGGCCGAAGTTATTTTAGGTATAAAAGCACAGGTTTTAACAAATTTATATTTCGGTTTAAACGTACAGCTTAAATTTTTAGCCAGTGAAACCGAACCCGATAATTTCATAAATGTATACATTCCCGGTTTTAACAAAACCTACGATAGCAGCGGAATTGGCGTTGGTTACGGCTATACCATTTCCTATAGAATACCCCTTTACAAAAAAGATAAATAATTTTAAAATTATATATTTGTAGTAATCATTCAATAAAATATAATGCCAAAAAACACCTATAAAATTGCTGTTATACAATTAAACTTGAATAACACTCCAGAGAATAATTTAAAAAAATGCATTCAATGGGTAAAAGACGCTGCAGCAAAAGGCGCTGAAGTAATCTCATTACCAGAGCTTTATAGCAGCCACTACTTTTGCCAGAGTGAAGATGTCGATAATTTCGCTTACGCGGAACCCTTGTACAGCACATCATTTACTGCCTTTAGTGATTTAGCTAAAGAACTGGGTGTGGTTATTATCGTTCCATTTTTCGAAAAAAGAATGGCGGGTGTTTACCATAACAGCGCATACATCATAGATACCGATGGTTCTGAAGCTGGGTTATACCGAAAAATGCATATTCCAGACGATCCTCATTTTTATGAAAAATTCTATTTCACACCAGGCGATATAGGTTTTAAATCGTTTCCAACTAAAAAAGGTAATATAGGTACATTAATTTGTTGGGATCAATGGTATCCTGAGGCAGCAAGACTTACAGCCTTACAAGGTGCCGAGGTTTTATTTTACCCAACAGCCATTGGTTGGCATCCACAAGAAAAAGCAGAATTTGGCGAAAACCAACAAGGTGCCTGGATGAATGTTATGCGCGGTCACGCCGTAGCCAATGGGGTTTATGTGGCAGCAGCCAACAGAATAGGATTAGAAAAATACTTGCCAGAAACGAATGGTATCGAGTTTTGGGGGTCTTCATTTATTGCAGGTCCACAGGGCGAAATTTTAGCACAAGCATCTGTAGATAAAGAAGAAATATTATTGGCCGATGTCGATTTAAAATTACAAGAAAATGTACGTCAAAACTGGCCATTTTTAAGAGACCGTCGCATCGATAAATATGGCGATATTACTAAAAGAGCAATCGACTAATGAGTCAATCTAACTGGATATTTCCCGCAGAATGGGAACAACAAGAAGGCGTTTTGTTATGTTTTCCTCATAATGGCAACGATTGGCCGGGTAAATACGAAGCCATTCAATGGGCTTTTGTAGAATTTATAAAAAAAGTAGCTTCAGTTGAAACTGTATTTTTAGTTGTAGCTAACGAAAAACTTAAAGATAAAGTACAAAACATGCTCGAAACGGCGCATGTTAATTTAAAAAACGTATCCTTCATCATTCAAAAAACCAATAGAAGCTGGATGCGCGATTCTGGTCCTATTATTGTAAAAAATGGAACAAATCGTAAAGGTTTAAATTTCAATTTTAATGGTTGGGCTAAATATTCTAATTATAAGTTAGATAAACATGTTCCCCAAAAAGTAACCGAAGCATTAAATATACCGTTAGAACAGGTTTTATACAAAGGAAAACCTGTTGTTTTAGAGGGTGGTGCTTTAGAAGTAAATGGTAAAGGTACTTTAATTACAACCGAAGAGTGTTTGTTGCACCCAAACATACAAGTTAGAAATGCTGGCTTTAACAAAAGTGATTACGAAGCTATTTTTAAAGAATACTTAGGTGTAACACATGTTATTTGGTTAGGAAACGGGGTTGAAGGCGACGATACCCATGGACATATTGACGATTTAGCACGATTTGTAAACGAAAACACCATTCTAACTGTTGTTGAAGATAACCCTGAAGATGCTAATTACAAACCCTTACAAGACAATTTAAAACGATTAAAAGAGGCAACGCTGGAAAACGGCAAACACCCTAACGTGGTAAGTTTACCTATGCCAAAACGATTGGATTTTGATGGCATACGTTTACCAGCTAGTTACGCTAATTTTTTAATTATTAACAAAACTGTTTTGGTGCCTACGTTTAATGATGCTAACGACCGAGTGGCCTTAAACATAATCGCCGATTGTTTTCCTGATAGAGAAATTATTGGTATTTCGGCCACCGATTTTATTTGGGGCTTCGGGACTTTGCATTGTTTGAGTCAGCAAATACCAAAATAAAACAAAACTATTTTTGTGTTTTTAAAGCTACTTAATCATAGAACTATCTAAAATTAAGTAGCTTTTATGCTTCTGTAAAAACTACGGTTATTCAATTAAAAGCCCATGACAGTAATTCAAATGTTATTAATGAAACCTTTATCTACTTTACACAATATTTTAAAAGCTGCTATACCCTGCTTGATAAGCTTTAGTATAAACGCTCAAACTTTGAATTCTTCTAACATTAATTTGTCTCAGAAACATGTTACTTGGATTCAATCGGCTAACGATTTCAATCAGGAAAATTTAACAAGCGCTCAAATAGACCTGGAAATATCGCATATTATTAAAACAGCGTCTCTTAATCAGGTATTAACAAAAGATATTGAAACACCTATAAACACTAAGAAATTAATCTATTTAGGCTATAAACATCCTAACGATTTAAATATTTTCAAGCAGAATCCAATTTCATCAAACAATTCATCTAACATTAATAAAACGCTTTATATTTATAAATACGATCAGTTTTATTTTTCAACTGAAACCAATAGCGCTACAGACCAAACACATATATTTTACAGTATTCGTGCCATAGAAATTTTAAAAAACAGATACCCTGAAGCCTTCCAGATGTTGTTTACAAACACAACATTTTATAAAACCGATCGTCCTAAATTTGAAACATTTGCCAATGCTAATAAAGCGTTTTGGATTGCTTTTAATGCACATCCCATTTACATTGCAGAATCTTTAACCACTTTTTTACAAGAAGGCTATTTTCCAAATACCGATGGTGTTTTAGTTGCCCGATACGCCAATATTCCTGTAATAAGTATCCATTCTGAAAATATTTTAGGAACCAATAATACTAAAGGTAGCAAACCTATTTACAACAAACCAACTGCCCAAGAAAACTATAAACTTTATATGCGTGAAGCTTTAGTTGAAACCATTTTACACGAAATGCTGCATCAATATATAGATTATGCTTATCCATACAACGAAACCATTTCTAAAATTAAACATTCAAGAATTTTGTATGCATTTAATTTAGCCGAAGAATGTGCGACAATGAATACTTCTTTAAGTTACCTCATGAGTAAAGGAGGTTTCTCGAATACGTTGTTCGATTACTACTATCCAGCCGTTTTCAACTACAATATAAACACGCTAAAAAACAAGAATTTGTTAGATAGTTACAGCGCTATTTTTAATAATTCGAGTGCGTTTTCAAACAAAAACTTACGAAATATTTTTAATCTTCATCTTTTTGATTCTCATTAAAATGCATTAATAAAACATTTAAATTGAAAATATTACAGTAAATAAATTTTAATTATTAAAAACGACAGTTTTCATAAAATTTTAAATGTTAACATATTTTAACCAAACTCCATTTGGTGATTATATGCAATTACAATAATTTTAACGCCGAAATGAACCTAACTATAAAAAAACATATTATATTATTAGGATTCCTTTTGCTACATGTGTTCGCAAATATCTCTGCGAATGCAACAAACAGCATAAAGGATGCATTTTATATTGGAGATCATAACGTTTCGCTTCTTACTTCTGAAACTTTAAATCCGAATTCTGAATTTGATATACATGCTCACACAAAACAAAAACACCAACATGTATCTGAAGTTATTGAAAGTGAGACTTTTGAAGAAGATGAAGAACATGGAAGATCCAACCAAAAACTAATACCTTTTAGCAATACCTATATTGCTAATTTTCATAGTAATACTTTAGAAAACACTGCTTACAAATTTGTAAAAAACAGTAAATGTTTCGATTATTATTTTATTAAACCTACCGTTAGCTTACACCTCAAGTTTCAGGTTTTTATAATTTGATAACATGTTTCTAGCAGGCAAACCACTTCAATAGCCTGTGTTTTTAAATACATTTCAAACCAATTATTAAAAAACTAGGCAATTATTTGAATTTGTTTTCAAAGGCCTGTACAATCATTTTATCTAAAAATTTTCAAATATTAAGACTATGAAAAAAACATTCATTTTCGTTGGCATACTTGCGTTTATACTTAATACAAGTTGCGAATCAAAAAAGCATGAAAAACACGAAGATGTAAAATATCTTGTTACAAATCCAATAAAAAGAGATACATCTATTACTAAAGATTACGTTTGTCAAATCCACTCCATTCGTCATATCGAATTAAGAGCGCTGGAAAAAGGATATTTACAAAACATTTCTGTTGATGAAGGTCAGGTTGTAAAAAAGGGGCAACAAATGTTCCAAATTATGCCAAACATTTATCAAGCCGAACTTCAAAAAGCTTCAGCGGAAGCGAAAGTAGCCGAAATAGAACTTAAAAATACCCAATTGCTTGCCGATGGTAACGTTGTTTCTAAAAACGAATTAGCCATGGCTAAAGCAAGTTTTGAAAAAGCAAAAGCCGAAGTACAATTAGCAAATACACACTTAGGTTTTACTAGTATTAAAGCGCCTTTTGATGGTATTATGGACCACCTTCATGTGCGTGAAGGTAGTTTATTAGACGAAGGCGAATTACTAACAACCCTATCCGATAACAGTAAAATGTGGGTATATTTTAACGTACCAGAATCTGAATATCTAGACTACATTATTAGCGCCGACAAAGACTCTAAAAAAGAAGTAAAACTATTAATGGCAAACAACAAAGAATTTAATGAAATGGGAGTTGTTGAGACTATTCAAGGAGAATTTAACAACGAAACTGGAAATATTGCCTTTAGAGCCACATTCCCAAATCCGAATGGTATTTTAAGACATGGAGAAACAGGTAGTATTTTAATGAATGTTCCATTAAAAGATGCTATTATAATTCCGCAAAAAGCAACTTTCGAAATTTTAGATAAAAAATATGTTTTTGTAATCGACAAAAACAATGTTGTTAGACAAAGAGAAATAAAAGTTGGTGCCGAGTTACCCCATTTATTTGTTATTGAAAAAGGTTTATCTGTAAACGATAAAATATTACTTGAGGGTATTAGAATGGTTAAGGATAAAGAAAAGATTCATACAGAATTTGTAGAACCAAATTCTGTATTAACGCACTTAGCCTTATACGCAGAGTAACAAACCCTAATCCTAACAATTATGTTTAAAAAATTTATAAAAAGACCGGTACTGGCAATAGTCATTTCGGTTATAATTGTTTTTACGGGCTTACTCGCCATAAAACAATTACCCATATCGCAATTTCCTCAAATTGCACCTACAACAGTTAATATTTTTATTGCCTATCCAGGAGCGAGTTCGGAAGTATTAGTAAATTCAACGTTAATTCCTTTAGAAACCGCTATAAACGGTGTACAAGGCATGCGTTATTTAGCTTCCGATGCTACCAGTGCTGGTGAAGGTACCATACGTGTTATTTTCGAACCAGGCACCGACCCCAACCAAGCGGTTGTAATGGTTAAAACCCGTGTAGACCAAGTGATGCCGTTATTGCCCGAATTGGTTCAAAAAGAAGGGGTTGTTATTACGCCTATTCAACCAAGTATGTTAATGTACGTGAACCTTTATGGAAATGGCAAAGATGACAACGAATTATTCCTTTACAACTACGCATACACTAAAATTATTCCAGAAATTCAACGTATTAATGGTATTGCAAGTGCTCAAATTTTAGGAAGTAGAAAATATGCCATGCGTGTTTGGTTAAAACCAGACCGCATGCGCGCTTACAACATTTCTGCCGAAGATGTGTTAGAAGCGATGGAAGACCAGAGTATTATTGCCCGACCAGGGCGTTTGGGTGGAAGTTCTGGAAAAACTTCGCAATCTCTTGAATATGTGTTAACCTATCAAGACAGGTATAACGAACCAGAACAGTATAAAGACATTATAATTCGAGCTACTGAAGAAGGTGAAATTTTAAAATTAAAAGATGTTGCCGATGTAGAACTTGGTAGTGAATTCTTCGATATTTACTCGAATTTAGATGGGCATCCGTCTGCATCAATCATCCTTAAACAAACCCTTGGAAGTAATGGTAAAGATGTAATTGATGCCGTTAAAGAAAAATTAACCGAATTAAAGAAAGATTTACCTCCAGGAATCGATTACAAAATTAGTTACGACGTATCCAATTTCTTAGATGCATCTATCGAGCAAGTATTACACACACTTAGAGATGCCTTTATACTGGTAGCCATTGTGGTTTTCTTATTCTTAGGAGATTGGCGCTCTACATTAATTCCTATTATTGCGGTGCCTGTATCGCTTATTGGTTCGTTCTTCGTTATGCAAATGTTTGGACTATCAATCAACTTAATTACACTCTTTGCCTTGGTATTGGCCATTGGTATTGTGGTAGATAATGCTATTGTTGTGGTAGAAGCTGTCCATGTTAAAATGGAAGAAGAACATTTATCACCATATAAAGCATCATCTGCGGTATTAGGAGAAATTGGTGGTGCCATTGTTGCAATTACACTGGTAATGGTTTCGGTGTTTATACCTATTTCATTTATGTCGGGACCTGTGGGTGTATTTTACCGTCAGTTTTCCATTACTATGGCAGGATCGATTATTATTTCGGCTATCGTAGCATTAACGCTTACACCGGTGCTTTGTGCCATGATGCTTAAAAACAACAATGGTAAATTAAAAAAATCGCCCATAGACAAATTTATAGCTTGGTTTAACAATGGTTTTGAAAAACTTACCGGAAAGTATGTAAACATATTAAACAAAATTGTAGCCAGACGTATTGTAACATTCGGAATTTTATTAGCCTTTTGTGCTGGTATCTTTTTCACAAACCAAAGTCTGCCGTCCGGTTTTATTCCTAACGAAGATCAAGGAATGATTTATGCCGTAATACAAACACCTCCAGGTGCCACCTTAGAGCGTACAAACGATGTTGCCAGAAAACTTCAAAAAATATGTGAAGAAATGGATGGTGTAGCATCGGTATCATCTTTAGCGGGTTATGAAATCATGACAGAAGGTCGTGGCTCGAACGCCGGAACTTGTTTAATTAACCTAAAACCATGGTCGGAACGCTCTCACTCTGTTCATGAAATTATGGAAGAATTAGAGGAAGAAACTAAAGATTTAGGTGCTGTAATTGAATATTTTGAGCCACCAGCAGTACCAGGCTTCGGAGCATCGGGAGGTTTCTCAATGCGTTTGTTAGACAAAACCACAACGTCTGATCCTCACGATTTCGAGAAAGTAAATAACAAGTTTATGGAAGCCCTTTCAGAAAGAAAAGAACTAACCGGTTTATTTACATTTTACTCTTCTAATTATCCGCAATACGAATTAAAAATAAATAATAAAATTGCGATGCAAAAAGGCGTTTCTATTGGTAAGGCGATGGAAAACCTTAATATTTTAATTGGTAGTACCTACGAACAAGGATTTATTCGTTTTGGTAGATTTTTCAAGGTATATACACAAGCAGCACCAGAATATCGTGCACTTCCCTCCGATTTAGAAAAACTTTTTGTTAAAAATGAAGCAGGTGAAATGGTACCGTATTCGGCGTTTATGAGTATGGAGAAAAAATTAGGTCCGAACGAAATTACACGTTATAACCTGTATAATTCTGCATCTATAAACGGTTTACCAGCCTCTGGTTTTACAACCGGTGATGCCATTGGAGCCATAAAAGAAGTGGCTAGCCAAACGCTACCTAGAGGATACGATATTGCCTGGGAAGGGTTGTCTTACGACGAAGCTAACCGTGGTAACGAATCGCTATACGTATTTATAGTCGTGCTTATATTCGTGTACTTTGTATTAGCGGCACAATACGAAAGTTTCTTATTACCATTTGCCGTAATTATGTCATTGCCTGTGGGGGTATTTGGTTCGTTTGCGCTTTTAAAAGTTATGGGATTAGCAAACGACGTTTATGCTCAAATTGGTGTTATCATGCTTGTGGGTTTACTAGGTAAAAATGCAGTACTTATTGTAGAGTTTGCTGTGCAGAAACACAGAGAAGGCGCGAGTATTTTAGAAGCTACGATAGAAGGTTCTAAAGCACGTTTCAGACCTATTTTAATGACCTCTTTTGCCTTCGTAGCCGGATTAATTCCTTTAGTAGTCGCAACAGGTGCTGGTGCTATTGGAAATAGAACCATTGGTGGTTCGGCTATGGGTGGTATGCTTATAGGAACGATTTTCGGGGTGTTAGTAATTCCTGGACTTTATTTCATATTCGCAAAAATGTCTGATGGTAAAAACCTAATTAAAGACGAGTCTAACGAGCTATTCTCTGAAGAATTGATGCGCAACAGCGAATCGGAAGAAAATTCTAAAATTTCAATTCGCCAAATTAAAAAGCTTTTAAAAAAATTAACTAAAAGTAAAAACAATGAAGCATAAAATAGAAAACATAAATAAGCTTGCAAAATCTTGTTGTTTCGGTATTCTTATGGTGGCATCTATTTATTCTTGTGTGCCCTCAAGAACCTTTCGCGAGGCGAATACAACGGTACCCGAGCAATACAGCAATCAATCTATAGATTCAGCTAATATCGCTTCTATAAAATGGCGCGATTATTTTTCAGATCCGTATTTAATTGCTTTAATAGACACGGCCTTGGTTAACAACCAAGAACTAAATATCATGTTACAACGCATCGATATGGCAAACAACGAAGTGAAAGCGCGTACGGGCGAATATTTACCTTCTGTAAATATTTATGCTGGAGCCGAAGTTGAAAAAGTAGGTGAATTTACCAGAAATGGAGCCGTTGAAAAAAATCTGAACATTCGCGAAAATGAAGAGTTCCCAGAACCTCTAACCGATTTTTCTGCGGGACTTTCGGCTTCTTGGGAGCTCGATGTTTGGAAGAAATTACTAAACAGTAAAAAAGCCGCTGTTTATGAGATGCTTGCTACTGTTGAAGGTAAAAACTTTATGGTAACATCGTTGGTTTCTGAAATTGCCGATGCTTACTACGAGTTACTGGCGTTAGACAATCAATTAGAAATGATTGAACAAAATTTAGATATTCAAAATGATGCGCTGCGTATGGTACGCTTACAAAAAGAAGCTGCTAAAGCCACCGAGCTGGCTGTGCGCAGATTTGAAGCGGAAGTTTACAAAAACCAAAGTAACAAGTATAAAATTCAGCAGCAAATAGTTGAAACCGAGAATACATTAAATTTCTTGGTTGGTAAATACCCGAAGCATATCGAACGTGATTCCGATAAATTTGTTGATATGGTTATTACGCCTGTCGATGCTGGTATACCATCTCAATTACTGCAAAACAGACCAGATATTAAAAAAGCTGAGTTTGAGTTGGCTGCTGCTAAATTAGATACGAAAGCAGCAAAAGCAAACTTCTACCCTTCTATTGGTATTAAAGCTGGTGTTGGTTTACAAGCCTTTAACACAAAATACTTAACCAGTACGCCAGAATCGTTAATTTATTCGGCTGTTGGAGATCTTGTTGGGCCGCTTATTAATAGAAATGCTATTAAAGCAGAATATAAAAATGCTACATCAAGACAATTACAGGCGGTTTTCGATTATGAAAAAACCATTTTAAATGCTTATATGGAAGTTTCGAACCAGCTTTCTAACATCGATAATCTTAAAAAGAATTACGAGTTGAAACTACAACAAGTAAATGCTTTAACAGAATCTATCGATTTATCGGTGCGTTTATTTCAATCGGCCCGAGCAGATTATATGGATGTATTGTTAACACAAAGAGAGGCTTTAGATTCTAAAATAGAAATAATAGAAACTAAAAAAGACCAATTAATAGCTAATGTTGCCATTTACAAAGCATTAGGTGGTGGTTGGAATTAAACAAAAAACCTTGACTTAGTTATAACATTTAAATGCTAAAAAAAGCCCTTTTACAAAATTGTAAAAGGGCTTTTTATTTTTTTTAAAATATTTTTTAAATAATTAAAAACCTACCAATCTCTATTTTAAGAAGTTAAATCACACAGAAAAAATATTTAAAAAAGCAAATTTTTACATATTTTTTTTCTTACAAAATAAACTTATTTTCGACCAGAATTTTAATTATAGCCAGTAACTATATGGTAATAATTAAAAAGTAATTAACAATTTAAAAATTAAAAAAAATGACTAAAAAAACATTAACTGTTGCGTTTGCTGCATCAATTTTATTAACTTCTTGTTACTCTTACACGAGCGTTGTTGGAAAAGGTGCTCAAGGAAATACAGAAATTACTAAATGGAATCACTACCTTATCGATGGCTTAGCGCCAGTTGCAGTTTCAGATTCTAAACAAATGGCTAATGGATCAGAAAATTATACTGTATTTACAAGACAATCATTTGTTAATGGTTTAGTTTCTGTTTTAACTTTTGGTATATATTCACCAACAACTACAACTGTTAAATACTAATTTTATTAAAAAAGCGGTGTAAAAAATTACTCCGCTTTTAATATTTTTAATTATGAAAAAAATTATCCATTATGGTTTTATTTTGGCTTCAATTTTATTCTTAGTTCAAGCCCTGCAAATAATATCTTTGAACATTTTTAAACTAAGTAGTTTTGGGTATGGTGCTTTGATTGGAAAGATAATATTGTTATTAATATGCATTTTCATTTCTTATAAAACGCGATCCATTTCTACTAAAAATTCTAACTAGTTCATATACTTCCCTTTTTTACTACCTGCGTAAATTTCGTATTTCACTAAACGCGATTCTAATTTGGCATTAAAAAGCTGAATTTTTCTAGACGGACGCAATCCTACAAATTTTAAAGCATCCAGATTACTGGTTATAAACCAGGCATCGGTGTTGGGGTAATTTTGTTTTAAGGTATCGCCAATATTTTTATAAAACATTTCCATATCGATATTTAATCGTTCGCCATAAGGCGGATTAAATACCATGTGTAATTTATTATCGCCGCCTTTTTGAGTTTTAAAGAAGTCTTCGTGTTTAATTTCTATAAAATCGTCTAGTTGGGCATTCTTAACATTATCTTTTGCTTTGGTTACCGCACTAGGTGCTTTATCGTAACCTATAATTTTATAATGAAAATCGCGGGTTTTATTAAGTAGTGATTCTTCTATTTTTTCAAATAAATCGACATCCCAATCGCTCCAACGCTCGAAAGCAAATTCTTTACGCATAAGGTTTGGTGGTATGTTACAGGCAATCATAGCCGCCTCGATAAGCATGGTACCAGAACCACACATGGGGTCCATAAAATCTGATTGTCCGTCCCAACCAGAAAGCATAATTAATCCTGCTGCTAAAACTTCGTTTATTGGCGCAATGTTAGTCGCTAATTTATAACCACGTTTGTGCAGGGAATCGCCAGAGGAATCTAAAGAAATGGTACACAGGTTTCTATCGACATGCACATTTACTTTTAAATCGGGGAACTTTAAATCTACATTCGGGCGTTCTCCTGTTGTATCTCTAAACTTATCTACAATAGCATCTTTGGTTTTTTGGGCAATAAAAAGGGAATGCGAAAATAATGTAGTATGTATAGTAGCATCGATAGCCAAAGTACCAGAAGGTTTTAAATATTGAGACCAATCCATTGCATATATTTTATTATACAAATCTTTCTCATTATTAACATGAAAACTGTGGATGGGTTTTAATATTTTTATGGCGGTACGCAAGGCTAAATTACATTTATACATAAAGCCTTTATCGCCAGTAAACGACACATTACGCACCCCTTTTTTTACATGTTGTGCGCCTAATTGTGTTAGTTCGTTTGCTAGTAAATCTTCGAAACCAAATAAGGTTTTGGCTACCATTGTGTAATTTTCTTCCATTTTTTTGTACTACTTGCTTAGTTCCCTTTAATAGATTGCAAAAATAGCGTAATTTTGCGGGAATATTAAAGTTAATATGAATTTAGGTTAAGGATTGCAGCGGCATCCTTTTTTGCCATTAAAAGCAAAAAAGATATAGCGGAAAGCCTGACCTTAGGTTGCTTAAACAACCTAAGGGAACCTCCAAATAAGTTTATGAATACAAATACTTCTAATTGGTTTACTTCGTGGTTTGACACACCGTTTTACCATATTTTATATAAGGATAGAGACGATAGCGATGCGCAATTTTTAATGGATAACATTACAAATTACTTAAATATCCCCGAGCAAGGCACCATTTTAGACCTGGCTTGTGGTCGTGGCCGTCATTCGGTGTATTTAAATACCTTGGGTTTTGATGTTACGGGAGCCGATTTAAGTGAAAACAGCATTGCTTTTGCGAAACAATTTGAAAACGAACACTTGCATTTTGTGGTGCATGATATGTGTAAGCCGTTTCAAAAAACTTTTGATGCCGTTTTTAATTTGTTTACAAGTTTTGGGTATTTTGAAAATGAAATAGACAATTTAAACACGATTAAAGCCATTAAAGCCAATTTAAACGACTCTGGATTTGCTGTTATTGACTTTATGAATAGTGAATTTGTAATAAATAATTTAGTACCCGAAGAGACAAAAACCATTGATGGTATTACCTTTAATTTAAAGCGTTATGTTGAAAATGGCTATATTGTTAAAGATATTAGTTTTAATACTGAAGGTGAAGATTATAATTTTCAAGAGCGTGTAAAAGCCTTTACTTTAGCCGATTTTGAAGCGCTTTTTGAAGCTGCCGATGTCTATTTGTTAGATGTTTTTGGTGATTATAAATTGCATAAATTTAGCCCCAAAACATCGGAACGTTTGGTTATGATTTTTAAATAATTGTAACTTTTTTACTTTACAAATTGAATTTATAGCTTAATGAATAAATTTATTTTTCCTATACTGGCGGTTGTTATTGGTTTTATTTTAGCAAGTGTTACTAAAAAACAAAAATCGATAAACACGAAATTACTGCTTTCGTTTAGTGGTTCGTTTTTATTGGCGCTCACGCTTTTTGAATTACTACCAGAGGTTTACGAACATTTAGATAGTAAGTTTTCTGGTTTATATATTATGTGCGGTATTTTACTGCAAATTATTCTAGAACTTTTCTCGAAAGGCGCCGAACACGGTCATGTGCACATACACAACCACGAAAAAGCGTTTCCTTGGCTGTTGTTTATTAGTTTGTGTATTCACAGCTTCTTAGAAGGTTTCGCTATTCACGACCATAACGACATGGTGTATGGTGTTTTGGTGCATAAAATTCCTATTGCTACTTTAATAACGATGTTTTTGTTTCAGTCGCATTACAAGAAATCGCAGATTGCTTTATTTTTGTTGGTTTTTGCTATTATGACGCCTCTAGGAACTTTTATTTCAAGTACTTCTGAAATGGTAGCCCATTATTCTCAAGTTATTAATGCCATAGTTATTGGTATATTTTTTCATATATCTACCACTATTTTATTTGAAAGTGGCGAAGGCCATAAATTTAACTTGTCGAAATTTATTTCTATAATAGCCGGTGTTGGTGTTGCTTATTTAATTTAAGTATTTTAAAATCAATATCTTAAATTACTTATTTTAAATTATACATTTAATACTAACCAGCATTTAAATGAAATGTTTTTGTGTTAAAATTTTTATAGAATTTACACCTAAAACACAATGTTTATTTTAAAGTTTGTAACTTTAAACTTTCAGTAATACATGTTTAGCAAAGAAGAATCTCGCTTATTACGTCAAGAATTTTGGACCAGTTTCGGGAAGTCGTTTCCAACAAAATGGATTTTATACGATACGAAACTTAAAGGTTTAAGTTTTAAATTTCATTTTGATACTAAAACAGCTCTTGTAGCCTTAGATCTCGAGGACGATCTAGAAAATCGCATAAATTATTGGGAGAAACTGGTCGCTTTAAAATCTATTTTAATAGACGAATATTTACCTGATGCCATATACGAAGAGGCGTATTTTTTAGAAAATGAAAAAGAAATTTCAAGAATTTACGTTATCCTCGACCAAAAAGTATCTATACACAACAAAAATACTTGGCGCGATGTTATGGAATTTTTTAATGTAAACATGACGCTTTTTGAAGCCTTTTTTAATGAATACAGAGATGTTATTGAAGGCTAATTAACCATAAAAACAAATCCATGATTATTGACATTCACACCCATATTAACAATTACCACGAAGACCGCGTTGTTTCACTTGAAGCTTGTTTAGACAAGCTTATAGAAAACATGAAAGCAAACCAAGTAGATTATTCGTTGGTGTTAACATCGTACAAAGTGAATGAACATAGACCCAGCACAAAACAAGTTGTTGAAGCCATTAAAGGTTACGATAATTTAGGTGTTGTAGCTGGCATTAGTTATTTAAATTACAACCACAGAGATCTTAACGAAATAAGCGGTTATTTAGATCAAAAACTTATTAAAGGTTTAAAATTTTATCCTGGTTACGAACCTTTTTATCCGAACGATAAGCGCTTAAAAGTGGTTTACGACATGGCTATTGAATACGATGTGCCTGTAATGTTTCATTCGGGAGATACGTATGCGCCAACAGGTAAAATAAAATACTCTCACCCGATTCATATAGACGATTTGGCTGTTGATTATCCCGAACTTAAAATTGTAATTTGCCACGTTGGCAACCCATGGATTCGCGATTGTATGGAAGTGGTTTACAAAAACAAGAATGTTCATGCCGACATTTCTGGCTTGGTGCTAGGTAATTTTTCTGAAAAATTTGAACGTTTCATGAAAAAAGAAATTGAAGAAATGATAACCTACGCCGGCGACCCTAACTATTTGTTATATGGCACCGACTGGCCTATTTCTAACATGGATTCGTATTTAAAATTTATGGAGCAGTTGGATTTACCGCAGGAGAAAAAAGAATTGATTTTATGGAAAAATGCCGTGAATTTATTTAAAATTGATGTCGATAAATTAAAATCGTTATAACCCTTTAACTTAAAGGCTTTTTACCATTTCGTAATCGTCCATAACAAAGCCATTGCCAATATCGGCTACTATGGGTTTGGTAATTATAAATCCTAGTTTTTTATAAGCTTTAATGGCTATTTCATTGTTTATATTAACTGTTAGCCGTATACCTTTTAGCTGTTTAATTTTAACTTGTTCTAGTATAAAATGAATTGCGTTTTTTGCTATACCCTTATTTCTTTGAGTTTTTAAAACGTAAATTTTACTTAAAAACATGTTGGTTTCCTCTGGTTTTATGGCGAAATAACCAACGGCAGCATTATCCAAGTACATTATAAAATAAGACATGCCCGCTTGAACCTGATTTTCAATTGCTTTTGCTGTTTGAAATTGATCGAGCATATAATCTATTTGCGATTTACCTACTATAGGAATATAATGGTCTCGCCAAATCGTATCGGCTAATAATTCAATATCTGAGAAAGCTTGTTTAGTGGTTGCTTGTGTTATATGCATCATATTAAATTACATAAAAGAAAATCATAAAAAAATGACATACAGCCCCCGCCAAAACAAACAAATGCCAAATAACATGATTAAAAGGGATTTTTTCAATGGCGTAAAAAATAATTCCACCCGTATAAGCTAAACCGCCAGCAAATAATAACAAAATAGCATTGGGGTGCAGAGCCTTGCTTAAATTAGTAAAATCGAAAACAATTAACCAACCCATAACTAAATAAAGTAAGGTTGAAAACACAGAAAACTTCCCGGTAAAAAAGACTTTTAAAACTACCCCAAATGCTGCAATACCCCAAACAATGTAAAACAACAGCCAACCAAGGCTATGGGGCAAGGTAATAAGCAAAACTGGTGTATAGGTGCCCGCTATTAAAAGGTAAATACTTATATGATCTACAATGCGGTAAAAGTGTTTCTTTTTTTGGTCTGTTACCAAGTGATAAAGTGTAGAGGCTGTAAATAATATTATTAACGACGCACCATATACAATTACACTAAATAAACTAAAAGGTGATTTCTCTGTGTTATAAACTACCAATAAAACTAAAGCAATCCATCCGAAAAGAGCACCAACAGCATGCGATGTGGCATTTAATTTTTCTTCAAATGGCGATTGCACCCGCATATTAATCTGTATTTTTTTTGTACAACCACTTATCGTTTAAATCGTAGAAATTATATTTCACTGCCGAGGGCTGTCGCTGTAACGTACCATTTTGAAAACTACGCTGTAAAATATCTTCAATTAAATAATCTTCCTGGACATTATAAGGATCGAATTCTCGTTTTAAAGAAATATCAAACATACTCGCTGTGGTATTATACCAAAAGGCCCGCCACCCGCTTCTTAGCTCTTTAACCAAATTAAAAGCCGTTGTACCTGTTTGTCTGTGTATGAGTTTAACTAATATCTGTCCTTCGGTACGACTCAATTTCTTTAATTCATCTGAAAATTCACCTTCAATATATTTCTGTATGCGCTTGGTATAAATTCTTTTATCTCGGTTGCGTTTTAAACTCGCCAAACGCTTGGTCATAGAATCCAAACGATCGGCAGCCAATTTCGCATAAGGATAAACTTTAATTGTTTTTCTTTTTAAAATTAAATAGCGTCTTCTTGCCTCTAAATCTTTAAACGTAAGCTTGTTTAAAATAACAACCGTTGGCAAATTTACTATGGGCTGTGCAATACTATCGCCTTCCATTAAGATATAAGTAGAATCCTGCTCAAATTCATTGATTTGTGCAAAGAAAAAAACAGGAAAAAATAAAATTATATATCTTATAAAAGTCTTCATATAACTATTGGAGCAATAACATTTCAAAATTAATAATTTACCTCCTCTTAAACATTTTTTAGTGGTTTTATTTTTATCGCTTTTCAAGGAAAAACCTATCATTTAAAACTTGATATAATTAATAACTTTATTAATACATAACTTATTTTAATGATGCCAATTTCTATTAATATTATTATTTTAGTACAAAATTTTAAAACATGACGAAAGCTAGTATTCTAAACGAAAAGTCGATAGACTTCCTAGAAAAATATTTAAATAATGCATCGCCAACAGGTTACGAATGGACCGGACAAAAGCTGTGGATGGATTACCTAAAACCATATGTAGATACTTTTATTACAGATACTTACGGCACTGCTGTTGGAGTTATAAATCCAGATGCAAAATATAAAGTTGTTATCGAGGGGCATGCCGATGAAATTTCATGGTATGTAAATTACATTTCAGACAACGGATTAATTTACGTGATTAGAAACGGCGGTAGCGACCACCAGATTGCCCCAAGTAAAATAGTTAACATTCACACTAAAAACGGCATTGTAAAAGGTGTTTTTGGCTGGCCTGCCATCCATACCCGAGATAAATCGAACGAGCAAGCACCAAAACCAGATAATATTACCATCGATGTTGGAGCTAAAGACAAAGAAGAAGTAGAAAAATTGGGTGTACACGTGGGTTGCGTGATCACGTATCCAGACGAATTTCACATTTTAAATGGCGACAAATTTGTATGCCGCGCCCTAGATAATCGCATGGGCGGCTTCATGATTGCCGAAGTAGCACGTTTACTTAAAGAAAACAATAAAACATTGCCTTTCGGGTTATACATTACCAACTCGGTACAAGAAGAAATTGGTTTACGAGGTGCCGAAATGATTACCCAAACCATCAAACCGAACGTCGCCATTGTTACCGATGTAACGCACGATACATCAACTCCAATGATTGAGAAAAAAACACAAGGCGATTTAGAAATTGGTAAAGGTCCCGTTGTGGCTTATGCCCCGGCAGTACAACAAAAATTACGCGATTTAATAACCGAAACTGCCGAAGCTAAAAACATTCCGTTTCAACGTTCTGCCCTGTCAAGAGCCACCGGCACAGACACCGATGCCTTTGCTTATAGCAATGGTGGCGTAGCCTCAGCGCTTATTTCATTACCGCTGCGTTACATGCATACCACCGTAGAAATGGTGCATCGCGACGACGTAGAAAACGTAATTAAATTAATTTACGAAAGTTTACTTAACATAAAAGACGGCGAAACTTTTAGTTATTTTAAATAATCTTAAATCATTCCCGCTAATTTCGGCGGGAATTTTTTTGTTAAAATATATTATTGGGGCGTTACCACAAGGGTCGGGTTTTCCGCTATATCTTTTGCGAAAAGCAAAAGGATGCCGCTGCAACCCCTAACGCAACACAACTCCAAACAAAATTTCAACTCAAAATAAAAAACTTATGGACGAATACATAGATCTTGTTGATAAACACGGAAATCCCTTAGGAACAAGTGAACTAAAATCTGTGATTCACCAAAAAGGATATTACCATCATACGGCGCATATTTGGTTATACACCAAAAACGGATACGTTTTACTCTCGCAACGTTCGGCAAAAAAAAGTATTTGTCCGTTACTTTGGGATGTCTCGGTAGCTGGCCATATTGATGCTGGAGAAACAATAAAACAAGCCGCCATAAGAGAAACCCAAGAAGAAATTGGATTAACCATTTTAGAAGGCCAGTTAAAACGCGTAGGTGTTTTTCCTTGTTTTCAAACGTACGACAGCGGTATTATCGATAATGAATTTCATAATACGTTTATAGCCGAACTTAACACACCTATAACCGCATTAAAAGTACAAGAGGAAGAAGTCGAAGCTTTAAAATTAATATCTATATCCAAATTTCAAAATTTAATAGATACCATTGGCGCGAGCAATCATTTTATTCCTTCTAATAAAAACTATTATCAAATTGTATTAGACACGATTAAAAAGGAAGTTAATAAATGAATCTGCTCCTTCTTGCCGTTACACCCATATTTATAGTTATTCTCTATATTTACTACAAAGATAAATACGAAAAAGAACCTCGAAGATTACTGCTATATAATTTTTTATTAGGCCCCATTGTAAGCATCATAATAACGATGATTATGTATTATGGTTTTAATATTATTTTACCATTACCAGACCGAACCAGTGTTATACAACAATTTATTAGAGCGTTTTTTGTTGTTGGCTTCACCGAAGAATTTAGTAAATATATTATTGTTAAATTTTATTCCCAAGCTAAAGCAGACTTTAACGAACCCTTCGATGGTATTGTTTACGCCGTCATGGTTTCAATGGGTTTTGCTGCCACAGAAAACATAATGTACGTGTTACAAGGCGGATATTATGTGGGTATATTACGTGCTTTTACAGCTGTTCCTGCGCATGCAACCTTTGGAATTCTTATGGGCTATTTTGTTGGTAAGGCTAAATTTTCTAAAAACAGAGTCGTACTAAACATAACAGGTTTACTGCTCGCAATATTATTTCACGGTGCTTACGACTTTTTCTTGTTTATAAATTTTATTCCTGGCATTTCTACAGGAGCTTTTGTTTCGTTATTTATAAGCATTTTACTTTCTAGAAAAGCTATAAAGAAACATCAGGATAATTCGAATTTTAGAATTTAAATTCTTTAAAGATTGTATAAAATTGAAAACTCGATGTTTGTTGTATTGTGTCCATTGTTTGGTTGTTTCGTTTCCAAATTAGAAGTATGTCTAACAGAACATCTGGCATCAAGTTGAATATTATCAATACCATAAGACACCCCCAAACCAAAAATATCTGAAAAGGCAAAACCTTTTGCCAAACGCTCGGTTTCTTTATCTGAAATCATAGGACCTACACTTCCTAAAGCATAAACACTAACCGACTTGTAAATGGTATATCTGGCAATTAATCCGCAATTAAGAACATATTCCTTAATAGTTCTTTTTTGAGTAAATAGATCTTGTTTTTCCTGATAATCAGGTTCTGTAGGTTTTATAAAAAACTTATTTAAAAGTTGGTGCTCGGCCACATTGTAACTTGGCTCGATGTTGGTTTCAAAGGTCCATCGTCCTTTTTCTGATAATTTATAATTTACTACCCCCTTATAAAAAGTTACCGTATGCGAATAACTAGCTAAATTAAAAGGAAATTTATTTTGTGAGCCTGTACCATAAGAAATACCAATTTTTAGGTTTTCTTTTTTAAATTGAGCAAACGAGGTAAAATTAAAAGCAAATGAAAAAAGAGTTGTAAAAACAACCGCTAAGAATCTGTTTTTCATCAAAAGAATTTAAAAATTTATAATTTCAGAATTAAACATAAAAGCATCTTGCCAACGATCGAAACGATCATCATAATTTTCGGCAAACACTAAATACTGGCATTTACCAATACTTTCGGGTGTTCGGTTTACTTCGGCAAAATGGTTGTTTCTAAATAAAAAATCGGCATCTTCAACAATAAACATTTGCAGCTTATTTAAGTTAATTCCGTTAAGGTAAAATATGGCATTTAAACGTTTGGGCGTTGCAATTACAATGTCTGTTCCTTCATAAATTTCATCGCGCTGCGCATCAATATTTTTTTGCTCGTAGGCACAATACACTCGTAAATCGGTACCGCGTTTGTAGTAGTTAAAAAGCTGCGTTAATTCTAAAGCTTCGTTTTTGTCTTTTACAAAAATTAATGCCCTTGGCGCATCTTCAAAAGCATGTTTTAGCTTATTAATAACACTAATTATCATACTCGTTGTTTTTCCAGAGCCTTTGGGTGCTATTACAAACATACTTGTGCCTCCTTTTATTTTTGATAAAATTTGAGTTTGAAGCGCATTAGGTTTTAAAACACCTTGATCTATCAAATTATTTTTAAGAGGTTCTATTATTTTTTTAAAAGACATTGAATTTAATTTAATTCGATGCAAAGATAGGTTTTAATACTGCTATAAAAAATCAATTAGAATCAAAAAAAAAGGCATCCATTTCTGAATACCTCCTTCTTGCTATCAAATTAGTCACTCTTTGATTAAAACTGTAAATCAGCTACTAAATCGAATTCATCGTAAATAGCCTTATCTTTTAAACCATCGAAAAAGCTTGTAGACCCGTAACGTACATCGTATTTTGTTCTATCAACTTTTAATGATGTAGTTGCTTTATTTCCGTAAATTGAAATTACAAACGATACTGGGTGTGTTTTACCTTTAATAGTTAAATCGCCCGTTACTTCGTAAGCATTTTTTCCTGAAGCTTTTACTTTAGTAAAAACTAAACTTGCTTTTGGGTGTTTTGTTACACCAAAGAAATCATCTGACTTTAAATGACCATCTAATTTATCTTTGTACTCACCTTGTAAATCTGTAGAGTTTATAGTGGTCATATCGATAACAAACTCACCTCCTACTAATTTATCTCCTTCAAAAGATAAAGAACCAGACTCTAAAGCAATGGTTCCTTCGTGTGAACCTGTTACTTTATAACCTTTCCAAACAACTTTGCTTTCATCTATTTTAATTTCTTTTTTCTCTTTTACGATGGTTGTAAAAGAAAATGTTGCAAATGCTACAATTGCTACTGCTGCTAAATTTTTAATTAATTTTTTCATTTTTCTAGTTTTAATTTTAGTTTAATTTTTATGATCCGTAATAAAATTTTTCTTTAATAATTTTTCCGTCTTTCCATTCTTGAACGGCAATTTGATTAAAATTTCTAATCCCTAAATCTTTGTGAGTATAATCAAAATGCCACTCAACCATGGTCGTATTTTCGCCAATGGCAATTTTTAAAGGCTTAGCGCATCTAAATTCTGTTATGGCTGCAAAAAACGCTTCTTCTCTTTTTCTATTAATTTCTTTCCCAACAAATTCTGGTGTATCGTTTTCTTGCATTACTACGTCGTCGTGATAAAATTCGTCAAATGCTTCAAGCGCTTTTCCTTGTAAAATCATGTCGTTGAGAGCACTAATTTTTTCGATTAATGTGTGCATAATTTATACCAATTTGTCTCACACAAATTTGGGTAACAAATACGAGGTAAAAAATGAAGTAGTTTATGAAATCATGTTAATCTAGATTAACATTTATTGCTCTTGTATAAGCTGGCTTTTAATTTTGCTTAAAAATTCTTTGGTAATACCAAGGTATGAAGCAATCATATATTGCGGAATACGTTGCTCTATAAGCGGATACTGTTCTCTGAAAAATAAATATTGTTCTTTTGCAGTAAGACTAAAGTTTCTTACAATTCGTTTTTGCGATGCTACAAATGCTTTCTCAATTATTTTTCTAAAAAAGCGTTCTAAAGCGGGTATTTTTTCATACAATTCTTCGATAATATCTTCTGCAAAAACAACAACTTCGGTATTTTCAAGACATTGCACGTTAAAATCGGCAGGCGACTGTGTAATAAAACTACCAATATCTGAAGACCACCAATCTTCAATGGAAAACATTAAAATATGTTCTTGGCCTTCTTTGTCTAAATAAAAGGTTTTGGTACACCCTTCTAAAACGTAGCAAGAATATTTACAAACATCACCCTGTTGAACAATATATTGTCCTTTTAAATACTTTCTAATGAATAATTTATCCTCTAATAAAGCAATATCTTTATCGGATAAACTAATGTAGTTATTTATGTATATTATTAAGGGTTGTATGCTCATGTATAATATTCTTAAAAACAAATTTAACAATAAAATGAAGCTAATTAACTTGATTTTAATTTTTAACTAAATTTAATACTTTAGTTTTGCATCATGCAAAAACCTCAGAATTTCAAATTTGAATTTGTGGCCCTAATGGCTTCATTAATGTCTATCGTTGCTTTATCTATCGATGCTTTACTTCCAGCATTACCAGACATTGGAGCTTCTTTAAATGTTAAAACGCCTAGCGACAATCAATTATTAATTACCATGATATTTTTAGGTATTGGTTGTGGGCAACTCATTTTTGGTCCTCTATCTGATAGTTTTGGCAGAAAACCCATTGTTTACTTTGGTTTTATGGTTTTTATTGCAGCCAGCATTGTTTGTGCAACAACTAAAAGTTTTGAAATGATGATTCTTGGTCGTATTTTTCAAGGTGTTGGCTTATCGGCTCCTAGAAGTTTAACACTATCGATGATACGCGACTCGTTTGAAGGTGATTATATGGCGAAAATAGTATCTATTGTGGTGATGTTTTTCATTTTAGTGCCTGTTATAGCGCCTACCTTGGGAACCTTTTTAATATATCTTTTTAACTGGGAATCTATTTTCTATTTTAATTTGATTTTTGGTGTATTAATCATGTTGTGGTTATGGATACGACAACCTGAAACTTTACCTAAAGAGAAACGCATTAAATTTACTTCGCATTTATTTATTGATGGTACGAAAGCTTTTTTTAAAGAAAAAGAAGCGGTTGCTTTTACCATGGTTTCTGGTTTTATTACCGGTTCGTTTATGGTATATTTAAGTACATCGCAACAAATTTTTGAAAAGCAATACAATCTCGCAAATATGTTTCCCTATATATTTGCCAGTTTGGCCATTTCTATTGGTTTGGCTACTTTTTTAAATAGTAGATTGGTTATGAAGTTTGGGATGTTTAAAATTGGCTACGCGTCATCAGTAGTATATGCCGCAGTATCGTTGCTCTATGTTTTATTATTTTGGTCTGGTAACAACCCTAGTATTTATGTTTTAGTGGGCTTTTTTGCCTTGCAATTTTTTGCCTTAGGATTTCTTTTGGAAATCTTAGAGCTTTAGCAATGCAACCTATTGGGCATATTGCAGGTATTGGTGCAGCAATAAACGGCTTTATTTCTACTGTAATGGCAGTACCTATAGCAAATTACATTGGCGGGTTTGTAAAAACATCGGTATTACCACTTTTTATTGGGTTTTCGGTTTTTGGTGTGTTTTCTGTTTTAGTTTTTATAATGGTAAGACGCAGACAAAAATTAGCCTTAAGCCTTTAAATTTTTGCTTGGTAGGTATATAAATCGTAATACCTTCCGCCAAGAGCTATTAACGCGTCGTGGTTGCCACGTTCTACAATTTTACCAGACTCAATGACTAAAATTTGATCGGCTTTTTTAATGGTGCTTAATCTGTGAGCAATAACAATGGTTGTTCTGTCTTTTATTAATTGCGTTAAACTTTTTTGAATCAAGGCCTCGCTCTCGGTGTCTAAACTTGACGTAGCTTCATCTAAAATAATAATTTTCGGATTTGCCAAAATAGCTCTGGCAATGGCTAATCGCTGTCGCTGACCGCCTGATAATTTAACACCGCGTTCTCCTATTAAGGTATCTAAACCATCATCAAACCTATCGGTAAATTCATTTACATAGGCGGCTTTTACGGCATTTTGTAAATCTGTTTCACTTGCATTTGGTCTTGGGAACAGGATGTTTTCTCTAATAGTTCCTTCAAACAAAAATTCATCTTGTAAAACAACACCTAAAAACTTACGATAGCTACTTAATTTCACTTTAGATAAATCTTGATTGTCAATGGTTACTTTTCCTGATTTAGGCGTTAAAAAGGTTGCCGATAAACCCGCAATAGTCGATTTCCCAGACCCCGAACTACCTACTAAAGCAGTAACAGAACCTGCTGGAACAGTAAAATTGATGTTATGAAGTACTTCTTTACCGGCTTCATAGGCAAATGAAACATCATTAAAAACAATGTCGCCTTTAATATTGTCTAATAAAATGGTTCGGGCTTCATTATCCTCTTCGGCGGTCATGTTCATAAGTTCTTCGGTTCTGTCTAAACCCGCAAGTGCTTCAGTTAATTGACTTCCAATATTACTCATTTGAACAATTGGAGCAATCATAAAACCAAGGATTAAAGTAAAAAACAGAAAATCGCCCGATGTCATTTCACCATGTATCATATAGTAGCCGCCAATGCCCATAATACCAGTAGTGGCAACACCAATTAAAAAAGTGGAAGCGCTTGTCATAAAAGACGTAGCAGTTAAACTCTTTTTAACATTCTCAAATAATTTTTCAACTCCTTTCTCAAAAACTTCATTTTCTTGGGCTTCGGCGTTAAATGCTTTTATAACACGAACACCTGCTAAAGTTTCTGTTAGTCGGCCTTTTACTTCAGAATTTATTTTACCACGATTTCTAAAAATGGGTCGAATGTATTTAAAAGCACGCAAGGCAATGTATCCAAATATAGACAGTGGCACAAAGACAAATAAGGTCATCCATGGATTTAGTTTAATCAAAATTATTAAAGATACAATGGCTGTAAAAGTCCCGCCAACTAGTTGCACAAGGCCCGTGCCAATAAGGTTTCTAACACCTTCTACATCACTCATAATTCGAGAAACTAAAGCCCCCGATTTTGTGTTATCGAAAAAACTTATGGGTAAAGACAGTACTTTTTTTTGTACCTGCGCTCGTAATTCACTTATTAAATATTGTGCCTGTACACTTAATATTTGTGTTAATAAAAAAGAACTCACTGCCTGAACAGCAATGGCTCCTAAAACAATGGCTATTAAACCATAAAGTTGTTTAAAATCTTTATTTGGAACGACTTCATCTAACAACAATTTACTTTGCCAAGGTAATATTAAGCCTGCTAAACTTTTAAAAACTATAAGTAATAAACCAATAAAAACCAGTTTTCGCCTCGGCCAAATAATGGTTTTAAAGGCCTGAGCCATGGTTACTTTAGATTTAGAATTTTTTGAAGTTTCTGAGGCCGATTGAAGTTGTTGCATTAAAATGTTTTAAGTAAAAAAATAAAGTGTAAAAATAAGTAATATTAAATTTAAGATGTTGTTTAGTCTAAAATAAAAAGCCACCTTAAGGTGGCTTCATTATAAAACATACTGCTTATTAAGTGCGCTTTGCTTTTTTAGCAAGTTTAGCTGCTTTTTTCTCTTTTGGTGTTAAAACAGGTGCTTTTTTAATATTCTTCTTAGTATCCATTGATTTTGACATAATTTCTATTTTTTATGCTTTTAATACGAGTCTAAATCTAGCTTTTCCAGCTTCTAAATGTTCGATAGCCTTGTTTACGTCGTCCATTTTGAATTCCTCTACAGTTGGATAAATATCATGTCTTACACAAAATTCTAACATTTTACGGGTTAAAGCGATACTTCCAAGAGGACTACCTCCAACCGATTTTTCTCCCATTATTAAACTAAATGCCGGAATGGCCATGGGTTCTAATACAGCACCAACTGTATGCAACTTACCTTGGGGTGCCAGCGTTGTTAAAAAGGAATTCCAATCTAAGGAGACATTGGTTGTATTTAAAATGAAATTGAGCGAGCCTGCAATACTTTCTAGCGCTTCAGGCTTGGTTGAATCGATAACGCTATGCGCGCCCATTTTTAAAATTTCTTCTTTTTTATTAGGATTGGAACTAAAGGCGATAACCTCGCAGCCCCAAGCTTTTAAAAATTTAATAGCCATGTGCCCTAAACCACCTACACCAATAACACCTACCTTGTCTGTAGGTTGCACACCCGATAAAACTATGGGATTAAAAACGGTAATACCACCACAGAATAAGGGTCCCGCTTTGGCCATATCGAGACCTTCAGGCAATGGTGTAACCCAAGACCAGTGACCTCTTACGGCATCGGCAAATCCGCCATGTCGCCCAACTATGGTTGCTTCGGCCGAACCACATAAATGTTGTTTCCCGTCTAAACATTGGTTACAATGCATACAAGAGGCAGAATACCAACCCAAACCAACTTTATCGCCAATTTTTAAACCTTTAACCTCAGTACCAAAACCAATAACTTCTCCAACAACTTCATGTCCAGGCACTAAGGGGTATTGCGACATGCCCCAATCGTTGTTTATCATACTTAAATCGGAATGACAAATTCCACAATAATGGACTTTTATATCGACTTCCTCCTTGCCTATTTCTGGCAAGTTATAAGTTATTTTCTCTAGTTTTGCACCTTGTTCTTTAGCGGCATATGCATGTATTTTCATAGTGTTTTTAAATTTATTTTATAGACCTATAAGATACTTAAAAAAAGTCGGTGTTTTAAAAAAAATGCAGATGGAATTAAATTAATTTACACATCTAAATTCACTAAATTTACATTATTAATTTAAACTATAAACACAATGAAAATACTTGCCATTGGTAAAAACTATGTAGGCAACTTAGAAGAAATAAGTGCGAATAAAACTGGAAATCAGATTATATTTTCTAAACCAGAATCTAGTTTAGTAACCAATAACCAAGATGTTATTTACCCTAGTTTCACTAACCAATTAATGTATGAAGTCGAATTGGTAATTAAAATTGGCAAAAAAGGTAAAGATATTGGTCTGGAAAATGCTGCTTCTTATATTTCTGAAATTGGACTTGGTATAGATTTTACTGCTAAAGATATTTTTAATGCCTACAGAGAATCTAAAGGGCCATGGGACTTAGGAAAAGGTTTTGATGGCGCTGCTCCTATTTCTACCTTTAAACCAGTTTCTAATTTTCCAAACCTAAACGATATTAACTTTAACTTGGTTATAAACGGTGAAGAAAAGCAAATTGGAAACACGGCGTTTATGATTTACAATTTTAGTGATATTATCGCTTTTACTTCGAAGTTTATGACTTTAGAGCCTGGAGATTTAATTTTTACTGGAACGCCAGCGTCTGGCACAGGCGAAATAAAAAAAGGAGATCATTTACAAGCTTCGCTTGAAGGTGATTTAATTTTAAATTTTAAAATGATTTAATTAAAACCTCCATTTCGTAATAATTATAATTGAAAAACATCACGAATGAAAAATTCGATTGCTGAACGCGTTTACGATTTTTTAAAAACATATCCTCCTTTTAACTTATTAAAAGCAGATGATTTACTTGCTATTTCAACCCAAGTATCCATTTTGTATTTAGAAAAAAGCGATAATTTATACGAAAAAGGCGAATCGTTTAAAAACCAGTTTTATATTGTTCGAAATGGAGGTATTGCCTTATTACATACTAAAAGCAATAACATACAGGAGGTTATAAATATTTGTGATGCCGGAGATGTTTTTGGGGTACGGCCACTTATTGCAAAAGAAAATTACAAATTAACAGCCAGTGCTAACGAAGAATCTATTGTTTATGCCGTACCTATTGAAATATTTCAGTCGGTTACAAACAATAATGCTAGTGTTCAAAAATTTTTAATTACAGCCTTTGCTACCAATGCTTACGACCCATATACAGCCGAAGAATATGGTAAAATTTTTGTTGATTACCTTCCAAATAATCCCCAAGACATTGTAAACTTTCAAACGGCGAATTACTCTAAAAACCCAATTACTTGCGATACCACAGCGACTTTAAAAGAAGCTGCAATAAAAATGAGTGCCCACAAAATTGGTTGTATTATCGTTGTAGACAACGAAAAACGGCCAACGGGTATTATTACAAACAGTGATATTAAAAATAAAATTGCCACGGGATTATACCCAATTGATACATCGGTTAAAAATATTATGTCTTCTCCTGTTTATACAAATAAAAAAGATTTAACGGTTGCCGATGGTCAATTACAAATGATAAAACATAATATTGGGCATTTATGTATCACTAAAGACGGTACAGTAAATTCCAAACTCATTGGTGTATTAACGCATCATGATATTTTAGTAACCCTAGGTAATAGTCCTTCTGTTATTTTAAAAGAAATTAAACGAGCCAAGCGAACCAAAACACTTCGTGCGGCAAGACTTAAAGCAAATGCGCTTTTAAAGAGTTATTTAGAACAAAGTATTCCTCTTTCACACATTATAAAAATAATTTCTCAAATTAATGATACCGTTACAATTCGTGCCATAGAAATAGCTTTAAAAAAAATGCCAAGTCCACCACCTGTGGCTTTTGCTTGGTTGGCTATTGGCAGCCAAGGACGAAAAGAACAACTCCTGTTTACAGACCAAGATAATGCCATTGTTTTTGCAAATGTAGATGATGAAAACTACGAAGCAACACAAAAATATTTCCTGGAATTAGCAAAACATGTTACAAAATCGTTAAACAAAATAGGTTTCGAATATTGCGAGGCCGATATGATGGCGAGTAACACAGAGTGGTGCAAATCAATATCCGAATGGAAGCACCAATTTAATGATTGGATTTTAAGTCCCGATGAAAAAGCCATTTTACTGGCATCTATATTTTTTGATTACAGTTGTGTTTATGGCGATTCTTCTCTTACCGATGAACTTACAGAATTCATTTACAAAACCTTAGACGAATCGGCTCTTTTCTTTAAATTTTTAGGAAGAGATGCGCTTAAAAACCCGTCACCTTTAGGCTTTTTCAGACAATTTGTTTATGAAAAAAGTGATGATAAAAAAGACCTTTTTAATATAAAAAGTCGTGCCCTTATGCCTCTAATTGATGCTGCTAGATTGTTAACTTTATTTAACAAAATTAAAAGTGTTAACAATACTTACGAGCGCTATGAAAAATTAGCTGAAATAGAGCCAAACAATAAAGAACTCTACGAATCTTGTTCGTATGCTTTTAAGGCCTTATCGAAATTTAAAACCAAACAAGGACTATTACACAACAACTCAGGTAAGTTAATAGAAATTGAAAGTTTAACTAAAGAAGAACAGCTTAAATTAAGACGTTGTTTTAAGCCAATTAGTGAAATTCAAGAAACTTTAAAGCTGAAGTTTGATTTAAAAAACTTTGTTTAATATGTTGTTTGATTGGTTATTTAGAAAAAAAACAGGGTATCCAGATTTTTGGAAAGTATATCTGTCTCATTTTAAAAATAAATCGAAATCAGATATTACAGACACCCGGTTTGTTGCTTTCGATACCGAAACCACAGGTTTAGATGTTAAAGAAGATCGTGTTTTATCTATCGGTGCTGTTTCTATTATTAATAAAAAAATTGAAGTAAGTAATACCTTCGAAATTTATTTGGAGCAAAACATTTTTAAACCAGAAACCGTAAAAATTCATGGTTTAATGCGCAATGGTTCTGAAAAAAAAATTAGTGAATTAGACGCTATAAAACTGTTTTTAGACTACATAAAAGACGCCATCATTGTTGCGCATCATGCAAGTTTCGATAAACGCATGATTAATGAAATATTACTAAGACACGGTTTAGGAAAGCTTAAAAACAAATTTATTGATACGGGTGTGCTTTACAAGCGGTCTTTACACATTATCTATCAAGAAAACACAAAACCCTATTCTCTGGACTATTTGTGTAAAGAATTAAATGTACCTACAGTAGATAGGCACACCGCCACCGGCGATGCGCTTATCACAGCATTGGTGTTTTTAAAAATATTAAGTCGTTTAGATAAAAGAAAACATCTAAACTGGGGCTATTTACTTAAATAATACGTGTGTTTTAAAGCGCATTATCTATAATATCCTGAACCACTTCTGGGTTTAATAAGGTACTGGTATCACCCAAATTACTAGTGTCGTTACAAGCTATTTTACGTAAAATACGACGCATAATTTTTCCAGAACGGGTTTTTGGTAATCCGCTGGTAAACTGAATTTTATCTAGTTTAGCAATGGGTCCAATGTGTTCTGTTATAATTTGATTAATCTCTTTTCTTAAGTTATTTTGGTCTCTGCTTTCTCCTGTATCTTTAAGAATAACATAACCATATAGGGCATTTCCTTTAATGTCATGAGGAAAACCAACGATGGCAGATTCTGATACTGCTGGATGTTCGTTAATAGCATCTTCAATAGGTGCGCTACCTAAATTGTGTCCCGATACAATAATAACATCATCAACACGACCCGTAATTCTGTAATAACCTACCTCATCTCTTAAAGCTCCATCTCCTGTAAAATATTTATTTTCGAAAGCCGTAAAATAAGTATCTCGATAACGTTCGTGGTTACCCCAAATAGTTCTGGCCATACTAGGCCAAGGGAATTTAATACACAAACGGCCTTCCACTTGATTTCCTTTAAGTTCGTTTCCCTGTTCGTCCATTAATGCAGGCTGAATACCAATAAATGGTAAAGTAGCATAGGTTGGTTTGGTTGGTGTTACAAACGGTATGGGAGTAATCATAATACCGCCTGTTTCAGTTTGCCACCAGGTATCTACAATCGGACTGTTTTTCTTTCCGATGTTGTCGTTATACCAATGCCAGGCTTCTTCATTAATAGGTTCTCCAACAGATCCTAAAACTTTTAATGATGATAAATTGTGTTTTTCAATTAAATCGACACCTTCTTTTGCTAAGGCTCGAATAGCTGTTGGTGCGGTGTAAAACTGGTTTACTTTATGCTTTTCAACAATGTCCCAGAAACGTCCAAAATCTGGATAACTTGGAACGCCTTCAAACATCAGAGACGTTGCGCCGTTTGCTAACGGACCATACACTATATAACTATGGCCTGTAATCCAACCAATATCGGCAGTACACCAATACACATCATGTTCTCTGTATTGAAATACATTTTTAAAAGTGTATGCAGTATAAACCATATACCCCCCAATGGTGTGAACCATACCTTTGGGTTTTCCAGTAGATCCCGATGTGTAAAGAATAAATAGTGGATCTTCAGAATCCATAATTTCAGCTTTACAAAAATCTGAAGCTTGGTCTAAAAGAGGTTGCAACCAAACATCGCGACCTTCTGTCATGGAGATATTTGAGTGTATACGTTTAGCAACCAAAACAGATTGCACACCCGGACAATCTTCTAAGGCATCATCAACAATGCCTTTTAAATCGATAGTTTTAGGGCCACGATAAGAGCCATCACTGGTAATTACCATTTTACAATCACTGTCATTTATTCTTGTTGATAGCGCTGTTGAAGAAAATCCTGCAAAAACAACCGAATGAATTGCTCCTATTCTCGCACAAGCTAAAACAGAAATGGCCAATTCTGGAATCATTGGTAAATAAATACAAACGCGATCGCCTTTTTCTATGCCTTTATCTTTTAAAACATTAGCAAATTTATTTACGCGTTTAGATAATTCTTTATAAGAAATATGCTCTGCAGGTTCATTAGGATTATTAGGTTCGAATAAAATAGCTGTTTTGTCGCCACGGGTTGTTAAATGTCTGTCGATGCAATTTTCGGTAATATTTAGTTTGGCACCTTCAAACCATTTAACTTCGGGCTTAGAAAAATCCCAACTTAAAACATTTTCCCATTTTTTTCGCCACAAAAAATGTTCTTCGGCGACCTCTTCCCAAAAATTTTCAGGCTCTCTTATAGATTTTCTATAAACTTGATAATATTCTTCTAAATGTTTTATGTGATAATTACTCATTTTCTTTTTCTGTTGATTTGTTTATGCGTTTATTTTTTTAATTGATGAACTGTATAATTTTTAATTATTCATTATGAATTGAACTAATGCCCGGTAGCTTCTCCTGCTCCACTAGGAATTCTAATTAGTTCTACAATTTCTTGAACATCTTGTGGTGGCTCTGGTGTAAATTTCATTACAACAATTGATACTACAAAATTTAAAATCATGGCCACGGTACCAAATCCTTCTGGAGAAATACCAAACCACCATGCACTTTTATCGGGTAAAACCTCATCAAACCATCCTAATCGGTATTTAACCATATAAAGTAACATCGATGTTATACCTACAACCATTCCGGCAACGGCACCTTCTTTATTCATTTTCTTGTAAAAAATTCCTAAAATAATAGCTGGAAAAAATGATGCTGCAGCCAAACCAAAGGCTAAAGCTACGGTAGCAGCAACAAAACCAGGCGGATTAATTCCGAAATACCCTGCAACGCAAACAGCCACAACCGCAGACAAACGCGCTGCTAATAATTCGCCTTTTTCAGAGATATTAGGATTAACCATTTTCTTAATTAAATCGTGAGAAACCGATGATGAAATTACTAATAATAAGCCTGCTGCTGTAGACAATGCTGCTGCTAGTGCACCTGCAGCTACTAGAGCAATAACCCAGTCTGGTAATTGCGCTATTTCTGGATTTACCAGTACCATAATGTCGTTATCTACAACTAATTCGTTTTTAGATTTGTCTGCAACGTATTGAATAACCCCATCATTATTTTTATCATTAAAAGTAATTAGGCCAGTTGTTTCCCATTTTTTAAACCATTCCGGCATATTACGATACTCTTTATTAGAAACGGTTTCAATCATATTTTTTCTTGCAAAAACAGCCACAGCCGGAGCTGTAGTATATAAAATAACGATAAGTAATAAAGCTAAACCAGCCGATTTACGAGCATCTTTAACACGTTTAACAGTAAAAAAGCGCACGATTACATGTGGCAATCCTGCTGTACCCACCATTAAAGCTAAGGTAATTGCAAATACATCAATTACCGATTTGGAACCTTCTGTGTATTCGTTAAAACCAAGATCGGTACTTAAGCCATCTAATTTATCAAGCAGATAAGTTCCTGAACCATCTGACAAGGTACTTCCAAAACCTAATTGCGGAATAGGATTACCTGTTATTTGTAAAGAAATAAAAATGGCAGGTACCATAAAAGCAAAAATCAAGACACAGTATTGAGCGACTTGAGTATATGTGATGCCTTTCATGCCACCTAAAACGGCGTAAAACAAAACAATAAACATCCCAATAATTACACCAGTGTTTATATCGACTTCTAAAAATCGAGAGAACACCAAACCTACACCACGCATTTGTCCGGCAACATAAGTAAATGATACTAAAAGTGCACAAATAACGCCAACAAATCTGGCCGTGTTAGAATAGTATCTGTCTCCAATAAAATCTGGCACTGTAAACTTTCCGAATTTACGTAAATAGGGCGCCAACAATAATGCTAGCAAAACATATCCTCCAGTCCACCCCATTAAGTAAACGGCACCATCATAGCCCGCAAAAGAAATAATTCCTGCCATAGAAATAAAAGAAGCTGCACTCATCCAATCTGCTGCGGTTGCCATACCATTTGCTAAAGGAGAAACGCCACCACCGGCAACATAAAATTCTTTTGTAGATCCGGCACGCGTCCAGATTGCAATTCCAATATATAAGGCAAAAGTTAATCCTACAATAATATACGTCCAGTTTTGAACTCCAATACCTGCTTCTAAAAACAAATTATTCATCATATCCGTATTTTTTATCAAGTTTATTCATTAAACGAACATATACGAAAATGAGAATAACAAATACATACATAGAACCCTGTTGGGCAAACCAAAAGCCCAATTTAAAACCTCCAATTTTAATTTGATTAAGGGTGTCTTTGAATAAAATTCCAGCACCATAGGAAACTAAAAACCATATAAATAAAAGCACCAATAGATACCTTAAATTTATTTTCCAGTAAGCATTCGCTTTACCTTTAGTCATGTTTATTATTTTAATTTAGTTGATAGTTTTAATATTAATTTAACAGGTTTATTAAAATTTAACATTGCAGTTGGTTAATCTGCAATTTTAATAAGATATGTTTGATTAAGCTCTAATATAACACTTACTAAGTAAAACACAATTTTATTGAAAAAATTAATATTTAAAATACTGTTAAATTTTTGAAATAAATAATATACTTTCGTTACTATTTTAAATTAAAATTTAAAAGTATATTTATATTATTAAAACCAACTATTTAGTGCAAACAAGTCGCCTATATTTTATTGATGCTGTTCGGGCTTTTGCCATTTTAATGATGCTTCAAGGACATTTTATTGATACGCTATTAGAGCCTGTTTACAGAGTAGACACAAGTACAGCTTATAGAATCTGGTCGTATTTTAGAGGTGTTACAGCACCAACATTTTTTACAATTTCTGGATTGGTATTTACCTATTTACTTTTAAAAGCAAATGCAAAAGGCGATGACCAACCTCGTATAAAAAAAGGATTATTTAGAGGATTACTCTTGCTAGGAATAGGTTACAGTCTTCGTATAAATTTAGTAAGTTGGTTTTCAGGTTATTTTAACACTTACTTTTTAGTTATCGATGTATTACAATGTATTGGACTGTCATTAATAATTTTAGTTTGTCTACATGTCTTATTTAAAAATTATTCCTATTTATTTTCTGTTGTTTTATTTTCCGTTGGTTGTATATGTTTTGTTTCAGAACCATTATATAGAAACTTAGAAGTAACTAATTTACCGCTTATAATTTCTAATTACATCACTAAAATAAATGGCTCTGTATTTACTATTTTACCATGGTTTGGATATTCGGCCTTTGGTGCTTTTATTTCTACTGTGTTTTTTAGACATGTACATCGTAACCAATTTAAAATTTTTACCGTAGTAACTTTTTTTGTGGCTGGTTATTTTTTAATGTATTATTCATCTTGGTTATTGTTGAGACTGCATTACTTAACTAATATCGATTTATTAAAATTAAGTGCCGATTATAATTACCTATTTACGCGATTAGGAAATGTTTTGGTATTATTTGGAATATTTTACTCATTAGAAAATTATTTGAAACAATCTATAATAGGAAGAATTGGAGAAAAAACACTTTCTATTTATGTAATACACTTTATTATTCTTTATGGAAGTTTTACGGGATATGGTTTAAAACGATTTTTTAATAAAGCATTAAATCCTACGGAAGCTATTTTTGGTGCGATCCTATTTGTAATTGTTGTTTGTATTATTTCGTTTTATTATGCTCGAACAAATCATTTTGTGTACAATCTGGCTCGTAAAGTAGTAGATAAATTAAAAAAAACAAAACCATAGCATCTCTCTTTATATTTATTAATCTATATTATTTTTATTACTGCCTTTAGTTAGTTTCTTTGTGAAAAATATTTAAAATATGAAAAGAAATTTAGCTCTAGGATTATTAATACTCAGATTGTCAGTTGGTATTTTAATGTTACTTCATGGTTTAGCCAAATTTGGAGGTGCTTTAACGTTTATTGAAAGTATGCTTATTGAAAAAGGCTTGCCTGGATTTTTAGCTTACGGTGTTTTGGTTGGTGAAATTATAGCGCCTGTTGCTATAATTGTGGGTTTTAGAACCAGAATTGCAGCTTTTATTTTTGTTATAAATTGTCTTGTTGCTATGCTTTTAGTACATAGTAACGATATTTTTAGCATGAGCGAACATGGCGGATGGGCTTTAGAACTTTTAGGTATATACATGTTTGGTGCACTAGCTCTTGTTTTTACTGGAGGTGGCACTTATGCTGTTTCAAAAACCAATAGCTGGGATTAAATAAAACTGTTTATATACAAAAAGCCCATGCTGTTGCATGGGCTTTTTTGTTTTTATAATTTATAAATTCTATTTTAAATATTCCAGAACATTGGCTTCAATACGCTGCTGGATATTACTAACATCGGCTTTAATAAATTTTTCACCAGTAATATTTTCATAAAGTTCAATATAACGCTCACTTACGGAAGTTATATAGTCATCGGTCATTTCTGGAACAACCTGTCCTTCTAACCCTTGAAAATTATTAGCAATTAACCATTGACGAACAAATTCTTTACTTAATTGCTTTTGTGCTTCACCTTTATCCTGACGTTCTTGGTAACCTTCAGCATAAAAATAACGAGAAGAATCGGGGGTGTGTATTTCGTCAATTAATACAATTTTACCATCTTTTGTTTTTCCGAATTCGTATTTGGTATCGACTAAAATTAAACCTCTACTAGCGGCAATTTCTGTTCCTCTTTGAAATAATTTACGTGTGTAATCTTCAAGAACTAAATAATCTGCTTCACTAACAATACCACGTTTTAAAATATCTTCTCTGGATATATCTTCGTCGTGATCGCCCATTTCTGCTTTTGTTGCTGGTGTAATAATGGGCTCTGGAAAAGCATCATTTTCTTTCATCCCTTCTGGCATAGCAACACCGCAAAGCATGCGCTTTCCTGCTTTGTATTCGCGAGCAGCATGACCAGACATGTAGCCTCTTATAACCATTTCAACTTTAAAAGGCTCACATAAATGACCTACAGCAACATTGGGATCTGGAGTTGCAGTTAACCAGTTAGGAACTAAATCTTCGGTAGCAGCCATCATTTTGGTTGCTATTTGGTTTAAAATTTGTCCTTTATAAGGAATTCCTTTAGGCATTACTACATCGAATGCAGATAACCTGTCGGTTGCAATCATAACCAATTCTTGGTCGTTTATGTTGTAAACTTCTCTCACTTTTCCTTTGTAAACATTTTTTTGTCCTGGAAAATTAAAATTGGTTGCTGTAATTGTATTCATTAGAAGTGGCTAGTTATTAATTAATGCAAATGTAATTTGTTTCGTTATGTTAAACAATAACTAAATAAAAAAAGGAGAAATAATCATTCTCCTTTTTAAAATTATGTATTGTATTGAAGCTATTTATTAGAACCTAATATTGTAGGTAACGCCCAATCCAACTGTTTGTAAATCGATATCGTTTTCTGCAAACGTATTTTGATAAAAAGCATAAATATTCCAATCTCTGTTGTGATATCCTATTTGAGGGTTTACATAAAGACCACCATCATTATTATTGGCGTTAGTTAAAAACCCATATCCTAGATCTGTACCTAAAAACAAGCCGCTTGGTGTAAAATAGTAGCGTACAAAACCCGCTAATGGCACAATTCCAAAATCATCTACACCATCTTTACCAAAATAATGGCTATAACCAGATGCCACACCAATACCTAAATTGGGATTAAATAAATATTGTCCTCGAAGATCGACTCCCATGTTAAAAGATGATAAATCGCTGGCGTCTCCCAGAGGCACACCTGCTGTTAGTCCGGCCTTAAGCCAAGAATTGTCTGATGTGATATCAATATCATTTTGCTGTGCATAAATAGTGTTAAATCCTAATAGTAATCCTGTAATTAAAAATAACTTTTTCATATTGTTTTGATTTAAAATTTATACTGCAAATCTCGGGTATAAGTACAGTTAATACTTTACAGGATTTTTTTTAAAATTTACAGAATTAAAACTTTTTTCTATAGCAAAAACAAATAATATATTGATTTATGGAGTTATACAAAAAAAAGCCTATTAATTTAAATTAACAGGCTTTTGTATATAAATTCGTTTTTAATTAATCTCTGTTTTCTATGTTCTTGTAAGCTTCAATAACTTTCTTAACTAATTTATGACGGATAACATCTTTATCATCTAAAAATATCATACCCACGCCTTCTACATCTTTCAAAATTAAAAGTGCTTCTTTCAATCCAGAAATGGTACGACGAGGTAAATCTATTTGTCCGGGATCGCCCGTTAATAAAAACTTCGCATTTTTACCCATACGAGTTAAAAACATTTTCATTTGGTTATGGGTTGTGTTTTGTCCTTCATCTAAAATTACAAACGCATTATCTAAAGTACGACCGCGCATAAAAGCTAATGGAGCAATTTGAATGGTACCGTTTTCAATATACATCGCTAATTTTTCGGCAGGAATCATATCGCGTAGGGCATCATATAGAGGTTGCATGTACGGATCTAGTTTTTCTTTCAAATCACCTGGTAAGAACCCAAGGTTCTCCCCTGCTTCAACCGCTGGCCTGGTTAAAATAATTCGTTTAACCTCCTTGTTTTTTAAAGCCTGCACAGCTAGCGCAACACCTGTATACGTTTTTCCCGTTCCAGCTGGACCAATAGCAAAAACCATATCGTTTTTACGCATAAGCTCAACCATTTTACGCTGATTTGTTGTTTGGGCTTTAATCATTCTGCCATTTACACCATGTACAATAACTTCTCCACTTTGTTGTGAAGTCGCATAGTCGTCGCTACTATCGCTTGATAGCACGCGCTCTATGTTGTTTTCGTCTAGTTTATTGTATTTAGCAAAATGTTTTAAAAGCATGGTTATTTTGCTGTCGAAGACTTCTAGCAATTCTTCATCGCCAAAGGCTTTAATTTTATTTCCGCGAGCCACTATTTTAAGCTTTGGAAAATATTTTTTTAGAAGTTCGATGTTGGCATTCTGTGCTCCAAAAAACTCTTTTGGAGTGATTTCTTCAAGTTCAATAATGATTTCGTTCAAAGGGGTCGATTTAAATTAAAATTACTTCTAAGATTAATTAAAATAATATTTAATCTGAAGAAATGATTTATTAGTTTTGTTCTGTCTCGTTTCAATCAAAAATACATAAATTTAAAAGACATAACTACAAAAACATATCAACAATTTTGCCAATGGCGATTATAACTTTAACTACAGATTTTGGACAAAAAGATCACTTTACTGGCGGGACAAAAGGCGCTATACTAAGTGAATTACCTGATGTTAAAATTGTTGATATCTCACACAATGTTTCGCCTTTTAATATTTTAGAAGCCGCATACATCATTCAAAACGCTTATGTTAGTTTTCCAAAAGGAACCATACATATTATAGGTATAGATTCTGAACTTAATCCGGAAAACAAACACATAGCCGCTAAATTAAACGATCATTATTTTATTTGTGCCAATAACGGCATATTAAGTATGATTTGTTCTGAAATAGCACCAGAGAAAATAGTAGAAATTAATATTCATGATAAAATTCAAACGAGTTTCCCTGTTTTGGATGTTTTTGTAAAAGTGGCCTGCCATATAGCGCGTGGTGGTACACTGGAAGTTATAGGAAAACCAATTACAAATATTAAACCTATAAAAAACATTCTGCCTTATGTTAACGACGACAAAAACCAAATTATAGGCAGTGTTATTTATGTCGATAATTACGGAAATGTTATTACCAACATTAAACGTAGCTTTTTTGAGGTGATTCAAAAAGGGCGTGCCTTTGAGATATCGGCGCGTAATTATAAATTCAAAAAAATACATAATAAATACAGTGATATCGTCAATTTTAATCTTTCGGAAGATAAACGTCACGACGAAGGCAGAGGCTTGGTCGTTTTTAATTCGGGAGGCTTTTTAGAAATTGCGGTTTATAAAAGTAATAGTGCCACGGTTGGAAGTGCTTCTACTTTAATGGGATTAAATTTAATGGATACGGTAAGCGTTAATTTTATATCGTCGTCTGTGCTTCCTAAAATTTCAGAAAATTAGGTATAATGTTAACAACAAATGCAAAAACTATTCATTTCAAAATAAAAACAATTAATTTTGAAGCTTATTAAAATAACCCACACATAAAGTACATGTTTGCCATTTTAAAAAAAGAAATAAACTCATTTTTCGCCTCACCAATAGGTTATCTTGTTATTGGTGTTTTTTTACTTTTAAATGGTTTGTTTCTTTGGGTTTTTAAAGGCGAATTTAATATTCTCGATTATGGTTTTGCAGACTTATCATCATTCTTTTTACTAGCGCCATGGATTCTTATGTTCCTCATACCAGCAGTAACTATGCGCAGTTTTGCCGATGAAAAAAAACAAGGCACCTTAGAGCTTTTGCTAACCAAACCTATTTCGCATTTAAACATTGTTTTAGGCAAATATTTTGGTGCATTTGTACTTATATTAATTAGTTTAACCCCAACCCTTTTATATGTTTTTACGGTGTATCAATTAGGAAATCCGGTTGGAAATTTAGATATGGGTAGCACCTTGGGGTCGTATTTCGGACTCCTTTTTTTAATAGCTGCTTACACCGCTATTGGTATTTTTACATCGTCTTTATCAGACAATCAAATTGTTGCTTTTATAATTGCTGTCGTGCTTTGTCTTCTATTTTATATTGGTTTTGAAGGCATTTCAGAATTCACTTCTAGTAATTTTATAGAACAATTGGGTATGAATATTCACTTTAAAAGTATGAGTCGAGGTGTCCTCGATACCAGAGATATTATATATTTTATAAGCTTAACTATTTTCTTTTTAATTCTAACGAAATTAAATATTAACAAAAATTAAAAATGATTTACACGCCTACCTTTATTGTTTTATTAATAATCGTGTTTATTCTTGTTTGGCTATTTACAAACACCATAGATAAACGCAAATGGTTAAGTTTTTTAATTAGTTTGGCCTTAACGCCCATTGTATATTATTACGTTTTATATCCTTTAATAAATATTTTTAGTGATTATCACCATCAAAAACATTTTGATCAGGCTGCTTGGGTTAGCAAACCTGCACTACGCTATGAAATGAGTAACGAAATGGTTGAAAAAAACATTTTTTTAGGCAAAACAAAAGCCGAAGTTGAAGCAACCCTTGGAAAACCAGAATGGTTTGGTTGGGACGATGCCATTAAATCGAATTCTAAAGACAAATGGAATTACAATTTAGGTTTTAAACCAGGCGCTTTAAACATGAATCAAGAATGTCTTGAATTGGTGTTTGAAAACAACACGGTGGTTAGCACTAAACAATATCAATTAGAAACTAAATTTGAGTAAAAAAGCAAAACATATTGTCGTTTTAATAATAGCAATACTTGCTGTTAATTTATTTAGTAAAGTCGTTTACAAACGTTTCGATTTAACTGAAGACAAACGTTTTACCTTAAGCGAGACTGCTGTTGATATTGTTGAAAACATAGATGCGCCCGTTATAATTGATGTTTTTTTACAGGGCGAAGATTTTCCTTCGGAGTTTAGAAGACTTCAAAACGAAACCAAACAACTTCTTGAAGAATTCGCCGCCATCAACAACAATATTATATTCAACTTTATTAATCCTATTGAGGATGAAGCGAGCCGCGAGCGCAACATTCAACAATTAAGCGCAAGAGGGTTAATGCCCATGCAATTAAGTGTTCAGGAAAATGGAAAATCGACACAAGCTATTATATTTCCTTGGGCGTTAGCTAGTTATAATGATGAAACGATTACCATTCCGTTGGTAAAAAATAAAATTGGCGCCGATCAACAAGAATTAGTAACAAACTCGGTTCAACATTTAGAATATGCATTCGCCGATGGTTTAAGCAAACTAACCACTCCAAAACATAAAAAAATTGCTGTTTTAAAAGGGAATAATGAATTGAGCGATAAATATATTGCCGATTTTATTAAGAAAATTGGTGAGTATTACTTTATTGCGCCCTTTACTTTAGATAGTGTAGAAACCAATGCGCAAAAAACACTAACTAAGCTAGAAGATTTCGATTTAATTATTGCCGCAAAACCAACCGAAGCTTTCACCGAAGCAGAGAAATATGTTTTAGACCAATACACCATGAATGGTGGCAAAAGCCTCTGGCTTGTTGATGCTGTGGCAATGGAAAAAGACAGTTTGTACAACGAAACCGGAAAGAATTTTGCCATAACCAGAGATTTAAATTTAACTGACTTTTTCTTTAAATACGGCGTAAGAATAAATCCTGTTATTACCAGCACACTATACTCGACTCCAATTACATTGGCTATTGGCGAAGGAAGTAATGCTCAATTTCAACATTTACAATGGCCTTATTCGCCATTAGCGGCATCTAATAACAATCATGCAATTACCAATAATTTAAATTTAGTGAAATTTGATTTTGCCAATCAAATTGACACCTTAAAAAACAATATTAAAAAAACAATTTTGCTGGAAACGGCCCCTCTAACAAAATTAGAAGGCACGCCGCGAGAAATTAGTTTAGATTTAGTTACGCAGCCACAAGATCCGGCATTGTTTAATAAAGGAAATCAGACTTTAGCTGTACTTCTTGAAGGTACTTTTACATCGGTTTATAGCAATCGTATTAAACCTTTAAAATTAAAAACCGATAAACTTAAAAGTGCACCAACAAAAATGATTGTAATTGCCGATGGCGACATCATTAAAAACGACGTTGTTAGAAATAAACCGCAAGAATTAGGTTTCGATAAATGGACAGGACAATCTTACGGAAATAAAGAATTCTTATTGAATGCTGTTAATTATTTACTTGACGACAACGGACTTATAAACATTCGAACCAAAGAAATTGCAGTTGCTTTTTTAAATCAAGAAAAAATTGCTTCAGAAAAAACGACTTGGCAAATCGTAAACATCTTATTACCACTTATATTACTAGCTGCTTTTGGTGTTCTTTTTAGTTACATAAGAAAGAAAAAATACACTGCTTAAATGTTAATAAGTTTGTTTCCTATATTAGTATGTATAGAATATATTTGTAAATAGCATAATAAACGCTCAAACTCATTTATTTAGTTGTTAAACATTTGAATAAAAACCCGCTTTAAGGGATATTCAATTATTAAAAACTCAATAAAATAATATAGTTAACACATGAAATTTATAGTATCAAGTACTTATTTATTGAAACAATTACAAGTTTTAGGTGGTGTTATAAACAGCTCTAATACTTTACCTATTTTAGATAACTTTTTATTTGAATTAGACCATAGTAAATTAACAGTTTCTGCAAGCGATTTAGAGACAACCATGTCTTCTAATTTACAAGTAGAAAGTGAAAGCGAAGGCAGTATAGCCATTCCTGCTAGATTATTATTAGATACTTTAAAAACGTTTCCAGAGCAACCTTTAACCTTTGTTGTTGAAGATAATAATACTATTGAAATTAGCTCAAACCATGGTAAATATGCTTTGGCTTACGCCGATGGAAAAGAATTCCCAAAAGCTGTAACACTAGATGACCCAAGTAAAACGGTAGTTACAGGCGATATTTTAGCAACAGCTATTAGCAAAACTATTTTTGCTGCTGGGAATGACGATTTACGTCCGGTAATGAGTGGCGTATTTTTTCAATTTTCAACAGAAAGTTTAACTTTCGTTGCTACCGATGCTCACAAACTAGTTAAGTACACCAGAGAAGATGTTAAAGCTAGCCAAGTAGCCGAGTTTATTATGCCTAAAAAACCTTTAAATTTATTAAAAGGTATTTTGGGAGGTAGCGAAGACGATGTCACTATAGAATATAACGATTCTAATGCTAAATTTACTTTCGAAAATTCGGAGTTAATTTGTCGTTTAATTGATGGTAAATATCCAAATTACGAAGCGGTAATTCCAAAGGAAAATCCGAATAAATTAGTAATAGACAGAACACAGTTTTTAAACTCTGTTCGTCGTGTTAGTATTTTCTCTAACAAAACAACACATCAAATACGTTTAAAAATAGCTGGTGCCGAACTTAATATTTCTGCTGAAGATATTGATTACAGCAACAAGGCCGAAGAGCGTTTAACTTGTGATTATCAAGGAGACGATATTCAAATTGGTTTTAACTCTCGTTTTTTAACAGAAATGTTAAACAACCTGAGTGCAGATGAAGTACAATTAGAAATGAGCTTACCAAATAGAGCAGGTATTTTAACACCTGTAGATGGTCTTGATGAAGGCGAATTAGTAACCATGCTTGTAATGCCTGTTATGTTAAACAGTTAATTATAATTCTTTTTGTTAAAGTTAAATCTTAATTACACCACATTCTTTATCAACTAAACTAAACTTTTAGATACTTTAACAAAATACAAAAAAGCTCACCAAATTGGTGAGCTTTTTAATTATCTCAAATAAACATTTTTAACTAATAAAATTAAGAGATAATGGGTATGTTGGCACTTCGCCTCTATTTGCTTTAATCGCGTTTACAATTGGCAATACAACAGATATAATTCCTAAAATAATAAAGCCTACAAAACCTATACCGCATAAAAGCACCAAAGGAATACATAAAATACAGTAAACGAGTAAGCTTAATTGAAAATTAACAATTCGTTTTCCGTGTATATCCATTTGATAAACTTTATCTTTTTGCGTGTACCAAATAAAAAGTGGTAACAACAAACTACCAAAACCTATGACTAAGGTTATTAATTGACTCAAATGGGTAAGCATTATAAGTTGATTGTCTTCTTTCATTATGATTTATTTTTGATTGATGTTTATAGGACGTATCAAATAAACAATTGTTACATTATGCATATAAAAATTCAAAACAATATGAATTTTAGATACTTGATATAAATCAGATTTATAAATTCTGTTTTGTAATACATTTGTTAAACAATTTAACACGACTAACCACATGGATTTTGTAAATACCACTTACCTGGCGCTTTTTTTAATTATTTGCTTTGGTTTTATTCTAGGAAACATAAAAATAAAAGGCATTTCGTTAGATATCTCTGCCATAATATTTGTTGCATTATTATTTGGCCATTTAGGTGTTGCGTTACCCGATATTTTACAAAAAATAGGCCTCATACTTTTTATTTACACGATTGGTTTACAGGCTGGTCCGGGTTTTTTCGATTCGTTTAAAGAACATGGTAAAAATCTCGTTATCATATCTGTCATCATTGTACTTTCTGCGGCCCTAATAAGTCTTTTATCTATTTTATTTTTAGATATTGAAAAACCAATTGCTATAGGACTCATGGCTGGCGCATTAACTAGTACACCTGGTCTGGCAACCGCCATAGATGTAACTCATTCGCCATTAGCATCCATTGGCTATGGTATTGCCTACCCTTTTGGAGTTATTGGTGTTATTCTTTTTGTAAAACTATATCCAAAGATTTTTAAAATTGAAATTTCTAATGAAGAAGATGCTTATAACTTAAAGAATAGTAGTCATTATGAAATGATAACAAGCAGTCATTTTGTAGTTGAAAATGAAAGTGCCATTAATAAAACTATTGAAGAATTGCGGGTACGATCGATGACTAAAGGTGTTATTTCTCGTGTTATGCATAAAGGTAAAGCGTTTACTCCAGAAAAAAATACGGTTTTACATAAAGGAGACTTTATTAAAGTAGTTGGTAGTAAAGAAGCCTTAAAACGAGTAAAACTTTTAATTGGTCCTAAGGCCGATATTGAAATTTCTTTAGGAGATCAATACATTGTGCAATCGTATTTATTAACAAAAACAGAATTGGTTAATAAACATTTAGGGGAATTAAATCTTTTAAATAATTATAATGCCACAGTAACCAGAATTCGAAGAAGTGGTATTGACTTAGCGCCTAGTCCAAATTTAAAGCTTCAAATGGGTGATAAATTAATGATTGCCTGCTCTAAAGATAATGTGCTTCAAATATCTAATTTAATTGGGGATAACAAAAGTAAACTGTCTGATACTAATTTTTTCCCTCTGGCGCTCGGTATCGTGTTAGGTATTTTAGTAGGTGGCGTTTCATTTTCTTTTGGAAACTCTTTAACTTTTAATCTCGGACTTACCGGTGGCGTGTTAATCGTGGCCATGATTTTAGGTCGGGTTGGAAAAACGGGGAACATTCTTTGGGTAATGAGTGGTAATGCCAACCAATTATTGCGACAGTTCGGTTTGATGCTCTTTTTAGCAACCGTAGGAACTAAAGCTGGTGCAACCTTGGTAGAAACATATTTACAATATGGTATAAAATTATTTTTAGTTGGTGGCTTAATTACCTTAGTACCCATGTTATTTGCTACCATAATAGCTCGAATATTTTTTAAAATTAATTCTCTTACCCTTTTAGGAACTTTAACTGGAGCTATGACGAGCACACCTGGTTTAGCTGCTGTAGACAGCATGACTAAAACCAATGCGCCTTCTGTTGCCTATGCTACAGTTTATCCCATTGCTATGGTGCTATTAATAATTTGCGCTCAAATACTGGGTTTAATATTTTAAAAAACTATAATCTATTAAAAGTAAAACAGCGTTTCATTTTATATTGAAACGCTGTTTTTTCATTTGAAAAAGAAAAAAATTAACGCATTTACTTAATAACCAATAACGGAATATTGATGCTGTAAGCAACACTTTCAATTTTTAATTTATAAAATAAACGTTCAAATAAAGAGTGTGATTTGTATTTCATGGCTAGCATTTTAACGTTATTATCTTTTATATAACTCTCTATTATTTCAAAAACATGTTCTTCATTGGTAGTGAGATTTTTAAAATCAGGATGTTCGAAATTTTTATTAAAAAAATCAATATTTTTATCTAATTCAACGGCAAAATCGTAGTCACAAAACACATGTAAAACACTTAATTTACTTTCGTTTAAATTAATAATCTCTTTTAATGGTTTCAAATCATCGCCTTCGTATAAAGTGGCATAACTTGTTGTAAATGTTACATCTTTTAAATTTGAAAACTTGCAATTTTCTGGAATTACCAAAACAGGCAAATGGCAACGCTGAATAACTTTTACCGTGTTACTGCCAAAAACAACTTGTTTTAAACCGGTAGCACCTTTTGTGCCCATAATAATTAAATCAATTTGTTTTAATTCTGAAACCTGATTGATAGAGTCTATAAAATTATCGTAATCAACTAGCGTCTCAAATGTATGTTTAGGGTTGTTGTAATGCTTGTTGATGCGCTTAATTATATTGGATAACGATTTCTTTGCTGCATCAATAATGGTATTGTAAATTGTAGCCGTAGATGTAACCGCCATCATATCATCCGATATAAATGAGGATGCCCTTTGCACATTAAGCAAATAAAATTTACAAGTTTCATTTTTATACAATTCGATGGCATAATTAATGGCATTAATAGAGTTTATAGAAAAATCTGTTGGTAAAAGAATTGTTTTCATCTTAATATTTTAAGTAGTTTCATTCTAAAATTTTTAAAATGAATAAGCTTCTTTTATAAAAGTAATTCAGATAAAACCAAGAAACTATGACAAATATCAGTCAGACAAGTAGATATAAAATCAGAAAATAAAAAATTAGTATAATTTATTAAAGCATCGTATTTTCGGCACAATAAATGTAATTGGTTACGTTATAGAATTTAACTTATAAAATAAATATGCGACTTTCAATAATTTTTATCTTTTTATTATCGCTAAAGCTAAGCGCCCAAAATACTGCTGTAAACTCTGGTGAAAAATTAGTTTACACTGCCTCCTACAACATGTCTGGTATTTTAAACGATTTAGCTCAAGTTACTTTAGAAACTAGCACCGTAAAAACATCTAAAGCAACTTTATTAAAATTAAAATGTACAGCGGCTACTTACAGCAAATGGGACAGTTTCTTTAAAATTAGAGATTTATACGAAACCTACGTACACCCTAGCACTTTAACGCCTTTTCTACATACTCGAGACATTAATGAAGGTAGTTATTACAAATACATGAAATATACTTTTAGCCATAAAACGAACACGGTTAAAAGTTTACAAAAAAAGAAAAACAACCAAGTAGAAAATAAAGATGTAAAAATAAACTCGGGTACAAAAGATATCGTATCAACAATATATAGTTTAAGACTTATCGATTTTAAAAATTTATCTGTTGGCACCAGTAAAAACTTTACTATTATTTTTGACAGAGAAGAAGTTAAGGCTAAAGTTACTTACTTAGGAAAAGAAACAATAAACACTGCCATAGGTAAAAAAGAGTGCTTCAAATTAAGTGTTGGATCTAGTAAAAGTAATGTGTTGCAAGGTGCAAATAATAACCTAATTTGGTTAACTGCAGACCAAAACAAAATTCTTGTTTACGGTAAATTTAAAATTCCTGTTGGTAATGGTGAGTTAAAAATTAAATCTGCCACTGGTTTAAAAAACTAATAAATGAAAAAATTATTTACCATTTTAGCTGTAATAGCAGCGTTTTTCGCAATCCTTTTTTCGGTATTACCCATATCAAATTTGGCTATTTTGCCTGCTATTGGAGCCTTTGCTTTTGGTTTCGCAGCTTTTTATTTATCTAAAAAAACTGGCGAAGTAAAAAAAATAATTCCATTTACATTTTATTTAACTATTTGCGCTTTAACTATTACAACTTACAAAGCGCTATTTAATACGCCCGAAGTCGTTAACACCGAAGTTTTAGAAGAAATAGGAAACATTCATGAAGAAGAAGCCATCGATGAACTTGAAAGTTTAGATTTAGATGCTTTAGAAATTGATGACACCGATTTAGAATCTATCGACATGAACGACACCGAAATAGAAGATATTCAAATAGAGACCAACGATATTGAATCTATTGAAATTAATGAGTCTGATATTGAAAATAGTGAAGAAATTATTTCTGAATTAGAAGAATTAGAAATTAATTAGTAAGTAATTAGTAAGTAATTTCTTGTTATTAATTATATTTGTATTTTAAAGAAATATAATAAATCATTTCTAGCCCTAAGAATTGGATTATTGGTAGCTTATAAAATTAAAATAAAAAGCACGCATGAAAATCATTTCAATTCTCTCTGCCTTTATTATTGTTGGCACTTGCTCTAAACCTAGGTACACAGCAAGAATACAAAACTTAAAAGATAGTATTCAAATTAAGGACAGTGCGACTATATGTAATTATGCTAATACCATTACATCTCAAGAGTTAAAAACATATCTTTATGAGTTTGATTCTAAAGAGTTTCAAGGAAGACGAGCAGGTGAACCTGGACAAAAAAAAGCAGCAAACTATTTAAAAACGTATTATACAAACAAAGGTATAGCCTCACCTTTCGGAAACTCAAATTATTTTCAAACCATACCAGAAACTTTCTTTTCTGATGGTATTAAGGCATCAGAAAATGTTTTGGCTTATATAAAAGGAAGCGAAAAACCAGAAGAAATTGTTATAATATCGGCACATTTAGACCATTTAGGGGTTACAGAAGAAAACGAAATTAATTATGGTGCCGACGACGATGGCTCAGGTACTGTAGCCCTTATGGAAATGGCTGAAGCGTTTCATTTAGCTCAAAAAGATGGTTTCGGTCCAAAAAGAAGTATTTTATTTCTTCATTTAACTGGAGAAGAATTGGGTAAAAAAGGATCGGAATTTTACACAAAACACCCCGTGTTTCCGTTAGAAAATACCGTAACCAATTTAAATATAGATATGATTGGTCGTGTAGACGACAGGCATAAAAACAACAAAAACTACTTATATATTATTGGTGCCGATAGACTTAGTAAAGAATTACATTATCTATCTGAAAAAATAAATAACACGTTTTATCATATTGAATTAGATTATCGCTTCAATGCAGAGAACGACAGAAATCAATATTACAACAGGTCAGACCATTATAATTTTGCCGTAAAAAATATTCCTGTTATTTTTTATTTTAACGGTGAGCATGAAGATTATCATTTACCCTCAGACACTCCCGATAAAATAGAATACGAACTTTTAGAAAAACGTACAAAATTTATTTTTGCTACAGCTTGGCAAATTGCAAACCAAGACAAGAAGCTCGCATTAGATATCGATAATGAATTGTTAAATTAACTAAAAAATAAGTAAGTCTATTAATTCATTTTCGTAATATCGTATTAAATAAATTTAACCGAAATGAAAAAAATAGCTATACTTTTAGCGATTACTATTTTAAATGTATCTTGTATAACTTCACAAAATACAGAAAATCTAGAATTAGATGCTGCTGTTTCAGAATTTTCAAAAACTATTAAAGCCGAAACTTTAAAGCAGGAATTATACATTTATGCTTCCGATGATTTTGAAGGAAGAAAAACAGGAGAACCTGGACAAAAAAAAGCCATTAATTTTTTAAAAGAACAATACGAGTCCATGAAAATAGCTTCACCTCTTTCTGAAGATGATTATTTTCAAGAGATACCTCAATCGTTTTTACCTAATGGCATCAAAGCTTCAGAAAACGTTTTAGCCTATATAAAAGGTAGTGAAAAACCAGAAGAAGTTATTATAATTTCAGCCCATCTAGATCATATTGGTATTTCAAAAGATGGAAGTATTAATAATGGTGCCGATGATGACGGCTCTGGTACAATTGCTATTTTAGAAATTGCAAAAGCTTTTAAGCGTGCCGAAAATGCAGGATTTGCACCAAAACGAACAATCTTATTTTTACACGTAACAGGTGAAGAAATTGGGTTATATGGCTCGCGATATTACACAGATGTAGATCCTGTATTTCCATTAAAAAATACGGTGGCCAATTTAAATATAGATATGATTGGTAGAATTGATGATAAACATAAAGACAATAAAAACTATGTTTATCTTATTGGTTCAGATAAATTAAGTCAAGAATTACACGATATTTCTGAAGCCGTTAATAAGAAATATTTTAATATGGAATTCGATTATACTTTTAATGATAAAAACGATCCAAATCGTTTTTACTACAGATCAGATCATTACAATTTTGCGAAAAACAACATTCCAGTTATTTTCTATTTTAATGGAACTCACGACGATTACCACAAACCTACAGACACACCAGATAAAATTGAATACGATTTATTAGAAACAAGAACCCGTTTGGTTTTTAGCACCGCTTGGGAACTGGCTAACCGTGAAGAAAGAATAAAACTTAAATAAAGTATACTTTAATTAAATACTATAAAAAGAGGTTTTTCTATTTATTTGAAAAACCTCTTTTTTTATTTCCTGTTAAAAGTTTAAACCACAAAAAAAACCTTTCAATAAATTGAAAGGCTTTTATTTTGGGTGGAAGACCGGGCTCGAACCGGCGACCCTTGGTACCACAAACCAATGCTCTAACCAACTGAGCTACAACCACCATGTAGCGTGCATTATAAATGCGAGTGCAAATGTAATTGATTTCATTCTTTTCTACAAAGACTTTTTTAATATTTTTTATTTATTTTTTTAAAATAATTACAACTAATTCATCTGCTTATACTTATTAAAAAATATAGAACTTCAATTATTCCATCCTATTTTAAATCAAATAAACTATCTACAGCCACATAACGCTCAACATTAAATCCTTCGGCGTATTCTACGCCCACCAAACGTCCTAAATCTCGTGCTCTGTAAATAATACTATCGGTAAAATTTTTACTTGAAATTGGCGTCTGTGGCTCTTTACTGTTTTCATCGTAAAACTGTGTTTTATATGCTAATACCGATTTCATTTTAATATCTATAAACTCAGAAACATCTACAACAAAATCGGGTTCTAGATTTTTCCACTGCATGTAATGATATACTTGTTTGGGACGCCATGGTTTTTGCAATGCACCTGCATCGTCTTTTGTTTCAATTTTTAAGAGTCCGCTTAAAAAACATGCATCCGAAGCTAATTTACTTCCTTTCCCATGATCGATATGTCTATCGTCGATGGCATTACATAAAACAATTTCTGGTTGATATTTTCTAATCATTCTAATTAATGCCAATTGATGTTTTTTATCATTTACAAAAAAACCATCAGCAAATTTCATATTTTCTCTTACAACTACTTTTAAAATTTCAGCGGAGTTTTTAGCTTCAATATCACGAGTTTCAGCAGTACCTCGGGTACCTAACTCACCTCGGGTTAAATCGATGATGCCTACTTTTTTTCCGTTTGCGGTTTCCTTAGCTATAAGTGCTCCACAACCTAATTCTACATCGTCTGGATGAGCACCAATGGCAAGTATATCTAATTTCATAAATTCTATATTTTTTCAAATAAAAATCGAATATTTTATTCTTATGCGTTTTTATGGTCTTGTTTTGCAGCAAATTACTTTTTATTCTCCGTTTTAATATAAAATAAAACCACCTTTTAGTTGTAAAAATTAAAACTACTACATATTAATAATTACGAATACGTTTTCGTATGCATTATTAATATTTTTTTACTGAAAATAATCATAATATCTTAAAAGTGATCTGCTTTTTAAAAGCATGACATTCGTCATACTTTTTTGAAATTTTCGAATGTAATTTTATCATGTAATATTAAAACAACCAATACCTTATAAAAAAAACAGGCTGATTTTGGATGTGTAAAATTACTAAACAAATTTAGATATATCTTATAAATAAACATCAATTTAAACATAACAACTTGTCTAAATTAAAGGCAAGATAACCAAAACAATATTAGTAAGAATCTTAAAAAAAGAACAAAATGAATAATTTACAAACAGTCGAGACTCAAGTAAGCTTAGAAATCTACGGACTTAAAAACGTCACTGCTCATTGGAACTTATCTCCTGAAAAACTTCAGCAAATTACCGTTGATAAAAAAATGGGTAAAGAAACAAAAAACGGTACCTTATCTATTAATACTGGCAAATTTACAGGACGTTCTCCTCAAGATCGTTTTATTGTAAAAGATGATTATACTGCCGACAAAGTTTGGTGGGGAAAAACCAATAAACCGGTTTCTACAGAAAACTTTAATAAACTTAAAAACGAAGTAACTAAATACCTCTCTGGCAAAGAGTTGTATGTTAGAGATGGTTATGTATGTGCCGAACCAGAATTTAGAACAAACATTCGCACAGTAACAGAACTTCCTTGGTCTAACCTATTTGTTTATAATATGTTTTTACGACCAAGTGAAAAAGAACTTGAAAACTTTAGTGAAGACTGGTTAATTTTGTGTGCTCCAGGGTATGTGTGTCCAGATCCTGCTGCTTACGGCATTCGTCAAGGTAATTTTTCAATTATAAATTTTACCGATAAAATTGCTTTGGTTGGTGGTTCTGCTTACACAGGCGAGATGAAAAAAGGTATTTTTTCTGCTTTAAACTTAATTTTACCTGTAGAAAAAAATGTACTACCAATGCACTGTTCTGCAAATGTTGGTAAAAAAGGTGACACAGCTATTTTCTTTGGATTATCTGGAACTGGTAAAACAACGCTTTCTGCCGATCCTGATAGAAAATTAATTGGAGATGACGAACATGGATGGACTGCCGACAATACCATTTTTAATTTTGAAGGTGGCTGTTACGCAAAAGTAATTGACTTAACCGAAGAGAAAGAACCAGACATTTTTAGAGCCATTAGACCCGGTGCTTTATTAGAAAATGTAGTGTTTAATGCCGATGGCGACCCAGATTATTTAGATAGTAGCATTACACAAAACACTCGTGTTAGTTACCCTATCTATCATATTGATAATATCCAAGAAACATTGTATGCAAACAACCCTAAAAACATTTTCTTCTTAACATGTGATGCTTTTGGTGTATTGCCTCCAGTATCTAAACTAACGCCAGGTCAAGCAGCTTACCATTTTATATCTGGTTATACCGCTAAAGTGGCAGGTACCGAAGCTGGTATTACAGAACCTGTACCTTCATTCTCTGCATGTTTTGGAGAACCATTTATGCCATTACACCCTGCAAAATATGGGGAAATGTTAAGTAAAAAAATGCAAGAAGCCGGTGTTAATGTATGGTTAATTAATACAGGTTGGAGCGCTGGTCCTTACGGTGTTGGATCTCGTATTAAACTTAAATACACCAGAGCCATGATTACCGCTATTTTAAATGGGGAACTAGACCATGTAGATTATGAACAAAATCCAATATTTGGTTTATTTATGCCTAAATATTGTCCTGGAGTACCAACCGAAATGCTAGACCCAATGAATACTTGGTTACAAAAAGGAGCTTATATTGGAAAAGCTATACAATTAGCACATTCATTCCATTTAAACTTTGAGAAATTTGCACACCAAGCAACGCAACAAATTATTGAAGGTGGTCCTCTAATTGACGAACATCATCATTTAGAAGAACACATTTAATAGGTTCTTATTTTAAAATGAAGGAGCTCCTAAGGAGCTCCTTTTATTTTTTCTATTAAATATTTTTTTTTTAAAAACTGGTTATTTTACCCAGGCTTCTTGTTCGTCTTTTGTTAAAAATGTCCAGGCAACAATTCTAGTAATTTTGTTACCATGTGTCATATTAATAACTTTAATATCTGTAGCTCCAAGCTTCTGTAAAGATTGTTTTATACCTTTTACTAAATCTTTTTTTGATACTAACGAAGTAAACCAAAAACACCTGTTTTTAAACAACGAACTTTCATATAAGTAATTATGAAGAAATGCTTTTTCACCACCTTCGTAAATCAATTCATTTTGAGTACCTGAAAAATTTCTAATAACTTTATCTGTTGGCTTATTTAATCCATTAAGTTTTCTGCTTGTGGCCTCTAATGCTTCTGTTTCAGATTTATAAAATGGCGGATTACACATCGATACCGAGAAAGTGTCTTCGGCATTTAAAACACCCTTTAAAATAAGCGTTTTGTTTGCTTGATGGCGTAACTTAATATCCTGTTGAAGATTATTTTTATTTATAATTTGCTGAGCTGTTTTTAACGAATCTTTATCAATATCTACTCCTACAAAGTTCCACTTATACAGAGACTGTCCTAAAAGAGGATAAATACAGGTCGCGCCTACTCCAACATCTAAAACCCTTATATTTTGTTTTACTTTTGATTTTTTTAAAAGTTGCGAAATACAATCTATATAAGCAACTCTACCTGGAATGGGCGGACATAAATTGGAATCTGGAAACTCCCAATACTTTATACCATAATCTTTTTTTAACAGAGCTGTATTTAATGCTTTAACAGCTTTAGGATTTGCAAAATCTAAGGTTTTTGTTTGATAATTATTCTCAAAAATATACGAGGTTAACTCTGGATGCTCTTGGCTTAGTGCATCAAAATCATAACTCGATCTAATTTGTTTTTCTTTATTATTTGAAGTTTTCAATAAAAAGTGTTGAAAGGTTTTGGCAAAGATACCTTTTTTCACCCCAGCTATTAATTAAAAGTAAGAATCAAACTTTGCTGTTTTAGACTCTTATTTATTTCAACAAAAAAAATGAGCAAATAAATAATCTAAATTCTAACTGCAAAACGTGTTTTTAATTAGGCTGTTATTAATGAAACTGCTGCAAACAATTCTCTCGATTGTTCTTTGCAAAGTACCTAAGCGGCTTAATAAACTTTATAAGATATTTCTACTAAACTGGATGTTAGCACATTTTAAAATGAATAGTAAATAGAACCTTAGGCTAATATTCTTGATTAAATTATCTTCGCAAAAAAAATAAAAATGTTACAAGCTGTAATTTTTGATATGGATGGGGTTATTATTGAAAGTGAACCACTTCATTACAAAGCCTACCATAAAATGTTTGAAGATGTTAATATTGAAGTATCTGCAGAGTTTTACGAATCGCTCACCGGAAAATCGACTTTAAATGTTTGTAAGCAAATTTGTGATGCTTTTAATTTAAGTGAATCTCCAGAAACATTAGTGTCAATAAAGCGTAAACATTATGATGATATTTTTGAAAACGATAAAACCTTCGATTTAATTGAAGGTGTTTTAGATGTGATTAAAAATTATCATGACAACGAATTAACCTTAATTTTAGCTTCATCGGCCTCCATGCCAAGTATCGAACGTATTTTTAAACGATTCGATTTAAATAAATATTTTAAAGCAAAATTAAGTGGTGCCGAATTAAAAGCTTCAAAACCACATCCTGAAATTTTCATTAAGGCTGCAGAAGCATCAGGTTTTAAAACAGAAGAATGTATAGTTATTGAAGATTCAACAAATGGTATTATAGCGGCAAAATCGGCTGGTATTTTTTGTGTAGGTTATGATAGCTTTCACTCTAAAAACCAAGATTATAGTAAAGCCGATTTAGTTGTAAAAGATTTTAGCGAAATCCATTATAACAGAATTAAAGATTTACTTTAAAACTGCATATTCAAAAATGAATAAAATCGAATAACTAAGCTTTGTAATTAACAAAACCTTTTTTTCTTTATTAATTAATACTTTATAAGAAAGTAGTATGCATAATAAAAATAAAATTCTTGTAACTAGGTCAAGGTATTAACTGGCTTCTTCAATTAAATATCATCGCTATTTGAACCAGCTTGTATACTCATTAGAAATAATAAATAAAAAACTCTTGACAAAAATTTTAGTAGGTTTTTAAAAATTATGTCGAATTATAAAAAAATAATTATTTTCTTGATGCTTAGCTTGTTGAATTATGGCTTTTAAACGTTCTTTTCTAATGGCTTCTTCTTTCTTTTTTTTCGCCTTTTTTTGATCCATTAATTTGGAGTGTTTGGCTTTGTTTTTAGTATTTTTATCTCTCCCTGTTTTTGCCATAAACTACTTTTTTTGTTTTAATAAAGCGTTTTGTTCTTTCATTAAATCGTTAATATTAGAAAGTAATTCTATGTCTTTTGGAGTTGTTACCGTCGTATCGTTCGTGTCGTGGGCTCTGTTTTTTAATCGATTCATAAACTTAACAACAATAAAAATAGTAAAGGCTACAATTAAAAAATCTAAAACAGCTTCGCCTAACGCACCATAACCTATAGCCACTTGGTCTGTAACAATATTCCCCGAGGCATCTAAAACAGCATCTTTTAAAATAATATTTTTATCCTTGAAATTTACACCATCGGTTAATAATGATAGTGGTGGCAAAAATACTTTTTTAACTAAAACATCGATTATTTTATTGAAGGACGCGCCAATAATAATACCTATTGCCATGTCCATCATGTTTCCTTTTACCGCAAATTCTTTAAACTCTTTAAATAATTTCATAGCTGCCATATGGTTTCAAATTACATTAATTATGGCTAAAAATAAACTAAAGATTATTTTTGAAAAAGTGAAACGTAACAAAAATTGAATTTCAGAAAATAAAAAACAGGCTACTTTTTGTAAAATTTAGCATACCCTCGATAAGCAAAAAACCCAATTACAGCAACAATAACACAGGTTACTAAAATGAATTTAACACTTACTATTTGGTCGCCACTTGCATAACTATGCAGGCCCGCTAGGTAGAAATTAACTCCAAAGTAAGTCATCATGATGCTGGCAAAAGCAATAATAGACATCAGGTTAAAAAACCAACGACCACGAAGTCCAGGAATCAATCGCATATGAATTACAAAAGCATAAACCATAATACTAATAAGCGCCCAGGTTTCTTTTGGATCCCAGCCCCAGTAACGTCCCCAACTTTCGTTTGCCCACATACCGCCTAAAAAGTTTCCAATGGTTAACATAACCAAACCAACGGTTAAGGACATCTCGTTAATAATGGTTAGTTCTTTTATGTTTAAGTCCATTTTTACTTTATTCTTTTCGGTAGTAAAAATCATCAAGAATAACGATACCAATCCTAAAATCATACCCAAAGTAAACGGCCCGTAACTCGCCACAATAACAGCAACGTGAATCATTAACCAGTAACTATCTAAAACAGGCTGAAGGTTGGCAATAGCAGGATCCATCCAGTTCCAGTGGGCAACCATTAAAATCATAGATGTTACAAAGGCTGTTGAAGCTAACGTTAAATCACTTTTTCTTCCGAAGGCTAAACCAAAAAACATAGTGGCCCAAGCAACGTAAATCATCGACTCGTAAGCATCACTCCACGGTGCATGCCCAGATATATACCAACGCGCTATTAAACCCAGAGTATGCAGTATAAAAATGCCTAAAATGATGCATTTAAAAACTATAACACTTACATCAATAACTTTATTTTTCTCCTTAAAAATTTGAATAATTAATAGAATAAACAGTAAACTACCAGCATATAAATACCAACTAAACAATTTTTTAAAAATGTCGTATTTGTTGTATAAAATCTCTGTTTTAACTTTTTTATCTGTTAACATAACACTGCCTCCATATTGGTGCTGTGTCTTTTTAAAAGCCTCCAATAGCTTGGTTGCATTTGTAAAATCGCCCGTTTTTTTAGCCGCATTTAAAGCATACAAGTAAGTATTAAATCCTGCTTTTATGAAGTTACCATAAAGCGTATCTTTAATTTTATGATTATCGAATTTATAATCGTAAGCCGAAATCCATTTGTTATTAGGGTCGTTTGGAATAGGAAATATTTTTAAAGACATGCCTTCAACCGTATTGTATAATAAATTAACACGTTGATCGGCTTCTTTAAATTCTTTTTGAAACGCATTCGGTGTCATTGCTTTATAAGCTTCATCTAAATACGGAGCCAATTTATAAGTACCTTTATTACTGAAGAAATCGGCCAGTGTAACATATTTTACATCTTTATCGACACCAATAATACTTCGTATTGTATCTGCTTTTTTAGGCTTTAAATAGATGATTGGTACGTTATACCACAGCATCGGACTTTCTTGAATAGACAGAAATACCTGATTGGCATCAAAATCTCCGTATGTGTCGCTTTTACTTAATTTTCGAAGCATTTCTGATGCATATGTGTTAACAGGCATCATACGTCCGCTTAAATCCTGAATAACTAAATATCCAAATCTATCGGCTTCTTCTTTAGGTGTGATGTTGGCCGCTAAAATAGAATCTATTTGCATTTTGGTTGGCGCCGTATGATTGTGTGCGTCGTTTGCAGAATGTTCTTGAGCAAATCCATTCAAACATAAAAAAAACAAGAAAATGCCTAATAATTTCGTTTTTTTAGCTTTCACTTTTTCCAACATACTTTCTAAATCTTTAAAACGTGAGCCTTTAACGAAAAGGATGGCCAACAATCCTAAATACAACAAAAAGTAACCAATGTAGGTTAGCATGGTGCCCCAATAATCGTGATTTACCGATAAGATGGTTCCTTTTTCATCGGGATCGAAACTCGATTGGAAAAATCGGTATCCACGATGGTCTAAAATATGGTTCATAAATATTTTATAATCGAAGCTTCCTTCTTGCTCGTCGATAACGGTTACTTTACTCGAAAAAGACGAATAGCCCTTTTCAGTTCCCGGATAACGCTCGGCTTCAAAATCGTTTAGTTTTATAGAAAAAGGAAGTTCTAAAACTTTAGAGCCATATTTAAAAGCAAAATCTAATCCGCCCACCGAAATTTGTTTAAATGGGTTGTTCATACCTTTACCACCAAGCAAACCAATGCGCTCTGTAATACCGTTAGTAGTTACTTTTAATACAACACCATCTTCGTCATTTTTTAAAATTTTCGATTTTTGAACAATATCAAAAACACCTTTTACCACTGGTTTTGGAAATACCATTTGCATATTTCCAATAACATAACGTGATCTTAATTTTAGTGGTTGAATACTGTCTTTAATCAACGTACCCTTTGCCATGGTAGCCATAGTCATGTATTCACCTTCAAAAGGCGAATTAATGGTTAAATCATCGTTTTGGTAGGTTAAATTTATTGCACCATCGGTAGGTTTGTTAAGTGCAATTAAAACCCCATGAATACTTTGTACTTCGCCAACCTTAAGAAAATGGTTGTGTGGTCCATTGCTCCCTGCTTCAACAATTTTTAAGTACTCCTCGCCATGATCGTCGGGAATAATATCTTCTTCGGCTCCTTTTATAAACTTTTCAATTTCAATAGTTACCGGTTGCTGGTCGTATTTGGTTTCAATTTTAAAATCATTTTTCAACCTTGCCGAAAAATCAACTTCAAATTCTAAAGGCAAACGTTGTGGTACGCCATCTATCATATAATCGCCATCAATATAGGTGGTGATATATGTTTTTTGAGAAAGAAACGCATTTTCGGTTTCGCCTTCTCTAATGGACATCATCCCTTCGTAACTGATGTATCTGGTTATAAAAGCTCCAATAAAAATAAAAATAAACGCTAAATGCAAAATAAGCGTGCCCCATTTTTCTTTTTTATACAGTTGGTATCTGCCAATATTTCCAATAAAATTAATGGTGAATAACAGCATGATAGCCTCGAACCACCAAGCATTGTAAATTAAATTTCTAGTGTATGGTGTTGGCGATGTGGACTGGCCTGCGTCTAAAAAAGTACCTATTGCCATAGCAGCAGCAAAAGCAATAAATAAAACAGCTGTAAGACGTGTTGAAAAAATTATTTTGGAGATTTTATTTTGCATAATGAAAAGCCCTTTTAAGGTCGTGCAAATTTAAGTATTAAAGTTGATTTTGAAGTGTTAAAGTTTAGAAAAAGACTTACTAAAGCCGAGGCTAACTAATTTATAATTTTACTTTAATAATTAAGATTATTGGCGGGCTTCAAAAATTTTTAAATATAAAAAAGTTCCCATTTTTCGAGCTCGCCGTTTGGCGTTATCGGCATTTTCACCTTCAAAAAATTGGTCTATGGTTTGAAACCATAAATTTAACCACAAGCCAAAATGGAGTTCGGTTATGGTTTTATTGTGCACCTGATCTACTTTTACATGAACCTCTAAAGGATTGCCTAAATATTTGGTTTTCAAAAACAAACTAGATTCCCAAAAACTGGTTAATCGTTCTAAATGCGCATCCCAATCTGTAATAGCTTCGTTAAAAAATGGTGCTAAAACAGCGTCTTTTTTTACTTTTTCGTAAAATGAAGAAACTAGCAAAAATACATCGGCTCTGGTTTTAATATCTTTCTTTTGCATATACAACAAAGATACTTGTTTGCTTTTTTATGTAAGCTAATTATGGTTATTTTTGCGATATGATTTCAGTAGTTATTATTGGCGCAGGAAATGTAGCCACACATTTGTACCGAGCTTTTAAAGCAGCCGAAAACATATCGGTTATTCAATGGTATAATAGAAATTTAGACACATTAAAACCTTATGCTAAAGAGGTTGAAATAGTTAACGATTTAAGTGCCTTAAAAGAAGCCGATTTATACCTTTTGGCCGTTAGCGACGATGCTATTAAAAGCTTAACAAATAAACTCCCTTTTGAAAACCGACTGGTAGCACACACCTCTGGAAGTGTTGGCATTTACGATATCGATAAAAAACATAAACGCGGCGTTTTTTATCCCCTGCAGTCGTTTAGCAAAGCGGCTAAATTAGATTTTGCAAATGTTCCCATTTGTATTGAAGCGCTTGAAAGCAAAGACTATCATGTTTTAAAAAATCTGGCTATAAGTATTGGCAGTCCTACCAAAAAAGTAAATACAGACCAAAGAAGGGTTCTGCATTTAGCGGCTGTTTTTGTAAACAACTTTACCAATCAACTTTACAGAGTAGCGCATGAAATTACAGAAAGTGAAGGCGCCGAATTCGATTTATTAAAACCATTAATACTGGAAACCGCAAAAAAAGTGCAAGATTTATCGCCTTATAAAGCACAAACGGGTCCTGCAAAACGCAACGATAAAAAAACGATGAGAAAACATTTAAAACTTTTAAATGAAACACCGCATCATAAAGCTATTTACGAATTATTAACCGAATCGATACAACGTACCCATGGAAGAAAAAAGCTATAAAGAATATTTAGAACACATTACCACATTTATTTTTGATGTTGATGGTGTTTTAACCGACGGATTTGTTAATGTTACTTCTGATGGTGAATTGTTAAGAAAAATGCACGTAAGAGATGGTTATGCTTTAAAATACGCCATAAACGCGGGTTATAACATTGCTATTATTTCAGCAGGAACCAACGAAGGGGTAAAAATTAGATTGGAAGGCTTAGGAATTCCTCACGTTTATTTAGGATCGACCAATAAAGTTGACACGTTTAAGCAGTACATTAAAGAAACCAATATTAAACCCGAAAATATACTTTATATGGGCGATGATATCCCCGACAGACAGGTTATGACCATGGTTGGTTTACCTACCTGCCCACAGGATGCTGTTCCAGAGATTAAAAGCGTTTCCAAATATATTTCACATCGAAAAGGTGGTGAAGGAGCCGTTCGTGATGTCCTTGAACAAGTATTAAAAGTTCAAAACAATTGGATGGTATAACCCTTTTATGAATCGTGTAAAAAGACGCATTAAAAACGGATTTGGTTACATTGGCTTTGGTAATAGTCAAAGTGTATTTAATCAGAAAAACAATAGGCCATTTTCTGTTTTAAAAGAACAACTAAATAACGAATCGCATTTTCATTACGAAATTCATTTTACTCATAAAAACCTGAGTAAATTAGAAAAGGATATTATAAAAAACAACATTCGTAAAGATGCTAAAAGACAAAATATAAAAACCGTAGTTGTATCTACTATCCTTTTTATTTTGGTTTTACTTTTAATTAAATACCTTATAAATAATTTTACATCTAGAATTTAATTCATTCATTTTGAGTATTCTTAAACTTATTCGCTGGAAAAACCTCGTTATGATTGGCATGGTACAATTACTTGTAAAGTATGCCTTTTTGGAGCCTTTAGGAGCGTCAGTGCGTTTAGATACCACAGGTATTATTATATTAATATTAGCCACAATGTGCATTGCTGCTGCTGGTAATATTATAAATGATATTTACGATGTAGAAACCGATTTTGTAAACAAACCCAACAAATTAATAGTTGGTAAAACCATAACAGAAAAAGCAGCATACAATTGGTTTTTAATTTTTAATATTGTGGGCGTTGGTCTGGGTTCTTACTTAAGTCATGTCGTTAATAAAAGTGCCTTTTTTTCGTTGTTTGTTATAACCTCGGCACTGCTATACATGTATGCAACCTATTTAAAGCAAACCGTATTTTTTGGCAATTTGGTAATAGCTATTTTAGTTGGGCTAAGTGTTTTAATTGTTGGTTTTTTTGAATTAATACCGAGTATGAACCATCTAAACAGAGATACACAACTCGCTTTTTTTAAAGTCATTTTTCATTACAGCTTGTTTGCATTTGCTATTAATTTAATAAGAGAAATAGTGAAAGATATAGAAGATTTTAAAGGCGACTCTAAAGCCAGCATTCAAACGTTTCCTGTTAGATTTGGAATAAAAAAAGCAACGCATTTCGTTTTTATATTAACTCTTATTTTGGCTTTAATAATCGTTATTTATGTAAATGAAATTTTATATAAAAACATAATAGCTGTTCTCTACTTTTTAATTTTTATTATTGGTCCGTTAGTTTACGTAGCTATAAAACTTCTTACAACCAAAACGAAAAAAGACTTACACCAAGTAAGCAATCTTCTAAAAATCATTATGCTTTTCGGGATGCTTTCTTTACTTTTATACAAGTACATCTTAATTTAAAATATGTTAAGCGAAAAACTCAAAAACCATCATATTATATTGGCTTCAGGTTCGCCCAGAAGACAGGAATTTTTCAAAAATTTAAATTTAGATTTCGAAATTAGATTGAAACCTATTGAAGAAAATTATCCCGCCGAACTCACTCACTTACATATAAGTAATTATCTTGCAGAATTAAAATCCATTCCTTATAAGAATGAATTAAAGCCCAATGATATTTTAATAACAAGCGATACCATTGTTTGGCACAACAACAAAGCATTGGGCAAACCAATCGATGCTACCGATGCTTTCAATATTATAAAATCGTTAAGTAACACCACACACGAAGTCATTACATCGGTGTGCTTTACAACCAATTCGTTTCAAAAAACCATTCACGATATTACAAAAGTTACTTTTAAAGCATTAACCAACGAAGAAATTGAGTTTTATATTAAAACCGCCATGCCCTTCGACAAAGCTGGTGCTTATGGTATACAAGAATGGATTGGACAAATTGGCGTTGAAAAAATTGAGGGTTCCTATTTTAATGTTATGGGTTTACCCACGCATCTTGTCTACAAAACGTTAATAGATATTGCCAACCAAGCATAAGTTTGTATCTTTAATTCTTAAAATTAAACGAATATAATCAACACAAGTTTTCAAGTAATCGGGCTTGTTTACTTTAAAATCACATTCAAATTTTTCAAAATTTATGACCTTTATAGAAGCATATCAAAAACAATTAATCATATCGGCATTTGTACTTTTATTTTTATTTATAGTAAGACTCATACTTAGGTTTGCTATTAATAAAATAGGACACAAAACAGGAATTAACGATGCCAGAATTAGATTAATTAGGAGATACTCTACCGTAACCCTTATCATGTTGGCTATTTTAATTGAGTCCTTTATTTTTGGCACAGACTTTAAGGATTTAGCTGTTATTTTCTCGTCTATTTTTGCCGTTATTGGTATTGGTTTGTTTGCCGTTTGGTCTATTCTAAGCAATATCACTTCGGGCATTATTATGTTTTTTAATTTCCCATATAAAGTTGGTGATAAAATTGAAATTCATGATCATGATTTTCCAATTAGAGCTATTATTGAAGATATTAGAGCCTTTCAAGTTCATCTTAGGTTAGAAAATGGCAATTTAGTAACTTACCCTAATAATTTAATGCTTCAAAAAGCAGTGACTTTAATTCAAAAAGATGCTATTGAAGACGATATGGAATCAATCTAAATATTCATTATATTTAAATCATGGCTAAAAAGCGAAATAAAAAAGCTCACAAAAAAATTGGTTCGGTTCCTGGTAGCGTTATTTACACCGGTAATAAAGAATCGAAAGAATTGTTTATTGAAGTTTTCGATTATAACCATGATAAATTTCTAGAAAAACAATTAAATAAGGTCGAAGACACCTTCGATTTTAAACTAAACGATTGTGTTTCCTGGATTAATCTTAACGGATTAAATCACGTTGATAGCATCGAAAAATTAGGCTTGCATTTTAATTTACATCCTCTCGTTTTAGAAGATATTGTAAACATTTCACAGCGTCCTAAAATTGATGAATACGAGGATTATATTTTTTTAGTCCTAAAAATGCTTTATTACGATGGAGACGAAAATATCATTTCAGAACAGGTTAGCTTTATTTTAGGTCCGAATTACGTTTTATCATTCCAAGAATCGGAAGGTGATGTGTTTGATAGCGTTCGAGATCGCATCCGTCAAGGAAAAGGTCGCGTACGAACCATGAATGCCGATTACCTGTTGTACATTTTAATGGACTCTATTATAGATTATTATTTTAATGTCATAGAAACGCTTGGCTATAAAATTGAAGATTTAGAAACCGATATTTTTCTTGGAAATGTTGAAAACACCATCAATAAAGACATTAGAGATTTAAAGAAAGAAATTCTACGTGTTCGACGTGCCATTTTTCCGCTTCGCGAAGTTATAAGTCGTATTGAAAAACACGACAGCCACCTCATTGCATCTACTACAAAAAACTATTACAGAGATATTTACGACCATTTAATTCAAGTATCGGAAAACATTGATATTTACCGGGAAATGATTTGGAGTTTAATGGATATGTACATGACAACCATTAGCAATAAAATGAATGAAGTTATGAAAGTTCTAACCATCATGGCTTCCATTTTTATTCCCCTAACATTTATTGCTGGTATTTACGGTATGAATTTCGATTACATCCCAGAATTACATTTTAAATATTCTTATTTCATTTTATGGGGTGTAATGATTATGCTTTTTGTTGCCATGCTTATTTATTTTAAACGAAAAAAATGGCTTTAACTTAAAGTTAAAGAAACATTAAAAGCACCTTATTCCCTACTTTACTTTGCTATATTTGAATTTGGTAAAACTACTATTCATGCAAAAAACAATACTTACTTTATTCCTTACAGTATTCACATTTTCCTTTATAAACGCCCAAAAACCTCAAACACCTGCTGCTTCAGAGATTTATGAGTCTTTACAGAAACTTAATTTTTTAGGGTCTGTTTTATATATTGCTGCGCATCCAGACGACGAAAATACCAGGCTAATTTCATACATGTCTAATCAGGTAAAGGCCAGAACAGCTTATTTGTCGTTAACGCGTGGCGATGGCGGACAAAACCTTATCGGACCTGAAATTAGAGAACTTCTTGGAGTTATTCGTACTCAAGAACTTCTAGCAGCCAGACGGGTTGATGGTGGCGAACAACGTTTTACTCGAGCCAACGATTTTGGCTTTTCAAAACATCCAGATGAAACGCTCGATATTTGGAATAAAGATGCCGTTTTAAACGATGTTGTTTTGGCAATTAGACAGTTTAAACCCGATATTATTATTAATCGTTTCGACCACAGAACTCCAGGAACCACACATGGCCACCACACCAGTTCTGCCATGTTAAGTTTTGAAGCTTTCGATTTGGCAGGAAACAAATCGGCATATCCAAACCAATTAAAAAACACCCAAGTATGGCAACCAAAACGCCTGTTTTTTAACACGAATTCTTGGTTTTACCGCAGTCAGGAAGATTTCGATAATGCCGACAAATCTAAAATGTCAACCTTCGATATTGGCGTATATTACCCGCTTAAAGGCATGTCTAACAACGAAGTAGCTTCGCTTGCTAGCAGTCAACATTTATGTCAAGGTTTTGGACGATTAATGCAACGCGGTTCACAAAAAGAATACATCGAATTTTTAAAAGGTGAACCACTAAATAATAAAGAAAATATTTTTGAAGGCATAGACACCTCATGGAATCGTATAAAAGGTGGTGCAGCTATTGGCACTATTTTAAATGCTGTTGAAAAGAATTTCAATTTCACCAATCCGTCTTCGCATCTGCCTCAACTTATGGAAGCATACAAACTACTTCAAAATATTGAAGACGCCCATTGGAAAACACAAAAAACCAAAGAATTAAAATCAATTATAGAAATGTGTGCTGGTTTGTATTTAGAAGCTTCAGCCGAAACACCTTCAACCACATTAAATCAATCTGTAAAAATTAATATTGAAGCCTTAAACAGAAGCAATCAAAACATTATTTTAGAAAGTATTTCTCAAAACGACGGAAAGACCATTCAAAAACAAATAGAGTTAAAAAACAATGATGATGAGTCCTTCAAAACAGATTATTTTATTGCTCCCGATGCCGCTTACACATCGCCATACTGGCTTAACGAAAAAGGAACTTTAGGCATGTATCGTGTTGATGATGAAGCTTTAATAGGGAAACCAGAAACACCAAGAAGTGTTATTATAAACTTCCATTTAAAAATAAACAACACCCCTATAACCCTATCGAAGCCAGTTGTTTACAGATACTCAAAACCAGACAAAGGCGAATTATATCGTCCGTTTGAAATCATTCCAGAAGCCTCTGCTAAACTTGAAGAAAAAGTCATCATTTTTAGTAACGACAAAGCCCACGATATTCGTGTTATTGTAAAAGCTGGTCGCGACAAATTAGAAGGATTTATTAGCATGTCGCATGAAAAAAACTGGCTTGTTTATCCTGAAAAACAAAAAATTGAAATTGCTAATAAAGGTGAAGAACAAATTGTGACTTTTACTGTAATTCCAGCTAAAAATCAAACCGAAGCTTTTATAAATCCTGTGATTCATATAAAAGATAAAACATACACAAAAGAATTGGTTGAGATTGATTATGAGCATATTCCTTATCAAACAGTTCTGCTGCCAAGTGAAGCTAAAGTAGTTCGATTGGATATCAAGAAAAAAGGCGAAAACATTGCCTATATTACTGGTGCTGGCGATGTGGTTCCAGAAAGTTTAAAGCAAATAGGTTACCAGGTTCTTACCCTAGAACCCGAAGCCATTACTCAAGAAACCTTAAGCAGATTTGATGCCGTTGTTGTTGGAATTAGAGCTTACAACATTGTTGATGCCCTAAAGTTTAAACAGCAAATTTTATTCGATTTTGTTAAAAATGGTGGTAATATGATTGTGCAATACAACACCAACAGAGGCTTAAAAACAAACGAGTTGGCGCCTTATAGTTTAAGTTTATCGAGAGATCGCGTAACCGATGAAAACTCTAAGGTAACTATTTTAAATCCGGAGCATCCTATTTTAAATTATCCGAATAAAATCACCCAAGATGATTTTAATGGATGGACTCAAGAACGCGGACTGTATTTCCCCGATTCATGGGACAGTCATTTCACACCTATTTTATCGATGCACGATAAAGACGAAACTGCCAAAGACGGAAGTTTACTGGTAGCGCCTTACGGAAAAGGATATTATATATACACTGGTTTAAGCTTTTTTAGAGAGTTCCCTGCGGGCGTTTCTGGTGCCTACAGGCTGTTTGCTAATATGCTATCTATTGGAAAAGAAGATTTAAAAGACACTGCAAAAATAAACGACTAACCATGAGCGAAGATAAAGGTCCGAAACAACGTTGGTTAAAGCTTTACAGCCTGGTTTTGTTAGCTAATATGGCTTACATTATTTTGTTTTATTTAATAATGAAAGCGTTTTAACATGCAAACACTAAGCTTTATAGATTGGAGTATTCTTATCGCCACCTTACTAGCTATTGTTGGTTACGGAACTTGGCAAACCCGTGGTAGCAAAAACGTTCAAGATTATTTAAAAGGTGGCAACACCTCTAAGTGGTGGACTATCGGTTTGTCGGTAATGGCAACTCAAGCAAGTGCTATTACCTTTTTATCGACGCCGGGGCAAGCGTTTAATGATGGTATGGGCTTTGTGCAGTTTTATTTTGGTTTGCCCATTGCCATGATTATTATTTGTTTAGTATTTATCCCATTATATCATAGATTAAAAGTCTATACAGCATACGAATTTTTAGAAAAGCGATTCGATGTAAAAACAAGAACCCTTACCGCAATTTTATTTTTAATACAACGTGGTTTAGCCGCTGGAATTACCATTTTTGCGCCAGCTATAATTCTTTCGGTCGTATTGGGCTGGAATTTACTCTATCTAAATATTGTCATTGGTATTCTGGTTATTATTTACACCGTTTCTGGAGGAACACGCGCTGTAAATGTCACTCAGAAACATCAAATGGTTGTTATTTTTATTGGTATGCTTGTGGCGTTTTTTATTATTGTTAGTAAACTTCCTGCAGATATTACTTTTACAAAAGCATTAAAAATAGCCGGAGCCAGTGGTAAAATGGAAATTCTAGATTTTTCATTCGATTTAAATAATCGCTACACTTTTTGGAGTGGTATTATTGGAGGTACGTTTTTAATGTTATCGTATTTTGGTACCGACCAAAGTCAGGTGCAGCGCTATTTATCTGGGAAATCATTAAAAGAAATGCAATTAGGCTTAATTTTTAACGGCCTTTTAAAAGTTCCTATGCAATTCTTTATTTTGCTAGTAGGCGTTATGGTTTTTGTGTTTTACCAATTTAATGAAGCGCCTTTAAATTTCAATCCTACGGCCACAGCAATAGTGTTGAACTCAGATAAAAAAGAAGTTTATAATGCCTTGCAAAATGAACAACAAGTTTTATTTAACGATAAAAAAGAACTTATTGAAGCTTATTTGGTAGACCCAGACAATGCAAGCATACAAAAGGAAATAAAATTTGTTAACCAACAAAATAAAGCTAATAAAAACGAAGCTATTAAGCTTATTAATCAAGTAGCGGCATCTCAACAAATTAAAGTAGAGAGCAACGACAAAGATTATGTTTTTATACATTTCATATTAAACAATTTACCACGAGGCCTTATAGGGCTTTTGCTGGCTGTAATATTAAGTGCAGCTATGTCTAGTACTTCCAGCGAGTTAAATGCATTAGGTTCGACTACAACCATCGATTTATACAAGCGTAACACCAGCGATAAAACCGAAGAAGATATGGTAAAAGCCTCAAAATGGTTTACCTTACTTTGGGGCATTATTGCTATTGGTGTAGCCTGTATTGCCAATCTGGCTGAAAACTTAATTCAATTGGTAAATATTATAGGTTCTATATTTTATGGCAATGTTTTGGGCATTTTCATGTTAGCATTCTTTTTTAAATCGGTTCGTGGAAACGCTGTTTTTATAGCTGCAGTCATTACACAACTTATAATTATAGCCCTTTATTTATTGAATGCTTACGAGCTAATTAATCTGCCATTTTTATGGTTAAATTTTGTAGGTTGTGTTCTGGTAATAATTAGTAGTTTACTTTTCGAGTTTAAGCGTATAACAAAACTCGATAAAGGTATTTTAGCCTTTTTAATTCTTATCTTTGGCTATTTTAGTTATTTAATTTTACAAAATACATGAGTATTCCCTTTCAAAATAGAAAAATTCGTTGGGGTATTATAGGTTTGGGAAGCATTGCAAACAAGTTTGCAGCCGATTTACTTACCATTGAAAATGCCGAATTATATGCTGTAGCATCTCGTAATCAAGAAAAAGCCGATGCCTTTGCTAAAAATTACCATGCCAAGAAAGCATACAACAGTTACGAAGCCCTGGCTAAAGACTCAAATGTAGATGCCGTTTATATTGCTACCCCACATGCATTACATAAAGAAAACACCTTATTATGTTTAGAAAATGGTATTGCAGTATTATGTGAGAAACCATTTGCCATGAATGCTCTAGAGGTAAATGATATGATTGCTAAAGCAAAAGAAAAAAACGTGCTTTTAATGGAAGCGCTTTGGACTTATTTCCTGCCACACTACCAATATGTACTCGACCTATTTAATAACAAAACCTACGGAAATATCACTAAACTTGAAGCCGACTTTGGCTTTGAAAGACCTTACGATACCAGTAGCAGACTTTTTAACAAAGAGCTTGGTGGAGGAAGCCTTTTAGATATTGGTATCTACCCTATTTTTGCAGCATTATCTACTTTAGGATTACCAAAAAACCTAGAAGCCCATGCTACTTTTTTCGAAAATGGTGCCGACTCCAGCTGTAGTATGGTATTTAATTATTCTAATAATGTAAAGGCGTATTTAAAAAGTTCACTAATACAAACATTACCAACACAAGCCATATTTTATTTCGAACATGCCACTGTAAAAATTAACACCATGTTCCATATGCCTACAACAGTTTCAATAATTAAAAACGATAAAGAAACCATTAAAGATTTCAACTACAATACCATTGGTTACAATTTTGAAGCCATACATTTCAATCAATTGCTTATGGATGGTAAAACCGAAAGCGACATCATGACTTTTGCTATTAGTCAAAACATCATAAAAATGCTTGACACTGTTAGACAAACCATAGGTTTAAATTATTAAATTCTGAAATAATACTGTAGGTTTTTAATATTTATTACGTCAAATAAAAAACATTAAAAAAAATAAAAATGAATATAAGTATCTGGTCCGATATTAGATGCCCGTTTTGTTATATTGGTAAAAGAAAATTTGAAGCTGCATTATCTAAATTCCCACATAAAGATGCCATTACATTCGAATGGAAAAGTTTTGAATTAGATCCTACTTTAGAAACAAATACGAACATAAACGCTATCAATCACTTTATAGAATCTAAAGGTGTCGATGCAGATGACGCTTCAGAGATGTTTAATAACGTTACAGAAATGGCTTCAGAAGTAGGTTTAAACTTCAATTTAAATAACGCAGTAGTTGCAAATTCTTTAAACGCCCATCGTTTGTTGCATTTTGCTAAAACTTTAAATCGTTCTAACGAACTAAAAGAAGCCTTACTTAAAGCACATCTGGAAGAAGGAAAAAATATAGACGACTTAGAGGTATTAATTGAAATAGCCTCAACCGTTGGCATTGACAAAAACGATGCAAAAACCGTATTAACATCAGAGCAGTATACCTACGACGTTCGCCAAGACCAGATGGAAGCCAGAAATCTGGGAATTAATGCTGTTCCATTTTTTGTAATAAACAATAAATATGGAATTTCAGGCGCTCAACCAGAAAGCGTTTTTGCCAAAAACCTAGAAAAAATTTGGGAAGAAACGAATAAAAGCCCATTAAAAATGGCCGAAGTTAGCAACGATAATACCTGTGACATAAACGGTAATTGTAATTAAAAATTTAAAAAAAAATAAGGAATAAAAAAAACGCAGCATTATCGATGCTGCGGTTTTTTAATATTATAATATCGTTATTAAACAGATACCTAATTTACATAGCGCCCCATTCTTTAAGAGCTTCCTTATTCATTTTAACATAATCGGCATTACCAGCTTTCTCAGAAGCTGCTAAAGATTTTTTAGCAATCTCAATAGCACCTTTTTTATCACCAGCCTTAGCATAAATTAAAGACTGTTGTCTTAATTGCCAAAATCCAACTTTATCACCTGCCATACTTATAGCCTTGTCCATCCAAGTTTTAGCCTGTTTAATGTCTTTTTCTTCTTGTAAATAGTAAACAGCCGCCGCATAATAATCGTTAGCCGTTGGAGTACCATTCATAACATAATTAATGTTGGCAAGCACCATATTATCGGTAGGAACTTCAATTTTAATACCAACATAGGTTTTTTCCCAAAGAATACCTAAAATAGCCGATCCACTCGTTAAATCATCAAAAGTCATTGTAAACGTTTCAATACTCATAGGTAAAGGATAAACATCGACATTTAGCATCGCCATCACTTTAGAATCATCCCATTTCTGTGGTATTCCCCAATTGGTAGTATCCGAATAAAAAACAACATTCCAAGATGTTTCATTTGGAGTCGCATAAATAGCATAAGTTCCTGCTTTTAAGTCATAATCTCCAACCTTTACATCGGTGCTAAACGTAATTTTCGTATTCGCATTGGCCCCTAATCGCCATAATTTTCCATAAGGCACTAAATCACCAAAAATCTTTCGATCACGCATGTTTGGTCTCGAATATTCTAACGTTACATCGGTTAAACCAACTTTCTGTTCCACTTTCGAAAACGGACTCGGTTGCGGTGTTACTATTTGAGCATTAACAACATAAGATGCTGTAACACTTAAAAAAAGTAGTAATAATTTTTTCATTTTTATAATTGTTTTTTAATTTAAAATAAGTTCTAAATTTACTTAATATTAAATTCTAATTTGTTAACAAAACCTTAAATTAAGGTATTGTATATTTGCCCAATAAATAAATTTGGGCGTTACCCAAGGGTCGGGCTTTCGGCTATATCTTTTGCAGAAAAAGCAAAAGGATGCCGCCTCAATCCCTAACGCAAAAACAAACTATGAAGAAATTTTACGCCGAAATGATTGGCACCTTTGCCATGATATTTTGTGGTTGTGGCGCGATGACAATTAACGAAATAACTAACGGGAGTATTACCCACGTTGGTGTTGCTGCCACCTGGGGACTTATTGTCATGGCCATGATTTATGCTTTTGGCGAAACTTCTGGGGCGCATTTTAATCCTGCTGTAACCCTCGGATTTGCATTAGCTAAAAAATTCTCTTGGAATAAAGTACCTAAATACATTTTAGCACAGGCTACAGGTGGCATTTTAGCCGCATGTATGCTCTGGTTTTTATTCCCAGAAAGTCAGTTTTTAGGAGAAACAACCCCTGCCGTTGGGTTTCCACCTTATAAAGCTGCCATTTTAGAAGCGCTTTTAACCTTTTTCCTCATGGTAGTTATTTTAAAAGTGTCCTCAGGAAGCAAAGAAATTGGTACTATGGCAGCCATTGCCGTTGGTGGTGTTATTTTACTGGAAGCCATGTTTGCTGGTCCCATGACAAAAGCCTCCATGAATCCCATTCGCTCTATAGCCCCTGCACTATTCACTGGTAACTTCGAACACCTTTGGCTGTATATTGTAGCCCCTATTTTAGGAGCTAGCCTTGGAGTATTAAGCTGTAAATTTGGTAAATAAATAAAATTTAGCACCCACTTTTTTTAAAATTTCATTAAAAATCAAAAGCCATTTGATAAAATGTATTTTTTGCATAAAAAACCAATTATCAAAAAAAATTTAATGTAAAATCCTGACAATACTAATTATACGTTAAATTTTACAAATTTTGTTTAACTTTTATTGAAATGTATTAAACATTTTATATCTTTATGCTGTTAAAATTAAATCTAATGGCAAAAAAGAAAACAATAAGCGAAAACGATATCATGTCTTTATATATGGATTATGTTTTAGAGCATAACTCCAACCCAAAATCTGTATATAGTTTTGCTAAAGCAAACAATTTTGATGAAGCTTTATTCTATAATTATTTTGGGTCTTTCGAGGCTATTGAAAAACATATTCTAAAAGCGTTTTTTGATAATGCAATTCAGATTTTAGACAAAAACGAAGACTATCAAAATTTCGATGCTCGAAATAAATTATTAAGTTTTTACTTTACTTTTTTTGAAATTCTAACAGCCAACAGAAGTTATGTTGTTTATGCTCTAGAATCCAACAAAAAGAATTTAAAAGCTTTACTAAAACTTTCAGAATTAAAGAAAGCTTTTACAAACTACATAGATCATTTAGACATAGAAACGCTTGATATTAAACAGGCTACTATCGACAAAATTCAAAAGAAAGCGATACAGGAATCTGCATGGGCACAATTGCTTGTTACCATGAAATTTTGGTTAGAAGATACATCGGCTGGAATTGAAAAAACAGATATTTTTATTGAAAAAGCAGTCAACACCAGCTTCGATATTTTAAATATAGCGCCCCTAAAAAGCGTGATTGACTTTGGAAAATTTCTTTTCAAAGAAAAAATGCAAATGAACTAATATCCTATGAAAACTATTAATAGCATTCCAACTTCAAAAATTCAACGCGCCAGTAAACTGGTGTCTACTGGCGCAAAAGTTGGAGTAAATTATTTAAAATATTATGGCGACAAAATCACTAAAACCGAGGAAGAAGCTAAAGAAACACTAAACAAAAATAACGCAGAAGATATTTACGATAGCTTAAAGCAACTTAAAGGAAGTGCTTTAAAAGTAGCTCAAATGTTAAGCATGGAGAAAAGCATTTTGCCTCAGGCTTATGTGGAGAAATTTTCGCTATCACAATTTTCTGTACCACCGCTTTCGGCACCATTGGTGTCTAAAACATTTAAAAAATACTTTGGGAAACTACCAAGCCAAATTTACGACTCCTTCAACCTTAACTCTGTGAACGCTGCTAGTATTGGTCAAGTGCATGTAGCAGAAAAGGACGGGAAAAAACTTGCTGTGAAAATTCAATATCCGGGAGTCGCAGAAAGCATTGCTTCCGATTTGGCTTTGGTAAAACCCATTGCTATTAAAATGTTTAATATTAAAGGAAAAGACTCTGATAAGTATTTTAAAGAAGTAGAAAACAAATTGGTTGAAGAAACCAATTATATTTTAGAAGTACAACAAAGCAAAGCCATTGCCGAAGCCTGTAAACACATTCCTAATTTAAAATTTCCAAACTATTACGAAGCCTTATCATCGGAGCGTATTATAACCATGGATTGGATGGATGGCGAACATCTTTCTGAATTTACAGCTCATAATACAGACCAAGAAAAGGCCGATAAATTAGGTCAGGCACTATGGGATTTTTATATGTTTCAAATGCATGTGCTTAAAAAAGTTCATGCCGACCCACATCCTGGTAACTTTCTGGTTTCAAAAGAAGCAGAGCTTATTGCTCTCGATTTTGGTTGTATGAAAGAAGTTCCAAACGAATTTTATAAACCTTACTTCGAGTTGGCTAAAAAAGAAAGCATTAATAATCCGAAAGTTTTTAATGAAAAAATGTTCGAATTAGAGATTTTAAGACCCGATGATTCTAAAGAAGAATTAGCCTTTTTCTCGGCCATGTTTCACGAGATGCTTAGTTTGTTTACCCAGCCTTTTCACGCAGAAACTTTCGATTTTTCTAACCCCGATTTCTTTAATGCTATTTCAGAAATGGGACAACGTTACAGTAAAAGCACCGAGCTTCGTAAAATGAATGGTAACAGAGGTTCTAAGCATTTCATTTATATAAATAGAACGTTTTTCGGACTTTACAATTTAATGTTCGATTTAAAATCGAAAAATATAAAAATTAACAACTTTATAAATTTATAGGAATGACATTTAATACTGAAGCCATTGAAGCGCTTCCTCATTTATATCAAATAAACCTAATTAATAGTTGTTCTGGTTACAAATCGGCAAATTTAATTGGAACCAAATCTAACAGCGGATTAGAAAATGTGGCTGTTTTTAGTTCCATCACTCACATAGGGTCTAACCCACCGCTTTTAGGCTTTTTTTTAAGACCAACAACGGTTCCTAGAAACACCTACGAAAACATCAAAGAAAATGGGTTTTATACCATCAATCATATCCACCAAGATATTATTGAAGATGCGCATCATACATCGGCTAAATACGATAAATCGGTTTCAGAATTCGATGTTACACAATTAGAATCTGAATATAAAAACAATCATTTTGCGCCATTTGTAGCCAATTCACCCTTACAATTGGCTATGGAATATATTGAAGAATATCCAATAAAGTCAAACGGAACCATTTTAATTATTGGTAAAATAAAAGAAATTTTTATTCAAGATGATTTAGTTGACACTGACGGTTTTATTAATCTTTCAAAAGGAAAAGTAGCCACTATTAACGGTTTAGATGGTTACAGTATCCCCGAACTAAAAACACGTTTTTCGTACCAACGGCCCAAAAAACAGAGCGTTAAATTATAACAAACCTGCAGCAGTATTCATTTTAATGCTATAATCTGAAGTTTGTTTCGTAATTTAATGTCTAATAATAATTTAACCGAATAGCTAAACCCATGAGAATTCTTATTACAGGAGCATCGGGATACATTGGCAAACGTATCATACCGTTATTATTAGAGGAAGGCCACACGTTAGTTTGCGCTGTTCGCGGAAAATTACGTACTGAACGTAAATACTCCGATGAAAAAAATCTGCATGTGGTAGAAGCCGATTTTTTAAAACCAGAAACCCTTCAAAACATTCCAAAAGATATTGACGCTGCATACTATTTGATTCATTCCATGTCAAATTCGGTAGACCAGTTTCATAAAATGGAGGAAGCCTGTGCAGTAAATTTCAAAAATTATATAGAAACCACCAACGTACAACAGGTTATTTACTTAAGTGGTATTACCAACGATACCAAGCTTTCTAAACACCTATTATCTCGAAAAAATGTAGAAGAAACTTTAAAATCCAATAGCTATGCGCTTACGGTTTTTAAAGCAGGTATTATCGTGGGTTCTGGTAGTGCGAGTTTTGAAATTATTAGGGATTTAGTTGAAAAGCTCCCCGTTATGATAGCCCCAAAATGGCTAAATACCAAAACCCAACCCATTGGTGTTCGCGATGTACTGGCGTTTTTAACTAAGGGTTTGGGCAAAAAAGAATTATACAATACCTCACACGATATTTTTGGTCCAGAAATTATGACTTACAAGCAAATGCTGTTAGAATTTGCCAAAATAAGAAAACTTAAACGCTATATTTTAACAGTACCCGTTATGACGCCCAAACTATCGAGTTATTGGCTTTATTTTGTAACGTCTACCTCTTACAAACTGGCGTCTTCACTAGTAAACAGTATGGGTATAGAAATTATTGGTGAAAAAAGTAATATTAATGAATTGTTGGAGGTAAAACCCATGACATACCACCAGGCGGTCGAATTTGCCTTTGTTAAAATTGAAGGTAATGATATTATTTCTAGCTGGAAAGATGCTTTTATAAGTGGCCGAAATAAGAAACGTGCTTCATCAAAATATTTAAAAGTACCAAAACACGGTTGTTTTAAAGATATTAAAGAACAAAAGGTAAAAAACGAACAACGAACTCTTGAAAAAATTTGGGCTATTGGTGGCGAAAATGGTTGGTATTATGGCACTTTTTTATGGAAAATTAGAGGGTTTTTAGACAAAGCCGTTGGTGGCATTGGCTTACGTAGAGGTCGTACCAACAAAACCGACATCCACACGGGCGATGCGTTAGATTTTTGGCGTGTCTTGTTAGCCGATAAAGAACAAAAAAGACTCATTTTATTTGCCGAAATGAAACTTCCTGGCGAAGCTTGGTTAGAGTTTCAAGTGGCCAAAGGCAAAGTTTACCAACGTGCTACGTTTAGACCTCGTGGCATTTGGGGCAGACTCTATTGGTTCAGCGTTTTACCCTTTCATGGATTCATTTTTAAAGGCATGATTAATAAAATTGCGAATGCCTAATGTCACAGGAACGTTTGTAAATAATTTGAGTTGAAAAACATGAAAAAACAACAGCTTCCTACCAAAATATGTCTAACCTGTGGCTTACCATATACATGGCGAAAAAAATGGGAAAAGAACTGGGAAGAGGTAAAATATTGTAGTGAAAAATGCAGACGAAACAAAACAAAACAAGCCTAATTTGGTTTAGAAACGATTTACGAACGCACGATAACCTATCTATAAATAATGCTATAAAAAACAGTGAAAAAGTTATAGCTGTTTATTGTTTTGATCCTAAACAATTCGAAAATTCGGCTTTCGGTTTTAAAAAAACTGAAAAATTTAGAGCCCAATTTTTAATTGAAACCATTACCGATTTAAAGCAGCAACTTCAAAACATAAACATTCCACTTTTTGTTTATTTTGAAGCGCCTGAACAGGCCATTTCTCAGCTTTGTGATAGGTTTAAAATCGATGCTATATATCTTCAAAAGGAATGGACTTCAGAGGAAAATCAAGTTTTAAATGCCGTAAAAAATAAGGTTTCTAAAACCATTTCTTTTATTGAAACCTACGATCAGTTTTTATTTCATCCTGATGATCTTCCTTTTAACATCCATAACCTTCCTAAGGTTTTTACCGATTTTAGAAAAAAATGCGAGAAATATGCAGAGATAAGACCAGAAACCGTGCGTATTTCAGCAGAAAAAGAAAATTTTAATGTTGAAAACAACACGTCAATACCAACTTTAACCACTTTAGGGTTTGAGGCTTTTGAAACACATCCAAACAGTGCCTTCCCTTTTAAAGGTGGCGAAACAGAAGCTTTAAATCGCTTACAAGATTATTTTTTTAACACCAAAAAAATAGGCGTTTACAAAAAAACACGTAACGGATTAATAGGTACTGAGTTTAGCAGCAAATTTTCGCCTTGGTTGGCAAACGGTAGTCTTTCTGCAAAGCATATTTACTATCAAATTAAACACTTTGAAAAGGAACATTTTAAAAACGAATCGACTTACTGGCTCATTTTTGAACTTATTTGGCGCGATTATTTTAAATACGTCTCCCTAAAACATGGCAATGCTATTTTTAAGTTAGGTGGCATACTTGATAAAACGTATGATTGGTCTACCAACGAGACTAAAATCCAACAATGGATTGATGGTAAAACCAACGAGCCCTTTGTTAATGCCAACATGATTGAGCTTAAAAAAACGGGCTGGATGAGCAATCGTGGTCGCCAAAACGTAGCTAGTTATTTTGCAAAAACACTGGAACTGGATTGGCGCATTGGTGCCAGCTATTTTGAAAGTTTACTTATAGATTACGATGTGCACAGCAATTACGGTAATTGGATGTATGTTTCTGGTGTTGGCAACGACCCCAGAGACCGAACATTTAACGTAAAACTGCAAGCCGAGCGTTACGATAGCGATGGTAAACACCAGCGTTTGTGGTTGCAAGACACCTTATTTTAACCGTAAGTTCGAATATCTTGAGTTAAAACGAAGGATGTATCGAGAACAAAAATAAATTAATGAAAACACTTAGACTCATTCTTGGCGATCAATTAAACAGCAAACATAGTTGGTACAAAACCGACCAAAAAAATAGGGTTTACTGTTTGTTTGAATTGCGACAAGAAACCGATTATGTAACACATCACATTCAAAAAATAATCGGTTTTTTTGCAGCAATGCGTGCCTTTGCTAATCACTTAAAAAACGAAGGTTGTCAGGTTGAATATGTCACTTTAAACGACAAACAAAACACACAAAATCTTGTTGAAAACATTCAGTTTTTAATCAAAAAACATCAGATTGAAAAATTTGAATATCAGTTTCCAGACGAATATCGTTTAGACCAGCAATTAGCAGATTTCTGCAAAAATTTAGAGATTGAAAGTGAAGCTTTTTCAACAGAACATTTTTACACCAAACGCCACGATTTAAAAGATTTTTTTAAAGGTAAAAAACAATACCTCATGGAAAATTTTTATCGCGATATGCGTAAAAAACATGATATTTTAATGGTTGGCGACCAACCCGAAGGTGGCAAATGGAATTACGATAAAAGCAACCGCAACAAATGGAAAGGCGACCACAGCATACCAACATACAAATACTTTAAAAACGAGGTTTCAGATATTGTGGAGTTAATTGAAAATAGTAACATTAAAACCATTGGTAAGTTTGATACCAAAACTTTTAATTACCCCATTACCAGACAACAAGCGCTAGATCAACTTAAATATTTTTGTGAGGTATTATTAATTCATTTTGGCGATTATCAAGATGCCATGCATACAGATGAAGTCTATTTGTTTCACTCCAGGCTATCCTTTGCCATGAATTTAAAACTAATTTCACCAAAAAACATCGTCGATACGGTTTTAAATTATTGGCGCAAACATGGCGAAACCATAGACATTTCTCAGGTTGAAGGCTTTATTCGCCAAATTATTGGATGGCGCGAGTATATGCGAGGCATGTATTGGGCTTTAATGCCATATTATAAAAACCAAAACTATTTAGAAAACACCAATACCCTACCCGACTTTTTTTGGACAGGTAAAACCAAAATGAATTGCCTAAAACACGCCATAACCAATAGTTTAGACAATGGGTATGCGCACCACATCCAACGCTTAATGGTTACGGGCAATTATGCATTGTTAACACAAATCGACCCAGAGCAAGTAGATACTTGGTATTTAGGTATTTATGTGGATGCTATAGAATGGGTGCAACTTCCCAATACCCGAGGCATGAGTCAGTTTGCAGACGGCGGAAAAATTGCCACCAAACCTTATGTTTCCAGCGGAAGCTATATTAATAAAATGAGTAACTATTGCTCAAATTGCCATTACGATCATAAAGAAAAATTGGGTGATAAAGCTTGTCCGTTTAACAGTTTATATTGGGATTTTCTAGACAACAACCGTGATAAATTAGGCAATAATTTTAGAATGGGCATGATGTATAGCGTGTTAGATAAAATGGATAGAGACCAACTAACCCAAATGAAAGAACGTGCTGCCCAAATAATAGAAAACCCCGATAATTACTAATTTAAAGTGAAACAAAACCTAAGTATCGTATGGCTAAAACGCGATCTTCGTTTACAAGATAACGAAGCCATATACAATGCTTTAAACACCAAAAATAAGGTCTTACTCCTATACGTTTTTGAAGATTTTTTGCTTCAAGACAAGCACTACAGCAGGCGTCATTGGGATTTTGTAAAACAATCTATAGACGATTTAAACAATCAACTAAAACCCTATAATTCAAAAGTATTAGTCGTAAACGAAACGATTGAACACAGCATAGAATCACTTCAAAAAAACTACATGATATCGCAGGTGTTTTCTCATATGGAAACCGGCATCCTTTCAACCTTTAAACGCGATATCGCTTTCGCGGAATATTGTAAAAACGCAAACATTGTTTGGACAGAAAACATCAATAATGGCGTGCAACGCGGACTAACAAACCGAAATACCTGGTTTGAAGATTGGGATCGTTATATGATGCAAGCCGAATTTCAGTTTCAACCTAAAAAAGAGCAATTACTTAGTATTAGTGAAATTGAAAAATTAGAACAATCTTTTAAAACCGTATCGCTTCAAACCATTCCCAATAAAAATTTCCAAAAAGGTGGTAGCACAACGGGTTTAAAATATTTAAAATCGTTTTACAATGGGCGCTACAAAAATTACATGTTTCACATCTCAAAACCTTTAGAAGCCCGAACAGGTTGCAGCCGCTTGTCGCCTTACATCGCTTGGGGAAATCTTTCGGTTAAACAAGTGATTAATCAGGCTTCAAACGAAGTTAAAATAACCAAACACAAACGCCACTTAAATGCCTTTGTATCGCGTTTACGTTGGCAGGCGCATTTTATTCAAAAGTTTGAAATGGAACACCAAATGGAGTTTCATAGTGTAAACAAAGGCTATCATCAACTAAATAAACCTGTGAATTTAGAGTACCAAAATGCTTGGAAAAACGGACAAACAGGCTTTCCGTTAGTCGATGCCTGTATGCGTTGTTTAAACGAAACCGGTTACCTTAATTTTAGAATGCGCGCCTTAGTGGTTTCCTTTTTTACCCACAATTTATGGCAACCTTGGCAAGATTTAAGTGAGCATTTGGCCAGTTTATTTTTAGATTTTGAACCCGGCATCCATTACCCGCAAATACAAATGCAGGCTGGAGAAACTGGTATTAACATGTTGCGTATTTATAACCCATTAAAAAACAGCATCGAACACGACCCAGAAGGCAAATTTATTAAACAATGGGTACCAGAGTTGGCACATTTAGAGGCACCAATCATACACAACCCAAGCGAAATGACCTATTTTGACCAGCAATTATCTGGTTTTGAATTAGGAAAAGACTATCCCTTCCCCATTATTAATGAGAAAGAAACCCGCAAACACGCTAGTGATACGCTTTGGAATTTAAAAGATCATCCACTGGTTAAAAAAGAAAGTTATCGCATCTTAAAACGACATACTTTAAATGATCGCAATCGATTATTACGTAACCAATAGATTATTCTTATAAGACATCAGAAAATAATATATAAATTTTGTTTAATATTATCTAATAAAGGTTAAACATTTTGTATTTTTGATTAGATTCAAAAAAATAACCTTGATTATAGATTCAACATATACCAATAAAAGTAACGACCAATTAATTAATGATCTGGTTGGTAAGCCTTTTTCGTTATTAGAAAAAATAAAACTCAAAGGTATCGGTTCAAAACGAATGATTATAGAAAATGCTAGTGATAATTTAAAGCCCTATTTAAATACGGTTTCCGACGTTAACTATGCAAATCTAGAACTGCGACCTAGTGGAGTTTTGGTTAGAATAAATAAAGGGTTAGAAACTTTTGTTTGGGTTATTCCTTATTACCAATTGGTTATTTACAAAGTAAACGGTTCGAGTATTCATGCTCAGGGCAGATTTATTCAATTTAAAAACAGCAGGACTTTAAAAGAAAATAAATCATTTTTTAGAAAATTATTAGACAGAAAAGTTCTGTTCGATGAACAATTTAATTTCAATTACAATTTATAATGCTAAGTGACATAGAAATTGACCGTGTTATTGAAATGGCTTGGGAAGATCGCACACCATTTGAAGCTATAAAATTTCAATTTAACTTAACAGAAAAAGATGTTATAGACCTCATGCGTCGCGAAATGAAACCGAGTAGTTTCAAAATGTGGCGCAAACGGGTTCAGGGACGCGCCACCAAACACCAAAAATTAAGAGTATTTGAAAAAGGACGTTTTAAATGTTCCAGACAAAAACAAATTACGCATAACTCAATTTCAAAACGCTAACGTTGCTTTGCTTTAAGAGATGAGTACTTAAAGACAGCACATTAAAAAGATAACTATGAATTTAGAAACTTTAGACGCTAAAAAGAAAAACAAAAACAAATTAAACGGTATTTCTCATGAAACCATTGGAGACGACCACCTTTACACGGGGTTGGAAACACCTATGCGTAAAGATGCCTTCAAATTAACGGATAAAGAGAAGAAAGAGAAAATATCGCTTCTTTTTGAAGAAATTATGCACGTTATGGGATTGGATTTAACAGATGATTCGTTAAAAGGTACTCCCGATCGTGTCGCTAAGATGTATATCGATGAGATTTTTTCCGGATTAAATCCAGCCAACAAGCCACAAGTGGCTTTGTTTGAAAACAAATACCAATACAACCAAATGTTGGTTGAAAAAGACATAACATTCTACTCCAATTGCGAGCATCACTTTGTACCAATTATAGGAAAAGCGCATGTGGCATATATATCGTCTGGAAAAGTTATTGGCTTGTCTAAGTTAAATCGCATTGTTCAATATTACGCTAAACGACCACAGGTACAAGAACGATTAACCAATCAAATTGCCGAAGCTTTAAAAGACATTCTGGAAACCGAAGATGTTGCAGTTATTATTGATGCTAAACATTTATGCGTGTCTTCTAGAGGCATAAAAGATGATACTTCATCTACAGTAACCGTTTATTATGGTGGAAAGTTTAACACCACAGAAAAAATCACAGAGCTACAAAATTATTTAAAATAACAAGTTATGAGTACAATAGAAAAAGCTTTAGAATTTGAAAAAACGAAATTTAAATCTTTATCAACCAGCGAACGCGTTGAAATTTCTAGAAAAGCTAAAAGTCTTATTTTAGAATTAAACGAGATTTATAAAGTTAAAAAAGACGACAAAATAATGGATATTATGAAGCGTCTTACAGCTATTAAACGTAAAGTAGAAAAACGTTTATTAGGTAAACATTTATTAAACAACATATAAAAATGAAAACAATCATAGTAGTTGGTGGCAGTAAAGGCATAGGAAACGCTATTGTTACTAGCTTATTAAATGAAAATAAAGTAATTAACATAAGTAGGAACGCACCTCAACAAACACACGAAAATTTAAAGCATTTTAGTTGTGATGTTCTAACCGATGAGCTTCCCGAACTAACGGAAGCAGATAGTTTAATTTATTGTCCTGGAAGCATAAACTTAAAACCAATAGCACGATTATCGTTAGATGAATTTCGGGAAGATTTTGAAATAAATGTTATGGGGGCGGTTAAAGCCATACAAAAGTATTTGCCTGTTTTAAAAAATGGAGCGAAACCTTCTATTTTATTGTTTAGCACAGTTGCAGCTAAAATGGGTATGCCGTTTCATGCAAGTATAGCAGCTTCAAAATCGGGAGTTGAAGGTTTAGTAAAATCGTTGGGAGCAGAATTAGCACCAACAATTCGTATTAATGCCATCGCTCCAACAGTTACAAACACAGACTTAGCTTCCAAATTATTAAGAAACGAAAAAATGGTTGATGCCATAACAGACCGTCATCCTCTTAAAAAATTCTTAAATCCGGAAGAGGTTGCCGAAATGGCCGTATTTTTAACTTCCAATAAAGCAGCTTCTATTTCTGGACAAGTATTTCAAATGGACTGTGGTATTGTAACATTAAAAACTTAATAATGAAAAAATTAATAGTATTAACTATGTTTCTATCTTGCTTATTTAAAACGAATGCACAAACGGCTCCAACAGCGTCTATTTATGACATAAAAATAAATAGTCTAGATGGTTCGCCTATAAATTTATCTGATTACAAGGGGAAACACATCCTCTTTGTAAATGTAGCTTCAAAATGTGGCTTTACTGGACAATATGTAGACTTACAAAAACTATATGAAACCTATCAAGATAAACTTATGATTATTGGAGCACCTTGCAATCAGTTTGGTGGACAAGAGCCGGGAACCGTAAAGGAAATTCAAAATTTTTGTCAGGCAAATTATGGAGTAACCTTCGTAATGACCGAAAAACTAGATGTTAAAGGCACTAACCAGCACCCTCTGTATCAATGGCTTACCAAACAATCTATTAACGGAAAAACAGATTCTTCCGTAAAGTGGAATTTTCAAAAATATTTAGTAGACGGTAATGGGCATTTAGTAGATTATTATTTTTCGGCTACGAAGCCTTTAAGTGATAGTATTACCAAACATTTAAAATAAAGTGTTCACAACCCATCATCACCTAAGAATAAATACATGTTGTAAGCTGCTTTAGCGAAAAACAATAACCTTAAATTACCTATGAAAATTTTAAAATACTTTATTGTTTTTTTAATAATAAACTTTGGTGCATTAGCCATAGGTGTATGGTTAATGGAAAATGGCCCCCAAACACCTTGGTATTTAGACCTAAACAAAGCCCCTTGGACACCACCAGTATGGGTTTTTGGAGCAGCTTGGAGCACCATTATGCTATGTTTTTCTGTATATATGGCTTATTTATATAACGCATTACCAAACACAAAGGTTAAAATTTTATTTACCATACAATTTATATTAAATGTAGGTTGGAACTTTGTCTTTTTTAATCAGCATCTTATAGCTTTAGGACTTATTTTTATTCTGCTTTTAACTGCTATAGTAACTATATTTCTTAATGATTATAGAAAAGATTTAAAATACAAAACCTTGCTCATTGCACCCTACTTTTTATGGCTTTGTATCGCTTGTTCACTTAATCTCTACATTTTAATTCATAATTAATTTTAAAAAAACGAATGAAAATATATACGCTTCACAAAAAACAAAATTTACCCATAAGTATTGAACAAGCTTGGGATTTCTTGTCAGATCCAAAAAACTTAAAAGTTATAACACCAGATTATATGGGGTTTCATATTTTAAGTGGTGCAGACAGACCCATGTATGCAGGGCAAATAATTCAATACATTGTAACGCCTGTGCTGGGAATTAAAACCAAATGGGTAACCGAAATAACCCATGTTATTGATAAACATTATTTTGTAGATGAACAACGTTTTGGTCCCTATGCTTTATGGCATCACAAACACTTCATTAAAGAAATTAATGGTGGTATTGAAATGGAAGATATTATCGATTACAAAGTGCCTTTTGGTTTATTGGGGCAATTAGTACATCCTATTTTAGTAAAGCCAAAATTGGAAGAAATTTTTAATTACAGAACAAAAAAGTTAGAAGAACTTTTTGGTGTTTACAAATAAATATAGAAGTTAGCCTTTAGCTTGCTAACAATTAAATGTCTCTTAAATGAAGCAACCCGTTAATGTATTTTGGTTTCGTCGTGATTTAAGACTAGATGATAACGTTGGATTTTACAACGCTCTAAAATCTGATAAACCTGTACTACCTATTTTTATTTTTGACAAAGAAATTTTGGATGAGTTACCTGAAGATGACGCGCGTGTAACGTTTATTTTTGAAACCTTGCAAACCATGAGAAAAACGCTGCAAGACGAAAGAGATAGTAGTATTGCCATGTTTCACAGTACTCCTAAAGAGGTTTTCTCGCAATTAGTTGAAGATTATGATATCGATACCGTTTTCACAAATCATGATTATGAGCCTTATGCTACAAAAAGAGACAACGATATAAAGGAGTTCCTTTCTAAAAACAACATTCGGTTTAAAACTTTTAAAGATCAAGTTATTTTTGAAAAAGATGACGTTGTAAAACAAGATGGCGACCCCTATGTGGTTTACACGCCTTACATGCGCACTTGGAAAGAACAGTTTAATCCTGAAAATTTAGAGATTTTTTACACCAATAGTTACTTAGATAATCTTGTTAAAAACACGCGATTACCTAATGTAAGTTTATCGGATATGGGTTTTAAAACTGCTAAACAAAAAATTGCAGATTACACTGTAACGCCTACTTTAATTCAAGAATACGAAGAAACACGAAATTTCCCTGCTAAAGATGCTACATCCCGTTTGGGTCCGCATTTACGTTTTGGCACCGTTAGTGTTCGTAAAATGATTAAAAAAGCCATTGCGGAGAAAAATGAAATCTTCTGGCAAGAACTAATTTGGCGTGAATTTTTCATGCAAATTTTATGGCATTTTCCAGACACCCATAAAAATGCATTTAAATCTAAATACGATGCTATTAAATGGCGAAATAACAAAGACGAATTTAAAGCCTGGTGCGAAGGAAAAACGGGGTATCCGCTAGTTGATGCAGGTATGAGACAATTAAACGAAACCGGTTTTATGCATAACCGAGTGCGTATGCTTGTGGGTAGTTTTTTATGCAAACATTTACTCATTGATTGGCGTTGGGGTGAAGCCTACTTCGCCGAAAAACTTCACGATTACGAGATGGCTAGCAACGTTGGAAACTGGCAGTGGGTAGCTGGTAGCGGAGTTGATGCAGCGCCTTATTTCAGGATTTTCAATCCGACGACACAAATTGAAAAATTCGATAAAAATTTAGAATACATTAAACAGTGGTGTCCCGATTTTCAGGAACTCACATATCCACAACCTATAGTAGACCATAAAATGGCCAGAGAACGTTGTTTAGAGGTTTATAAAGCAGCATTGAATTAATTTTTTTATTACAAAAATCTGTAACATTACAAATTTTAGAAAGTCTTTCTTAAAAAACTAAAATGAAACACTTACTATGCTTACTTGTAATGCTATTTAGCTTTACAGCTGCTAATGCAACAAAAAAAGAAATAATTGCATATGTTATATTCGAAAATAATACTGGTAAAACATTTGATTATGGAGAACTTGTTATCCCTGAAATTCAAACTAAAATTAAAGTAAATACCACTGAAAACTTTAAAATAACTTTACCTTTTAAAGGTAAGTATCATTTTCAGTTTTTGACCAATCAATTCTCAGTTTACATATTTCAACCAAAAAAAATTACAAATAAAAAAAACAAAATAATTATTCGATTAACCCATAAAAGCAACACGAATTTCGAAGACAAATCGAAGAATTATTCTTTTATTTTAAATAAGCAGAATAAAAGTAAAATAATAGAACAACTGTTGTTAACTGGTGATTTAAATTTCATAATTCATCGCATAGACAACGTATTTCCAGACGAATACATAAAATTCAAAGACATGTATGGTATTGGAGTTTTGAAAAAAAATTGTTTAACTAATCCATTAGATTATGAGCAAGCAAGGAAAAACAATCGCTTAATTTCAAATTACCTAAATCTAATTTATGGAAAATCTTGGTTAAAAAAACTTAAATCAAAACCACTAGGTGTTGAGTAATTAAGCATCAATACGCTCAATTTTAGCTCCAATAGCTCGTAAACGCTCGTCTATACGTTCGTAACCACGATCAATTTGTTCAATATTTTGAATTGTTGAAGTGCCTTTTGCAGAAAGCGCTGCTATTAGTAATGATACACCCGCACGAATATCAGGCGATGTCATTGTCATGGCCTTTAAAGTCGATTTAAAATCATGACCTATAACGGTAGCACGATGCGGATCGCAAAGAATGATTTTTGCTCCCATATCAATTAATTTATCCACAAAGAATAAGCGGCTTTCAAACATTTTTTGATGAATTAAAACACTGCCTCGTGCCTGCGTGGCTACCACCAAAATAATACTAAGTAAATCGGGTGTAAAACCTGGCCAAGGTGCATCGGCGATGGTTAAAATAGAACCATCAATAAAACTTTGTATTTCATAACCGTCGGTATGCGCAGGAATATGAATATCATCACCACGACGCTCGACCGTAATACCTAATTTTCTAAACACATTGGGTATAATACCTAAATCGTCCCAGGAAACATTCGTAATGGTAAGCTCACTTTTTGTCATAGCAGCTAAACCAATCCAGCTGCCAATTTCAATCATATCGGGAAGCATAGTATGATGCGTTCCCGTTAGTTTTTGTACACCATCAATAATTAACATGTTAGAACCCACACCCGAAATTTGCGCGCCCATATTATTCAGCATTTTACAAAGTTGCTGTAAGTAAGGTTCGCAAGCAGCGTTGTAAATGGTTGTTCTACCTTCGGCTAAAACAGCAGCCATAACAATGTTGGCTGTTCCGGTTACCGAAGCTTCTTCAAGAAGCATGTAAGCACCTTTTAGTCTTTCGGCTTCAACACCATAAAACTGTTCTTCTTTATTGTATCTAAATTTAGCACCTAAGTTAATAAGGCCTTCAAAATGTGTATCTAATCTACGTCTTCCTATTTTATCGCCACCTGGTTTAGGTATGTAACCTTTACCAAAACGCGCTAGCATAGGGCCAACAATCATAATTGAACCACGTAAACCACGACCGTCTACTTTAAATTCATCAGATTCTAAGTATTTCAAATTAACCTCATCGGCCTTAAACGTGTAGGTACCGTTAGAAATATGCTCGATTTTTACACCTAGCTTTTTAAGTAAATTAATGAGTTTGTTAACATCTACAATATCAGGAATGTTATGTATAGTAACGAGTTCTGGAGTTAAAAGTACAGCACATAAAATTTGTAAAGCTTCGTTTTTGGCACCTTGTGGTTGTATACTACCTTTAAGTTGGTGTCCTCCTTCAATTTTAAATGTTCCCATATATGTTCTTAGAAGCGTTTTCTTTGACGATTATTGTTGTTTGAAGCGTTCTTTTTAAAATGACCGCCTTTTTTATTGTTGCTATTGGTATTATTTGAAAATTTAGTTTTTGAACGCATCAAACTATTAGCGTCTGATAAATCTTCTTCAGAATTCTTTAAATTAATTTTTCCACCAGAAAGTTCGTATAAATGACCATAAATAACATCATCTTCTACAGTGTCTTTATTCCAATTTAAAAAACACTTTTTCATGTGGTTTGCAATGGTATAGGTTAAAGCTTCTTTAAGCTCACCATCTTCCCAAGTATTTGCTACATCAATCATGGTTTTAATATTATTACCATAAAAACGATACTTTGGGAAATTTTGCGGATATTTTAAAGGATCGGGACGCACCTCGTAAATCTCTTTTGTAGGTTTTTCGTAAGGTGAATCGGCATCCAATTCAAAATTAGACATTATAAATAATTGATCCCAAAGCTTATGCTGAAAATCGGGAACATCGCGTAAATGAGGTTGCATATTTCCCATTACTGCGATAATGGCTTTTGCAATTTTAATACGTTCTTCTTTGGTTTCGCGCGATTTAGCATAGTTTATCATTTTCTGCATATGTCTGCCATATTCAGGTATAATTAAATGCTCGCGCTCGGTGTTGTATTCTAAATTATCTATTGTCAAAATTAAATGTGTAGAGTTATTTTTAAGTGCATGTAGTTGTTATGCCTGTGCAAAATACAAAAAAAAACTAAAGACTAATGACACCTTCTACTTTTTCTGCAACTTCCTGATACTTTTCTATGACCGCATCTGGATTTCGCATTAATAAATTAACAGAAACGCTGGTATAATTTCCTTTTTTAGACTCGGTAGTATTAATTACTGCGCCCATATTATTAAAAATACCTTCTAAAATTGCTAACTTTTTATTATCGGATTTAATAATGAATTTATAAAGATATTCGGCTGGCCAAGAGGCCGTTTCATATAATTGTTCTCGTAATTTATTGTAAAATTCTTCCGGATTTGATGTCGTACTCATAGTCTTTTTATTAAATACAAATATAAGCTTAGAATATACATAATAAAAAAATATATAGGTTTAATTTAATGGTTTCAAACCCTTCATAAAACTTCAGTTTTCCATGAGATTTCTTTAATCGAAATAATAAATTTTACGTTTTAGACCTTTAATGATCTAGGCTTTGAGTAGTTGCTTGGTTTAGCACTTAACTTTGCAAGTACATACCAAACTGAAAATCCGAGAGGATTTTCAGAAGTAGGGAAAAACAATAGCTTGTTGGCAATAGTTTTCATTAATTCAGGTTACAGTTTTTCATTCAAATCTTGTCTTCCTACAATAGCCATTATTTCTACAATATCCTCATTTACTTTAAAGTAGATACTATCAACTCCACAAACACATCGTTTGTAGTCTTCTTTTATATAATCAACCGATTCAAATGAAAAAGGTCTTTGGCAAATAATTTCGAAATACTTAAAAAATGAGTCAAAGTATTTGTCCGCTTGAGCCATTCCAAATTTTTTCACACCGTAATGATGAATCCTTATCAAGTCATTTTTTGCTTCATTACTTAATTTATATTTATTCATTAAGTAATGACTTTGATTGAGCTAAAATTTCATTTTTACTTTCATTTGTAAATCCACTATTTTCGGCTTTTTCCAATTTAGCCCGAATCCAGTTAATTTCAACTTGTTGTTTTCGAGCTTGTCTAATCAAGTCATTTATTAGTTCACTCTTACTTGAATATTCATTTTTATCCACTTGAGTTTTCAGCCATTCATCGTTTGGCTTTGTTAATGATATACTTTGTCTTGCCATAATTTAATTGTTTGATGTAAATATACACCAAAAACGAATCATTTTAAAATTGTTGCCAATTTTCAAATATAAAACAGTCGCAATTTCAAAATATCCTAAACAGGCTTCATTTTAAATGGAATCAAGCTTTATCGCTAATATCAATTCTTAAAATACGCTGCTTTTAGAATTGTTAAGGTTCTTCTTTTTTTTCAACTTATAAATTCCGAATTTTACAGCTTAAATAAAACACGTTGAGCTCAAAAAGAATTGTTATAACAGGCGGACCAAGTACAGGGAAATCAGCAATTATTTCCGAATTATTAAAACGCGAGTACACCTGTCTTGAAGAAATTTCCCGTCAGGTTATTTTAGATGCCAAAAAAAAAGGCATCGACCAATTATTTTTAACCAATCCCTTGTTGTTTAGCGAATTACTCCTTGAAGGTAGACAGCAACAATTTGAAATAACAAATACATTTGAAACACCCTTCACTTTTTACGATAGAGGCATTCCAGACATAGTGGCTTATATGGATTTTATAGGAGCCACCTACCCTACCGAATTTACCAATGCCTGTAAAAACGCTGTTTACGATACTGTGTTTATTCTTAAGCCTTGGGAAGACATTTACACTGTCGATAACGAACGTTACGAAAGTTTTGAGCAAGCACTAAAAATTCACGACAATTTAGTAAATACCTATAAAAACTATAATTATACGCTTATTGATGTCCCTTTCGATACGGTAGAAAACCGATGTGATTTTATTTTAAAAGTTTTAGGCATGTAAATGGAACATCCTTTAAATATATTAGAACGGTATTGGAATTACACCGCATTTAGACCCGAACAAGAGGCCATAATAAATTCGGTTTTAGAAGGCGAAGACACTTTTGTGCTTTTACCTACGGGTGGTGGTAAATCGTTATGTTTTCAAATACCAGCGCTTATAAAACCCGGAATTTGCATCGTTATTTCGCCTTTAGTGGCATTAATGAAAGATCAGGTAAAGCAATTAACCGATAAAGGTATAAAAGCCATGGCCTTAACTAGCGGTATTGATTACAACCAATTAGACACGCTTTTAGACAATTGCATTTACGGAAATTATAAATTTTTATACCTATCGCCAGAACGTTTACAACAAGAACTGGTTCAAGATCGAATTAAACAAATGCCGGTTAATTTAATTGCTGTAGATGAAGCCCACTGTATTTCGCAATGGGGCAGCGATTTTAGACCCGCTTATAAAAATATTGCCCTTCTCAGGCAAATACAACCCAGTGTAAATGTGGTGGCTTTAACAGCATCGGCAAAACCAGAAGTTGTTAACGATATTGTAACAGAACTAGATTTTATTAATCCGAAAATATTTAAACATTCCTTTTTAAGAACCAATTTAGCATACATGGTGTTTCATGAAGACGATAAATACTATCGCATTGAAACCATTTTAAAAAAATACAAAGCCTCGTCTATTATTTACGTTAGAAACCGAAAAGCGACCCTAGAATTAAGTGCTTTTTTAAACTCCAGAAACATTAGCGCCACCTTTTACCATGGCGGATTGCCTAATATGGAAAAAGATGCCAACATGAAAACTTGGATTGATAACCAAAAACAAGTTATGGTAGCCACCAATGCTTTTGGTATGGGTATAGATAAACCCGATGTTAAAACCGTAATACATATCAATCTTCCAGATAGTATAGAAAGTTATTTTCAGGAAGCGGGTCGTGCGGGTAGAAACGGCGAGAAAGCTTTTGCTGTTATTTTGAAAAATAATAGTGACGCGCAGTTAGTTAAAAATCAGTTTTTAAATGTGCTGCCTACAGTAGATTTTGTGAAACAAGTGTACCGAAAGCTCTGTAATTATTTTCAAATATCATTTGGTGAGGGCGAATACCAAACGTTCGATTTCGATTTTAATACCTTCTGCAAAACATATAATTTTAATCAAACGTTAACCTACAATGCGTTGTTATTGTTAGACCGAAATAGCGTTATCACCTTATCGAAACAATTTAAAAATAAAGTTCAGGTTCAGTTTATAATTTCTTCCAACGCTATATTTAATTATCTAGAAACCCATCCCGATTTAACCATTATTGTGAAGTCAATATTACGCATGTATGGAGGCGTTTTCGATAATATAACGAAGGTTGATTTGTTTAAAATTGCCGAAAAGGCATCGGTAAACGAGCAACAGGTAAAACAAGCGTTAATGCAATTAGAAAAAGATGGCATTATCGTATTAAATTTAGCAAAAACCGATGCTCAAATAACATTTATCGAACCTCGTGAAGATGAAAAAACCATCAATAGAATAGCTAGTATTATCGAGCAACAAAACAAATTAAAACAAGACCAGGTAGCAGCCATGCTAGACTATATTGAAAATGAATCGGTTTGTAAAAGTTCGCAACTGCTAGAATATTTTGGAGAAACAAACACCAAGCCCTGTGGCATTTGTTCTGTTTGCATCAAAACGCCTAAAAAATCAAAACCACAAAACACAGGTAATCTAAGAAATCAAATTATTGAATTACTTGAAACCGGCGATAAATCGTCGAGACAGCTTATTGAACATTTACATTGCACCGATAATGAGTTAAAAACCGTTTTAAACTTGCTTTTAGAGCATCATATTATTAGTATTACACCAACAAATACTTATAAATTAAGTCATTTATAACATCCAAAAAAGATGAAAGCATTAAGAATCGTATTTATGGGCACACCAGATTTTGCTGTAGCCACATTAAAAACCTTAGTAGAAAACAATTATAATGTTGTGGGCGTTATTACGGCCCCAGATAAACCAGCAGGACGCGGAAGAAAATTAAACGAAAGTGCCGTAAAGCAATACGCTTTATCACAAAATTTAAATATTTTACAACCAACTAATTTAAAAAGCGAATCATTTTTAAGCGAACTAAAAGCTTTAGAAGCCAACTTACAAATTGTTGTTGCTTTTAGAATGTTACCGGCAGTTGTGTGGAAAATGCCAGAATACGGAACATTTAATTTACACGCCTCGTTACTTCCTAATTACCGAGGTGCAGCTCCTATAAATTGGGCTATTATTAATGGCGAAACCAAAACTGGCGTTTCTACTTTTTTTATTGATGAAGAAATAGATACGGGCGATATGATTTTACAAGAATCGGTTAATATTGAGCCCAATGAAAATGCAGGCAGTTTACATGATAAATTGATGACTATTGGAAGCCAACTGGTTTTAAACACCGTAAAACAAATTGAAAACGATAAGGTAATCACTCAGCCACAAGCAGAAGCTAGCGACTTAAAAACGGCCTACAAATTAAATCGTGAAAACTGCAAAATAAATTGGGAAGACCACATGGACAATATTTACAATTTAGTGCGAGGCTTGAGTCCGTATCCAGCTGCCTGGTGTACCCTAATAAACGGTGCAGAAACCTTAGATGTTAAAATCTATGCTACCGAAAAAGAAACAAGTTCTCATAATTTAGAACATGGCACTATTGTTACTTCAAAGCAAGATATTAAAGTAGCCGTTACAAATGGGTACATTATTATAAAAGAAATTAAACTCCCAGGAAAACGCCAGATGGATGTAAAATCGTTGTTAAATGGTTACGAGTTTGAAACAAATGCCAAAATGCTCTAAACCCTTATTGCCATTGATATTACAAAAATCTAGACAAAATAGCGTTCCTTTATTAACAAAAGCCATAAGTTATCAACAAAACTTTGTATTTAGCGCGCTATTACTTGCATAGGTGTATAATCCGTATAAATTTGTAGTAAGATTTAAAAAAATGTTTAACCAATTTATTAATAATTAAACTTTATATTATGAACAAAACAGATTTAATCGATGGAATGGCAGAAAATGCTGGAATTAGTAAAGCTGCTGCAAAAAAAGCATTAGAATCTTTATTAATTGACATTGAAGGTGCTTTACAAAAAGGAAACAGAGTTTCTTTAGTAGGATTTGGTTCTTGGTCAGTTTCTAAAAGAGCTGCAAGAGAAGGTAGAAACCCACAAACAGGAGAAACTATCAAAATCAAAGCTAAAAATGTAGTTAAATTTAAAGCTGGTTCAGATTTATCTGATGCAATCAACTAAATTTTATATTCTATAAAAAATTTAAAAAAGCCTTCACAATGTGAAGGCTTTTTTTATAAAATTTCTCAAACTATTGCATTTTTAATAAATAAATACTAGATTTAGTTATTAATACCTCAATGATTATGATTATGATTACAATACAACCAAAAAAGGGTAATTTGTTAATCGCTGAACCCACCATTATTGGCGATATTTCATTTAATCGTTCTATTATCCTGCTGGCAGATCATTCCCCCGAAGGTTCCATAGGATTTATTTTAAACAAACCACTAGAGTATGATATAAACGACTTGGTGCCTGAAGTTGAAGCAACTTTTAAGGTTTACAACGGAGGTCCTGTAGAACAGGATAATTTATATTTTATTCATAAAATTCCACATCTAATACCTAATAGCATTGAAATTTCTCTAGGCATTTATTGGGGTGGTGATTTTAATAAAGTTGCCGAACTGATTGCGAATAGAAACATCAGCGAAAGCGATATTAAATTCTTTTTAGGCTATTCTGGATGGGATAAAAACCAATTAGAAGAAGAATTAAAAAGTAACTCGTGGGTTGTAACCGAGAACACCTATAAAAACAGCATTATAGAAAAAGATTACGAATCGTTTTGGAAAGAAAAAATGCTAGAGTTTGGTGACGATTACAGCATCTGGTCTAACGCGCCAGAGAACCCTAATTACAACTAACTTAAACGTAATTTAGTGTTTAATTTTTGAAGCAGTATTTTAGCAACTTCATTATTAAAACTCTTTTTTCGGTATTTTGAAACCGAAGTAATTCCAGTAATAACATTGGTTATAAAAATTTCGTCAGCTTTTTGAAGTTCGAAAGGTGAAATAGAAGCTTCGGTAAATTCGTAAGTATCTTTCATATCTTTCAAAATCTCCATTATTTGCTTCCTCATAATACCTTTTAAACAACCATCGCTAAGTGGTGCTGTTTTAATAGTATTTCCTTTAACAACAAATACATTTCCATTTAAAGCCTCAACAACCTGCTTGTCTGTGTTTAAAATAAAACAATTGTTTAAATTGTTCTCTTTAGTATAAATACTGGCTACTACGTTTAATGCTTTATTGTTGGTTTTTAAAGTCGATAATAAACTGGGCGCTATATAATAATCTTTAAATAAATCTACTTCATAAAAAGCATCATGTGCTTCGTAAAAATCTGATGCTATTTTTTTTACTGAAATATTGTATCCAATAGCATTGGAAGTTGGTAAATACAAGCCACCTTCTACTCTATGCACCATTAATTTTACTCGAACAGACGATGTTCCAAATTGATTAGCATCAATGGTTTTTTGTATTTGCTCTTCAAGAAATTCCATGGTAAAATTCATGGGAATCTCCATTCGCATAATACGCATGGAAGCCATCAACCTAAAATAATGATCTTCCCAAAACAATAGTTTTCCATGAGCATATTTAATGGTTTCAAAAAGGGCATCGCCATAGGCATAACCTCTGTTTTGAATGGATAACACATGCGTTTCAGATAAAATAGTACCGTTAAAATTTGTCATAAAAAAAGCCCGTTTTCATTTTTATAGAAAACGGGACAAATATAATTTATTTAAATCTTTTATTGGTTAAGCAGAACCTAATACTTGTTTTAAACTTGAAATTTGGTTTTCCCAAAGCATTTTTGCTTCATCTACTTCGTCTTCTTCAGCAAAATCTGTAATAATTAATGAAACATCTTTTGTAATTTCATCTACCTGAATTTTAATTTCAAAAAATGATGTTTGATCGTTATCATCATTTACCCATCTAAATTTAATACGTTCACCTGTTTTTTTACTAATTAACTTCGCTTTTTCTTCGCTGTCATCCCAAATAAAGGTAAAAAATTCGCCTCTGGAATTCACGTTATCTGAAAACCATTCTGATAATCCTGAAGGTGTAGAAATGTATTGATATATTAATTGAGGAGAGGCTTGTATAGTAAATTCTATTTCAAATTTTATTTTATCTTCCATAAATGTCATTAAAATTATTAATTGCCAATATATACATTTAATAAGAAGTATAACAATAATTTTTAATATTATTTTATTTAAGTAAAACTTGTATAGAATAATATTGTTATTATCTTTGCAGCCTCAAATTATGGCGAGGTAGCTCAGCTGGTTAGAGCGTCGGATTCATAACCCGGAGGTCGCGGGATCGTGCCCCGCTCTCGCTACGAAAAGTAAAGTTCTGAAATTAAACGGTTTAGTTCACTCTAAACCGTTTTTTTATGTCTTATTTAAATGAAATTCTTACATTTGAACACAAAAGTGAACACGTTTTTGAACACGGTTTGAGTAAAAAACCCCATTTTTCAACCCAAAAATTTACACAGCTAACGGGAATTTAAATAAACGTTGGTATGTGTATTTTTCATTTCGCAATCCGCAAACAGGAAAATTAGAGCGTATGAAAAACATATATGGCATTGCCAATACTTACAAAAAGAAAGAAGATCGACTTTCCGTTTTAACTATCTATCGAAAACGACTCATTATTCTTCTTAAAAAAAGTTACAATCCTTTCGAAAATAACGAAGCTTTATTTGAAAAAGAAGAGACTATAGCTGTTAAGGGAAATGAAGCTAAAGCATGTATTATAACAATACTTGTCGCAATAAAGCGCATCATGCAAGACAAACCCACAACATTAAATTACAAACAGAAATTGCAAATCTACCTGAAAAAAATATTTCACCTGTTAAAACAAAAATTGATAGTTTAAGTGCCCCTGGAATAGGAAATGCTACTTTAGGAACTTTAGCGGCAGATGGTTTGAAATCTTTATTTACCCCAATCGACAATAAACCAGCAACAAAAGGTGAATTAAAAAAATGACTGAACAAATTTTAGGTAGGTATCATAGGATATATAATATTCCTGCAAGAATTGACGGTGCACAACCCTATTTTGATATGGATGAAAACATTCTTGTTTATATAAATAGTCAATAAAATTTAAGGTAGTATCTCACAAAGTGTGTAAAGTTAAAAATATCGAGGGTTGCAACCCTCGATATTTTTTTGTTTAATTTTAAAATTTACACACTTATGAAGAAAGAAGATTTTCTAAACGACGATTTTTTAAAACAGTTTAAAACAGGAGACGAACTGACCTCCTTTCTAAAATCCATTCAAAAGCGAGGTATTGAAAAGATGCTAGAAGGGGAACTTGATGCTCATTTAGACTATGAGAAGCATCAGCAATCCGATAATAGCAATACCCGTAACGGCTATGGGTCTAAAAAGATAAAAACAGCTTTAGGAGAGACTAATATTAAAGTTCCCAGAGACCGGGACGCTTCTTTTAACCCTATGCTGGTTCCTAAACGCACTAACATGGTTGATGGCATAGAAAACGTCATTATCAGCCTTTATGCCAAGGGTATGAGTAATTCTGATATTGAAGAGCAAATCCGAGAAGTTTACGATTTTGATGTATCCACATCTACCATATCACGTATCACAGATAAAGTTACCAATGATATTGTTGCTTGGCAAAACAGACCTCTGGAGCCCGTATATTTAATTACTTGGATGGATGGCATCGTATTTAAGGTTCGGGAGAACTCCAAAGTCATTAACAAAACCATGTACATCGCCGTAGGACTGCGTAGAGATGGTAAAAAGGAAGTCTTAGGGCTTTGGTTGGGGAAGAATGAATCGGCAGCCTTTTGGATGAGTGTACTAACCGATATGAAAGCCAGAGGCGTTCAGGATTTGCTTATCACGGCCACAGATAATCTTAACGGTTTTACCGACACCATTAAAAACGTTTTTCCTGAATCTAAAACCCAAATCTGCGTGGTACACCAGATTCGTAATGCTTGTCGGTATGTTGTTTGGAAAGACAAGAAAGAATTTACAAAGGACATGAAAAGCATCTACGATGCACCCACCAAAAGTGCAGCAAAAGCCGCCCTAGAAGACTTTGCTCAGAAATGGGAACACAAGTACTCTTACGCTATTAAAAGCTGGAGAGATAACTGGGAAGAACTTACCGCTTTCTATGAATTTCCTTTAGAAATTAGAAAAATCATTTACACTACGAACCTTATTGAAAACCTTAATGGAAAAATCAGAAAATACACTAAAAACAAGCTCTCATTCCCAACAGATGAAGCTGTTATGAAGTCCACTTTTTTAGCCCTTAGAGAGGCTACCAAAAAATGGTCGATGCCTATTAGGAACTGGGGCATTATTTTAAACCAGTTTTTAACTATATTTGAAAAAAGGGTTCAACTTTAAAAAAGTTAAACCCTCGATTTTTAACTTACACACTTTACGGGATAGTGTCAAATTCTTATTGATGCTTCTAACAACTCCTTTTTACATAACCAGCCTACAGTATATCTAAGATTTGATTTTAGAACAGATGGCACCAACAGAGATGACTATTATACTAATATGGATTTTGAAGGTTTTAGTTTCGATGATTTTAAAGTAACTAAAATACAAATACCCTGCGACAATTCTAATCCTCCTACTGGCTTAACAGCAGATGTTACAACAACGGCTTTGTCTGCAATAATTAATTGGAACCCTATTCCATCAGCTACCTACGATTTAAGATATAGAGAAATTGGAGCTTCATCATGGACAGAAATTACAGATTTAGCAACAAATACCTATACAATTAGTGGTTTAGTGAATGATACAGATTATGAGGTTCAAGTTAGTACACGTTGTACTCTTGCAAGTTCAATTTATAGTTCTTCAGTTAATTTTACTGCAACCGCTTGTACGGGTGCATCAATTAGTTCATTTCCTTACTCTGAAAGCTTTGAAGCTAATTTTGGCTTATGGAATCAAGGTCTAAATGGAACAGATGATAATATTGATTGGACGAGAAATAGTGGTGGTACGCCTTCTATAACCTCTGGTCCAACAGGTCCATCTGGAGCATCCAATGGTAATCAGTATATTTTTGTAGAATCTTCATCACCCAACAATCCAAGTAAAAAAGCATTTTTAAACTCTCCTTGTTTTGAACTTGATGGTTATGAGAACACAGAACTTATATTTGACTATCACATGTTTGGTTCTACTATGGGAACATTGAAAGTAGAAGTTACTAATGATAATGGTTTAACCTATACTTCTGTTTTCACAGTATCTGGCCAACAACAAACATCCGCAAGTGCTGCTTGGACAACACAAAACATAAATCTGAATTCTTACGATGGACAAACTATAAAAATAAGATTTTCAGGAACCACTGGTAGTAGTTTCGCAAGTGATATTGCGGTAGATAATATAAAAATCAATGCTAATGCAGTCACATTAACAACATGGTATCAAGATTTAGACTCAGATGCATTTGGAAATCCATCCGTTAGTATCAACGCAGTTTCTCAACCTACAGGTTATGTTGATAATAATACAGATTGTGATGATAACGATAATACCATCAACCCAAATACGGTTTGGTATGTAGGTGTGGATACCGATGGTGATGGATTCTTTGGAAGTACGACTTCGGTAACGCAGTGTACATCGCCTGGGGCTGGGTATTCAACAACCGCTCAAACCACTAATGATTGTGATGATAACGATAATACCATCAACCCAAATACCGTGTGGTATATTGGTGTAGATAACGATGGTGATGGGTTCTTTGGAAGCACTACCTCGGTAACGCAGTGTTCATCGCCTGGTGCTGGATATTCAACAACCGCTCAAACCACTAATGATTGTGATGATAACGATAATACCATCAACCCAAATACCGTGTGGTACATTGGTGTGGATACCGATGGTGATGGATTCTTTGGAAGTACGACTTCGGTAACGCAGTGTACATCGCCTGGGGCTGGGTATTCAACAACCGCTCAAACCACTAATGATTGTGATGATAACGATAATACCATCAACCCAAATACCGTGTGGTATATTGGTGTAGATACCGATGGTGATGGGTTCTTTGGAAGCACTACCTCGGTAACGCAGTGTTCATCGCCTGGTGCTGGATATTCAACAACCGCTCAAACCACTAATGATTGTGATGATAACGATAATACCATCAACCCAAATACCGTGTGGTACATTGGTGTGGATACCGATGGTGATGGATTCTTTGGAAGCACGACTTCGGTAACACAGTGTTCATCGCCTGGGGCTGGGTATTCAACAACACCTCAAACCACCAATGATTGTGATGATAACGATAATACCATCAACCCGAATACGGTTTGGTATGTAGGTGTGGATACCGATGGTGATGGATTCTTTGGAAGTACGACTTCGGTAACGCAGTGTACATCGCCTGGGGCTGGGTATTCAACAACACCTCAAACCACTAATGATTGTGATGATAACGATAATACCATCAACCCAAATACCGTGTGGTACATTGGTGTGGATACCGATGGTGATGGATTCTTTGGAAGCACGACTTCGGTAACACAGTGTTCATCGCCTGGGGCTGGGTATTCAACAACACCTCAAACCACCAATGATTGTGATGATAACGATAATACCATCAACCCGAATACGGTTTGGTATGTAGGTGTGGATACCGATGGTGATGGGTTCTTTGGAAGCACCACTTCGGTAACGCAGTGTACATCGCCTGGGGCTGGGTATTCAACAACACCTCAAACCACTAATGATTGTGATGATAACGATAATACCATCAATCCAAATACCGTGTGGTATATTGGTGTGGATAATGATGGTGATGGATTCTTTGGAAGCACGACTTCGGTAACACAGTGTTCATCGCCTGGGGCTGGGTATTCAACAACACCTCAAACCACCAATGATTGTGATGATAACGATAATACCATCAACCCGAATACGGTTTGGTATGTAGGTGTGGATACCGATGGTGATGGATTCTTTGTAAGTACGACTTCGGTAACGCAGTGTACATCGCCTGGGGCTGGGTATTCAACAACACCTCAAACCACCAATGATTGTGATGATAACGATAATACCATCAACCCAAATACCGTGTGGTATGTAGGTGTGGATAACGATGGTGATGGGTTCTTTGGAAGCACTACCTCTGTAACACAGTGTTCATCGCCTGGGGCTGGGTATTCAACAACACCTCAAACGACCAATGATTGTGATGATAACGATAATACCATCAACCCAAATACCGTGTGGTATGTAGGTGTAGATACCGATGGTGATGGGTTCTTTGGAAGCACGAATTCGGTAACGCAGTGTTCATCGCCTGGGGCTGGGTATTCAACAACACCTCAAACCACTAATGATTGTGATGATAACGATAATACCATCAACCCAGGAGCTATAGATATACCGAATGATGGCATTGATCAAGATTGTAATGGATACGATGAAAAAACTTTAAATATTGAAGTTTTAGATATGAATACAATCATGGTTACACCAAATCCTTTTAGTAATTACATTAAAATTATATTACCTAAATTTAAAGAATACTCTAGTTTTGATATTAAGATATTTGATTTAAATGGAAGATTAGTTTACATTAAAGATGTTAATAATACTTCAAGTTCAATAACTATAGATGGTTTTGAAAATTTAGAACAAGCACCCTACATAATAAAAGTGTTAAACAAAAAAACAGGTGATGTTTTGATTAGAAGAATTCTGAAAAAATAGATAAAATTCTTCGATTATAAATTTTAAAAAGAGCTGATTTTAATAAAATCGGCTCTTTTTTTGTTTAAAATCGAATTTGCAAAATATTGATTATCAATAATTTAAAAAAATATATGCATTTCATCGATGAAATTTGCATTTTATAGATAGTTTTATATATATTTGCCATGTAAATGCTATTTATTAACTCTCTCAATTATGAAAAAATGTATTCTTTTTCTAAAAAAATTTAATGTATTTTTTATACTAGTTTCTTTTTTTAGTTTTAAATCAAACGGACAATGTGCTTCCTCTGGTAACACGAATTATAACACTGGTATAACATTTGTTTCTTTTAATACAATAAATAATGCTGACATTCCAAAAAATGTAGGTTACGAAAATTTTACTGGAATTTCTACGAATGTAAACCAAGGCTCCTCTTACAATTTAACTGTTAGAGTTAATACCGATGGTAACTATACTGTACATGCATTTGCATGGATAGACTGGAATCAAGATGGTGATTTTTCGGATGCAGGTGAGACATATGATTTGGGTGACAGAAGAAATGTAATTGATGGGACAACATCCTTAATTCCCTTATCAATTTCAATACCACTTACAGCTGCAACTGGAAATACCAGAATGAGAGTATCAGCTAAATATAACTCAAATCCTTCATCCTGTGAAACAAATTTCGATGGAGAGGTAGAAGATTATTCTTTGAACGTAATTGGAAGTTCTTCTCCAGAAATAAACATAACAGGATTAGGCAATACCATTGTTAGTGGTGATACAACACCAAACATTTCAGATGATACCGATTTTGGAAATGTTAGCACCGTATTATCAAGCAAATCAAATACATTTACAATACAAAACACAGATATAGGTACATTAAATCTAACAGGTTCACCAAGAGTTTTAATCGGTGGGGCTAACGCTTCAGATTTTACAGTAACTTCAAACCCATCTGCAACTATTACTGGAAATAGCAGCTCTACATTTACAATTAGATTTATCCCAGGTGCAATTGGTTTAAGAACAGCAACAGTTAGTATTATTAATAACGACACCAATGAAAATCCTTATACATTTACCATACAAGGATATGGATCAGGTCTTGCTCAAGAAATAAACGTAAGAGGTTTAGGAAATAATATTTTGTCAGGTGATACAAAACCTACAACATTAGATAATACCGACTTTGGAAGTGTTTTAACTACAAGCAATAAAACAAATACGTTTGTTATTGAAAATTTAGGAACTTTAAACAATTTATCTCTAACAGGTGCCTCTCCTTATATTACATTTACAGGAACAAATGCAGGAGATTTCTCTGTAACAACAATTCCTAACAATAATATTTCTGCAAACAACAGTACAACTTTTGCTATAACATTTTCTCCTACTGGTGGTGGGATAAGAACAGCGACCTTACGTATTGCAAATAATGATTCCGACGAGAATCCTTATACGTTTAGTATTCAAGGTGTAGGAATTGTTCCTTTGCCAGAAATGAATATTCAAGGAAATTCAATTAATATTTCTGATAATGACACAACTCCTTCACTAACAGATTTTACAGATTTTGGAGATTATGGCGTTTCTTTAGGAAGTATAACTCACAATTTTGTAATTGAAAACACAGGACCTGGCACACTAAATTTAACTGGTGCATCGCCGTATATTACCATTTCGGGAGCCCATGCTTCAGATTTTACAGTATCTACAATTCCTAGCAATGCTATTGCTCCAGGAAGTAGCACCACATTTAGCATATCGTTTGACCCAACGAGCTCTGGTTTAAGGACGGCTACAATTTCCATTTCAAATAATGATAGTGATGAAAATCCATATAATTTTAATGTACAAGGAACAGGTGTTACTGCTCCTCCTCTATATACAGCATATTATGAAACTTTCGATATTTCAAATGGTGGTTGGAATGTTATTAGATCCACAAACGATACATGGATTTGGACGAATTCGTATCCAGCTTCTGTTACTAATGAATTAGCAGAAGGCGGTTTTTGGAGAAATAATTCTTATAATAGTTACTCTAACAATTCTTGGATTATTGTAGAAAGCCCAGAGTATAATTTTTCTGGTCTTCAAAATTTAAATTTAAGTTTAGATGTTGAATATAATACCCAAAATGATACTGATGGAATGAGAATTTTATATTCTGTAGGTAGTGGTGCTTTTACTCCATTAACAGGATCTGGAACTAATTGGTATGATGATTACACAAGCGTATTAGGTGGTGATGGTTGGAACGATGATAGTCATCCCGACTTACCTGCTTTCTCTGGACCATACAGTCATTTTAAAAATGCTAAAATAGAATTACCTGATGCTATTTTTTCTAATAGAAGTAATGTTAAATTTAGAATTGAATTTAGAACTAATAACAATACTACAGATGTTGGTGTTGGTTTTGATAACTTCAAAATTGATGCAGATCCTATTACCACACTAGCTAATTCTACTGTTGCTCCGGCAAATATAAATGGCAATCTTCGACTATGGCTAAAAGCCAACGATGGTGTTTCTGTTTCAGATGGTGCTCGATTAACTAATTGGGAAGACCAAGCTTACAGCACTACATTAGATAAAGAGGATGCTACAGCGGCTAACTATCTGGCACCTACTTATAGAGACAACGCGAACAGAAACTTAAACTATAACCCTATTTTAGATTTTAACAATAGTAGTACAGAATACATGAACGGAAAAGGCGGATTCTTTTCTCAAGATTATTTTGTTGTAGTAAAAAGTGATGATGTTGTAAATACATCCATAGGATCTTCAAATAGACAATTTCCATTAGGTGGTAAATCGGATACTGCTAATTATCATGAAGATCCAACTGGTCTTGCCTTTGGAAGTTCTACAGGTAGATATGTCGATGAAGTAATAGCTCATAACTTAGGCGCCTATGTAAATACCCAAAATGGAACTCCCGGAGTAAACTCTTACGGAAGAGCTTACACTTCTAACACAGATAGTTATAATCATGTTTTAATTGTAAACGTTAAAGCTAACAATAGCAGAAACTCTCAAGAAATTTATAAAAATGGAAAACGAATTGATAATACTACAGGTACAACCGGAACAAGCGGAAATGGAAATCCATTAAATTATTATGAGTTTAATAATTTACCATTCTTAATAGGAACAGGACGAAGTGGTTTAAATGGCAGATCAAGCTCTCAACTAAATGGAATGCTTGGAGAAGTTATTTCTTATAGTGCACCAAATTCGGCTTTAAATAAACAAAAAATTCAGAGTTATTTGGGAATAAAATATGGTGTAACATTGCAATCTGATGGTAGTTCGTTAACGAATTATAGATTGAATGATGTTAATTATATCGATTCTCAAGGAAATGTTATATGGGATACAAATTTAAACTCTGGATATAATTATGACATCGCTGGAATTGGAAGAGATAATGCCTCACAGTTAAACCAGAAACAATCTAAAAGTCAAAATATAGAATATGATGGTGTTGGACTTACTAGCGGCTTTTTAACTATAGGCTTAACCAATACTTATAACACAAACAAAGAAAATATTAACAACAATACCACAAACTTTAACGACAGACAGTTTTTAGTTTGGGGTAATAATGGTCGAGATATTAACTTGGCAGCTACAACTGTTAATGTAGATATGAGTGCTGGTATTCCTGGGCTTTCTACTCCTGTATCGTTCGTTGCGATGCAACGTATTTGGAAAGTAGTAGAAACTGGGGGCGATATACCTTCTTGTAAAGTTAAAATACCTCAAAATGCGATTAGAAATATTTCGCCTCCTGGAAATTACTATATGTTTATTTCAAGCACAGGTATTTTTGACCCTACGGCAGATTACAGAGTAATGAAACCAGACGGCAACGGAAACCTTTTGGCCGATTACGATTTTGATGGAACAAAATATATAACTTTTGGTTATGCTCCGCAAATTATTGTTGAACGCTCTGTTAAGTTTGATGGTGTACAAGATTATATAGATGTTGAAGATCATTTAGATTTAAACCCAACCCAATTTACCATGTCGGCCTGGGTTAAGCGTGACACCGGAACCGTAAATGCATCAATAATTTCTAAAAGAAATGCTTCTAATACCGAAGGTTACGACTTTAAAATTAATGGTCTTGGAAGATTTGAATTTAGTGTAAACGGCGGGGCGTCAACTTTAGCTTCTTCAGTAGTAATTCCAGAAAATGAATGGCATCAGTTGGCGGTTATTTATAATAACGGTACAGCTAAATTATATATAGATGGTGTAGAAGACACATCTAAAAACATGCCTGCACCTATCGCAACAACACAATCGTTTTACATTGCTGCAGCAGGAAAAAACACGCCTACAGCTTACTTTGCTGGTAATATTGATGAAGTAAGAGTTTGGAAAAAAGCTCTTACAGAAGACCAGTTACATTACATCATGAACCAAGAAATAATTGACAATACCACTTTAGCTCTAAAGAAAGGAGATGTTATACCTACAACCATTAGTAAAAACGAATTAAACCCGTTGCCTTGGTCAGAGTTAGATGGTTACTACCCTATGTCTGTTTACACCTACACCAATACCGATGATATGTCTGGTAATGGAAACCAAGGGGCTTTAAGAAACCTCGATACTGTCGATTTTCAAACAGCGCCATTACCTTATCAATCTCAAGCAGATGGTTCTTGGGATGCAGATGCTACTTGGTTAAATAACGCGGTACAAACATTACCTAATGCTTTATCTATTATTGATGGTGTAACGCCTATCAATTGGAATATTGTTGAAACCAATCATAACATTTATTTGGGAGCAACTAGTACCAGTGCAAGAAATAGAGATTGCCAGTTAGAAGCTTTAATTATTAATGGCGGCGACCTACAAGTAAACGGAGATACGGCGTCCAATTCTGGAATTGGCTTAACCGTTACGCACTATCTTAAAATTAATGGAACGATGGATTTGGAAGGCGAATCGCAATTAATACAAACAGAAAACAGTGATTTAGACAACACGAGTACTGGAAGTGTAGAACGCGACCAACAAGGTAATTCTAATACTTATGTTTATAATTACTGGAGTTCGCCTGTAGCTCCAAACTTTAATTCTAGCTACAAATTACCAGATGTACTTACCAATGTAGGCTTTTTAACCTCTGGCTATAATGGTAGTGCTTCACCTGTGAGAAATGCCGATTATTGGATTTGGAAATACTCAAATAAAATTGGTAATACTTATTCACAATGGCAACATGTAAGAAGCACGGGCTCGCTTTTAGCTGGAGAAGGTTTCACTATGAAGGGACCAGGCACCGCAACACCAGACCAAAACTATATTTTAAAAGGGAAACCTAATAACGGAAATATCTCATTAACGATTAATGCAAACAACGAATATTTAGTTGGAAACCCTTATGCGTCATCGCTCGATGCCAACGAATTTATTTTAGATAACATTCATACTGCCGATGGTGGTAGAAACTCGCAAAATGTTATTAATGGATCACTGTATTTTTGGGATCACTTTGCTGTAAATTCTCATATACTAAGAGAATACGAAGGTGGTTATGCTGTTTATAATTTAACTGGAGGTACACCAGCCATTTCTACTGATACGAGAATAAATGCTACTGGTGCTGTTGGTACCAAAATTCCAGAAAGATATATTCCGGTGGCGCAAGGCTTCTTTGTTTCTGCTATATCTGATGCAAGTTTAGCTGGCTTATCGCAACCTATTACAGGGGGCACCATTAGATTTAAAAATAGTCAAAGAGTCTTTAAAAAAGAAGGAGCTACTATTACAAATACGGGATCGGAATTCTTTAAAACAGTTAAAAACAAAAAATCTGATATCGACAACAGGCCTAAAATTAGATTGATGTTCGATTCGCCTAAAGGTTATCACAGACAACTTTTAGTGGGGGCAGATACTAAAGCTTCAAACGATTTTGACTTAGGTTACGACGCTATACTTGCCGAAACCAATAGTGAAGATATGTACTGGAAGATTAATAATTCTAAATTTATAATCCAGGCCGTTAATAATTTTAAAGACGACCAAACTTTACCTTTAGGTTTAAAAATAGCGAAAGGTGGATTGGCTAAAATTAGATTAGAAGACACCAATAATTTAGAAAAAAACAAAGCTATTTACTTATATGATAACACATTAGGTATTTATCACAATCTAACCAATGGACCTTATGAAATTTATTTAACACCTGGTGTTTATTCTAACAGATTTGAAATAAAATTCACAGCCTTAGATAAATCTTTAAGTAGCGTTGATTTTGAAACATCGGAGTTAGATGTTTATTACGCTAATGATAAAAACAGCTTAATACTTCACAATAAAACACTTAAAGAAATTAAGAATATAGCGTTGTTTAATATCCTTGGGCAGTCTATAAGTATATTTAATAATGTGGAATCAGTAAACTATCAGGAGTTTAAAACGAAACCTTTAAGTACTGGCACCTACATTATAAAAGTAAACACCTATGATGGTGCTTATTCTAAGAAGGTTTTAATAAATTAGAAATAAAAAGATGATAAATAAAAAAGCCTCAATAAATTGAGGCTTTTTTTTATTTTTTAATTTGATCGATTAAGGCATTTAAATCAACCTTAAGTTGTTCTCCGGTAATCATATTTTTTAGTGAATAGGTTTCAGAGTTAATTTCCTCCTCACCTACTAAAACAACAAACGGAATGTTACGTTTGTTGGCATGATTCATCTGCTTTTTCATTTTAGCCGCATCAGGATACAACTCTGCATTTATCCCTTGTAATCGTAATTGTTTTATGGCCTTTAAACAAAATAATGCTTCTTTATTACCAAAATTTATAAATAACACTTCAATATTTTTTAAAACAGTTTCTGGAAACAAATTTAGTTCTTCTAAAACCAAATAAATTCTATCAAGTCCAAAACTAATTCCAACGCCACTCACATTATTTAAACCAAAAATGCCCGTTAAATCGTCGTAACGACCACCGCCACCAATAGAACCCATTTGAACCGTTTTTGGTGCAGCAACTTCAAAAATAGCACCGGTGTAATAATTTAATCCGCGTGCCAGCGTAACATCTAAACTTAATGCCGCAGTCGATAATCCTAAGACACTAATGGCTTCATTAATAAAAGCTAATTCTTCAATGCCTTTTTTTCCTTCTTCTGAAGTTGATAATATCCCTTTTAAACTTTCAATTTGAGATTCAAAAGAACCCGAAAGGGTAAATAATGGTTGCAATTTAGTGATGCCAGCTTCTGAAATGCCTTTAGAAAGCATTTCTTCTTTCACCTTCTCCTCGCCTATTTTATCTAATTTATCGAGAGCTACCGTAAAATCGATTAATTTATCTGAAGCGCCAATAACTTCGGCAATACCCGATAATATTTTACGGTTGTTAATTTTAATCGTTACACCTTCTAATTTTAAAGCAGAAAATACCGCATCGTATAACTGAATAAACTCGACTTCCTGCCAAAGAGAGTCACTTCCAACTACATCGGCATCGCATTGGTAAAACTCTCTAAAACGCCCTTTTTGTGGTCTATCGGCACGCCAAACCGGTTGTATTTGGTAACGTTTAAAAGGAAATTCAATTTCATTTTGATGCTGAACAACATATCGTGCAAACGGAACGGTTAAATCGTAACGCAGCGCTTTTTCTGATATACTTGAGGTTAATTTAGTAGAATCTTTTTCTGTGTAAGCAGTAGCATCGGCCTTCGATAAATAATCGCCCGAATTTAAAATCTTAAAAATTAAACGGTCGCCTTCGTCGCCATATTTCCCCATCAAGGTCTCAGAATTCTCAAAACTTGGCGTTTCAATAGGCTGAAAACCAAAGGTTTCAAAAGCACTGCGAATGGTATTAAATATATAGTTACGTTTGGCAACTTGTTCTGGATTAAAGTCTCTGGTTCCCTTAGGAATGCTTGGTTTTTGAGCCATATTAAATGCCTGTGTGGGCAGGTATCTGTTTAAGGTTAATAATTAAAATTCATCTCGAGATTTACCGCAAAAAATATTTGCTTCTCTTAATATCGAATGCTCGAAGTGACAAAAATAAGAGTTTAATTTGAAAAGATTCTTGCCTAAACAAGAATGAACGGTTTAATTTATGAGCTTATCAAAATATTTAAACAAATCGCCTTTAGTAATAACCGCGCCTTTTTCAATCATTTTAAATTTATCTAAATTTTTATCGTCACTATATTCTTTTTTAGCCTGCGAAAACTCTACATTCTCATCCATTAAATTTTCACGAAGCCAGTTATAACCCTCTTTAGTGGTAATGTCGACATCATTTTTTAAAATAATGGCAATAACATGCATTTTATCGGCTCCTAAATGAAAAAGATACATGTGCATAGGCGAAATATGCTCTAAATATTCAGCTTTATTTAAAGCACCTTCCCAAATTAAATCGCTAAAAACGTCTAATTCCATTTCTGCCATTTCTGGTTTATTAACTTTTAAGTTATTCCACTCATCGGCTGTGATAGATTGGGTTGCTAAAAAATTAATAAATTCTTGATGTAATTCTTCTAATTGTTCCTTTGTGAGTCTTGTATACTTCATTTTTACAGTAATTCCTAAATAGACAACTTTATTGATTCAATAAAATGTAAATCCATTTCATTAAAAACTAATATTTTCAATTGTTTCTAATAAAAAAGCCCCAACAAAGTTGAGGCTTTTTAACTAAAAAAAATATTTTTAGTTTGCTTCTGCAATAACCTCGAAAGGTAAATCTACAGTTACTTCTCTGTGTAAACGTACTACTGCATTGTATTTACCAGTACGTTTTACAGTTGCAACTGTAATGTATTTTTTATCGATAGACTGACCTTCTTTTTCTAAAGCCGCCGCGATATCTATGTTGTTTACAGAACCAAATAATTTATCACCTGATCCTACTTTAGATGTAATTTTAATGTCTAAAGCTTTAATAGCTTCAGCAATTTTGTTAGCATCATCAACAATTTTCTTTTCTTTAAAAGCTCTTTGCTTTAAGTTTTCAGCTAATACTTTTTTAGCTGAAGACGTCGCCAAAATAGCTCGTCCTTGAGGAATTAAAAAGTTTCTACCATAACCGTTCTTAACTGTTACAACATCGTCTTTAAATCCTAAATTTTCAACGTCTTGTTTTAATATAAGTTCCATTGTTATCGGTATTTTATTTTAATAAATCGGCTACGTATGGCATTAAAGCTAAGTGACGTGCTCTTTTAACAGCAACAGACACTTTTCTTTGAAACTTTAAAGATGTACCTGTTAAACGTCTTGGTAAAATTTTACCTTGCTCGTTTACAAACTTTAATAAGAAATCTGGATCTTTGTAATCTACGTATTTAATACCAGACTTTTTAAAACGACAGTATTTCTTTTGTTTGTTTGTGTCTATGTTAAGAGGAGTTAAATATCTAATTTCTCCGTCTTTTTTTCCTTTAGATTGTTGTTCTATAGATGACATAATTAAGCTTTTTGTTTAAGTTTAACTCTTCTTCTCTCTGCCCAAGAAATAGCGTGTTTGTCTAACGTAACTGTTAAGTAACGCATAAAACGCTCATCACGTCTAAACTCTAATTCTAAAGCATTAATTACCTCACCTTCTACGGTGTACTCAAATAAATGGTAAAAACCACTTTTCTTGTTTTGTATTGGGTAAGCTAATTTTTTAAGCCCCCAATCTTCTTTAGCTACCATCTTAGCTCCGTTAGAAACAAGAAAATCTTCGTATTTCTTTACTGTTTCCTTTATCTGATCATCAGATAAAACGGGATTTAAGATGAAAACAGTTTCATAATGATTCATAAAAATCGTGTTTATTGTTAAAAATTGGGTGCAAAAATAATCATTAAATACATACTAAACAACATAAATTTAAACTATATTTGAAGTAATAAAAAACGCGTTAAATTTTAATTAAATTAAACACTTTAACGATGTTTTTTGGTTTTTAACCGAATTTTTTGTACTATTGTCGATATCTTAACCGAAATAATATAAATGTTATGACTTTAAACTGTGTAGTAGTAGACGATTCGGCCATACAACGTCTCTCCATTGTTAAGCTTGTAGAGAATCACCCCTCTCTTAACTTAATTGCAGAGTACAGTAGCGCCCTAGAGACCAAAAATGGTTTAAATAGCCACCAGGTAGATTTAATTTTTTTAGACATAGAAATGCCTGTTCTAAACGGATTTGAGCTACTTGATGTACTAAACAACAAACCCCAAATTATTTTTGTAACCGGTAAAACAGAATATGCTTTTAAAGCATTTAATTACGATGCTACCGATTATTTACACAAACCAATTACCAGAGAACGCTTTAATATTTCTGTAGAAAAAGCTTTAGAACACCACAAAATTTCTCAAGACTTTAACGAAGAAGAAGGTGAACACATTTTTGTGAAAAGTAACCTTAAAAAACGTAAAGTATATATTAAAGACATTAAATGGATTGAAGCCCTTGGTGATTATGTGAAATTAGTAACAGAAGACACGAGTTTAGTAGTACTTTCTACTATGAAGTCTTTTGAAAAAGAATTACCAGAAAATAAATTTTTGAGAATTCACAAATCTTATATTGTAAATCTTGATAAAATTGACAGGTTTAACAGTAAAAACGTTGAAGTGGGTGCTTATGAAATTCCGTTAAGCAGGAATAAAAAAACACAACTGGTTGATGCTTTAAATAATATTTAATGTTTTAAATAAAACGAAAATCATTTCTTTTTATAACCAACTAAACATTAAAAATTAAAACTGAAAAAAATCAGTAATGGTTAAACACAAATTTGCAAACAAATTTCAATCACTAAAAGTTATCGACATTTAAAATTACTTTAACCGACCTAAAATCTTTTACACTCAAGAAGCTATTATTAATTTTAATAATAGCTTCTTTTGTTTTAGACAAAGATTGTTTTTTAGGAATCTTAACCAAAATATTTTTATGAAACTGGTTTCTAATACGTGCAATGGGTGGCGATTCTGGTCCTAAAATAAAATCTCCAAAAACCTGTCTTAAAGACGTTGCAAACCAAAGAGAAGCTTTATCTACAACCACATAATCTTTATGTTTTAAAGTGATTTTAATTTGCTTAAAAACTGGCGGATATTTGTAATTATACCGATCGTTCATTTGCTCTTTATACATATCGATATAATTATTTGTAGTAACCTGTTGCAAAATATTATGATGCGGATTATACGTTTGTATTAAAACCTTACCTCTTACATTGGTTCGTCCTGCCCTACCAGAAACCTGCAACATGAGTTGAAAACTACGTTCGTGAGCTCTAAAATCGGGGAAGTTTAACATGGTATCGGCATTCATAATACCAACCAACTTCACATTTCTAAAATCAAGTCCTTTAGTAAGCATTTGGGTGCCAACTAAAATATCTATTTCCTGCTGCTCTAAAGCTGTAATTATTTTTTCGTAACCATACTTACCACGTGTGGTATCCAAATCCATCCTGGCGACTTTATAATCTGGAAATAAGGCTTTTACTTCGGTTTCAATTTGTTCGGTGCCAAAGCCTTTATTGTCTAAATCGGGGCTTCCGCAGGCTAAACATTTAATTAGTTTTGCCATGGTGTAACCACAATAATGACAACGCAATTGATTTTGATATTTGTGATAGGTTAAACTCACATCGCAATTAGGACACTGGGGCGAATGGCCACAGGTATTACACTCCACTATGGGAGAAAATCCGCGTCGGTTTTGAAAAAGAATAACTTGATAGCCTTCTTTTAATGTATCGGTCATTTCAGAAATAAGCCTATCACTAAAATGTCCTTTCATACATTTTTTCTTAAACTTTTCCTTAATATCGACCAACTCCATGTCTGGCATTAAAACATCATTAAACCGCTTCGTAATTTCAACCAAACCATATTTGTTTTGCTGGGCATTAAAATAACTTTCTAAGCTTGGAGTTGCAGAGCCCAGAAGTACTTTAGCTTTAAAAATATGAGCCAAAACAATGGCCGTATCTCTGGCATGGTAGCGTGGTGCCGGATCAAACTGCTTAAAAGATTGTTCGTGTTCTTCATCGACAATGATCAATCCTAAATTATGAAATGGTAAAAAAATGGAGGATCGAGCTCCTAAAATTATTTGAGCTTTCGCGGAATTTTGCAAAACGTGATTCCAAACCTCAACCCGCTCTTGAGATGAGTATTTAGAATGAAACACCGCCACCTGTTCTCCGAAATAATTTTGCAAACGCGTTATTAACTGGGTCGTTAACGCAATTTCTGGCAACAAATATAAAACCTGCTCTTTCTTTTGCAAAGCATCTTCAATAAGTTTTACATAAACCTCTGTTTTTCCTGATGATGTTACACCGTGCAACAAAACAACATCGTGCTGTTTAAAGCCTGTTTGTATATCATTTAAAGCTGTTTCTTGATATGTATTTAATTTTTTTGAAGCTTCGTTTTCTTCACCAGAATATTCAATTCGGTCTGTTTGAATATAATATTCTTCTAAAATATTTTTGTCTATTAAAGCTTTTATAACAGCAGAAGTAGCCTCACTTGCCGTAGTTAAATCGGAAACTTTTACAGGTTTTTTTGTAGTTGCAGATAAAGAAAACAAGGTTAGAATAACTTTATGCTGTTTAGGCGCTCTGTTTAAATCATCTAATAATTGCTGCAAAGCCTGCTCTGAGGTATATTGCGCGTGAAGCTTTACATAACGAACTAACTTGGGTTTGTATTTCTCAAAAACTTCTTCATCAACATGAATGGCCTCTTTTTCTAAAAGTCTATTAATAATTGGCAAGACATTATTCTTCCCTAAAATATTTACTATATCCTGAATTTTTAATGACGATTGAAATTGCAATGCATCATAAATTAAAAATTCTTCATCTTTTAAAAGCGCTTCATCTATGACTTTTTTTGCATTCTTAGTAACAATGGTTTCGCTTTCAAGAACGAAAGCATTTGGCAAAGCCGCTCGCATCACATCTCCTAAAGTACACATATAATAGCTTGAAATCCATTGCCATAAGTTTAACTGGTTTTGTGTTACTAAAGGCGTTTCATCTAATATTTGATGAATTTCTTTTGCTTCATAAACTATGGGGGCTTCGGTGTGAATGTTATATACGATGCCTGTATAAATTTTCGATTTTCCAAAAGGCACAGAAACGCGCATACCTACTTTTAAAAAATCGTATTCTGAAGCCGTAATACTATATGTAAATAGTTTTTGAAGCGGCACAGGTATAATAACATCGATAAAATATTCCATAGACTATTTTCTTTGTCTTAGTTTATTTAATGATGCATTTAACTCATAACCCAACAGCAAAATATTAGCATTTAACCACAAATAGAATAGTAAAATTAACAACCCTCCAATGGAGCCGTAAAGCTTGTTGTAATTTGAAAAATTCTCAATATAAATACCAAACAAAAAGGACGATAAAATAATAAGTGTGGTTGTAAATAAAGCCCCCGCCGAAAAGAATCTAGAAATTTTACCTTCTTTTGTGCCAAAATAGTATAGCGTTGCCGTGGCGATATACACCATAAAAACAAAAAACACATATTTTGCTACGTTATACCAAAAAACGGTTTGCGATTTTACTTGATACCCTCGATTTTCCAGAGTTTCCAGCAATTTTTGAACAACATAAATTTGAAAATATCCTAGAACAACAATAGTTAAAATTAGCAAAAATGCTAAAATAATTGCAACTCCTAAAGCATAAAAGTACTGTCTAAAACCGTTGCGTGTTAATTGTTCATGATATGAGTTTTCGAAACCAGAAAAGGCTGCATTAACTCCGTTAGCCATTAAGGCAATAGACAGAATAAAAACAGAAGATAACAACCCGCCTTGTTGCGACTGATCGATGTTTAAGAAAATATTCTCAAAGAAAAAATCGGAGGTATTGGGCGGTAAAAAAGATTCTAAAAATCGTAAAAATTCTATTTTAAAATCATCTATTGGTACATGAGGTATAATAATTAAAACAAATAATAAAAAAGGAAATAAAGCCGTAAAAAAACTAAATGCAATGGCGCTGGCTCGGGTTGTTAGCGCTCCTTTAACAATACCAGTAATGTATAATTCGAGTAATTCGTAAAACGAAAGACCTTCTAAACCGGGTAACTTTATCCTTTTTAAAAACCTAACAAAGACATTTACTACTGGAATTTTTTCTAGCTTGTCTTCTATGTGTTTGGTCATTAATTTCAATTTTTAGTTAAAAACAAAGTTATTAAAAATAAAACATCCATACTTAAAAAAGCATGGATGTTTAAAATTGATTTTATGTAGTTAAAAACTATTTTACAGCTTTTAAACTTAAGTCCATATTATGAACAGAATGGGTTAAAGCACCACAAGAAATAAAGTTAACACCACATTCTGCGTAATATCGAATAGTAGATTCATTTATGTTACCAGACGATTCTGTTAAACACTTATCTCCAATTAATTTTACAGCTGTTTTAGTGTCTTCGTAATCAAAATTATCTAACAAAATTCTATAAACACCATCTAAGGTTAAAATTTCCCTTACTTCGGTTAAGTTTCTTGCCTCAACCATTATTTTCAAATCTTTCCCGGTGTCTTTTAAATATTGCTTACTAAGTTCAACAGCATTTGTTATACCGCCTGCAAAATCAATATGGTTATCTTTAAGCATAATCATATCATAAAGTGCAAATCTGTGGTTTTCTCCACCGCCTAGTTTTACAGCCCATTTTTCTAACACACGAATACCCGGAGTTGTTTTTCTGGTATCTAAAATAGTGGTGTTGGTCCCCTTTAACAAATCAACAAACATTTTAGTTTTGGTAGCTATTGCACTCATTCTTTGCATAGCATTTAATACGGTACGTTCTGCTTTTAAAATTGATTGTGAAGATCCTTCGACATACATAACGATATCTCCATAAGTAACCTCTGAGCCATCTTGAATTAAGACATCTATTTTTAAATTTTTATCAACGTACGCAAATACTTTTTTAGCAAAATTCACGCCACCAATAATACCTTTATCTTTTACTAAAAGTTTTGCTCTTCCTTTAGCATTTTCTGGAATACAAGCTAACGAACTGTGATCGCCATCTCCAACATCTTCTCTTATGGCATTAGAAATTATTGATTTGACTTCTTGATCAAACTGTTCCTGTGTTATCATAATAAAATGTTAATTTTTTGAACAAAAATAAGAAATTGATTGAGTTTACAAGGCATTAGATTTACGAAATTTATATTTTTTTTTTAATTTAAATTAATTATTCCTAATTCATTATTACTAATTTTGCTAGTATGACTATTAAGCTAATTGCCATTGGCAAAACAGATAACAACCATCTTCAGACGCTTATTGAAGATTATATCAAGCGATTAAATTTTTATATAAAATTCGCAATAGAAATAATTCCAGATATAAAAAACGTTAAAAACCTGAGCGAATCTCAGCAAAAAATAAAAGAAGGTGAGCTTATTTTAAACAAATTATCTCCAACAGATGAGCTCATTCTTTTAGACGAAAATGGAAAACAGTTTGATTCGGTTTCGTTTTCTGAATATTTACAAAAAAAAATGAACTCAGGCATTAAACAACTTGTATTTGTAATAGGCGGCCCTTATGGTTTTTCCGATGAAGTTTACAATAAATCAAATGGGAAAATATCATTATCTAAAATGACATTTTCCCATCAAATGATTCGATTATTTTTTACCGAACAATTATACCGTAGCTTTACGATTTTAAAAAACGAACCGTATCATCACCGTTAAAAAATAACTAGCAATTAAGCTATAAAAGTAAATTCTGGTACTTCGACCAGGATCCCGTAATATGTTATTAAAAACATGAGGACTTGTACAAATATGAAAATTGATAAACTCAAAAAACATATAATCAATACATTTTCAATACGATTTTTCATAATTAAGTAGTTAGGTGGTTGGTTGAACTTAATTAAATCTAAAAACATGTAATTGATTGATGATGAATTAAATATACAATTTTTTTTTTGGTTTAACACATTTTTTTTAATGCGTTTTATAAACCTCTTTACGTTTTTTAATTTGGCGCTCTAAATCGGCTATCGTTTCTCTAACAGCAACTTCATAATTATGTTCGTTTGAAGTGGCAAAAATTCGAGGTCCAGGAAGACTTAATTCGATGTTACATATTTTCCCTTTTTCATGATCTTGCCCCTCTTGCTTAAAATAAACTTCGGCACTTATTAAAAACTCATATCTATTAAAAAGTTTAGATAATTTTTCTTCTGTGAAACTTGAAAGTGTTTCACTTACATCTACGTTTACATACTGAAATTTTACTGTCATAATTTCTAATTTTAATTTACTCAAATATATAAGAGCTGATTGATTATTGTAATGATTTAAGTCATAATTATTTATTAATTTTAATCAAATCCATAAAAACCGACCTAAAAACTTATTACAAAATACATTTTTTTAAAATATTTAATCCGATTTTTATTAAAAATATTCAAAAATGTTTTACATTATTTTTACAATATAATTCTACTTTTGAATTTTATAATTTGAAGCTAATGAAACTGGTATTTGCGACCAATAACTTAAATAAAATTAAAGAAGTTCAATCTTTAATTTCCTCGAATATTGAAATTTTAAGCTTACAAGATATTGGTTGTTTTGAGGATGTTCCAGAAACTAAAAACACCATTGAAGGTAACGCTATTCAAAAAGCAGAATATATAAAAACAAATTATGGTTACGATTGTTTTGCCGATGATACCGGGCTCGAGGTTGAATTTTTAAATGGAGCACCCGGCGTTTATTCAGCCAGATATGCCGGTGAGCAGCGCAACGCTCAAGATAACATGACTAAGCTGCTAAAAAACTTAGAAACAGTCAATAACAGAGCTGCCCAATTTAAAACCGTAATCGCATTACATTTAAATGGAACCCTAACAACCTTTACCGGAATTTGTCTTGGAGAAATTACCAAAACCAAAAAAGGTGACAAAGGTTTTGGTTACGACCCTATTTTTAAACCAAATGGATACGACCAAACATTTGCAGAAATGGACTTAGATTTAAAAAATGAGATTGGCCATCGTGGTAAAGCGGTAACACAATTAGTAAATTTTTTAAATTCTTAAATCTAAGATAAAAATAAAAATGCCTGTTGTTTGTTAAATTACTTTATGCTACTTTTAAATTATGACAGAGGAAGAAATAGAAAAAGAAAACGCAGCCATTACCAAAGCCTACAAAGAATTATTAAAAGTAAGTTATACCACATTAACAGACGACGATAAAAAATTAATTCGAAAAGCTTTTGAAGTAGCTGTAGACGGCCATAAAAATCAACGTAGAAAATCTGGTGAAGCCTATATATTTCACCCAATTGCGGTGGCTAAAATTGTTGCTCAAGAAATAGGATTAGATGCCACATCTATCGCGTCTGCATTGCTACATGATGTTGTTGAAGACAGTCCAGATTACGAAATTGAAGACATAGAAAAACAATTCGGTCCTACAGTAGCGACCATTGTAGCGGGTTTAACAAAAATATCATCTTTAAGTAAAGAAAAAGACATGGATGTGTCTTTGCAGGCAGAAAATTTTCGCAAAATGCTGCTTACGCTTAACGACGATGTTCGTGTTATAATTATTAAAATTGCCGACCGTTTGCATAACATGCAAACAATGGATTCGATGCGTACAGATAAACAAGAAAAAATCGCATCTGAAACCTTATACATTTATGCCCCATTAGCACATAGAATTGGTCTTTACAACATTAAAACACAACTGGAAGATTTAGGACTAAAATATACCGAACCCGATGTGTATTTTGACATCCTTAACAAAATAAAGGAAAGTAAAGAAGAACAGGATTTATATATTGAACAGTTTAGTGAAGTTATTAAAAACTCGCTAAATAAAGAACAACTCACCTATACTATTAAAGGGCGCCCTAAATCAATTTTCTCGATTCGTAGAAAAATGATTAAACAAGGTGTTACCTTCGATGAAGTCTACGATAAATTTGCTATTCGAATTATTTATGAGAGCGATTCGGCAAACGAGAAATTTCTAGCCTGGAAAATTTACTCCATTGTCACAGATCATTTTAGGCCCAATCCTATTCGATTAAGAGACTGGATTTCTTCTCCAAAATCTACAGGCTACGAAGCCTTACACATAACCGTTATGGGGCCGAAAGGTCGATGGGTTGAAGTTCAAATTCGTAGCGAACGCATGAATGAAATTGCCGAAAAAGGATATGCTGCACATTACAAATACAAACAAGAAGGCGAAAAAGAAGATAGTTTAGAAGATTGGATTAACAAACTTCAAGAAGCATTGGAAAGCTCGGAAACCAATGCTGTTGACTTTGTTGAACAATTCAAACTCAACCTGTATTCTAAAGAAATCTTTGTTTTTACGCCTGCTGGAGAGTTAAAATCTTTACCAAAAGGAGCAACCCCTTTAGATTTTGCATTTAATATCCATACCGAGGTTGGCATGAAAACCCGAGGTGCTAAGGTAAATGGTAAGTTAGTACCCTTAAGTTATGTTCTAAAAAGTGGCGACCAGGTCGATATTTTAACATCAGACAGTGCTAAACCCAATGCCAACTGGTTAGACTATGCTACAACGGCCAGAGCCAGAAGTAAAATTAAATCTTCCCTACGAGAAGATAAAAAGCTTATTGGCGAAGACGGAAAAGAATTGCTTCGTAGAAAGTTAAAGCAATTAAAAATAACCCTCAACGAATCATCTGTTAACGAACTTGTAAATTACTTTAAACTAAAAACAAGTCTCGATTTGTTCTACAGAGTTGGTATTGGAACTATCGACAACACCATGCTTAAAGATTTTGCTGCTTCTAGAAGTAATACCATTATGGGGTATTTAAAGAGCAAAATCACTAGAAAAACACATGTAAACAAAGAAGAAGTAGATAAAGAAGAAGTAACTTCTAATTACGATTTACTTGTTTTTGGCAAAGAAGAAGAAAAACTAGACTATAAGTTATCGAGTTGCTGTAATCCCATACCGGGTGATGATGTTTTCGGATTTTTAACTGTTTCCGAAGGCATAAAAGTGCATAAAAAAAATTGTCCTAATGCCATAAGCTTGCAGTCAAACTATGCCTATAGAATCATGACAGCGAAATGGGTCGATTCTAGTCAGCAAGAATTTTTAGCACAAATAATTATTTCTGGTATTGATAACATGGGGCTTGTTAATGAAATAACCAAAGTTATTTCTGAAAACATGCACGTAAACATGAAAAGTTTAAGTTTCGATAGTGATGGCGGGCTTTTTTCTGGTAAAATAAACGTAATTGTTAAGAATAAAACACTCTTAAAAAAGCTTTTAGAAAAACTAAAAAAAATTAATGGTATCGATAAAGTTACTAGAGTGTAAAAAAAGTGTAAATTTGCAACGAAATTATGAGTGCTAGCACAGATACAAAAAACCAGGAAATAGTAAAAAGTGTTTTTACTAACTTTTTAGAAAACAACGGACACCGAAAAACGCCCGAACGTTACGCTATACTTCAGGAAATCTACAATAATAAAGAGCATTTCGACATAGAATCGCTTTATTTAAACATGAAAAACAAAAAATATCGTGTTTCTCGTGCAACGCTTTACAATACCATAGAATTACTTTTAGAATGCGGTTTGGTAAGAAAACATCAATTTGGACAAAACCAAGCGCATTACGAAAAATCATATTTTGATAGACAGCACGACCATGTAATTCTTACCGATACCGGTGAGGTTATAGAGTTTTGCGACCCCAGAATTCAATCTATAAAAAAAACAATCGAAGAAGTTTTCGATATAGAAATAAACAATCATTCACTTTATTTCTACGGAAATAGAAAATCAACTAAATAATTACTTTTTAAAATGGCAGTAGATTTACTACTAGGATTACAATGGGGAGACGAAGGCAAAGGAAAAATTGTTGACGTACTTACCTCTAATTACGACATAATTGCCCGCTTTCAAGGAGGCCCAAATGCAGGACACACACTTGTATTTAACGGAAAAAAACACGTTTTACATACCATTCCATCTGGTATTTTTCACGATGGAACCATCAATTTAGTAGGTAACGGTGTGGTTATTGATCCGGTTATTTTTAAAGGCGAATTAGACAAACTTGAAGCACAAGATGTAGATTATAGAAAATCACTAGTAATCTCTCGAAAAGCTCATATAATACTTCCAACTCATAGATTACTTGATGCTGCCAGTGAAGCTTCAAAAGGAAAAGCTAAAATTGGCTCTACTTTAAAAGGTATTGGCCCAACTTACATGGATAAAACCGGTAGAAATGGTATTCGTGTTGGCGATTTAGAATTAAGCGATTGGAAAGAACGCTACAGAGCACTGGCCGATAAGCACGAATCTATGATTGCTTTTTACGATGTTGATATTCAATATAATTTGGAAGAATTAGAAACCGAATTCTTTAAAGCTATTGAAGTTTTAAAATCATTGAAATTTATAGATTCAGAAGAATATATTTATCAAGCACAAAAAACAGGCAAAACTATTTTAGCTGAAGGTGCACAAGGCTCGTTGTTAGACATCGATTTTGGAACCTATCCATTCGTAACTTCTAGTAATACAACCGCTGCTGGTGCTTGTACTGGTTTAGGTGTTGCACCTAACCAAATTGGTGAAGTTTTTGGAATTTTTAAAGCCTATACAACCCGTGTTGGATCAGGCCCCTTCCCTACCGAATTATTCGATGAAGATGGCGCAACCATGAGTCGTGTTGGTAACGAATTTGGAGCAACTACAGGTCGCCCAAGACGTTGTGGTTGGTTAGATTTAGTAGCATTAAAATATGCTTGTCAAGTTAATGGTGTAACTCAATTAATGATGATGAAAGGCGATGTGCTTTCTGGATTTAAAACCCTAAAAGTGTGTACTGCTTACAAATATAAAGGAGATATTATCAAGCATTTCCCTTACAATATTGAACCAGAAAATGTAGAACCTATTTACACCGAGGTTGATGGTTGGCAAGAAGATTTAACAGAAATGTCTGAAACATCTCAGCTACCAAAGGCATTAAACGAATACATAGAATTTTTAGAAAAAGAATTAGAAATTCCTATAACTATCGTTTCTGTTGGACCAGATAGAAAGCAAACTATTTTCAGAAGTTAAAAATCGCTTCTAAAAATAATATTTATATAAAAAACGCTTCAAAATATTTTGAAGCGTTTTTTATTAGAATACAATTATACATCATAATTATCGTTATTTTTGCGACAAACTTTTTTACATTTTGAAGAACAAAATACAGATTTATCTTTTAATTCTTGTAAGCAGTATTTCAATAAACTTTACTTTTTCACAAGAAGAAAAGAAAATTGAAATACTTTATGCTGGTAGATTAAATATTGATGAAGTAAATTATCCGGGAGCTCAAGTTTTAACACGCGATGAATCCCAACAGGTTCATATTGCACATAATAGCATTAATATGTGGTCGGATAAAGCCATATATTACAGCGATGAAAATTTTATTGAAGCGTACGGTAATGTAAAAATGATTGAAGGAGACACTATAAACATGGCTTCAAAATACATTGAATATAGTGGAGTTTCACAATTGGCATTTGCTCATGGTAATGTAGTTTTAAAAGATCCTAATTCAACAATAACAACAGATTCTCTTTACTTCGATCGTATCAATCAAGAAGCCTTTTATAGAACAGGCGGTACGGTAGTTAAAGATACTTCGGGTACTATAACCAGTAAAATTGGTCGATATCTCATGAATATGAAAAAATACCGATTTGTTGAAGATGTGGTATTAGTTAATAAAGATGCTACCATAAACACCAATTACTTCGATTTTTATTCCGATACGGGTCAAGGTTACCTGTATGGGCCTTCAACCATAATTACCGAAACTAGTAAAACATATTGCGAAAAAGGTTTTTATGATACCAAAAACAAGGTTGGTTATGCAGTGAAAAATTCTCGCATCGATTACGACGACCGAATTATCGAAGGCGATAGTTTATATTTTGATAATAAAATAAGTTTTGCTTCAGCTACAAACAACATTAAAGTAACCGATACTATTAACAAAACCATTGTAAAAGGGCATTATGCCGAGGTTTTTAAAGCTAAAGATTCGTTATTTATTACCAAAAGAGCTTTAGCAATTACAAAACAAGAAAACGATTCCATTTACATGCATGCCGATAAAATAATGGTAACAGGGAAACCCGAAAACCGTATTTTAAGAGCTTATTATAATGCTAAAATATTTAAGTCAGATTTAAGTGGCAAAGCAGATTCCATTCATGCCAATCAAAAAACAGGCTTAACAAAACTCATAAATATAGACAAGTTTAAATCGACTGATTTGTTTTCTACAAAACGAAGACCCATCATGTGGAATATTGAAAACCAAATGACAGGGGATACCATTCATTTATTATCCAATAATGAAACGGAAAAACTAGATTCATTGTTGGTTTTTAATAACGCCTTTATAATAAGTAAAGACACCTTAACAACCGATGGTTATAATCAAATTTCCGGAATTCGATTGGTTGGTTTGTTTAACGATAAAAATGAACTTCGTAAAGTCGATATTATTAAAAATGCACAATCCATTTTCTACACCAGAAATGAAAATCAAGAACTTATTGGTATCGACAAGGCGAAATCTGGAAGTATTTCCATACTTTTTTCTGAAGGCGATATTGAAGAATACTCTAGAATAAATCAAATTGATGGCGACTTATACCCTGAATCAAAATATCCAAAAAACGAAAAACGCCTAAAAGGTTTCGATTGGCGAGCCGATGAACGCCCTTTAACGATTGAAGATTTATTCAACGAAGATGAGCCATTTGAGTTGCCAGTAATTACCGGTTTAGAAGATTACATTCCACAAGATGATTTCTTTAATGAGGAACTATTAGAACGTATAAATTTAACTCACGAAAAAAGTTATTCAAGTGTGCCTTTTACCAAAGTAACTTTAAAAGGTGGAGCCCCATTTAATTTAACAGAAATTAGCAAAATCAAATTTAATTTAGTAAAAACTATTGGTGTTCCAAATGCCGCAGTTATGGGGGTTTATTTAGAATTTAACTATGAAGAATTAAAAGATTTAAATAAAACATTTATTTTAGAATTACAAAAGGCCACAACAAGTGATGCATTAAACCAAATAAAAATATTAAAAGGCATAACAGATTGGAATCCTATAAATTTCCCTATATCATTAACTCTTAAAGAAGGAAAAAATGTAATTAACTTATATGAATCAATAATGACATCTTCGCAAAAGAATATAGATTATTATTCGGGAGTCAACACCTTACAACTTTTAATAGGATACTTTAATGGTTTTGATTTATCTAAAAGCACAAATACTGTTTTAGATTATGATATAAAGATGTATCTATCAAAAAATAGCAATACAAATAACACTGATGCGAAAAATATAACTCCTGAAGAAAAAAAATAGTTTTAGTGAAACAAGACTTCCTTACATATCAAGCACAAACATCGCCACATCCTTTAGCTATGGAAGTATCTCATGCTAATGGGAGTTATATTTACGATTCAAATAACAAAGAGTATTTAGATTTTGTTGCAGGCGTTTCGGCAACACCTTTGGGTCATAATCATCCAAGAGTAATTAATGCGATTAAAACCCAACTAGACAAGTATATGCATGTCATGGTTTATGGGGAATATGCTCAAAACGCCCCTGTAGAACTTTGTAAATTACTAGCTAAGCATCTTCCTGATAATTTAAACAAAACATATTTAACAAATTCGGGTACAGAAGCTATTGAAGGTGCTTTAAAGCTAGCCAGAAGAGCCACAAGTAGAAGCGAAATTATAGCAGCAAACCACGCATATCATGGCAATACAATGGGTTCTTTGAGTGTTATGGGCTATGAAGAACGCAAAAAAGCCTTCAGACCTTTAATTCCTGATGTACGCTTCATCAACTTTAACAATGAAGACGATATTCAAAATATAACAACTAAAACAGCTGGTGTTATTTTAGAAACCATACAAGGCGGTGCCGGTTTTATAGAACCTAAAAACGGGTATTTAGAAAAAGTAAAACAACGCTGTAACGAAGTGGGTGCGCTACTTATTTTAGATGAAATACAGCCGGGTGTTGGTAGAACAGGAAAGTTATTCGGATTCGAAAATTACAATTGTGTTCCAGACATTTTGGTAATTGGTAAAGGCTTAGGGGGAGGCATGCCCATAGGGGCATTCACGGCGTCTAGTGAACTTATGGATTTATTACAAGACAACCCAAAGTTAGGCCACATAACAACTTTTGGTGGTCATCCAGTAATTGCGGCATCAGCACTAGCTACTTTACAAGAAATTACAGAAAGTCATTTAATGTCGCAAGCTTTAGAAAAGGAACAACTATTTCGTAATTTATTAGTACACCCTTTAATTTCTGAAGTTCGAGGAAAAGGCCTCATGTTAGCAGCAATAACACCATCGGCAGATGTAACAAATCAGGTTATTTTAGAGTCACAAGATGCTGGATTAATACTGTTTTGGTTACTTTTTGAACCTAAAGCTATCCGAATTACACCACCATTAACGATATCAAACGAAGAAATCATTAAAGGTTGTGAAATTATTATCACTATTTTAAATAAAATCCAAGCACAGTCAGCCTAGTTCAATCTTCTGAAAATCAACACAAAAACCTTAAAAACAATCACAAAACACGGTACCTGTTCATTACTTTGTTAAAAACATTTAAGCTTTTCAGCATATTAAATAAAATAGAAGCTTAAATTTAAACATGTAGAACATTAATAAATGTGCTTATGGAGTTTAGTCAAGACGACAATAACAATCTGCCCTTAACCAAGTTTGAATCGATGCTAAAAACCAATCATGTTTTATTTTTCGATTCTGAAGAATTTGAAAACATCATTCACCACTACTTAAATCAAGGTAAAATAGCTTTAGCAAAAAAAGCTATAAAATTAGGGCTAGAACAACATCCAACTTCCATAAATCTTAAACTTTTTAAAGTTGAAGTTTATGTTTTCGAGGACAAGTTAATTGAAGCAGATAATTTATTAAGTGAACTCTATCTTCTAGATCCAACAAACGAAGAAATTTTTATTCAAAAAGCCAATATTTTTTCTAAAAAAGACGAACATGAGCAAGCTATTGATGTCTTAAAAATAGCGCTAAAACTTACCGATGATGTTGTAGATATATATTCGTTAATTGGCATGGAGTATTTATTCTTGGACCGATTTGAAGAAGCCAAAGAGTATTTCATGAAATGTCTGGAAGAAGATATTGAAGACTACTCTGCCTTATACAACATTATTTATTGTTTCGAGTTTTTAAATCAAACCGACGAAGCTATTGAATACTTGAATTTATTTTTAGATAAAAATCCATATTGCGAAGTTGCTTGGCATCAATTAGGCAAGCAATACTACTACATAAAAAACTACAAAAAAGCCCTAGCAGCTTACGATTTTGCTATTATTTCAGACGATACATTTGTTGGAGCCTACCTAGAGCGCGGAAAAGTTTTAGAGAAACTAAAACGTTTTGAAGAAGCTATAGAAAATTATACCGTTACACTAAAATTAGACGATCCCACATCGTTTGCTTTATTAAGAATTGGAAACTGTTACGAAAAATTAAAAAACGACGAATTAGCAGTTCAATATTATTACAAAACAGTGCATGAGGATCCTTTATTAGATAAAGGCTGGATTGCTATTACAAAATATTACAATAGAAAAAGAAATTACCAAAAAGCTCTATATTATATTAATAAAGCCATTAATATAGATCATGAAAATGTGACTTATTGGAAATTATATTCGCAAATTAACCAGCGTATAAATTTATTTGAAGAAGCTGAGCGCGGATTTAAAAAAACCTTAGAACTAGGAAATTACGAACTAAACACTTGGCTTTCTAGAGGCGATTTGTTAATTAAACTAGGGGAACCCGAAGCCGCTATTTATAATTTTGAGCAAGCTATTGAATTTTATCCTGAAAATGCCGAAATAGAATACCGTTTGGCTGGCGCCTATTTACTAGTTAACGAAAATACCAAAGGTATTTTTCACCTAAAAAATGCTTTAAAGCATAATGAAGACTATGCTTTTATTTTAGACGAACTTTTTCCTGAAATACTGAATAAAGTTGTTGTAAAAAACATACTAAAGGAAAAACAATAGACGCCCGTTTATTTAAAATACATATATTTGATTTTTAGTTTAAAAATTAAATATGTCAAGAAGTTTTAAAGATTACTTAGTTATTTCTCTCAAAGGTTTAGCCATGGGTGCTGCAGATGCTGTACCTGGTGTTTCTGGAGGAACCATTGCCTTTATATCGGGGATTTACGAAGAACTTATTGCTACCATTAGTAATGTAAAACCATCTACAATTAAATCGCTTTTTAGTGGAGAAATAAAAACGTTTTGGAGCCAAATAAATGGCAATTTTATATTAGCTTTATTAAGTGGCATTGTTGTAAGCTACATCTCTTTTATGCGTCTTGCTAAGTATTTATTAGAAAACCACCCGGTACTTATTTGGTCTTTCTTTTTTGGTCTTATTGTAGCCAGCATTTTTTTTATTGCAAAGCAAATCACTAAATGGAATCTTCCTGTGTTTATAGCTCTAGCTTTAGGAACTATATCTGCATTTATAATTACAACACTGCCCGTTATGGACACAAACGAAAATTCTTGGTTTTTGTTTGTTGCAGGTGCCATAGCTATTTGCGCCATGATTCTTCCAGGTATTTCGGGATCGTTTATTTTAATTATTCTTGGAGCCTATAAAACTTTAAGCGACGCCATTCACGATGTTGATATCAAAAAAATATTTGTTTTTATAGCCGGTGCCGTAATAGGTTTGCTCAGTTTTAGTCATATTTTAAAATGGCTTTTTAAACATTATCATAATATTACTTTAGCACTTTTAACAGGATTTGTTTTTGGTTCCCTAAATAAGGTTTGGCCCTGGAAAAAAACCTTAGCGTGGCATACCGATTCTAAAGGAATTAAAGTCCCTTTTATACAAGAAAGCATCTCGCCTTTTTCTTTTGAAGGAAATAACCAATTAACTTTTGCTATCATTTTAATGATTCTAGGTTTTTTAACTATTTTTATTTTAGAAAAAATAGGATCAAAAAAATAAAAATGGAAAGTACCCGAACTTTAAAAGACAAAATATTCCTAGTTTTAAAAGGCGTAGGAATGGGTGCTGCCAATAAAGTTCCGGGAGTTTCTGGCGGGGTTGTGGCTTTTGTTGCAGGGTTCTACGAAGAATTTATTTATTCCTTAAAAAAAGTAAACCGAAAAGCTTTAAAATTACTTTTAAACGGCCGTTTTAAAAGTTTTTACAAATATATTAATGGGCGCTTTTTAAGCCTCTTATTTTTCGGAATGATTGTAAGCTATTTCAGCATATCAAAAATTCTAGATTACCTTATAAAACATTATGAACTCTACGTTTGGAGCGTTTTTTTCGGAATGATAATTGGCTCTATATATTATATTAATAAAGACTTTAAAGACTGGAATTACAAAACAGTTACCAGTTTAATTATTGGAATTGTTTTAGGTTTAAGCATTAGTTTTTTAAATCCTGCAAAAGAAAATGACAACCTTTGGTTTGTGTTTTTTTGTGGAATAATTAGTGTTTCTGGCATGACACTTCCCGGGTTTTCGGGCTCATTTATTCTAATTTTATTGGGTAATTATGTGCTACTTTTAGTCGATTCTGTAAACGCGCTTTACGATTCGTTTTACGATCTTTTAAAAGGTGATTTTCAATCAATCTCCAGTCCGGAACGCATTCGTTTACTAAAAGTGCTCGTTGTTTTTACTTTAGGCTCTATAACGGGATTAGTTACATTTTCACATCTTTTAAGTTATATTTTAAAACATTATAAAAGCATCACACTTTCGTCCATCATAGGGTTTATTGTTGGTTCACTGGGTGTCGTTTGGCCTTGGAAAGAGACTATTTATAAATTATCCGATTCAGGAGATATTCTCATCGATTCCAGAGGTGAAAAAGTTATAGAGAATTACCAACGCTACTCTCCGCAGCTCAACGCCGAAACCTATTACGCTATAGGCTTCATATTTATAGGAATTGCCATTGTACTCTTGCTGGAATATTACGGACAAAAAACAAAAAAAATCAATGAATAAATTAGGACTTTTAGGAAGAAATATTTCCTATTCATTCTCAAGAACATATTTTAAAGAAAAATTTGAAAAAGAAGGCATAGAAAACACAACTTACGAAAATTTTGATATCGACTCCATCGAAAAATTACCTGCCATAATTGAAAATACCAAAAATTTAAAAGGGTTAAACGTAACTATTCCTTATAAACAAGAGGTCATGCCTTTTCTAGATAAAATCAATAAAAAAGCTAAAGAAATTGGTGCTGTAAACACCATTAAAATCACTAAAAAAGGAAAGTTAGTAGGTTATAATACAGATTGTTACGGATTCAAAAAATCGTTACAACCCTATTTAAAATCTTCACATAAAAACGCACTCATTTTAGGTACAGGCGGAGCAAGCAAAGCAGTCGCTTATAGCCTAAAACAACTGGGTATAAATTACAAATATGTATCTCGAAATTTAACCGAGGGCATTGCTTATACGTATCAAAACCTAACTAATTCAGTAATAAAAGAACATACTATTATTATAAACTGCACGCCTCTAGGTACTTTTCCAAACATCGAAAATTGCCCTGAAATACCTTACGATGCCATAACCGAAAACCATATTTTATTCGATTTAATATACAATCCGGCCGAAACCAAATTTTTAAGCTTCGGAAAACAAAAAAGGGCCACCATTTTAAACGGTTTGAATATGCTTGTTTTACAAGCCGAAAAGGCTTGGTCTATATGGAATTCTTAATGTTTTTCTATTTACATATTAAATCTATCGGGTAGTACTTTATAAAATACTTTGTAAATACTTTACTTGTTAGTATCTTTAACACAAAAGCTAAATTACGAACCTTAACATTTTTTAAAATGTCAGATATAGATAAATTGCCGCAAACAGAAGGTGACGACCAAGTTTCAAAGATAGAAAACCATTCTGAAGACAAGTCAACCACAAATGAAACTGTAAATCCAGATAATACAATTGAAACTAAGGTTGATAAAACTTTAGAAAAAGATAATAATGAGGATGATGATGTATTAAATGAGATTGAAGATTCGAATGCAGAAGATGCAGAAGATGAAGGCAATAAAGAGCGTCATACCATTGAAGTAAAAGCCTACGACACGATGTCGTTAGAAGCCCTGGCTATAGAATTAGAGCATTTACTTAAAAATGAAAAAATTCAGGCTATTAAATCGCATGTTGAAGCTATAAACAATGAATTTAAAGAAAAATTTCAAGCCTTATTAGACGAGAAAAAAGAAGATTTTTTAAATGAAGGTGGCAATGAAATTGATTTTTATTATGCTTCTCCAGTACAGAAACGCTATAAAGAAGCTTACAAGGAATACCGAAGAAAATTAAACGAACATTATCAAAATTTAGAAAAAAACTTAAAACAAAATTTAGCCGATAAGTTAGAAATTATTGAAGAACTTAAAGGACTTCTAAATGTTGAAGAAAACATAAATACAACCTACAAACATTTTAAAGAACTACAAGAAAGATGGCGAAATACAGGGCCTATTCCAAGAGATAAATACAACAATGCCTGGAATAGCTATCACCATCAAGTTGAAATGTTTTATGACTTTTTACACTTAAACAGAGATTTACGCGATTTAGATTTTAAACATAATCTAGAAAAAAAACTAAAAATTATTGAAAGGGCCGAAGAATTAGCCAAAGACGATAATGTGATGCGTGCTTTTAGAGAACTTCAAGAGCTACACAAAATGTGGAAAGAAGAACTTGGCCCAGTTGGCAGAGAACATCGTGAAGAGATCTGGGAAAAATTTAAAGCAGCCACAAAAACTATAAACGATAAACGTCAATTATACTATCAGGAAATAGATAAAGTTTACGAGAAAAACTTAGAGAAAAAGCTGGAGATAATAGACAAAATAAATGCGATTTCATCGCAGGAAAACAATTCTCATAATGCTTGGCAAAACAAAATTAAGCAAGTTGAAGATTTAAGAGAAGCTTTTTTTAATGCAGGCAAAGTACCTTTAAAAGTTAATGAAGAAACCTGGACAAAATTTAAAGAAGCGGTTAAAAATTTCAATAAATTAAAAAACAACTTTTATAAAAGCTTAAAGAAAGACCAATACACCAATCTTCAAAAAAAATTAGAGTTAATTAAAATAGCTGAAGATAATAAGGATAGTGATGATTTTGAAGTTACGACGCCTCTTATGAAGAAAATTCAAAACGACTGGAAAAAAATTGGTCATGTGCCACGCAAAGACAGCGATAAAATCTGGAAGCGTTTTAAAACAGCTTGTAATGCTTATTTTGATAAACTTCATGCTAAAAAGAATGAGGCCAACAAAGAAAGTTTAGACGCTTTTAACGCTAAGCTTAACATTTTAGACGGTCTAAAAGCTTTTAAACCAAGTGGTAAAAAAGCAGACGATATTGAAAAAGTAAAAGAATTTATTAATAAATGGAGAGATTTAGGTCGTGTACCCAACGATAAACGCTACATTGAAGGTAAATTTAATAAAGCGGTAGACGAGGTATTATCTGGTTTAAAAATGGAAAAAAATGAGGTGGAACTTATCAAGTTTGAAAACAAACTTGATAACATGGATACCACAGAAAACTCCAGAGATTTAGATTACGAACATACCTTTATCCGTAAAAAAATAGATGAATTAAAAGGACAGATTAATCAATTAGAAAATAATTTACAATTTTTTACAAATGTAGATGATGATAATCCTTTAGTAAAAGAAGTTCATAACAACATAAAATCCCATCAAGAAAATTTACAACTTTGGGAAGCAAAACTTAGCAAAATAAAAGATTTGTACTAAGTAATGCTAAGTATAAAAAAAGGCTTGATTTATAAAAATCAAGCCTTTTTTGTATTTATAAACTCTTATTGTATAATCAAAGATTTGTTATCTTTTCAAAGTAAAATGCCCTTTATATGTTGTTACCATACCATTAAAATCTATTAATTCAGCGATAAACCAATAATCTGATTCTGGTAATATCTCACCTCTAAAGGTACCATCCCAAACATTAGATTTGGCTCTTATTTGCTTCAACAATTTACCATATCTATCAAAAATACTTACTTTTGAAGCCTCAGTAAAATCGGAACCTAAACCACGAACTTGCCATGTATCGTTAATCCCATCATTATTTGGAGTAAAAAATTTCGGGAAACCCAATATGAAAACTTCAAAAGAAACAGTACCACAACCATTTTTATCTCTCACATAAATAAAGTGTCTCCCAGCCAAAACATTCGTAAAAACGGTAGAATCTTGATAGGGGCCGTTTTCATTATCGAGAGCAAACTCATAATTTCCAATGCCTAAGGTGTTATTATCGTAATTAATAGATATACTATTGTTATCTGAAACTTCAACAATACAAATAACATCATTATTTAATTTTGCAGTATCCGATTCTAAAACGCTATAATTTACAGCAAAGGACTCGCAACCCAAATTTGATATAGCTTTAACCTGATATATGCCAGGCATGGTAACATCTATCGTATTACTAGTGCTAAGAACAATACCGTTTACATCGCTCCATTCATAGTTAAAAACACCATTAGTATTATAGGTATACAATGTTATTGTTTCTGGATTATTCAAACAGAAAAAATTGGTTTGCCCTACCTGAAATTCTGGTAAATCATTTACTCTTAGTTTTAAATAATTCCCAAGTCCGAAACATTCGCCATTATCATTACTTTCAATTCTAACAAAAATATCTTGAGAATAAGCTGTTTTATTCGTGTAGTTCGTAATTTGAGTAATTTCGTTTTTATTAATCTCGGCATCCTCTAAAGTTTCATAATAATGAACACTTAAATTTTGTCCTGCTGGAAATTCATTTAAAAACGTTGTAGTAGCTTGAGATAAATCGAAATTATGAAAACCATCTAAATTGGTAGCATCATCATCGCAAACTTCGAGTAACGTTGAAAAATTTTGTGGTAACAATGTGGTTGAAATTTTCAAAGAAACTTCAGAAATAACAAAGCAACCTTGTAAAGTTTCAACACGAGCATAAAATACATTACCATTGGTATTATTGTAAATCGTTGGTAGTTTATTTTGTTCCGATTCGGCATCGGTATAAGTTAGATGATAACTTGTTACTAAAGCAGTAGCATTACCAATAATAAACGGAGTTATTTCATCTAAATTAAAGTTTGCAAAACCATCGTTTGGCTGGTTATCAGAATCACAGTTTTTATATTCAACCGTAGATTGAACAACGGGTAAATTATTAATGGTAGCAGTAACTGGTATTCTTTCTCCAATTAAACAACCATTTGTAGCCATAACAAAGTAAGTGGTGGTTTGAGTTAATGTTCTATTTAAAAAAGAGCCTATATGTATGGGGGTTGTAGCAGTAATTGTATCGAACCAATAAACATCACCATTTATGGCGCTTGCCTCCAGAGTTACATCGCCACTGCCGCACCTTGTAGCTGCATTAGTACTTGTAAGTTTGGGAACATATATATTTGTGCTCGCTGAAATTTGCAATACTGGATCGCCAGGTAAACCACCATACTCTACTATATAGCCTTTAGGTTGATAAGGACCAAATGCTTCACCTTCATTTGGTAAATCGTTCCAAGCCCCTCTAATTCCAATTGACGGATCTGTTATATGGGCATAATCTTCATTTCCAAACTGATTGGGTTCTCCAATGTTCCAATTCGCATAATTAGGCGTTGAACCATTACTTAAACCATTCCAAAAAACAGTACCAGCTTCGGGTCCTGTAACCCATTTCCAAACGCCTTCAGTTTCTGCATCACTTCCGCCTATCCAGCCAGCTCCTGCAGCTTGTTCGCCCGACAACTGGGCTTCTTCCGATGATGTAATAGTTGCTAAATACCCCTGTAAACCAAAATAGGTACGACTAGCGGCTGCTATTCTAGCTGATGTCCAAGTAATTCCCAGATTAGGAACATATTCATAATAATGATCTGTAGAAGGTAAGTAGTTGGCATCTCCAATAGTTATAGAAAAACCTTTATCTACAGGGAAATCGCTTGTGCTTTCAAAAACAACATCTTTAATAGCTGCAATTAAATTGCTATAATTAACTGGATTAGATCCTAAACCAAAAAGTTTAAGTTTTCCTTGCTCTACACTCCAAGAGGTTAAAATGTTTGGATGTGAACCAGTTAATGTAAGATTGTCTTCTCCTTGAACGTATCCTTTAGAAATTTGGACAAATAAGGCCTCTATTTCTGTATCATCAGGGTCTGTAATATTAAAATCGGTTACAATATTTATTTGACTTTTAGGACAATAAGTCTGGTCTCCCGTAGCTGTTAAAACTGGAGCCACATTTTGTGACCAAGTATTATAAAAAGTACAAGTGAAAAGCAGAAAACAACATAAAGTGACTTTTAATATATAATGCATTTATATTTGAAATATTAATAATATTAAATATAACCATAAATTAATTTACAATTAGTTAAAATGAAAAAGCACTTTAATTTATAGTTGGGTTTTTGCTTCTTCCCAAAAAACATCCATTTCTGCTAGCGTCATTTCTTTAAGTGGTTTATTAAGTTGCTTTGCTTTTTCTTCTAAATATTGAAAACGCTTAGAGAATTTTTTATTGGTACGTTCCAGAGCATTTTCAGGATTTATTTTTAAAAATCTGGCATAATTAATCATTGAAAACAAGACATCGCCAAACTCGCTTTCCATAGCATCTTTATTTCCATTGGCAATTTCTGTCTTAAATTCATTAAGCTCCTCCTCGACTTTTTCCCAAACCTGATTGGGTGCTTCCCAATCGAAACCAACACCAGCAACTTTTTCTTGTATTCGATTGGCTTTAACTAATGCAGGTAAACTTTTAGGCACGCCCTCTAAAACACTTTTTTTACCTTCTTTAAGTTTTAAATTTTCCCAGTTTCGCTTAACATCTTCTTCATTTTCAACTTTTACATCGCTGTAAATATGGGGATGCCTATGTATTAACTTATCGCAAATGCTGTTACAAACATCGGCAATATCAAAATCGTTGGTTTCGCTACCAATTTTAGAATAGAATACAATGTGTAATAGCACATCGCCTAATTCTTTTTTTACTTCCTCTAAATTATTGTCTAGAATAGCATCACCCAACTCATAGGTTTCCTCAATGGTTAAGTGCCTAAGGGTTTCCATGGTTTGCTTTTTATCCCAAGGACATTGTGCTCGAAGCTCGTCCATAATGGTTAATAATCTATCAAATGCTTTAAGTTGTGCGTCTCTGGAATTCATTATTGAAGTTTTTGTAAAAATACGGTTTTGATTTATTTTGAACCGAAAATTACTTTTTGTTTTATTTATGTTTAAAAAGAATTGACTTCCTAAGAAAAAAATGGTAATTTGTTTATACTAATTAAACAAATAAATTGTATTCTTATGTGTTTGTTAATATAATTCTAAAGAAAAAAGTGATAGATGATTTAAAAAATTGGTTTGAATCGCATAGTTTTCTATTAAGTATTACAAAGTACTTAGTATGGATTGCACTAATTTTGATTATTATCACATTTGCAAGAAAGTTCATAAAAAAACAACTTCCAGATAATTCTCTAAGATATAAATCTCAAAAAGGAATTGAAATTATAGGTTACTTTTTGGCTATTCTTATTACCATCACTTATTTCACAGGCAGCATAAAGGACTTAGGACTTGCGATAGGTTTACTAACTGCAGGAATAACAATAACTTTACAAGAACTAATTTTAAGTATTGCAGGTTCATTTTATATATTCTTTGTACGCGTTTACAAGCCAGGTGACCGAATTGAAATTAATGGAATTAAAGGAGATGTTATAGACATTGACAGTGTGTATACAACAATGATGGAGATAGGACAATGGGTTTCTAGCGACAATTATAGTGGTAGAATCGTCAAGTTAAGCAATGCATTTGTCTTTAAAGGTCCTGTGTATAACTATTCGCAAGACTTTCCGTTTGTTTGGGATGAATTCAATTTACCAATTCGTTATGGTTCTAATATTGAACTAGCAAAAGAGATTGTAATTTCTGTTGCTCAAGATTACCTATCGGAATATGTTAAAAAATCAATTTCAGATTGGAAAAGTGTCGTGGATAAGTACTATATTGAAGATGCTCAAGTGGATCCAACACTTGCAATAACAATAACAGATAATTGGATTCAATTTAATTTAAGATATATAGTTGATTATAAGAAAAGAAGACATACTAACCACCTGCTCAATGAAGAGATTGGTAAAAGAATTTTGCAAACTAACGGCAAGGTAATTTTGGCGTCTGCAACATTTGAAATAGTTAAAATTCCTACTGTAAAATTTGAAGAAGATAAAACTAAAGAAAACAAAACCTAAACTTCATTGAAATGCGGTTTTGCTTCACTGTTAAGCAAAACTTAAAAAAAAGATAAACTCAAGAGACTGATATGAAGCTGCTATGTAACATTTATGAAAAAGATATTTAGAACATTTATTTTAACAATTTTACTATTTAGTCAAGTTGGAATTTCGCAAGAAAATGAAAACTGGATTAAAGGTACTATATTCACGAAAACTGATACAATAAGCGGATTTATTAAATCTAATAGCATATCTAATGAAGGAATAAAATTCAAAAAAGACTTAGATTCTTCAATGGAATTTCTAACTCCCGATCTAATAGACAGATTTGACATTAATGATAATATTTACGAAAAGGTATTTATTAAATCATTTGGTAACTATGGAGAATACAAATTTGGAAAATTAATGCTATCTGGAATGTTTAATTTATTCTTGACTTCAGTAAAAAATTATTCGGCAGCTCAGACTTCAATAAAAGAAATCTATATTTTAAACTTTAATGACAAAACGATTAAATTAAGTCTTAATGCATTTTCCAAACTTAAAGACAAGAAAAAAATTGCTAAAGAATTGGAGGGCTATGATGAATTAAAAAATATTATCTTAAAAAAGGATTTTGACTTTAATGTTTTTTTCGATGAAATTCAAAACTTGAACTCCGACAAAAAAAACGGCACATAATGCCGTAAAAAAATATTGCTAGTTTTAGCTAAACCAAAGTTAGTTGCTCGTTTGCTAGCTTCTGATTTTCCTACAGAAAATCCTCGCACACAAACTTGCAACTTTTCATATACGAACCGATGTAAGCAAAAAAATAATTCTAAAAACAAAAAATCCAGCTATTTGCTGGATTTTTTAATATTTATAATTTAAAATGCTTAAGAAGCATTTTGTTTTTTAATTAAATTTAAAGCAGAGCCTTCTTTATACCATGCAATTTGCGCATCGTTATAAGTGTGGTTTAATTTAATAACATCTTTACTACCATCGGCATGAACCAGCTCTAAGGTAAGTTGTTTGTCTGGTGCAAATTCGTTTAAGTCTAAGAAGTTAAAGGTATCATCTTCTTGAATTAAATCGTAATCGGCTTCGTTAGCAAAAGTTAAACCTAACATACCTTGTTTTTTAAGGTTTGTTTCATGAATACGTGCAAACGATTTTACAATTACTGCAGCAACACCTAAGTGTCTTGGCTCCATAGCAGCATGCTCACGAGACGAGCCTTCTCCATAATTATGATCGCCTACAACAATACTTTTAACACCGGCTGCTTTATACGCTCTAGCTGTATCTGGAACACCAGAAAAATCGCCCGTTAATTGGTTTTTTACAAAGTTTGTTTTTTGGTTATAGGCATTAACAGCACCTATTAAACAGTTGTTAGAAATATTATCTAAATGTCCTCTAAAACGCAACCATGGTCCAGCCATACTAATATGGTCGGTAGTACATTTTCCGTAGGCTTTAATTAATAATTTAGCGCCGGTAATAGTATCGCCTATTGGCTCAAATGGTGTTAGTAATTGCAGTCTTTCTGAATCTTCTGCTACTTTTACTTTTACATGGCTCCCATCTTCTTCTGGTGCCAAATAACCGTTTTCTTTTACTTCGAACCCTTTTGGAGGTAACTCCCATCCTGTTGGTTCATCTAACATCACTTCTTCGCCATTTTCATTAATTAACTTGTCGGTCATCGGATTGAAATCCAAACGTCCTGCAATAGCAATAGCGGCAGTTATTTCTGGTGAAGCCACAAAGGCGTGCGTATTGGGGTTACCATCGGCACGTTTTGCAAAGTTTCTATTAAAGGAATGTACAATGCTGTTTTTTGGTGCATTTTTAGGATCGCTGTAACGCGCCCATTGCCCAATACATGGTCCGCAGGCATTGGTAAAAATTTTAGCATCTAATTTTTCAAAAATTTGAAGAATACCATCTCTTTCGGCGGTATAACGAACTTGTTCTGAACCCGGATTAATACCTAATTCAGATTTCATTTTCACGCCTTTATCAAGGGCTTGTTGCGCTATGGAAGAGGCACGCGATAAATCTTCGTAAGACGAGTTAGTACACGATCCTATTAAACCCCATTCTACAACAATAGGCCAATCATTTTCTTTGGCTTTTGAAGTCATATCGCTTCCTACTGGTGTCGATAAATCGGGTGTAAATGGTCCGTTTAATAACGGGCTCAATTCTGATAAATTAATTTCAATAACCTGATCGAAATATAATTCTGGATTTGCATACACCTCTGGGTCGGCAGTAAGATAGCTTCTTACTTTATTTGCGGCATCTGCCACATCGGCTCTATCGGTAGCACGCAGGTAACGTTCCATAGAATCGTCGTAACCAAACGTAGACGTTGTAGCTCCTATTTCGGCACCCATATTACAAATGGTTCCTTTACCAGTACAAGACATGGATGTGGCACCTTCTCCAAAATATTCTACAATAGCGCCTGTTCCGCCTTTAACAGTTAAAATTTCGGCTACTTTTAAAATAACATCTTTAGGAGCTGTCCAACCCGATAACTTACCAGTTAATTTAATACCAATAAGTTTTGGAAATTTTAATTCCCAAGCCATACCTGCCATAACATCTACCGCATCGGCGCCACCTACTCCAATGGCAACCATACCTAATCCACCTGCATTAACGGTGTGCGAATCGGTACCAATCATCATCCCACCCGGAAAAGCATAATTTTCTAAAACTACTTGGTGAATAATTCCAGCACCTGGTTTCCAGAAACCAATACCATATTTATTTGAAACAGACTCTAAAAAACTAAACACCTCGCTACTTACGCTGTTAGCATGTTTTAAGTCGATAGCGGCTCCATCTTTAGCTTGTATTAAATGATCGCAATGAACTGTCGTTGGAACGGCCACTTTCGATTTACCGGCTTGCATAAATTGCAGTAAAGCCATTTGCGCTGTCGCATCCTGACAAGCAATTCTATCGGGAGCAAAATCTACATAATCTTTACCTCTTACAAAGGCTTTGGTTGGTGTGCCATCCCAAAGGTGATTATACAATATTTTTTCAGAAAGCGTTAATGGTTTTCCTACAATGTCCCTTGCTTTATCAACGCGTTCCGCCATATTAGCGTAAACACCTTTAATCATTTCAATATCAAATGCCATATAAATTCTTTTTTATTATAATTTTTTAATTGCCCTAAGATACAAAATAAGTACACCATTTAAAAACATAAAGCTTATAGATATGCATTATCACTGCTACCGAGAGGCATAAAAAAAGTCCGAGTAAAAACTCGGACTTTAAATATATCAAAACAACAGTGATTACATCACTAATTGTTTTTGTGAAGGCTTGAATTTGGTTAAAACAATACCATCTACTGCTGCTTCATATTCTTCCATAGTTGGTGTTCTTCCTAAAATAGTAGAGAGAACAACCACAGGAGTCGATGATAATAAAGATTCTCCTTTTTTCTCACCAGAATCTTTAACAACACGTCCTTGGAATAAACGTGTAGATGTCGCCATAACCGTATCACCTGGCTCAGCTTTTTCCTGGTTACCCATACATAAATTACATCCAGGACGCTCTAGGTACAGCATGTTTTCATATTTAGTTCGTGCTGCATCTTTTGGTGCATTATCATCAAACTCAAAACCAGAGTATTTTTGTAATACTTCCCAATCGCCTTCGGCTTTCAACTCATCAACAATGTTATAAGTTGGAGGCGCTACAACTAAAGGCGCTTTAAATTCAACTTTACCGTGTTGCTCTTCAATGTTCTTTAATATTTGAGCTAATATTTTCATATCGCCTTTATGAACCATACAAGAACCAACAAAACCTAAATCTACTTTTTTGGTGCCGCCGTAGTATGATAAAGGACGAATGGTATCGTGTGTATAACGTTTAGATACATCTTCGTTGTTAACATCTGGATCGGCAATCATTGGTTCTGCAATCTCATCTAAATCAATAACAACTTCTGCATAATAGTTCGCATTGGCATCAGGTTTTAAAGCTGGTTTAATTCCTGTTTTTAACTCTTGAATTCTAGCATTTGCTTTATCTACTAATCCTTGAAGTACCTTATTTTCGTTATCCATACCTTTATCAATCATGATCTGGATACGGTCTCTTGAAATTTCTAACGATTCTATTAAGGTTTCATCTTCTGAAATACAAATAGATGCTTTAGCTTTCATTTCGGCAGTCCAATCGGTAAAAGTAAAGGCTTGGTCGGATGTTAAAGTACCAATATGCACTTCAATAACTCTTCCTTGGAAAACATTTTCACCACCAAACTGCTTTAACATTTGCTGTTGTGTTGCATGAACCACATCGCGGAAGTCCATATAACTTTTCATGGTTCCTTTAAAAGTAACCTTTACCGACTGCGGAATTGGCATCGTTGCCTCACCTGTTGCTAAAGCTAATGCTACAGTACCTGAATCGGCTCCAAAAGCAACACCTTTAGACATACGTGTGTGCGAATCGCCACCAATAATAATATCCCAATCGCTTACGGTAATATCATTCAATACTTTATGAATAACATCGGTCATGGCGTGATATTTTCCTTTAGGATCACGAGCAGTAATTAATCCGAAGTCGTTCATAAACTTCATTAATCTTGGAATATTCGCTTTAGACTTGCTATCCCAAACCGAAGCTGTGTGACAACCCGATTGATAAGCACCATCAACAATAGGAGAAATAACCGTTGCAGCCATCATTTCCAGCTCTTGAGAAGTCATTAACCCCGTGGTATCTTGAGAACCAACGATATTTACTTCTACACGAACATCTGATCCCGCATGTAATAATTTACCTGGTGTGTTACCTACAGCATTTTTATTAAATATTTTCTCTACTGCAGTTAAACCCTGACCTTCCACAGATATTTCTTTAGAAGTAGCGTAAACCTGAGGAATTTCTTTTCCTAAAATTTTAGCAGCAATGGTTTGTAATTTTTTACCAAAAACTACAGCATAAGACCCACCAGCCTTAATAAACTCTACTTTTTGTGGTGTTAATGACGCAGAAATATCCATTAATTCCTGATCACCTTTGTATAATTTTTTAGTTTTTGTATTTATAGTAAGAACCGTTCCTGTTTCTACAGAATATTTTTGTTCTAAAACAGGTTCGCCTTCGGCATCAAGTACAGGATTACCATCGGCATCCCTTTGTATTACCCAGTTTTTAAGATCGATACCAATACCACCTGTAACACCAACTGTAGTTAAGAAAATTGGCGAAATACCGTTAGTTCCTGCAATAACTGGTGCAATGTTAATAAAAGGCACATATGGGCTACCCGGAATACCTGTCCAAAGCGCCACATTGTTTACACCCGACATTCTAGACGAACCTACACCCATGGTACCCTTTTCGGCTACAAGCATCACACGTTTATCTGGATGTTCAGCTTTTAAAGCTTTCAGTTCGCTTTGCATGTCTTTGTTATGTTCAAAGATACACTGTCCATGCAATTCACGATCTGATCTGGAATGGGCATCACTACCAGGTGATAATAAATCGGTTGAGATATCTCCCACACCAGCAATAAAAGTTACAACTTCAATTTCTTCTTCAATCTCTGGTAATTTTGTAAAAAATTCCGCTTGAAGATAACTCTCAAGAATATCTTTAGCTATTTCACTACCATTTTTAAATGCCGCTTCTAAACGATCGGTATCGGCTTCATATAAAAATACCTGTGTTTTTAATACTTCTGCAGCTTCTTTAGCGATGGCTGCATCTTCACCCAATGCCAAATCAAGCAATACCTTAATAGAAGGTCCTCCTTTCATGTGCGATAATTGTTCGAAAGCAAATGTTGGAGTTATTTCTGCTACCACCGCGTCTCCTAAAATAATTTCTTTTAAGAACTGTGCTTTTACTAAAGCTGCACTGGTAGTACCAGGTAAAGTATTGTAAATAAAGAATTTTAAAGAATCTTCTCTGTGAGGATTTCCTGAATCTTTTATTTGAGCGATAATTTCGCTTAGCAAATCGGAACTGTCTATTGGCTTTGGGCTTAGACCCTGAGCTTTACGTTCTTCGATTTCCTTAATGTAATCATTATAAGTATTCATATGTGAAATATTTCAATATTAAATTGAATTGAGTAATTAATAATCTTTACCTAGTTGCATGCTAACAAAAGAACCTATGAATAGATTTTTCCTATTGAATTAAATCGATTTCATTAGTAACATAAAATGAAGGATTTAATTTGTTAAAGCAGGGCAAAATACAAAATTAATGCAAAGAATTAAAAATAAAACCTGCAATACAAACCCGCTTGAATGTTATTTATTATAGTTTCATAAAAATTTAATATGATTATATTTTTTTCAGTAATTTCAGATTAAAAATGACGATTTAACAAGAATAAATTCACTCAAACCACGATTTCACCCATCTGGAATCTCTAATTTTAGTCATAGGATTTTCAAAATAGGTATACAATAAATAACTTAAACCGAAAGAAACAGACAGATACGTGAACAGTACCAAGAATTTATAAAAGGTATTAATTTCTGAAACAGTAATAAAATACTGAATAGTTAATAATACAATGGAGTAATTTATTAAGTAAATAGCATAAGAAAGTATGCTTATTTTAATGATTATTTTACCAATAAGAGGATTTGGTTTGATTGTTTTTATGTATGGAAAAGTGAGCAACAAGCTAATGGATATAAGCCCTAAATAGAAAAGATTGAAAAATAAGGATGCGTTACTTGGACGAAAATCGTAAACAAAAATAACAAGATGCATTCCAAAGAACAATAAGAATCCAAACCCAAACAACAAGGCTTTATATTTTAGAACAAATGGTTTAAATTTTTCTATTAAAAAAATTGCTAAAAAACCATAATAAATGCTGTCTAACCTATAAATAACAACCTTTCTAAAGTATTTGCTCCAAGCTTCATTAGTAATTTCTGGGTGCGATTGGTGGAATTTAAATTTTAAAAAAGTAACTCCCATAATCGTTATAATACTCATCCACAAAAACAGTTGTTTTTTTTGTGTTCTTTTAAATACAGATACCATTAGAAACAACAAAAACGGACCTAAAACATAGGCATATTCTTCAATAGATAAACTCCATGATTCGGTAAAAAAATCTGGCTGTGCTGTTGTGAAATTCTGTATAAATAAAAAATAAAGCCACAGCTCTTCAACAGGAGAATAAAAAAATAAAAGTAAAACTATATTTACTACTAAAATTAGAAAGTAATTGGGTAAGGTACGAAACCACCGTCTTGTCCAGAAATGACAAAATGCTTTAAAAGAAGTAGCACCTGCATCCAATTGCTTAAGTAAAATACCTCCTATAAGATACCCGCTTAAAACAAAAAATAAATCGACACCAATGGTTCCAAAAAAGCGTAGAATATAAAGTGTGAAAGTCTCTTGATTTGGGAATAACAGAAGTGTTGCATGCGACAACAACACTAAAAGAATAGCAACTGCTCTAATAAGGTCTAATCCAAAATTTCTATGTTTATAAGTTATATCCATAGAGTTCTGGATAATAATTTTTAGAACAAACTGGTTATCACTTGATTTTCTGTAATTCCTTCGGCTTCAGCCTTGTAGTTTTTAATAATTCTGTGTCTTAAAATACTAGGAGCTACCGCCTGAACATTTTCAAAATCTGGAGAAAATTTACCATGAATGGCGGCGTGAGTTTTAGCTGCTAAAATTAAGTTTTGTGAAGCTCTTGGTCCGGCTCCCCAATCGATATAATTTTTAACAATTTCTGGAGCAGCATCGCTATTAGGTCTTGTTTTACCTACCATAGAAACCGCGTATTCTATAACATTATCGGCCACTGGAATACGGCGTATTAATTGTTGAAAATCTACAATTTGCTGCGCATTAAACAAGGCATTAACTTGCACTTTAGAATCATTTGTGGTTGCTTTAACAACGGCTACTTCCTCTTGAAAAGTTGGATAATCTAAGTTTATAGCAAACATAAAACGATCTAATTGTGCTTCGGGTAAGGGATAGGTTCCTTCTTGCTCGATAGGGTTTTGTGTTGCTAAAACAAAATAAGGCAAATCTAATTTATAATGGTGTCCTGCAACCGTTACAGCGCGTTCTTGCATGGCTTCTAATAACGCTGCTTGTGTTTTGGGTGGTGTTCTATTTATCTCATCGGCTAAAATTATATTAGAAAAAATAGGCCCTTTAATAAATTTAAAGTGTCTGTTTTCATCTAAAATTTCACTTCCTAAAATATCACTCGGCATTAAATCTGGGGTAAACTGAATACGTTTAAAGTTTAAACCTAAAGCCTGTGCAATGGTATTAACCATTAAGGTTTTTGCCAGACCAGGTACACCAATTAATAAAGAATGTCCTCCAGAAAAAATAGAAATAAGTATTTGATTGACTACTTCGTCCTGTCCGATAATAACTTTAGCTATTTCAGTTTTTAAAGCTTTGTATTGTTTTACAAATTGTTCGATAGCAGTTACATCCGACATATTTTATTTTTTTAACCAGTTATTAGAAAATTCACAATTTCTGTAGTCGCCACTAATTTTAATGTAAGTGTCTAAAATTTTCTCTTCTTGCCATTTTGCAATGGTATTAATTTTTTTCTCGTCTAAAGCTAATTGTTTAATTTTCAGGTAATCTCTGGCGTAATTTGCCTCATGCTCATCAATTCTATCTGTAACCATTAAAATTTTAAACTTAATGCTTCCCGTTCTGTCTTCTTCTTTTAAAACTAAACTAACTTCACCATCTTTTAAGTTTTGTATTTGCGCATATAATTCGGGATCCATTTTAGTTAATTCAAAATTATAATCCTGTGTTTGCGGATTAATTAACTGCCCGCCATCGTCTCTAGTTTCCTTCTCGTCACTTGCCTCTTTAGCAGCATCGGCAAACGAAATATCGCCACTAACAATACGTTGTCTTACTTTTTCCAGACGCTCCTTAGCTTCTGTTATAGCTTCACTTGATACTTTAGGTTTTAATAATATATGCGCAATATCGTATTCTTGACCGCGTATTTTTTCACAATAAATAATGTGGTAACCAAAATCTGTTTTAAATGGTTCTGAAATCTCACCTTCCTGTAGTGAAAAGGCAACTTGCCTAAACTCTTTCACCATTCTAGGTTGTTTTCTGTTAAGTGTATATTTACCACCTTTACTAACCGATGCTAAATCTTCAGAATACAAAACAACTTTCGATCTAAAACTTGCACCATTTTCTAAAATATCGGCTTTAAATTCTTTTAATCTTTCAATTACTCGTAACTCTTCTTCTCTTGATACTTTGGGTTCTGCAACAATTTGAGCCACTTTTAGCTCGGTACCAAATGTTGGTCGTTCTTCTTTAGATATTTTATTAAAAAACTCACGAACCTCTTCTGGAGTTATTTCTACTTCTTCAACAATTTTAGCTTGCATTTTTGAAGCTAACTGGTTGGCTTTATTAATTTCGAACATTTCTTCTCTAAAGCTTTTTTCGTCATCTTTTTTATAGAATTCTAAAAGCTTTTCCATAGAACCATTGGTTTGTTGTAAAAACTGTTCAATTTGAAAATCGACATTGCGTCTTATATCGGCATCTGATACTTCAATACTATCTTGAATGGCTTGATGCGCATATAATTTATCTTCTAATAACTTACCAAATAGTTGGCAAGATTCTATATCTTTTGTGTTTACGCCTTGTGCCTGTAATTGAAGAAAAGCATTATCGACATCTGACTCTAAAATAATATAATCGCCCACCACAGCAGCAACACCATCAACCTTTCTGGCATTTTTGGTTTTTTTAGTGTCTTTTTTAACAGTTTCCTCTTTTACTACCTCGTCGTTTATTATTTCTTGAGCAAACGTAACATAAGCTCCCAACAAGGTTATGCATAAAATTAAATGGTGTTTCAAATTATTTATAGATTTCAAATTGATTGTTTTTAATAGCATCTGTAGTTATATCTTTTTCTAATTGACTAATAAGCTCAAGCTTTCTTTTATTTATAACAATCTGGTCTATGGTAGGTTTTACATACTCCAAAGGCGCCGTTTCATTACGTAATAAAACATCGTTTATTTGCATCAAATATACTCCTAATGAATCTTTGAGTTGTATAAAATTAGATTTTTTTAACAGTTGATCTTTGTTTTCTGGATTAATTGCCGAAATTTTATTAATTACCTGTCCTACTTTTATCCAAGTGGAGTCTTTTAAATAATACGATTTAAACTGAATAGACATGGCTTCCAAGTCCTTTTTATCTTTAGAATTATAGCGTTTAAACTTTTGTTCAATCTCTTTATAATTTATAATTCTACTATCTACATGCACATATCTAAACTTAATAAGCTCTTCGTTAAGTTTAAAAACCTCTTTGTTTTCGTTGTAATATTTTTGAGCTTCCTCCTTGCTAACTTGTGTATTTATATTACGCTTTACAAGTGCTTCCAGATAAGCTTTGGTGTATAAATCGTTTTTGTATTGCTCTATTAACTTTCTAAAATTTTCTTGCTTGGCTTCACTAAGATTTAATTTTGCACCATCTACTAGTAATTGTTGTGTTGCCCATCGGTTAATAAAATTTTGCACCACTAAAATACTGTCTTCTTTTGTTGCTTCTTTTGAAACCAAATCTTTTACATCATCGTAATACAAATAAGTATCGTTTACGCGAGCAATAGGTTCTCTGTCGTCGGTTTCTTTAAAAAACTGACAAGATGTGAGTGTTGTTACTAAAATTAATATGAAGATTTTTTTATGCACTTATTTCTTTTTTAATTGAGATTTTACACGCATTAAAGCATCATCATTTATTTTAAGCGTATATTTTTTATGAAGCTCATTTAACCATTCTTCTTCTTTGTAAGCTTGATAATCACTTATAACAGCCCCTTTAGATTGCTCGAAAGTTTTTGGTTCTTGGGGTATAACACTATTTACCTTAACCACGGTAAAGGCATCATGATACTTATAAATTTTAGAAACACCTTTTTTTGCTTCAAAGTTTTTTGGTAACGATTGATGTCCAACTTCTAAAGTATCAACAGTAAAAATAATATCTACTTTATCGTTACTATTAATTATGGATTTAATATCGTTAATACTTTTATTTTCTTCTAACAAGTTAGCTACTTTTTTAATTGTTTTTTCTGAATTTGATGAAGCAACAACGGCATCTAATCGTTCGGGATAAAAATAGTTTGCTTTATGACTGTTGTAATACGATTGCAGACCCAATGAATCTGTACTACCAATGCTCCAAATGGTAGATTGCATTAAATCAAATAATAATAAGCCATCACGATATTCTGAAACTATATTTGCAAATTCCTCGTCTTCAAACTCTAAATTATCTTCCTGGTATTCAACTAAATTGTTGTTTAAATACGTTTTATATGCTTTATCAATAACATTTGCATATGAAGACTTAGAGGCTAAACCGCGTTGGTATTTCAATAAGTAATCGCCAAAATCTTTAAAATACAATTGTTTGTTACCAATTTTAACTAAGGGTTTATCGCCTTGAAAATCGACTGGTAATTTCCATGTATGTGAAAAAATACTATCGTTTAAAATAGTTTCAAAATATTTTAAAACCATTTTATTATCTCCAATTTTGTACTTATTATAAAGCTTAGAGTACAGAGCCTCATCGATTAATTTCGATCTAGAATCTCTGGTAACCATTTGTTCTAACTCTGGTTTCATGTCTTCAAATGGTGCAATAGGCTTTTTATCAATTAATTTAACAATGTGCCATCCGAAACTGGTTTTAAAAGGTGCAGATATATCTCCAGACTTTTCTAAACCAAAAGCTACATCCTCAAATTCTATAGAATTTAATTGTCCGCTAGAAAAAGGACTTAATTTACCCCCATTGGGAGCAGAATTTGTATCGTCTGAGAACTGTTTCGCCAGGTTTTCGAATGATTCACCTTGTTGAATCTTTTTATAGATATCCTTAATTTTATCTTCTGCCTTTTCTACCGGAGCCTCGTTATCTTTATCTATCAACATAATATGAGCTACGGTTCGCTCACCTCTGGATTTTCTTTTGTCCTGCACAAAAACAATATGATAGCCAAAATTGGTTCTAAACGGTTGAGAAATCTCACCAACTGGTGTATTAAAGGCAACACTTTCAAATTTGTATACCATTTTAAAACCTGTAAAATACCCCAAATCTTCACCATAAATTGTTTGCCCATTATGAACGGCTTTTCTAACATTCTCGAAGCCTTCTTTTAATGCACGATTTCTATAATCTACAATAGAATTATAAGCAGACAGTGTATCTGCAGGACTTGCATCTTGAGATAACTTTATTAAAATATGGGAGGCTTTTACATCATAAGAAACACGCTCGTAAGCTTCTTTAATTAGAGCTTCTGTTACTTTTGTATCGGTAATGTAATTTTTAGCTAATTGCTTCTTATAATTTGCTAACTCTCTAATGTATGTTGGTTTTTTATCTAACTCTAAAGCTTTAGCTTCTTTTAATTTTATTTTGTAATTGGTAAAAAGTTTTAAATATTCATCTACATCCTTTTGAGATTCGTCTTGAACTAAATCTAAATTTTTATTATAAACCCTAATAAATTCTGAAACGTAAACCGGCTCATCATCAACACTAAAAAGTGTTTCGTTTTTTGGTGATTGCGCATTAACATTAATAAAAAAAATAGTTAAAAATAATAATGGTAGATATTTCAAATTCATACTTTTTTAAATTTAATTGGAAGCAACAAAAATACTAATATAAACCTATAATGCAAGTCGGTTTTACTAACGTTTAAAAAGAAAAAATATTACTTCTTATTATTTTATATTTTTACAATTTGTTAGTAATTACAACACATACTATGCGTAAATTAAAACTGATATGGGATTTTAGAGGTCCCGATGCTCTTAAAATTGCAGAGCACCACGAAATTCATTTAAAAGATTTCATAAAAATTGATAACATTGACTGCCAAATTACAGGTTTTGAAGCCTTGAATCCGGAACATGCTATTGCATTTATGGTTGTAGATGAAGCCATTATGAAACCCCTTAGAGATACTTTAAAACCACATCGCGGACAAGTTTACTCTAATTAAAATTTATAAATAAAAAAAGGGTAGAAAATTCTACCCTTTTTTTATTATGTTCTCATTAAATTATCTAGAATAATTAGGAGATTCTTTAGTGATAGTAACATCATGCGGATGACTTTCATTAATACCACTAGCTGTTATTTTTACAAATCTGCCTGTTTCTTTTAATGTTGCGATATCTTTAGCGCCACAGTAACCCATCCCGGCACGTAAACCACCAATAAATTGATGAATACTTTCGTATAAATCGCCTTTATAAGGCACACGACCTACAATACCTTCGGGTACTAATTTTTTAATATCGTCTTCTACATCTTGAAAATAACGGTCTTTACTTCCTTCTTTCATGGCTTCAACAGAACCCATACCTCTGTACGATTTAAATTTACGACCTTCGTAAATAATAGTCTCTCCTGGAGATTCTTTGGTACCTGCTAACAGCGATCCCAACATCACACAGTCGGCACCTGCGGCAATGGCCTTAGGAATATCACCTGTATAACGAATACCACCGTCGGCAATTACTGGAACACCGCTTCCTTTAATAGCGGCAGCTACTTCTAATACCGCTGAAAACTGAGGAAAACCAACACCTGCAACAACTCGAGTGGTACAAATTGATCCTGGTCCAATACCCACTTTTACAGCATCGGCACCTGCTTCAACTAAATATTTAGCAGCTTCGCCAGTGGCAATATTTCCAACAATAACATCTAACGTAGGGAATTTAGCTTTAACCGCTTTTAGTACGTTTACAACACCCTTGGTGTGGCCATGAGCGGTATCAATAACTACGGCGTCAACACCTGCGTTTACCAAAGCTTCGGCACGATCTACAGCATCGGCTGTAACTCCAAGAGCAGCAGCTACACGTAAACGACCAAATTCATCTTTATTTGCGATGGGTTTCTGACTTAATTTAGTGATGTCTCTAAAAGTTATTAAACCAGAAAGTTTATAATCTTCATCTACAATAAGTAATTTTTCAATTTTATGTTGTTGAAGAATAATTTCGGCGTCTTTTAACGAGGTTCCAACTGCAGCAGTCACTAGGTTTTTGCTGGTCATTACTTCCGATATTGGTCGTTTTTTATCGTGTTCAAAACGTAAATCACGATTTGTTACAATACCTTTTAATGTTCCATCTTCTGCAACAATAGGTATACCGCCAATACTATGCTCGGCCATATTAAGTTTAGCATCTAAAACCGTCGCTGTTAGTGGTAAGGTTACCGGATCGATTATCATACCACTTTCGGCACGTTTAACACGTCTTACCTTAAGGGCTTGTTGTTCGATGGTCATGTTTTTGTGAAGTACGCCAATACCACCTTCTTGCGCCATGGCAATTGCCATTTTGCTTTCTGTAACGGTATCCATAGCTGCCGAAATAATAGGCACGTTTATGGTTATATTTCTGGTGAATTTTGTTTGAATATTAACTTCACGAGGAAGTACTTCTGAAAAAGCTGGTACTAATAATACATCGTCGTAGGTTAAACCCTCTCCTAGTATTTTGTCTTGATGTGCAGTCATGTTGCAATTACGTTATAATTGCGTGCAAATATACAAAATCATACCAATATATCAGTTATTTTTCGAAGCAATATTTTTTATCGACCACGACCACCTCTTCTACCGCCTCGATTGATGTTTCGGTCTCCCAAATTCATGTTTTGTCCGGCAAAACGACCAAACTTATACACGAAAGTTAGCATAAAATATTGCTCTAAAATTCTATTCTCAACATCTTGTATGGCGGTTTCGGTTACCGAACGGTTATAACCGTTATTCTTGCCTAAAATATCGTAACCAACAGCCGTTAAAGTTGCTTTATCGTTCCATAATTGCACTCCTAAACCAGCATTCCAAAATACAGCAGCGCCATCAAAATCATCGCCTACTCGACTGTTATACCGGTACGATACCTTATTGGTTAAAAAAGCATGCTTCAGAAAAAACAAAGAAGATTCTAATCGTAAATTTTGTACAAAAAATTCGTTATCGTTATAAATATTCGTATCGTAACTCGTTTTTGTTAGTGCATAACTATAACTTGCATTGACATCTATTTTTTTATCAAATGAATACCCTAGAGACAAGTTGGGTCTTAAGGTACTTGTTTGTGTTGTGAATTGGATAGTGTTTTGAATGGATCGTATGTTTCTAAAATTGCCATTCATTCTTAAATTTATTGAATAGTTTGTTTTCTTGCTAAAATAAGACTTAGAAATACCCGTATTCCCAGAAAAACTGTAATCCCCATTAATATTTTCGAAAGTAGTAAATCGAACTAAATCGCTATCGGTAATGGTGGAATTGATAATTTTATCGTTTACAAATTCTGCTTTCGCATTAGCCGTTATGTTAATATTATTGAATGCAATGTTATTTTGATATTTAAAATTGATATTATGACTTATTTGCGGCTCTAACAAAGGGTTACCAGTTACAATATTGGTAATATTACTAACATTAGGCACCGGTTGTAACTGATTAATGGATGGTAAATTAACATTTTGTCTGTAGTCTAAAGTGATGTTTTTATACCCTTTTTCGTCACGATAACGTATACGCCCCGAATAGGTTAAATATTCAAAATCGTTTTTAAAATTTCTAGCAATTATAATGTTATCAATATATTTTCGAAATGTATTGGTAAAGGCGCCTTCAATTTCAAATCGAAATTCTTTTAAATCGTATCGCAAAGCCAAAGAAGGTTTTATAGTGGTTGAAACATAACGACTATCTGTGCTAATTTGATCGTTAAAAATGTTGTAATCATCATCTGTATTGTTATAATCAAAAATAGACTTTTGGTTGTTTTGAGTGTTAACAGAAGCGGTATACCCTGGAATAAATTTGAAGTTTTCAAAAATCTCTTTGCTCCATCTTGCAATAAATCTAATATTAGAATTTCTGTTTTCTGTATTTGAAATCTGATCTTGAACTACGGTTGTATTGCTTCGTTCTAACTTATTATTAGAAAAACTTTTGCTGGCGCCATCTTGTTTTGAAAAGGTGGTATTTACACCCATAAAAAAATAATCATTTTTTTTACCAACACGAGATGCTACATTAAAATCGTTGTTAAAATTATAATCGGAGTTACTAGCATTCGATTCTGAAAAATAACTACTAACTAAATCGCCATTTGCATCTTCCGAAATTCGATTGGAAGTAGAAAAGGAGTCGTTGTTTGAAGCATCGAAGTTTATTTTATTTGTTAAACGTACGCTATTTCCTTTTTTATTGTTTTTAGGTTTTATTACAAAGCGTAAATCGGTTCCAGAATTATGACTTTCGGAATCGTTATACCCCCTACTTGTTGCATTGGTAACATAAGAAAAATTGGGTAAGAAATTTTGTGTGAAACTTTTTTGGGCATTATCTCTGTTTTGGGCACTATACTTATAATCGGCATTAATACTGGTCTCGTTCCATTTTCCTTTTGAAAAATTGGCACCTATAAAATCGGATTCGATATAACCATTACTTGATTCGGCATCGGGTAAGGCGTTAAAACCACGGGACATGTTTATGTTATTAGTACCCATGATGATGCCTAATTGCTTTCCTTCTATTAACTGAAACAAATTGGCATTGGCCTGATACTTATCGTCGGTTCCGTAGCCCAAATTAACATCGCCAAAATAGGCTTTATTCTTACCTTTTTTAATTTTTAAGTTGATCTCTTTAGTGCCTGAGGTAGATTCTTCACCAGTAAACTTTTCCATATCGGTTTTAAAATCGGTAACCTGTACTTTGCTTATAGCATTACTAGGTATGTTTTTTAAAGCGATTTCACCATTTTTTTCACCAAAAAAACTCATACCATCTACATTTATAGCTTCAACCTCAACACCATTTACGGTTATAACACCGTCTAAATCGATTTCAACTCCGGGAAGCTTTTTTAATAAATCTTCAACTTTATCGTTTGGTAAGGTTTTAAAACTATCGGCGTTATATTCAATGGTATCTTTTTTAATAACAACCGGCGGCGCTTTTCCAATTATAGAAATAACATTTAACTCTTCAACCTGATCATCGAGTGTAATGTCACCCAGATTAAGTAAATCGCCATCAGGAATATTTATATCTTTTAAAAAAGGTTTGTAACCTAAGTAAGCGATATTAAATATGGCTTTTTTGTCGTTTTCGGCATTAACCTGTAAAGAAAATTTGCCATTTTTATTGGTAATACCGTAAGATATAGGGACACTGTCTTTAATGCTTTGTAAATAAACGGTGGCACCATCAAGGGTATTAGCATTTCTATCTTTAACAACGCCTTCTAAGGTGAATTTTTGGGCAAATAATGATGAGGATAGGCATAGAAATATTAGAAATGTTATATTTTTCAAGGTATTACTTTGGTTTGGTTACGCCTTTAGACCATATAACCCGATTAAAGTTTAAACGATAAACGTTAAAAAAATCTTAAAAACTACTACAACTTAATTTGCAAAGTTGTGTACCAATTTCTTGGTGCAGACGGAATAATTCCGGGGCCAGGATAACCTGTTGCGCGTCTTGTAAAATAAGCGTTATCTAAAACATTATTTACGCCTGCTTCTAACTTAAATTGCTTGAAGGTATAAGCCAAAGATATATCTAACACATCATAACTTGGTATTTCACCAATAACACCACTTAAATTTGCCGTTACCGAATTGGTTGCATCGGTAAATTGCTGAAACAAATAAGTATATTGTAAGCTTGATGCAAAATTTTTATAACCAAATCTAATACCTGTTTTTAAATTTACATCTGGCACAAACTCTACTTTATTACCTTTCACTCCAACCTGTTGTGATTTGGTGTATTTTGAATTAATAAACGATGTATTTATAAAGTAATTAAAGCTAAAATCGTTACTTAAATCTACTATTTTCTTTAGGTTAAAATCAAATAACGATTCCATGCCATACATCACTGCATCTCCAACATTACCGCGTTCACTTATAATTCTGTTATCGCTTAATACTTTTTGAACAAAACCAATACGACCGTTATAAAAAAGTCCGAAAACACCTAAATCGTAAGACAAAATGCTTTTATAGTTACCTCGAATACCTAAATCGGTTGTAAAACCATTTTCGTCTGTAATATTGGGGTTAATTGCAAAAGCCGGATTGTTAATATTAATATCTGAAAAAGTTACCGAACGGTAGTTCTGCGAAATATTACCATAAGCTTCAAAACTTGTTGAAGGCCTATAGCTTAAGCCTAAACCTAATAATACGAAAGACCTATCAAAATCTTGATTATCTTCTACTGTTTCTTCAAAAATAACGTTACCAGCCGCATCGGTTCTTATGTTTTTGTAAAATCCTTCACTTTGAGTTCTTATATATTCAAAACGAAAGCCGGGTGTAACCGAAAATGTATTAGTTAAATAGAAAATATTTTCTCCAAAAACAGCCAGATTAAAATTAGGTAAATCAAACTCAGACTGGTTTGTGTAATTAGGAAACTCATTGTTGTAAAAGCTAAAGTCGGGACCAATACCATCGCTACCTGGCCCTTGTTGTTGGTAATTATCGGCCTTATATAATTTAGTTCCAATTAAAAATGTGGCATCTTTTTGGGCAATTTCATACTTACTTAGCAATCGGGTTTCAAAACCAAAATTTTTAAAATCGCCTTTAATTAAATCGCGTTCATTGCCTGGGTCAATTTGGTCTACACGATTGGTTCTAAATCCTAAAGCATCGCGAGATGCATTAAGTCCAAAAAAATTGAAAGTAAAATTGGTTTTTTCTGAAAATTGATGCGCTAAATTTAGATTATAAAGCAACCAATCTACTTGAAACCAATTCCGTTCTCGATTACTTTGATAAGGATCGCTCAAAAACATTTGGTCGGTTAAACCACCACCTTGTTGGGCTAAATAACGTAAATATGTGATATCGGCTGTTACCTTTGTTTTATCATTAAATTGATACCTTATTTGAGTAAACAAGTTTTTAGATTCGTATTTAGAATTAGGTCTAAATCCATCACCCATTTTGTAATTAAAATACGAATAATAGCTAAACTTATTTTTTGTACCACCTACACTAGTAAAATTGGTATATAAACCATAACTCCCTATAGTATTTCTGGTAATAAACTCGATGGGTTTATTTGGATTTGGCTCTTTCATTTTAAAATTTATGAGTCCGCCAAATTGTGTACCATATTGTAAGGATGCAGCCCCACGAATAACTTGAATTTCTTTTAAACCTTCAGAAGCTGGCGTGTAATAGCTTTCGGGATATCCTAAAACATCGGCACTAATATCGTACCCATTTTGTCTGGTATTAAAATTAGCCGTACGGTTAGGGTCTAAGCCGCGTCCACCAACATTTAGTTGTAAACCAGCATCATCATTTTGATAGATATTTAAACCCGCAACTTGACTGTATAGTTGGCGAGCATTGTTAGCTGCCAAATTAGCCATAGATTGATCCACTAAAACCACTTCTGTTTTTTTACCGGCATATATTGCAGTGCCTTCAACATCTTTTAATCTGGATAATTCGAAGATTTTTTTTCTTCTTGATGTAATTTCAACTTCCGATAAACTTACCGACATGTCATTTAAAGCCACATTTACTTGCGCCGAGTTTGTTGAGGATAGTTCTATTTCTTTTACTTCAAATTCATAAGAAAAAAACACAATAGTCATGCTCTTTTTATTAGTTTCAAATTCATAATACCCTTTGGCATTTGTTGTGGCTTTTAATCCTGAAACTTTATCGTAAACCTCTACTTTATTAATGGGTAAATTGGTTTTTGCATTGGTAACAACACCCGAAATTTTGTATTGTGCATGCCCTAAAATGCTTAATAAAAGCAATAAAATAATGTTATAATCCTTTAATCTCATCGTAAAATGGTAAAATCCACGTTTTATGGCGGAATGATTCTTTTTGGTTATATAAATTGACAGAGGTATCAACGTATGGCTGACTTACACGTCCGTTTAAAGCCACATAACTTTCGGCAAAAACCTGTACATTTTTATGTCCTTGTGATGTAAAATGATCGCCTAAATAATGGGCGTACTCTAAAATAAAATCAGGTTGAAAACTCATTTGTTTTTCTTGAAATGATGTTAGAAAATCGGAATTTCTAACTACAAATTTAGTCCCTTTTTTAGCATCTTTAATTGTAAAAGTGGTATACCCTGCTTTTTCCATTAGCATGACACGCCAAGAGAAACGATAGCCTTCTTCTGTCCAGAATAATTCGCCCGGATAAAGTAAATATCGAAATGGCAATACCAATTGAATAACAAAAAACAAAGTTATTATTGGAATTACTATTTGAGGTCTTTTAAATTGATATTTATCTAAAGTAATAAAATTGTTTGATACTTTAAAAGATGAAATTTTAAATAAGCTTTGAATAAATTGAATGATTTTTTGATGAAATGAAGCATCGAAAAATATTAATGAAGCTACAATCATGATAAACGGAAACATTCCAATTGGAAACAAAACTCTGGTGAATACATGAAAAAACACAACCAAAACAAATGCAAACCAGCGCGTTTTTCTGTATAACAATAAAAACGGAATGCTTAAATCGTAAATCATGCCACCCCAACTCATGGCATAATGAAACCACTCTAATTGCATGATATCGCCTAAAAAGGGCAAATCGTATTTTGAGGGCAACCAAATTTTTAAAGGCATGGCTTTAAACAACCAATCGGAATTAATCTTGGCTAACCCCGCATAAAAATAAACAATCCCTAATAGTAGTTTTATACTATCTATTGTCCATTTAGGAATGGTTTTAAAATTTGATTTTTCTAGAATATTATCAAATGAAAAACTGGCATTCGCCGGCAAAAAAATCATTAAAAAACTCAATAAACTTATAAAGTAATAATGGTTTAAATAAGTGGTTTTATCCATTAATTCTATATAAGTAAAACTTAAAAAGAAAATAATGATAGCCTTTTTGTATTTAAAACCCAATGCAATACATAGGGCGGAAATAGCAGAAATAATAAAAAGTAAATACGTAAAATTCCCCAGAGGTTTTACCCACTCAAAGCCATAATAAGAAAAGTGAAATTTAGGTTTTATATATAAGGTTTCAATCCAGCCATTAGCCCAAAATCTGACAATACTTAAAAACATCATAGCACCAAAAAGAACTCTAAACACTGCTAAAGGTGCAGCATTGGTATAGCTATTTAAGTATGTTTTGTAATTGAATCCCATATAAAATGAAAAAAATTCTCTAATGCTTAGAGAATTTTTTTGGTATTATTTTGCTATGTTATTAATCGCCATCAGCATCAATAAAATCTACACTAATATTAAAGGCTTGCACCATATCAACTTTAAATAAAACAACTGCTTTTTGTAATTCATCATAAGCTAAAGTCATTTTAGTATTATCGGTATTTATTTGGTTGCTAAAATTAGCATTTAAATCTTGTATTTTAGTTCTCGCCAAATTTAATTGATTGTTAATTAAAGCACTTAAATCGGTACTGCCTTTAGCAATGTTTAAATAATCTAGATAGGTTTTAAAACTTGCTCCTGTAACAGAACCATTATACGATTTACCGTTAAAGAAATTTTGAACCGCATTCATCGATTCTAAAATTAATATTTTTGAAACATTCTTGTTGTAATAACCTTCTATTCTATCTGGTAGAGGTGTTGTAGAAAAAACGCCTGCCGGTATACCAACCTTGTTTGCTCTTAACCCTTTTTCATAGTAATAAATAAAATCGTTTGTTAACTTATTTGTAGCGCTGGTAGCTGTATTGGTATTACTACTAACAAAAGTTGTTCTATAACTCGAAGTCCAATCGGTTAAAACATCTTGTGTTTGCGATTTCATTTGGTCTACCAAATCGGACACATAAGTTTTATAACCACTGGCATTGGTATTGGTTGTATAAACATTTAAAATATCGATATCGTTAGAAGCCACACCATATAACATATAATCCAGTGCAGGGAAACCAACTGCATCATTGTTATTTGTATGGGTTAAATCGTAGGTTCCACTAGCTATGTTTGCTTCAATATCGGCTACTGTTGTTGGATATACATTCATTTGGTACACGTAATTAATAGCTTCTGCTTTACCAATATTAAACATTTCGGCATATTGCCAAACTTTATAAGCGTTAAGCCATGCACCTCGTAATGCATCTAAACTGGTTTGGTTTGGAGACGTAACAAACGTGTTTTTTGCTGTTACCAAGGCGTCTAATTTTGCATTTAAATCTTGAAAAACAGGTATAATAATATTGTCTGCCCAATTTATTAACATGGCTTGTCTATCAAAATTATCTTTTGCTTGAGTTTCGCCGCCATCATCTGAACTGCTGCAGGCAAAAACCATAATCATTAAAAAAACTATTGTAAAACCTTTTTTTATCATATCTATAAATGTTTCAAAATTTTTGCAAATATAAAGAGTAGAAGGGGTTCATTTAAAATTCCATCTACTTAAAATGTTTATTTATTATTCTACCGTTGCAGCTTGAGCTGTTGTAAAACCAAATTTTGCTGCTATGGCATTAGAAATAGTGTCAATGGTAGTAGCCGAAACATCCCAAAACCCATTTCCTTCCATTAATTGCGCTAAATAACCATCAACTTCTGTTTTTGTTACGTATGGTTGAGTTGAATTTGGCTTTCTGGTAAATTGTAAGCTGTAAATAAACCCATAAGCTTCGGATAATGCATGAAATGCTCTGGCATTATCAACACCTAAATTAGCTTTTGATGCTTGTAAATAATACACTCCTCTAACGGCTGGAATTTTTGACAAATTCTCTTTAATAATTTCTGCTTGGGCATCGCGAACTTTGTAATTTTTAGCAACGATAGCGGCTCTACCTAATTTAAATGCGTTATAAACATCATCATCAATAGTTGAAAAATCAGAATCTGCCGAAACGCGATCGATATACTCACTTAAAAACTGGTCGGCATCTAAAACAGGTACTGCTGGATTTACTTCACTACCATATAAATATCCATAGGCTTCGTCCCATTTATGCTCCATAGATGTATAATTTTTCCCAGATTCTAAAACGTCATTATTATTATCGGTAATATTCGTTCCGGCATCTAAAACAGCAGGACTTAAATAGTTATTTAAAATTTGGTCTAACATTAAAGCGCCAATTAAACTTTTGGCAAACGCTTGGTTATACTCCAAACCTTTAGCATTAATATAGCGAATGGTGCCGCCACCACCTTGCTGTAATTGTCCTGCATTACCAGCTGATGCTACTACATCCCATTTAGGAAACACTTCTGTTACCTGTGATGTTATCCAACCATCAAAATCGGCTTTAATAATATTAGCTACCGTAGTATTAGACGAAAAAAAGTCGGTTGAAGCTGCCGTTTTACTACGTAAATTTTTATCAGAAGCATTTAAGTTAGCATCGGTAAAATCATTGTTTCCTTGAGCGTGAGCAAACATGCCATCTAACTGCGTTTGAGTTTTGGTATTATCAATTAAAGCTTTTGCTAAAGCATCGGCCATGGCTATTCTAGTGGTTTGACCACTAAAATCGACTGTTGTTAAATTATTACGTGTAAAATTATAAGTTGAAGGAGTTTCAATTGTGTTTAAATTATCATCATCATTTGAGCACGAAGTGAATAAAATTGTAGCTAGGGTTACGATTGATAAAATTCTTGTCATTTTTTCTTTTATTTAGACTTGATACAAATAGTAGATTAATCCTGTGCAAAAATAAAATACAAAAACAGAATCTCAAAATTTATTTAGATTTAATTTAAATAAAAATAAAAACAAATAGTTTGGTTAGTAATCAATGATAGTTTCTAAATATTTTTGAAGCCTCATTATGAGCGCTTTCGAAACTTAAAGCGTTTAACGGATTTACCTTTTGAGAAGTGAAATAAGATAGTAATTTTTCGGTTGGCATGTTACCTGTAAGTTCATCTTTAGCCATCGGGCAACCACCAAAACCTTGAATAGCTCCATCAAATCGATAGCAACCGGCTTTAAATGCTGCATCTACTTTTTCGAACCAAGTGGAGGGTGTCGTATGCAAATGCGCACCAAATTCTATGTGCGCATAACGGGGTATTAAATTGGAAAATAAATAATGGATGCTTTCTGGATCCGATGAACCAATAGTATCACTCAAAGATAAAATTTTAACGCCCATATTGCTCAAACGCTGGGTCCACTCGCCTACAATATCAACATTCCAAGGGTCGCCATAAGGGTTGCCAAATCCCATGGAAATGTAAACAACAACTTCTTTATTGAATTTATTTGATAATTCTAAAATCGCCGATAAGGTATCAATAGATTGCGCAATGGTTCTATGGGTATTTCGCATTTGAAAATTCTCTGAAATAGAAAATGGATAGCCTAAATAATCAATTTGTTTGAACTTACATGCATCTTCTGCTCCTCGGGTATTGGCAATAATGGCTAAGAGTTTACTCGTTGTTTTACTCAAATCTAATTTTTCTAAAACTTGAGCCGTATCAACCATTTGTGGTATGGCTTTCGGAGATACAAAACTCCCAAAATCAATGGTATCAAAACCTACACGTAAAAGCGATTGAATGTACTGAACTTTTTGTTCTGTTGGAATAAAGTCCTTAATGCCTTGCATAGCATCTCTGGGGCATTCAATTATTTTTACTTGTTGTGACATAAAGACATTCTATAAATCGAGGATAAAAATACTACTATTTTTATTAAAAGAAACTCAAATAAACCGAAGTAATACAATCACATATTGTAATTATTACCTGCTGCATTCGAACTAATTACAAGATTGAATGCTAATACCATGAAAAAAACAACTTTTCTATTCATTTCTTTAGTATCCTTATTTAGTTTTAGCCAAAGTATGCCAAAGTGTTTGGCTATGGTTTCGTTGCGTGAAAATCCGCAAGTATTTTCCGCCGTAACCCGAAGATAGCAAATTTGCGAGGACTTTCCGAGAGGAGAGTCAGAAGCAATGAACTATAGCCGTCTTAAGTTTGTTATTCATTAAATTAGATATAAATCAGAAAGAACAAAAGAGAGGATTAAGGTTAGTATATACGGCTTAAGCTAATAACGCTTTGTTTATAGATTTTATTAACCCGGGGCCTTCGTAAATAAATCCTGTGTAAATTTGAACAAGGTCGGCTCCTGCTTCAATTTTTTCTAGAGCATCTGCAGCAGAATGAATGCCACCTACACCTATTATTGGGAAGGCTTTATTACTTTTTTCTGAAAGGTACTTAATAACCCGCGTGCTCTTATCCTTTATAGGTTGCCCACTCAATCCGCCATTTCCAATAGCATCTAGCAACTCAGCTGAAGCTTTTAAACCACTTCTATCGGTAGAGGTATTACTAGCAATAACACCATCTAGTTTTGTAGATTTTACAAGATCTACAATTTCATCGAGTTGTATATTATTTAAATCGGGGGCGATTTTTAGTAATATAGGTTTTTGTTTATTAAAGGTTTTGTTTGCTTTTTGCACAGCACCTATTAACTCTTCTAAATAATCTTTATCGTTTAATTTTGCATGACTGCCTACATTCGGACAACTAACATTGAGTACAAAATAATCAACATAAGGATGCAAAGCATTAAAACATGTTAAGTAATCGGCGGTATAATCTTCTGGTTTTGTTGTGGTATTTTTTCCAATATTACCACCAATAATTAACTGACCTTTATTCTTTTTTAATTGCGATATAGCGGCTTCTAATCCTTCATTATTAAAGCCCATGCGGTTAATAATACCTTGGTCGTCTTTTAAACGAAATAAACGTTTTTTCGGATTTCCAGCTTGTCCCTTCGGAGTCACAGTTCCTATTTCTATAAATCCAAATCCGAAATTAGCAAGTTCATTGTACAGCACCGCATTTTTATCGAAACCAGCCGCAAGTCCAACAGGATTCTTAAAAGTTAATCCGAATAATTTGCGTTCTAATCGTTTGTCTTCAACAAGAAATAAACGTCTGTAAAGAGCAGAAAATCCAGGTATTTTAGAGGTGATTTTTATTAAAGAAAACGTGAAATGGTGAATGGTTTCGGGATCGAATTTAAAAAATAAAGGACGAAGGAAGACTTTATACATTCTGTTAGATTTGTGCAAAAGTAGTTCTATTTAAAAAATCTAACAATTCTAAAAGCAAAAAAATTAATAATCGTATTTTTAAGCTTCAAAAGGCGACTAACATATTCTTTAAGCGCTTCAAATATTATACCTTTACATAAAAAAGTACCTAATTATGATTTCAAAAGAAACTATTATAAATCGATTTATTGGATATGTAACCATAGACACCGAATCCGATCCCACTTCAAACACAACACCCAGCACCGAAAAACAATGGAATTTAGCCAATAAATTAGTTGATGAATTAAAAACTATTGGCATGGAAGACGTTACTATCGATGAAAACGCCTATATCATGGCAACGCTACCAAGCAACGTATCTCACGAGGTGCCAACCATAGGTTTTATTTCGCATTTTGATACGTCTCCAGATTTTACAGGTGCTAATGTAAATCCTCAAATTATTGAAGAATACGACGGAAAAGACATTGTTTTAAATGAAGCTGAAGATATTGTTTTGTCGCCCGATTATTTTGAAGATTTATTACTCTATAAAGGACAAACCTTAATAACCACCGATGGTACTACCCTACTAGGCGCCGATGATAAAGCTGGAATATGCGAAATTATTTCGGCCATGGAATACCTTATAAAAAACCCTCAAATAAAACACGGAAACATACGTGTTGGCTTTACACCCGATGAAGAAATTGGTCGCGGTGCTCATAAATTTGATGTCGAAAAATTTGGTGCCGAATGGGCATACACCATGGATGGCAGCCAGATTGGAGAATTAGAGTACGAAAACTTTAATGCCGCTGGCGCTGTTGTTACTGTAAAAGGCAAAATAGTGCATCCGGGCTATGCTAAAGGCAAAATGATAAATTCTATGTATATCGCACAGGAATTTATAAACTCCCTACCCAGATTGGAAACACCCGAACACACAAGCGGTTACGAAGGCTTTTTCCATTTATGCGCCATTAAAGGTGAAGTTGAAAAAACCACTTTAGAATACATTATTCGCGATCACGATCGGGGTCATTTTGAAGCTCGTAAAGAGGTTATGAAAAAACTAACTGCCGAACTGAATTCACAGTATGGCAGAGAGGTTATAAGTACCGAAATCAAAGATCAGTATTATAACATGAAAGAAAAGGTAGAACCTGTAATGCATATTGTAGATATTGCCGAGCAAGCCATGCTAGACCTAGGTATAAAACCGCTTATTAAAGCCATTCGTGGTGGTACAGATGGCTCGCAATTGAGTTATATGGGCTTACCGTGTCCTAATATTTTTGCAGGCGGACATAATTTTCATGGGCGTTATGAATATGTGCCAGTTGAAAGTATGATTAAAGCAACCCAAGTGATTTGTAAAATTGCCGAAATCACAGCCCAAGTTTAATGCTAAAACCTGTTAAAATGTATAATTTCGATGAAGTTATAAACCGAAAAAACACCAACAGCATTAGCTATGAAGGCTGGAAATCTAGTTACGAACATTTAAAAGTTGATGGAGCATTTCCCTTTGGAGACGATTACATTAGAATGTGGGTAGCCGATATGGATTTTGCAACACCTCCAGAAATTATTGAAGCTATTAAAGAGCGATTAGATAAAAAAATATTAGGTTACACACAGATATTCGATTCTAAATATTATGAAACCTTAGAAAAATGGTTTTTGGAACAATACCACTGGGAAATTAACACCAAAGAGATTGTAATATCACCTGGTGTTGTTCCCGCACTTTTAAGATTGGTTCCGCTATTAATAAAACCCGATGAAAACATATTAATAAGCACCCCTTCTTACGGTCCTTTTAATTTGGCTGGTACTTACCATAACAGACAGGTTTTCAATTCAAAATTACGAAAGAATAACCATCGATTTGAAATGGATTTTGCCGATTTAGAGCAGAAAATTAAAGATCCTTCTTTAAACATTAAACTCTTTATTCTTTGTAATCCTCACAATCCAACAGGTTCTGTTTGGACCAAAGAAGAATTATACACCCTAGGAAAAATTTGCTTAGATAACAATGTATGGATTATCTCCGATGAAATACACTGCGACTTGCTTCGAACCGGAAAACAACATATACCACTGGCTACTATTTTTAAGGAAACAGACCGTATTGTAACTTGTACGGCGCCCAGTAAAACGTTTAATCTGGCCGGTAGTCTCATGTCGAATATTTTTATTAAAAACGAATCGGTAAGAAAACAATACCAGGAAACTTACCATGAGGTTTTATCGCCATTAAATATCGCTGCGACGCAAGCGGCTTACAGCAAATGCCTGCCTTGGCTGGAAGCTTTAAAACAGTATTTAGATGCTAATTTCCAGTTATTAGAAACCATACTTTTAAAAGAATTACCACATGCCAAATTTTCTATTCCAGAGGCGACCTATCTGGCTTGGATAGATATATCGTATTACATAAAAAACCTGCCAAACAAACATAAATTAACCGAGTTTTTTATAAAAAATGCAGGAGTTGTTGTCGAAGATGAAAACAAATTTGTTAACCACAGCGCAGGTTTTATTCGTTTAAATATTGCATGTTCTCAAGCTGTTTTAATAGAAGGTTTAAACAAAATTACAAATAGTTTAAAGACTATAAACCAGTAGAATATAAGCTATTAATTTTTAAAATAAACTATCATTTTTTCTGTTTCTTTTTTATACTTTTATGAAAATCAAATTTTAAACCTAACAAATTCTATGAAAACAAATTTTAAAAAATTAGCATGTATTACTTTATTATTGGCCGCACTGCCTTTAGTAGGTTTTTCTCAAATTATTAACAAAAAAGTAAGTTTTGCTCCTGGTAAATCGAGTACCGTAATTAAAGGACTTTTAGTCGGTGATCAAACAATTGATTATTCTTTTGTGGCTAAAAAAGGTCAGAAACTAAAATTATCAATGAAAGCCGATATTAATGCTGCAAGTTTTAATGTATTGCCTCCGGGATCAGACAATGTTGCCATTTTTATTGGAGAAAATGAAGGCGATACTTGTGAGTTAACTTTACCTAATGATGGTAAATATAAAATTAGAGTGTTTCAAATGCGAAGCACAGCTAGAAAGGGCACAAAAGTTAATTACTCTATAGACATGTCTATTACAGGCTCTAGCAGTTCATCAGGCGATGCTAAAGTATCAGGAACAAATTACAATGCCACAGGCGAATTAAGATCGGCTAAAGGGTCTACGCCTTCAACTGCTAAATACGGTGTAATTAGACAAGGTAATGGTCGTGCAGAAGTTCATATTAAAAGAAAATCTGCTGCAGATCGTGTTTTTGTTTTTGCTAACGGTGAATGGTCTTGTAAATCTGGTGGTTGCGATATTACGTATGCTAAAATTGGTTTCGATGAATGGGAAGTAATTTGCAATGGCAATGAAAAATATTATATAAACGACGCTATTATTTACGGAGGTTAATAACTTATTAACACGAAAAAAACGCCCGAAAAATAAATTTTTCGGGCGTTTTTTTTTATTGATTTACTTTGTCTATCATGTGTGAAATAACATGCGAATGTAGTTTTTGAGGACTAAACATGATTATTTCTGCATCGGCATCAACAGCAACATTATGTCCCGGTGGCCAATAAAATAGGTCGTTTGCTTCAACAATTTCTTTATCGCCTTTGGTATCTGTTGCGGTAACTTGCCCAGATATTAAATACCCCCAATGCGGACATTGGCACAAATTACCCTCTAAACCCATAAATAATGGTGTGGTATCTACACCTTTAGATAGGCTAAAATATTCACCACTAATTGTACTTAAGCCCGTAGCGTCGCCAAAATTTATGTGCTGACGAATAACGGCTCCTGGAATTTCCATTTTTACTTTAATCTTGTCTTTTGATATTTTCATAATTAAAAATTTAAATTAACGGATAGTATCATCCTAATTGCAGGTTACCTCTAGACTTGATTACGCTGTAAGTTACTTAATATAAAACAATTACAACCACAAAAAACCTTAATTAAATCATTTATTTTAATTAATTTTATGTTAAGCTTTACTTTTTAATGAAAGCATCATTGTATATTTAGTAGTATCATTAAAAAAAACAAACATGAAAACTTTAAATACTTTTGTTATGCTTTGCATAGCCATTTTTACATTAAGCTGTGCATCAACTAAAAACACGAACAGTACCGCCCTTTACGATACAACCTGGGAATTAGAATATTTAACAGGACCCCGAATAGCCTTCGATGGCCTATTTCCTGATAAAAAACCATACATAACTTTCGATAAAACTAATGGTGTAGTATCTGGTAACAATGGTTGTAATGGCTACTCCGCCCCTTTTACAATAAAAAATAACAACATCACTTTTGGAGAACCAGGTCCCTCAACATTAATGTATTGTGGCGAAGGCGAAGTTTTCTTTTTAAATACGATTAAAAAAGTAAATAAATTTAATGTAGACAGTAAGGGTAAGCTTCATTTAATGCTCGACGACCTGACTATGATGACGTTTAAAAAACAATAATGCATTAAAAAAAAGAGGCAGCTTTAAAACGCTGCCTCTTTTTTTTTAAACCTAAAAATGTTAAAGGTTAAACACGTACATGGCCATCACCAAAAACATAATATTTATTTGTAACCAGTTGTTTTAAACCTAAAGGGCCACGGTGATGTAATTTATCTGTACTAATGGCTAATTCTGCGCCCACACCCATAGAACCACCATCGGTAAAACGTGTTGAGGCATTTTTATAAACTGCAGCGCAATCTACTTGTTGCATAAAGGTATCGGCAACAGCAGCATCCGTTGTCATGATAGCTGCCGAATGGCCTCCAGAATATTTATTAATTACCGCAATAGCTTCCTCTGCATCTTCTACAATGCCTATACAACATTTCATAGCTAAAAACTCTTCATTCCAAATGGCATCATCTTCAATTAAGGTTTCGTTTTTCAAAATTTTAAATGCTTCAGCATCAACTAAAACCTTAACACCATTTAAATTTAGAATGCGATTGAGTGCTTTTAATTTTTCTTCGTAATTAGGAATGTGTTTATCCACAAGAATATTGTCTAATGCGTTACATGCCGAAATTTTGGCTGTTTTTGCATTCAGAATAACTTCTAAGGTTTGCTCCCAATTACAATTTTTATTTATATATAAAAAGTTGTTCCCTCTACCACTAACCAAGACGGCACAATGAGCATGCTCTTTAACAAAAGCTATTAATTGTTCGCCACCTCTGGGCACAATTAAATCTATGGGTTGGGTTGGGTTTTTAAGAAAAGCCTGAGTTTCCTTTCTGTTTAAATGCAGTAGTTGAATGTAATTTTCACTCAAACCATGCTCATGCAAGGCTTCATGCCAAAACTCGACCAAAAGCTTGTTACTATTATAGGCTTCTTTACCGCCTTTTAAAAGTATTTTATTATTTGATTTAAATGCTAAAGAAGCTGCTTCAATGGTAACATCGGGACGTGACTCGTAAATAATCATAATCGTTCCAAAAGGAGCTGTTTTATTTACAATTTGCAAGCCGTCGTTTAATGTTACATGGCTTATGGTTTGATCTACAGGGTCGTCTTGCGATTGCACTTCTAAAAGTGCTTTTTGCATGCTTTTTATTTTCTTATCATCTATAATTAAACGATCGTACATCGCTTGATCATCGCGTGTAAAAGCGTCTAAATCTTTTTTATTGGCTTCTAAAAGCGCCGTATTTTTTTCATCTAAAATACGAACCATGCTTTTTAAAACCATATTTTTTATATCGGTTGAAATTAATTTCATGTCTTTTATTTTTAAAGTGAAACTTTAGTTCCAACAGCTTTACCATCTATAATATCTATAATGGTATTATCTTTTTTTCCGTTTGCTATATATGTTGGAATGTTGTGTGCTGCGGCTTGTTGCGCGTAGTCTAATTTAGAACCCATACCGCCACGGCCTTCGCCTTCGCCTTTATCGTTCTCTTGTATGTACTTATCTAAATTCTCTGAAGGATCGATGTTAGAAATTAAATTACTATTTTCTGCATCTGGGTGCCCGGTATAAACGCCATGAATATCGGTTAAGATAATAAGTTTATCGGCGTTAATTAATTGGGCAATTAAACTCGCAAGTTCATCATTATCTGAAAACATAGACATGGTTACAGATACGGCATCATCTTCATTTGCAATAGGTATCACGCCTTCAGCCAGCAATCCTTCGCAGCAATTTATCATATTTTGTCTGTGTATGCCCGGACTAAAATCGCGCTTTGTTGGTAATACCTGCGCACATTTCATTCCGTAATCGTGAAAAATATTGTAATACAAGCGCATCATTCTGGGTTGTCCAATGGCCGAATACACTTGTCGTTTTTGCGTTTTGTTTTTTATACTTGATTTACCAAGTACTTCTTTACCTGCAATTACAGACCCCGATGAAACCAAAATGGTTATAATGTCGCGTTCGTATAATTCGGCAATTTGTCGTACTAATTGTTTTAATACGGGTCTAACGATTTTGTTGTCTCTGTTAGTCATTACGTTAGTTCCTACTTTAATGACTATTCTTTGTTTATACATATTAATGTTCTTTTCCTAATTCTATTGCTCGGTTAAATGCAGCAAAGGCCGCTTCTTTAATTAATTCATTTACGTTATTGTCTTCCATAGAGTCTAGGGCAGCACGGGTTGTACCCCCTTTAGATGCCACACGATCCATCCATGAATTGGGCGATAAATTTGATTGACTAAATAATTCGACAGCACCTGTAAAAGTCTGACTAACCAAAAGGGTTGCATCGTTTTTTGAGAAGCCCATTTGCATGGCAGCTTCCATCATACTTTGCATGAAATAAAAAACATAAGCGGGTCCACTACCTGAAATACCTGTAGAAGCGTCGATGAGATTTTCATTATCTACTTGAATGGATTTTCCAGTAGTGCCTAAAAGACTGTCTACTGTTAACAATTCAATTTTTGTAACATCGGGAGATGCTACAAACGACGTTAACCCCTGCCCTATTTGAGCTGGTAAATTAGGCATTGCACGTACTACTTTGGTGACGCCTGTTAAAGATGTAATAGAATTGATGGTAACACCAGCCATTATTGAAACAATAATCTGGTCGTTGTTTACCATAGGTTTAATGGCCTGAAATAAACTTTCGGCGTGATAAGGCTTAACGGCCACAAATATAATATCTGCTTGAGGCACGCAATCGGCCAATTCACTATAGGCGTCAAAATGAGCTATTTTATTTAATGCTTCTAACTTTTCTTCAGAGTTATCTAAAACCATGATGTTACGCTTTTTGAGCAACTTCGATTTAGACATACCTTCGGCATAGGTTAGTCCCATATTTCCTGCGCCTATTACTAATACTTTCATAAGAATTTCTTTCTTTTAATTAGGGTTATATAAACAATAAACAATCGTTACAATCTTTAACTTCACCGTAATAGGTTTGTCTGTATCTGTGTAATGTTTGTATTGGTAACCCGAGTAAATATCTTTTAATATACGTGACTCGTGTTGTTAATTCGCCCATTTTTAAACTGTGGCGTTTTTCATAAACTGTTTGTCTTTTTACTTTTAAAATTTTCATTTTTTATTGTTTTTAATTGTTAAATAGATGAACGCGTTAAACGCATTTCTATATTTCTGGATTTAAATCCGTTTGATTCGAAAAATTTAAGCACCTCGTTATTTTTATTAATAAACAGCGAAATGTCTCCTTTACAATATTTAAGTGTATAATCAATTAGCTTTTTCGCAATGCCCTGACCTCTATAATCTTTGTTTACAGACAAATAGACCAGAATATTCTCTGGTATGTATTCGTTCATTCCCGTTTTATTTACAACCAAAGCACCCAAAATATCTTCTTTAGTTTCCATAACAAAAACATAACCACCTAAACCCGGAAGGTCTTTCATTGCATAAAGCAAAGATTTTTTAATGGCACTTTTACGGTCTCGGTAATCGCCAGAATGGTCGTAAATAAATTGGGTTAATCTATTAATATCCATATGCGATAACCTCGAATAAGCATCAAAGGTTTTAATTTTCATTAGTAACTGGGTAATTTTAAAATTCTTTCAAAAACATTGAAAAAATTTAATTTGTAAATAAATAACAAAAAGCATGGGCACATGATGGCAATCGCGTGCTTATGCTTATAATAAACCAAAGGGGGTTATTACTTAAATGGTAGTAAAGCTTTTAAATTATAAGCTTGGAGGAATGAATTTATCGGACTGATTTCTAAAAACTAGAAAGTTGAAGTTAAATATTCTGTTATTTCGTATTTCATGAATCCTTATTCCCATGCTGCAAAGTTAAGGAAAATTAAGCCTATATACAATAAATTGTTTAATCAATTAGAAAGTTGAGTTAAACAAAAAAGGCTTTCTAAAAATTAGAAAGCCTTTTTTATGTTAATATGTAACAGTAATTATTTAGCTGGAGCGTTTAATTTTGTGCTTAACTCCATGGATATTGCAGAGCGTTCAAACTTAACTTTACCAGACATTGTTTCTAAAATACAACTTCCGTCTTTATCGTTTAGTTCTAACACCTTAGCATGCAATCCGCTTTTGGTAATTACTTTATCACCTTTTTTTAATTCGGCGTTGAATTTCTTTTCTTTCTTAGCACGTTTCATTTGTGGTGCTATCATAAAGAAATACACGACTACAAACATTAGTATAAACGGCATAAATTGACCGATTCCTTCCATTATCTATTTATTTAATTGCTGAAAAACAGCTTGGTTACAAATTTAGTTTACTACGGTTGCAGGATCTGGTTTTACAAAGGCTTTAATTTTTACAACCTCTGTTCCTTTTTCTGTATTCGCCGTAACGGTAATAGTTTTTGTGATGTTGTTGGCACCGCTACCATTATATTTTACCGAAAATTTTCCAGATTCGCCTGGTGCTAATGGCTCTTTACTCCAATCTTGCGGTACAGTACAACCACAAGAGCTTTTAATATCTGTTATCACTAAAGGCGCATCTCCTGTATTTTTATAATTAAAGGTGGTTTCAACAGAAGTTCCTTTTTCTATTTCTCCAAAATCATGCTCTACTTTATCGAACTCAATTTGTGGAAATTTTGAAGCGTTAGCATCACGTTCCGCAGCAGCGGTAACATTAGCTTCTTCAATTTTTTTTGAAGCATCTTCTTTACATGAAGTAACTACTAATAAACAAAGTGTGCTTAATCCTAATATTATTCTTTTCATTATAAATATATTTAGTGTTAACAGGGTAAAAATAACAATTATTTACGCGATTAAAAATTTTCCTTTTTAAACTTAACAGAATATTAGATTAAACCTCGGCCTACTTTTTTTAAGCTACCAGCTTCTTCATATTCTTTTACCAACTTATCTAGAATACCATTAATAAAAATACTGCTTTTTGGCGTTGAGTATTCTTTGGCAATTTCTAAATATTCGTTCATGGTTACTTTAACTGGTATCGATGGGAAATTTTTCAACTCACAAATAGCCATTTGCAACAAAATATAATCAATGTTTGCAATACGCTCTGAATCCCAATTTTGGGTTTTTCCATCAATTTCTTTATTGATGGCGCTTCGGTTTAAAAGTGTTTTTCTAAATAAATCGATAGCAAATTGTTTATCGTCTAAATCTTTGTACAGTTTTGGTGTAAAGTACCCATCATCACTATTTAATTTTGCTTTACGCAGTAACTTTAAAATGGTGGTGTTAACCGTTGGAAGATCGTCTAACCAGGTTAAATTTTTATCTTCTAAATAATCATAAAGCTTATTGTTTGGGGCTATAATGTCTTTAAAAACATCAACAATAAAATCTTTATCCTCTTTAAAATCAGATACACGCGTTTTCATGTATTCGGCATACAAATCACTAGCAAGAATCGATTTAAAAATAAGATCGACATACTCGTTATCTAATTCCCAGTTTCTAACCTGATGGGTTTCAAAAAGATTGTTTAATTGAAAATTCTCTTTAAGTAATTTTAATAATTGATTGTTGACAAACTTTTTGTTCGGGTTGGTGTCTTCTTTGGTAGGTAAGTGTTTTTTCTGCTTTTTTTCTAAATCGTTTTCAGCACGCTTTTGCACTTCAATTAATAAAGAAATTAATAGCAAATACAAATTGTACATGTTATCTATACTAAACAATAAGAATTTTTGATCTTTAGAAAAATCGTCACTTTCTCCACCTTTGTAGGCATAAAGCGTTTGCATTACTTTTACACGAATATGTCTTCTGTTTAGCATAATTACAATGAACTTAATTTAAATATGGCGAACTATTTTTGTATTTCGAACTGCAAAAATAATACTATTTTAAAAAAGTAACTCCATGTTTTCATTTTATTATTTCATTAAATACTTTAAGCTATATTTAACAATATGGCTTTAACTATTCGTGGTGTTTGTTGTATGAATGCTTTATATTTGTTGCTTTATTAAAGCTCGATTTTAATATCATTATTACTTAAATGAAAGAATTACAACACCTTAATAAATATTTTTTAAAATACAAAAAGCAGCTTCTGTTTGGTATTGTAATAACAATTGTAGCCCGAATATTTTTACTTTTTACGCCACGATATGTACGCGAAATATTTATTGTTGTTGAAAAATATTTAAAAGGAGAACTCACTGAAGCCGCCATAAAAAGCGATTTAATTGAAATTATTATATACATTATTGGTGCGGCCATTATTGGTGGCATTCTTACATTTTACATGCGCCAATACATTATTAATGTTTCCAGATATATCGAATTCGATTTAAAAAACGAAGTTTACGAGCAATATCAAAAACTATCATTAAACTTTTATAAAAAAAACAGAACGGGCGATTTAATGAATCGCATTAGTGAAGACGTAGGTAAAGTGCGCATGTATGCTGGTCCCGCCATTATGTATAGCATAAATACCATCACTTTATTTGTAATTGCTATTATTTATATGTTTAAAGAAGCGCCATTACTAACATTATACACCATTATTCCATTACCTGTTTTATCGGTGGCTATCTATAAATTGAGTAAAGAAATTCACAAACGTAGCACCATAGTACAAGAATGTTTATCGACTTTATCGACCTACACACAAGAATCTTTTAGTGGTATTTCTGTTATTAAAGCCTACGGAATAGAAAAGCAAACAGCAACCAGTTTCGAAGAATTAGCAAACCTAAGCCGAGAAAAACAAATAAGTTTAGCAAAAGTTGAAGCCTGGTTTTTCCCCATGATGATTTTGCTTATTGGCGCCAGTAATTTATTGGTGATTTATATTGGTGGTATGCAATACATAAATGGTGAAATAGAAAGTTTAGGCACCATTGCCGAGTTTATTATATATGTAAATATTTTAACCTGGCCTGTGGCAACAGTAGGTTGGGTAACGTCTATTGTTCAGCAAGCTGAAGCCTCGCAAAAACGAATTAATGAATTCTTAAAAATTCAACCCGAAATAACCAATAAGGTAACAACGGAAACACCCGTATCTGGAGACATCAACTTTAACAACGTGTCTTTCACTTACGACGATACCAACATACAAGCGCTTAATGGCGTTAGTTTTACTATTAAAGAAGGGGAAACGCTAGCGATTCTTGGTAAAACAGGGTCTGGAAAATCTACTATTTTAGATTTAATAGGACGATTATATGATGTGGATTCAGGTGAAATTACCATTAACAAAACCCCATTAGACCAATTTAATCTTAATAATTTAAGAGATAGTATTGGCTACGTGCCTCAAGACGCATTTTTGTTCTCTGATACGATTAAAAACAATATTAAATTCGGAAAAGAAAGTGCCACCGATGAAGAAGTGATTGAGGCTGCTAAAAATGCCCATGTACACAAAAACATTATTAAGTTTAACAAAGGCTACGACACTATTTTAGGTGAACGTGGTATTACCTTGTCTGGCGGACAAAAACAACGTGTTTCTATTGCCAGAGCGATAATAAAAGCGCCTAAAATTTTATTGTTCGACGATTGCCTATCTGCTGTAGATACCGAAACAGAAGAGAAAATACTTAAAAACCTATTTAAAATTAGTAAAGGAAAAACTTCGGTTATTGTGAGCCACAGAGTATCGTCGGCAAAAAATGCCCATAAAATTATTGTACTCGACAACGGGAAAATAATTCAGGAAGGCACCCACGAGCAACTAATTAATGTCGATGGTTATTACAAAAATTTGTATTTAAAACAACTAAACACAACCGGTATTACTAACGACTTAAAAGCTGATTAACAAATACATAACAGCCGTTAAATTATTGAATATCTAACAAAATCGCATTCATTTTAAAAGAATTATAATTATTTGTTGGTAAGTAGGAGTTTTTTTTAGATTTTTGGTAGATAATATTATTAATAATTTCTATAACATATGAACAATAATGACATGATGGAGAAAGAGGAGATTTTTTCTAAAGTATTAAGAGCAGGAAGACGTACATATTTTTTTGATGTAAGATCGACAAAGGCCGATGATTATTATTTAACAATTACCGAAAGCAAAAAATTCACTAACGACGACGGATCTTTCCACTATAAAAAACATAAAATTTATATTTATAAAGAAGATTTCACTGAGTTTAAGGACATTTTATCTGAAATGACCGATTACATCATTAACGAAAAAGGTGATGAAGTAATTAGTGAGCGCCACCAAAAAGATTTTAAAAAGGAATACGAGATAGAAGATGATGCAGATGAGGACATCATTAACAAATCACCTGAAAGTTTTACAGATATCGATTTTGATGATATTTAAAACAAATAAAAAATTATCTAAAAGCCATTAAACTTTGTTTAGTGGCTTTTTTTTAACTCACCAAACTCCCGTTCTTAACGTTCATTTCGGGGTGTAACAAATAAACATCTTTATTGTTTACTGCTCCCAGAACTAAACAGGCGCTCATAAACTTTCCTATTTGTTTTCTAGGAAAATTAACAACAGCAACAAGCTGTCTGCCCAGCAAGGCTTCCTTTTTATAAAGTGTTGTAATTTGAGCCGAAGAATTTTTAATCCCCAAAGATCCAAAGTCAATCGTGAGTTGATAGGCCGGATTTCTGGCTTCAGGAAAATCGTTTACTTCAATAATAGTGCCTACACGTAAATCAATTTTACTAAAATCTTCAAAAGTTATTAGCTGTTTCATTTTTCAAAACTACAAATAATTACGATATTTGAATTTAAATAATAACTATGGCAAATACGCCTTCAAATATGCTGCCTTTAGGCACAAAAGCACCTTATTTTGAATTACCAGACACGGTAAGCAACACATTGTTAAACCTAAATCAACTACAAGGTAAAAACGCAACGGTTGTAATGTTTATTTGCAATCACTGCCCGTTTGTTATTCATGTAAATAAACAAATGGTAGCTATTGCTAACCAATATCAAACCCAGGGCATTGGTTTTATCGCCATATCGAGTAACGATGCTATAAAATATCCTCAGGATGGTCCAGACAAAATGAAAGTTCATGCCGTTAACGAACAGTATCCCTTTCCATATTTGTATGATGAAAGCCAGGACATTGCCAAAGCTTACGATGCCGCCTGTACACCCGATTTTTTTATATTTAACAAAGACTTAGAACTGGTTTACAGAGGCCAACTAGACGATTCCAGACCGGGAAACGGCCTGCCTGTTACTGGTGCAGATGTTCGTAATGCATTAGATTGCATCCTTGAAAACCAACCAAATAACAAATTACAAAAACCTAGTATTGGTTGCAATATTAAATGGAAAAACTAATCTAAGGTTAGTTGCCAAAAGCCCACATCTAACCATGTATTGAATTTTAAACCCACCTCTTTAAAATGGGCTACTTTTTCAAATCCGAATTTCTCATGTAGTTTTACACTAGCTTCATTGGGTAAGGTTAATCCACCAACAACAGCATGGTATTTTTCAGCTTTTAAAAGTTGAATTAATTCAGAATACAACAAACTACCCAAGTGTTTGCCAAGGGCCTCGGGCTTTAAATAAATGGTACTCTCTACCGAATATTTATAAGCCGCCTTTTCACGCCATTTATTAGCATAGGCGTAACCTAAAATCTCCCCGGCTTCCTCATAAACAATAAAGGGATATTGTGAAGAGATGCTTGCTATTTTATGTTCAAAATCTTCAACAGAAAAAGGGGTTTCATCAAAAGTAACCACAGTATTTAAAACATAATGGTTGTATATAGCCACTATTTGTTTAGCATCTTCAAGCGTTACCGGTCTAATCATAATTTGGTGAAAGATTGTTTTACAAATCTAAGGGAAATATTAAGAATTTTAAAGCTTTTTTAAGGCCTGTTCTATATGAGCAACATGATGATTTCCATGCCATACATATTGGGCTATATTCACTTTTAAAACAACTTCTTTTTGTGTTTCAGGATGAATGAAACATTTATTTAATTCCGCATCTGTTAAACCCCTCAATAAATAAACAAGTTTGGCGTGCACCGCCTCCAAATGCAGTAAGGATAAATTAATTGGTGCTGTTTTCGAATCGAATAATTCTGCCCATCGTACTTCATCATAAGCCTTTATAATGGGTTTCTCTTCTGTTAAAGCCCATTTAAAACGTGTGTAGCTGTTATGATGACTATCAGCCAAATGATGAATCACTTGTCTAACAGTCCAACCTCCTGGTCTGTATGTGGTTTCAAGATCCAATACTGGTAAATCTTTTACTAAGGCCGATAGCTTTTTTGGAAAACTTTCTAAGGCATCTATCCAGGCTGCAATTTCGGTTGTAGTGATGGTAACAGGTGGAACAAAAACCCCTATGGGATATTTTAAATTTGAAAGGTTGGTATCAGTCATAAATAGAAAATTAGATTATTTAGGTGTATTAACTAATTTTGTATCAATCCAGTGAATAGCTTCCGTTAATGATATAAAATGTTTTATTCTGTTATTAAAAAACAAATTTTCTATTTTAGAATTTATATAGCCTACACGAGAATTGGATATGATAAAATAAGCCTTTAACCTATAAGATGAACTGAAGTATTTTAACCAATCGGTAGCAACTACAGAATAATCATTAACACGGTTAGAGATGTAGATAATTTCACTTCCGTCGTTACCCAAATAATAGGTAACATCCTCAACTATTTTTTCTCCATGGTCATGCCAATTAAAATTAACGCCTTCGTTAATTTCAGAGACCACAAAATTTGAAAAAATATAGACATTACCGAAAGAATAATTCAACTCTTTTTTGACATCTTTACAAATTTCACTCTTTATAACACTTTCCACAAAACAAAAATAAAATCTATTTTTTTACTAAGTAAATAAATTCGCTCATACACGAGTAAAATTCGATAAAATAGAAAAAGCACCTTTAATAAGGTGCTTTTTCTATTTTTATAAAGTGTTTAAAACCTATTTAACACTTACCAATTCAACATCAAAAATAAGTGTAGCATCTGGAGGAATAACACCACCAGCACCACGACTACCATATCCTAAATGACTTGGAATAACCAATCGGGCTTTATCTCCAACGTGTAATAACTGAATACCTTCATCCCAACCCGGAATTACTTGCCCCACGCCTACTGGAAAATCGATAGGTTGTTTTCTTTTGTATGATGAATCGAAAACAGTACCATCACTTAGTTGTCCTTTATAATGTACCGATACTTGTCTACCTTTTTCTGCTTTAACTCCAGAACCTTTTTGAATGATTTGGTAACGTAACCCACTTGCCGTTTTCTCGAAACCTGCAGCTAATTTATCTAATTCTGCTTCGGCTGCTGCCTTCGCTTCAGCCAAACGCTTTTCACGAGATCCTTCAAAAGTTCTAAAAGCTTCAACCGCATTATAAGCTTCGGCATCGGCACCTACGCGAATAATTTCTAAAGATTCAATAACATCACCTTGTGCTACTGCATCAACAACATCTTGTCCTTCAACAACTTTACCAAAAACAGTGTGTTTGTTATCTAACCATGCGGTTTCTGTATGGGTAATAAAAAATTGACTACCATTCGTACCTGGACCTGCATTGGCCATAGATAAAACACCTGGACCATCGTGCTTTAATTCTGGATGGAATTCATCATCAAACTGGTAACCTGGATTTCCAGAACCTGTTCCTTGCGGACACCCCCCTTGAATCATAAAATCTGGAATAACTCTATGAAATTTTAAACCATTGTAATAAGGCGTGCCTTGTGGTTTTACTTTATTTTCTAAATTACCTTCTGCTAAAGCAACAAAGTTACCTACTGTGCCTGGTGTTTTTTTATACTCTAAAGCAACAAGAATGGCTCCTTTACTAGTATTAAATTTTGCGTATAATCCGTCTTGCATTGTTCTTTTTTTTAATAAGCTGCAAAGATATGAAACTATGTTTCAAGTTGAAAAGTTAAAAGCGGAAAGTTTCTTAAAGTTATTTGACTTAAGGTCTTGTATAAAAGCAGTAGCGGATTAAAACCCAACTGCTTTTGCGGAGATAATATACCTAATTAAACGCAAAACGGCTCGAGTATATACCCTTACCGCTATTGCCTTTACCTATTGTTGTGTGCTAACTTATTTATTTTCCTTTATAGGACAAGAGCTAATTCCAAATGGTGCATATAGTGGACAAAAACTAATGAAACTGGTCAATACAAACACCCCTGCTAGTATTAAAAGTATTACACCTAAAGTTCCTGAAACTGTACCCGTAAAATAAAGAACTCCAATAATTGCAGCGATTATTATTCTGATAATTCTGTCTGCTGAACCCATATTTTTTTTCATAATCATAAAGTTTAATTTGTTATTACAATACAAATGTCATAAATAAAATTTAGGTATGCAGTGACTCAAGTCACTACTTGTCTGTAATTGTAATAGTGCCTGAATTTTGAATAACCATCCCATCTGTTTCAAGTTTTTTCATTATCCTTGAAATGACTTCTCTAGCAGTTCCTAATTCATTTGCTAATTGACTATGACTAATCTTAATTGAGTTTTTATTTGTTAATTCTGTTTTTCTTCTTAAATGTTTGTATAAGCGCTTGTCCAATTTGTCCAAAAGCAAATGACTAATTGTATCAAGAAGTTCTGAATACCTTAAATTAAATTGGTTGTAAAACAATTCATTGAATTTAGGATATTCTTTTAACCAATTGGGTAAATATTGAACTGGAATTAATAGAATTTTTGAATCTTCTTCAGTTTCTGCAAATACTCTGCTTGGCGTGTTCTTAAGTGCAGCATAAAATGACATCACACAACTTTGTGCAGGTTCTATATAGTAGAGTAATAACTCCTTTTCGTCAAATCTTGAATAAACTTTTACAAGTCCGTCAACAACTATTGGTAGTAATTTTACATATTGTTCTTCTTTCAAAATTTCAGTTCCATTTGGAAATGCCTGAAGACTTGATTCTGAAAGAATTTCATCAAGCAATTCAGGTTGTAAAAATGAGAGTATACTTTTGTCAAATTCCATTCATTTATTTTTTCCTTGGGTTGCATACAACGGTTCGTATAAGAAAAGTTGAGGGTTTACGTGCGAGGATTTTCCGCAGGAAAATCAGACGTAGTAAACTTGCAGCTACCTTTGGTTAAGCCCAAAATTGAGCAATTATTTTTATACATTGTTGTAGGTAGTTTTTTATCTAAATCCAACTACTTTTTTATTATAAAAATTTATTTCTATTCCGTTATCTTTAAAAATTTTACTCAGTTTTTCTGATTCATTTCCGTCACAATTGAAGCGAAAAGTTTTGGCATTTAATTCAATCTTAAAGTGAGCAGGCGTTATAGACATATATTCGTAATAAACAACTTTGCAAATTTCTGAAAAGTCAATATTTATTTTTTTTTGACCGATCAAATTTAATGGATATTCGATATTGATTTTGGAAGTTTTAGAGTCAACCTTTATTCTATTAATCCATTTTTTATTTTTTAAGAATAATATTGTCAAAAATCCGACGATAAAGATTAGAAAAATCACAGTCTTGTCTTCTATGAAATAAATAGGCAAAAGAGAAATTAATAAATTCAAAATCAAGACTTTTAATATTCCGCTAAAATATTGAGGTTCAAACTGCATTTCGATTTTTTAAATTACCTACAACATGCAAGTAAAAACAATTTAGTTAGCCACCTCGCTAATAAACTTAATACGATAGAGACGTAATTCTTCATCATCATAATCACCATCAAATTCTTCAATAGCTTTTACAATGCTGTCTGAAGCAGCTTCCATAAAGTAATCGTGAATTTCTTCCTGTTGGTCTTCATCTAAAATCTCATCAATCCAATAATCGATATTTAATTTTGTACCCGAATACACAATGGCTTCCATTTCTTTAATAAACTCGGCCATTTCCATACCTTTTGAAGAGGCGATATCATCCAGCGGTAACTTTCGGTCTATGTTTTGAATGATATATAATTTGTTTGCAGAATTGGTTCCTGTAGATTTTACAACCAGATCATCCGGACGAATAATATCGTTTTCTTCAACATATTTTGCAATAAGCTCGATAAAATCTTTGCCGTATTTTTTTGCCTTACCATCACCAACCCCATGAACATTAGCCAGTTCGGCCATAGTTATAGGGTATTTTAAAGCCATGTCTTCTAATGAAGGGTCTTGAAAAATAACAAAAGGTGGTACACCTAATTTTTTTGCGTTTTTCTTGCGTAAATCTTTTAGCAAGCTCATTAACAGCTCATCGGCTACCGTGGCTCCTGGTTTAGTAGCTGCCACAATAGTTCCATCTTCTTGCTCACCATCAAACACATGGTCTTCTGTCATCATAAAAGACGTTGGTGAGGCTATAAAATCTTTACCGCTTTCGGTTAACTTAATAACACCATAGGTTTCTATGTCTTTTCTCAAATACCCAGAAACCAATACTTGACGCAACAAGGCCATCCAGTATTTATTATCTTTATCTTTTCCTTTACCAAAAAAAGCTTGTTCATTGGTTTTGTGTGAATTTATAAGAGCGTTTTCTTTACCAACTATAACATTTACAAGGTCTTTAGACTTGTATTTTTCGTTGGTACTGGCTATAATGTCTAATAAAATTTTAACATCGTCTTGGGCTTCGTGCTTCTTTTTAGGATGTCTTACATTATCATCCATATCGCCACCTTCTCCGGTTTCATTATCGAATTCTTCACCAAAATAATGCAAAATAAATTTACGTCTCGAAATAGAGGTTTCTGCAAAAGCTACGACTTCTTGCAACAAGGCATGACCTATTTCTTGTTCGGCCACAGGTTTGCCAGACATAAACTTCTCTAACTTCTCTATATCTTTATAAGAGTAATAAGCCAAACAATGCCCCTCACCACCATCGCGACCAGCGCGACCGGTTTCCTGATAATAACTTTCTATACTTTTAGGGATGTCATGATGAATAACAAAACGCACATCTGGTTTATCAATCCCCATACCAAAGGCTATGGTAGCAACCACAACATCGACATCTTCCATAAGAAATTGATCCTGGTAGCTCGATCTGGATTTAGCGTCTAATCCCGCATGATAAGGAACTGCCTTGATACCATTCACTTGTAGTACCTGTGCCAGTTCTTCAACACGTTTTCTACTTAAACAATATACAATACCCGATTTTCCTTGATTTTGTTTTATAAACCTAATAATATCAACATCAACATGTTTTGTTTTCGGTCGAACTTCGTAATATAAATTAGGTCTATTAAAAGAGGCTTTAAAGGTTGTCGCACCTGCAATACCTAAGTTTTTAATAATATCTTCTTGTACTTTCGGGGTCGCAGTGGCAGTTAAACCAATAATAGGAATATCATCGCCAATACGCGCTATAATGGTTTTTAAATTGCGGTATTCGGGTCTAAAATCATGACCCCATTCACTAATACAGTGGGCCTCATCAATGGCCATAAACGAGATTTTAACCGAACGTAAAAACTCTACATTTTCTTCTTTAGTTAACGATTCTGGTGCTACATAAAGTAATTTAGTTACACCGTTTACAATATCTTCTTTTACTCGCTTAATTTCTGTTTTATTGAGTGAAGAATTCAAGACGTGCGCAACACCCTCTTCATTAGAAATACCTCGTATCGCATCTACTTGGTTTTTCATTAAGGCAATTAAAGGAGAAACAACGATGGCTGTACCTTCCTGCATCAAGGCAGGCAATTGGTAACATAGCGATTTTCCACCGCCTGTAGGCATAATCACAAAGGTGTGCTTTTTCGATAAAATACTTTCTACAACAGCTTCCTGAAGCCCTTTAAATTTACTAAATCCAAAATATTTCTTTAACGCAGAATGTAAGTCACTTTTAGCTATTGACATGAATTAATTAAATTTATTTTACTAATTAAAATTACATTATTATTACAAAAAGTAAAAATTCACTTTTATTAATGTATTAAGAGAACCCTCATATTTTTTTCGTTAGTTTTGTAACGAAAACCGAAATTACATATTTTTTAATTTCAGTATAATTAAAGATAACAATTTCTTTAAAAGCATCAACTAAAAAAATTGATAAATTTTGAATAACAATCTTTCAATTATTAATTTGGCGAAGCAAACCATACAAATTGAAGCCGACGCCATTTCTAATTTATCGTCTTTGGTTACCGAAGATTTTGCACATGCAGTTAACCTCATCTATAACACAAAAGGTCGTGTTATTATTACTGGTGTTGGCAAAAGTGCCATTATTGCAAATAAAATTGTAGCCACCCTAAACTCTACAGGAACACCAGCTGTGTTTATGCATGCTGCCGATGCCATTCATGGCGATTTAGGACTTATTCTTAAAGAAGACGTTGTTATTTGTATTTCTAAAAGTGGTAACACCCCCGAAATAAAAGTATTAGTGCCGCTTATAAAACGCGTAAAAAATAAACTTATAGCCATTACAGGGAATGAAAATTCGTTTCTGGGACAACAGGCCGATTTTATTTTAAATGCTTATGTTGAAAAAGAAGCCTGCCCAAATAATTTAGCTCCAACAACCAGCACAACAGCTCAATTGGTTATTGGCGATGCCCTGGCCGTTTGTTTATTAGAGTTAAGAGGATTTACCAGCTCCGACTTCGCCAAATTTCATCCGGGTGGCGCTTTAGGGAAAAAATTATACCTGCGGGTTCGCGACATTTCGTCGGCTAACCAAAAACCACAGGTAGAAGCCCATACCAACATCAAACAGGTTATTATTGAAATAACAGAAAAAATGCTTGGTGTTACCTCGGTTGTTGAAAACAATAAAATTATAGGTATTATCACCGATGGTGATTTACGTAGAATGTTAACCAAAGCCGATAATTTCGCATCCCTTACAGCCAAAGACATTATGAGCACCAACCCAAAGCGAATCGATGCCAACGAAATGGCCATTGAAGCGCTCGAAATTATGGAAGCTAATGAAATTTCGCAACTGCTTGTGGAAGAAAACGGCTTGTATGCAGGGGTTGTTCATTTGCATGATTTAATTAAAGAAGGCATCATATAATGGCAAAGAAAAATATAAACGAGATGTCTTTTCTAGATCATCTTGAAGATTTACGATGGCATTTAATTAGAATTTGTGTGGCGGTCATGGTGGTCGCTTCTTTAGCCTTTATTTTTAGCCGATATATTTTTGAAGATATTATTTTCGCTCCTATTAATATGGGGTTTCCTACTTACGAATTCCTTTGTAATGCGGGACGTTTTGTTGGTGTAGAGACTAGTTTTTGTAACGATTCTATACCGCTTATCTTACAAAACAGAACCATGGCGGGACAGTTTTCTGCCGATATCTGGACAGCCATTCTGGCGGGTTTTATCATATCATTCCCTTATATTATTTATCAATTATGGCGTTTTATTAGTCCGGGATTACACGAAAACGAACGCAAACATTCCAGAGGATTCATTATTATTTGTTCGCTGCTATTCTTTTTAGGAGCGCTTTTCGGATATTATATTATTACTCCGTTATCTATAAACTTTTTAGGAAATTATAGCATTTCCACTAAGGTAGAAAATCAAATCGATATTAGTTCTTTCATTGGACTTGTAAGATCTTCGGTTTTGGCATCTGGTCTTATTTTCGAACTTCCGGTGGTAATTTATTTTTTAACTAAAATCGGATTAATAACTCCTGAAATTCTAAAAAAATACAGAAAATATGCTCTGGTAATTGTTTTAATTATTTCGGCAGTAATAACTCCGCCCGATGTTGCAAGCCAGGTAATTGTTGCCATTCCTATATTAATTCTTTACCAGGTTAGCATCTATATTTCTAAAATTGTTGTTAGAAATCAAAAACGCGAAATGTCTAAAGTTGTAAAAAAATAAAACCATGTCTCAGTTAGTTTCAGAATTTAACGAGTACCGCACTAAAATGAATGAAAAAATTTTAGGCGACGATAATAAAGTTATAAAACGTATTTTTAATTTAGACACCAATGCCTACGCAGCAGGTGCTTTGGATGTTAAAACCAAAGAACTTTTGGGGCTTGTCGCTTCTACTGTATTACGCTGCGACGATTGTATAAAATACCACCTAGAAACCAGTTATAACATCGGACTCACCAAAGCCGAAGTCGTTGAAGCCTTGAGCATCGCTACGCTTGTAGGCGGCACCATTGTTATACCGCATCTGCGCAAGGCTTATGAGTTTTGGGATGCTCTGGAATCTCAGGAATAATTGATATAAATTTTTAATTTCTGCTATTGTAGTGTATATCATTTTACTACTTTTAGCGTTTTGTAAATAAAAACTATGATTTTAAGAGCCGACAATTTAATGAAGTCCTACGGAGGACGAAAAGTAGTAAAAGATGTTTCGCTACAGGTGAATCAGGGCGAAATTGTTGGATTACTAGGTCCTAACGGTGCTGGTAAAACCACCTCTTTTTATATGACGGTAGGCTTAATAAAACCCAATAGCGGACATATTTTTATTGATGATACAGAAATTACTAAATATCCCATGTACAAACGTGCTCAAAACGGCATTGGGTATTTGGCTCAGGAAGCATCGGTTTTTAGAAAATTAAGCATCGAAGACAATATTTTAAGCGTTTTACAACTTACCAAACTCAGCAAAAAAGAGCAGCATCATAAAATGGAATCGCTTATTGAAGAATTTGGTCTGGGGCATATTCGTAAAAGTCGTGGCGATTTATTATCTGGTGGTGAGCGCCGTCGTACCGAAATTGCGCGTGCTTTGGCAACAGACCCTAGATTTATTTTACTAGACGAACCCTTTGCTGGTGTAGATCCCGTGGCTGTAGAAGACATTCAACGCATTGTAGCACAGCTTACTAAGAAAAATATTGGTATTTTAATTACCGACCATAACGTACAGGAAACTTTAGCTATTACCGACAGAACCTATCTGATGTTCGAAGGGAGCATTCTTAAAGCCGGTGAACCCGAAGAATTGGCAAACGACGAGATGGTACGTAAAGTTTATTTGGGTCAAAATTTCGAACTTCGTAAAAAGAAAATCCGCGATTAACACATAATTTAAAACAAAAAAATCCTTTACATAGAGGATTTTTTTTGTTTGTTTTATAGTAAGCAATTCTAACCTTTTCTGCGTTCTAAAAGCACCATCATCATTAAACTTAATAATATCGATTCTTCATCTTCTAAATGTGCGGTATCGAGTTTTGTTAATTGAAATTTTCTTCCAAAAAATGAAGGTTCTTTTTTCATTTTTAACAAGGCTTTGTTTTGTAAATCAATCACACTATAGCTGGGATTAAACACATAACCGGTAAAGAAACTTAAAATTGGTATTTGCCCTAAAAGCGCATCAAAAACCTTAACCCATGCGTTATCTTCACGAATATAATATTGCAATTTTTGATGCTTATTAATAAGCTCATATTCGGATTTCCATAAGGATTTCCATCCTTTACGAGCTATTTTTCAAATTTCAACCTGACTGCTGTTTTTTATACTATATGCCGCCGAAAAATCTATCCAGCGATCGGCATTAATTTTATAATTAATCTGGGTTTTACTTTCGTTGTTAAAAACGGTTATATCTTCCTTAAGTTTAAACATCTTTTGCTTTACATAAGCAATGGTACGCCCCTGAGAATCGGAAGCTGTAAAATCGTTCGAAAGCGTAGTAATGTTAAAGTTAAATTGTATGGGGTAGCTAAGGTTGGTCATAAAATAAATAGGTTTAATTGGTGAATCATTAAGATGGTTAAATCTAACCTATTTTCTTAATACACCAACCAACTTTTTAAAAATTTTAATTAGTAAAACGACCAGAAGTCCAGCAAGAATTCCTATTAAAAAATCTTTTAAAAATCCTGGAATACCTTCCAATATATGGTGTAAAAATGCGATGTTATGAGAAAAAATACCACCTGCAACTAAAATAAGCGCGATGGTACCAACAACCGATAAACTTTTAATAACCCACGGTAAGGCCTTAACCAAAAACTGTCCAATATGGTTTAAAACACCGCCCGATTTGTCTTTTTTTATTAAACTGTAGCCCATATCATCCATCCTTACAATCAAGGCCACAATCCCATAAACCCCTATAGTAGCAATTAGAGCAACTATCGAAACTACAATAACCTGAAATAATATGGGCTGCCCTAAAACAGTTCCTAAGGCTATGATTACAATTTCTACAGACAATATAAAGTCGGTAACAATAGCCGATTTTATTTTCTTTTGTTCCAGTGTTAAACTATCTGTTTCGGTTGAATCTGCCGAAATATCATGGCTTGTTGCCAACTTATGTGGTATGATATATTCTATAATTTTTTCAACACCTTCATAAGCTAAATAGAAGCCTCCCAAAATTAAAATAATGGTAATGGCCCATGGTAAAAACGAACTTAATAAAAATGCAATGGGTAGTATAATTAATTTATTTAATAGCGAACCTTTTGTAATTGCCCACAATACGGGTAATTCTCTGGAAGACAAAAAACCAGTGGCCTTTTCTGCATTTACAGCTAAATCGTCGCCTAAAATACCTGCGGTTTTTTTAGTTGTAATTTTACTCATTACAACAACATCATCCATTAATGCTGCAATATCATCTAACAAAGCGAAAAATCCTGAGGCCATAAAATGTATTGGGGTATAAAATTATTAGGTTATTTTGATGTTACAGTATCTAAAACAGACATGATAATATAGGTTCCAATAATTAATGGAATGGCTGCAAACTGAAACAACACCAGAAAAATAAGACTTAAAATTATAAAACTGTAACGGGTAACATTGTTTTTAAAACTCCAGTCTTTAAATTTTAAAGCAAACAATGTAATATTGGAGTTTAATAAATAACAACTCAAAGCGGTTAAACCCAGTAAAAACCAAGGGTTAATTATCATGCTATTCATTAAATCGCTATGCTGAAATTCGATAATTAAGGGTAAAGAAACAATTAACAAGGTATTGGCAGGAGTTGGTAAGCCTTTAAAATAACTTTGTTGATCTTCATCTAAATTAAACTTAGCCAAACGGTAAGCCGAAGCCAAGGTAATACCCAAACCGGCCAACGGTAATACAGGCAAATTAAAATGAAAACTCGAACTTGCCGAATCCCAATCGGTCACACCATCGGGTAAACCAACAGCCAGGTGCAGCATTTTAAACATAATAATACCCGGCACAACACCACTGGTAACCATATCGGCCAAAGAATCTAACTGAATTCCTAAAGCGCTTTGTACATTTAATTTTCTGGCGGCAAAACCATCAAAGAAATCAAAAAATATTCCCAAAAAAACAAATACCGAGGCTGTTACAAATTCATTATTAACAGCAAAAATAACAGCAATACTTCCACAAAATAAATTTAATAATGTTAGAGCATTGGGAACAAATCGTTTCATCTTTTGTATTTTATTGTTGTAAAAATAGCAAACAATTTTCGTCTAAAACAATATCTAAAGCAAATTCAAGTTTATAGGTTTATAAATTATGTGCATCTTTGTAAAAAAAAATTGCGTTTGAAATCTCATTTAACTGTATTACTGTGTTTTGTTGGCATGATGGTATTCGGGCAAACGGCTAGGAAATATTCTAATGAATTTATGAATATTGGTGTGGATGCTGCTGCTTTGGGTATGAGTAATGCCGTAACGGCTCAAACCGGCGATGTGAACTCGGGCTACTGGAATCCTGCGGGTTTACTTAAACTCGAAGATAACCAACTCGCCTTTATGCATTCGAGCTATTTTGCTAATATTGCTAATTACGATTATGCGGCTTATGCCATGCCTCTGGACGACAGAAGTGCCGTAGCCGTTTCTTTAATTAGATTTGGGGTTGATGATATCTTAAACACAACCCAACTTATTGATGCGCAAGGAAATATTAACTACGACCGTATTAGTTTATTCTCTACAGCCGATTACGGACTCACCTTTTCGTACGCGAGGGCCTTACCAGTTCGAGGCCTGAATTATGGTATAAATGCCAAGGTGATTCGCCGAATTATTGGCGATTTTGCATCGTCTTGGGGCTTCGGATTTGATGCTGGTATTCAATTTGAAACCGAAAACAACTGGAAAATTGGGGTAATGGCACGCGATATTACCACCACGTTTAATGCCTGGGCAATAAATGAAGAAGCATTTGCGACCATTCGAGATGCCGTTGCCGGCCAAAACCAAGAATTACCCGAAACTACCGAAATTACCATTCCTAAACTTCAAATAGGCGTTTCTAAATTATTTAACTTTAATTACGATTATACCTTACTGGCCGCTGCAAATTTAAATGTGCGTTTTCAAGAAAATAACGATATCATTTCTTCATCATTTGCTAGTATTAATCCGGCGCTAGGGTTCGAGTTTGGATACATCGATATGGTGTATTTACGTGCTGGTGTGGGGAACTTTCAAAACGAACTTCAAATAGATAATACCGAAAGATTAAGCTTTCAGCCTAGTTTAGGCCTCGGTTTTAAATACAACGGCATTCAAATAGATTATGCCTTCACAGACATTGGAGACCAAAGTGTCGCCTTATATTCTAATGTATTTTCGTTGAAACTGGATTTTAGCTTCTTCAGATAATTTTATAAATGAAAAAAACAGTCTTTCTATTCGTTTTTTTATTAATAGCCTCATGGGCAGATGCTCAAATAAACAGCCTTTCAGAAAAAGCCGAAATTAGCGTACTTACCATTGGTCCGGGTAACAGTTTAAATGATGCCTTTGGACACAGTGCCTTTAGGGTTAAAGATTATATAAAAGGTACCGACCTGGTTTTTAACTATGGAGTTTACGATTTTAACACGCCTAATTTTTATACCAAATTTGCTCAAGGAAAACTTAATTATTTAATTGGAGTGAATTATTACTCCGATTTTTACGAAAGCTACATAGCCCAAAACAGAAGCATTCAAGAACAGGTATTAAATTTATCTTCCGAAGAAAAACAAAAGCTTTTTAATTATTTAGCAGATAATATGAAGCCCGAAAACAGGGCGTATTTATATGATTTCTTCTACGATAATTGTGCTACCAAAATAAAAGATATTACTCAGCAGGTTTTAAATAACAAGGTCGTATTCCATACGCCTAGCACCCTAGAACCAGCAACTTTTAGAACACTCATACAAGAAAACCTAAACAGAAACTCATGGGGTAGTTTGGGAATCGATATAGCTTTAGGTTCTGTAATCGATAGGGTTGCAACACCCAAAGAATTTATGTTTTTACCAAAAAACATTCATGCTTTTTTTAACGAAGCCACCATACTTCCTGCTAACAAACCCTTAGTAAGCTCAGATAAAACACTATTTTCTAAAAGACCAGTTGTAGAACCCGCTGGTTTTATAACAAGCCCGCTGGTTGTATTTACATTACTGGCCATACTTATAATTTGGATAACGTACAACGACTATAAAAAAGCTAGTCGCAGCAAATGGCTCGATGAGATATTGTTTGCTATTACAGGGCTTATTGGGATTTTTATTCTGTTACTTTGGTTTGCAACAGACCACAAAGGCACCCACCAGAATTACAATTTGCTTTGGGCCTTTGCTTTAAACATATTCGTGATCAACCAACTTTTTAAAAAGCATGTAAGCCTGTGGTTTATTAAATACCTTAAATTGCTCATTATCTTATTATGTTTGCTAACATTGCACTGGATTGTTGGTGTGCAGGTATTTGCCATCACCCTCATTCCCTTGCTAATCGCTTTATTTTTAAGATATGTGTTTTTAGTGAAGCATTTTAGCAAGGCCTAATTACTGCCCTCTGTAATAAATTACCGTACTTAAAGTTTTTATTAAAATGTTTAAATCTAATAAAAAACTACGGTGCTTTATATAATATAAGTCGTATTGCAACTTAAGCAAACTATCATCAATAGAATTACCATATCGTGTTTTTACCTGAGCCCATCCGGTTAAACCTGGTTTTACAATGTGTCGGGTTTCATAAAAAGGAAGTATTTTAGATAGGTCGTTTACAAAATTAGGGCGTTCGGGTCTGGGGCCTATCAAACTCATATCACCTCTTAAAATATTTATAAATTGAGGAATCTCATCCAATCGGGAGTGTCTTAAAAACTTTCCAAAAGGGGTTATTCTAGAATCATTTTTTTGTGCCCACACTGCACCGGTTGTTTCGGCATCGACAACCATAGAACGAAATTTAATGATATTAAATAGTTTTCCGTTTTTACCAACGCGCTCTTGCTTGTAAAATAAAGGTCCTCGATTTCCTATGAAATTGATCAAATAAACAATCACGATTATAAATAGGGCTGCAAATAATCCTATAAGTGAAATAACAACATCGGCCAATCGCTGAAAAAACAAATACAGTTTATTATGATTGCTTCTGCTAAAAGGGAAATACTTGTAAAAATCTTTACCTACAAATTGCACAGGAACTCTGTGGGTCATGTCTTCATATACCTGGGTGTATTCTTTTATAGAAAAACCAGCTTCTAAAAGAGAAATTAAGGTGCGATAAATCTCGGGGGTAATGCTTTCAGACTCGTAACTGGCTACAACAATTTCAGTAATACCTGCACGCTTAATAAGCGTTTCTATTTCACTGGGTTCGTACGATTTTAAATCTTTAATAACAACCTGTTTGGATGCCTGCCTTTCACAATTTACAAAGCCAACAATTTTGTAATTGGGATCGGCATCTTTAAATGCATTTAAAATATATTCTATGTTTGAAGTTTCGTCTATAATAAGTACTTTTTTATAAAACCTGGGCGATACAATAAAAGTTAAATAGGCAATACGCCACAAAAACAGCGCAAATAATAAGGAAAAATAAAAATAGAAAATTTGAAGTCGGTTATCCGGTAAAAAGGGTGTTAGTATGGGCGTTAACACATAAAACAAAACCGTTACAGAGACCGTAAAAACAATACTTGTGGCTATTTTTCAATCTTACTGGACTTTTGCAAATCGTACATTTCAAACACAGTTCCAAAAATAGAAATGTATAGTATCAAAACAACTACCGAAGTCCAATGGGCTTTATCAAGAATTAAATAATCAAAATCGAAGGTCTGATTAACAAAAAATATGACACTTAAAATGGAGAGAACATCAAAAAAGCGCAATAAAACTTTTCGTTCCGACAAATTAAAATGTATGCCTGATTTGGACATGATGAGAATAGCTTTTTAAGAGATTGTAAATATAACAAGTTTATTAACAAATCCTTAAGAATCTATAAGGGCTTTCCATAAATTTTTAACATGTACCCAATCAAACAGCTCGGCTTGACTTCTGGCATTTTTAATCATCTGGCTCGTTTTATCAGGATTATTTTTTAAGGTGTCTATGCCTTTAACAAATCCGTTTAAATCGCCATCGGCAACCAATATACCGTTATCATCATCATGTATTAAATACGGCATCCCTCCTACGTTGGTCGAAATTACAGGTATACCCAATGCCATAGCTTCTACTACACTAACGGGCATATTATCAAAATGGGTGGTATTAATAAACACGTTATAATCTTTAGACAAGGCTACCCAGTCCTTTTTACTTAAACCGCCCGTAAAAACGACATCAACTCCTAAAGCATCGGCATACTCTTTACAACGTTTTAAAGTACCATCCTTCTCTGGCCCTACCATGCAAAGTGTTGCTTGTTCGCCACGGTCTTTAAGAGCTTTCAAAATATCTATAGCTAATGTAGGATTATAAATTTCAGAAAAAGACCGCACCCACAACATGTTTATGGAGTTACAATCACGTTCTAAAAACGGATAATCTTTTAATGTGATGGCATTGGGAATACATGTGATATCCTCGTATCCCAATGTCTTAAATGCCGAAGCTAAATACATGGAAGGCGACACGATTTTATAAGCAGACTTAAAAACAGCCGCACTCAACCTCGGATGGTGTTTTACTCGAACGGGTAAGTTACCGCCATGCAGTATGGGTATATATTTTAATTGCAAGAGCCTGCATACCTGCGAGCAAGCCAGCGCAAAGTAAAAATTTAAGGTGCTATAGGTGTCTATTAATACCAAGTCGGTTGTTTTTCGATGTTTAAAAAGAGTAAACAACATATCAAAAAGCCGCACCACTTTATTCCGTTTACTAGAAGCATAGCAAATGTTGTAACCTAAAGACTCCAAACGGGGTCCTAAGGTATCAATAGTGGTCGCTGTAAACCCTTTATTTTTCAGCTTGTTGCCTATGTAAACGAGGTTTGTCATTGGTTACATGTATTAAACTTAAGCCGTAAATAAAGGCTGGTGCTGCGATTCGCATCGCCGAATGGTTTATGGTTAACAGCCAAAAAAAATAAAACGAAAAAAACAAGACATTACTCCGGTCTCCAAATCGAAAAAAAAGTGGAGCCAGCAATAAAATAGAAAAAGCCAAAATACCAAATAAACCGTGTTCGGAAATAATACGGCTCATTTCGTTATGCGAAGCGGCATGAATACCTGTTTTTTGAAAACGAATGTCTTTAATTCTTCCCACCCCAACGCCAAAAAGCGGATTTTCTAAAAACTCGGCAACTTCCCTCGCAAATAAAGTACCACGCCCTGTAGTAACATCTTCTTTCTCGATACCTCTGGCATTTTCATTAGCATAACGTTTTTCTATAAATCCATTTGTTTCAATGGTAGAATACACCCAGGTTGCTGCAGCCATTCCCAAAAACAAAAACACCGATACCAGCATCTTGGTTTTATTCTTTTTATCCATTTTACGATACTGATATAAAATAAAAAATAAAATCATAATGATTGCTGTGAGAACTCCACCTCGACTAAAAGTTACAATCGCTCTGAATGAAAACAATAAAAAAAGCACTAAATTTAAATAACGTTCAAGAGGTGTTTTACTGTAATAAAAGAATTTAACAGACATAAAAAAGGCACCCAAACCTAAGACTGTTGATACTTGATTAGGCCCAAATCCTCCCGAGGCAGCAAAATTAGAGCTAGTACCGGTGGCTATAAGAGAAACATCAGGATTATACATAATTATAAAAACAAGCGTACTTACCAACGGATAAATACCAAAATTTATAATCTGTCCCAATTGCTTTCGCGTTATAGAAACCCCATAACAAAACATGGCAGAGACACCCAAACATACCGGACCACTCAAGTTAAAAGCTACCGCCTTTCTAATATTAGCACTAATATCTAAAAGGTATAAAGACACATAAATACCGGGGATTAACAAAATGATATAAAACAAATACAGTAAAGCACGCGCCTGAAAGCCTTTATATAAAATACCTATCAAACAAAATATAATCACCAGATACTTACTAGCCTCATAAAAGAGGCTGCTGTTGGTCATACGTAAAATAACTTCGGAAGCCAACACATAGGTACAGGCCATAACCACTTCGTAAGGCTTTAAAGACTGAGGCGCATTTGTAATTCTGTAAAATAAGTATACAACCATACTAAAAAAGTACAGATCACCAATAGCACGGGAATAATAGATTACAATCCCTATGATAACATGAATTCCTAATATTTTAAAATAATTATTTTGCATGGTTTGGCATGCACAAGGTATTATAAATCGTTTTAATTTTATCTATGATGGCCGTTTTAGAATAGTTTTTTTCTACAAAACTTTTAAAAGCGATCCCATGGGCGTCTCGTAAATGAGGTGTTTCCATGTATAAAGCCAAAGCCTGTTCTAGGGCTTCGGCATCTTGCGAGGGCACAACACGCCCATGTACGCCATCCAAAACAACCTCTGCACAAGAACCAACCTGAGTACATACAGTGGCTAAGCCCGCAAGTCCATATTCCAATAAAGCCAATGGCAAGCCTTCCGACTTTGAAGCTAAAACACCCATTGTACTTTGTTCTAAAATAGAGGCAACATCGGTACAACTACCGTAAATATACACCCGATCTTGACATGTGTTTGCTTCAATATAAGTTTTTAACGCCTTGGAATAAGCATCATCAAAATCTTTTCCTACCAAATGCAAAGTCCAGTCTGGGAAACGGGTTTGTAAATTTTTAAAAGCATCCACCAGGGTTATATGGTCTTTTTGAGGCCTTAAATTGGCAAGACAAACTATGCGCTTGCCTGCCGTACCTTTTAAAGTGGTTATAGGAACTTCAATAGCTTGCTCGGCGTAATTAGACAAATAAGAAACCGATTTTACTTTTAACACGGTGCGTGCCCAGTTTTCTAAATCGCGATTAACACAAAACACATAACTAAAAAAAGGGGCACATATTTGTAAAATCCATTTAGGACGTTTATTCAAATAGGCGCTGTTACCGTAATGATCGTGCCATATAATATGAACTTTCGGATATAATAGTTTTACTAAAGTGGCTAGAAAAAACGAACTGGAATGGGCGTGTATTATTTGAATACCCGAACCCTTAACAAAACGTTTTAGCTTTAAAACCGCCTGTAAATCGAGCGTCGATTTTTTATTTAAAAATAAATAACCCACCTGAGGATGCAACGATGCTTTTAACAAACCCTCGGCTCGGGTCGCACATAAATAAGAACCCGTTTCTACCATGGCATTCGCATATTGAACCGCCACACGCTCGGCACCCCCAGCCTCCAGACTGTCAATAAGCTGAAGCACCTTAACGGAAGCCGATTGGGAATGTATATCATGTGTTACCAAAGGTGTATGCATCGATACTAATTAATATTATTCTAATAGTTTTTTTATAGCGTCTTCAAAAACATCTAAAGTGTATTGCTGCGACCAGTGTGATGCTAATTCCGACATCTGTTTCAAACCCATCGCATCTTGTAAAGCCGCTGTAATTTGAGTAATCGCTGCCTGTAAATCTGTGTCAATCAAAATCCCTTTTGTACCATCACCCAGCATATAAGGCACGCAAGATACAGAAGTGGCTATGGGTATACAACCAAAAAACATAGCCTCGGCTACGGCTTTTGGCCATCCTTCAGACTGCGATGCCAAAATTAAAAAATGAGCTGTTTTATAATGGGTTTTTATAACATCTTTATCTTGGTTTCCGTGAAAAACAACCCACGGCTCCAATCCGTTTTCTTTCACATAGGCCTCTAATTCGGGTCTTAAAACACCATCTCCAAATAAATCCAGTCGCACTGTTATTCCTGATTTTATTAAACCTTCTACTATTTGAATCGCGTAAAGCGGACGCTTACCTGCTACCAAACTCCCCACAAATAACATTTGAAGCGCCTCGGTATAATCGCGCAGGGTTACAGGTGTTTTTTCTGAATCTTTAAATGTCGCAGTAAAAAACGGTTTGATATTTTTACTTTGATGCGGCCATGCTCCATAAACCAAAACCTGCATGTTTCGGGTTAAAAATGGCTGACTTAAAATCCACTTTTGAAGCTTATAGCTTACAGGTTGTTTGGCTTTCGGGTCCCAATTACCAGCATATTTGGCCGTTTTAGGTTTGCTTGGAAAGCATAGTTGCACCAAACACCCCAACAGCCCTATATTCCCTGGACAACGCAAATGGATGTGATCGGCTTGGCGCATGGCTTTGAAAATAGTTATAAAAATACCTGGTAATTTCAATAATGAAAAAAAAATAGATTTAAAACTTAAAAATGCTAATGCTGGAATTCGATTAAATTTAATGAATTTATGCTCATAATTTAAGTCAATAACTTCTAGTGTTTTTAAACTTAAAGGTGCAACAACCTCTAATTTGTCAACATATTTCAACCAAATATTCATCTCACGAACATAAGGTGCATAACCGAAAAATTGTTTTTCATATAATTTATGAGGTACATGAGAAATAATCAAAAAACGCATTATTCTATTGTTGGTTTGTTAATGAGTAAAGATAACCATCCGGCTAATCTTCCAAAACTTTCGGTAAAAGCTTCTTGCTTTTTACTGCTTGTAAAAATGTTGGTTGCGCGAATAAGTGTTAATAATAAAACGGTTGCATGCCATTTAAAACGCATGGTTATATTAGGTTTTGAATATTTAACTCGCCATACATACCAGCCATTTCGCACCACCATTTTTCCATATTGGTATTGGTTGGGTCTTCCCGAGCCGTCATGATAATGTTGTAATTGCGCTTTGGTATTTACATACAGCTTTCCCTTTTTAGCAAGCCTCAAACTAAAATCGGTATCTTCATACAAACCATAGCCTTCAAAATACGACGAAAACTTTAAATAGGTAAACACACTTTTTTTATAACTAGAAACACCTCCCATGATTTGCTCGACCTCATACGTTTTCCCAGAAGGTGGTAAAAAACCGATAGACCTTCCATGCGAAAAACTAGGCAAAAAACCAGGAGGCGCATCAGGTTCTAAACCAAAGGTACGTCTTAATTTAAAACGCGAAGGCTCATTACGCATAAAGCCATCATAGTAAAATTTATTTTTATCAGATGCCTGATTGGAAACTTCCCAATGAATTTCATTTGTAATATAACCTCCAACAGCCAGAGCATCGGGAAATAACTTGTAAGTATCCAATAAGTTTTCAAAATAATCGGGCTCCAGAACGGTATCATCATCTAAAAAACAAACCACCTCTGAGGCTTCCGATAGTTTTAATATACCATAATTACGTTGTTTGGTTAAGCCTCGATGGTCCGCATCCACTTTAAAATACTGCAAATTTTTAAAGGTGTGAAGCTCTAAAGCATTTTGGGTCGCATCGTTAGTAGACCCGTCTATAATAAGAATCTCATCGGGATACAAACGTTGTGTTTTAACCGACTCCAAAAGTGTCAGCAAGGCCTGTGGGCGCATATAGGTACACACAATAAGACTAAAAACTTGAGACATCTTCAACGGGTTTATTAAACATATGGTGAATCTGCTTAAAATAAGCAATACGCTCTAATTGCTGTAACCACAAAGCGCGATTATCGCGTTGTAGTTGTTTAAAAGCATCGGGTGATAAACGTTCATGAAACTCCAGAATTTGCGTAGCCAGAGGTTTATTACTCCTGGCATCTAAAATGACACCATGTTTTTTCCAGTCTATTTGAGGTTCCAATGGCAATTGGCAATCGGTATCCAATAACACAGGTATTCTTCCCACGGCCAAGACTTCGTAAAAACGCACCGAAAAATTGCCAACCCCACGGCTACAAAACGTGTAAGCATTATTATAAATATTGTTGAAAAAGGTCTGGGAGGAAGCTTGCTTTAAGGCTTCCGTTTGTGCACCAGCACGGTACTGTGGCTTTAATATAAAATCGGTTTCTAAATCGGGACTTTTAGATAAAACCGATAAATACTTTTCGCGTTTAATACTCGAAGGGTAAAAGGCTTGCGCATCGGCCTTTATAAAGCCAAATTTTCGCCTAATTACATATTTTAAATGACTCAGAAGTTCTTTAGCTAATTTCTTTATACCGCCCTGGGCATGACCAACAAAGCCTATGTGGGGCGCCGAAGTTTTATTTAGAACACCAAAATCTTGAGTTAAATAATCGTCGTAAGGATCGTTAATAAAAGCAGGTAAAACAAACGTGTTTTTGGGGAGTTTACTTTTAAACCCGCCCATTCGAAAGGTATAGCTATGGGGAATGTAATTGGTAAATCCATAATCCCCAGCACTATAAATCCAAAGCGGTTTATGATGCGTTTTAGCGGTTTGTAAAAGCCTGTTTAAGGCTTCAGGTTGTTTTAAAAGAGCCCCATAATCTATGGGTAATACAACCACGTCACAAGACACTATATCGGCTGTTAATTGGTAGCAATTAATTAAATTATCATTTTTTAAATACCACAAATCAAACAATAAAGGAAACACCTGTTTACGGTTGGATTCCGTTAAAAATGATGTATCGGTGTATAGTTTTAGCATGAGTATCTATAATTTCTTAGCCCAATATATACTTCGCTCCCATTGTAATTTTAACAGTTTAAGTAATCCGAAAAAACGAAGTGTCTTTGAGGATTTAAACTTACGAATAAAGAACAAAAATTGATACCCTTGTAATTGTTTATTAGTATAATAATTTAAATAAAGCAACATAATAGTAGGTGATGGCGATGGTTTAACAGCATCTTCATCCCATGCTTGCTTAAATAAAGTACGATAACCTCCAATGGATGCTTTTAAATGAGTTACTCTTACCTCTGCAAAATAAACTACATCGTAACCTGAATTTCGTATTTGCATTCCAAAATCGGTATCTTCACCATAATTAAACTCATATTTTGAGTTAAATGCTACTTGATTTAAAATATCGTGCTTTAATATAGCATTCCCTGCTCCAAAAATAGAGGTTTGAGCTGTTTTTAAATAAATTTGGTTTTCATGGGGCTGGAGATAAACAGTTAAACCACAATAAACCCCATAGCGCTCTAGATTATCCAATAAATCAGACAGTAAGTTTTCACCAAATCTATTATCATCATCACCTAAAAATACCCATTCACTTCTAACCGATGCAATTCCCAAGTTTCTTGCGTTTACAACACCTTTCTGATGCGTGAAATGATGAACTATTTCAAATGGCCATGACTCATTCTTTAAATAATCTAATTCAGAAACTGAATTTTGATCCACACTTTGCTCAACAATTATGATCCTTTTAGGCAATAAAGTTTGTTTTGAAAAATCTTTTAATACATCATGTAAATAGGTTCTCCTACCTATTGTAGGAATAACAACATCAATAGATCGCTCTGTAATAATAGATTTTTTTGACGAGATGTTACTTGTTGACAAATCAAAAAGCACTTGTTTCTGTCTATACAATTGAACTCTTAAAAAACTTATTATAGGAAATTTAGACTCATAAATAATAAAACAAAAAAGCAAATACCAACTCCATATCCATTTATAATGCTGTTTTACAAATTTAATCCCCTCATAATGAGATAAACCTACATATACAATGTTTTTAAAATTACTATCTAATAATAGTTGTGGTTCAGAATAGCAAAATAAACCTTCTGTTTGTGCTATTTTTGAAATAGAAAGCAAATGATATGAAAATGAATCTCTTAAGTCTAATACACCACTTAATTCTAATAGTGTACTTCCATAAATAGCGCCTACTAACGGACTCATTAACCAGGTTGGAAACGTTTTATTTTTATTAATTTTTAAATAAAAAGACCGTTCTACATACCCTATAAAATCTGGCAAAACACTAACTTCCGAAGGGTGATAACTAGCCAGAATGTACTTATGATGATAAACAGTATCGAAAGCTTCTAAATTTAAATTACATTTTAAATCTATAAAACACCAAACTAATAAAGCATCCGGGGTGTTTTTTGCTAATTCTAAAAGTGTCTCGGTTATATTACCTTTGTTTAACCATTTAATATTATTTCCATTATAATCTTCAACAGAAATTACTTTTTGGTTATTATGGTAAATTATAAACATTATTCTAAAGTTTCAAAAGGTTTATTTCCTAAAATAGCAGCATATTTAGAGAAAGCACTTTTATACATAATAGGAGTTTTTATAAAATAAACAGCCTCACTTCCACTAATCATAAAAAAATCGATAAGCGTTTTTAAATGCACATCAATAACATTATTTACTTCAAAACTATCCATATGAAAAGGAGTACCTTCTAAAATATTTACTTCGGTCTCCTTGGAAATAAAATTTAAAAATTTTCGGCTATCCGAAAACACGAAACAAGGTAAATCAGTTTTTTGGAGTATTGAATTAACTCGATCTTTTAGAACTAACAATAAATTCTCTTGACTTTCTTCAGGAATTAGCAAATTTGTGGAATCTGTAAAATCCCCCATAATTCCCGTAAAACGTGTATGAATACTAATATACGGCCCCAAAACAAGATCCTTTAATTTTGTTTCAAGTAAGTGGCTTTTTTTGAAAAGTTTATTAAAATGCTGACGCCATTTGTTTTCTAATTCAATTAAAGAAAGGTAGGGATACATAGAAGGTAAATAATCGACATTCGAATATACCAAAAAATCTTTTTTCGAAGTGTTTTTAAAAAACGTTTCAGGCTTAAAATTAAAATCATTAACAAGATTCAAAATAACGGAGTCATTGACATGAAATGTAACCTGATTGGTTTCAATATAATGATTTACCGTTTGAGGTTCTAAAAAAGTAGACAGCTTAAAAGGATGATTAAATTGGATAAAAAAGTCATAGCCTAATTGAGAGGCTATATCGTAAAACGAAATAATTCCTTTTAATCGATCTACAAAACCTCCATGCGGTACAACACCATTGAAACAGATAATAATACGTTTATTTTCAACGTGTTTAAAACTAACCCGCTTTAAATGATATTGATACAATTTAATATCTCTTCGAATTCTAGCTAGGCGTCTTTTTAATTTAACGATCTTCATAACACAAAAAAGTTCTGTAATACATTAAATTAACATCGGCATTCTTTTCAATATCAAACAAAGCTTCAACCTGAGCCCGGGCTTGCTTGCCTATTTTTTCACATAAAACCGCATCTTGAAAAAGAGTTATGATGCGTTCGGCATATAAAGAAATATCTGTAGGATGCACCAGAAATCCATCCCTGCCATCCTGGATAAGTTCCTGTGCCCAACCCATATTGGTATTCACTACAGGCTTTTGCAAGGCCATACTTTCTATGGTAACCATGCCCAAGGTTTCTGCAAAACTAGGAAACACACATACATGGGCTGCTTTTATTTCATCCTGCACTTGACTGTAAGGTATACTACCTAAATAGTTTACGCGCTTTAAAGCCTCAGGCGTGAATAGGCTGGTGATTAACTCGTAAGTTGAAGCGGCTCCTGTTTTTATATCGGCAGAATCCCGCCCGATTAAGGTTAAGGTAGCCTCAGGCTGTTTTGCTACAACGTCGTTAAAAATGGCTGCCAGTTCAAAAACACCTTTTTTTCTAATAATGGTTCCTATGTATAAAAGTCGATACTTGGAATACTGGGTGGGATGCGTATTGGTAAACTTGCTTAATTCCAAACCATAATGAATGGTTTTAATTTTGGCAGGTTTTAAAACAAACAACTTCGCAGTGACCATCCCAGCATAGCTGGTGGGCGCTATATAAGCGGTAGCGCCTTTAAGAGCGTATTTTTCAAACACAAAATTCTTAAACTTCTGGCGACGATTTTCAAGTTTACAGAAATACCCGTCACTACCATGCAAACGTATAACTAAGGGCACCTTAAAACGCATTAAAGCGGTAATACCGGTCCAGTCTGGAGCCTCTACAAGATCAATCTTTTGAGCGGCAACCAACGCATTAACATATTTGTTGATTTGTTTTCTGTAATAAAACCAGGTAAAATATGCATACTGTTTTTTCGCAATTAAATGAATGGAAACGCCTGCTTCCATATAACAGGCTGTTTCATTTTGATTGTAAACAACTACAGTAACTTGATGGCCTTTAGACACCAAAGCAACCGCCAGATTCTTGATACTCGTTCCTATACCCGCGGCTTGAGAAACTCGAGGACTGGCATATTCTGAAGTGATATAGGCGATGTGCATAAACTACTATTTACGTTCTAAAGTTAATTCTATACATTTAGGTTTTTCAAAACCATCATAACCACCAGAAGGATTAATTCCTAAAAAAACCAATGAAAATTTATTACTAGATCGTTCTAAAAAATCGATGACCTTGTAACAATTAACGTGAAAATCATGAAACTCAAAAATTATAGCTGAAAAAATATCCAGATTTAATAATATTTCTTCTAAAAAATCATATTCACTCCCTTCAATGTCTAATTTTAAAAGAATCGCATTTTTAGTTCCTAAATGTTTTTTAATCAGGTCTAAAATACTCACAGATGCATCAAGAAATAAAGGAAGGTGTTTGCATCTTTTTTTACTCGTTATATCCCAGAATATAAACACATTATATAAATATGGGAGTTTTCTTTTTTTATTTAAAAATAGTCTAAAAATCCCTTTTATTAATAATCGCCATTTTGAAACTGTCGGATCTATCATTAAAATAGAAGCAGTTGTATTAAATCTATAAAAATCAAATTCAAATTCTAAATTTGACGAAATACCTCCACTAAATAATAAATCACTTTCTAATAAAATATTCGGACTTAAATAATAGCCGCCATCTCCAATACTACCAAAACGAAATAATGCTTTGCTTTTATCTAAAAAATGCTTTTCGATATATTGATAGTTATTTTTAATCATATTTAATCTAAAACTTTCTGAATTACTTTCCAAATCGACTCCGATGCATTTCTGGGGTTCGTTCCAGCAACCACCTCAAACCACTTTAAACCTTCCGAAACATTTGAGAGTTCACCATCTAAAATGGCTTTTAATAAGCCTTCCAAAGCGACTTTATCTTCGCAAAATACGGCTGCCTGTTTACTTGGCATGCTTCTAAAATGTACGTATTTATAATTCTGACCAATATCGCGAATCCCCTTTTTTAATTGAGGTTGTTCATAATTATAATAAATACAAGGCTTTTTATGGGCTACAAAATCAAATACCGTAGAGGAACATACGTTGGTTACCAATTCGGTATGAGCACAAACATTATACAGCAACTTAAAATCGGCTTTTGTAGGCAAGACACTGTTCCACATCTGGCCCACCTGCTCCCATAAAGGATCAATGCTGCAAATAACATCTTGGTATTGTTCTATAACAGCATTATAACGCGGCGTAAAATCGACAGGGCATTTTCTGTAAATAATACCCAGATTATAACCTTTCGTGTTTAAAGAGCGAACGGTCTTTGCCAGATCTTCTAAATAATACTGGTCTAATGGTGAAGTGGTTTCATCATCTCCCGAAAAACAGATATAGCGTTTATTTTCATCTAATTGATATTTAGCAAAAAATGCCGAGCGACTTTCTAATAAAGACGTATCAAAATGAGGTTCAAACTGTGGTGTGCCGGTAACAAAAATTTGCTCAGGTGTCACAAACGGATAATATTGTAAAACCTGCGCTTTCATTAAATCGCTCCATACTACATAATAATCGGTTGCTACCACTTGCATAGCCTTAGGTACATTATCCCAGGAATACACAAAAGCAACCGTTGGAATGCCCAAATCTTTAGCCGCCAACAAAGCACTAATCGATTGCGTGGCACGTTGCGTGGTACAGAAAATTAAATCGGGTTTATGAGCTTCTAACTGCGCTTTACAATAAGCATATTTGGGGTTTTTACGCTCCAAAGCATCTATTTTACGTCGTAAGTGTTCTACGCCCGTTTCCGAAGCATGCAAACCAATTAACAATCTGATAAATAAGGTTTTTAAGATGTTTTTAATCCCTTTATAGTTAAAAGGAAATTTATAAGTAGCATAAACAGGATCTTGAAATTTAGCTTCAGACAGGTTTAATTCGGCATGTTTTAAAGCCCGAGAATACAAAGGCGTTAAGGGATGTATTTGATGATTTTCAAGCTTAAGCTCCTTAAAACCTAACTGATCTTCTATAGAAAAAACCGTGTTGTTCCAGTACGTAATATCGTAACCTTTAGCTTCCCCGATGGTTTTAAAATTTGTAAACGCAAAATTTCGTAAACCCACCCCATCCGGAAAAAAAACAAACACTTTTTTCTTCATTCTTCTTTTTAAAATTCTATTTTCTATTGTTATGAAAAGTTAAACGGGAATTTTTATAGGCTGTATGTTATAGGCTGTAAGCTATAAGCTCTATGCTCGTTTTCACTTTTAATTTTTAACTTTTCACTTCTAACTTCTAATATCTAACTTCTCAAAACAAAGTCTTACAAATAAACAATTAAACACTTGTCATATCGAGCGCAGTCGAGATATAAGACACCTAGAGATACAATACTTCTCGAAATTTACCGCAAATACTATTTGCTCCTCTTAATATCAAATGCTCGAAGTGACAACCTGTATTACAAAAAAGCTCTATACTCTATTATCTTTCCTCTTCACTTTTAACTTTTAATTTTTCACTTTTAACTTACAACGTCAGTTCGAGTGATTTTCGAAGCATGAGAAAATTGTATCGAGAACCGATTTGAGTTACAAGGTTAATATTAACTAAACTTCTCGATACAAATTTGTTCGCTCACTCACAAATTCACTCGAAGTGACAAGCTTTGCAACAAAAAGCTCTATACTCTATTATCTTTTCTCTCTTCTCCCTTTTTTAATTTTTCACTTTTAACTTTTAACTTTTAACTTCTAATATCTATATTCTATTTTCTTTGTTCTATTTTCTATTTTCTCAATACTCAATACTAACAACTATCAACCAAAAACCAAAAACTACCAACCAAAAACCAACAACCAATAACTAATCAATAAGAATCCCCACTTTCCTCCCACTCAACGCCCACCCTAATGTATGAATATGTTAAATGACCAAAAAGCATAAAAAACAACAAAAACAGCAGAAACAGCAAAAACAGCAAAAATGAACACAACACACAAAACAAACCATAAGCATAAAAAGCAACAACTTTAAACAAAGAATTAACAGAACGCCTAAAACGAAAAGCACCTTAATAAAGGGGTTATACTTTTACACCATCGAAATACAAAGGCGGTTATTTAGGAGCTCATAAATGGCTATGTCTGAGGTTTCAAAAACAATGTTTTAATCGAGTTGAAACACTCATAAAATTTAAAATTATGGCGAAAGTAAATAGCCTTATTAAAATTGAAGGAACCCTGGATGGGTTAACCTTTTACAAAGGAAAAGATGGTTACCTGGTACGCACCAAAGGCGGTGTGTCTAAAAACCGTATTAACAACGATCCGGCTTATGCCAGAACCCGTGAAAATGGCGCCGAATTCGGACATGTGGCCAAAAGTGGCAAACAACTAAGGCAAGCGCTGATTCCTTTACTCGCAGAGGTAAAAGATGGGAAACTGGTACCCCGATTAACCAAGGTGCTAAGTGTTGTAAAAAATGCCGATGTTACCTCGGCTCGGGGCGAACGCCAGGTGGGTATTGGAATGACGACAAGCGACGGACAAATGGAAATGAAAAATTTCGATTTTAACACCAATGCCCAGCTCGACAGCATTCTCCTTACCGAATACCTGTTAGACACAGCCACCGGTGGTATTAGTATAGACAATTTAAACCCGATGCAACAAATTAATGCCCCTGTAGGTGCATCGCATGTGGGCTTTAAAGCGGCGGTACTAAATTTAGACTTTACCACAAATGAAAAGGCCTTGGTTATGAGTGCAGAAAGCACCACGCCACTTAACAACACCCCGGTAAACGTGAATATGTTACCAGCCAGCATGCCCACAGGTACGGGACAAACCTATTTCTTTTTAAAAATGGCTTTTTATCAGCAAATAAATGGGAATATGTATGCCCTTAACAATGGCACGTATAATGCTTTAAAAATTGTAGAAATTACGTAAAGCGTAACAACCCCATTATAAAAGAGAGAAAGTGATAACAAATTAAAACTTTCTCTTTTTTTTATTTTATAAAGTCTGGTTTATTTAACTTCTAATATCTAACAACCAAAATGTCAGTTCGAGTAATGGACGAAGCATGAGTCCATTGTATCGAGAACCGATAGGTGTTAGTATGCAAATGTAGTTACTAAGCTTCTCTATACAAATTTGTTCGCCCACTCACAAATTCACTCGAAGTGACAAAACAACAACTATCAGCCAATAACGAATAACCAAAAACTAACAACTAAATGTCAGTTCGAGTGATTTTCGAAGCATGAGAAAATCGTATCGAGAACCAATAGGTGTTAGAATGCAAACCTAGTAACTAAGCTTCTCGATACAAATTTGTTCGCCCACTCACAAATTCACTCGAAGTGACAAAACAACAACTATCAGCCAATAACGAATAACCAAAAACTAACAACTAAATGTCAGTTCGAGTGATTTTCGAAGCATGAGAAAATCGTATCGAGAACCGATAAGTGTTAGAATGCAAACCTAGTAACTAAGCTTCTCGATATAAATTTGCTCGCGCACTCACAAATTCACTCGAAGTGACAAAATAGTCACTCTATTAAACAGTTAAACAAATAAACGATTAAACGGTTCATTTGAATATGCTGTAGTTATAGGCTTTAGGCTCTAGGCTGTATGCGCTTTTTTAACTTTTAACTATTCACTATTCATTTTTCACTCTTCACTTTTCACTTCTAATATCTAACAACCATTAACAAAAAACCAACAACCATCAACTAACAACTAACAACCAAAAACCAACAACCATCAACCAACAACCATCAACCATCAACCAACCTGAACCCCGCGTGCCTTCATATACTCCAGAAGTCTAGAAACAGCAAGCTCCGGTGGGGTATCCTCGGTTTTTATCTCCACACAAGGCTGTTCAGGAATCTCAAAAGGTGCCGAAATACCAGTGAAATTCGGAATAGCACCCGATCGGGCTTTGGCATATAAGCCTTTTACATCGCGTGCCTCACAAACCGACAAGGGCGTATTAACAAATACTTCAATATAATCATCGGCACCAATAATAGATTTAATCTGTTCACGGGTAGCTTTATAAGGCGTAATAAAAGCAGCAATAACAACAACACCGGCATCTACAAATAATTTGGCTACTTCGGCAGTACGACGTAAATTCTCCTCGCGTTCGGCCTTGCTAAACGACAAATCACGATTTAATCCCCTGCGTAAATTATCACCATCGAGCGAATAGGTATGCACACCCTTGGCATGCAGTTGTTGTTCCAGTAAATTAGCAATAGTCGATTTCCCAGAACCCGACAAGCCAGTGAACCAAACCACGCAGGCACCGTGCCCTTTTAAACGACTTCGGTCTTGGCGGCTGATACTGTATTTTTGTTTTTTGTTATGTTCCATGGGCTATTGTGCTATGAAATAAGGATTTAACAAATCGGCTTTATTATACTGCAATTCGTTGGGGCTATCTACCTGCTGCACGCGAATACCTACCGCATTACAAATAGCATGACCAGCAGCCGTATCCCACTCCATGGTGGGGGCAAATCGCGGATACACATGCGCCAGCCCTTCTGCCAGTAAACAAAACTTTAAAGAACTGCCTTTTGCCACCATAGTAATGGTTTTATGGGTAGTTTCCAGACTGGCTATAAAAGCATCGGTAGCTGCACTGGCATGCGAACGACTTCCTACTACTTTAACACCTTTGGCTTCTATTGGTTGCGGATGTATTGGAGTGGCATCTGCTAGTAAACCCTCATAATACGCATGCGATTCCAACACGATTTTATAAGCTGCACCAGAAGGTACATTAGCAAAGTACAAGGTTTTACTGTCGGGCACATAAATTACCCCTAATACAGGTTGCTGTGCCTCAATAAGCGCAATATTAACGGTAAACTCCCCATTGCGTTTTATAAATTCTTTAGTACCATCTAAAGGGTCGACCATCCAACAACGCGGCCAAGTTTTTCGGGTATTATAGTCTAACAACTTGTGCTCTTCGCTAATTATGGGAATGCCCGTGGATTCTAAAAAAGTAGTAATAATGGTATTGGCTTTTTCATCGGCCAGAGTTAAAGGAGAGGCGTCGGCTTTTAAAGTAACCGCAATCGGGTTGGAATACACCTCCATAATGGCTGACCCAGCTGCTAAAGCGGCACGTATGGCAGTGAGTAATACATTGGAATCAGGCATCATAACAGGTAAACCGAAACTAAGGCTTTAAACGTTTAAAAAAGGTTTTAAGGCTATTTAAGAACCCAGAAGCTTTTTGGGCATCTTCATGATAGCCATTGCCATAAGCCCCATAACCATAACCGTACCCATAGCCGTAAGTGCCTTTTTGATTAAAATAATTATATAAGAAACTAATGTTTTTAATCTCGCCTTTTTTGTATTTGGAGTTAATAACCTTTAGCATATCTTTTTTAGTGTAATCTTGGCGCACCACATACAAGGTAGCATCGACATAAGGTATTAATTCTAAAGCATCCGACACCAGACCAATGGGTGGGGTATCTAACACGATATAATCGTAAGTCGCTTTCAATTCGCTCATAAAAGCATCCATATAATCCCCTATTAATAACTCGGAAGGATTGGGTGGAATGGGCCCTGAGGTAATCACATCTAAATGTTCTACATGGGTGCTTTGAGTGATCTCAGCTAAGGTAGCCTGACCAATGAGGTAATTAACAGCCCCTACTTTATTGTTAATACCAAAATCATCAAATATTTTAGGTTTACGTAAATCCAGACCAACCAGTACGGTTTTTTTACCACTCAAAGCAAAAACCGAAGCAATATTGATGGAACAAAAGGTTTTACCCTCACCACTAACCGACGAGGTAAGCATGACGGTTTTTGAATTGGTAACGCCCTGCTTTTTATAAATAAATTGCAAACTGGAGCGCACCGAACGAAATGCTTCGGCAATGGCCGATTTTGGTTTGTCGATTACCGCTAAATTACTAGCTGACTGACTTTTACCAACAACTGCCAATAAAGGTACAGTAGAATGCTTTTCCAAATCATTCGGACCATGGAATTTGGTATCAAAAAAGGTTACCAAAAAGGCCATTAAAAAAACAGGAATGAAGGCCCCGAAAACCGCAAACACATAGCGAATGTTTAAATTCACCACATTACGCCCTTGACCGATATCTTTGGCTGGCTCTATAAATATAATATCGGAAATATTGGACGCTTTTATTAAATCGGCTTCCCCGCGTTTGGCAAGATACAGGTTATAGGTATTCTGACTTAACAAGTACTCGCGTTCGATACCTTGAAGTTGTAACTTGTTTTCGGGTAATACCGAAAATTCGCGTTCCAGCTTATAAATATTACTGTTTATGGTACGTATTTGAAAACGTATGTTGTTTTTATTGGAAGATATACTCTCATAAATTACCTTTTTTAAACCTTCAATCTGGCGATTCAAATCGTCGAACACCGCCACATCGTTACGTACCGAATAAGATAATTTCGATTTCTCAATAGAAAGTGTTACTATTTTAGAAACTGCACCAGAAATGGTACCATCAGAAATACCCTGTAAGGCAGGGGCCGGAAAATTAGTAAAGTCGTTACTGGTTTCTAGATAGTTTTTTAATAAATCGTATGATAAAATCGATTCTTCTAAGGCTTGCTTTTGATTTTCATAGGCCTCAATTTTACTAACCAACGTATTGCTTTCTCTGTTAATATCGAAAATCTTTTTAGACTGCTTAAAATCATTTAAAGAATCGGAACGTCGGCTTAACTGTTCTTTAACGCGCGCCAGTTGCTTGTCGATAAAGGCCACCGTATTAATAGCATACTGGTTTTTTCGTTGCAACAACTCACGGTCTAAAATAAATACCGAGGTATTTAAATAATCGACAATTTTAGCCTTGTTTTTATGAGTGAGCCTAAGCGTTAATAAAGGGGAATTGGGTTCGTTTAAAACAGCCGAGCTATTCGCGTATTGGGAAACGGCAGCATTAAAACTGGTATATTGTATAAAAAATTCCTGGCCTGCGGCTGGGGATACATCGGGACGAGGTACGAAACGCCCTTTAAAAAAAGGCAGGTTAATGGCATCGTAAAAACTAAAAACCTCTTTAAAAACAGAAGTTTCTACGGGAAGTGTTTTTATGGCCTTGGTTTCAAAATTCTGGACAGTTACAGCTGTGGCTTCTCCCAGATCATAAGACAACTCAAACTGCTCCTCGGAGATAAAGTTAATTTGTATAAAATGTCCTAAAACCTGAAAGGCATTGGCATCCCCAACAAACTCAAAAGGGGCTTGCTTATAAATATCGGTTTTATAAAAACGATCTTGGCGGAAATAATTTAAATAAAATTGCAGGCTGTCTACTACCAGCTCATGATGCTTGCGTGAATTTAAATTAAGCACCACATCTTGTACTTTCCCTGAAATACCACCATAGTTAAATATTAAATTGGTATTCGAGGTAAACAGCGGGTTTTTATCGTCTTGTACCGATATGGAGGCACTTAAGGTATACGGAAACTCCTTGCGAATATTTTGTTGATAGACAATATAAACCCCTATAATTAAAATAAGTAAAAACCATTTCCAATAACTTAAAAGTCTGAAGAAAAATGCCTTAAAATCGAAATTTAACTGTCCTTGTTGTTCTACTGCGCCATCTTCCATCTGCTATAAACCTTTAATAAGAAAATACAAACCTGTTAAAACAGACCCCAAACTAACAATAGTAGAAAGCGTTTGAAGCGGCGTCTGCCCTACGCCCAACGTTTTACGTACCAATGGTTTTACTAAAATTAAATCGTTATTCTGTATATAATAAAACTCCGACGCCATAGCATCAATGGTGGTTAAATCGATGTGATGAATGCGCTGCCCATCGGGATACTGCCTGATAATAAGCACATCTTTCCGGTTTCCGGCTTTACTAATATCACCTGCCTGAGCGATGGCTTCTATTATATTTACACGGTCTTTATAAATAACATGGGTGCCCGTACCAATTTCTCCAAGAGTGGTATAGTTTAAACCTGGTAACTTCACGGTAACATATAACTGAGCTGTTTCTTTAAAATACTGTTTTAATAGTTCTTCTTTAACCAACACTTCTATTTCATCGGTGGTATATCCCAAAACATGGAGTTTTCCCAAGATAGGAAACTCAATATCGCCATGGGCATCTACCGTATAACCATTAAAATACAAAGTTTGTTCACTTGTACCACTGGAACTAATATTTGTAGGGTTAAAAATAGACACCAGCTCTGGGTCTATGGCCTTTACATTAATGCTTAACTGGTCGTTGGTTTGCACCCGATAGGGCTTTGGCAGGGCATAAAGCTGCATACTGTCTGCCGCTTTTCCTGTGTTTTCCTGTAAATAAACAATATCTTTATTAGTGATACATGATGCACATAATATACTGATGACTAATGAAATAACTAAAGACAATTGTTTTACCATAGAGAGATTTGATTTGTCACAAATATAACTTTTCACTGTGAACAATAAAACTAATAACGCTATTTTTGGTTTTTTATCCTTTATTTGCAAAAAAATATACGCTTTTGAATTATCTTACTGTTGAAAATATATCGAAATCTTACGGAGAATTAACCCTCTTCGAGAACCTGTCGTTTAGTGTGCACAAAGACCAAAAAATTGCCTTTGTTGCTAAAAATGGTACAGGAAAAACCTCTATTTTAAATATTATTTCGGGGGAAGATACAGCCGATGCAGGCACCGTAACCTATCGTAAAGATATTGTGGTGTCGTTCCTGTCGCAGGACCCGAAATTAGATAACAATCTAACGGTTGAAGAAACCATTTTCGCCAGTGATAATGCCATTTTAAAAGTGATTGCCAACTACGAAAAGGCCTTGTTAAACCCCGAGGACAGCGAGGCGTACCAAAAAGCTTTCGAACAAATGGAATTGCATCAGGCCTGGGATTTTGAAACCTTATACAAGCAAATCCTTTTCAAACTGAAGCTGGAAGATTTAAGTCAGAAAGTAGGCAATTTATCGGGCGGACAAAAAAAGCGTTTGTCGCTAGCCAATGCCTTAATTAATAAACCCGATTTACTCATTCTCGACGAGCCTACCAACCACCTCGACTTAGAAATGATTGAATGGCTGGAAACCTTTTTTGCAAAAGAAAACATCACCTTGTTTATGGTTACTCACGACCGCTACTTTTTAGAGCGGGTTTGTAATGAAATAATCGAATTAGATGAGGGCCAGCTATACAGTTACAAAGGAAATTACTCGTATTACCTCGAAAAAAGAGAGGCACGTATTGAACAATTTGAAACAGAAACAGGTAAAGCCAAACAGCTCTTTAAAAAAGAACTGGAGTGGATGCGCCGACAACCCAAAGCAAGAACCACCAAATCGAAATCGCGCATCGACGATTTTCAGGATATTAAACACCGCGCCCACCAACGCCGACAAGACCACGAGGTCCAGTTGGAGCTTAACATGGAGCGTCTGGGAACGAAAATAGTCGAGTTTCATAAAGTTTCGAAAAGCTTTAAAGATAAAGTGATTTTAAAGGGTTTTGATTATGCGTTTCAAAAAAGCGAACGCGTGGGTATTATTGGAAAAAATGGTACGGGTAAAACTACCTTTTTAAACATCCTTACCCAAACCACCCAACCCGATAGCGGTAAAGTAGTTCTGGGAGAAACCATAAAGTTTGGTTATTACACCCAAAAAGGGATTGCTGTTAAACCCGACCAAAAGGTGATTGATGTGATTAAAGAATTTGGTGATTATATCCCTTTAAAAAAAGGCCGACAAATAAGCGCGCAACAACTGCTAGAACGTTTTTTATTCAGTAGAAAAAAACAATACGATTTTGTTGAAAAATTAAGTGGTGGCGAACGCAAACGCTTGTATTTGTGTACGGTTTTAATACAGAATCCTAACTTTTTAATTCTCGATGAGCCTACCAACGATTTAGATATTGTAACCCTAAACGTTTTGGAAAGCTTCTTAATGGATTTCCCTGGCTGCGTGATTGTGGTATCGCACGACCGTTATTTTATGGATAAAGTGGTAGACCACTTATTTGTTTTTAAAGGCGAAGGAGAAATAGAAGATTTCCCGGGCAACTACACCGATTATAGGGTGTACGAAGACAGCCAGCCAGCTGTAAGCGCAGAACCTACCGAAGATAAAAAAGACAAAAAAGCTTGGAAACAAAACGAACAAGCCAAACTGTCTTACAACGAGGAGAAAGAGCTTAAAAATATTGAAAGCAAAATAAACAGCCTGAACTACGATAAGAAAGCCTTGGAAGATAAATTCAACAACCCCGATTTATCCCCCGAAGACATCAATAAACTATCGGAAAAACTACAAACAATTATAGACGACATCGAAGCCAAAGAAACCCGCTGGTTCGAACTTTTATCTAAATTGGAAGGATAAAGCTTAAGTTAGTGCGTTTATTGAAAAGAGCTGTGTTTACTTCCAACTGACAAGGTTTTAACTAAACCAGCTATTTTCTTCACGATGTGATGTAATCTGTTATTTTAAACGATATATGGTCTTATTTTTTTCTCCAATTTTATCAAACAAACCGAGTTCAGCTCCTTTTTTTAAATCTCTACTTGCTGTCGCAGATGAAATATTTTTAAAAATTGACATATAATCTTTTCTCGTAAATTCGGTGTTGTTTAAAGAAACATAATATTCTAATCTGTCTTTTTCTGTCAAGATTCTATTATTGAAATTCAATAATTCACGTATGGAAATATCAATGATGTTGAGCATATATTCAATAAATGGAGTAGATTTTCCTAATCTGTCGCTTTCAGCTAAAGCTTTATAATATTTATCTTGTTCCTTAGTAATTAAAGTTTCGAACGGCAAAAACTCGAAAACAGGATATTGTTCCATTAATATGAGGGTTTGCCACAATCGCCCCATTCTTCCATTACCGTCTAAAAAAGGGTGAATAAACTCCATTTCGTAATGAAAAACACAACTTTTAATTAATACAATGTCATCAGACGTTTTTAAATATTGAAAAAGGTCTTTCATTAGGTAGGGTACATTTTTAAAAGGTGGAGCTAAATGTTCAACTTTAGAGCCTTTTACAATTCCAACACCTTGATTTCTATATTTTCCAGATTTTTCAATAAGACCTTCCATTAAGTTTTGATGCGCCTTCAAAAAAGATGTTTCGTTATAAGGATGGTATGCTTCTAAATTTTCATAGATTTTTATAGCATTTAAAACTTCAAGCACATCTTTTTTAGGACCAATAACCCTTTTATTTTCAAGAAGAGCTGTTATTTGTGCTTCTGTAAGTGAATTACCTTCTATTTTTAATGAGGAATGAATCGTTTTAATTCTATTCTGTTTCCTCAATTTTGGTGAAGGTTTGTTTAATAAATTAGCATTTACTTCTCCAATCTTCTCTGAAATAGAAGTAATCAATTTTAAAATAGAAGGAGTTATTTCGGAGGGTGGTTTCATTTAAGATACTATCATTTGATAGTATCAAAGATACAATCAATCCTTCTAAATTATTTTCTGAATCTCAATTATTTAATAAAGCACAACAAATATCCATTTTTCACTTTTCACTTAAAATGAATCGTTAACAGTTACACGGTCACTTATCATAAAACAATTAAACAGTTAAACACTTCAACAATTAAACAATCCATTGTCACTTCGAGCATTTGATATTAAGAGGAGCAAATAGTATTTGCGGTAAATTTCGAGAAGCCAAACAATCCATTTTTCACTGTTAACTTTTCACTTTTCACTTACAATTAACCTTTATTAGTTGCAAGCACCCAAACGATTAAACAATTAAACACTTCAACAATTAAACATTTAAACAACTAATTGTCACTTCGAGCATTTGATATTAAGAGGAGCAAATAGTATTTGCGGTAAATTTCGAGAAGCCAAACAATCCATTTTTCACTGTTAACTTTTCACTTTTCACTTACAATTAACCTTTATTAGTTGCAAGCACCCAAACGATTAAACAATTAAACACTTCAACAATTAAACATTTAAACAACTAATTGTCACTTCGAGCATTTGATATTAAGAGGAGCAAATAGTATTTGCGGTAAATTTCGAGAAGCCAGATAATACAGTTTACACTGTTAACTTTTCACTTTTAATTTTTCATTTTTCACTTAAAACGCCCGTTCGAGTAATTTTCGAAGCATGAGAAAATGGCATAGAGAATAGAAAAAACTAACAACAAATAACCAAAAACCATCAACCAACAACTAACAACTAACAACTAACAACTAACAACCAAAAACCAATAACCAATAACTTCGTATATTTGCCACCTGTAAAAAAGATATGTTTTACCAAATAGCAGCATACATAAAGTTTCTTTTAAAATCAACCAACGAACACGGGGTCCACTCCCCTTTTGTATTCAATTTAGTAACGCGCTGCTTTTACAATAAAACTAAATTTGAAGCTTACAAAAACATCGCTACTTATAAAAAAGACCTGTTAAAAAACAATAACACACTAACCGTTACCGACTTTGGAGCGGGCTCACACAAAGGAAATAAAACACAACGTAGCATTAAGAATATAGCTAGGTATGCAGGCACAACCAACAAAAGATCGCGCTTGTTATATAGACTGGTACAATATTTTAACAGCGAAACCATCTTAGAACTGGGAACCTCGCTAGGAATTGCCACACATGCTATGGGCTTAGCAAACCCCGAGGCACAAATAACCACTGTAGAAGGCTGTTCCAATATTTCGGAAACCAGTAAAAACTTGTTTAAAGCGCACCAAATCGATAATATTACAAGCATCACCTCCGAATTCGGTCTAGCGTTAAACACCTTAAAAAACCATACCTACGACCTCATTTTTTTTGACGGTAATCACCAAAAAAAAGCCACATTAGCCTATTTCGAAACACTTTTACCAAGCATTCACAACGATACCGTTTTTATTTTCGACGACATTCATTGGTCTAAAGACATGACTGATGCTTGGGAAACCATCAAACAACATCCCAAAGTAACCGTAACTATCGATACTTTCTATTGGGGCTTCGTGTTTTTTAGAAAAGAACAAGCTAAAGAACATTTTGTAATCCGACTGTAATTGGCATCAAAAATGAAACAACCATACTCGCCCACTCACTAATACAATTGAAGTTACAATCCATTAACCTAGAATAAAGAGCCAAGAGCATAGAACAGAGAAAATAGAGCATAGAACAGAGAACCAAAAACCATCAACTAACAACTAACAACCATAAACAAAAGATTGAGCAAATAATTCATAAATGCTTTGAGCTTTAAGCTATATGCGCTCTTCCATCTTTTAATTTTAAAATCTCAGTTAACATCAAGAGCATGGATCATAGAGCAAAGAAAATAGAACAGAGAACAGAGAACCAAAAACCAAAAACCAACAACCAACAACCATCAACCAACAACCAACAACCATCAACCAACAACCAACAACTAAACAATTAAACAACCCATTTTTCACTTTTAATTTTTCATTTTTAACTTTTAACTTTTCACTTTTCCTTTCAAATATTTAACTTTTAATATCTAACTTTGGTAGCATGAAAATTTACACAAAAACGGGCGACACAGGAACCACCGCTTTATTTGGAGGCACACGCGTACCCAAACATCATATTCGAATTGAAAGCTACGGTACTGTAGACGAACTTAATTCGTATTTAGGGCTTATAAGAGACCAAGACATTGATAATCACTATAAAGAAATCCTCATAAAAATACAGGATCGTTTGTTTACGGTTGGCGCTATTTTAGCTACCGATCCTGATAAAGCCATCCTAAAAAATGGCAAAGAGCGTTTAAACATCCCAAAAATATCCACTGAAAATATCCAGCTTTTAGAATTGGAAATGGACTGCATGAACGATGCATTACCCCCTATGACACATTTTGTGCTTCCTGGCGGACACCAAACCGTGTCATTCTGTCACATAGCACGCTGTGTGTGCCGTAGAGCCGAACGTTTGGTAACCATGCTTAATGACACAGCACCCGTAGATGCGAATACTTTAATGTACTTAAACCGACTCTCTGACTACCTGTTTGTATTGGCACGAAAGTTGTCTTACGAACTAAAAGCAAACGAGATTAAGTGGATTCCCGAAAAGCAGTAGGTTCAAAACGTACCACTCAGTTTTAAGATTTTAATCCAAAAACAAATGTTAACAAAAAGCCAGTGGCAGTGATACCGCTTGATTAAGTAAGCATATTTTAAACTATGCGAACCGTAGTAAAAAACGTTCTTTTAAATAAAAATTAAATATTTCATTTTTTCCTTGCATATTTAAAGTAAAAATTTATTTTTGCACAAAATTAAAACGCACAAAAATGTATTGGACTCTAGAATTAGCATCGTATTTAAGTGATGCACCTTGGCCAGCAACTAAAGACGAATTAATAGATTACGCTATTAGAACTGGTGCCCCTTTGGAAGTTGTTGAAAATTTACAGTCTATTGAAGACGAAGGTGATGCTTACGATTCAATTGATGAAATTTGGTCTGACTATCCAACAGATGAAGATTACCTCTGGAATGAGGATGAATATTAATAAAGCATAAAGAAAAGTTAAAAGTCTCGTATCGAGACTTTTTTTTTGTTATTATTTTACATTAACCTATTACAAAATGTATCTTTGGATGCATTAAATTTTTATAAATTAATAAATGACCTCTAGGCACTTACCTAGAACCACTTAACATATTAACACATGAGTTTTTTAGATTCTGTACTTAAAGTATTTGTTGGCGACAAATCGAAACAAGATGTGAAAGCCATCACACCTATTGTAAATAAAATTAAGGCTTTTGAAGCGGCATTAGAAAGCCTATCGAACGACGAATTACGAGCTAAAACCGCCGCTTTTAAATCAAAAATAGCCGAAGCCAACCAACCTATTAACGATAAAATTGAAGCACTTCTTAAAGATGCCGAAAACACCGAAGATATCGATTTACGTGAAGATTTATACACCGAAATAGATAAACTAAAGGACGATGCTTACAAAATTACCGAAGATGTTTTAAACGACATTTTACCAGAAGCCTTTGCCGTTGTTAAAGAAACCGCCAAACGTTTTAAAAACAATGCAACCATTACGGTTACTGCTAATAGTTTCGATAGAGAACTTTCGGCTAATAAAGATTATGTAACGCTGGACAACGAGAAAGCCATTTGGGCAAACTCTTGGGATGCTGCCGGTAAAGCCATTACCTGGGATATGGTACATTACGATGTACAGCTTATTGGAGGTATCGCCATGCACCAGGGTAAAATTGCAGAGATGCAAACAGGTGAAGGCAAAACCTTGGTAGCAACGCTTCCTATGTACTTAAATGCATTAGCAGGTAAAGGCGTGCACTTGGTAACAGTAAACGACTACCTAGCAAAACGTGATAGCGCCTGGATGGCGCCCTTATTTCAGTTTCATGGTTTAACGGTCGATTGTATAGACAATTACCAGCCAAACTCCGAAGCGCGTAAAAAAGCTTATAACTCCGATATTACTTACGGTACAAATAACGAATTTGGTTTCGATTACCTACGTGATAACATGGCACATTCGCCAAACGATTTAGTACAACGCCCACACCATTTTGCTATTGTCGATGAGGTCGATTCTGTTTTAGTGGATGATGCGCGTACACCCTTAATTATTTCGGGGCCGATACCACAAGGTGAACGCCATGAGTTTAATGAGTTAAAACCAAAAGTTGATGATATTGTTGCCGTGCAACGTAAATACTTAACAGGTGTTTTAGCCGAAGCTAAGAAATTAATTCATGCTGGAGACACTAAAGAAGGTGGGTTCTTATTGTTACGTGCCTACCGTGGTATCCCTAAAAACAATGCCCTTATTAAGTTTTTAAGTGAAGAAGGTGTAAAACAACTGCTTCAAAAAACTGAAAACTTCTATATGCAAGACAACAACCGCGAAATGCCTAAGGTAGACGCCGAGTTGTACTATGTAATTGAAGAAAAAAACAATCAGGTAGAATTAACCGAAAAAGGTATCGATTATATTTCTGGCAAAGACAACCCCGATTTCTTCGTATTACCAGAAATTGGATTGGAAATTGCCAAAATTGAAGATAAAAAATTACCTCTTGCCGAAGAGGCCAAATTAAAAGAAGAGCTTTATAAAGATTTCGGTGTAAAATCGGAACGTATTCACACCTTAAACCAGCTTTTAAAAGCCTATGCTTTATTTGAAAAAGACACCCAGTATGTGGTGATTGATAATAAAGTAATGATTGTAGACGAACAAACCGGTCGTATTATGGATGGGCGTCGTTACAGCGATGGTTTACACCAAGCGATTGAAGCGAAAGAGAATGTAAAAATTGAAGATGCTACCCAAACCTTTGCAACGGTAACACTTCAAAATTACTTTAGAATGTACCGCAAACTGTCGGGTATGACAGGTACAGCAGTAACAGAAGCGGGCGAATTCTGGGAAATTTACAAATTAGATGTGGTTGAAATTCCAACCAACCGCCCTATTGCTCGCGACGATAGAGACGATTTAGTTTACAAAACAAAACGTGAAAAATACAATGCCGTTATAGAAGATGTTACCAAATTATCGGAAGCAGGACGCCCGGTTTTAATTGGTACAACGTCGGTAGAAATTAGTGAGTTGTTAGCAAAAATGCTTAGCATTAGAAAAATACCTCACAACGTATTAAATGCGAAACTTCACAAAAAAGAAGCCGATATTGTAGCGCAGGCTGGACAACCAGGACAGGTAACCATTGCAACCAATATGGCAGGTCGTGGTACCGATATTAAATTAACCGATGCCGTTAAAAAAGCCGGTGGTTTAGCTATTGTTGGTACAGAACGTCACGATTCGCGTCGTGTAGACCGCCAGTTACGTGGTCGTGCAGGTCGTCAAGGAGACCCAGGAAGCTCACAGTTTTATGTGTCGTTAGAAGATAATTTAATGCGTTTATTTGGTAGTGAGCGTATTGCTAAAATGATGGATAGAATGGGCCTTAAAGAAGGTGAAGTGATTCAGCATTCTATGATTTCTAAATCTATTGAGCGTGCACAGAAAAAAGTAGAAGAAAACAACTTTGGCGTACGTAAACGTTTATTGGAGTATGATGATGTTATGAATGCCCAACGTGAGGTGGTTTACAAACGTCGTCACCACGCCTTGTTTGGAGAGCGTCTTCGTGTCGATTTGGCTAACATGCTTTTTGATACTGCCGAAAATATTGTAGAATCTAACAAAGCAGCAAACGATTACAAGAATTTCGAATTTGAATTGATTCGTTATTTCTCTATGAGTGCTCCCCTTTCGGATGCTGAATTTGGTAAACTTTCGGCTCAGGAAATAACGTCGAAGGTGTACAAAGCTGCTTTCGAACATTATAAAGAAAAAATGACACGTAATGCCGATTTAGCATTTCCTGTTATTAAAAACGTATACGAAACACAACGCGATAAATTCAAACGTATTGTCGTGCCTTTTACCGATGGTATTAAAACCTTAAATGTGGTAACAGACCTAGAAAAGGCCTATGAAACCAATGGTAAACAGTTAATTACCGATTTCGAGAAAAACATCACTTTAGCTATTATTGATGATGCTTGGAAAACCCATTTACGTAAAATGGACGAACTAAAACAATCGGTACAACTAGCGGTTCACGAACAAAAAGATCCGCTGCTTATTTACAAGTTTGAAGCCTTCGAATTGTTTAAATCGATGATTGATGAGGTAAATAAAGATGTTATTTCATTCTTATTTAAAGGGGAATTACCTCAGGAAACGCAAGATACTATTCAGGAAGCTAAAGCGCGTAAGCAAGAAAAACTAAACATTCAAAAAGATGAAATACCAAATCTTGATGAACGTTCGGCTCAAAATAGAGCAGCAAGCAATACGCAACAACAACCACAGGTTGTAGAAACTATTGTACGCGACAGACCAAAAATTGGTCGTAACGATCAGGTTACAATAAAACATGTTATTAACGGAGAAAACAAAACGCTTAAATACAAACAAGCCGAGCCGTTATTAGCTAAAGGTGATTGGGTTATTATTGATAATTAATAACAATAAAAATCATACCTATAAAAAAATCCCTTTAGCATGCTAAAGGGATTTTTTTTAGCCATTAAACGAGCTTACTTAAAACACCCTGACTTTACAAGATTTAAATAAATTCTCTAATACTTTGAGCTACACACACAAAATGCCTGTGATGTTCTTAAGTCATGGAAGCCCAATGAATGCCATTAAAGAGAACGAACGAACAGGTTTCCATATGTAACGATAAACCCTTAGCGGGCTCACTTACTATGACTTCACTTAAAATTGGTGAATAATAACATATATTTAAAATTCAACGGCGCGCCTAAAATAAGAAAGGGCCCCATTATAAATATTATAATGGAGCCACTTTCCCTAACAAAAAACCAAAAATCAATTTTCTTTTTCACTTGTTAGTAACCAAGTAACTAACCCCTCAAATTAGTTACTAGTATATTTTAAAATGTATACGAAATACTTGCTTTCATAAAAAAGGGTGTGCCTGGAGTGAAATGAATTTCTTCAACCGATTGTGTTTCATTTCGTAATCTCGACTCGGTTGCAAATTGCGTTTCATTCCAATCGGTATCAAAAAGATTCTCAACAGTAAGACCCAGCGTGATATTTTTAAAGGTGTAATTCACATTACAATCGGTAACAAAATAACCTTGTGCAACGATAGAGTTGTCTTCGTTGGCAGGTCTGTCGTCGACATAACGATAACGAATGCCTCCCGAAAATCCATCTAAATTGCTAACCGACAAACCACCTGCCAGTGTAAAATCGGGTGCTAATGGAATATAATTTTGTCCTTCAGGGTCTTCGGTGCTTCGTGCGTGGGTTAATGTGGCATCAGAATCGAAATACAACCAATCGTTAAATTGGTAACGAAGGCCTAAATCTAAACCGTAGCGTTCGGTTTTTCCACTAGGCTCTACAATACCGGCATCGCCTACATAAACAAATTCCTGCTCTAAAAACATATACCATAAAGCCGAGTTTACAATAAGTTTAGGCGATGGTTTCCATACATTTCCAAGGTCTAAACCATAGGATCTTGGCAGAACGTCTTTTCCTTGCTGACTAACAATAACGCGGGTGTCGTTGGAATGAAACCCTAGTCCCGATTTTAAATACAGCTGCCAATGTTTTGCAGCATCGTAATAAAAATTAAGTTTCGGACTCATAATTGTCTTGGTCTCAGCCTGGGGGCTGTAGTTTGGAATTAACTGGTCGTTATATAAAAACTTGAAATAATCGAGTCTTAAAGCAGGTGCTATTTTTAATTTTCCAAAATCGAATTCGGCCTGAGTAAAGGCACTGATGTTGGTTTGATTTAAATCGCCCAACTGAATTTGCTCTAAGGTTGTTTTTCTATTTAATGTATGTGAAAGTTCAATATCATTCACAATATCGTGTCTTAAACTAAGTCCTGAAGTCGTTTTTACCGGAGTATTTCCTAAATACATCTCATTAGTAATGGCCGTATTAAACCCTAAAATTTGTCGGTCTTCCTGTTGCTTTATCTGATCGCCATTTATAGGATCTTCAAGGAAAAAAGTAAAATTAGAATACAATTCGAAACCATAATGACTGTAAAACGCATTGGTTTTTAAAGAACTTTTATCTGATACATGCTTATTAAAGGCTACATTAATGTTGGTGCGTTGGGTATTTCCGCCTTCGGTATCATCGATAGCTCCAAAACGACTTATGTTGCCGTTATCGACTTCACGTTGTGGTATTTGCCCTGAAGCATCCCAACGACTGGTAAAGTGCGATACAGTTAAAGCGATTTTATCGTTATTGGGTGTGTATGCCACATATTTTCCAAATAAATTAAGTCGGTTAAAATTTTGTGGAGAATCGAAAGGACCATCGGTAGCGATATATTCTGTAGTTATATAAGCATTTTGATTGTTAGAATTGTCTAGTAAATTAAACATTCCTAAAGTACGAACCGAGTTAAACTGCCCTGCCGAAACAGATACTAAATTATGTTTTAAATAATCTTTTGTTGAAAAATCGACGTAACCTGCAGTGGCAAAATCACCACGATGCGCATAATAGGCTCCTTTTCCAAAATCGATTTTATTCACGGTTTCAGGAATGACAAAATGCAAATCGCTATACCCTTGTCCGTGTGCATGAGACACCATATTTACAGGCATTCCATCTACATTTAAAGAAACATCGGTACCATGATCGATATCGAAACCTCTTAAGAATAGCTGTTCGGCTTTACCGCCCCCAGCATGCTGGCCAATGATTAAGCCAGGTACTTTTCGTAAAATTTCCTGTGATGAATTTACGGGAGTTGTATTTAAATCCATTCGAGAGATGGTACTTACGGTGTTTAATGTTTCGGTTAATATCAATTCATCTAACTGAAAAGATTTTTCTTCTAAAACAATATCGAGTGTTCCTTTAAAATTTGAATCGGTTACTACGATTTTTTTGGTTTTGAAGCCCAGTAAACCAATTTTTAAAGTATCGTTTACACGCGTGTTTTCTAAATTAAACACCCCACTTTCGGCGGTATGGGCATGACTTTTAGAATTTAAATTATAAACATAAGCCCCTTCTAATGGTTGCTTATAGCTGTTAACCACAACACCTTTTATTTGTTGTGAATACATAGCATTCACCGTAAAAATGAAGAGCATCAGGTAAAGTAAACGGTCGGTTTTCATAAATTTTGTTTAAATGTTTTCTATTTTTTGAGCCATTAAGGGACCGAGCTCAAAAGTACTTTCCTGTAATTCTTTTTTCAAAACATTAACTTTTTTTAACGCACCGCAAGCTTTGTAAATTTTAGCGGCATGAAATAAAACCTCAGGTTCAAATGTTTTACCATCAATATGCGTTTCTACCACTTGCAAAGCATCTTTATAATCACCCTGATTAAAATACGTCCATGCCAACAAATCGTAAGACTGTGGTGTTGGTCGGTTATTAATTTCTCGGTGGGCTATTTTTAAGGCTTTAGCGCTCTCTGCTTTGTTTTCGGCATAAAGTAGTGCATTATACTTATTGTACATATCGCCATAGTTGTTATTATCTACAGCAATCTTATAAGTATTTAAAAATGCATCTTTTAACTTATCATCGCCTTTAAATTCGGCGATTTCGGCTTGTAATAAATAGTAATCTGGATCATGATAATTTTTACTAATCGATTCGATAATGCGTAAGGCTTCCTTTGGATTTTTCTCATGAGAATAAACAATCCAAGCAATACCTTTTTTGGCATAGGCATCGTTAGGATTCAATTCTAAAGCTTTTAAAAAGTGTTGGTAAGAAGCTTCAATGTTACCATGGTGTCCATAAAAATCGGCTAAATTGGTATAAATCCATTGTTTTTCAGATTTGTTATTGGCAAATTCTGCTTTGTCTCTCGCTTTTTCTAAATATTTTATGGCAACATCTAATTGACCGCGGTGATCACTCCATTTGGCTACTCGAATTAAATAATCGAAATCGGAATCGTCGCTAAAGGTATCTAAATAGGTTTTAGCCAAATCGTAATTACCCAATTCTAAATGCACATCAAATAACATTTTTTGAGTACCTTCTAAATGGTCGCCAATGGTTTCGGCTTTTTTCAATAAAGCTAAGGCCGCTTTAAATTTATGTTGTGAAATATAATTTGATGCTAAACTTTTTAAGTAACCACTATTGGTGTAGTGCGTCATTTCAACAGCTTGCATATAATAGGTTTCTGCTAATTTCAAACAATCGATATCGCCAGTAATACCAAATAAATGGTTGTAGCAAGATGCTATTTTAGCAACATAAGGAAATTGTTCGGGGTGCTTTTGGTGCTTAGCTTTCCAGAAGGCTAATTCGGCGGCTGTAGTTTTTAAATCGGGGTTATTATCAGGAAGCAAATAAGCTTCATACTGTTGTACTTGGGTTACTTGTTTTGGTGATATTGTACAACTTAGCACGGATACCAGTGTACAAAACAGCGTTATAAGTCGTAAAGTCATAATTTTGATTTTTGGTTATTATTTTTTGTTTGAAATAAAAACTCTGGAGTCTAAGAAAGTTGAGAGAAAGACTCCAGAGTATGCATGAACTTCTACCAAGGAGAAGCTAAATAAGGAAATGACGCTGAAAATGCCTTGTCATTACTACTTACGTTATCGTCTGAAAGTGTTGGATTTTCTGAAAAATCTTCACCACCAAAAATCAATAACAATTCTACGGTAATAACATCATCGGTTAAATTTCTACCGGTAAGCACATTGGTTCCGTCATAAAACGTTGTTGGCCCATCTAAGGATACGCAAAAGGAAGTCCTTACCAAACTCAATAGTAAAGGTTTAAAAAGTTCTAAATCTATGTTTTCTATTATTCTTAGAAATCCTATCTATTATGGTGGTGTTTTTGTTAAAGCTTATAAGGATGAGCCTGAAATTATTGTGGATGGTATTCATGAGCCTATCGTTTCTAAAAAGCTTTTTGACCAGGTTCAGGTGGTACTTGATGCTAAAAAGAAAAAGCATCACGTAACGCACAGCAGAATAAATACTAAATTTCCCCTAAAAGGGTTTTTGCTGTGCCCTGAGTGCAACAGACCTCTGACTGCCAGTGTTTGCAAAGGTCGCTCTGAACATTACGCCTATTATCACTGTATTAGCCCGTGCAAAGGCAGGTATCGCATTGAAGAGGCCGAAACGTCGTTTATGTCTTTTTTAAAAAGCATCACACTTAATAAGCCTGTTCTTGAACTTTTACAAATCATAATTAAGGAACAACTTCAAAAGCAATTACTGACTTCTAAACTAGGGCCTAAACATTACGAGAAAGTCAAACTCATAAATGATAAACTTATCAAAATTCAAGACTTGTTTATTGATGGTCAAATGGATAAATCAGAGTACACTCAGGCTAAAAAAAGATATCAGGATATTTTGGATGAGCTTGAACTTTTAGAACAGGCTCAAAATAAACAGAAAGATATTTTTGAAACTTATAAAAAAGGCTTATCTAAATTACAAAACTTTGATAAACAATACGTTGATGGTGATATTCACAACAAAAGACTCCTTACCGGTTTGATATTTCCAAATAAATTCGGTTTTCAAAATAAAAAAGTTCAAACCAGCGATATTAACCCCTTACTTTTAAAAATATCCAGTATTAATACGGGTTTTCAGAGTAAAAAAAAACGGGACAATCCTAATTTTAAGGATATGTCCCGTCTGGTAAACATTTAAAACATCGGTTGCCAGAATACCTGTAAAGGCAGCTGCATCTAGGTTTAAAGCATTTTTATCGCCCGCATTTGCAAACGCCGGACTTAAGGCTTGCAAGTTGGTTTGAAACATGCTTTGAAAAGCCGCATTTTGTTTAGAAGGCTCTGTAACATTAAAATTATCTTTGCTTGAGGCCGATACAAAAACGGTGTTTACCGCTGGTCGTCCCATTTGATCTTCTTGCATGTAAATCCCCGAGAAATCAGGTCCCATATTCATCATTTTATCGCTATCGTTATCGTTACAGTTAAAGGAAACTAAGGATACAGCTAGTGCTACTGCGAATACTTTTATATTGTTTATACGTTTCATAATTGTAAATTTTAAGGTTGTTATGTTTTATTTTCTTTTAGATTCTACCCAGGTATTAATAGTGCCTGTACCGCCAATCATCGATTTAGGAACCTCAACAACTACAGATAATACATTACTGCCTGCAAAAGTATCGGCACCCGGATTGTTAAACCCTGCTGCTGTACCACCAATAATGGCAGAATATTGAGCAAAATCCATAAAGAAAGGATCGTCGCGTGGTCCTGCAAAAAACTTCATGCCTGCATTTGAACTTGTAATAGCATTTGTACCGTAAAGTGTAATTGCAACACTACCCATGGCTGTTGCATTGGTCATGATGGTGCTTTCTAAACCTGGTTTTGCAGGCGCTACCGGACCAAAGAAGTACATCGTACCGTTTCTTGGAATGGCTTGAATTACTAAATCTTCTACATTGTCGCCTGTGTTGTCAATATTAAATTCAATTAACACATCTTCTTGAAACATGGCTTCGCTGGTTGCCATCGGACTTAATAAGCCTTGTAAATTGGCAACAAACACGATATTGTTTGTGTCTTGCCCCTGGAAGGCATAAAAATCGGTAATATCACTACTACCCCCTTTTACTGCAGGTGCATCAATGTGATCGGCTGCAATGATGAAGAAACTAGCTACCGCTATAACTCCAATTCCTAATACTGTTTTTAAATTTTTCATTTTTCTGAGATTTTATTTAAGTTAATTATGTGGTTCTCATGCATACCTACGAAGAAACAAGAAGAGCGGTTTTGTTAAAATAATGTTAATGCAATTATTTTCTTTATTTTAGCCTAAAACACTACATTTATAGCGTTAAATAAAAAAAAACAATGAACCCTTCTGGCATTGGTTGGATAAAGAAATTACTTAAGATTGTATCTAAAAATGATACTTTTTTAAACCTGAGTAAGGAGCCGTTTTACGAAGCCCTTCGGAGCTGTGGTTTTATTTATGGTAACAACTTGGAAGTTGTAAACCAGGTAATAACCAAAAAGGATTTAACCGATGAAGAACTTTGTAAAACCAATTTGTGTCTGGCCTTACTGCATACCCACGCCCATTCAGACTCCAATATACCGTTTACCGAAAGTGTCATTGATTTTTACACCCAGATTAACGAATTAAAAACTTCTTTTTTTAAGGGATTACTTGGCGGAAACAAATCGCACGAACAACTAGAAAAGATTATTCATAAGCGGGTTCAAATTGATGCTAACTTTATTACCAAAAACTTTAACTACATCATTATTAATGCTTTATTAAATGTTGATGTACTGGCTTACGAACAATATTTAAAAACAGCCTCTATTTCTATTGACTATATAAAGTACCTCGAAGCGGCTATTGAAACCATTACTTTAGATGTTTTAAATGCCAAAGAAGTTAAAAACCAATACGACGAAAGTTTAATTAAACTTTTTGAATCGTCGTTGCGCTTTCATTCTAACCACAGCATAAGCTATGAAGAAGCCATTGCAAACATTAAAAACCCGTTAGAGAAACTTTATATTATGGACCTGGCGTGTATGGCAACCTGGAGCGATAAAACCATAGACCCTACCGAAAAACGCTATTTAATTCAATTGGGAACCGATTTAAATGTAGACAGCGACACCATTAACAAAAGCATTGCTGCTATTACCAGTTTTTATACGACTAATAAAGACCGTATCGCCCTTTTAAATTCTAAAAACATCATACAAAGCTTTTATAACAACTCTAGTAAAATGGTTATGAAATTAATTACTAGAAACAGTAAACGCTTGTACCAGGAATTAAAAGACAGCAAAGAATTAATGGTATTACTAACCCAATCGACAGTAAGAGATTTAAATGCCGAAGAACAAAAAAAAGTACACGAGCAGTTATTAGACATTTTTAAATCGATACCAAGTTTAGCCATATTTTTACTTCCTGGCGGCGCCATTTTACTACCGTTGGTTATTAAAGTGATTCCTAAATTACTTCCTTCGGCTTTTGATGAAAACAGGCTGGAAGAATAAATAATTGATATTTACTTATTTATTTGGTTTTTATGTTTAGTTTTACAAGGACTTCGTTCGAACTAACTAATAAGCCTTTTTTGAAAAAATCTTACACCATTGAAGCTATTAACACCTTTTTACAAGGTGAATTAATTGGCACAACTACAAACCTTATTAAAGGACCAGAGCAATTAAAAGCAGCCCAAGAAAACCACATAACCTTTATAGGAAGTAGTAAATACTTAAAACAATGGGAAACTTCTAAGGCCAGTGCTGCCATTATAAACGACAATTTAACTGTGGAAACTGGCGACAACAGGGCGCTTATTAAGGTGAAAAATGCCGATTTGGCTATGGCTAAGGTTTTGGAGTTATTCAACCCGGCACCACCCGTATTCGATACTCAAATTCATCCAACAGCGGTTATACACGAAACAGCAACCCTAGGAAAAGATTGTAAAATAGGCGCACATTGCTACATTGGTAAAGATGTACAATTGGGCGACGGCGTGGTTTTATACCCTAACGTTTGTGTATTTGATGAAACAACCATAGGAAACCACACCACTGTTTGGTCTGGAACAGTGATAAGAGAGCGTTGTATTATTGGCAGCCACTGTATTTTTCATACAAACGTTAGCATTGGAGCCGATGGTTTTGGATACAGACCCAGTGACGATGGTCGCGGATTGGTAAAAATACCACAAATAGGACATGTTATTATTGGTCATTATGTAGAAATAGGCGCGAATTCTTGTGTAGACCGTGCCAAATTTAGCGCCACTATTATTGGCGATGGCTGTAAAATAGATAATTTAGTTCAAATTGCTCACAACAGTGTTATGGGTCGTTTTTGTATTATGGCTGGCCATAGCGGACTCGCAGGTTCTGTTACCTTGGGCGACGGCGTTATTATCGGCGGCAGTGCTTCTATTAAAGACCATACCACCATTCATTCGGGGGCCACTATAGGCGCTGGTTCGGGAGTGGTTGGCGATGTTGAAGCCGGCAAAACCGTATTAGGCTACCCCGCACAAGACGCTCGCGATATGCTAAAACAGTGGGTGGTTATGCGCAAATTAGCCAAACAACAAAGCTAAGCCTCTAGCCAGGTTTTAAAATCTTTAACACGCTCGCGAGCTACAATAACCGTGTCTTCGTTATACGTATTTAATTTTATTTGCAAACGGGAGTTGGTATAACTTACCATATCTTTTATAGCATTAATGTTTACAAAGAATTTTCGGTTTATCCGAAAAAAGGTTTGTGGCTCTAACTCGTTTTCCAACACCTCTAAGGTGGTGTCTAGCAAATAGTTTCTTCCTTCGGTTGTATAGAGGTAAGTGCCTTTATTTTCGCTATAAAAACACTCCACATCATCGATATTTATTAGTTTTAGGTGCTGACCCACTTTTACCGAAAAGCGTTTTTTATAACTGCGGTCTACGGGATTTACAAGCAATTTTTTGATATCATTAAAATCGATGGAAACGGGTTGGTGTTTTGGGGTGCGTTCTTGATACTTTTCTACTGCATTTGCCAAATCGGTATCGTCGATGGGTTTTAAAAGATAATCGATGCTATTTAATTTGAAGGCTTGCAGCGCATACTCGTCGTAAGCAGTTGTAAAAATTACGGCACTTTTTATTTCGATAGCCTCGAAAATTTCGAACGATAAGCCGTCGCTTAATTGAATATCTAAGAATATTAAATCGGGATGCGGGTGGTTTTGAAACCAGTTTATAGATTCTTCTACGGAATGCAGCAGGGTTTCTACTTCTATGTTTAGTGCATTTAACATGCGTTGTAAGCGGCGTGCCGATGGTTTTTCGTCTTCGATGATAAGAACCTTCATAGGATGATTTATTTTTTAATTTGGAATGATACTTTGGTTGTTGTGTTAGGGATTGGAGCGGGCTACCGTGTAGCGCGGAAAGCCCGACCTGAAAGGGAACGCCCTAAATATGTTACTCCCAACGTTTGTTTTCTTTGTCTTGATATTTTTGAATGACCCGCGCTTCCCAGTCTTTAGAAAAGAGTAGGTTGCCGCCAAAAACCCCGAGCGCATGAAACCCCAAACCGATGCCCCAGAAGAATGCGGTTGAAAAATTTTCGGCGCGCCATAAGTCGAAGTTCTTTACGTTAATGGCCAGCATAACCAGTAAAAAGATGTTAATTACCAGGTACCAAAACAGATGCCAATAGAAGCCTTTTAGCATTTTAATGCGCTTTTCGGCTCGTAGGTAAGCGTTTTCTCTATCGAATTGGGATTGCGTATGTTGATTGGATGTGTTCATTGTTTTGAGTTTTTAATGCCATTGTTTTTTTTCTTCTTCGCGCATAAATTGTTCGATTTTTCGCTTTTCCCAGCTGCCTCCTAAAAATTTATTGCTTACAAATACACGGAATGCCTGGATGCTTAAACCAAGTCCCCAGCCTAACATAGGAAACCAAAACCATTGGAAATGCCAGTAAGTTTTATAGTTTACAAATATGAGAAAAGGAATGACTAGGCAGTACGAAATTAAACTGTAATAAAAGCCTTTTAATTCTTCTACGTGTTTGCGCGCACGCACGTAGCTATCGTCTATCATTGAATTTGTTGTTGTATGCATGATGGTTATTTGTTTTGTAAGCATAGGTATTGCTACTGCAAAACGGTTTGCTTCTTGTTGAATATTAATTTTTTTGTTTGTTAGTAAATCGTAGCGCTGTTTGATGTTGTTTAGTCCCACACCACTACTTTTTTTAACTATTTGTTTGGGTTGCAAATTGTTTTCTACAATTAATTGCTGGTCTTGTTCGTAAATTTTAATGTGCAAAGGGCGACTGGGCGTAACCATATTGTGCTTTACAGCATTCTCTAAGAGTAATTGCAGCGCCAGTGGCACAACTTTGCTTTCGGGATTTTTTGACTGCGCTGGTATATCGAAAACAATACTATCTTCAAAGCGCATTTTTAAAAGCGACATGTAGGTTTTTGCGAATTCCAACTCCTCGTCGACCAGCACCAGTTCTTTGTTTTTTTGCTCTAAAACGTAGCGATATACCTTTGATAAGGAGGTTGTGAATTTTTGTGCCTGTTCTGGATTTTCTTCGATTAAGCTGGTTAAAACATTTAAACTATTAAATAAAAAGTGAGGATCTAACTGGTTTTTTAACGCATCGAACTTCGCGCTGGCCGTACCTGCTATAACTTTTTGTTCTTTTAATTTGTTTTGTTGATAGCGGTTGTAAAAGAATAGCAAATGAAAGATACCAACAATGAAAAGCGTAACCCAGAGTCCGAATTGGTAATACTGAAACTTCTAGTTAGCGATAAAAAACTGAAACGTGTAGCCTTTATAAAAAACAGCCGTTCCAGATCTTAACACAAATAAGCCTACTAAAGTTATTATTACCGAGCCCAAAATACCGATTATGATGCGTTTTAAGCCACTTTTTTGAGACCAAGAGCGTCTTTCTAGGAAATCGAAATAAAACATGTTAGAATAGCCCAAAACAAAAGAATACAATTGATAGAAAGCAAAATCAATCAAAATCTGTTCTAGGGTATCGAATTTATAACCTTTATTTAGTAAAAAATCGAGTAGAAAAATGCTGCACCCAATTAGAAAAGTTATAAATATATTTTTAATCCATTTGTTCATATAAAATATCTTAATTTGCTCTATGTTAATTTAATAGATTTGTTTTTTAATTACGCGTTTCGGTTTTAAAGTTAACAAAAACTTGAAAGCTATTTTTAAATTCTTGCTTAGGAATGTTTTTAGGATGTGTCATGATGTTATTGTTTTATAATTACGACACAAATTTGATATAACAATAATAGCTTTAAAAAAGCAAATAACCGAACTGTTAGTTTTTAAAGACGAACTGTATTAGAGCGCATATTAAACACAAAAAAAACCAAGAAACTTAATTACAGCTTCTTGGTTTTATAAATAAATACGTAATCTCAAATATTTACATTCACTTTAACCGTTACCCATTTTAAAGAAAATTGGAACAGCATACGCCACTTTAACAGGACGACCTCGTTGCATTCCGGGTTTCATTTTGGGTAATAGCTTTATAATTCGTTCGGCTTCTTTTTCTAAAATTTTATCTGGACCACGTGAACGCACATTGGTTATTAAGCCTTTATTATCAATTATAAACAAAACAGATACACGCCCTTGAATACCAAGACTTAAAGCATCCTCTGGATAATTAAAGTTATCTACAACATGTTTTTGCACTTTTTTCTCAAAACACTTTTTGGTAGCTTCCTTAGACAAACCTTCACATCCAGGAAACACAGGAACATCTTCTATAATTGCAAATGCAACCTCTACTTCTTCTTCAACTGCTTCAACCCGCACATCTCCAATACCCACAACCTCACCTTTTTCTACAATGGCATCATTTTGATTAGTCTCGGTACTTTCGAAAACGGTTTCTTCTACTTCTACCTCATCTTCAACTATTTCTATATTTTCCTGAATAACAGTGGGTGGCGGTGGCGGTGGTGGTGTTGATATTCTCATGGTTACAATAGGAATATCTTCCTCAACTTGAGCATCCATACTTACTATACCTACATCAACTTCTTCCTTTTCGTAAGTTTTAAATTCTAGAGCACGCCAAGTTAATAGTAACATTAAATTTAAACCTATAGCAAAATACAAACTACTATTTCTACCTATTTCTAATTCTGGATTTTTTTTGGATACCATGACTACTAATTTTTATATCCTAAAGGTAAAATTTAAGCCAAGGTTCAACTATGATATTTATCATATCTAAACCAGAAAACACCTAAAAAAAATTTAAAATAAGATACATTTTCAAGTTTTTAGATGTACAAAAATAATGCAATACGCATCGCTATTTTTAATTATTAAAACCAAAATAACACCCAAAATTTGGCTTATTATTTTTTTATATATTAGCTATATCAAACCACTTCAAAACGGGTATTTTTAACCCAAAAACCTACTATAGAAAATATCTATACATAGTATTTAAAAATTTACAAACCAAATACTTAGAATAATTAATTAAACTCTTAGTTTAACTTTAAAAAATTAACAAAAGCAAGCCTATCTATTTTAAAATCACCCCTATTTTTTAATTAAAATCTTCTTAAAAAAATAATTATTTTTACTCAACTGTAACAATTCAAAACTTAAAACTACTTATATAGTAACCAAACCAAAACATTGAAAAAAGAACTTGAACATAGTTTTGTAGAGCTGCTGGAAAAGCACCAAAATATTGTACACAAAGTTTGCCGTTTGTACACCAATAATTACGACGCGCACAACGATTTGTTTCAAGAGATTACCATACAACTCTGGAAAGCCTATCCTAAGTTTCGTGGCGATGCAAAATTTAGCACCTGGATGTACCGTGTCGGTTTAAATACCGCCATTACCCTCTACAGAAAATCGAAGCGTACCATTAACACACAAGATTTTGAAGGTGTAGAATTTAAAATAACCGCCGAAGCTTACGACGACACCGAAGAACAACAATTAAAAGTTCTTTATAAAGCCGTACACCAATTAAACGACATTGAAAAAGCATTGGTTTTTCTTTATTTAGAAGACAAAGACTATAGAGAAATTAGTGAAACATTGGGAATTAGTGAAGTGAATGCCCGCGTGAAGATGAATCGAATTAAAACAAAACTAAAAACCATTTTAAATCCCTAAGCCATGGACGAATTAGATTTACTAAAAAAGGACTGGAACAAGCATAAAGAACAACGCACCTTAACAGCTTCCGATATATACAAAATGCTACAAAAGAAATCGTCTTCCATTGTTAAGACGCTCTTTTACATTAGCATTGCCGAACTTGTTTTCTGGATTTTATTAAACACCCTCCCCTATTTTAGCTCAGAAGATTATAAGGAAAAATTAGACGCCGTTTTTCCCAACGACACCGTTTTTACAGCCATTACCCTATTTACTTATGGCGTTATCCTGCTTTTTATCTACCTGTTATACAAATCGTACCAGTCTATTTCGGTAACAGACAACGCAAAAAAACTCATGGAAAGCATTTTAAAAACACGTAAAATCGTTAAATATTATGTGCTTTACAATTTAATAGTTGCCGGAGTTTCATTACTTATTGGCTTTTACTTTGCCTTTACTAAAGACCCAATAGTATCGGAAAAACTAGAGCATTTTAACAATAACCAGCTCATGCTCTCCTGCTTAATAATTTTAGGTACAGTTGCCGGATTTGTTGTTATAATATGGCTTTTTTACCGCCTCTTATACGGCTTACTACTAAAACGTTTAAACCGAAACTACAAAGAATTAAAAAAGTTAGAAGTTTAATTAGGGCGTTCCCTTTCAGGTCGGGCTTTACGCGCTACACGGTAGCTTGCTTCAATCCCTAACGCGCAAATCAGCCAACTCTATAACATCGCCCACTTGCATGGTGTTTAGTGAAATGGATCCTACCCTAACACGTACCAAACGCAAGGTAGGAAACCCCACAGCCGATGTCATTTTTCGCACCTGCCTAAACTTACCTTCATTTAACGTGATAGAAATCCAAGTGGTTGGGCCATGGCGGTCATCGCGTATTTTCTTAGAACGTACCGGCAAATTAGGTTCTTGTTCTAACTTGAAAGCTTTGCAAGGCTTCGTGACATATTTTTTGCCATTAAAACCTATTTCTACGCCCAATTTAAGCTGCTCAATCTCAGCATCGGTTATAGCGCCGTTAACCAGAGCATAATATTCCTTTTCAACCTTTTGGCTATTTACAAAGTCGCTCATTTTACCATCGGTGGTTAATAATAACAAGCCCTCACTTTTTTCATCTAAACGACCAATAGGCATAATCCCTTCGGGAAAATCATGTAATATACCTAAAAACTTTTTAGATTGCTGCTTGCTATCGTTACTACCAAACTGACTCAAAACCCCATAGGGTTTATAAACTATAAAATGCCTGTGAGTCGTTTTAAGCGCTTCCATTCAAAATATTATAAACAAGCTCCTTGGTGGGCTTTTGTCCGTTTATTTTAGCTCTAACTGCCTCAAACGACACTTTAAAATCGCATCCCGATTTATAAGCACTGCAACCGTAAGCCGTTTTGCCTTTAATAACAGTACCTTTTTTGCATTTCGGACAAGTTAATTCGTCTGGAACCGCCTTTACAGCTCCTTTTTTAGGCTCTAGCTTTAATTTAAAAGCATCGTCAAATCGTACTAAACCTTCAACCTCATCGCCATTTTTGGTTTTAAAACCCTTCAAATTAACCGTCGACCCCTTTTCAAACAATCGAATGAATTGTTTTTCAGATATTTTCTTACCTAAAAAACTAAAAGGCAGCACAAAATCGCAACCCGATTTATACGCGCTACACCCATAAGCCGATTTCCCTTTTAAAATATGCCCACGCTTACATTTTGGGCAGCTTTGCGCTAGAATACCTTTGGGTTTCTTTGCTTCCTGGGCTTCGGCTTTTTTTACAGTGGCGGCATGCGAAATATTAGCGCGGGTGGTTTCGCTTCTTACTTCGTACACCAAAGCATCAACCATGCGTTTCATGTTATTTATAAAAGCTGCGGCACTAAACACCCCTTTTTCAATATCTTTTAATTGCTTTTCCCAGCTTCCTGTTAACTCGGCAGATTTTAGCAAATCGTTTTGTATGGTATCAATTAACTGAATACCTGTTTGCGTTGGCAACACCTGCTTTTTGTTACGCATAATGTATTTACGCTTAAAAAGGGTTTCAATAATATTGGCTCGTGTAGAAGGTCTTCCAATACCATTTTCCTTCATAAGTTCGCGTAAATCCTCATCGTCGACCTGCTTACCTGCTGTTTCCATAGCGCGAAGCAGCGAAGCTTCTGTAAACTGATTGGGTGGTTTGGTTTCCTTCTCTAAAAACGAAGGTTCGTGAGGGCCTTTTTCGCCTTCGGTAAACGTTGGTAAAATACCCGATTCTTTTTCTTTAGCATTGGGGGTTTCAAAAACAATACGCCACCCTTTTTTTAATATTTCCTTACCTGTGGTTTTAAACGGTACTTCGGCAGCTTTTCCCATAACAGTGGTGTTTGCTACCGAACAATCCTCATAAAACACGGCAATAAATCGTCTCACAATAATATCGTAAACCTGTTGCTGGTTATATGGCAACTGGGTTTCCATACCTGTTGGAATAATCGCGTGGTGATCGGTTACTTTTTTATCGTTAAAAACCTTGGTCGATTTTTTAATTTTCTTTCCTAAAAGCGGTTGGGTTAAGGCATTGTATTTTGTAAGTTTTCTTAAAATGCCTTCTACTTTAGGATAAACATCGTTTGGTAAAAAAGTGGTATCAACTCTGGGATAGGTTACTACTTTTTGTTCGTAAAGCGACTGGGCTATTTTTAAGGTTTCATCGGCCGAAAACCCAAATTTATTATTACAATACACCTGCAAACCTGTTAAATCGAATAATTTAGGTGCATACTCACTGCCTTTTTTCTTTTCGATAGAAACAATTTCAAAATCGCTTTCTTTTACTTTATTTGCTAGAAGTTCGCCATCTTCCTTTTTTAAAAAACGACCGTCTTCGTAACTAAATAAGGTATCTCGGTAAAGGGTTTGTAATTCCCAGTATGGTTGTGGTTTAAAATTTTCAATTTCTTTAAATCGGTTCACTACCATGGCAAGTGTAGGTGTTTGCACCCTACCAATAGACAATACCTGCTTATTCGCGCCGTGCTTAAGGGTGTAAAGTCTGGTGGCATTCATACCTAAAAGCCAGTCGCCAATAGCCCTCGAAAAGCCCGCATAAAATAAGTTATCGTATTGCGCCGAAGGTTTTAAATTCTCGAAACCTTCTTTAATCGCCTCGGTGGTTAACGACGAAATCCATAAACGCAGCACATCGCCTTTATAATTAGCCTGATTTAACACCCAGCGCTGAATAAGCTCGCCTTCTTGTCCGGCATCCCCACAGTTTATAACCACTTCGGCTTTTTCGAAAAGGCTTTTTACTATTTTAAATTGTTTTTGAATACCCGAATTTGCCGATACCTTAGTTTCAAACTTTTCGGGTAACATAGGAAGATTGTTTAAATCCCAACTTTTCCAATGTGGTTTATAATCGTTGGGTTCTTTTAGAGTACATAAATGCCCAAAAGTGTATGTAACGGCGTATCCATTACCTTCGTAATACCCATCATGCTTGGTATTAGCGCCTAAAACAGCCGCTATTTCTCGGGCAACACTTGGTTTTTCTGCAATACAAACTTTCACTTAAACTCATTTCTAATTGGCTTGCAAATTATGAATTTGAAGTTAAAATAACCATGGGAGTTGTTAGTAGTTATTAACGGGTTTTGAAAGTTTTTATATTAAAGCCGTTTTTACAAAGAATTGTTTTGTTTTAAAAATAAATTTATTTATTTCTATTTAAAACACTTATCACCAAACGCTTAACAGTTTCCATTTCTTCAGGTTTACTTGAAGCAATAAACAATGTAAAACTCGCCAGCGTATCGTTGCTAATTATTGGTTCTTGTTTACTATTAAAAAGCATGTTGTTTTGTTTTAAAAATTTTAAAAAAACAGGCAGCTGCAATTCGTTTATTACCATCTACAAATGAATGATTCTTGACAATGTAGGTATAAGAGCATAGTGGCTTTTTCTTCTAATGTGGAATAGAAATCTTCTTCTCCGTATCCTTTTGCTATTTGAGCTATGGAACTTTTAAAACTCTCATCTTTTTCTTTTCCAAATACATCCGAATCAAATTCGTTTAGCATTTGATTGATTAATATTTGATAATCTTCTAAACCTGGATAATTTGCTTCTCTTATGGTTAAACCTTTGGCATCTAATGCTTCATGATCGTAATCGTCTAACAAACTCAAGCCTTTCGAAAAAGCAGCTAACCATTGATTATTAGAAGCTTTTTCTTCAATGGCTCTACTTAATATTTGAATGCCATTTTTTAAAACACTTACCTCTTGCTCCTTTTGCGCTAAACGCTTTTCGTTTAAAGTATAACCTTTTACTAAGTATTCTTTTAGAATATTATTTGCCCATATTCGAAATTGTGTGCCTTGTTTTGAATTAAAGCGATATCCAACAGACAAAATAGCATCTAAATTATAGTATTCTACTTGATAAATTTTTCCATCAGAAGCAGTTGTTGTATTTTTTGCAACAACTGCTTGTTTATCCAGTTCTTTAGTATCAAAAATCTTACTTAAATGTCTTGAAATTACAGATTTATATCTATTAAATGGTGTTGCCAATTGTTTTAGGTTTAACCAAACCGTATTTCCATCAAATTCAACTTCTACTTGAACTTGATTGTTAACAGACTCATATTTAATTATTTCGCTCATTTAAATAAGGTGGCTTATAAATTAAAAAAACAGATTTTTAACTTATAAGCGAGGCTTCATTGGTGGTAAATCGAAAGCTTTTGCTTCGTGTTCGAAGTGGTTACGGTGCGAGCCATCGCAAAAAGGCTTGTTGGACGATAATCCACAACGACAAATACCTAACACGGTTCGCCCTTGTAAATTGTATGCATTACCTTGTGCATCTACTATTTCAAAATCGCCCTCTACTTTTACAGAGCCGTTACTGTTAATGGTTAATTTTGTTTTACTCATAGCGTTGATTTTTATTTACTCCAAAGATGAAAAAAATATTTTGGTTTTTAAGGATGGTTTGCTTTTTTTGAGGTTAAGTATGAATTATGAGGTTAAAATTATAGGTCTATACGAACTTACTAAATTGAAATACTGTGAGTTTCTAATTATGTACTCTAAAAATTATTTTATTCTTTTTGTTTATCCTCAATTTCTCTAGCTTTCGACAGTGCTGTTGCAACTAAACCAGCAGGAATTGTAACGATACCAACACCAATTAACAAAATAAAAAAAGTGAATATTTTTCCACCCACAGTAATTGGGTAGACATCTCCGTATCCTACAGTTGTTAAAGTCACAATAGCCCACCAAGCACTATGAAATATGGAACTAAAAACTTCTGGTTGTGCTTCATTTTCAAAATAATATATACCAGCTGAAGCAAAAAAAATAAATATACAAGTGACTATAAGAAATAAGGCAACTTCCTCTTTTACAATACCGGCAGCAATATGAAATCTATGTAGTGCTTTATTGTATCTAATAAGTTTTAAACTTCTAAATATTCTGAATATTCTAAATACACGAATAGCCCTTAAATCTAAGGCGCCTTGAAGATAAAATGGAAGCACAGCAATTAAATCTATAAAACCATAGAAACTAAATATATATTTCAATGGTTTTTTTGAAACATAAATTCTTAGTAAGTATTCAAGTGAAAAAATAATTACACATATGGTTTCAAATACATTCAACAATTTAATTGTTCTAATTGAGTTATTTGGTAATGTTTCAATAGAAAAAGAAATTAGAGAAAGGATAATTAATGTTTGAATAAAATAATCAAATATTTTACCTCTTTTAGAAGTATTATCTTCAACAATACGTCTTATTTTCTTTTTCATAGTTTTCGTCTTAGGTAATTTAGTGATAAGCAGATTTTACAAGATGGCTATGCATTTTAATTCCCTAATTTAAGAAATACGAACCATATAGGGAATTTGTAGGACGTTTTGAGTGAAGGCTCCTAACAAATAATTAATTTTAGAAATAGTTGAAATACTTTATTTTTATTCAGTTTAGTTTTTAGATTTTTTGGAATTTAGAATATTATCGAGTTTTGGTAAAAAATATTCTTTTGCGATTTTTGATTTGTGTTTTGGCTAATGCTAATTACAAATGTGAATGAATTTTAGTGTTAGTTTATATATTTTCTTCCTTTTTCGTTTTCCACCATTGTCTTAATTCAATCATTTTGGGTTCTCCAATGTTTATAAGTCCTTTTCCTGATTCTAGTTTTTTGATTTCAGTTTCCAATTTATACTTACTGCTTGGTGTTCCAACAAAGTTACTAATGGCTTTATAGTCCTTATTTTGAACGTTTAAACAAATAGGAAGTTTTACTTGTGAAGCAAAATCAAAGTCTTTTGTTTTGTAGTCTTCAACTCCTTGTGAAAGCATAACGATAACAACTCCTTTTGACCTTAATAATCTCAAAAGTTCCTCAAGTGCCTTTCTAGCATTTTTATTTTTTAAGTATATATGAGCTTCATCAATCACAATTACATAACGTAATGGAAAAATATGGTCACTTGGCTCACAATCATTTGTAGAGCTAAAATAAGAATTGAAATATCTCAAAAGTAAAAACACAACTAACTGTCTCAAAGTGTCTGATAAAGCTGGCGGAAGATTTAGATATAAACTTTTATCTAAAATATCCGTATTATTAGGATTGCAATTAAAAATATTAGTTGTCAAATCTTGGATACCTGCAAATAACGTATCGGGTTTTCTGTTATTTTCTTCGTAATACTTTTCTAAATTTTCAAATAATTCATTTATTGTTGGATAAGAACCATTCTTACTATCGAATAAATCAGTTATTACATTCGTTAGAATATTTTTTTGAGCAACACCAACACTAGGAACAAAAGTTGCTATTGTGTCAACAAATGCTTTTATACTGAAAGGTCTTTGTCTTTCGTCTAAACTTATTGATAGAAATGGATTAAATTCAATACCACCGTCATTTACAATATCAATAAATTCACATTTTGTAGCATCTAGAAAAGGCTTTAATTGTTGTGGATTTCCTTCTCCTTTATAATCAAAGAAGATAAACTTCAGTTCATTACTGGTGTTTTTAGAAATTTGATATAAAATATCTTTCATTAATTGCGTTTTCCCAGAACCTGCCATTCACGCAATTGCAATATTCCTATTATCAAACTCTCTTAAATCATTAATTCTAATTTCAATATTTTCACCTTCTTCTGATTTTCCTAATTCGAATGTTAAAAGATCTTTAAATTCTTTTACATTAAATTTCTTTGAACTAGAACTAGTTTTTACAGTTTTTGATCTTAATGTTAATCCTTTTTTGATGGGTTTCAATAAAAGTGAAATATGTTCTCCTTTGGTAATGTCGCTATTATTTAATTTGTTATTCCAAATTTCAAGACCATCTTTTAAATGAAGTTTATAAAGTTTAATAAATTCACTTTCTGTTAACTCTTTATTATAATGTTGATCGAAGATAGTTTTATAAAGAGTAAAATTGTCAATGTCATTTACTAAACGACCAAATATGTTACTTGTTGGTGTATATTCTCTACCATTTTGAGGTAGATTGTTTTCATTTTCGTGAAAAAGACGACCTTTTTCAATACTTAATGACAAAGCAATTCTACCTGTAATTGTGTCTCTTTTAAAATTATAGATACTTGTAATTCTATCTAATAATTCTGTACTTTCTGAATCTATTTTAAATCTAATCATTGCTAGTATTGTTAAAGTAACCTTTTTTTAAACTTGTGTTTGCTCCATCATTAAATAATAAATAAGATTTCGAAATGTTTTCAGAAATATCTTTGTAGCGTTTAGGTGTGATCTCACTATTTGTTGAAAATAATACAACTTGCTCTGATAGAGCAGGATAGTATTTTCGGGTAATATTATCTCTATGTTCTTCATCAAGTCTTCCAAGTGGTGTATCTATAAATATTGGTAAACTCTGTATAGATTCGTTTAAAATCGCTTTTATTAAGCACGAAATATAAATTTGTTTTTCTCCAGAAGATAAACTTTCTTTTCTTATTTCATTGTCATCTTGGTCTAAAAGAGTAATCTTCATTCCTTGACCAGAAGCCAAAATGGTGACTTTTACATCTTCAATAAACTTGCTGCTATTCTCTTCACTTCCAAGCTTGTGCATTAATATTTTTAGCTCGCTTAAAATAGTTTTTTCAAGACTGTCTTTATGTTTGTTTTTCTGTTCTTCAAGGAATGTATTTAAGACGTCAATATATTTCTGACTTTCTTTTATTTTAATTTTGTTCTGAGCATTGATATCTACCTTTTTCACTAAAGTTAAAAGTTGTTGATTTAAACGAACAATGTCACTTTTTAATTTTGATATTTGCTGATTGTTTTCACCAATTTTTCTATTATTTTCTGTAATATTTTAATCAGCTGTTTCCTTTTTTGATGAATATTCTAAAATCAATTCATCCTCCAAATCAGCATCAACTTTACTTAATGTCTTATTGAATTCGGATAGTTTAATTTGTACTTCATTGAATTCTTCTATAGTAGTTTCAAATAGATCTTTTGATTGAGAATTAACAAGATTTAATGCATCTGTAATTAGATTTTTTTCTGCATTAGTTAAATCGTGTTCAAATTCTAATTCTTGATAATTCCCATTAGAGGCAAACAATTCTGAACCTAAATTTTTGGCCTTATCGTAATAAAAAAGTTTGTCCTTGAATGACATAGTAGAATTTTCAGGTTCAGGTGGTTTATTAAAAAGTAGCTCTATAAAATTTTCAATTTTTTCAGAATTTTCTTTTAAATTGTTTTGAGATATTGAATTTTTCTCTTGAATTTCAAGATGTTCGCTTACTTCTTCAAGTTTTCCTGTCAAAATAGCTAACGGAATTATTTCGCTTAATTCATTGAATTTTTCGGATAGTTCAAATTCCTTTGCTTTAAGCTTTTCTATTTCAGATAAAATTGATTCTCTGTCAAATGTTGAATTACCTTGTTTACTGTGTTGCGATATAAGATTATCATATTGTCTTATGGTTTTCTTTAAATCATCAATCTCCTTAAGTTTTTCAGCATTTTCTTCTTCGAGCTTTTCAATATCTATTTCAGAAAGTTCAATTGCTTTTTCTTTATCAACTATTTGTTCTTGTAAGTTTTTTGTCGCTCCTTCTTTTTTCAAGGTATTAATATAAAACTCTATATCTTCAATTAGAGTGTCGTATGTATCAAGACCTAATATTTTGCCTAATGCATCATTTATAAAACTCCCTTCTTCCTTAATAGATAAATTTGCTATTTCAGAGATTTTTTCTGCATCAAAAAACACAAATTTTGCAGCATCTATTGGAATTATATAATCATTGATGAAATTAATTTTATCTGCATCATCATCAAATATTTCCATATTTGAATTAGTATCTGAAATAGAAAGTGTTTCGCTTATACTAGTAACATTAAATGTTCTGGTTATGATAACACTATCAGAGTTTGAATTTAGTTTATTCAATTCTGGTAATTCTATTTCTGAAACTACTATACTAACTGAAAATGTATCTTTATTTTCTCTTTTTGCAGTCCAATTTATAGACTGTTGCATAAAAGACGAATAGTTTTTTTCTTTCTGAATCTCCTTTTTAAAGTTATCATCAATTTGAGAAATTTTCTCGCCATAAAGACACCAAACAATGGATAATAAGAAGTTTGTTTTACCATAACCATTTCTACCACCAATAACTACAATGTTTTGGTCAGTATCAGTTGATAAATCAATATTTACAGCATTGTAATATTGTCTGAAATTGTTAATTTTTATATTCGAGAATTTCATTTTATTGCATTTTCAATGACATCATTAATTTTTTGCTGATGATAATTATTTCTTTTCAGCAATTTTTTTGTTTTTACTGAATCCAATAAAGTTTCAATGGTTTCAAAATTGACTTCTTTATCTTTGCAAATATCTTTTAGTCTTTGGTTTTGCAATAGTTTAGTTTTTTTTATTTTCATATTTTATATTTTGAAGTAGTTTAGCAACTTCAATAAATTTAGTTTCTTCTTTACTGTCAAGTTCATTTTTATCAAATAGCTTTCTCTGTTTGTAAAAGAATTGATATAAATTTTCCTCACCATTTTTATTTGCTGATGGTAGTCTATGATTATTTAAAACAAATGAGATTAATTCTTGATATTTCTCGTTTGAATTCAATCTTCGTCTACCATTAATGTTTGGATATCTATCTAATAAACTATTTAGTTTTTCAACTTTATTGTTCGCAAGTTTCCCTTTATTTTGCTTGGTTTTTTGAACATTAAGCCAACGATATAGTTTTATTTCATTTTCGGGTACTCCATTTGAAAATGGAAGTCTTTTTTCGAACGTTACAAAGTTTTTAAACATTTCAAACCTTTCTTCCCAAGTTTTCTTATCAGCATCCTTTAACTCTGGTATTTTCTGATAATCAAAATCATATTTTTTTGTTGTTAAGCCTATATGAGAATTTTTAAAAAAGACGTACAATCCAGATTCATCAAGCTTTAAATTTTGTAGAATACTATTTTGATTTGATTTAGGGCGATATTTTAAAACGTGTTCTGTTATGTCTAAAATATGTTTCGGCACAGAAAATTGCTTTAAATATTCTTCAACAATATCTCGTATTGTACCTCCTTTGAAATTGTCCAATTCACTTTCCCATTTTTTCAAACCAAATACACTTTTTCTACCAATTGGCACAAAACCATTTTTCCGTTTCATTGAAACTCTGATTTTTGCTTCTTCGGTATCATAGTTGGGATACAATTCTATTACCTTTTTAAAAATCTCTTTAACTTTTGAGGGTTTTCCTAAATATTCAAGTGCTTCATAAGCATATTCGTGAGCTTGCTTTTTTGTATTTCTTTTAAATATTAAATTTTCATCCAAATCTAAATATAATTCAAATTCTTCGTTAATTATTTTTTCTCCTATTGGAAATGCTGTATCTAAAAAATCATAATTATTATTTGTTAAAAATCTTGATAAGTAGCTTTTAAAATTAAATGAATAAGATTCTATTACTCTTTCACTAATTCTTTTGTCAATATCATTAGCTAAAGCAATAAAATCTAGTTCTTTTGTAATATCTTTTTCTATTAAATAGAAATGCTTCCAATTATGTCTATTTCGAGCGTTAAAGTATCTAGGTTGTAAAACATCTTCTATTTCTCCAATCAGAGAAAATTTCTCCGATAAATAAACAAATAAAATGTATGAAACAAACTCGCGCGACAAATATGTGTAATTAGTAAAATTTATATTATCTACTAATTCCTGATTTATTTCAATTTGATTAGAATTAATATCAATGTTATATTTTTGAAATAAATCATCTTTGAAATTTTTAATAAATAAGAGCTTTTTAAAAAGGTTATCAATACATAATTTTCTTATTTGTCTAACTCTTTCACTAGTTAAGTTTATTCTTTCTGCAATATCATCTAGACTTAATTCTTTCTGATTTTGATATAATTTGAAAGCCCTTTTTACAATGAATGTTTGAGTTTCATCAAATAATGCATTTTGATTTAACAAAAAATCTGTCAATAAGAAAATTGATTCTGATTCAAGTATTTTATTAGGGATTATTGAAATAGAAAAAGTTCGTTTAATTAAGAAATTATTCTTTAATGAAATTAAGTGTTTTTCATTATCTGATTCACTTACTTCAATTAAAAAATCTTTTATAATTGAAATATAGATTTCTATTTCAGGAACACATTTGGCTCCAACATTTCTTATATTTCTGGCATTAAAACTGTCGGAAAGTAAAATTTTTTCAGCAAAGTTTTTAATCTTCAAATTTCCCCTTAAATGAAATGTTATAGCATTTTTGCTTCTAACAGAAAGGCTATTTGTATTGACTAGAATAAAGCTATTTATTATTTCTCTTTGAACTCTTGTTAATTCTAAAATTATTGATTTTAGAGACTTTTCTTTTTTGATTTCAGTTTCATCGTTATCGAAATGTTCTCCATGATATTTGTTGCAGATTTCAATTAATTCTTCATCAGATTTTCTGCCACAATTACGAAGTTTATCGAAAGATTTATTTTTGAAGTAATATTCTTTTAAATCTTTTAATGAATTTAAGTTGTTGGATTTACAAACGTGGTATGACCTAACACTTATTTCTTCATTTTTATAAATTTCGTCAATTGTCATTCTTTTTGCAAATCAGTTTTTTTCAATTGGGTTCTAAAACACAGGTATTTAGGATATTCATTTTACGATTTTCCTCATTTATTTCAAGCATTTGCTAAAAACACATTTTTTATTTTTTCAGCTTTGTCTTAACTATTACCTAGAAAATAAAGGTGCTGTTTGTGCAATAGCTTTTTAGTTCAATGTTTAATTTCAGTTCTATTTTATTATTAAAAACAAAACCCAAATATAAACAATTTTCCCACGAATAAACCCCTTAAATTCTCACTTTTATTTCAAACTTCTTTTAAAACCCCTCTGTAATTTCACTTGGCATGCCTTTGGCTAAAACAACCTTCCCAAACTTTCTAAAAAATACGAAAAGTGTCGTATGTATTGCTTAGGCGCTTTTTTATACTTTGGCATTTTAGTTTTAAACCTATGTAATTATGATTTTTAAATTTCGCTCTATGACTTTGTTGATTTGCTTTTTACTAAGTTTTTTTGTTAGTGCACAACAACCCGAATATTATGAAAACGGACAAATAAAAGCCGAGGGGAAATACAAAAAAAATAACAAAACAGGCAATTGGACTTACTATCTGGAAGATGGTACGGTATCGTTAAAGGAAAGTTACGACCGTAAATATCCGAATATTAAAATGGCTACTTATTTTTACCCTAACGGAAAAATAAAAGCTCATGGTAAACTTATTAACAACAATAAATACGAAGACTGGGCTTGGTATCGTGAGGATGGCACTTTAGAGGTAACAGGAAATTATAGTAACAATAATCTGTTAGGGCCCCTAACCTATTTTGATGCCAAAGGTAATATTTTTAAAAAAGGCAGTATTGTTGATGGTGTGATGCATGGCGAATGGGAATATTACAATACAGACGGAACATTAAGAAAAAAAGGAATTTATAAAAGAGGGGTTGCTTTTGGCGAATGGGATGAGTTCGACGCAACGGGTGCCATTATAAATACAACCATTTACCCCGATGAGTATGATGATATTACGTTTTACGATTCTCAAAAAACTAAGTATTACTTCCCAAACGAATATAAAAAGCAAGCTTTTAAAAAAACCTACAGTAATGGAAATACCGAAGTTGAAGGACAGGTAGCCAATGGCTACAAAACAGATACCTGGAAATGGTATTACGAGAATGGCAATTTAAAGGAAGAAGGGAGTTTTGGCGATTACAATAGCCAAACAGGTATCTGGAAAACCTATTACCCAAATGGTGTTTTACGCTCTGAAGAACGCAAGAACAAAAACCTTTCGTACAATTTAGTAATTTATCACCCAAACGGAAAACCCAAATACAAAAAAACAGAATCTGGCAAATACACTACTTACTATAAAACAGGCGAAGTGTATTATGTAGAAAAAAAAGTGTTAGGCGTTACAACTGCTAGAGATTATTACAGTAAAAGTGGTAAGTACCTAAAATCTGATCCTTATTATAAATTAGGTAATCATTAATACAACGCTAGAAGATATAGACTATAATGTTGTTAATTGCAATTTGGCTGCGTTACCAAGATTTGGTATATTTGAGTAAAATTATAGTCAAAATGGGAAAAAACACATCAATATCGCTCGGAAATCATTTTGAGGATTTTATTAGGAAGGAAATCAATTCGGGGAGATATAGTTCGGCTAGCGAAGTTATTCGTTCTGCATTGCGTTTATTAGAACGTGAAGAAAAAAAAGAAAGAGAACTAATTAAAGCTCTCGAAGTTGGAGAAAATAGCGGATTTGTTGAAAATTTTGACCCGAAGCAAAATCTAACTGAATTGCATCGTCAACACTTATGTGTAAAAACCAATATCGAATAAGTAAACAAGCCATTAATGATTTAAATGATATTTGGGTTTATACTTTTCATAAATGGTCTAAAGAACAAGCAGACAGATATTACGACTTGATAATCGGAGAGATTGAGTTTATCGCGGACAACTATCTGATTGGTAAATCGGTTGAACAAACTCGAAAAAACTATCGAGTAACGAAGATTAAATCGCACCTAATTTTTTATAGAAAAGTCGAAAATGAAATTGTCGAAGTTGTTAGAATTTTAAATCAGAGGATGGATATTAAAAAACGACTGAAATAAAAAACTGCACACAACAAAGGCAATAAGTAATTGTTTTTAACGTCTAATTCTGAAAATCCTCACGGATTTTTAGTTTGATGTATACTTTAAAGCTAAGTACTAAACTGCGCAACTACGAATCACTGAGGCCTATATGACTGTTTTAGGTTGCGTTAGGGGTTGTAGCGGCATCCTTTTGCTATAAACGACTTATGGTATTTTGCAGGATGCTACCCTAGCAAAAGATATAGCGAAAAACCCGACCCGCAGGGGAACGCCCAAAAAATTTAAGGCATTAAAAAAGCCGTAAACTTGATAGTTACGGCTTTGTTTATTTTGGTAAATTCCGGTTTAGAATTTATAGGTTTTGGCGTTACTAAAGTTCTCGTCGAACATTATTTCGGCTTCACCGCTTGGCGCATCGTAAGGTGCTTTTTTAACCATCGATGGGTTTGATGGGTAGGTGCTACCATTGTAAACCAACTCTTTTAATTCGCCTTGAGAGCGAGTTAAAATAACTTTCCATCCGTTTTTCATAGCGTTTTCGGCGTATAACGGTGTTCTGGTTACAGTAAATTTAGTGATGGGTTTAAGGTCGCTGCTTAACAAGACCATCGAGCAACCGCCAGAGCCACAAAAATAGGGTGTCATGAAATTAATAATCACTTCTTTTTGTCCGTCGTTATTAAGGTCTATCTGGTAAAACTGAAATTGTCTGTCGTTTTCGGTTAAAAGGTCTAAATCGGCTTTAGCTACATACGAAGTGGTAATGTAGGTTTTTAATTTTTCTGCTAAATCGTCGTTAACGCTTTGTGGCACATAATAGGTTTGGTCTGCTGCAGGTTCTTCGGCAACTTCCTGTGGAGTTTCCATAACCTCTTCTACAACAGTTTCTTCTTCTACAGCCGCTTCTTTTTTGTCTTTACAAGACGTTACAAGCATGCCGCATAAAACAAAAGCAATACATATTCTTATCATAATTTTTACATTTTTAATTATACCTTATAAAAATAACGAAAATTTTTAGAACTACACACAAGGTGTTACCGATATAACATGATTTAAAACAGCTCTTCTTAATTTCTACTGAATTATTTTCTTGCTGTGCAAGCGCTACTTATTTGGAAGTTTCTTTTTCGATGATGCTTAACGCCAGTCGAATTTTAAAATAATCGATAGACTCGTTAAAATATTCGAAATAGGCTTTTAAGGTTTTTGGCGCATTTAAAACGGTTCTGGCTTTTTTTACGGCTTCGACATCGCTGGGGGAAACAAAATCGTATAAATTAATTTGCTTTCCGGTGCTGTATAATTTGGCGATATGCGAATAAATAGTGGTGGTATTTAATTTGCGTTGTACGGCTATTTCTTCTATAGACAGGCCTGTTTTGTAGAGGTTGTAGGTTACGGTATAGGTGTCTTCTTTTTTGGGTTTCTTAATTTTAGAACCCATAAAATTCATAATTTCTGCCATAAACTCCTCGCCATAAACTTCCAGTTTACGCTGCCCTACTCCACTAATACTTAAAAAATCGTTTTCGCTAAGCGGGCGTTCGCGTTCAATTTCTTTTAAAGTGGCATCGCTAAAAACTAAATAGGCAGGAATACCTTCTTCTAAAGCTATTCTGTAGCGCAACTGTTTGAGGCGCTCGAATAAACTATTGGCGGCCGATTTTGTGTTTGTTTCAGATGATTTTACTCGGGATTTTTTCTCTTTAACTAGCGGTTTAATTTCGCTTATCTCTACTGGTTTGGTAAGGGCCACTTTAGCGCCTTTAAACAACACATAACTGGAAAATTTGGTGAGTTGCAATGCGTTATTTTTATGAAAGGCAATTTCGCAAAACCCCTGATTTATAAGCTGAATAATAAAATGTTGCCAATGTTTCCAGGAGATGTCTTTACCAATTCCGAAGGTTGAAAGGTCTTGGTAGCCTTTCGAAATAGTAGTAGCGTTTTGGGCACCACGCAACACATCGATAATCATTCCCATGGCTTCTTGTTGCTTTAAACGGTAAATAGCCGATAGGATTTTTTGCGCAATAATAGTCCCATCGAAAAACTGTGGCGGATTTTTACAAACATCGCAATTTCCGCAGTTAGACCCCAATAGCTCGCCAAAATAACTCAATAAAATTTTCCGGCGGCAGGATGTGGCTTCTGTAAACTGTTTCATGCGGTCTAATTTCGAAATTTGAACTGCTTCGTTGGCTGCACCACTGGCGAAGTTTTGCAACTGAATAACATCGGCATAACTGTGAAATAATAAAGCATGCGATTTTAGTCCGTCGCGACCCGCACGGCCAATTTCCTGGTAGTAACCCTCAATATTTTTTGGCATATTATAATGTACTACCCAGCGCACATTCGATTTATCGATGCCCATCCCAAAGGCTATGGTCGCACATACAATTTGAATTTTATCGTGTACAAACGCCTCCTGAACTTTAGAGCGTTTTTCGAAACTTAATCCGGCGTGATAGGCTTCGGCAGGAATTTTACTGGCTTTTAATTTTTTTGATAACTGCTCGGTGGTTTTTCTGCTTAGGCAATAAATAATACCCGATTGGTTGGGTCTGGCATTTATAAACTTAATAATTTGTGCCATTCGGTTATTAGCCGGTCGTACTTCTAATGCAATATTTTTTCGGTCGAAGGATGCTATAAATATTTTAGCATCTTCTAAATGTAACTGCTTAATAATATCTTCTCGTGTGGCTTTATCGGCGGTTGCCGTAAGTGCTATAAAGGGAATATTGGGAAGCGTTTTTTTTAAAAATCCTAATTGTTGATATGAAGGCCGAAAATCATGACCCCAAGACGAAATACAATGAGCTTCGTCGATAGCCACACAACTTATATAGGTTTCTGAAAGTATATTTTGAAGCGATGCCAAGCTTTCTGGCGCCACATAAAGTAATTTTATTTCTGCCTGAACCACACGTTCTATAATGGCAAGTTGCTGTTCGCTACTCTGACTGCTATTAAAGTAAGCGGCCGCGATACCATTGGCATTAAGTCCATCTACCTGATCTTTCATTAAGGCAATAAGCGGCGAAATTACCAGCGTGACACCTTTAAACGATAGAGCTGGAAGCTGAAAACAAATAGATTTACCACCACCCGTTGGCATAATAACCAAACAGTCTCTTTTTTGGAGCACAGTTTCAACAATGTCTTGTTGATTGGCTCTAAAGCTATCGTAACCAAAGTAGTTTTTTAAATTTAAAAACACTTGGTCTTTGATGGTATTTACCTGCATGAAAGTTTTTCTAAATAGAAAGGATTACCACTCTCTTAATTTATTCAACGCTTCTAAAGCCTCTAGTTCTTTCTGAGGAATTACTTTTAAAAATGAAGGATGTTGCTCGATGGCGTATTCTATTTTTTTTACGATTTCTTCTGTGGTTTCGTTGTCGTAATCGATTTCTAAAGGCGCTTTAATCTCCATCGATTGCAAGATGTTTTTCTTTTTAACACGCAGGCCTTTTTTATCGAACGAGCGTCTAAAACCATCGATAACAATGGGTACAACAATAGGTTTGTATCGTTTTATAATATGTGCGGTTCCTTTTCTAATGGGTTTAAAAGGGGTTGTGGTACCTTGCGGAAAGGTAATAACCCAACCATCGTCGAGGGCACGACCAATGTTTGAAATATCACTCATTTTTACCTGGCGGTTGACATCTTGGCCTTCGGCTCTCCAGGTACGCTCGATGCTAATAGACCCGATATATGCTAAAATTTTTGGTAATAAACCTGCTTTCATGGTTTCTTTAGCTGCTACATAATAAATGTTTAGCTTCGGATTCCAGATGTAACCTATGTTTTTTATAGAATCGGTGCGACCGCTTAAACTGGCGTTAAACACATGAAACATAGCCACAACATCGGCAAAATAGGTTTGATGGTTTGATATAAAAAGAACGTTGGTATCGGGTAAATCTTTAATTATTTCGGAGCCTTCAATTTGTAACTCATTAAATCCTCTAAAACGCCTGTGTGTTAGCGCGCCGAAAATTCTAATAAGCCATTTCTTAACTATTAGTATATGCCCAAACGGATTTTTTTTAAACAGTCCCATAAATCGCACTTCAAAAAATTGGTTAGTTGGTACAAATGTAATAAATCTATTAATTTACATGAGTTGTTTTAGCAAGTCTTTAATTTCGCTAAGCATCATGGCTGTGGCGCCCCAGACAACATGGTTGTTTAATTTAAAAGCAGGCACCTCAACCTGAGCACTATACGATGTTTTTAAAGTTTCTATTACAACATTATTGTCGTTTAAAAAATGTTGCAAAGGCACCTCGATAACCGCTTCTACTTCTTTATCCTGCTTGATAAATTTGGGCGTTTTTTTGGTAATTCCTAAAAAAGGATACACATAAAAGTTACTTGGCGGAATATAAACTTGGGTTAAAGCACGAATAACTTCTATGTTATTTTCGGGAACTCCAATCTCTTCGAACGTTTCTCTAACGGCAGCAGCTTCCAGTGAAGCATCGTTGGGTTCTAACTTACCGCCCGGAAAACCAACTTGGGCAGAATGCACACCTTTATAGGTTTTACGTAAAATTAAAACAAGATGCGTTTTGGCTTGCTCGTCTGGATAAAATAAGGCCATAACGCCCGCTTTTTTAGCCTTTTTTATGTTTTCTTTTTGCTGCTCTAATTGTTCCTGCCTAAATAAAGGTACCATTTTAAATTGAGATGCTTCGGCTGGTAGCGGTATATTTTTTACTTTTGAAATGGATATTAAAAATTCATCAAAATTCATTTCTATGCGTGTTATCTTGTTGTTATTTGCTTTTTGTTTATTTCTTAATTGTGAAGATAAACAATCTAAAAAGAAAAAAAACACAGAATCTACAGAAACAACGGTTGTAAAAAAAGTGGAAGATTCGGTTGAAACTGAGCCTAATGAAAGGGCGTTCCCAAAACTTACCGACGAGAACTCGATGTACTTTTTTCAGGAATATGCGAAGCATAATACCGAGAACAAGGTGCGCATTACCACAGATTTTGGAGCCATTGATATTTTATTATTTGATGAAACGAAATACCACCGCGCCAATTTTATTTTTCTAACCAAGCAGAAATATTTTAACGGCTCCCAGTTTTACAGAGTTATTAATAATTTTATGATTCAGGGCGGAAGTGGCGACGATAGAGCTACGGGTGCTAAGCGTTTACATATTGGTCGTTACTTGTTGCCTGCCGATACGAAGCGTGGTTTTAAACATGACCGCGGCGTTATTTCTATGCCGAGTAGCGAAATTGACAATCCGCATAAATTGGCATCGCCCTATGAATTTTTTATTGTGCAACAACAAGGCGGTTCGCATTTTTTAGATGGCGATTATACCATTTTTGGAAAAGTTATTAAAGGCATGGATGTGGTTGATAAAATTGCTGCGGTTGAAACAGACGATAGCGATTGGCCCGTGAAAAACGTTTACATAAGAAACGTTGAAATAATAGACTAACACGGTCCTTAAGATGGTGTTTTTAGTTTGCTGATGGTTGCGTTAGGGATTGAAGCAAGCTACCGTGTAGCGCGTAAAGCCCGACCTGAAAGGGAACGCCCAAATACTTTTTATTTTTCGGCTGGATAGAGGCTTGGCAAGGCAATTTTGAATTTTACGGCCAACAAACGGGTTATGATTACGATGGCGCCTGAAAATAAAAATACGATGTTGCCAGGAATGGGAAGTTCGCTTAGTAGAAAATAGGTGAAACCACCCAAAATACAGGCGGTTGCGTAGATTTCTTTTCGGAAAATAATAGGGATTTCGTTGCATAAAATATCGCGAATAACGCCTCCAAAACTGGCGGTTATGGTGCCTAATGCGATACAAATTAAGGGGTGCATGCCTGCATTTACGCCTTTTTCGATACCTATTAGGGTGTAGAGCCCGATGCCTATGGTATCGAATAGAAATAAGGAGGTTCTTAGGTATCCTAATTTGCTTTTAAAAATAATTGCTACGATGGTTGAGGCGATAATTAGGTATACAAATGTGATGTCTTTCATCCAACCCACAGGCGTGTTTCCCAGCAGTAAATCGCGCAACGTACCGCCACCAGCTGCTGTTACGAAGGCGATGATTAAAATACCGAAAACATCCATTTTTTTGTCCATGGCAATTAAAACGCCTGAAATGGCAAAGGAGATGGTTCCTAAAATATCGATAATATAAAACATGAATTTCTTTGGTTTAGCTGGTTTTTTTAATTGATAAGTCAATGATTTTTAATGTTTTACAAATTAAAAATTGTCTTTGTTACATATTTTGCGTGTAATAATTGTAATCTTTTAAAATGACGTCTATAAAATCGATATCGTTTTTTTGTTTGACTTCTTTGATGCCGGCAACTTCAACTATTTTGTTTCTTAGTTTAATTAAGGTTTTATAATCTTTTGTGGTTTTTGCTGCTGTAAAGGTATCTTTTATAATGCGGGCATCGTTATCGGAAAGTTTTATAACAGTAGGATAGGTTGGTTTGTAATCGTCTTTTAAATTTTCGATGATGGTGTGGTTAATGTTTACATTTTCTTTTAAACTTATTACGGCCGTACCGGCTGCCATATCGCCTATTCTTTGTGTTTTTTTATTGAAAAGCATGACAAAAAACCCGAGTCCGAATAAATAAACATCGGCAATTCTAAAAAACCAACGCACCACATAATCTGCCAGCGATGCTTGATAGCCATCTATTTTTACTACACGAATTTTTAACACTTTTTTGCCTATGGTTTGTCCTTGAAAATACAACTCTAAACCCAAAGTATAAAATATCACTGGAAAACTTAAAAGGGTGTTTAAACCTATAAGCGACCAGGTATCCATGCTACTAAAAGCATCGAAAACATAGCTTAAAACAAGTAAATAACCTACTTTAATTGCCCAGTCGATTATAAATGCCAGAAGGCGCTCGCCAGCTCCCGATGCGTTGAAGTTTATTTTAACATTTTGCGTAGTATTAATTTGTAACTCTGACATTTTATATTTTAATTTATCAAAGATATGAGAGAAGTTGCATTTATCAAGCAAAATAAAGAAAAATGGGTGCGTTTTGAAAACGCCATCGCCAATAATACCATTACAAATACCGACGAACTGGCTTCGCAATACATACAGGTTGTAAATGATTTGGCATACGCACAAACGTATTATCCTAAGAGTAAAGTTCTTATTTATTTAAATCAATTAGCTGCTAAGGCATTTCAAAAAATTTACAAAACCAAAACGGAAGATACCAACCGAATTATTGATTTCTGGAAAAGAGAAGTGCCGCTTATTTGTTACCAATATCGCCAATTTATATACGTAGCATTTATTATATTTTTTGCCTTTACCTTTATTGGGGCTATCTCGGCTGCTAATGATGGTGAGTTTGTGCGCTCTATTTTAGGTGATGAATATGTAGATATGTCTCTTGAAAATATTAAAGCTGGAGACCCCGTGGCTGTTTATAAAAGTGGTAGTAATTGGGGCAGTTTTATTGGTATTACGGTAAACAATTTAAAAGTAGGCATAATGGCCTTTATTTTAGGGGTTTTTGGTGGCATAGGCACCATTTACATTTTGTTTAAAAACTGTATTATGTTGGGCTCGTTTCAGTATTTTTTTTACGAAAAACAAGTGTTTTGGGAAAGTGTGCGCGGTATCTGGATACATGGGTCTATGGAAATTTTCGCCATTGTTATAGAAGCTGCTGCCGGCCTTATTTTGGGGGCAAGCATTTTGTTTCCTGCGACTTATTCGCGATACGAATCGTTTAAAAAAGGCACTAAAACCGGCGTTAAAATTTTAATAAGCACCTTCCCTTTTACCTTTTCGGCTGGTTTTCTGGAAGGTTTTATAACCCGATATTCCAACGTGATGCCGCATTGGATGTCGGTTGGCATTATTATTTCTACCTTAAGCTTAATTAGTTATTATTATCTTATTTATCCGTTTAAAATACATAAAAGATTTAATGAAACGGTAACTTCTAACCTCCTTGATATTTGAAAACAAAGCATTTACATATTGTATTAGGCTTTTTACTTGCTTTTTGTTTGCATGGGTTTTCATTTAATAATACTATGGAAGCTTATGCCCAATCGCCTAGAAAATTTGATTCTGATTTTAAATCGCGGTATTCCAATGATAAATTTAATTACGAGGGTAACGATGTGGTTGGAAGCACAAAAAAAGGTTCTGGTAATTATGAAGCATACAAAAATGGAGATCCTGAAATTGAAGAAGACAATAATACCGAAGGGTTTGATTTCGATTTTAGTTATATTAATATTATTTTCTACATAGCACTTATTATTGCCATTATATTTCTGGCCTATTTACTTATTAATGAAGGGCGGCCAGGTTTATTCAATTCTAAAAAATCAAAAAAAATTGATAGTGATGAAGCCATCACGGCAGAGAATATTGAAAATACCGATATCAATGCTTTAATTACTAACGCCGAAACTAATAACGATTACCGACTTGCCATACGATTTTATTATTTATTGGTTTTAAAAAACATGAGTTTAAAAAAACTTATAAAATTTGAAGACGATAAAACAAACTCAGAATACCTAAACGAACTTTACAACACTCCTTACAGTAAAGATTTCTCTTATGGTTCGTATTTGTACAACTATATATGGTATGGAGAATTCCCAATAAGTACCGAACAGTACACGCGTGCTAAAATCCATTTTACGAATCTTTTAAATTTAGTAAAATGATGAAAAAGCTGCTTCCTATTTTAATAATAATAGCTCTAATACTATTTGGAGCTTTCTTTTTAGACTTTGGATATACAAAAAAAGTAGACTGGGAAGAATCGTTTAACGAGAAAAGCAACAAGCCTTTCGGATTAAGCATTTTTTATAAAGAATTACCAAATCTGTTTAAAAATCAAAAAATACGAACGGTTTATTATCAGCCCTCCAGTTATTTTAACGCCAATAGAGAAAATAGTTATGGCGACCATGTTGCTAAAGGCACCTTTATTTCTATAGGAACCTCAAATTATTTAACCGATTTTTCTATAAATTCACTTTTAAAATTTGCCTATAAAGGAAACACCGTTTTTATATCTGACTATTTTATTAATAAAAAAATACAGGACACCCTTAAAATTGCAATAAAGTATATACCTAATAAAGATGACAATATATCTTATGTATCGTTACAAAATTCATCATTTACACCTGTAAAACTGGATCGCAGTCGGGGGGATTATTATTTTTCTGAATTTGATACTACTAATTATAAGGTTTTAGGACATTCTAAAATAGATTACAAACATGTAAATTTTATTGAAGTTCCGTTTGGTAAAGGCCGCATTTTTATTCACACCGAACCAAAAGCGTTTACCAACTATCATCTTTTAAAAGAAAACAGATATACTTATACCGAAGCAGTATTATCGTATTTACCAAACAGTGACATTTACTACGATTCATACACTAAAATACAAACTCCTTATAATAATGAGGTTGAAAAGAAGTCGAATTTAAGTTGGTTTTTAGACCAATTGTCTTTTAGATGGGCTTGGTACACGGCATTAATTTTTACTTTATTATTTATTATTTTCAATGCAAAAAGGCGTCAGCGTATCATTAAAATTTTAAAACCTTTAGAGAACACAAGTGTTGCTTTTGTTAAAACCATCTCTAACTTGTATATTGAAAATCAAGATTACGAAAATCTTATTCATAAAAAAAATTACTTATTTTCTTGAAAGCATAAGAAATGATTATAATATAGAAACCAACACGTTAGATGCAGTTTTTATAACCAAATTAATCTCTAAATCTGGAAAGAAAAAAGAAGCTATTAACCAATTAATAAGCTACATTAACTGGATAAGAAGTAAAAATGAGTTTTACGAAAAAAATTTAATAACATTAAATAAGCTCATAGAAGCTTTTTACGATAACTAATTATGGACGAATCAATAGAAAACCAAGAGCAAAATGCTTTTGCACCAGATGAAAACACCAACGATACGGTTGCAAACACCAACAGTGATTTATACTTTACCAATCGGTTAGATTTAAGCGGCTTACAAAACAGTGTGCAACAAATAAAAAACGAAGTTGGAAAAGTTATTGTTGGCCAAAAAGACATGGTAGATATGCTTATTGCGGCTTTACTAGCCAAAGGTCACGCGCTAATTGAAGGCGTTCCTGGTGTTGCAAAAACCGTGACTGCCAAACTTTTAGCCAAATCGTTACAAGTGGGTTTTAGCAGAATACAATTCACCCCCGATTTAATGCCCAGTGATATTCTAGGGACCTCGGTGTTTAATTTAAAGCAATCGGAGTTTGAATTTAAAAAAGGTCCTATTTTTTCTAATATGATTCTTATTGATGAGATTAACCGAGCGCCCGCAAAAACGCAAGCGGCTTTATTTGAAGTTATGGAAGAACAACAAATAACTATCGATGGGTATCAATATAAATTAGATGCGCCTTTTATGGTTTTAGCCACTCAAAACCCGATTGAGCAAGAAGGCACGTATCGCTTGCCCGAAGCACAGTTAGACCGTTTTTTGTTTAAAATTGATGTCGATTACCCCAATTTAGAGGAAGAAATTGAAATTTTAGTACGCGAGCACGACCTTAAAGAACAAATTAAAACAGACACCATCAACTCGTTTTTAACCGCGTATGATGTTGCACAATATCAATCTTTGGTAAGTCAGGTTTTAGTAGAGCAACATTTACTGCAGTACATTGCAGAACTTATTGTAACCACCAGAAACAATCCGTTTTTATATTTAGGTGCCTCACCAAGAGCTTCAATTGCCATTTTAAAATCGAGTAAAGCTTTTGCAGCGATGTCTGGAAGAGATTTTGTAACTCCAGAAGACATAAAACGAGCTGCCATTCCTGTATTACATCACCGGGTTATAGTAACCCCAGAACGCGAAATGGAAGGTGTTACCAGCAAACAAATTATTAAACAAATTATTGAAACTGTAGAAATACCTCGTTAATAGTTAAGAGGTTTAAATAGCTAATTATATAATTAAAAACACATGTTTAAAAATCCATTTTCTTTTAAAGGCAGGATAAGAAGAACCGAGTACGGGCTTAGTGCTATAATTTATTATTTCTTTATTACACTAACTGATATTCTTGGTTTTCAAGATGGCGAATATGCTATCCCCTTTTTAATACTACTCATTCCAATATTTTGGTTTATGTTGGCACAAGGCGCTAAACGTTGTCATGACCGCGGGAACAGTGGCTGGTATCAAATTATTCCTTTTTATAGTTTATGGATGCTTTTTGGTGATGGCGAATATGGACCTAACGCTTATGGAAATAATCCGAAAGGAAAAGGAAACCACGATGCCATTGAAGATATTGGAAAACCTACCGAAAACTAGCCTGAAAAATGAAAACATTTCTTAAGCCCTTTTACATACAACCCCGATTTTTTTATGCTGGTATTGGCATTGTTGTACTATTTGGTTTAAGTTATTTTATTCCGGTGCTTTTTAATATAGCGCAACTCCTCATTTTAGTTTTGGCTGTTTTATTTGTTTTTGATTTTATTTTAGTTTTTTCTGGTAAACATAAAATTCAAGCCAGTAGAGTACTACCCGATAAGTTTTCGAATGGCGACAAAAACGATGTTCAAATAAACATAAGTAACCACTACCCTTTTTTAGTGTATTTAGAAATAATTGATGAAATACCAGAACAGTTTCAAAAACGCGATTTTAAAATAAAAACGAGTATCCCATCAAAAATTACCAAACAAATAACCTATAATTTAAGACCAACCGAGCGCGGCGAATATCATTTTGGCGATTTAAATATTTATAGCCATTCGGTTTTAAATTTAGTTGCAAAACGCTTCACGTTTAACTCGGGAGCAATGGTAGCCACTTACCCCAGTTTTAAGCAGTTAAAAAAATTCGAACTTCTTAATATTAATCAAAATACCTTAGAATACGGATTAAAAAAAGTGCGTCGTTTGGGTCATAGCATGGAGTTTGAACAAATTAAAGAGTATGTTTTGGGAGACGATTTAAGAACAATAAATTGGAAAGCTACCGCGAAACGAAACAATTTAATGGTAAACCAGTTTCAGGACGAAAAATCGCAACCCGTTTACTGCATTATCGATAAAGGCCGCATTATGAAAATGCCTTTTGAAGGACTTAGCCTGTTAGATTATGCAATAAATGCCACCTTGGTAATAAGCAATGTTGTTTTAAAGAAAAATGATAAAGCGGGCGTGTTTTCGTTTTCAAAAAACCTAGACAATATGGTAGTTGCCGAACGCAGAAGCACACAAATGCAACTTATTTTAGAAGCTCTTTACAACGTTAAAACTAATTTTTTTGAAAGTGATTTTGGCAGACTTTACTCCAATTTAAAACGCCATATTCCACATAGAAGTCTTATTTTAATGTACACCAATTTTGAAACACTCGATGGATTAAACAGACAATTACCCTATCTAAAAGCCATTAACAAAAGTCATGTATTGGTGGTTATTTTCTTTAAAAATACAGCCTTAGATGCGCTAATAAAAAATAAATCGGAAACGGTTCAAGATGTTTACGATAAAGTAATCGCCGAAAAATTCGAATTTGAAAAACGCCTTATAGTTAATGAGTTAAAAAAGTATGGTATCTACTCTATTTTAACAACTCCCGAACAACTTACCATAGACACCATTAATAAGTATTTAGAAATAAAATCGCGTGGTGTGTTTTAGTTTCCTCGGTGTTTTTTTCAAAATTACAATTCATCATTAAAATTATACAATTCGGTTATTCACTTTCGTATTCTTCAGTTTAGTATAAGATATTTGAAGTGTCATTAATAAAAACTAACATCATGAAAACTATCACTACAATTATTGCTTTACTATTATTCGTAAACTTTACACAAGCTCAAGAAACTAATACAGGAAAAACTATTACGGTTAAAATAAACAACATTGCTAATAATAACGGACAAATATTGGTTTCACTAAATAATGAAGCTACATTTATGAAAGGAAAAGGCATTCAAAATTTAAAAAGCACTATTGAAAACGGTAGTGTTATTCTAACATTTAAAAATGTAGAACCCGGAATATATGCTATTATAGCGTTTCATGACGAAAACAGCAATAACCAAATGGATTTTGAAACCAACGGAATACCAAAAGAATCTTACGGCGCCTCGAATAACGATATGTCCTTTGGACCACCACAATTTAATACCGCTAAATTTCAAGTTCGAGATGAAGATGTAGCACTTAACATTAAGTTATAAAAAAAGCGACCTAGTGGTCGCTTTTTTTTGCTATTAATCAATTTAAACAGTTTCGCTCAACCAAGCTTTCATCATCCAAACTGTTTTCTCCTGTTCTGTTATAAAGTCGCTCATCATAGCGTTGGTGCCTTCATCGTTGGCAGCATCAGATTTTGCTAATATAGAACGTTCAATTTTTAATAATTCAAACAAAGAATCTACTATTAATGTCACGGCTTTTTCATCCTGAGATATGTTTTTTCCAACAGGAACCTGCGCATTTTTGGTATAATCTTCGAAAGTGTGTAGCGGTGTTTCACCTAAAGTTAAAAGGCGCTCTGCAATGGCATCAATTTTAAGGTTAGCATCGGTATATAGCTCTTCAAATTTAACATGCAAGTCAAAAAAGCGTTTCCCTTTTATATTCCAATGAATTCCCCTTAAATTCTGATAATATATTTGAAAATTAGCTAATAAATTATTTAAATCTAATGCTAATGCTTTTGTTTTTTGTGTATCTAAACCAATACTGTTAATCGTCATAATGTGTATATTTTTTATTACATCGAAATTAATTTATAATTAACAGATTTATCGATAAGTTTTATTGATAGTTTTTATATTTTTATAACCTAAATTGATACAATGACTATTACACAATTATACTACGTTTTAGCTGTAGCCGAAAATCAGAATTTTACAAAGGCTGCCGAAAAATGCTTCGTTACACAACCCACATTGAGCATGCAAATTCAAAAATTAGAAGAAGAACTTTCTATTCAAATTTTTGACCGAAGTAAAAAACCAATAGAATTAACCGATGTTGGCAAAAAAATAGTAACCCAAGCCAGAAATATTGTAAACGAGTCGTACCGCATACAAGACATTGTAGATCAGCAAAAAGGATTTATTGGTGGAGAATTTAAAATAGGTATTATCCCTACAATTATGCCAACACTGCTGCCTATGTTTTTAAAGAATTTCATTAAAAAGCATCCTAAAGTTAAGCTTAAAATTGAAGAATTAACTACCGAAGAAATTATTTCCAGAATAAAAGATGGGCATTTAGACGCGGCAATTGCTGCAACACCTTTACAAGACGACAGCATTAAAGAACGTGTTTTGTATTTCGAACCCTTTGTAAGTTATATACCTAAATCGCACCGATTGCACAGTAATAAAAAAATTGATGTGGCCGATTTAGATATTAGTGATATGTTATTACTAGAAGATGGCCATTGTTTTAGAGATGGTGTAATTAACCTTTGTAAAGCGTTTAAAAACCAATCCGACGAGCATTTTCAATTAGAAAGTGGCAGTATAGAAACCTTAATTAGACTTTCAAATGAAGGTTTGGGAATGACCCTTTTACCTTATTTACATACTTTAGAAATTAACGAAAAGGAAAAAGAAAATTTACATTTTTTTAACGATCCAGCACCAGCACGAGAGGTGAGTTTAATTTATCATAAAAGCGAATTAAAAATGCAAATTATTGAGGCGTTACAAGATGTAATTTCTGGAGTTATACGCGGTGCCATCGCCTTTCAAAATGTAAAAATTATAAGTCCGTTGCCTCAAAAAAGATAATGCTATTTTTAAAAAATTGAAAAAAAATTTAATGTTGAATATGATTTTTATTCAACCAGCAAACAGTAACAACCTTGTTAAAATAAAAAAGTCGGCTAATGAGCCGACTTTTTTATTATGCTTTCAAATAAATTAAACATTGGTTTAACTCTGGATTTTGCTGCACCAATGATAGAATAAACAATTTTAATTCTTCAATTTCCGATGGTAACAAACGTTGTACTGCCTTTTGTACTTCTTTACAAAACAAAGTCGCATCGAAACTAACTTTGTTGAGTATAGTTTTAGTATACTCTAGCATTGCTCTTGCCATGATTTTAATTGGGTTTTGGTTTAAAGTAGATGTTTTAATAAGCTAGGGTTTAATATTTTTTTAAAATTAGTAAAAATTTATAATTTTATGTCTCATTTTATTTAAAATTTAACAATAAATAAAACCTCAAAATTATAAATATAATATCCTTAGTTTCTCTAAACAAAATTATTATTCTTATTGCAAATTAACTCATTTGGTGTAAAAAAATCTTCAAAAATTAATATTTATTAAAAAATCCCTACTTTTGCATAAATTTTTAAACAGAAATTGCTAAACAAAAACCGATTAACGCCCCTAATCTTATGAAATCTCTCAAAGTATTACCTTTAAGTTTAATACTATTTTTTGTTTTTATTTTATCATCTAAATTTTACGCCCAAAACATTTGTACATTTTACACTGAAAATCCTGGAACTTCCATTTCTAATTCGTACACTGTTACCCCATATGAAACAGTAATAAATGTCCCAGAGTCTTTTATCATAACCGATGTTAATGTCATAATTAATATTTCACATAATCGTAACCAAGATTTAGACATCTATTTAATATCGCCTTCGGGCACTGTTGTAGAATTATCAACAGATAATGGTGGAAATGGAAATAATTACAATAATGTTACTTTTGATGATGCATCTTTAAATACCTTACCCACTTTTAATACAACATTATCGGGAACTTACCGACCAGAAGGATCTTTAGCAAGTTTTAACGGCGAAAATTCTAATGGAAATTGGGTTGTAAGCGTTAGTGATGACAGGAATGGAACAGGAGGAACAATAAACAGTGTAACAATTAACTTATGTTATGCTATACCATCACCTCCTATTGGAGGTTACACCGGCCCAGGTGGTGTTGGTAGTAATGATGGTAATTCCGACTTAGTTATCTGGTACAGACCAGACAATGGCATTTCAACTTCTGGAACTTCCGTTAATAGTTGGTCAAATTCTGCTGGTATTCCCGCTTTAGACATAAGTGAAACTGGAACACAACGCCCCAGCTTAGATGCAAATGCAATAAATGGTTATGATGAAGTTGATTTTAACGGATTTAACCGATTAAGAACAGGTCTCAATTTAAATACCTCTAATTTTATAACAGACAAGGCCTCTTCTTTTCTTGTATCAAAAGCAGATAATACCTGGCAATCATCATCTGTTTACACTACAGATCCTTTAGAGGTAAACCGATTTTCAAATCATGTCCCATGGAGTGGCTCGGTATATTACGACATTGGAAGTTGTTGTACCAACAATGCCAGAATTGAAGTTGGAGGTTTAACGGGCTTAAATAACTACTCCATTTGGTCTTATTTAGCAGACGCAGCAACAGGGAAGCAATTATATCGCAATCAAACTCTTCTACAAGATCGCGCAAACACCTTAACATATAATTCTCATGCAACACATCGATTTAATATTGGAGGAAATACTACAGGTACAAACGGATTTTATGGTTCTATTACCGAGTTGGTTATATATAAAACAAAAGTAAATACTGCGCAACGTATTATAATTGATAATTACTTAGCAGCAAAATACAACCAAACGCTTGCCTTTAACGATATTTATGATCAAGATAATGCTGGAAATGGCAATTTCGACCATCATGTTGCAGGTATAGGTCAAGCTAGTGATGGTACTAATCATACCGATTCTCAGGGTACAGGTATTGTTAGAATTAATAATCCTTCCATGATAAACAACAACACCTTTTTATTTTGGGGGGAAGAAACAAGAAACCCAACGTATAACTTTACAACAAATACAACTAATTACACCGAGCAATTAAACTCTAGATGGCGCGTAAGCAGACAAGGTAACTTAGGCACAGTAACCGTATCTTTTGATATAAGTAGTTTAGATTTATCTGGTAAACCTAGTTGTGCTCCTTTGCAATTGGTTGAAGATAATAACTACGATTTTTCTTCGCCCATAAATGTTTATAATTTAACCATTGTTGGTAATACAGCTACCGCTACTGGTGTCGAATTTCAAAATAATCGATATTTCACCTTACGTTATGCTAAAGAAATTGTTTGGGATGGTACGACTTATTTTAACGGTTCTGGACTTAACAACGCTCCTAATACAGCCGATGCATGTTATAAATTAATCATTAAAGCAGGAGCTACAGCAACTTTAAACACTGATGCTTACGTAAATGAAATTGAAGTTGAGCCAGGTGCCACTTTATATGTTTCAGATGGCGTATTAATTAGGGTAGATAATGAAGTCGTTATTAACGGAACAATAGATTTATTAGGTGAAGCACAACTTATTCAAAACCACACAGGAACTAATTTAAATAGTGGAAGCGGAAGTTTAAAAATAAGACAACAAGGTACTTCTAATTTCTACAATTACAACTATTTAAGCGCACCTGTTAACCGAGGTGGATTCTGGCAAGTTGGATATTTAAAAGATGCTGCAGGAACAACTATAAACTTTACGAGTGCTTTAAATGCCAACCCAAACACATCGCCTATTACACTTAGTAATCGATGGTTATACAAATTTAAAGGTCCTAGTAATGATTACTTTTCTTGGAAAAAAATATCTACCAGCAGTAATTTAGAACCTGGCATAGGCTTTACAATAAAGGGATCGGGAAGCACTACGGCAAATCAAGAGTATATTTTTGAAGGTTTACCAAATAATGGTGACTATAATATTCCTGTAACAGCTGGCACCGATATTTTAACAGGAAACCCATACCCGTCTGCATTAGATGCCGATCAATTTATTATTGACAATGCATCTATAATTGATGGTACACTTTATTTTTGGGAATCGTTCGATAGTAATAACAGTCATTATCTAAGCAACTACGAAGGCGGATATGCTACTTATAACCTTATGGGAGTGAGTTTACCGGCTGTTGCAGATACTTCTGGTTTAACAAGTGGAAACGGAACTGCTTCTAAACCTGCACCAACACAATATATAAATATTGGTCAAGGTTTTTTCACCACGATAATTAGCACAGGTAATTTAACATTTAATAATGGGCAGCGACAATTTGCTAGAGAATCTTTAGGTGAAACCGTTTTTTATAAATCGGTTAATAAAAAAGGAAGTTCCTCGAATAAGATAGATAACCGATCAAAAGTTTGGTTCTCATTTACCGCGCCAGCAGGTATAACAAAAACGATTGGCTTGGGATATGATAAAGACCATGCAACCTATAATTACGACAAAGGTTATGATGCCAAGTCTTACGATGCTTTAAGAAATGATATTTACTGGTTTTCTAACAACGAACCTTTAGCGATTCTTGCCTTACCTGAAATAAATACCGAAGATAGTTTACCCTTGCGTATTAAAGTAAGTGATGCTGGTATATATAAATTTAATATAAGTAAAATAGAAAATATACCAGATTACTTAAATATTTTTCTACACCATAAAACCGAAAATAAATATTACAATTTAAAAAATGGAGAGGCCACACTGCTTTTAAAGAAAGGTACCATTAATGATTATTCTATTGTTTTTAAAGAAGATAATACTTTAGGAACCAAAACTATTAAAGAAACCCAATTTATAACTACATACAATCCTGAGACTAAAATATTAAAAGTGATTAGTAAAAACGAAGAAGCCTTTTCTAGTTTTGAAATTTTTAATGGTCTAGGACAATCGGTAATAAAAATTAAAAACCCAGATTCTAACAACATTAATTTGGCAACTATTTCAAATGGAATTTATATCCTTAAAATCACTACTACAGATTCTGTAATATCTAGGAACATCAAATTTATAAAGGACTAAATTTTTAATTTTAAAATAAACAAAAGAGACTTGTAGTATACAAGTCTCTTTTGTTTGTAATCTATGGTAATTTTTAAAATCTATTATCGCCATCGAGAATATTTCCGAGGCCTCCTAAAATACTGCCTTCGCCTCTTTGTTTGCCTCCTGCTTGTGGTGCCGATGCAATTATTCTTCCAGCCAACCTACTAAATGGTAAAGATTGAATATATACAATACCAGGCCCTTGAAGTTTGGCATAGAACAAACCTTCGCCTCCAAAAATGGTGTTTTTTATACCTCCAATAAATTCGATATCGTAATCTATATCTTGGGTAAAACCAACAATACAACCTGTATCTACTCTTAAAATTTCACCCGGTTGCAATACTTTTCTAGCCATGGTACCGCCAGCATGAACAAAGGCCATACCATCGCCTTCTAATTTTTGCATGATAAACCCTTCGCCTCCAAATAAGCCACGCCCCAAGCGTTTGCTAAACTCGATACCCACACTTACACCTTTGGCTGCGCATAAAAAAGCATCTTTCTGGCAAATAAATTTACCGCGATATTCTGTTAAATCTATGGGAACAATTTTTCCTGGGTAAGGCGATGCAAAAGACACTTTTCGTTTGCCTACTAAATTATTATAAAAGGCTGTCATAAATAAACTTTCGCCAGTAAGGATGCGTTTTCCTGCACCCAAGATGGAACCTAAAAAACCCTCGTTTTTAGTGGAACCATCTCCAAAAATAGTTTCCATTTTTATACCGTCGTCCATCATCATGAAACTACCGGCTTCTGCTACAACGCCTTCTTGTGGGTCGAGTTCTATTTCGACATATTGCATTTCTTCTCCATAAATTGTATAATCGATTTCGTGTGCTGTCATTTTTCTTTTTTTTATTGATTGATACTTATATGTAGAATGATGATTTAATTTGTTACAAACATTTTTAACTTTTTACTTTAATACTCCACTCGAAATTAAAGGTAGATACTTCGATGCCTTCTTCGTTTACTCCAACCGATTTCATCCATAGAGTTTGCCCCTCGCCTGTTTCTATAGCTTTTTTTAAAGCCTGGTCTATTAAAGGGCCGTCGTTACATGTAAACGTTATACGACCGGTGGCTTTTTTAGTAAACGTTGCTGTATTTGAGGTGACTAACATAGAAATGCGTTTACCAGATTCTTGAATTTTACCTATCATTAAGGCACCCGTTGAAAACTCGGCAGCCATACCTTGTACTGCCCAAAACATAGATTTAAAGGGGTTGGTATTAATCCATTTATATTTTACAGTTACTATGCATTTGCCAGCATCTATATGTCTTGTGCGCACACCGCATATAAATGCTGCGGGTAGTTTATACATTGTAAAAGCGTTTAACTTTCTGGGAGTTAGATTCATAAAATCTTATTTATTTTTTTTAAAGTTATGAAATATATTGAAACCTATATATGTTAAATTTATGTTAAATTATGGTACTATGTTTTACATAATACCTGTTTTAAGATATATATTTGCATAGGATATTATTATATACTTTTAAAATCATGATAGACAACCACCAAAAAAACATCGCAACTTTTATTCATTTATCGACCTTTAGCAGGTTTGTAATTCCGTTAGGAAATTTTATTGCCCCTATTGTTTTATGGATAATAAATAAAGATAAATCGGAATTTATTGACAAACATGGTAAACAGGCTATAAACTTTCAAATGAGTGTGTTTTTATATGCCTTAATTATTGGAACCTTAAGTGTACCCTTTTTTATTTTTAATATTTTTAATGGTTTCGATTTTTTTGACTTTAATGGTTTTGGCAACTTTAACATAAGTATTGGTAAACCGTCTGCACTACTTTATATTGGTGGTGGTTTGGGTGTTTTAGCGGTTATTGGATTTATAATTGAACTTATTTTAATTATTGTTGCCAGTTTAAAAGCTCGTGATGGTGAGCCTTATAACTATCCGTTTACTATTAATTTTTTAAAATAACATGACTTTAGTGAGACTGCCCATAGTTAGCACATGGCACCGCGTTAGGGATTGCAGTGAAAAGCCCACAGCGAGGTACGAGCGCGGACTTGTAACGTAAAGCCCGACCCTTGTGGTAACGCCCAAAAAAATAAATTTCATCAATCAATCAATCAATCAATCAAAAAACGAACAGTTTAAAATTTAAAAAGCCTTATGAAAATTGAAAACACAAAAGCTCAGATGCGTAAAGGTGTTTTGGAATACTGCATTTTATCGGTGTTGAAAGACGACGATGCCTATGTAGCCGAAATTCTAGACACCCTGAAGAACGCAAAATTGCTTGTGGTAGAAGGCACCATTTACCCGCTACTAACAAGACTAAAAAACGCCGGACTCTTAAATTACAGATGGGAAGAGTCGACATCGGGACCGCCAAGAAAATATTACGGTTTAACCGAAACAGGAAAATTATTTTTAACAGAATTAGACAGCACTTGGAACGAATTACAAGACGCTGTAAACATAGTAACCAACCCAAAAACCAGAAACAATGAATAAAACAGTCAATATAAATTTAGCAGGTACATCTTTCACATTGATGAGGATGCTTACTTAAAATTACAACGCTATCTTGAGGCTATAAAACATTCATTTACAGACTCTCAAGGTCGTTCTGAGATTATTGCAGATATTGAAGCTCGTATTGCTGAACTTTTTAGCGAACGCCTTAAAAATGAAAGACAAGTAATTGGTAATAAAGAGGTTGACGAGGTTATTTCTATAATGGGACAACCGGAAGATTACTTAGTTGATGACGAAATTTTTGAAGACGAACCTAAAAGCAATTACCAAAGAAAATCGGAAACTACTAAAAAACTGTTTAGAGACACCGAGAACTCTTATATAGGTGGGGTTTCGTCTGGTTTAGCGCATTACTTTGGTGTTGAAGTAATTTGGATTCGGTTACTTTGGGTGATATTAATATTTGGATTTGGAACCGGCTTTTTACTTTATATTTTACTTTGGATTTTAGTGCCTGAAGCCAAAACCACAGCCGAAAAAATTATGATGACTGGCGAACCCGTGAACATAAGTAATATTGAAAAGAAAATTAAAGATGGCTTCGATTCGGTTTCGGGTACGGTGAGTGATGTGGCTAAAAATGTAGGCGATTCGCTTTCTGGCGCTGCCAAAAATGTATCGAACGCGGCTAAGAATGTCGATTTAAAAAAACCAACGAACTCGATTAAATCGTCGTCCAAAACTTTTTTTGACACAATTGCAGATATTATTATGTTTTTTGTAAAAATATTTGCAAAATTTATTGGACTTATATTGGTTTTTGTAGGTGCCTGCACACTTATTGCACTTATTATAGGTCTGTTTTCTTTAGGTGTGTCGGATATTGTACATATTCCAGGATTAGATCTTGTAGATATTGTAAATGCCGGTAGTACGCCGGTTTGGCTGATATCTTTACTAGTGCTTTTTGCTGTTGGAATTCCGTTTTTCTTCTTATTTTATTTGGGTTTAAAAATATTAATTAACAATTTAAAATCGATTGGAAAAATTGCAAAACTTACATTAACAGGCATTTGGTTTATTTCGGTTATTGGGTTAATAGTTATTGGTATTAGACAAGCCAGCGAACACGCCTTTAACGAGCCTGTAATTGAAAAACATGTGTTAAATATTAAGGCAAACGATACCTTGACCATTAAAATGGCAGATAATAACTTTTTTAGAGAATCTTTTTCTCGAAGCAACTCGTTTAAGGTTGTTACAAACGCCAATGGAGAAAAAGTAATTATAAGAAGAGATGTTAGAATTGTTGTAAATAATACAACCGATTCGTTAGCTTTTTTAAAAATTGAAAAAAGTGCCGATGGAAAAGATTATGATACCGCCATACATCGTGCTAAAAACATAAGTTACAACTATACTTTTAGCGACAACGAGCTTTTACTGGATACTTACCTATCTACAAACACCGAGCATAAGTTTAGCGACCAGCAAGTGATTGTTTTTATTAATTTACCTATTGGAAGTGTGGTTAAATTTAAAGACAATACCCAGAATTTCTTATATTCTTATCGTGGTGACGGACTTATAATTTCAAAAAACCAAGTGAATCATTTTATTAATATTGGTGAGGATGGTATTATTTGTAATGATTGTGAAGCGGATGACGATGAAAAGGAATCATTTGAATTAAACATAAACACGCCAAAAATTAAAATTAATGAAGATGGTATTGAAATTAATTCGGAAGAGAGCACTATAAAAATTGATGAAAATGGTATTAAAGCAACTTCTGAAGATGTTAATGTAAATATAGGCTCTAAGGGTATTAATATAGATTCTGAACCCAACCTGTTTCATGTTGCCCGTTTCGATAAAGACCCGGAAGTACGAAAATTGGCGGTAAGCAAAATGACCTCTGAACCTAATTTGTTTCATGTGGCCAGTCATTATAAAGACCCTGAGGTTAGAAAGCTGGCTGTTACTAAAATGACCTCGAAAACCAACCTGAGTCATGTTTCTAAATTCGACAAAGATTCGGAGGTACGTAAACTAGCTATAAAACGTTTAGCAGAGTAAAAAACCATATAAATAACAATTCGGTATCGTAAATCGACAGTTCAAACAAGAAAGTTACTAATCAAAACTCACAAAATCTGATATTTGAACTATACATATTTCATCAATCAAAAAACGAACAATCATGAGTACATTAATCAAAATTATCATCACAACCCTTTTAAGCTTTAGCTTGTTTTCTTGTAATTTCGATATTAATTTAAACTCTGGGGTACGAGGCAATGGCCAAGTAAAAACAATGGACCGCAGCTTAAACCAACCTTTTACAAGTATTAAATCAACCGAAGGTTTAGATGTTTATTTAACACAAGGCGAAAGTGCCAGCATACAGGTTGAAGCAGACGAAAACCTACACGACCTTATTGTAACAGAAGTTGTCGATGGGGTTTTAAAAATTCATACTTTAAAAAATATCGGGTCTTGTAAGGCCAAAAAAATTATGATAAGTTTTAAAGATATTGCCGAAATTAAAGCCACCAGTGGTAGCGATGTTTTTTCTACGAACACGATTACTGTTGATGATTTAGTTTTAACAACCACTAGCGGTAGCGACATGATTTTAGATGTTAATACCACCAATCTACTATGCAAATCGACAAGCGGAAGCGATTTAAACGTATCGGGAACTACTAAAAATCTGGTAGTTGAAACCACAAGCGGCAGTGATTTTAAAGGCGAAAAGCTCATAGCCCAATCTTGCAATGCCAGTGCTTCAAGTGGCTCGGATATTACGCTAAACACCCAAGAAAAACTTATTGCTAATGCATCCAGTGGTGGCGATATTAAATATTATGGAGACCCTAAAATTATAGACCAAACTAGTGGTTCGTCTGGTAGCATTAAAAAGAAATAAACATAACGGTATATATAAAACAAAAGCGGCTTTATAAATTATGAAGCCGCTTTTTAATTGCTATAAATAAATAATGCTATTTTTCATTAACCAATAAACTAAAGTCAATTTCTATCATCTCGTCTATTTTTATTAATCCAAATAACTTTTTAGGAGATTCTATATTAAAATCTTTTAAATTAATTTTTAAACCGCCATTTATGGTTAACTCATTTTCTTTAGAAATAGTAACCACAACAGTATAAGGTTTTTTTACGCCTGCAATTTCTATGTCTACCAGTGCTTCTAAATCTTTATTAAATTCTAAACCATTAACTTGTTTTAAAAACATTTTTATCTGTGGATAGCTTTCTGTTTTTAAAATTTTCTGAAAATCGTTGTTAATGGCTTTTCCGCCACAATCGAAACATTTGTTGTCTAAAATTAAAACGGTTTCTTTAAATTTTAATTGATTGTTCGACAAAAAATACAATACTGGTATTGGGTTGTTTAACTTTTCAATATTGTAAATACACTTAAAGTTATTAATATTAGTAGAACCTTTTACCATTAAACTACTTTTTGGCGAGATAACTACCGAGGTACTTTTAATGGCACGATCTGTTTTTGTAAAAGCGAATGCCAACAGTATAACTACTAAAAACACTATCTTTTTCATAACCAAATATTAAAACATTAATTATATGTTACTAAATATTTAAAACAGCCTCAAAGTATAACTTATTTTATGAGTTAAGACTCTAAGACTGTTTTATTAATTAACCACTGTTTTTTAGAAACTAATTACAGCCTCTAACATTAAACCATTAAACTTACCATCTTCTAAAACATTTCCTACTGCAAAACCATCGTATGTTTGGTTTACGTATTCTGCTTTCATCAGGATATTCTTAGTCATAAACCAACCAGCACCTATTTGAGTTCTTTTAATTTTAATATCGTCTCCACTAGCCTCTTCACCATCTACAACATTATAACGACCACCTAAGAAGAAGTTTTCAGATTTACCAAAACGGTAAACCAACTCTGAAGCAAATTGTTTTACTTTACGCTCTGGAGCACCTGTTGCATTACCTTTAGCAGTCTCGATGGTTCCAAAAAATTCTAAACCTTTGTATTTTAAGAAAGGATTAATCATAATGGCAGTAATATTATTTCTTAAATTAGGATTATAACGTCCAGATCTGAAATTATCGCTTGTTGCTGATGCTGGCTCTAACACATGGTAGTATCTAGATCCTGTTCTGTCGGCACTGTATAAGTATGAACTTGGCACATAACCGGTGTTATATAAAGATCCTGTTAATCTGAATCTAAAATCGCTTGTTAATTGTTTATCGTACCCAAGTTTAGCCAAAAATGAAGCACCTCCTGTTTTTCCGTTAGCACCTTCTACAATAGATTGATTTAGTTTACCATTAGCAATACCAACCATTCCTATAAATCCGCTTCTTTGGTAGTATAATTCGGCACCAACTTCGGTTGTAAACGCATCCATAATTAAATTACCCACAAAAGGATTGTATAAAGCTTGAGCATTATCTGTTCTTCTAAAATGCGCATCGCCATAGTTGTTTTCCATATGACCTACTTTAATAGTAGCATATTTCATGAAATCGCCTAAAAAACCTTCACTTATAAAGTCTAATTTATCAATTTGAAAGTAACCACCTTTTACATAAGGTTCTGGATGGTGACGAGATGATAAATACGTTCTTAAGTGCATTCTAACACCATCATAAAGTACAACATCTAAATCTAAATTGGCTGTTGCTAAGTTAAAGTTAGAACCTATTCCAGATAGGGCTACAGCACCTGAATTTTCATGATCTAAAGCTTGGTATTGTAAGGTAGAAGCACCACCTATTCTAACATGCACACCATTAAAAGTTGATACGCTATCTTTTGGCGCTTCGAACACATTGACACCGCGTTGGTCTGGTTGCCTGTAGTTTTGTAAATCTCTGTTGTTTTGAGCATAAAAGCTTAAACCTGTAAATACTGCAATTACTAAAATTGCACTTTTAAATATTGATTTCATAATTTCTATTTTTAATTTGGTTGTTGTTAAGTTTAATTTTATTTAAATATGGTTGTAAATTTTATAGTTAAGTCATCTCCTGTTGTTATGGTACCAAATAATGCTTTTGGAGGATCGACCTTATAATCGGTCATTTTAATTTTCTTTTCTCCCACTATGGTTACTTTACCATCTTTAATTGATAAGTTAAAATCTATAGGAATATTATTTTTAGTACCAGCTACAGTTAAATCTCCCATCGCATTTACAGCATAAACGCCTTGACCTTTGCTTGTTAAACTTTTTACCGAGGTTAATTGAAATTTTATTTTTTTGAAATCATTAGTTTTTAAGGCTTTATAAGTGTTCTTATCCATGGCGGTTTTTCCACTTTTTAAACTTTCTGCATCAACTTCGATGGCTAACGTTTCAATTTTACCCGATTCTAAATTTTCAAACTTTATTTTACCCGATTGCTTTTCTGCATCTTCATGCCAATCGTGTAAGCTTGAGGTCCCATAAATTTTTAATTGAGACTCTTGATTGTTTAAAATGAACTCTTGCGCCTGAACCGAAAAGTTTATAAATAATATAAATACGGCTAAAGTTGCTTTTTTTAAGAATATGGTTTTATACGTTCTCATTTTGTTTCTTTATTACATAACAAATTTCAGTACAAAGTATATTTGAAACTATGATTTTTGTCATACTCTAATTCCAGACAAAAAAACAGCTCACTTTTATTAAAAAAAGGACATAAAAAAAGCATGTCAATACAGATGAATCCATATTGACATGCTTTGAAAAAGCTATGCAACCTATTTTAAGTTGCTATCAAGAAAATAGTATATAGATAAGTATTACTATAAAAACAATAACCAAACCTACAATCTTAGAAAAACGCCAAGGCGTAATATCTACTTCGTTTGTAAATTCCAACTCGAAAGGAGTTTCGCGAGGTTTTAGTTTTCCTATAATAAGCATAATAATAATATTTGCTACAAAAAGAATGGCCATTACGTGCAAGTAATGTGGGAACACATTTTCGCCTTTAAAAACAAAACTATCTAGTATAAAATAAATTAAATATAGTACAGCCCCAGAAATAATAGCAATATTAGCTGCAATTGCCGGAACCCGTTTGGTTAAGTAGCCAACTACTATAATAGTTAAAATTGGAATACTATGACACCCGTTTACCTGTTGTAAATAACCAAACAATCCATCTGGAGCATTTGCTATAAACGGTGCAACAAACATAGATAGAAAAGCCAAGAACACGCCAAAACGTTTACCTGCTTTAACCGTATCTTTTTCTGAAGCATTTTTATTAAAAAATTCTTTGTAAATATCGATTCCAAAAAGTGTCACAGAACTGTTTAACGCACTATTAAACGAGCTTAAAATAGCTCCAAATAAAACGGCTGCAAAAAAACCTACCAACGATAATGGTAATACTTTGGTAACTAATTGCGGATAGGCTTCGTCTGGATTTTGTAAATTTCCTTGAAAAATATGATACGCAATAATACCTGGTAAAACAACCATTAATGGTCCTAATATTTTTATGAAAGAAGCCAATAACAAGCCTTTTTGACCTTCTTTTAAATTTTTAGCACCCAATGCTCTTTGAATAATCGCTTGATTGGTTCCCCAGTAAAATAATTGAACAAGCATCATCCCTGTAAAAATAGTTGCAAACGGAATCGATGAATCGGGAGCCCCAATAGAATCAAATTTTTCTGGGTTTGATGCCATTAAAGTAGCAATACCTTCACTAATATTACCATTTCCTATTTCCTTTAAACCAAAATATGGAATCATTAAACCACCTATTAATAGACCAATAGCATTAATAGTATCTGAAACTGCAACCGCTTTTAATCCTCCAAAAATAGCATAGATAGAACCTATAATACCAATAGCAAAAACAGAAATCCATAAGGCTTCATTTTTTGTAACACCCAATAATTCTGGAACATTAAACATAGCATTTATGGCTAAAGCACCAGAATAAAGTACAATAGGAAGTAAAACCACCACATATCCCGTAAGGAAAAGTCCGGAGGTTAAGGCTTTAGTCGTTTTGTTATAACGTTTTTGTAAGAATGATGGAATAGTAGCAATACCACCTTTTAAATAACGTGGTAATAAAAATATGGCGGTTACAACCATGGCAATAGCTGCCAGAGTTTCCCAGGCCATAACTAAAATCCCCTCTTTATATGCCGAACCATTTAGCCCCACAATTTGTTCGGTAGATAAATTAGTAAGTAATAACGAGCCTGCAATAACAACACCTGTTAAACTTCGGCCTCCTAAAAAATAGCCATCACTACTAGTTTCATCTGTAGTTCTTGTGGCGAAATACGAAATAATGGCTACAAGTAATGTAAAGCCAACAAACGACAATATTCCTATCATAATTTAATTTTTAAATAAAAAAACGGGCTATATTTCGAAATAGCCCGCTTCTTATAAGTTAATTAGACATAAAGTATCTTACTTTTTTAATAGTTTTTTAGTAGATATCATTTTTATCTGTTACACTTAAAAGGTATAATCCAGATTTTAATTTACTAATATCTAAAGAGTTATTTGAGATTCTTGAAGTTTCAAAAACTTGTTTTCCAGTAATATCGTAAATAGCCGCTTTTGTAATTTGACTATTTCCTTTAAAATATACTACATTATTTGCTGGATTTGGGTAGAATGAAAAATTAGATGCATTTAACTCTTGTCTATTTGTGCTTAAAGTAATGTTGTTGTCAAAAACAATTTGAGAAATTTCTAAATTACCATCTGCATTCGCAACATTACCAGCATTAGCTGAATTTCTTAAAGCAACTTGTAAATCTTGTGCATTTCCAGTCCATTCAGTTGGCTTTAGTGTTTGCAAATCAATATCCAACGTTTCAAAACCAGCCATACTTTGGCTAATGGTAATGGTGGCTCCATTAAATGAAGTGTAATTATCGAATGTAGATCTGAATTGAATTCTTAATTGATTATTAGTTGGTGACAAGTTTTTGTAAACGATATGCATGTAAGCATTATTAGTTGCATTTACCGAAAACGTTGAGTTTGTAACTTTACCTATAGCCCCAGCTGTAGGAGTAACTATTAAAGAACCTCCAGAAACAGATGTTGTAGCATCAACTAAATCGGACCAACCTTCTGGATCGCCATCGTTATCAAACGTGTACACGGTTTTTTCTGGTCTGTTTGGTATAAATTCAACTTTGTCAATTTCAATTGAACCATCAGAATCAACATTTACATTACCATTTGCACCACCTGGCTCTCTAAAAGCAAAATCTAAAGCATTTTGAGTACCACCAGCGGCATTATTATCCCATTCTGCGTCGCCAGATAAATCTATAACATAGGTTTTATAGTAATTGGTATTTGGAGTAATAGGTATAACTACACCTGCCGTGCCACTTCCAGTTGCAAGTTTTTCATATACAAATCTAATCTCATTTACAGAGGAATTATTTTTTAAAGTAATAGCAATAACGCCATTAGTAACTGGATTTGTAACACCTGCAGTTGCGTGTCTTAATTTAGGAGCTTGATTTGTTACAAAATCTAATGTTATACTTGTTGGATTTAGTGTTAAGGAACTTTGTACTCCTGTCCAACCACCATCGGCATTTGTAAAATCAAATGTTTGCGAAAAACCTAAAATAGGTAATACCGCTAATAAGAATAAAGTGTAAAATTTTCTCATAATGTTCTAGTTTTAAATTGGTTTATAAATTTATCGATAATTTCTTGCTTATCAAAGTGTTATCATTTAGGTTAAGTCTTAAAATATACAGACCAGGCGTTATATATTGTAAATTTAATTGTTTAAGTTCTGGTTTATAAGTCCTTACTTGTTTGCCTTGGTAATCAAATAAGGCTATATTGTTTATTTTTTCTTTAGAATTAATATTGACCACATCCATGGCTGGATTAGGAAACAGAGTAATATGGTTTTGTTTCTTGCTACGCAACGATAATGTTTTTTCCTGAACATTAAAATCGTCTAAATAATAACTTCCCGTTGCGCCACCGCACAAAACTTGAAATTTTAAGGAAGCTGTATTAGCTGGGACAGTATAATCAAAAGTCCATGGCGTATAATTTAAATTACTTAACGTAATATTTTTTCCAGGATAGGTAACATTACCTAAATTATCTTCCACACGAAGTCTAATCCGCATGGATTGATTTGTACCCGAAGCTTTAGCAAACCCAGAAAAGGTATAAGAATTACCAGATAGTGTAGCATCAACAACCTCGGTATTTTCTATAATGACACTGTTATTTGCACCAGCAGCGGTTACATTAACCTCCATAGATGTCGTATTGTTTCGACTATTTAAACTATTGGCGTTACTATAAGTTGCAGCAGAAGTTCCTTGAACTATTAATGCCCAAGAATTATTATAACCACATTCAATATCGGCATTTTCTATAATACCAGAGCTTGTACAATTACCAGAAATACCCAATAGCGCATTTTTAACATCTTCAACCCAAGTTCTGTCGGTTACTTTATAAATAGTTTTACCCGCTTCATCTCCAGCATCCCAGGCAGTAAAAGAGAAGCCTAAAGCAATGGATTTTTCGGCAAGATATCTGTGATATTCAACTCTTGAAGCTTGCTCTGGACCGCCATAAGCGCCATAGGTTTTAGTACTATAATTATAACCTCCTTCGTTATCTGCACCAAACTCACCAACTAAAACAGGTATATTATTGTTTTGTGACCAGGTTTTAACGGCTCCAAAATTCGTGTCTATTTCTGCTTTATCGGTGGCATCGCCCCAATCGTAATCGCTGTGTTGCTGACTTGCCGAAGCAGTAAATGCACGAGGCCAATAGTAATGAAATGTTGCTATTAAGTTATCATCTAAACTCAACACACTGTTACCAATTTGTAGCGGCGCTTCAAAAGAATTTTTACTACCACCTGTAATAATGATGTTTCTATCATTATTATTACTTCCGGTATTTCTAATAATATTTATAATGTCGGTATTAATTACATCCATTTCAATATCGGTAATATTAAAAAAAGGTTCATTAATGACTTCAAATACTAAATCGTAGGTATAGTCTTTAAATCTGTTAGCAATTTGTGTCCAGATCGCTCTGAATTTTTCGTTGTCGGCTGCTCTTTTAGCCGAATTCGGATACGTATATAAATCTGGCGCTTTAGACAGATTAAAAGTCTCAATGAATTCATTTTTTAACGTACTACCATGAAAATCGAGAATAACCACTAAATTTTGGTTTAAACCCCAGTTAATGACTTGTTCAACACGATCTAAATAAGCAGAACTCACTACATAATCTGCTGCTGTACCAGTGTAAGAAGCAAAAGAGCCTTCGTTTTTTGAGTATATGGAGGTGTCGCCAGATGTGCGATTTCCGAAAAAATCGATAGGAATTCGTACTGTTTTAAATCCAGCTAATGCAATATCTTGAAAATAGCTTTCAGTAAATGCAGGCGCCCAATTTCCCTCCACGGGAGCACTCATAACATTTCCCATATTAATACCGCGTCCCATTTTATTCACCATATCTTGTGGCGAAATCTGAGCTATAGCAGTATACATAACAAAGCATGCTAAACTAATAAATACAGAAAATGTTGTGTGTTTCATTTTGCTATTAATTAGTCCTCCTCGTTATCTTTTCCTTTTTTACGAGCTTTCAATTGCTCTTTTGTTAAAATATCTTTATATATTTTTTGAAAATATTTTTTATTTATTTCCTTCTTTTCGTCATTATCGGCACCCTCTTTGTTTGCTTTTCTAATTTCTTTCATGCGCTCAATATGAATATTATAAATCTTAATTTTTTGCGCATCGGTTAGACCTAAAGTTTTATTACCGTCTAAAATTTCTTTGTTTAATGTTTCTACTTTCTCTTTGGCAGATTCTTTCATTTTATCGGATTGTGCAAATCCTGAAATTACAATGCTTAAAAAAAGTATGGTTGTTATTATTAATTTTTTCATTTTATAAATTTTTAATTTTATTGTTTAGACGCCTTAATATTATCAAAACGCCATTGTACTACATTATTTGTAGCATTCATTGTTTGCTTGATGCGAATAGCTAAATAAAAATTAGCCGTTGTAGTGATATTGTGTGCTCTACGAGACCACCCTGTACGCGAAACACCCTCTGTGTCTAAAGAACTTGCAGTAATATTTTCCAAAGCATTCCATTCTGATGCTACAAAACTACCAGAACCAGTGTAGGTATCTGACCAATAAAGGGTTACTTCGGCAGTATTTTTGGCTAAACCGGTTACATAAGACACATCAAAAGACACATCGATACTACCTGTGGCTTCAAGCACAGGAGTTATAACCATATTATCTATAATACCTTCTCCATCTGAAGACGTATTATAAAAGATTTGCATTCCATTATCTGAAGTCGCAGAAACATCATTTACATCTGCATAGGTTGCAGCCTTATTATTATGTTTTGTTACGTTGCCTGCCGGGAGGTCTTGAGTTACTAAAACCGTTTGAAAACCAGCATCGTCAATATTTGTAATGGTTTCAAATGTTTCGGAATAATTAAATGGCGCACTAAAATCGTTTTCTACAATTGTAACGGTATGTTGTAAAATATTAACACCTAAATCTAAACCGCCTGTTGTTGCAGCTAAATCTAAAACAATTGTTTCATCAGATTCAATATCGGTATCATCAATAATATTAATTGGTAATGTTATTGAAGACACACCTGCTGGCACATTTACAATATATGGAGATACTGCATTACCATTAAAGGTATAATCAGATCCAATAGTGGCATCACCAGATGCTGAAACACTAATCGTGGCCGCTTCGGTAGTTGGGCTAGTAAAAGTTAAATTTAGTGTTACCGCACCATCTCCTTCGCTAAAAGAAGATGTTGCAGAGGCGAATTCTACGACAGGGTTTGGAGGAAGATCGTCGTTAGTTATAGTTACAACAGTCTCTGTTATAACACCTAAAGACAACCCTCCTGTAACACCGGCTATTGAAAAAGTCACTAATTTATCGGCTTCAAAAACAGTATTATCTACAGCTTGTATATCGAAACTAATTGAACTTGCACCAGCAGGTACAGTTAAATCGAAATTAGCAGCAGTTTGTCCTGTAATTGTATAATCGGTTCCAAAAACAGCATCACCCGTTGAGCTAATGCTAATAATACCACCATCTGTAGATTCTTGATCGAAAGGAATGGTAATGGTTGTAGCAGTAGTTGCATTTTCGTCTATGGTTTCGGTTGCTTTTTCGAAACCTACCAGAGCAATTAACGGATCGTCGTTATCTAACAAGGTTAACGTTAAAGTTGTTTTATCTCCTAGTTCTAAATTACCTGATGCGTTTGTTAAGGTAATGGTTAAAACTTTATTCGATTCAATAATTTCATCATCTACTGGTGATATCGAGAAAGAAGATACTAAATTTTGCGCACCAACTTCTATAGTAAATGAAGCCGATCCAGTACTAGTTGTATAATCTGTTCCATAAGTTGCCCCAGATATTTCTATATCAACAGTTCCGCCAGCATGATTGAAACTATCTATACCTATATTAATACCTAGTGGTAATGTGGCATTTTCAACTTCAACCAATTTATCTAAGGCAAAACTTACTTTACCTATTCCAGATGTATCGTTATCATCTTTTTGACAAGCTGTGATAACTAAAGCAGCAAAAAAAATGATTGAATAAAAAATTCTATGTCTCATATTAAAATTAGTTTATTTGGTGTTGGTTTTAATAATGTAAAGGTCATTAAAAGTCTCAATTTAAGGGTTTGATAATTGTCGGATAAAGTATAATTATTGTGAAAAACCCCTATTTTAAAAGGAAAAACAACGATTAAAATTAAAACTTCAATCGTATTAATATGAATTAAATAATTTTATTTAATTCAGTTTTTATGAGGAAACAAGCTTTGAAGACCTACAAAATTTTCTTGTAAAATAAGTTCTGGATCGCCTCCTTTAACGTGTCCAAGAATACCAAAAGGGCCTTTATAATTTAAATCTAATAACTGCTCAATCATCTCTTTTTCTAAATCACCTTTTCCAATAGAGATAATTTTTGGACCATTAGCTTTTATTCCATTTAAATTTACACACCACAAATATGGCAGGAGCATTTGTATGTCTTTTGAATACGCACCTAACTCATCATGCGCATGATGAAAATTAAAAACAACACCTAAATTTTCGTTAGGAAGTGCTTTTATTATTTTTAATTGATTTTCTGGCTTTCCAAACCAACCACCATGATTATACAGTGCTATTTTACAACCTAATGCATAAGCTCTTTTCGATAAATACGAAACCATAGCCACGGCTTGTTCTAGCGAAGCTTCTTCAGATAAATTTTCAAAATATGTGGGTTCAAAGCCAATCCAAATTTGAGTTTGCAAACCTACTTTTTTTAAATTTTCAAAAACAGCTTCACTATCTGCTTTTAGGTTATTTGGTTGGTCTTTTCTTAAATTAATATACAACCAAACAGCATCAATTTTAATATGGTTAGCCTTTGCCAGTTCCCACTCTTCTTCCATGGTTGGTATATGTTTAGGTCGGTTGCCATAAGCATAGCGGTTAAAACCCAAACGTTTTAACATTTCAATACGCTCTTTGGGTGTGCGTTCTTTTACATCGAAACCAACAATAGACCACGGAATGAGATTGTTCTTTTTAAAAAAATAGCTATCTGGTTTTTCTTCTATGTGCTTTAATTTACATGAGTAATTTAGTATTAAACATAAAGCAAATAGTAAGATTTTAAATAATTTCATTTAAATAGATGATAACCTATTGTTTAATTACCCTTTTAGTTAGAATTCTAACTCCATTTTTAATTTTAACAAAGTAAATTCCTGGCAATCCATTTAATTCCAAGCTCATGTTTGAGTTTAAAATTCGAGATTGTTGTACCAGTCTGCCCAAACTATCGAAAACCTCAACAGTTCCTGTTTTTAAATCTGGGTTTTTAATAGTGAAATTTACTTTCGAACTTGTAGGATTAGGGTAAACAACAATATCGCTTTCACTAAATTCTTTAACAGCTAAAGTTGTACCTTGATTGTAAACAACAATGAGTTGCGGCGCAGGATCGGTAGTACTATCCTTGCTAGAAACAGTCATAAAAGCACTGGCATTATTTAAAGCGAAACTCACTATTTTATCACCTTGAATTTCTAAATTCACATAGGTAGTAACATCCATATCGAAATTACCAATGGCATCGAATTGGTAGGTTCCTATTTTATCGCCAATGTCAGGCTGATTGTTCCAAGTAATGGTGTTTTCAAACCAAGAATCATTTGCTACACGATTTAAATCGACCGTACCTGTATTCGCCCCTGTATTTCTAAGACGAAGCACGGCAGACACAACATTGTCGATACTTGATAAATCAAACTTTAAAAAGGCTTGTCTTGTTCCATCGATATTGGTAGTTTCACGTAATTGCATATTACCTGTTGAACCATAATTGTCGCCAGCATTAGATCCAATTCTTACATGTGCATCGTCAACTGTTGTAAACGTTGTTGAAACTAGTGATGAAGATGAAAAATTCACATTAACAATATTTGACGCCATAGATTCTTGATACGAACGATCGGTAGCCGTTACGTAATAGCTGTAATTTTGATTAGAAACCGTATTATCGGTATAGGTATTTGTTCTTAAATCGGATGCAATGACGCTGTAAGGACCTCCGTTTTCAGAACGATACAAGGTGGAGGTATCTAAGGCAGGATTTGTTGAAGCATCCCAATTTAACACGGCCTCACCCGATTGATTTACACCGGATAAATTCGTTAAAGCATCTGGCGCTGTATTGTCTATGGTTGTATAAAAGTAGTCGTTTCTAAGGGTCATCGAACCTAGATAAACTTCATAACCAGCAGAAATAGATTTTATCCAAAGATCATCTAAAGCAACTTTTTGATGTGCTAGTATAATTTCATCTGCCGTCTCAGGTAAATCGATGTACTGAATATAATCTTTAGTACAATCAATAAATTTCTTTAAAGAATGGTCAAAATACGGCATTTTAATATTATCTAAAGGAATAAACTTAAGATGCACTTTATCTGATTTTGTTCCAGAACTTGCGGTAAAAAACTTATAACGCACAGCAAATTTATACAAGACGCCATCGATATAAATTTCAAAAAACTTTAAGGGTTTTAAATTGGTAACAGGGTCTATTCCTGTTTTTTCTCTCGCAAAATACCAATATTGACTACCGCTTGGGTTTGTTGGGCCTCTATCGGTAAAATCATCGTTTTCATAAGATACATTTTGTATTACCAAATCGTAGTCACGTGTTGTTGGATCGGGTTCAGAGTTTGCTGTGCCGTTATCAAAAATTACGTTTATGGTTGCCCACCACTTAGCACCCGCACTAATATTTTCTTGCGATGTTTTCCAATTAAATCTAAGATTATGGGTTAAATCTTTAATTTGTACCGGCATACCACAAGCAGCCACATTACCAGGATAATAGGTTCCGCTAACTTTAAAACCACCTACAGTTCCACTTGGGTAGCCATCAAAACCTGTTGTACCGGGTTCGTTGGTATAGTCTATGCTAAAAGCAGCTCCAAGCGCATCAACCTGTGACGGATCGTAGGTCATTGGTGATGGTGTCGTAGCATTAATTAGGGGATTTGTTATTCCAAAATTATGATTCGACTTAATTAAGGTATTAAAACTAGTTACTGTAGTTTGTTGTGCGTTAACAAAATGAATTGTAGTTAGTAATACAGTAATAAAAAAAGTAATCTTTTTCAAAATAATTTATTTAGTAATTGGTGAATACAAATAAACCTAATTTAAAAAAAATTAAGGTATAAAAACTATCAAAATAGGTCTGTTTTTGTTTTAATTTAACTCAAAAAAATCTCTAAAAAACATTAAATCAATATATTAATCTTTATCAAGATAATTTGGAATCCCATCGTTATCATTGTCGCCAGCACCTTCTTTATCGTCTGGAATACCATCGCCATCGCCATCATGTAGCAAAATATATTTTTTGTTTTTAGCTGATACCTCAAATGGTGCTGTTTTTAACAACGCTAAACATCCGTCACCTTCACCCATACTTCTAATATTTCTTGAAAATTTATGCAATAAAGGTTCGTAAGTATCGCGGTCTGTAACCGCTAAATTTTTGGTTTCGTTGGGATCTTTTTCATAATCATACAATTCGTAAAAATTGTCTTCACCATTTTTTACCCATTCTATGTATCGGTATTTACCTTTAATTCGATACCCATAACCTAAACCTCTTTGCCCTCTATACAGTGTGATGGCACCAATTTTTACCTGAGCATCTGTATCGTTTAAAATTGGAACTAAACTTCTACCTGTTATAGGCTGAGTGGCTGGTTTGTTTTTATTTGTAGGTTGATTTGGAATTTTTAATCCGGCTAATTCACATAGAGAAGGATACACATCGATAGTAGAAACAGCCGAAAAAGAAGCGCCTCTGGCCTTCGGATTTCTAGGATCTACAATAATTAAAGGCGATGAAGAAGCGACTTCTAAATTTGAATGTTTATTCCATCGGCCATGTTCACCCAAAAACAAACCGTGATCTCCCCAAAGCACCACTATGGTATTATCATCTAGCTGTAGTTCTTTTAACTTGTCTAGCACCATGCCTATTTGCGCATCTACAAACGAGGTACAAGCGTAATATCCTTTTTTTAATTTCAACTGAAATGCTTCATTTAACCTACCCGTTTTTGCATCCATATTTTGCTTAACATCGTTACCATGGGGTACATAGGTTTTTAAATCTTCACGACCAATGGGTGCTTTTTGATTTTCGGCAACTTTAAATGGTGTATTATCATATAAATCCCAATATTTTTTTGGTGCGATAAAAGGCTCGTGGGGTTTTTTAAAACCAATGGCTAAAAAGAAAGGTTTATCCGATTTGGATACTTTTTCCAATAAATTAATGCCCTCGGCTCTAATAATACCATCCAGATATTCTTCATCTGGTAAGTCGGATGCATCCATGGACACATTTTTAACATCAAAACCGCCTACTGGTGCTACATAAGGAATACTCCATGACGCCACATCATCACCATCGCCGTGATCGCCATTTCCTACCGTTCTTGGATCGTGAATTTTTCCTGAAGCCGCTGAGATATACCCGTTATTTTTAAAATATTCTGGTAAAAATGTTACTTTTTCAATTTTTCCTCTAATAGGTTTAAAACCTATAACACCCGTTACTTCTGGCATTAAACCCGTAGTTATAACAGCTCTTGAGGGGCCACAAACCGCATACTGCACTTGGTGATTTCTAAAAGTTACCCCGCGTTTTGCTAAAGCATCCATATGAGGTGTAATAGCTTGCTCATCGCCATACGCGCCAATATTTGTTCGCAAATCATCAACACAAATAAGTAAAACGTTTGGTTTTGTTTTGGTTGAATTTTGAGCAAAGGCAGGTTTAAAAGCCATGCACGCCATAAACAACAAGAGTTGTAACTTTTTCATTTTAGAATATTTTTTAAAACTTCAATGTATAATTATACTTAGTGATGTCTATATATGTTTCATCTTTCGAAGCTTCACAAAAGGACATATTTAATTTAAAAATTAATTAATTTCTAATGTTGTTATTTCGCTTTCGCGGAAACCTATACGTTGAGCCATCAGGTATAAATACTGCCCTTTTTGCACTAAAACTGGATCGTTATACACTTGCCAGCCACTATCAAAATCAATTGATTTTAAAGGTGTATCTGAAAGAATATAGGCAATAGATGCGCCTTTGGTTTTGGTTGAAAGTGTTACCTGTTTACCTTGAGATGTTTCTTTAATTTTTGATGTAACATTGGCTGTAACTGGTTGCTCATAATTAGGCCACATGGTCTCAATAAGTTGAGATTCTGGCATCATGCCTAAATCGGGATGGGTATTTCTAAAACTTAGTAAAGCATCGTGTAAGCGTTGTTTAATGACAGCATACTCGGGTTTATCGGCTAAATTATGTAATCTGTGCGGATCTTTTTTCACATCAAACAACTCCTCCGATTGTTTCGTTTGAAACCAAGTAGATTGTACCTTGTTAAGTTTATTTTCGTCACGCAAGGCAATCATTTCTTTCATCATGGGTATTTGTAAACGATACGAAATATCTTTATACCAGGTTTTCTCTGGAAAATCGTTCATAACATACACATATTGTTTATCGTAAATAGCTCTCGAACGGTCTGTTATTTCATCAAATCGATCGGAAGTACCAAACACATAATCTCTTGGTTCTGTATCACTTTCACCCATAAATGCTTTTCCTTGAATGGTTTCAGGAATAGTAACACCTGCAAGACTTAAAATGGTTGGAGCTAAATCTACAAACGAAATTAATCGGTCTGCTCGTCCTGTCGTGCCTTTTAAATCTTTAACCATAAATGGCACATGTAAACCGCTTTCATGAATATCGCGCTTTTGCCTTGGTAATGGTCCGCCGTGATCGCTGTAGAAAAATATAATGGTATTATCGTAAAGGCCATCTTCTTTAAGTTCTGCAATAAGCTTACCTACTTGCTTGTCTAATAATTCGATATTACTATAATTTCGCGCCACATCGATACGCGCCGTTTTTGTGTCTTGATAATAAGGTGGTAAAGGCACACTGTCTGGATTAACGGTAAGTGGTAAATCACTATTTTTCCAAATTTTACTCTCGTGCGTAACATCAAAATTAAATACAGAAAAGAAAGGTTGATCTTTTTCTCTGTTTCTCCAATGTGCTTTATTACTATTTTGACTCCAAACTGTAACAGGAATGGCAAATTGGTAATCGGTTTTTTGATGATTGCTGGTAAAATAACCTGCTTTTCTTAAATACTCTGGAAATCCTTTTACGTAATCTGGAATTACAGCAGCATACTCTATAATTGAATGCCCCTCTAAATCTAATACATCCGACTTGTTTGCATATTCCCGTGTTCCCCAAGACTGAATATCTCTACCGGTACGCATGTGCATCGTTCCTAAAGTTGTTGGGTACATACCTGTTATAATTGCCGAACGGCTGGGTGCACAAACACCAACTACAGAATAGGCATTATCGTAAATTAAACTTTCTTTTGCCAGCGCATCTAAATGGGGTGTTTTTGCTGTTTTATCGCCGTAGAATGATAGTGTCGGACTAATATCTTCGGTAACAATCCATAAAATATTAGGTTGTTTTTTAGGTGTTTCTTCTGTTTTTTTTACCTGCGACTGGCATGATAAACATACCATAACAAGTAATAAATAAATTAACTGTTTCATTATAATTCTATTTTAATGGCGTCGCGTTGTCTCGGTTTTAAATCGAATGTTCCTGTAATTACTTTACCCTTATCTATAAATGAGTACTCGTAAGTTCCAAAATATCCTATGGCAGAAACGGCTCCGTTTGCATCTGTTTCGGCAACTAAGTTGGTTTTCCATTCGTCGTTAACCAAAGAAAAATAAGCTTTACCCATAGCACCTATATCGCCATTTGGTTTAAAAATATCGACTTTCTTTTTTTCATTTTCTACATAACCCCAAAATAAAAACTCGGTAACACTCGGGTGTGAAAAGGCTGCAATTAAAAAGTCTCTGGTGTATTGTTCGCGTATTTTAGGTTCTTGAATATCCATGGTAAATTCTGAAATACCTATTTGTTTACCTAGGGTTGCGTAAAATGCCAAAATTTCTAAAACACGCTCTGGAGGGGTTAAGTCGCTTCCAATATGCGACTGAATGCCTATACCTTGTACTAAACCACCCGTATGCGCATCTATACGTTTAATATAATCGTAATACCACTGCTGCTTTTGTGTGTCTAAACCGCCTTTACTTATAATGCCATATTCGTTGGTAAAACGTTTGGCATTGGGTTCTATGGCTTTAGCAATTCTAAAACCTTCATAAAGTAAATCTTCTGAGCCTGTTATTTTTTGTAAATTGGTATTGGTATAAGCTTCATTTACAACATCCCAATGCGAAATTTTACCTTTAGTTTCTTTTAAAACACTTGTAACATGCTCGGTTATTAAAGATTTTACTTTCTCTGGATTGTTTTTATTTTGCTCAATTTCTGGTATTAGATACCTAAAACCTGGCCAAATTAAAACATGTCCTTTAATATTAATACTATCCTTTGCTAATTGTGCAATAGCATCGAGGGTGCGTTGTTTTCCTTTAGCACTCCCCCAACTTTTAATTTTTAAATCGTTTTCAAATACCGCTAAATTGAAGGCTGATTTAAATCTGGTATATCTAAAATTTTCTTCAACAACGTCCTGTGCGTTTAATGCTGCACCAAATTGAAAAGCATGCTTTACTAACTTGATATTTAGCGTTTTATTAGCAATTGGTTGGTTATTTTTAGTAAACTGAAGCGCGATGCGACCTTGTCGAATGGCTTGTATCCGTTTCTTAGCCTCTATACGCCACACGGCATCGGGTTCCATACCCTTGTAGGTTATCTCTGTTTTTGGTAAATCTTCAAATTTGGTGCCTTCAGGAAAACTTTCAAAACGAATATCTTTTAGTAAAAATGATTGTTCTCTAAAACCGTACTGCATAACGATGCCTAAATCGGACTTCTTAATGTATCGATTAGCTTCAAAAGGAATATAATAGGTCTGCCAATTACTCGAAAAAGTTTGGGTGGACTCGATATTGCCTTCATAATTATCTAATTGCTTAAAAATAAATAATGCTTTAGCTTCTCCCGTTTCTAAACTAGACGTAACTGTTTTTGCCTTAAAGGAAAGTAAAAAAACACGGCCTTTGGTGTAATTAGATTTTTCAATTGGAAAATTTGCAGACAAATTGTATATAAACTTAGGCTCCTTTTCGGTTTTAAAAAGCATTTGTAAACTACCGTCTGCGTTAGTAATTTTTTCGACACTTCCATACTCCGATTTAGTGTCTATAAACTTTAATCGTTCGGCAATAATTAAATCTTCACCATTTAAATTATGCTGTGAAAACGTTATATTAAAAAGTAATAAAAACAGTGTGTAAAAAAAGTATTTCATTTTAAAATTCTGATTTCCAATTATTAAGTTCCTGAAGCATGTCTTGCGCTAATTTTGGCATCGATTCATACAAATTTGTTGTTTCTGATGGGTCTTTAACGATATCGTACAACTCGGTTCGACCTTCGACATACCAATTAATTAGTTTGTAATTTCCTTTTCTAATGGCAGACGATTTGGTGTCGCCTGTATTAACAGGTCTGGCTTTTGATGAATGCCAAAAAACGGTTCTATCGTTCCAGACTTCTTTATTATTTAACACAGGTAAAAAACTTTTACCGTTTGTATTTAATGATTTATTTGAAGTAATATCGAGTAACGTAGGAAACACATCCATTAACATAATAAGCGATTCATTATCTACTTTATGTTTAAAATGATTATTCCATTTCACTAATAAAGGTACTTTTATTCCACCATCATACAACCATCCTTTACCGGCACGTAACGGATAATTTGTGGTAGCCAATTGGCGCTGGTTGGTACCATCGTTAGACAATCCACCATGGTCTGATGAAAAGACAACAATGGTATTATTGTCGATGTTTAAATCTTTTAGCAACTGCAATAATTTACCAACATTTTCGTCCATAGTTTCTACCATAGCCGCATAAGTTGGATTGTCCTGACGCATTTTTGTACGCCCGGTACCTTCTAAAATATATTCAGGTTGATTGCCAAAATCGAAGTTTTTAATTTCTTCTTTGTTGCGTTTTATATCGGCTTCTTTGGCTTCAAGTGGCTGATGCACTGCATAAAACGCAAACATCGCCATAAAGGGTTTGCTTTTGTCTACATTTTTAATGTATTTCGCCACGTTATCGGTCATGACATCCATTAAATAATCGCCTTCCTTACTAACATTATCTACATCTGGAACCGGATCTTTTTTAATGTTTCCTTTACCTTTTGGTTCATTAAAAGGATATAAAAAACTAATGGGCGACCCTGCGTGCCCGGCTGCAAAACTAAAGTCGTAACCAAAGTCTTTTAAACTGTTCTCATCGCCCAAATGCCATTTGCCAAAATAGGCGGTTTGATAGCCCGCTGCCTTGATGTTTTTTACAAAATTTTTATTAGTAGGAACGTTATTCATCTCGAAGCCATCATCTGGAACATCCCCATTTTGCACCGGGTAATTACCGGTCATCATGGCGAATCTTGAAGGTACACAGCGCGGATAGTTGGCATAGGCATTATTAAATACCACCGATTGGCTTGCCAAGGCGTCAATATTTGGTGTTTGATAAATTTTAGAACCATTTATACTTAAATCATGAAAGCCTAAATCATCAACATGAATAATTAATATGTTTGGTTTTTGTTCTGAAATTATTGAAACTTCAGAATTACTTTTTATTGATTCTGTTTTTGTTTTACAACCCATTTGTAATAAAATGAGTAATAAAAGCATAGGTGCTTTAAAATATTTCATAATAAAATTTTAGTTTTTTAATCTATAACAGACTTAATAACCTGGTAAGCAGGCGTTGGTTTATATTGTGCATCGTAAATTGACTGAAAGTAGCCGGTGCCCTTTTTTTGTCGTTCGCCAACATCCCAAAGATTGAGGGTTACTTCTCCGTTTTTGCTTTTTTCTACAAGCACATCGACTATTTTTTGATACACTCGTTTTTGAATTTCGCGCTCTTCATTTAAAACCTTCATGTTTTTAACCAGATAATCTAACTCTGTAACATGAAATCCTAAATTATTAGCATGACACCAATCGATTAAATCGGCAAGTTTTTTCATGGTAGCATCTGTATTTACAACAAAATCTTCACGCTTAGCACCTAATAACAAATGCGCTTGCCATCCAATGCCATCTACACGATACCCTTTCGATTTTAAATACAGTACCGTTTCTTTAACTTTATCCCACATAGGAGTTTCCATCCCAACATTTTGGTTGTAAACTAACTTTAGGTTTGGAGCCTTTTTTGTAGCAATCTCAAATGCCTTTAAAATATATAGCGGAAAACTATCGTCATTTAAACCCATGGCTAACCAAGGATTTTCCCATTCATTTACGCCTTCTTTTGGTCCGAACCATGTGCCATTTGCAAGAATGGTTTCGTTTACAACATCCATCCATTTTACATTGGGCTCATTATTAAAACGTTCGGCAAAAGCGGTAGCAAATTATTCAAGAATTTTACCCAATTCTTCGGGTGTTCGGCTATCATGCTTTACCCATTTTGATGCTTGCGGACTAATGGGACCGTGCAGTCTAACCACCAAGTTATTTTTTTTGGCAAATGTTATAAAATCTTCAATTTCATTCCAGTTCCACTCATTTGGTTTGGGGTGAATCCTGCTTTGTTTTGCTGCATTTGCAGGTGTTAGATATTTAAAATCTTTTAAATAGAGTTCGCCCTTTTTAGAAAAGATTTCATCATAATTTAAAGTAGCTCCAACTAATAACCCATTGGTTTTAGGGTTTAATTTTACTTTCACTTCAGATGCTTTATTTTGACTTGTTACAAGACTCGATTGGCATCCAAAAAAGAAAAAACTTAAAACCCATAATATTAGAAGCTGCTTATTCATGTTTAATTTTTTATGATTCTTTTGAATTCTGAACCGTTATTGGTATTCAATTTTAGAATGTAAACTCCTGAAGATAATTTACTTATATTAATAAATTGATTTTCAATATTTTCTTTTGAATACACTTTTACACCATTAATGTTGTAGAGTTCTAAAGAATTTATTTTTTCTGAAGCTTTTATGTTTAATACATCGCTCGTTGGGTTTGGAAACACAGATGCTTTAGAAAATTCATTCTGTGAAACATTTAAAGTTTTATCAACTTCGATAACCGAAATAGAAAAACGTCTCGCATCTAAACTACCCGACAAGGTTGTATTTGTGTAAACTATATTAGAGTCGCCGTCTGCAACACCACTTACAAAAGGTGATCCCGAATGGTATCTTGTTAAGGTTTGTGCGCCATTGTAAGTAAATAAATTTCCTATTTGCACATCGGAAAAACTGGCATTAGAAATATTGATAATAAATACAGTTTCTCTACTTCCACTTTTAAATTTATAACCAAATAACGATTCTACACCATTAACAGATATCGGATTGTTTGAAAAGGTTATTTTTTGCATTTCGGTCATGTTTGCACTTGCTAAAGCCAGTGATTTTGCTGCAATACCAATGGGAGCCAAAATCATTGGTGATCCTGTTTTTACAACATTGGCATCCGAAATGTAATGGTAATCTAACTGACCTATTTTATCACCGCGATTTAACCAACTGTAAGCCAAAGCAGCAAAACGTAATCCTGAAGCCCATGTTAAATCGGCATTTGGCTTAGTTACACCATATTCTGTTAACCAGATTTTGTAATCATTTGGAACTAAATCGTAATCTGACTGCGCATCAATTGGATACTGAATACCTTCTGCAATGGCTACTCTGGCAGTGGCATTGTCGGTTATTACTGTTTGATCGCCATAAGTATCGGTAAGATAATGGTGTTGTGTTACAGCATCGACATCTGCTTTAAGAGTCGAAAATTCTGGATTGGTAGCCAGATTATTAAAAATAGTATTATTCCAGCGCTCTCTTGTAGAGTTGCCATTACCGCCTTTGGTGGTAACTAATGCAAATTTCATATTTGGATATTGTGCTTTTATAGCAGATACAACCGTTTTGCATTGTTTCAAATAAAATAAGGCACTAATATCGGTAGCATCTCTTTTATCGAATGTTAGGTAAGGCTGATTGTTTGCCGCATCCCAACCTGAATAATATTCGGTGGTTCCGTTATTATCAACTTCAACAATTTCAAAAATGCCCGCTTCAATATTTCCAAAATAAAATTCGTTACCCAACTCAATAGCATAAGGTTCTTTTCCGTTTGAAACAAACTCTGCTATAGCGTTAAGCATATCTGTAATTTTTAAATTTAAAGTAGCATCACTTTTTAAAACCGCTTCGCTGGCATTAACACTCACGCCTGTTGCCGGAGTTGGGCGCGCCATATTAACTACGTAAATTATTTTAGTTCTACTTGGTAACGCAGTAATAAAATCGGGGATTAAAAGTACTTCTTTATTTCCCCATGCCTTATCGGTGTTTTCTAAAAATTGACCTGTACTCCAGTCCCAGTAATTAGCTTGTGTACCTCCAGGATATCTTACAACATCAGGATTCATCTCTGAAACCAGATTAATAAACGAGGTATCGGTCCACCAAGTTCCGTTATCAGAGCGGCGATTAAATCCGATATTTAAATCTGAAATATCTCTAACCGTTGGATCTAAAGTTGTAGTTACCGTTTGTCCAAAAGTTGAAAATGTACTAAAAAATAAAACTATTAATGCAGAAGGTATTAGCTTGGTAATGGTCATTGTTTGTTAATTTTTTGATTAACCACAAAAATACTTTAAAATTTATTCTTGTTTTTTTCATTTTTTGTTTCGTTGTTGTTTCCTTTAACTTTTTTTCCAACATCCATACGCTCTGGAACCATCATCTCTTTTTTCCAATCTTTTAATAACTGAAGCATCTGTGCTGTTTTTTTAGAATCTTTTTCCGAAAGATCATGAGCTTCACTTACATCTTTTTTCAAATTATACAATTCAACTTTTTTTGTATCTAAATATTGAACCAATTTATAATCTCCAGAACGTACAGCAATCATTTTACTATCGCCCGTGCTATGTGGTCTGGCTTTGCGCGACATCCAATAAACGGTTCTATCTTGCCAAGAATCTTTGCCTTTTAAAACGGCAGCATAACTTTGTCCGTCTACGCCATTAACTTTTTTGTTTAATGCTAAATCTAACAAGGTTGGAAATACATCCATTCCCAAAACGATAGATTTATCTTCTACTCTGGGTTTTAATTGGTTATCCCATTTTACAAATAATGGTACACGAATACCACCTTCGTAAAGGTGTCCTTTACCCGCTTTTAACGGAAAGTTTGTTGTAGCTAAGTGGCGCTCACCTTTATTACCATCGTTAGATAAGCCTCCGTGGTCTGATGAAAATACAATAATGGTATTTTTATCGATTCCCATATCTTTTAAAGTTTGAAGAAGTTTACCAACATTTTGGTCTACATTTTCAACCATTCCAGCGTAAGCAGCATCATCTTGACGCATTTTACGTCGGCCTTCGCCTTCTTTTATGTATTCTGGTGTGTCACCAAAATCGATACCTTTTAATTGCTCTTTATTTCTTGCTTCATCTTCTGGCTTTGCTTCAATTGGTGTATGAACAGCATAAAAAACTAAAATTGCTAAAAACGGTTTGTCTTTAGGATTGTTTTTAATGAAATCAATGGTGTGATTGGTTAACATATCTGATGCATAGTCACCTTCTTTACCATCTTGTTCTAAATTTTCAACTTGCTCTTTATGACGCTTCCCATTCTTATCAAAATTAAAAGGAAAAAAACGTGAACCTAATCCACCAGCTCTACCAGCAGCATACGAATCTGTAAATCCGAAAGGTATAGGGTCGCTATCACCTTCACCCAAATGCCATTTACCAACATAATAGGTATTATAACCAGCATTGTTAAATTGCTTGATAAAGTTTTTATCTTCTGGAATGCCTCCTAAATGCCCTTTATTTTCGTTTACAGGATAGGTACCAGTCATCATGCCGTAACGTGATGGGGTACAACGCGGATAGCTACTGTAAGCATTTGTAAAATTTACCGATTGGTTGGCTAAAGCATCAATATTAGGGGTGTCGTATAACTGCGAACCCGTAATACTTAAATCGTGGTAACCTAAATCGTCGGTGTGAATAATTAAAATGTTTGGTTTATTTTACGAAAAGCAAAAAACTGAAAAACAAAGTGCTATAAATGCTATATTTTTTTTCATGCTATTTTTTATTAATTAGACTCTAATAATGTCGTGTCGTTTAATTTAGTCTTGTAAAAAAAAGCGATAATTAATATCATCGCTTTTTAAATTATTTTGTTAAGTGACCTTTAAGCTTTGCTTTTAAAGTACTAACATACTGTTTGTAATTTGGGTCGTCTACTAAATTTTTAGTTTCTAATGGGTCTTTCTCGTAATCGTATAATTCTCGACCTACTATGTTACTATCGTTATAGGTTTTAAAACTTCTATAATCGTTATCGTGCCATTCGGTGTAACGAAAACGCTCTGTGCGAACAGAATATCCCATACGTTTACCACGGGCGTATTGGTGATAGGCATAATCCATGGCTATGGTCGTTGATGGGTCGTTATCTAAAAGTGGTACTAACGATTTGCCTTCGGTTTGAGAACTTTGCGGCACATTTGCCAATTCAAATACCGTTGGAAATAAATCTACTAAATTCACAGGATGGTGTGAAGTTTGATTTTTAGTAACGCCCGGACCAGCAAACATAAACGGAATACGTGTTGCTTGTTCGAAGTTTGAATGCTTACACCATTCGGTGTGATCGCCTAAATGCCATCCATGGTCGCCCCAAAGCACAATAATGGTATCATCTAATAAATTTTTACGCTCTAGTGCGTCTAATAACTTACCCAACTGCGCATCGATGTAAGAAATACAAGCCATGTAACCGTGAACCAATTCGCGTTGTTTAGCTTCGTCAATAATTTCTCCAATATCGTAGTTATCATCAATATCACTGTACGCTCTTAGCTCGCCAAAATTATGAAAAGCAAATAAAGGGGTCCCTTCAGATAATTGTTGAAATTCGGCTAATTTAACTTTACTTCTATCATACAAATCCCAGTATTTTTTTGGAGCCACAAATGGTAAATGTGGTTTTTGAAAACCAACACCTAAAAACCAAGGCTTACCTGTAGCCTGTAAATCTGCCATTTGTTTAAGCGCTGTTTTTGTGTACAAACCATCTTGATAGGCTTCGTCGCTAACATCGGCACTTTCGGTACTCGGCTTTACGCGTTTAAACACATAATCACGTAATTTACCACCTTTTAACCCTTTTGCTTTTCCTTCTTCTTCAAACTGACCAATTAACTTTTTAGTTTCTGGATCTTGATAATATTCGAAAGCCGCATCGCCATATTTAGAATCGTAATTTTTAGGTAGTTTATGAGGCATGCTCCAGCTTTTCCCGTCATGACCCGGTGATGAAGAGCCTTTGTGGTAAATTTTACCTACTGCCGTTGTTTCGTAACCTTGAGAAATTAAATACTCGGGCATAGAGATTAAATCTGGTGCCGATTCTCTAAAATCTGTATGCAAATCCCACACTTTCGTTCTGTCTGGGTTAGTACCTGTCATAACACTAGCACGTGATGGGCCACATACGGCGTACTGAACGTGAGCGTTTGTAAAAGACATTCCCATCTTTGCCAAACGATCGAAATTAGGGGTAATCATTTCTGAATGACCGTAATTTGAAAGCAATGGCTTTAAATCGTCGATGGCAATAAAAAGAATATTTTTTTTCTTTCCAGTAACTGAAGAAGCTTGATTACTGGCATTAGATTTTGCTTCTTTAGTACTTTTAGTTGTATTACATGCTACAAGTATTACGGCTATTAAAAGCACTACAATTGAAACTATTTTTTTCATTACTACTATTTATTAGTTAAAATATCTTGCACTGATGTTTCTTCGTCTTGATGATCTACAATCGAACCAAAATCTTTATCGGTAATCACTCTAAAATCAGCTAAAGTTTTATCGTTTTCGTATTTTTTCATTAACTCTTTTAGTTGCGATTTTAAATCTGAAACAACATTTGCGTATTCTGGCGCATTAATAATATTGTTTAATTGCTGCGGATCTTTTTCTAAATCGTAAAGCTCCCAAACATCAATATTATAATAGAAATGAGCTAAGGTATATTTTTGAGTTCGTATGCCATAATGTGGTTGCACATGATGCCAATAAGGGAATTCGTAATAGTGATAATACATTCCTTTTTGCCAATCGATTGGTGTAGTGCCTTCTAAATTAGATTTAAAACTTACTCCTTGAATAGGCTGTGTTGTTTTAATATTTGCTAAATCTAAAAGTGTTGGAGCAAAATCGATATTACTAATAATATCTTCATTTTTAGACCCCGCTTTTACCAGTTTAGGATATTTAACAATAAATGGCATTCTTAAAGATTCTTCGTAAATAAAGCGCTTATCGAAAAAACCATGATCTCCTAAATAAAAACCTTGATCTGATGTTAATACAATTACTGTGTTTTCTGCCAGACCATTATCATCTAAATATTTTAAAATACGACCAATATTATCGTCTACCGATTTAACACAAGCTAAATAATCTTTAATATAAGTTTGGTAACGCCATTTTCTACCTTCTTCTTCGTTCATACCTTCTGGCTGAACAATTTCTCCAGGTTTAGCACCATAAAAAGCCCATTTTATTTTCTCTTTTCCTTTTAAATTTTTTGGCTCTTCCAACTTCATATCGCGACGTGAGAAATAATCCATAGTCATTTCTGTATCGCCTGCTGTTAATTCACGACCTTTATAATCGTCGTTAAAAGTGGCAGGATAAGGCATTTCAATATCATCCCAAAGCGTTTCGTATTTGGTATCTGGCTCCCAAGGCCTGTGAGGTGCTTTATATTGTAACAACATCATAAAAGGCGCATCTTGCTTTCTGCCCTCTTGTAACCAATTGATAGCGAAATCTGTACTCAAGTTTGTTGAATACCCTTTCTCTTTAACATCAACACCATTTTCATTGTAAACAGGATCCCAATAATGACCTTGTTGCCCTGCTGAATTATGATATTTATACATATCGAACCCTTTAGGCTCGGTACCTAAATGCCATTTTCCAAATAAAGATGTTTGATAGCCATTTTTTTGAAACTCCTGAGGAAATGTCCATTGAGATTCATCAAATTTACCACCGCTCTCATTTTTATAGTACCCGTTTATGTTACTATAATTACCAGTTAAGATTGCAGCTCTTGAAGGACCACAAATAGCATTGGTACAAAGTACATCCTGGAACAACATACCTTCTTTAGCCAATCTGTCTATGTTAGGTGTTGGAGCAATATCTTTATAAATACCACCATATGCGCTTATAGCCTGGGTTGTTAAATCGTCGGCCATGATATAAATAATATTAGGGCGCACAGCTTCTGCTTTAACGAGTTCGTTTGAAGCCTGTTCTTTTACACCTTCCTTACAGGAAAACATGACCAAAGTACAGGCGGTAAATAATTTAATTTTGTTGAGCATATTATTTGTTTTTATCGAGTACAATACCTTCTGCTACCGATATTGTTGTAGTTTTTAAATCTTTATCTGCAGATGAGTTACCCGTCATTATTGTAAAAGTTCCAGGCTCTACAACAAAATTGAAATCTTTGTCGTACATCGCTAAACTTTCTGCTTTAACAGGAATGGTTACCGATTTGGTTTCTCCTGCTTTTAAAGCGATTCTTTTATATCCTTTAAGTTCTTTTACTGGTCTGGTGTACGAACTAATATCGTCGTGAATATATAATTGTACCACTTCTTCACCATCAAGAGCACCTGTATTTGAAACCTCAACAGTTACGTTAATAACATCGTCAATACCAGCAAAAACATCTTTAGATAATTTAGGCTCTGAAAATTCAAAGTTGGTATAACTTAAACCAAAACCAAATGGATGTAATGGCACCTTTTTCTCTGTATTGTACTTGTGGATGTAAGCCGTTGGTTTGTGGTTGTAAACCATTTGTAACTGTCCCACACTACGAGGTACTGTTAATGGTAATTTACCTGAAGGATTTACTTGACCAAATAATATCTCGGCTGCAGCCTGACCTGCAAAAGCACCACTTTCCCAAGTATTTAAAACAGCGTTTGCTCGATTTTCAAGACCTGGTTCGGCAATTGGGCTTCCACTAATGTAAACAACAATAACTTTTTTACCTAAATCTAAAATTTTATTAGCTAACTTCATCTGGTTCCCAGAAAGTTTTAAAGTCGCTCTATCAATGTTTTCACCTGTTGTTTTACGAGGCCAGTCGTGACGGAAAGAATTTTCACCTAGAACCAAAATAACTATATCTGATTGTTTAGCTTTTTGTGCTGCTAAATCGATATTAGCATCTGTAATTTCTTTAGAACGGTCTCCCGAATCGAAATAATTTACTTTATAACCTTTAGCTTCACCAATTTGAGTGATGCCCTCTACCATAGTAACTACATTTTCTTCTGGTTGTGGTGATACCCAATCGCCTAAAGTTGTTTGGTTGTTAGCATTTGGGCCGGTTATAAAAATAGTTTTTCCGTTTCCATTCTCTGAAAGTGGTAAGGCATTGTTTTTGTTAGTTTGTAAAACAATAGATCTGCGCGCTTGTTCTAAAGCATTTTTTTGATGAGCTTCAGAGAAATTAACTGTTTTCGATTTTTCTATATCTACAAAAGGATTTTCAAACAAGCCTAAACGGAATTTAACTTCTAATAATTTTTTACAAGCATAATTTACACGAGCAACATCAACTTTTCCTTCGTTAACTAATTCAATTAAAAGTTTATCGAATGTTGGACCATGCATATTCATGTCCATACCCGCATTAACAGAAAATTCAATAGATTGTTTAAAATCTTTCGCAACATGATGCCAATAAGCAATACGAGAAACATCATTCCAATCGCTTACATAAAAGCCATTAAAGCCCCAACGCTCGCGCATTAAATCGTTCATCATGAACTTATCCATGTGTCCTGGCATACCAGCAACCTCGTTATGAGCAGCCATAATTGAAAACACATTAGCTTCTTGAACTGCACGTCGATATGGTGGTAAGAAAATTTCAAATAAAGTACGCTTAGATACATCGGTTGGTGCGGCATTTAAACCATTAATAGAAGAACTACCAGCAATTAAATGTTTAGCACAAGCAATAACATTTTCACTACCTGTAAAATCATCAGATTGCAAACCAGAAATTGTTGCAACACCCATGTTACCAACTAAAAAAGGATCTTCTCCATAAGTTTCTCCTGTTCGTCCCCAACGCGGATCGCGTAATACATCTATATTTGGTGTAAACGACCAATGCATACCGTTTGCACGCATTTCTAAAGCCGTTTGTCTGCTTCCTTCTTTTACTAAAGCATCATCGAAAGTGGCTGCTTGCGATATTGGAGATGGGTAAATGGTAGAACCACTTACCAATCCGTTACCATGAATAGCATCGATACCTATTAATAATGGAATTTTTAAAGGCGACTGTAATGCTAATTTTTGTAAATAGTTAGCTTCTTCTGGTGTTACAACATGTAAAAATGAACCAATTTTACCAGCAGCCGCTAATCGCCCAACGCTATCACTCAAAACACCCGGGTAAAAGCCTAAAGCATCATTTTTATCTAATTCTTCTGCTGAAATTTTAGATTCTGCTGCTTTCATGTGTTCTAAACCAACGTATTGACACATTTGATAAACTTTGTCTTCTAATGTCATTCGAGACATTAAATCTTCTACTCTATCGTTAACCGAAGCTGTAGGATCTAAATATAAAGGTGAACCATCATTTGTTGTAGACTTGGTTTCATTTTTACAAGCCGCAAAAAGTAAAGTGCATGAGATTATAGCAGTTATACTGATTTTATTGATTTTCATTTTTTAAATTGATTTTATATTCTACGTATTAGTAACCAGGGTTTTGATCTGCTTGAGTAATTTTTTGGTTTCCTGAAATTTCAATGGATGGTATTGGTAATAACATATTTTTTACACTTACCGGGTAAACAAAATCTCTGTTTCCTTTTGGACCATTGTTATGTTTTTCTATTACTTCCCTTAAGAAATACTCGTAACCACGGCGTCTTGTATCGAAAAACTCATGGTTTTCACCAAGTAATTCATATTGTCTTTCATACATAATACGCTCTCTAAATTCTTCTTGTGTTAAACCACTCCAATCTGCTGGCTCTGCAGCTATAGAAGAACCGGTATTTCTGGCACGGGTTAAAAACTCATTAACATATTGGTAAGCGTTAGCAGGACCGTTTAACTCATTTTCAATTTCAGCTAACATAAGTAGCACATCGGCATATCTAATTTTAATTAAATTGGTGTTTGCCGTTGTTCCATTAAAATTTGGTTCTAGGTATTTTTTTATGGCGGTATAACCATCGTTACCATTACTTTGTGCAGGATATAATTTAACTACTTTTCCAGCAACTGTTGTATAGGAGTTTGCAATAAAAGTAGCATCAATACGAGGGTCTCCAGGATATTGGTTTACGTGCTGATCGTAAGTTTCTTTATTTGGTCTTACACGGCCAAAAGTATCGTAATTATAATAATCTTTTAGAGTATAAATTCTAATAACATCTGAATTTCTAACAGCACCGTTAGCACCATATTGAATTTCAAAAATAGACTCACTAGTGTTTTCATTTCCTAATTCGAATAATTCTGCATAAGTAGGTGTTAACGTATATTTTCCGTAAACCTGAATGGCTTCATCGTAAGCAGCTTGCCACATAGCTCTATCGTTACTTGCACTGGCAAGTGTCAAGTATACCTTTGCTAAATAAGCATTGGCAGCTGTTTTAATTGGTCGGTCTATTAAATACTCACCTGCATTAGGAAGTAATTGCTTTGCTTTTTCGAAATCTTCAATAATTAAAGCATAGGTATCTTCTACACTACTTCTTGGTGTATGCAATGTTTGTGCTGTTGTTGGTGATGTTTTTAATGGTACACCACCAAAATAACGAACTAAATCGAAGTAGGTAGCAGCTCTAATAAAATAAGCCTGACCTAAAGCAATATCTTTATTTGCTAATGGTAATGTTGAATTTTCTAGATTCTGAATAATAACGTTAGAAACATTGATGGTAGAATACATGGCTGGCCATAAACGTATTAACCAAGTATTGTTAGGTAAACAATTTAAACTGGTTGCATCTTGACTAGCACCTTGGTTAGAATAAAACTTACCAGAGAATGGCGCCACCAATCCGTGTATGGAAGAACCATGGTATCCTGGGTCTGCAAAACTTTGGTATAATCCGTTAATTGCAGATTCTACGCCTTCTTCAGACGAGAAAATTTGTTCTTCATTGAAGAAAGTTTCTGGTTGTTCATCCAGAACGGTATCACAACTAACAAATGTTATTAGTGATACAAATAATACTATAATTGCATTTATATTTTTCATAACTGTGAATTCTAAAAAGTTAAGTTTAATGATAAAGAGAATGATCTTTGATTTGGAAATGAGTTCCAATCAATACCAACACGTCCTGGATCGAAAGAAAAACTATTAACTTCAGGATCGAAACCACTATATTTTGTGAATAACAATAAATTTTGTCCAGATAACGATACATAAGCACTTTCTATAAACTTGTCGTTTTTAACAGGAATATCGTAACCTAAAGTGATGTAGCTTAATCTTAGGAAGCTACCGTCTTCAATTAATCTGTCTGTAAAACCAGTATCGGCAGCTAAATTATAACCAACTCTTGGATAAGAACCATTTACATTTGTAGGTCTCCAAGCATCAAAATAAGCTTCTTTTCTTATGTTTGTTGTATTCGTATCGGCGTAGCCTTCACGTAATAAGTTACCATTGGCGATTTGATTTCCTTGCACTCCGTTAAAAAAGAATCCTAAAGACAATCCGTTGTATTCTACATTTGAACCAAAGCCGTAATTAAAATCTGGGTTTGGATCTCCAATAATGGTTAAATCTGTATTGTTAATAATACCATCGTTGTTTTGGTCTACTAAATTTACATCACCTAATTGTGGGCTAATTCCGTTAAATGTAGCAGCATTTGCTAATTCTGTATCGTTAGAAATTATACCATCGGTTGCATAACCATAGAATAAACCTGGTGCCTGACCTTCAATAAAAATATTAGCTTCTGTTTTAAAGTAATTACCTCCAGAAATTTGACGTCCTAAAAAGGCACTATAAGTTTGTGTACCAAATGGTGCTGGTGGTAAGCCTAATCTAGAAATTTCGTTTCTGTTAAATGCTACGTTTCCGTAAACTGTCCATTTAAATTTCTCGTTAGAAATAACATCTGCCGAAAGGCTAAACTCAATTCCTTTATTAATTAAATCACCTTGGTTTGCATAATAGTTTGAAAACCCTGTTGATGGTCCAATTTCTACATTTAGTAATAAATCTGAAATTTCTTTATAATAAACATCGGTTGTTAATGTAACTCTGTTATCTAGGAACCCTAAATCGAAACCAGCGTTGTATTGACTTGTAGTTTCCCATGTTAAATCTGGGTTAGCTAAATTTGTTGGTACAATAGCTGTTAAAGCGCCACCTTCTGAGTTAGAATATGGTGATTGTGTTGGACCGAATGGTGTTAAAGTTCTGTAATTTGGAATACCTTGCTTACCTGTTAAACCCCAACCTAAACGTAATTTAGCTTCAGATAAACTTTCAATTTTTCTAAGGAAAGGTTCTTCATTTAATTTCCATGCAAAAGCGAATGCAGGGAAATGCCCCCAACGTTTACCTTCAGCAAATTTACTACTACCATCGGCTCTGTAGGTTGCTGTGAATAAATATCTATCAAACAAGGTATAATTAAATCGTCCTAAGAAAGAAACAATAGATTCGTTTTGTTTATTGAAAAATAAAGGTTGAAATACTTGTCCGAAAGAAATACCATCGGCACGTAAGTCTTTATTTGGAAAATCTGCCGCCTGATTTGTAGTGTATTGCGCCTGACTTTGGTCGATAATTGCTCCAATAGTACCGTTAATTCGGTTGTTTTTATTGATACGTTTTTTAAACATTAAGGTGTTATCTAAATTGTATCTAAAACGTTGTAAAGTACTTATTCCGGCTTCACCATTTACTTGGCTACCTCTAAATAAACCTGTACCATACCATACTTTACGTTCTTTATTTCTGTAATCTGCACCAAATTGCACACGGTAGGTAAACATATCAGATAATTTATAATCTAATTTCAAAGACCCTAAAACACGTACTTCTTTAGATAAATCGTCGTAATCTTCAATCCATGCTCTTGGGCCATCTAAAGCCTCTTCAAAGTCGTCTGTATTAATATTATCTGAAAAAGCTAAAATTGGTGAGCCAGATATAATTTGTCTTACTAAGTTGTTGTTAGTACCACCTAAATTATCGGTACCCTTAGAAGCTGAATTATTTACAAAAGTAGCAGACACTTTGGTTGCTAATTTTAATTTATCGCTTAAATCGTTATTTAAATTCACAACAAAATCGACACTTTTAGCAAAAGAACGCGGAATAGTACCTTCGTTATTTAAATACCCTCCAGCGATATAATAATTACCAGTATCTGTTCCACCTGAAGCCGATAATCTGTAATTTCTTGTGTAGGCTAAACGGTATGTATCGTCGCTCCAATCTACACCTTGTATTCTTTCAATGGTGTTTGCATTAGCAATCATGAAAGCTTCATCGGTATCAAAATAAGCGATGCTGCCATCAGGATATTGATAATATAATGGATTAAAACCTTGGTTAGCTCTTACTTCGTTACCATATTTAGTATAAGTTTCTGTATCCAAAACTTCAATATCGTTTGTAACAGTCCCTATTCTAGATAAAGTGGTAAAGTTAAATTTCGTTTTACCGCTTTTACCTTTTTTAGTGGTAATAAGAATAACACCATTAGCACCTCTAGAACCGTAAATTGCAGTTGCAGATGCATCTTTAAGTACTTCAATACTTTCAATATCTCTAGGATTAATTCCAGATATACCACTTTGCGGTGCTAAATAACTGTTTCCTCCCGAAAGTGGATCTAGCGTATCTTCGGTAGCAGAATCTACAATTACACCATCTATAACATATAATGGTTCTGTATTTCCTGTTAAACTATTAAGTCCTCTAATTTTAATACTGGCAGGCGCTCCTGGTTCGTTACCATTTTGTTGTACATAAACACCAGCTGCAAGACCTTGTATTAAGCTCTCAACACTTTGTGATTGGGCTACCCTATCCTCTTCTGGTTTTACAGTCGCTACCGAACCTGTAATATCTTTACGTTGCACTTCACCATAACCAATAACTACAATCTCATCTAATTTTTGTTCGTCTGATTCTAATGTAATAGCTATTTCTTTTTCGTTTTGAATTACAATTTCTTTAGTAATAAAACCTAAATAGCTTACAACAAGGGTTGCAGGTCTTTTAGAGAATTCTAAGGTAAAATCACCATCGATATCTGTAACCGCTCCTTGAGTTGTGTTTTTAATAATAATAGATGCTCCTGGCAGAGGGAAATTTGAATTGTCTGTTACTTTCCCTTTAAGCACGCTTACTTGCGCAAAAATAGTTGTAGATACAACGCACAAAATGATGCATAAGTATTTTTTCATAATGTATATTAGTTTAGTTGATGCTAAATTAGTTTTTGAATATTAGTTTCAGGTTGCAAAAAGCATCACAAAAGGTCTAAAAATTGTCAATTACCAGTAAAATAGCTTGTTTCACAACGCTATTCAATTAAAAATAATATGATACAAATACATATTTGATAATTATCAAACCTTTTTAAATTTATTATAAACTTCTATTAAATAATTAAATTATAGTTTTATATACCAATATAAACTGATATGAAAAATAAACTTTATTTAAAATCTAAGTACTTTTTATGGTGTCTTCTCATGGTAATTTTATCATGTAAAGAAGCCAAAGAAGTAAAAGAAACCAATGTTATTACCAAACCAAATGTATTATTGCTTTACATGGATGATTTACGTCCAGAACTTGGATGTTATGGTAAAAAACAAATAATATCCCCAAATATTGATGCGTTAGCATCTACTAGTTTATTATTTAACAATGCCTATTGCAATGTTCCTGTTTGCGGTGCATCTCGAGCTAGCATGATTACAGGAATGTATCCAACCAAAAATAGATTTTTAAATTACAATACATTTGTAGAACAAGAAACGCCCGATGCTATAACGCTGCCGCAGCTTTTTAAAAATAATGGATATACTACCATTTCTAACGGAAAAGTTTATCATCATTTAGATGATAGAGAAAACGATTGGGATGAAGTTTGGCGCCCTTATGCTTTTGATGCGAACGATAAAGGCTTATCGCCTACCGATTATTGGCAATCTTTGTGGCGTGATTATCAACTTCCAGAAAACATTAAATTATACCAAGAAACTGGTACAGGACCAGCTTATGAAATGGCAGATGTAAGCGATTCAACATACATTGATGGCCTAATGACGAAAAAAGTTATTCGAGATTTAAAAAAGTTAAAGAAAAGCAACAAACCATTTTTCCTAACTGCAGGATTTATAGTAAACCATTTACCTTTTAACGCACCAAAAAAATACTGGGATTTATACCCGCAAGAAAGCATTAAACAGCCCTATAATAATTTTGTTCCTAAAAATGCTCCAGAAATGTCTGTGTGCAATTCTCCAGAACTTAGACAATATTTGTTTATTCCCGAAAAAGGCCCGGTAAACGATAGTGTAGCTAAACAATTAATACATGGTTATTATGCCACTGTAAGTTATGTAGATGCGCTAATAGGTGAAATTATGGGTACTTTAAAAAGTTTAGAATTAGATAAAAATACTGTAGTTATTTTAGTGGCAGACCATGGGTACAACTTACAAGAACATACCGAATGGGCTAAATTTACAAACCATAACACCTCTGCTAAAATTCCTTTACTTATTAAACTACCAAATAAAACTAAACATGCATCTACAAATGCTTTAGTAGAATTGGTAGATATTTACCCTACATTGGCAGAACTATGTGGTTTAACATTACCAGAAGATCAATTAGATGGTAACAGTTTAGTTCCTATAATTAATAATCCAAATCTAGAAGGAAAAGAAAGTGTTTTAATTAAACGTTTAAACGGCTACACTTTAAAAACAAAAAGATTTGCTTACACCGAATATTTAAACAACAAAGATAATTCGATGATGGCAAATATGTTATTTGATCATGATATTGATCCCGATGAAAATATTAATGTTTCTCAAGAACCAGAATATAAAGAGCAAGTTAAAACTCTGAGTGAATTACTTCATACCAAATACAACAAAAACATACAACCCGAATAACAAACCAACAAAATGTTTTTGGATTGACATAATTATAAAAAAGGAAGCAAATTAATTTGCTTCCTTTTTTTATTTAATCGCCAAGATATAAGGATTTACTAATTTTTTAACACCATAATTATCATATTAAAAAATAGCGGTATTGATAATTATTAAACCGTTAAAGATGATTATAAAACCTTAAATTAATAATATTAAAATAGTTTGCACTCATTATCAACTAAACCAACTAACTAATGAAAAAAACTATTACATTATTAGCATTAGTTTTGTGCACTCAACTATTTTATGCACAAACAACAGTAACAAAACAAAACACACTTATTAAGTCTAACCACAATTTCGGACTTACCAATCCTGTTTTTAATGAAGGCAGCCCAATGACTTACAATCCTGGGCAAGTAGATGCGCTTGGAGCTGCTTTTAGTTTAGACTACACGAACCAAGGCGGGACCAGCTTTGATGGCTACCCAAGTGGTACTGTAGGTGGCTATAAAGCTGGTGGAACCTATTACCCGGGTAATGTAGCAGCTTGTGGTATGCCTGTTCAAATCCAGGATTTAACCCATGATTTGAGAATAAATTGGAAAACATCGCAGGCCTTCGCTAATGACATAGGCGATAAATGGTGGGCTACCATAAATGTTATTTTCGATAGTGGTACGGCGACCTCCGAACCCGACCCAGCAGTTCGCGACTACGATTTGGTAATTCAAAACGTTAGTTATGAACAAGATGATTTTTCAGATTTAGATAACCCTGGTGGCCGATATTGGTACTTTGCCAGAGAAACTCCTGATGGGCCTATAAAACCTTTTACGGTTTACATCGGCGATGTTCCATACCAATGGGCTGTGCGTTACAAGTTTTTTGATTATCCTCCTGGTGATATTAATGAGGATAAGAACGATAAAGTACATATTAAGTTTATTCCCATAGATAACGCTAACCCGATACCGTATTTAGATCATTCTTTAAAACAGTTTATAGATTGTACCGTGGAATATTTAGACTTTTTGCCTTTAAGTCCTGAAGAAAGAACAAAAGCCGACTTAAAAGTAGCAGAAAGTAGTTTATGGATTAAATCTATTTCTGCTGGTTACGAGATTTATGAAGGCGCTGCCATACTTAATAACGACTACTTTTATACAACAGTAGATAACGTAGCACCTAATGCACTTACCAACCTTACAGTAACCGAACAATCGGGAACGGCTGTGTTAAACTGGGATGCTTCAACCGATACGGCGTTCGATACTTACACAGTTTACCGTTCAGAAAATGGTGGTGCATATATTAAAATAGCATCCAATTTGAGAACCAATAGCTATACAGATGATAGTATTTCAAACCAAAATTACAATTATTATGTTACTGCTACCGATAGGTCTTTTAACGAATCTAGTAGCTCTAATGTTGCTAATTTAGATTTAACACCTGTTATTTCAAATCAAACGATTACCATTGATGTAGTTGAAGATTCTTATGTTAGAGACGGAAAATTTAAAAACACTAATTATGGTTCTGCCAATAACCTTCAAATTAGAGAAATAAATTCTAATGGAGACAGACGCTATGCTTACTTAAAATTTAATCTTTCTGGAATTTCAAACGTTGTCTCTGCAACACTTCGTGTAAACAACACCGGTAACAATGGCGATGTTGATGTAAGCACTGTTTCGACTGATAATTGGTCTGAAAACACCATAAAATGGAACGGAAAACCCAGTCCTGGAAGTTATATAAATACTTATTCATTTAATAACTTAGGTGAATTTGATTTAGATGTAACTAATTATATCATTAATGAACTACAAGGAGATGGTGTTGCTAGTTTTATACTTCAAGGTTCAACATCTAATTTCATGACCATAGGAAGCAAAGAAGGTGGTAATGGTGCTACATTGATTATTGAATACAACAATGGAAGCACACAAAAGGGTTCTAAGACTAAGAATTCGTTTGTTGATTCTAACGTTTCAAAAAGTATTACCGAAACAAAAATGTATCCAAACCCAACCTCGTCTAAATTATACTTTAACATTGAAAATGCAGACACCGATAATGGTAGTATAGAAATTTTCGACAGTATTGGTAGATTAGTACAAAAAGCACATATTACAGGTTCTAAAATGGATATTAACCTTGAGGTACCAACAGGTATTTATTTAGTTAGAATTAATAATAAAGAACATTCCATAACAAAAAGAGTAGTTAAAAAATAACACTTATATTATTTCATAAAAAAGGCTCAAATTACTTTGAGCCTTTTTTATGTTTAGAAATAAAAAGAATATTCAATTAAACTAATAAATTATTCTTTAAGCTGAACACCAGTTGGGTTTTCAATTTTCTTATCCCAAGACCTGCCATCGATTGGATACACATGCGTGCGTTTTGCCCAATGGTCCCATTTCATAGCTAACTCATTTACTTTTTCTGGGTATTTCATGGCTAAATCGTGTGTTTCAGAGCGGTCGTTTTCCAAATTATACAACTCCCATTGCTCGTAATAGGGATACTTGTTTTCACTGTTTAAGGAAACGAGTTTCCAGTTACCATCCCTTAAACCTCTGGCTCCAATGTGTTCAAAATAAAGGGTCCTAGGTTTAGCATTTTCTGAATTAAAACTAGCAACCAAGCTTTCTCCTTCCATAGGTAAAACTGCTTTGTTTTTATATGTTTTTGGGTATTCCCCATTGGCAAGTTCTAATACCGTAGGCATAAAATCTATAACATGACCAACTCTACTATTAAGACTTCCTTTTTGCTTAATTCCATTTGGCCAATGTATAATTAATGGGGTAGAAATGCCTCCTTCATGTTCCCACTTTTTATAATTTTTAAAAGGCGTATTACTAACATTTGCCCACGGTTTCCCATAGCTTTCAAACGATTTTTCATTTCCTAAATCTTCAACCGCTTTGCTCTCCCCTCTAGATATGGGTTGTAAACAACCACCATTATCTGAGACAAACATAATAACAGTATTATCAAGCTGTTTGTGTTTTTTAAGTGTAGATATTATTTGACCTATACCTTGATCCATACAGTCAATTTGAGCAGCATAAATAGCCATACGCTTATCCATTTCTATTTTTTCGCTTTCGGTAAGCGTTTCCCAATCTGGTATATCTGGGTCTTTTTCAGACAACAGTGTGTTTTCTGGTATAATACCCAGTTTTTTCATTTTTTCAAAACGCTTTTTTCTTAATACATCCCAGCCTTCCATGTATTTACCTTGATATTTTGCAATATCTTCTTCTTTGGCTTGAATGGGCCAATGAGGAGCTATATGTGCAACATACATGAAAAATGGATTTTTTTTGCTCTCAAAATGATTTTCGATAAATTTTACTGAAGTATTATTAACAGCATCTGTAAAATAAAAGTTATTTTCTGGTTTAATATGCGTATTCCCATTGTAAAGATTATCTGGGTTAAAATAATCTGATGCGCCTTTCAATATGCCATAAAAACCATCAAAACCACGTTGTATTGGCCAATTGTGTTTTGGGCTGTCTTGTTCACATTCATCATCTTTATTTACATGCCATTTACCCGATATATATGTCGAGTAGCCCGCCGTTTGAAGCGCTTCTCCCAGGGTTACATTTTTATCGTTAAGTTCTGCTATATAACCAGGTTGTTGCAAATCGACTCTAGTCATCCAACCCAAACCCGTTTGATGGGGATATAAACCAGTTAACAAGGAGGCTCTTGTGGGACAACATCTAGATGTGTTATAAAATTGCGTGTATCTTATACCATTATTGGCTAATGAATCTAGGTTTGGTGTATTAATTTCACTGCCATAACATCCTAGATCTGAAAAACCTAAATCATCGGCAAGTACTAATATAATATTTGGTGATTGTGATACATTTTCACTAATTGAATTTGCAAGTTTTGATTCTTGATTTTGTTTGTTAAGACACGAACATAATACTAAAGAAAAAAGTATTAACAAGGCTTTAAATTTCATGTAATTTGTTTTTTAGGTAATTCTACCAAACTACATTTAATTTAAATCATTCCGTATTAATAAGTATCAAAAAAGGTTAATTAATAGTCAAGTTAAGCGACTTACATTTCAACAAAACACTTATTTTACTCTTGTTTTAAACTTTCTAAAAAACCACTTGGTGTCATTTTGTAAAACTTTTTAAATGAGGTACTAAAGTATTTCGGATTTGAAAATCCTGAACGGTAGGCTACTTCTTTAATACTACAATCGCCTTCTATTAAAAGTTTTTTAGCATATTTTAATTTGGTATGTATTATAAAGTCTTGAGGTGATAAATCGACTAAGTTTTTCAATTTCATGTAGAGTGATGTTCTACTTATACTAAAACTGCCCGATAAATCGTGTACCGAAAACGATTCGTTTTCGATATTTTCTAGAATTTTGTCTTCTAAATTTTGCAAGAAATCTTGGTCGTTTTTATTGCGGAACAATGAAGCATTATCGGAATCGTTATCATGCTTGAATTTATCTCGTAATTTTTTCTGCCATTTTAATGTATTAATTATTTTGGCTAGCAAAAACTTAATATCGATGGGTTTTTCTATATATTCTGAGATTCCTGTTTCAATGCTTTCAATTTTTTGAGCAGAGTTTTGCAGTACTGTTAGCATAAAAACTGGTATATGATTTAAATTAATATCATCTTTTAATTGTCTGGCCATTTGCATACCATCTAATTCGGGCATGATTAAGTCTGTTAAGATGATATTGGGAAATATTTGTGAAGCTATTTCTAATCCTTCTTTGCCATTTATAGCTTCAAATACCTGAAAATAAACACCTAAAGTATCTACTAAAAGTTGTCGTAATTCGTCGTTATCTTCTACTATTAGTATTTTACTATCGCTAAAAGCATCTAATTCCGAACGGTCTTCGTTTTCAACTTCAATGGTACCAATAGTACTTTCTTTTTGTTGTAGTTGCTTATCGTACTCATATTTTAAGCTTTTTAATTGAATGGTGAACTTGGTTCCTTTATTTTCTTCACTCACAAAATCGATACTGCCACCTGTTTTTTCTAATAATTTTTTCACCATCATTAAGCCTAGACCTGTTCCCGGACGCTGACTATTAATGACGTTTCTGGCTCTGTAATAGCGTGTTAAAATATACTTTTGTTGATCTTTAGGAATACCCAAACCTTCATCTATAATTTCAATTTGAAGCCCATTTTTAGCCGTTTTATCCAAATTAATAGTTATTGTACCATTTTCGAACGAGTATTTTATGGCGTTTGATAAAAGGTTTAAAAATATTTTATCGAAAACTTCTTTATCGAAATAAAAATAAGGCTCATTAAAATTATTATTAAATTTTATTTGAAGATTACTTTGCTGTGTTAATGGTCCGAAATTATAAATTCGTTTGTTTATATGAGTGTTTAAATCTATTTCAGATATTTCATTTAAAACATAACCTTCCGAAGTAACTTTTTGAAAATTAAGCATTTGTTCAAAAAGTGAATTAATGCGTTTTACAGTTGTTTTTATGCGTTTTTTAGAATCTTCGCCCGTTCCTATGTTTTCAGTTATATTATCTAGTGATGAAATTAAAATGGTTAGTGGTGTTTTTATTTCATGTGTAATATTATTAAAGAAATCTATTTGCTGGTCTGCATTCTTTTTCTTTACAATAACACTTGTAAAGTGAACAATAGCCACAATAAGTAATAAAAAAAGTAACACATATAAAACGTAAGCCTGATTTGTTGCCCACCAAGGCGGTAGTACCTTTATTTGTATTTGCCTTTCGTCGCTAACAGTAGCGTACTTATTATAAGCTCTAACTTTAAAAATATAATTATTGGGAGCTAAATTGGTATAGGTTGCAAAATTTACAGTGCTGGGTTCAGACCAGTTTTCGTCGAAACCTTCTAATTTCCATGAATATTTTACTTTTGATGCAGAACTATGCAGGATACCCGTAAACCCTAATTCTATAGAGTTTTCTTTGGCTGTTAAAATTATTTTATCTACTTCATTAACATGTTTACTTAATGGTTTTTTACCTGCATCTATAACCTTATTAAAAAGTTTAAATTCATCAAAAACAATATTAGGCTTATAATTACTCTCTAAAATATTTTTCGGATTAAAAATAGTAACGCCGTCCCTACCACCAAAGGCAAATTTACCGTTACTAAATTTAGCAAAACTGCCATAGTTAAACTCGGTACTTGCCATACCTTCTTTTTTATCGAATACATTAATAATAGTGTCTGTTTCTGTAATTTTTATCTGTGCCAGTCCCTTTGTAGTACTCGCCCAAACGATGTTATCATCTAAAAGAACCCCTTGAACGATATCAGATGGTAAATTAGATGCGATAGTTAATTTTTTAATAGATTTATTTTTTACGTTATAAAAAACCAAACCAGAACCGTTTGTAGCCAGAACTAAATTTCCATTTGTTGTTTCTTGCACTGCATTAATAGTTGCATAAGCCAAATTAACCTTATTGGGCTTTAGCTTTTCTATTAATTCAAATTCTTTATTCGCATCGTTAATTTTGTAAATACCATATCTGCCAGATGCTAAAATATGTCCCGATTTAGATTCTGTTAGATGTTTAATTTGATAAATAGGATACTCATCTACTCTACTATTTTGTCTAATAACTGTTAAACTACCATCAATTCCGCCAAACCAAATATTATTTTTTGAATCTTTAAAAACAGTATAAATTTTCTCTAAATCTATTGTTTTATTGGTCTCGTGTGTATAAGGGGTAGCGCTAAAATTATTAATATTTATTTTAAAAAGTCCTCTATTATAAGTCCCAGCCCACATATAATCGTTGTCTGATTCTAATGCCAAAACAATATCGTCTTCTTTATTTTTATTAGGCGTAATTTCTGGAATCTGTTTCCAAGTATTACTTTTAGGATTCCAAACACTTATACCTTTAGTGGTTCCAAACCAAATATTTCCATATTTATCTTCAGCAATAGATCGAGAAAAATCTGTTGCAATACTATTGTTAGTATTTAAAAGATGTTTAAAACGTTGAAAAGGCTTTTTATTGAAATCTAAATAATTAATTCCGCCACTGTAAGTGGCAACCCATAAAATATTTTCATCGCCAAATTCAATATCATATACACCATTACTTGAAATTGAAAATGGGTTATCTACATTTTCTCTAAAATGACTAATTAACTTAAAATCTTTATTTAAATAATATATACCTTCGCCATCGGTTGCAATGTAAATATTCGAGTTATTATCTGTTATTAAATCTTTAATAGGATGCTTTATCTGAAATGCTAAATCGACTTTATTAGCCCTAGTTAAACTCGTATTTAAAATATAAATAGCCCCAGATTTTAAACCAGCATAGGTATTATCTTTAACATTTCCTATGAAAGAAATATTTTTTAACGATTGATTTTCAAGAATTTCAGTAACCACATCGGTTTTACTATCGTAAGAAAACAATCCGTTTAAAGTGCCATAAATAAGAATATCATTTTTAAAAGCAATGGTTTGAATATTTAAGCTATTCCCTTTTTTTGATAGTTTTAAAGTTTCATTATTAACTTTCCATAATCCATTAAAACCGCCAATCCAAATGTTTCCTGTATCGTCTTCTGCAATTGAAGTAATTAACGACGGATTGATATCTATTTCACTTTGAATAAGATTAAACTTATCAAAAGCTTTATCATAAAGACACAATCCATTTTCTAAACCTATCCAAACACGCTGTTTAGAGTCTACAAAAAGCGCTGTAACTCTATTATTTAAATTTTCTGGTAAACCATCGTAAGTATTATATATTTTTATTTGTTTTGAATCGTATTTTATAACACCTTCTTCCGATGCTATCCAAATATTACCAATACTATCCTGTTTAATTGCATAAGTAATACTTTGAGTAGATATATTTTCGCCAGAAAGTTTATCGAACTCAAAATTGTTTTGAGCAAAAATAAACGTTGAAAAAAAAAGAAAAAAAACGACAAATATTGGAGCTGGTAATTTCAATAGTGTATATATTTATAATATATTAGCTTAAAAAGATAAATGTAATTAATTTATCTAATAAGTAAAAAAAAGAAAAAATTTTATGAATACTTCAATTTCCCTAAAAACTTCTCTCCTATTTTTATTAATTTCAATAACAATAGCTTGTAAGGAAAAAAAAGCCCCCGATAGTGTTTCAAATCAAAACATTGAAGCACCAACTGGTATGATTTGGGTGGAAGGAAAAACTTTTACTCAAGGTGCAAAAACAGGCGATAAATTTGCTATGCAACGTGAAATACCCGCACATAAAGTAACTGTTGATGGTTTTTTTATTGATGTCACTGAAGTTACAAACAAACAATTTAAAACTTTTGTTGACGCAACAAAATATGTTACTGTGGCAGAACGCCCAATAGATTGGGAATCTATGAAAAAAGAGCTGCCTCAAGGCACCCCAAAACCGCATGATTCTATTTTGCAACCTGGTAGTTTAATTTTTAATAAAAATGTGAAACAAGTTGCTAACATGAGTAACTATTCTCAGTGGTGGACTTGGAAAATTGGAGCCAATTGGAAACATCCTGAAGGCCCGGAAAGCAATATTGAAGGCAAAAATAATTACCCAGTTGTTCACATAGCTTATGAAGACGCATTAGCTTATTGCGAATGGGCAAACCGACGTTTACCTACCGAAGCCGAGTGGGAAGCAGCCGCACAAGGAACTTATCAAGATAACATATACACTTGGGGTAATGATTTTGAAATTTTAAATGAAAAAGCCAATACCTGGCAAGGTATTTTTCCTATAAAAAATGAATCTAAAGACGGATTTGAACTCATTGCGCCTGTAAAATCATATTCTCCAAATTCTATTGGTTTATACGATATGTTAGGCAATGTTTGGGAAATTACTAGCGATTTATTTAACGTGAATTATTATCAAGAATTAGACACAACGAAAGAAATTAAAAACCCTAAAGGTGCCGATACTTCATATAGTCCAGATAATCCATATCAAGTAGAACATGTTATAAAAGGAGGGTCTTTTTTATGCAATGCTTCTTATTGTGCCAGTTTTAGAATTTCGGCACGTATGGGTATAAGTGAAGACTCAGGGTCTGACCACACAGGTTTTAGAACCGTTGCTACACCAGAAATGCTTAAGAAACAATAACAGTTAATTTGTTATTATTTCCATCTTGGTTTTGCTACTTTATTCCAATTAGAAAAAGAAGCATTTTGTTTGAAAGATTCATTATTAAATCTAGAGTTTGCTATTTTTTGTTGAAATAATAGTCCAAATAAGATTAGTATTACACCAACAACAACAAGTTTAAAAGTGCTCATTATTTTGTTTAAAATCATTTTCTTAGAGATTAATTGAAAATTTATTTTTGACAACAAAAGTATAAATAATAATTCAAAAAAAGTTTTATTATCACAAATATAGTTTGATAATTGTCAACTTAATGATATAATAATCAGTTAAATAAAAATTATAGAAAATCTAACTTTGTAAAAGATTTATTTAAAATTTTAGTATCATTAACGTCTAACCACTTATCTAATATGGTTGCATAGATAGACCTAAAATCTATTTGATATTTAATGTCGCCATTTTCATCTAAATCTGCCAAGTTTGGTGAATTATTATAAAATCCTGGTTTATTAATATTTTCACCAATAATAAAAACATTATTTGCAGCACCATGATCGGTACCATTGGCAGCATTTTGTTTTACACGTCTTCCAAATTCAGAAAAGGTAAGAATTAGCGTGTCTTTAAATGTATTATTTTGCTTTAAATCTTTAACAAAAGTATCTATAGCATTGGCATATAATTCTAACAATCGGCCTTGTTTATTCGCTTGACCTGCATGGGTATCAAACCCTCCCATAGACACATAAAAAACTTTGGTTTGTAAACCGGAATTTATAAACTCTGCGGTTGTTTTAAGCTGACTTCCAAATGGATTGTCTGGATAATCTAATTTACTTTTAAAGGTTCTGGATGTTTCGTAAATATAATTAGCAGACGATTTTGCTTCAATCATGGTTTTGTACAAATACCCTAAATTATGCTCACTTAAATGGGCATCTGTTTGCGATTTTAAAATTTTATCAAAATAAGGTGTTTTCATATTTTGATATAAAACCGATGGGTTTTTGGTGGCTATTCCGTTTATTTTATTGCCTTTTAAAACCAGAGATAAACTATCGTCTAACTCAATACCTCCAAAACTATTTTTTTCATAGGTATCTAAATATCGACCTAACCATCCGGTGTTTAAATATTGATTATAATCGCTAGCTGTTTGCCAGATATCGGTAGATCTAAAATGCGAACGGTTGGGGTTTGGGTATCCTACATTATTAATTACAGAAAGATGTCCTGCATCAAATAGATGTTTTAAAGGTGCTAAATTGGTATGAAAACCTAACTCATCAGATGCTTTTATAATATCTTGTTTAGACAAAGCAATGCCTGGCCTGTTTTTATAATAAATATCGTTTTTATATGGCACTATAGTGTTTAAACCATCGTTACCACCAGCTAATTGAATAATTACAAGTTTTTTGTAACCCAGACTATTTCTTGTAACATTCTCAAATGCTTTTACAAAACTTGGCACAAAAAATAAACTACTGGACAATACACTTTGTTGAATAAAATCGCGTCTTTTCATAACTTAATGTTTTAGCACATTTGATATTCTGGAATGGACATGAGTTGTATGCAATAATCTTTCTTATCGCTTAAAACTAAACCTGCCAAGAATGCCTGAGTATCTTTATCTATTTGAGAATTTATAAGCAGTCGTTTTAATTCTTCAAATGAATAATCTTCAAATTTAATTTGAAAAACCTCCCATTTTTTCTCTGTTTTTATGAATCGATTTTTATTGATTTGTTTTTTGTAATAGGCTTCAAATTCGTCTTCATAGTCTCCTTTTTCATCTACATTTATTACAGCATCATTTAAAAGAATAGATGCTAGCTTTAATCGTAACATTAAGGTGTTAGAGTCTATCCAATTTTTATCTTCTTTCCAACCAGCCACATTTGGAGGGTATAATAACACCTGCCCCATAATTTTTTGCAGATATATAAGTTGCCTCTTATTTATAAAAGTAACAGGCACTACTTTTTTAATTCCTACCAGTAATTCTATGGGCGATTTAATTTTTACTCCTATATGTGCATCGTTATAAAACCAATCTGAATTAAAAATGTATTTCATAAGATTACCAATGTTATAATCTTTATAAAAAACCTCGGTTATTTCATCTAATTGGGTATCGTTAATAATTGGATTTACAAAATGCATATATATTCTGCTGCAAATATATTTAGCACACTGCTTTTGCTCTAGAATGATATCTATTATTGCATCACCATCAAAATAACCTGTTTTTCCTAAAAAGGTTTTCGCTCCATGATCGTGCTTAAATTTTCGCAGAAAAAAAGAACCGTTAGGTTTATAAGACCATCCTGTAAAGGCTCTAGCAGCTTCTTTTATGTCTTTTTCTGAATAATTACCAATGCCCAAAGTAAATAATTCCATAAGTTCTCTGGCAAAGTTTTCGTTAGGATCTTCTTTAACGTTTTGCTTATTATTTAAGTATTTACTCATGGAAGCCGATTTGGAAATGGCCTTCACAAAGTTACCAAAATGCCCCAGTGCATGGGTTCGTAACAAGTTATTGTATTGTTGCATGTGCCAAATATTATTGTCCTGACATACAAAAATATTGGCCCAAAATAAGGTCATTTTTTCATTTAATACTGCTTTGGATGTAGTCATTCTATCAATCCAAGCTTCATTAAAATCGACTAATTTTTTTCTACTTTGCTTCTGAAATTTTTGAAATTCTTCTTTAGAGAGCGCATCCTTCATTCCTTTGTAACCCTTGTTCATTAAAGGTTCAAATTCGGAAAGATCAATAGTTAATGGGGTAATTTTTGAAGATTCTGAAAATAATAAATCAACAACTTCTTTTTTAGATTTATTTTTTAAAAGTTTATAGCTTTCCACATCTAAACCAAAACCGGCGCGCCAATATAAATGCTGTAAATGATTGATTTTCATAACCTCAAAAAATAAATTATTTTTAATATGACTTTTTAATTTTAAAAAAGTTTAATCTGTTTATTGAAAAACTTTTTAAATAAACAACTTTACAATTTATATTATTTATAAAAAACAGAGGTTTGAAATACGACTTTTAACATCTGTTTATAATCAGAAAAAAAATAATTATTTAAAGTTTAAAACCGAATATATTTAAGCTAACCCCTATGAAAAGTTTAAATAAAATGGAAAATAAAGCGTAAAGTAAGAAACATGTTTAAAGGTATTTCAAGCTTTAAGAACAAAAAACAAGTGTTATTTTGTGGCTATTTAAATTTTTTACTGAATTTTTAATTATGAAAAATTCACAAAATTAGACAAAGCGCATGTGTGAATTTTGGAAACTTAAGTAGAAATACCAAATTTTACTTTTTTCATTTCTTCAGCAAACGGATCTTAGTATTCTTTTGATAAATCATTTTGAATAAATAAAAAAGACTTCATCAAATCTTTGTTTAAGCTCTTTACCTTTTAGATTATTGTATTTACTCCATTTGTATTTATCATCTACCTCCTCATGAAATTTTTCTAATCTTTTCATGAAAATTAAATAGGAAACATTTTCAATAACCGTTATTGGGATTGAAAGACCTCTTCCCTAAAGTCTATCCCATAGCAGTTATATTTTACTTTTTATGTCTGTTGTTAAGATTTTAATTAGTTTATTAGTTTTGTAAATTCTTTTTTAATTTCATTTCTTACCTTTTCAGGGATCTCCAAATCTTTGGTAATAGCTTCCCAACTATCTATTACATTTTGCACTTCTTTGATAATTCCTTTAGGATTTTTAATTGCATAGGTCTCTGCAATTGTCATAATATCTTCTAAAGATATATCTGCTCTTTTATCATTTATAGACAGTGCTCTAGAGATATTATTATAATTGAAATTAATATTTAATGGATATGTCAAATCATAGGCTGGTGCCAAACTCCAAGCATCGGTTTCCTTATTGTATATAAAGCTATGATTCTTTAAGTGGTCGTCTATGTTGGCAAAAACGAGATTAAACACCATCCGTTTAAACAATTCTTGAATATCTTTGTAGGGTACTTTAATATCTAAAGCTAATTTGAATATGTTTTCATAACTAGCATTGTCTGGTTTTTTGAAATCCCAGCCTGTTAAACCTGTCGCTGTTAGCACATGTTGTTTTTCACCATTTTGCCTATCATAACGCAGGGTCGCAAAGTGCTTGTTTTCAATTAATTTTGAAGGCATCATTTGGATTCCTGCCTCTTTAGCCATCATATAGTAAGCATATTCCACTTTTTCTTTGTTATAGCCCCATTCTTCATTCATACTTAATTTAACCAAATAGTGGTTATAGTCTTCACTATATTCAATATCTCCGGGAATAATTTCACCTGTCTTTTTATGTTCAGAGATTAAAATTTTAGGGCGTGCACCTCCTGCAGAGGTCCCTATTTTGAATATATTTAACAATGCCACCTCGTTCAATGCTTTTGCTGCCGTCTCATTTTTTAAGTCCAACACTTTATTTAAAACCTCTACGATTTCATCGATATTGATTGTTGATGATTTTGGTATTACGGCCGTAGGGTGGTATTCTAATGCACCCATTCCGCGATTAGACACATAGGTTAACTGCTCTAATGGTGTTATTTTTTTGAATTCTTTATTTTTAGCTTCAAACCATTCCTTGAAGATGATATTACCAAACATATCTGGTAACGAATCGGCAATCATTGGTGGCAAGCCTCTAAAGGTTTCCCCTTCAAATTTATTAAATACTTGTACTGGTTTTATTCGCTTAAATACATAAGGAAAAATATTGGTGTATTGATTAGATTCTAAAAAAACAGGGTTGTATTGAAAATAGGAAGCCCTTTTGTTTACATCATAGCCCAGTTTGCCTATTTCTTGGCCAAACAATATAATTTCTATAATATTATTTTTAGCCATCTTTAATATAATGAGTTTATATCGTTAGACTTTTCAATATCCTTTAAGGCTTGATATAAATTGTTTAGTAAATCGAAATGGTTTGCAATTTTTAATACGGTATCTAATGTTGCGTTTTTTCCGTTCTCAAATTTTTGAATTGTATATCGTGAGATATCCAATGCTTCTGCAAGATCTTCTTGAGACATTTCGTAACTTTGTCTTTTCTTCTTGCAAAGCTCTCCTAATTGTAACTTGACATCTTTTATTGTAACAGCATCAATCATTTTATTGTTTATTATAATACACAAATATAGCAAAACAAGCTTAATTGTTTATTATAATACACATTTTTTAAATTCTTTTATCTTTACTCATTAGGCAAAAAGCATTAAAACTGAATAGCACGCTTACCATCAAAAGTGATCCTAACATAAATAGGCACATAGTTATCTTTAGTCCTAAATGTTTTTTTTATCCAAAAAAGGATACTAAATGTTGTCGAAGTCTTCATTTCTTCCGTTTAAGTTAAACAATCCTTTTAAACGAAAGCCAAATCAATATATGTATTACGTCAAAAAACTCGTAATTAACCTTAATGCCGTGGAAATAGGACACCTATTTATTAATTTAGAACTATCTAGCCTATAAAAAAACCACTTGATTTTAAGCAATTTAGGCATTATTTTTAATAAAAATAGGACACCAATTAAGACACCTAAACAATGGTTTTAAAGCGAATCAAATGATATCAAACAAAATTTAAACAATTGAAAATCATATAATTAAATTTTTAACAATGTCCTTTAATACCCATTTCGTCGGGATGACAGGATTTGAACCTGCGACCACACGGCCCCCAGCCGTGTACGCTAACCGGACTGCGCCACATCCCGTTTAATTTTTTTGAAGCCCAAAGAAATAACATTTTCAATAAAATCAAAAAAAATAAAATCAATTTTTGAGTAATAACATAAAAAAAGCCGGAGCATACACTTCGGCTTTAATTTATTTAATAGGTTTCTTTTAATTATAAGTTGATGTAGACACCTCGAAATTAGCATCTTTAGAAGCTAAATAGCGTTCGGCATCTAATGCAGCCATACAACCAGTTCCTGCAGCTGTAATCGCTTGTCTGTAAACATGATCGGCAGCATCGCCAGATACAAACACCCCTGGAATATTTGTTTTAGCAGTACCGGGTTTATTTATAATATAACCAGTTTCATCTAACTCTAAAAAGTCTTTAAAAATGTCGGTGTTTGGTTTGTGCCCAATCGCCACAAAAAATCCTGTTGCTAGAATTTCATGTTTTTCTTTGGTTTTGTTGTTAAATACTCTAACAGCATTTACGACTTGACCATCACCAAGAACCTCATCGGTTTCGGTATTAAATAATATTTCAATGTTTGGTGTTTTTTTAACACGATCGGCCATAATTTTAGAGGCTCTAAACTCGTCTTTTCTAACAAGCATCGTTACTTTTTTACAAAGCTTAGATAAGTAATGTGCTTCTTCACAGGCAGAATCTCCTGCTCCCACAATAACAACTTCTTGATTTCTGTAGAAAAACCCATCACAAACGGCACAGGCAGAAACGCCTCCACCTAATTTTAAATATTTTTGTTCAGAATCTAAACCTAAATACTTAGCCGATGCTCCTGTAGATATGATAACGGTTTCACAATGAATTTCTTTCTCATCATTAACCCAAACTTTATGAATATCACCCGAAAAATCTACTTTAGTAATCCATCCATGTCTAATATCGGCTTCAAAACGTTCGGCTTGTTTTTGCAACTCCATCATCATTTCTGGTCCAGTAACTCCTGTTGGATACCCTGGAAAGTTTTCAACTTCGTTGGTAGTTGTTAACTGACCGCCTGGTTGTGTACCTTGATACAATACTGGATTCATATTGGCTCTAGCTGCATAAATTGCTGCAGTGTACCCTGCAGGACCCGATCCTATTATGAGGCATTTTACTTTTTCAATTGTTTCTGACATAGTTATTTAATTTAATCTTTACAAAAGTAGAATTTTTGATTTTAAAGAGACGTTAAAATTATCAAAAGATATTATCCATTAATAAAAACTAACTATAATTAAAAAAGCCGAACAAAATTGTTCGGCTTTTTATTGATTTATTAATAAAGTTAAAAACTATTTTCTAACAGCTTTTACAATGGCTAAAGCATTTCTTACGTCCTGCTCTAATTTAGCATAATCTTTATTTGCAATAATATCTTTAGAAATTAATTGAGATCCCATACCAACGCAAGTTACACCTGCATCAAACCATCCTTTTAGGTTTTCCTCGGTTGGAGAAACACCACCTGTTGGCATAATGCTTGTCCATGGTTGAGGCCCTTTAATTCCTTTTACAAATTGAGGTCCGTAAATATCCCCAGGGAATAATTTAACGATTTCACAACCTAATTCTTCGGCTCTTGCTATTTCGGTTAAAGTACCGCAGCCTGGAGACCATAATACTTTTTTACGGTTACAAGCAATAGCGATATCTTCTCTTAAAACTGGAGTTACAATAAAGTTTGCACCTAAAGCCATGTATAAAGAGGCTGCAGCACCATCGGTTACAGAACCAACACCCATAATCATACCCGGAAGTTCTTTAATAGCGTATTTAGTTAATTCGCCAAAAACTTCGTGAGCAAAATCACCACGAGCTGTAAATTCCATTAAACGAGCACCACCATCGTAACAAGCTTTTAAAACTTTTTTACTTAATTCTATATCACTATGAAAAAATAAAGGAATCATCCCAGTTTCTTTCATCGCTTGAGCTACTTCTAATCTTGAAAATTGTGCCATTTTATATAAATGTTTATTTGTTGAATAGTTTATTTGTTTAACTGTTTACCGATTGAACGATTACACAGTTAAACATTTAAACCTTTAATTCTTATCGAGCAACTCTACCTGAAGCGTCGCCACCCATTAATTTTGTTACCTCTTCTACAGTTACTAAGTTGGCATCACCTTTAATTGTGTGTTTTAAACAAGATGCAGCAACCGCAAAATCTAAAGCGTTTTGGTCGTTATCTGGATATGTTAATAAACCATAAATTAAACCACCCATGAAAGAATCGCCACCACCAACGCGATCTACGATATCTGTAATTTGGTATTGACGGGTTTGTAACATTTGCTTACCATCGTATAAAACGCCAGCCCAAGTGTTGTGAGAAGCAGAAATAGACCCTCTTAAAGTTGTAATAACTTTTTTAGCTTTAGGGAATTTTTTCATCATTTGCTGACAAACAGATAAGAAAGCCTCTGCTTTTACATCATGCCCATGCGTTTGAACCGCTGCACCTTCAGGTTTAATTCCAAAGTGCATTTCTGCATCTTCTTCATTACCTAAAACAACATCACAGTAAGATGTTAATTCTGTCATTATTTTTTCTCTATGTGAAGCATCACAATATTTCCAAAGTTTAGCTCTATAATTTAAATCTGTAGAAATAGTAATGCCTTTTGCACTTGCAACTTTAACAGCCTCTAAACAAACATCTGCAGAACTTTGAGAGATTGCTGGTGTAATGCCTGTCCAGTGAAACCACTCTACACCTTCAAAAACAGCATCCCAATCCACCATACCAGATTGTATTGTAGACATAGATGAATATGCTCTGTCGTAAACCACTTTACTACCTCTTGAAACCGCACCAGTTTCCAAGAAATAAATACCTAGACGTTCTCCACCCCAAACAATTTTATCGACACCTACACCACGTTTGCGCATTTCCATCATGGCACACTCGCCAATATCATTTTTTGGTAAACGTGTTACAAAATCAACAGAAATACCATAATTAGCCAATGAAACTGCTACGTTTGATTCTCCACCACCATAAACAACATCAAAATTATCGGCTTGAGAAAATCTTAAAAATCCTTGAGGTGCTAAACGAAGCATGATCTCACCAAATGTTACTACTCTACTCATGTTTTTTTTTAAATTAATTAGTTATCTTTTTATATTTAGTTAATCGATTAAGCACTGTTTAAAAAATAATATTTTAATCCTGATATTTGTAATTAATAACTAAAACAGTATTTTTGCTTAAACGATTAAGCAAGCAAATATAAAAAAAATTGAGTAACAAAAAAAAAACGACCATAAAAGACATTGCAAATGTTTTAAATATTTCGCCTGCAGCTGTTTCCAAGGCTTTAAACGACGATTCTCGCATTAGTGAAAAAACGAAAGAGGCTGTTAAACAAATTGCAAAGAATTTAAATTACCAACCTAATTTATTGGCTTCGGCTCTACGTAAAGGGAAAAGTAATTTAGTGGGTGTTATTGTGCCTCGAACAAACAGTAATTTTTTCTCATCGGTTATTCAAAATATAGAAGAAGTTTTAAATAAGAAGGGTTATAACATTATTATTACGCAATCTAACGAATCGTATAAAAAGGAATGCAGTAATATTGATGCTTTGCTTTTTACACAGGTGGATGGCATTATCGCTTCGATGGCGAACGAAACCATTAATTTACAGTATTACGAAAAAATTAAGTCTAAAGGCATTCCTTTAATTTTATTTGATCGCGGTGAAAACGATTTAAATGTAGATTATATTGGCATTAATGATTACGATAGCAGCCATTTAATTATAGAACATTTAATAGACCAAGGTTGTAAGCGAATTGCTCACATTGGTGGTTACCGACATACGCGTATTTTTAACAACCGAATTAAAGGTTATATTGATGCTGTTAAAAAACACCATTTACCCCTAGAAAACGAACTTTTATTGGAAAGTAGTTTAACTATTGAAGACGGTCGAGAAAAGATGCTTCAGCTGCTTGCTCTTGAAAACCGTCCCGATGCCGTTTACATATCGGCAGATTATGCTGCTTTGGGCGCGCTTCAGGTGTTAAACGAAAATAATATTAAAGTTCCTGAAGATATTGCTTTGGTTGGTTTTGGAAACGAACCCTTTACAGCCATGACAACGCCCAGCATTACCAGTATTAATCAACACAGTGATAACATTGGAAAACAAGCGGCCCTTACCTTTTTAGAACGGGTAAAAAATCCGGGAATAAAGCAAACCTTGAATAAATATATTTTAAATGCAGAGCTTATTGTTAGAGAATCTTCTAACAGAAAACCATCTTAATTATTGCATAAAATCTACGCGTAGCGGACTAAAAACATCTATTAAAACTCCTGATTCTTTGCAAACCGTACCGTGCATAATATGTGGTGGAATATATAAACTATCGCCTTCTTTTACGGTTTTTATTTCATCGCCCACTGTAAACTCAAAAACACCACTTGCCACATAAGTTACTTGTGAATGGTGATGATTATGCATGGTTCCCACACCTCCAGCTTCAAAATGAACGTTTACCAACATAATTCGCTCATCATAAGCCATAATTTTTCTTTTTATACCGCCGCCTAAATCTTCCCAAGGCATCTCATCTCCTATCAAAAAAACACGACTCGTACCGAAATTCGCCATTTCTATATTTATTTATAAACTATGAATTTTAAAATCACTAAAATTAAGGGAATGTATTAAATTATTAAACCCTAATTAAATATTTATTTAAAAACTAACAACGCATGTGTATCAAATACTAGCGCTTCTTTTTTTAAAATTATATTGTTTACACTGATGAATTTTATTAGACTTTCAGAAATTTAAAAAAACTAATTCTTAGACCAACTTCTGTAAGCGTATCCTTTGAAGGCGTAAAAACTAATCATGGCGTAAGCAGGTAATAAAATTAAATACGCGATTTGGTTACCACTCTTTGCTGTTTCAGAAATACCTTCTGCGGCATTCGACATATTAATGGCATCTGCTAAAGCTCCATAAATTAGAGGCAAAATGGCACCTCCAATAATGGCCATAATAAGCAGGGCGCCTCCTATTTTAGTATATCCGCCCAGTTCCTCTAAAGCCATTGGCCAAATTGCAGGCCAGCAGAGCGCATTTGCTAATCCCAGAAGTGCAACTAAAATGATAACCAATGGTAGTTGGGGTAAAGCTGGTAGTGGCACCATAATCGTTGAAGGCAGAGCTACAATTAACAACGTAAGCAAGATACCTAATATCCCAGAAAATTTTAAAGCCAATACCTGCGACACATATTTAGGGATTAATACAATTCCGAGTACATATCCAATAACCATAAAAGTCATTGTAAAAGAGGTTAATTTTAAATAAAAATCGCCGTTTTTTCCATAAACACCCAACTGTTTACCAAAACCTCCAATAGAATCGCCTGCCAAAACTTCGGCAGCAACATACATTAACAGTGTTATTACTCCTAAAACCAATTGCGGATGTTTTAACACCCCTTTAATTTGTTTAAATAGATTTAAATGTTCTACATGGCCATCCTCATCTAGATTAATTTCTGGTAAAGGCGAAAATTTTAAAAACACGGCCAAAGCAAGAATTACCAAGCCCATGTATATATATGGCGATTGCAACTGTAGTGCTAAAGCGTTAAGCGCTTCGTTTTTTGTTGCAGAATCCATTAACGCTATTTTATCGGCTGTATAGTCGGACATATTAGATAACACCAAAGCGGTTAAAGCTAAAGGTGCTAAAAACCCGGCCAGTTTATTAGCAATACCCAATACACTTATACGTGCTGCTGCACTTTCTCGGGGACCTATAACAACAACATATGGATTGGCAGCTGTTTGTAAAATAGCCAATCCTGTGCCCATTACAAATAGCGCTAATAAAAATAATATGTAGGTTCTGACTCCTGCTGCTGGATAAAACATAAACGCCCCAAAAGCAATAACTACAAGCCCTAAGGAGAGTCCGTTTTTATAACCAACTTTTTCTATAACCCAAGACGAAGGAATTGCCATTACAAAATAAGCAATGTAGAAAGCAAAGGTTACAAAATACGATTGCGATTCTGTTAACTCACAAGCCAGCTTAAAAAAAGGAATTAACGGACCGTTAAGCCAAGTTACAAATCCGAAAATGAAGAATAACACTGTTAAAATAACCATTGGAATTAACGTCTTATTTTGTCCTTTTTCTACTAAACTCTTTACTTGTGTCATTTTTAAATTGCCTGTATTAATTATTATTAACTCATTTATTCCAATGAATTGCTTTAAATTTCAAATATGCGTTTCTTTATTTTTTCAATCCTTAAATGTTTGTAAAACACAAAATAAAGATAATAGAATTTACTACTTAAGACCGCTATTTTTTTCAACTAGAATAAATAATCGTTTTTTTTGGAAGAAAATCTTCATTCAAAATCGAAAAAAAAACACAATGGATTTAATTAACAACAAGTTGTTTAATTGGCTTGAAGCTATTCAAATAACAATAAGATATTAAATAGCACTTATTACAAATAAAAAATCCCGTTAATTAAACAATTAACAGGATTTTTTTAACACTTAAATTTGGTTTGTCGGGGTGGCAGGATTCGAACCTGCGACCTCCTGCTCCCAAAGCAGGCGCGATAACCGGGCTACGCTACACCCCGAAATGGTTATCTTGAAACGGGTTGCAAATATAGTTTTTTAAATAATATACAAACAATGTTTTTTATTTAATTTTAAAAAAAAATTATAATGCTTTTAAACTACCTTTGATAACCAACTAGTTTCTTAAATGACCCCAATTAAATACATGCTTTTAAAAAAAGTAATTCTAATAATTTTTCTAATTAGCATTTGTTTTAAAACATATGCTCAACAATTAGTTACAGGAAAAATTATTGATAAAGAAAATGGTTTAGCACTCGCAGAGGTTATAATTAAAGATTCACAAAACAAAACAGTTGGCACATCGAATACTTTAGGGGAATTTGTACTCGGTAACCAAGGTACTTTTTATTTTTCAAAAAAAGGATATCATCAGGCGGTTATAAACTTTTTAAAACCCGAATTTTCGGTAGTTACGTTAGAACAGGAAATATCGCAATTAAATGAAATTATTGTAAACGCCAACCACATCCCAAAAAACATTAATACCTCAAACACCACCATAAACCTTATAACAAATGAGGATATACAACGAGGAAATACCATAAATTTCAATGAGATTTTAAACAGAATACCCAGTGTTTTTATTCAATCTGGTGCGTTAAACACGAATAAAATTTCTATTCGAGGTATCGGTTCGAGAAACCTCTTCGGCACTACTAAAATTCGCGCTTATTTTCAAGATATCCCACTAACCTCTGGAAACGGTGAAACTAATATTGAAGATTTTGAATTAGGCGCTATGGGTCGTTTAGAAATTATTAAAGGTGCCAACTCCAGCATCTATGGCTCTGGTTTAGGCGGTACGATTCATTTAATTCCTGATAAAGCGCGTTTAAATCAAACTGAAGTTCAAAATGACTTCACTCTGGGATCTTTCGGATTAATAAAAGATTTGATAAAAGTTAATTATGGATTAAAAACACATAGTTTTAGTGCTATTTACAGCAATACGCATAGCGATGGATACAGAGAAAATAACACCTATAACCGACAAACGTTCACTTTAAATTCTAATCATTATTTAAATACAAATAACGACTTATCTTTTTTAGCGAGTTTTATTGATTTAAAAGCCTTTATACCAAGTTCGGTAAACAGAGATACTTATATTAACAATCCGAAATTAGCGGCAACTAATTGGAAACAATCAGAAGGTAACGAAGATACGCAACGAGGTATTCTGGGTATCACATGGAATCATCAATACAACCAAGCACTAAAACATATTACCAGTGTGTTTTCATCTTTTAAAACGGGCTTTGAACCCAGACCTTTTGATATTTTAAGCGAAAAAACCTCGGCTATTGGCATTAGAAGTCGAATTTTAGGCACTCACCAAAAACTAAATTGGACCTTTGGTGCCGAACTTTTTAAAGACTACTTAGTGAATAAGAACTTCGAAAATTTATATCAAAATTTCCTTCCAGAAACTGGAAGTGTTCAGGGTGACAAATTCTCTCATTTCAGAGAAAAAAGAACCTATTATAACATCTTTTTTGAAAGTAATTATTCCATTTCCGAAACTTCATTGGTAACCATTGGCTTAAATTACAATCAAACATCATACATTCTTAAAGATCTGTTTAATAGCGATTCAAGCACAGATCAATCGGGAACCTATGAGTTTAAAGGCATGCTTTCGCCTAAACTAGGTTTTACACAGCATATTAACAACAACCTTGTTTTATATACCAGTGTAAGTCATGGTTTTTCTCCACCAACTACAGCCGAAACATTATTACCCGATGGCTTAATAAATAACAATATAAAACCAGAAACTGGCTGGAATTTTGAGTTGGGTACGCGGTATAAACTTCTTGATAATCGCCTACATATGAACCTAGCAATTTTTCGCTTAGATGTTAGAAATTTATTGGTTGCAAGACGAACGGGTAACGACAAATTTATTGGTGTTAACGCAGGAAGAACTCAACACGATGGTTTAGAGTTAATTTTAAATTACCAATGGCTTAAAAATGATTTTATAACCATAAGCCCATATGCATCTTACACACTAAATAATTTTAAATTTAAATCGTTTATTGATGATGGAAAAAATTTCTCAGGTAACAAGCTTACAGGTGTTCCATCTAACCTATTAAATTTAGGAATTGATATTAAAACGCATTTCGGATGGTATTCAAGTATTAATTATCAGTATGTTGGAAAAATTCCTATGAATGATATGAATAGTCTATTTTCCGATGCTTATAACTTAACTAACATAAAATTAGGGTATAAAAACAACTTTAATAAGCATCTTAATTTTAATGTGTATTTCGGACTTAATAATCTTTTTAACACCCATTATGCTTCACAAATACTTATTAATGCCATGGGTTTTAATGGGGCGGCGCCTCGTTATTATTATCCGGGCGAACCTATAAATTATTACACAGGATTAAATTTAAAGTATAATTTTAATTAAATTTACAAGAAAAGAAACTATGAAACGGTTATTTACAGCATTTATAATTGTTTTTATAACATTACATGCCTGCGCACAACAAACAGAATCGGAAGTTGAAGTAACAACGCCCCAAAACTTAAATTATACTTACGAGTTAGTTGTTCCTGAACTAAACATTCCTTGGGGTATGGTATTTTTACCCGATGGCAGTATGCTAATTACCGAAAAATCGGGTGAACTTATTCATTTTAAAAACGGTATTAAAACCAATATCACAGGTTTACCAAACGTTTATGTTCGTGGTCAAGGCGGTTTAATGGATATTGAACTGCATCCCGATTATGCTAATAACGGATGGATTTATTTATCGTATGCCTCTGCAGAAGGTGAAGGCGATGGTGGTAATACAGCTATTGTGCGCGCCAAAATAAAAGACAACGCGCTGGTAGACATACAACAATTATACAAAGCTGGCCCAAACACAAAAAAGGGGCAACATTTTGGTTCTCGAATAGAATTTGATAACGATGGGTATTTATACTTTTCAATTGGGGAGCGCGGCGAACGCGATGTTAACCCTCAAGATATTACACGCGATTGCGGAAAAATTTACAGACTTTATGACGATGGACGCATTCCCGAAGACAATCCTTTTGTAAATGAGCCTAATGCAAAAAAAGCGATTTATAGTTACGGACATAGAAATCCGCAAGGCATGACGAAAAATCCAAAAACAGGTGCTATTTGGGTTCACGAACATGGTCCTCAAGGAGGTGATGAAATAAATATTATAGATAAAGGAAAAAACTTTGGCTGGCCTGTAATTTCTTATGGCATTAATTATAATGGAACACCTTTTACAGACATTACTAAAAAAGAAGGCATGGAACAACCGCTTTTTTATTGGGTACCATCCATCGCACCAAGTGGTATGACTTTTGTAACATCAAATAACTATCCAGACTGGAATGATAACTTACTGGTAGGATCATTAAAATTTAAATATTTAGAACGTCTGGTTATTGAAAACAATAAAGTAATAAAACGCGAAAAATTATTTGAAAACATAGGTCGTGTTAGAAACGTGCGACAAGCTCCCGATGGCTTTATTTATGTCGCTGTTGAAGGAACAGGCATTGTTAAAATAATTCAGAAAAAATAAAATAAAATGAAATATATCGTACTTAGCTTAGCAGCATCAGCAATCCTTTTTATTTCTAATACAAATCAAAAGTCACCTCTAAAAGAAAGTATTGAAAGAGGGAATGAAATTTATACAGATTTTTGTGTATCGTGTCACTTACCTAATGGTCAAGGGGTTCGGAAAACATATCCTCCATTAGCTAATTCTGATTATCTAATTAAAAAACAAGAAGCAAGTATTAAAGCTATTAAATACGGCTTATCTGGATCGATTTTAGTAAACGGAGAAACATACAATAATGTTATGACTCCCATGGGTTTGGACGATCAAGAAATAGCCGATGTTATGAATTATATTAACAACAGTTGGGGTAATAAAAACGATAAGATGGTTACCAAACTACAAGTTAGTAAGGTCAAAAAATAAATTAATAAACCTGTATTGATTTACATTTGTATAAATTTGTAATCGTAAATTAAATTTTAAATTTTCATGCTAATTATAGGAATCGCTGGCGGTACTGGCTGTGGCAAAACAACCGTTGTAAATCAAATACTTAACGAATTACCAGAGGGTGAAGTTGGTATAATTTCACAAGATTCTTATTATAAAGACACCACGCATTTAAGCTATGAAGAGCGTACTAAAATTAATTTCGACCATCCGAAGTCTATCGATTTTAGTCTTTTAGAAAGTCATTTAAAAGATTTAAAAAAAGGCATCCCCATACACCAACCTGTGTATTCCTTTGTTAAACACAATAGAACCGGAGATACCATTTTAACACACCCAAGAAAAGTAATGATTGTTGAAGGTATTTTAATATTAACGCATCCCGAGTTACGCGATATGTTTGATATTAAAGTATTCGTACATGCCGATACAGACGAACGTTTAATAAGAAGATTAAAACGCGATATAACAGAACGAGGCCGCGATTTAGACGAAGTTTTAACACGCTATCAAACCACGTTAAAACCGATGCATAATCAATTTATTGAGCCAACAAAAGAGTTTGCAGACATTATAATTCCTAACAATAAATACAATACTGTTGCGGTTAATATTGTTCGCACCATCATAAACGACCGATTATATAATGGCACTATTAAAGCATAAATTTTTAAAACCTTTTAAAAATATTTTCATCCTAATTATAGCTGTTTTTATAGTTTGGATGCTTTTTTTTGATGCCAACTCATGGCTTATTCACCATGAACTTAATAACGATATTGAAGCTTTAGAAAGTGAAAAAGAATATTACCAAAAGGAAATAGAGAAAGACAATAAAGCTTTAAAAAAATTATCTACCGAAGAAGGTTTAGAAAAATTTGCTCGCGAAGCTTATTATATGAAGCGTGAGAATGAAGAAATTTTTATAATAGAATACGAAGATAGCCTTAAAAACAAACCGAATGAGTAATGAATTGTTTGATGAATTTCCAGACATTTCCACCAAACAGTGGAAACAACTCATTCAATTTGAATTAAATGGGGCCGATTATAACGACACCCTCATTTGGAAAAGTAACGACGATATTTCGGTTAAACCTTTTTACAATGCCGATGATGTAAAAACCAATTTACAAGCATTAACTTCCAAAGAAAACAGCTTTAATATTTGTCAAACTATATTTGTTGCCGATGTTAATAAATCGAATCAAAAAGCAAAAAAAATTATTCAAAACGGAGTAAGTTACCTCAAATTCATAATCCCAAGTAATACCATTTCAATAGAAAAACTTATTGAAAACATCGATTCGAAGGAGCTTGTTTTTCATTTTGAATTACTTTTTTTAGATGCATCTTACGTAGAAAAATTAACAGAAACACTTTCAAATACAAAATTTTACATCGATACAGATATCATATCGCATCTTTGTAAAACGGGCAATTGGCATCAAAACCTTCAAACAGATTTTGAAGCTTTTCAAAAAATTACAAATCAAACAAATACCATTTTAATAAACACAAAAGGGTATCAAAATGCAGGAGCCAACATGGTTCAACAGCTGGGGTATGCCCTAGCCCATGCCAACGAATATTTAAACTATTTAGAAAACAATGGCGTACAAAAACCTTTAGATGCCTTCATTTTTATTTTTGAAGTTTCTGTAGGCTCTAATTACTTTTTTGAAATTGCCAAACTAAGAGCACTTAGAATTTTGTGGCATACCTTGGCAAAAGCTTGCAAAGCAAATACCACCTGTACTATTTTGGCACAACCTAGTAAACGTAATAAAACCATATACGATAAACACAGCAATTTACTGCGAACTACAACAGAATACATGAGTGCAGCTTTGGGCGGCGCCAACACCATTACAACCTTGCCTTTCGATGTAATTTTTAAAAAAAGTAATAGTTTTAGTGAGCGTATGGCCCGAAATCAACTTTTAATTTTAAAAAACGAAAGTTATTTCGATAAGGTTTCTAATCCGGCCGATGGAGCTTATTACATAGAATCTTTAACCCATCAACTGGCTGAAAAAGGTTTGAATTTATTTAAAGAAATTGAACAAAACGGTGGTATTTTAAAGCTATTAAAGACTGGTACCATTCAGCGAAAAATAAAAGAAAGTGCCCAAAAAGAACAAGAACAATTCGATTCTGGCGCATACACTTTAGTTGGCACTAACAAATACCAAATGGATTCAGAACAAATAAAAACAGCCATAGAATTGTATCCATTTGTAAAAACAAATGCCCGAAAAACACTTATAGAACCTATTATTGAAAAACGACTGTCTGAAAATTTAGAACAAGCGCGATTAAATAAAGAAAAATAACAATTTCATATTCTAAAAAAACAGATATAATTTGTTGATAGAATGAAAATTAAATCGCCATATAAAACGGGCTTGTTAATTTTAAAAAACTGTTAACAACTTCCATTTCATATCCTGATAAATAATTGTATTTTTACCGTTAATAAAACCAAATTATTTAATGGGTAAAATCATTGCAATTGCTAATCAAAAAGGAGGCGTTGGTAAAACCACCACCTCGATAAATTTAGCTGCTTCACTTGGTGTACTAGAAAAAAAAGTCCTACTTATAGATGCTGATCCTCAAGCAAATGCCACATCGGGCATAGGAATAAATGTAGAAAATGTAGAAATAGGCACCTATCAACTTTTAGAGCATTCTAGTTCGGCTAGAGAAGCTATCGTAAAAACGGAAACCCCTAACTTAGATATTATTCCTGCCCACATCGACTTGGTTGCTATTGAAATCGAGCTTGTTGATAAAGAGGAAAGAGAATATATGCTAAAGAAGGCTCTTGCAGAAATAAAAGATGATTACGATTATATTATAATTGACTGCGCACCTTCCTTAGGGTTATTAACATTAAATGCCCTAACAGCTGCAAATTCGGTTGTGATTCCTATACAGTGTGAATATTTCGCTTTAGAAGGTTTAGGTAAACTTTTAAACACTATAAAAAGTGTACAAAAAGTACATAATGCCGAATTAGATATTGAAGGTTTATTGTTAACCATGTACGATGCGCGCTTGAGATTATCAAATCAGGTTGTTGAAGAAGTACAAAAACATTTTAACGATATGGTTTTCCAAACTATCATACAGCGTAATGTGCGCTTAAGTGAAGCACCAAGTTACGGAGAAAGTATTATTAATTATGATGCTGCGAGTAAAGGCGCTACAAATTATTTAAGTTTGGCTAAAGAAATCATTAACAAAAACGCTTAATTTATGGCTAAGGCAACAAAAAAACAAGCTTTAGGTAGAGGTTTATCGGCTCTTTTAAAAGACCCAAGTAACGACATTCAATCTGTACAAGATAAAAATGCCGACCAAGTTATTGGCAATATCATTGAGCTGGATATAGATTTTATTGAAGTTAATCCGTTTCAGCCTAGAACCAATTTTAGCGAAGAATCGTTAAGAGAACTTGCTTCCTCTATTAAAGAACTTGGTATTATTCAACCCATAACCGTAAGAAAACTAGGTTTTAACCAGTACCAGTTGGTTTCTGGTGAACGCCGTTTTCGAGCATCTAAACTTATTGGTTTAGAAACCATTCCTGCTTACATTCGAATTGCTAACGACCAAGAATCGTTAGAAATGGCATTGGTTGAAAATATTCAACGTCAAGATTTAGACCCTATAGAAATCGCACTTTCGTATCAACGTTTAATAGACGAAATAAATTTAACTCAAGAACAAATGAGTGAACGTGTAGGCAAAAAACGTTCTACCATTACCAATTATTTACGTTTGTTAAAGCTAGACCCAATTATTCAAACGGGTATGCGCGATGGTTTTATTTCTATGGGACATGGTCGTGCATTAATTGCTATTGAAGACCAAACAATTCAATTAGATGTTTACGAAAAAGTACTTTCAAACCAGCTATCGGTTAGAGATACCGAAGCATTGGTTAGAAATTATGGCAATGAAACTACAAGTAAAACAAGTTCACAGAAAACACAAGAAAGCATCCCTAGTTATATAAAAGAAGGTGTTTCTGCATTTTCAGAATACTTTGGGCATAAAATAGACGTTAAAGTTTCTAAAAATGGTAAAGGTAAAATTACTATTCCTTTTCATTCGGAAGAAGACTTTAAACGTATTAAAAAACTAGTAGAAGGTGCTAAATAAATTAGTAATAGCAAGTATATTTTCACTTTTGCTTTGTCTTAGCTTAGATGCTCAAGAAAAAGAAGTTTCTAAAAAAGAAGACACTAAAAAAGAAAATATTAAAGAAGCAGTAGTTATAGATTCTATTGTTGCTACAAACAACAATATAGATCCGTTAGCACCTGCTAAAGCTGCTTTCTACTCTGCCATCTTACCTGGTTTAGGTCAAGCCTACAATAAAAAATACTGGAAAATACCCATAGTTTATGCTGCTTTAGGAACAGGTATTTATTTTTATTCTACAAATAACAAAGAATATAACAGATATCGAGACGCCTACAAAAGCAGATTAGCAGGTTTTACAAACGACGAGTTTTATTTTGATTCTCAAGGAAATCAACTATCACAACCTCGTGTTACAACCCAAGGTCTAGAACGTGGTCAAAAATTTTACAGAAAAAACAAAGAAATTTCACTTTTAGTAACCATAGGGCTTTATGCCTTAAATATTATAGATGCTAACGTTGATGCGCATTTATTACAATACAATGTTGATGAAAAACTATCGTTAGCACCACATTTTAAAATAAACGAAATTGATGCTTCTAGCAACGTGGGGCTAACTTTAAATTTCAAATTTTAACCTTTTACAACAAAAATAAATTTTAATATGAAAATTGCTTTACTTGGATACGGGAAAATGGGTAAAACCATAGAGCAAATTGCTATTAATCGCGGACATGAAATCGTTTTAACGGTAGATAAAGATGACGACAACTACGATATCAAAAAAGCTGATGTGGCTATCGATTTTAGTATTCCTTCAGTAGCATTTAACAATATTTCAAATTGCTTAAATAATGGCGTTCCTGTTATTTCAGGAACTACTGGTTGGTTAGAGAGCTACGATAAAGCTGTTGCTTTATGTGAAGAAAAAAAAGGTGCTTTTATTTATGCTTCAAATTATAGTTTAGGGGTTAATATCTTTTTTGAACTAAATAAAACATTGGCTAAAATGATGAGTAACTTGAAACAATACAATGTTTCGATGGAAGAAATTCATCATACCCAAAAATTAGATGCCCCAAGTGGTACAGCAATTTCGCTTGCTAACGATATTATAGCTAATAACAATAATTTTAGTAATTGGAAGCTCGACGAAACCGGCGAAGCCATTATTCCAATTACCGCCAAACGCATTGAAGATGTTCCAGGAACTCATACAGTAACTTACCAAAGTGAAGTCGATACCATTACTATAGAACATATCGCTCACAACCGCCAAGGATTTGCATTGGGTGCTGTTATTGCAGCCGAATGGATTGTTGGTAAAACGGGTATTTTTACCATGAATGATGTGTTAAATATTGGTTAATGCCAGCACGTTATGTAACAACATAAAGCTGTATAGCTACTAACAAAAAATTAAAATTACGATTATGACATTAATGCAATGGTTTATTTTTATTCTAATTATTCAAGTAATTCATGGTTTAGGAACTTGGAAACTATATATTAAGGCTGGAAGACAAGCTTGGGAAGCTTTTGTTCCTGTTTACAATGCTGTGGTTTTAATGAAAATAATAAATCGTCCTTGGTGGTGGGTTATTCTTTTGTTTTTACCCATTGTAAACCTCATTATGTTCATAGTTGTTTGGGTAGAAACTGCCAGAAGTTTTGGTAAAAACACCTATTTAGATACGTTTTTAGCAATTATTACGCTAGGTTTTTACAACTACTACCTTAATTATTTTACAAATGTAGAACACGTAAAAAACAGAAGTCTTAATCCTAAATCGAGTTCTGGAGAATGGACAAGTTCTATTTTATTTGCCATTGTAGCAGCTACCATTGTTCATACGTATTTTATTCAACCGTTTACCATACCATCGTCTTCGCTTGAAAAATCATTGCTTGTTGGCGATTTCTTATTTGTAAGTAAATTTCATTATGGAGCGCGTGTACCCATGACTACTATTGCAGCTCCGATGGTGCACGACACAATACCTAAGTTTGGGATTAAATCTTATTTATTCGACGATCATAAAAATAGCGACTCTTGGAAAAATAAATTTCAACTACCGTATTTAAGAATTCCAGGTTTTCAAAACATTAAACGTAACGATATTGTTGTATTCAATCAGCCAGCCGATACGTTGTTGGATATGAATGATTTTCATCCAGACCGAAACTATTATAAACCCATCGATAAAAAAACAAACTTAGTAAAACGTTGTGTTGCAATTGCAGGCGATACTTTAGAGGTACGCGATGGTTTTGTGTTTGTTAACGGAAAACAAAATGTTTTACCAGACAGAGCGCATTTACAATTTAGTTATTATGTACAACCAAAAAGTACGCAGTTTGATGCTAAATTTTTAAAGGATCGTTACGATATTACCGATGGTTTTGGCATTATAAATTCTCAAAATACCTATTATTTCTCTGCGATTTCAGATGAAGCTTTGAAGAATTTTAAAGACAATCCGAATGTGTTAAGTATCACACCAAACAAACAAAAGGAAGGCGAAAGAGATCCAAATATTTTCCCTCATGATCCTAACTATAATTGGAATGTAGATTACTTCGGGCCCTTATATATCCCTGAAAAAGGTAAAACTATCGACTTAAATTTAGAGGTTTTACCACTTTACAAACGTGCTATTTCAGAATACGAACACAACGATTTAAAAGTAAAAGGTAACCAGATTTACATTAATGGAGCCTTAGCCAAAACTTATACTTTTAAACAAAATTACTATTGGATGATGGGTGACAACCGCCACAACTCGATAGATGCACGTGCCTGGGGCTTAGTACCTTTCGATCATGTGGTTGGAAAACCGGTGTTTATTTGGATGAGCTGGGATGGTGCAAAAGCACGATGGGATCGTTTCTTTACAACCGTTAATGGTACTGGCAAAGCGACTTCTTTTTTAATTCCGTTTTTAGTGGTGTTGTTAGGTTGGATAGGCTTTAACAAATGGAGAGCGAGAAAAAAGAATAGTTAATTCGTTTATTCATTGCATTGTTAATTCGATGAAATGACGTTTGAAATGTATTCTTTTAGTTTTGAAAAATTAGACGTTTTGGTTCAAGCTGAAAAGCTTTCAAAAGATATTTACGCAATCATCAGTAAATTTTCAGCTGAGGAAAAGTTTGGAATAACGACACAATTAAGAAGCGTTTCCATTTCTATTTGTTCTAAAATTGCAGAAGGATCTTTAGAAAACCAATTAGTTGAACGCCATAAAAAACTATCAAACAAACAAATAAGTGCATCAATAAATGAGCATTATACTACATCCCACATACTTCGCCAATATTGCGCATTTTACTGCGATTGCAAATACCAACGAAGTAGTATTTGAGGCCCATGATAATTTCTTAAAACAAACCTATAGAAACAGGAGCTATATTTATGGAGCTAACGGAAAATTAGCATTAAATATTCCTGTTATTTACACTCAAAAAAACAGACAGAAATACAAAGATGTAAAGATTTTTAATGAAGAAAAATGGCAAAGTGCTCATTGGAAATCATTATTATCGGCCTATAAAACATCGCCTTTTTTTGAATATTACGAAGATGACATCAAACCTCTTTTTGAAAAAAAAGCAGAGTATATTTTCGATTTTAACATGAATTGCTTCGAGATTATTTGTGAGTGTCTGCAATTTGAAGTAAACACCTCTTTTTCTGAAGCCTATCATAAAGACATAGAAAACGTTTCAGATTTACGCCAATTAGTTCATGCTAAAAAAGAACCCGATTATACATTTGAAAGTTATACGCAGGTATTTGACGAAAAACACGGATTTATCCCTAATTTAAGCATCCTCGATTTACTTTTTAATGAAGGCCCGAATGCCTTAAATTATTTAGAAAACCAAACCTTAAGTTTATAATCATGTTACAAACAGTTGCGCATTACGGTTGCCACATTTTATTACCGCTAGCCATAGCATGGATAGGTTATAGATCGCAATGGAAAATGGCGTTTCTAATTATGCTATCGGGTATGTGGATTGATGTAGACCACCTTTTAGCAACTCCAATTTTTAGTCCGAATAGATGCAGTATTAATTTTCATCCGCTACACTCCTATTTCGCTATAACGGTTTATCTATTTCTTTTAATACCTAAAAAATCGCGCTTAGTAGCTTTAGGATTGGTTGCTCATATTATTGCCGATTTGGTTGATTGTTCTTTTATGAGCTAATCATCTAATGCGAAGGTAGACATGATGGGATAATGGTCTGATAAATGCGCGTTATACGATTTAAAACCATTTACTTTAAAAGCTTCATCGGCAAAAATAAAATCGATTCTAACAGGGAAAAACTTAAAATCGTAGGTACGACCAAACCCATTTCCTGCCTCTTTAAAAGCATCATTTAAGTCGCTTTTAATTTTTCTATACACGTATGAATATGCTGTATTATTAAAATCGCCACAAACAATTACACGGTATTTACATTTCTTTTTATGCTCTAAAAACAGTTCTGTTTGTAATTGTTGCATTTTAAATGTTGAGCCTGCACGTTTTAATAAACGCTCGGAATCTTCAGTTTTTAAAACTTCTATTCTGGTGTTAATTCGAAGCGATTCAAGATGCACATTATATACCCTTATCGTGTCTTTTCCTTTAACAATATCAACAAAAATTGCATTATTAGGTGTGTTTGGAAATTCAACCGAACCCGAATTTATAATGCGATATTTAGAAAAAATAGCCTGTCCATATTTTATTTTCTTTCCAGAAACATGTTCGTATTTATATTTAAAAAAAGATAAATTAACATTTTTATGAGGATGATATTCCTGAATACTTAAAATATCGGGGGCTTCTGTTTTAACAAAATCTACAATTTTAGATTCAATATTATTTTCTGGAATCCAGTCGTAAACATTAAAAAGTCTCACATTGAAATTCATAACTTTAAAGTTATTCGGACTTTCAATTTTTTTGGATGCTGAAAATTTATAAATAGACCCAAACATGAGATACCCCAAACACAAGGTAAGCAGCGACAATATAAGTTGTTTTCTTAGTTGAAATAACCAGTATAAAAAAAACAACACATTACATAAAACTAAAAACGGTACTCCTAAATTGAGTACCGATAAAATTGAAAATGTTTTTGGCGGAAAAAAGGGCAATGCGAACGAAAACAAAAGCACCAGTGCAAAAATAATATTAGCACTATAAATTAATTTATTGATGAAGCTTAAGTTTTTCATACATGTAAAACGGTGAAAAAATAAATATAAAAAGTGCTATTTACCGGCTCTAAAAAGAAATTCCTTTTCTTCCGAAGTTAAACTATCGTAACCACTTTTACTAATTTTATCTAAAATAACATCTATCTTCTTTTGGTTGTTAAACTCATTAAAATCTGCTTTATTGTAGCCACCAACCTTCGATTTATTTTTGTGTACCGTTTTTAGAGGTCCTTTTTTTGATGGTTTAATAGATTTTATAAAACTAACCATGCTTTCAAAACCTCTGCCAATATCGTTGCCTTTTATTAATTCTTTAGCATAAAAATAACCTAAAATGGCGCCGCCAAGATGCGCTAAATTACCGCCTGCATTGAGTCCAAATAACCCAAACACATCGAGTATAACAATAGCTAAACCAATATACCAAAGCTTGATATTAAATGTAAAAAATCGAACTTCTTGATTGGGCAAATACGCACATATAAAAATTAATAAGGCTCTAATGGCTGCCGAGGCACCAACCAGCGTAGAATTTGATCCAAAAAAACCAGGCAACAAACCATATCCCAGCATAAAAAGCATGCCACCACTCATGGCTCCTAAAAAATAAATATTTACAGCCATTTTAGGACTAAAAAGATTTAGAAACATGCGCGCTATAAAGTACAACCATAACATATTAAATAGCATATGTATAAAATCGTAATGTAAAAACGCGTAACTAATAATAGCCCAGGGACGTTCTATAAATTTTGAGAAATTACTGGGTAATTCAAACCAAATTAAGTAAGGCCTAAGTAACAAGCCAATAACAAAAACCAAAACATTAACTACAATGATTTTTTCTAAAACATTAAGTCTGGCCAATTTATATTTTACATCGTCTAACAAAGTCATTAATTCCAGCGATTTCTATTAAACTGATTTCGTTTCCAATACCACATAATTATTAATCCAATTAAAGCGCCACCAACATGTGCCATATAAGCAGTGTTGCTCGGGCTAAAAAATGATTGTCCAGTAACACCTGAGATTAAATCTAAAATAATAATTCCTGGTATAAAATATTTTGCTTTTATAGGAATTGGTAGAAAAATCATCATTAACTCTGCGTTCGGATTCATCATGCCAAAAGCCACTAAAATACCCATAATACAACCCGAAGCACCCACCATGGTACTATTGTTTGTTATAACATTCATGTTATAAAGAGCATTAAATGCCGATTGGTCTATAGATGAATAATTAACATCGTATTCGTTAAAAACCTGAATCATCTCTTTTGATAAAATCTTACTATCAAAGAAGTTACCGTTTAAAATATTTAAATTAATAACTTTATCTACCAACGCATCAGGTAAACCCAAGGCAGAAATATCATTTAAATAGGGTAAATATTCAAAATAATAAAACCCAACCTGCAAGGCTACGGCACCTAAACCTGCCGAAAAATAAATAAACAAAAACCGTTTACTTCCAAGCACTTGTTCTACAGGTGTTCCAAACATCCAAAGCGCCAGCATATTAAACAGCAAATGCGTAAACCCACCATGCATAAACATATGAGTAACAATTTGCCAAAATTGGAACGTATCGTTTTTAGGGAAATGCATCGCAAATAAATCGTAAAACAATTGTCCTCCACCAACGGTTAAGGTGCCTATAAACATAATCACGTTTATAATTATTAAATGTTTTACTGTTTCAGATATTCGCATCATAATCTAAATAAATTTTTTATCTAACTCATCAACACTCATGGTTATAAATGTTGTTCTATTAGTTGGAGAGACGTTGGGTTCTTTACAAGCAAATAACTTGTTAACCAAATGTTCTTGTTCTTCTTTCTTTAAAGTTTGGCCGGTTCGAATGGCTAGACTCTTTGCCATCGATTTTGCCAATAAGTCTGTAGCACTAAAGTTACTGTCTGGCACTTCGTTTTCGACATCACTTATTAATTGTTCTAAAATAATAGAAACTTCGCTTTCTGGAATGCTAACAGGTACACCAGATATTTCAATACTATCTTTTTTTAAGTTAGAAAACACAAAACCAGTGTGCTCTAAATCTTCCTTTAATTCTTTAATAATATCTATTTCTTGCGTTGAAAAATGCAACTGAAGCGGAAATAGCAACTGCTGGCTTACCCCTTCTTTAATTGTCATATTTCTTAAAAAATCTTCATATAAAATACGCTGATGCGCTCGGTGTTGGTCGATAACCAACATCCCCGATTTTATGGTGCTAACAATATATTTATTATGAAGTTGATAGGTGGTTTGTGCCTGATCTACTTTAGACTCATCATTAAATGCGGAAATGGTGGTTTCATCGCTTTCAAAGTGAACCTCACTAAAATCTTGCGTATTTTTGGTGCCTTTAGATTCTAAACCAACATAAAGGCTTTCCCAACCTGTTGTATCTTCTTTTTTATATGATGAAGCCATACTAACTGACCGTTGTCTGGGTTTAGCATCTTCGGTAAAAGGATTAAAACTTCTATCGACTTCAATGGTTGGGGTATTTGATACCTTATTGTTAAATGTATATGGTGTGTCTAAACTAGAATCGCGCTCAAAATCTAAAACCGGAGCTATATTAAACTGACCTAAACTATGCTTTACAGCCGAGCGTAATAAAGCATAAAGCGTATGCTCGTCGTCGAATTTAATTTCGGTTTTAGTTGGATGAATGTTAATATCTATGGTTTGCGGATTAACATATAAATTTAAAAAATAACTAGGATGGGTTCCGTTTTTAAGAAGCCCCTCAAATGCCGATGAAATGGCATGGTTTAAATAAGCACTTTTTATGAAGCGATCGTTTACAAAAAAGTATTGTTCGCCTCTTGTTTTTTTAGCAAACTCTGGTTTTCCAACAAATCCAGAAATGGTTAATATTTCGGTTTCTTCTTCAACCGGAACTAATTTTTCATTGGTTTTATTTCCGAATATATTAACAATACGTTGTCTTAAATTACTGTTTGGTAGGTTAAAAGTCTCACTACCATTATTATACAGCGCGAAGCTTATGGTAGGATGCGCCAAAGCTACCCTGTGAAATTCATCAAAAATATGACGCAGTTCTACGGTATTGGATTTTAAAAAATTACGTCGGGCAGGAATATTAAAAAATAAATTTTTAACAGCAATAGAAGTTCCGTTGGGCGTAACAACAATATCTTGTTCGGTTACCGTACTACCTTCAATTACAATAACGGTTCCTACCTCGTCTGTTTCTTGTTTGGTTTTTAACTCTACATGGGCAATCGCTGCAATACTGGCTAAAGCCTCTCCCCTAAACCCTTTTGTATTTAGTTGAAATAAATCTTCGGCACTTCTAATTTTTGAGGTAGCATGTCTTTCAAAGCTAAGTCTGGCATCGGTAGCACTCATGCCTTTTCCATTGTCTATTACCTGCACCAGGGTTTTCCCGGCATCTTTAACAATAAGCTTTATGGAAGTTGCTCCGGCATCAATGGCATTTTCTAATAACTCTTTTACTACCGAGGCTGGACGTTGTACTACCTCTCCAGCTGCTATTTGATTGGCTACATGATCGGGTAGAAGCTGAATAATATCTGCCATGAATTATTTAAAAAATATAGATAAATCGAAATCAATTATTAATAAAAACAAAAACACCAGTATCAACACAATAATTAATATACGTCTGTTGGTTTCTTTATCTCTGTTGTTTTTTAGGTCATCTAAGGCATTTTTAAATTTTGTTTTTAAACCTACGTTAGGACCTACCGTTTTTCTAAACTCGTCAAATTTATGCTTTATTTCAAAAGGGTTACCTTCGCCATTATCATTAAAATATCGCGGTTGGTAACTAAATTTTTTATTTTTACGCTGTTTTAAAAGCCCCATAATATCTAACTTTTTTTAATTGAATTTAGAATCCAATATATACATGCAAATCAATAATAATACCAAAATTAAAAGCAATGTTTTTAATGACATAACGCCTTTAACTTTACGTGTACTATAATTTTCACCTTTCCATTTAGATATAAAATCAGGTTTCTCAGAAGTTTCTGAAAAATTTTCAGTCTCCGATTTTTTTTGAAATCGAGGCTGATAATTAAAGGTTTTATTTTTACGTTGATTAAACAATTTTGACGAATACTTATACCTCAAAAATACTTAAAAAAGAACAGAAACACGGGTTTGATTTGCCAAAAAATGTTAACAAACAATTAGACAACACCAACATTTTGAATAATAATATTTTTGACTTGTAGCTACAACAGTTAAAGCCAGAATAGAAAAAAGCCTTAACTGTTTTTACGTAAGTCTGCCATTTTAATTGCAGCAATAGCAGCTTCAGTGCCTTTATTTCCATGCTTACCACCCGAACGATCGATAGCTTGCTGCATAGTATTATCGGTTAATACACAAAATATAACAGGTGTATCATGAAGCACATTTAAGTCTTTTATACCCTGAGCAACGCCTTCACAAACAAAATCGAAATGCTTGGTTTCACCTTGAATAACACTTCCTATGGCAATAACCGCATCCACATTTTGTTGCTGCATTTTTTTACTGCCATAAATAAGTTCATAACTTCCTGGCACATTCCAGCGTGTAATATTTTCTGGTAAAACACCATTTTCTATTAAAGCCTCAATGGCGCCTTTACATAATCCTTCGGTAATGGTATCATTCCACTCTGAAACAACAATCCCAAATCGAAAGTCTTTCGCATTTGGGATTGTAGCTTTATCGTAATGAGATAAATTTTTATTTATTGTAGCCATAGTTTATTTTCCTGCTAACACTTGCGCTTTTCCTATAAATACCTCTATAGAGCTTGCTTCACTAGAATTAGGATACATGTCTTTAATTTTATTAAAATACGTAAGTGCTTTATCTGCATCGCCTAAATCTAAAGCAATAGCACCTGCTTTGTACAAATACATTGGTGTAGTGTATTCGTTATCTCTTAAATTTGCTGCATTTTCGTAGTATTCAAGAGCATCTTTTGGCTGATTTAATTGCACAAAAGCATCACCAATATTACCTTTTGCTAATGGTGCTAAAATTTCATCATCACTTTCAAAATCGCTTAAATACTTTACGGCATTTTTGTAATCTTTAAGTCTTAAATAAGCTGTGCCAGCATAATAATGCGCTAAGTTTGCTGTAGGCGTACCACTGTATTCATTAATAATATCAATCATACCATATTTACCTTCGCCTCCATTTAAAGACAATGTAAATAAAGAATCTTTCTCAACAGCATTTACTGCCTGATCGAAATATTTTTGAGCTTGAAACATATCGTTCATAGCAGTTACTTGTTTAGGTTTAGCAATAAATTCTTTATAACCTAAATAGCCTAATACTAAAACCGCAACAACACCTATTATAATGAATATATATTTTTGATTTTTCGCTACAAAATCTTCAGTTTTTGAAGCTGTTTCATCTAAGGTATTAAATACTTCTGCTGTTGTTGATTCGATCTCCTCAACGTGCTCTTTCTCTTCTTTAGTTTTAGGTTTGTAACCTCTTTTATTATATGTTGCCATTTATCTAGTCTAAAATTAATGCGCCGCAAAAATATAATTTTTCTTCATAACTAAAAGGTTATTTATTTGATATTTTTCAATAATTTGCACATCCTTTTAAAGAGTCACGAATTCTTAATTTACTACAACCCATTTTTTTCATGATTTTAACAACGTTATCGTTACTTAATTATAAAAATTTTGAAAGCAAACAATTTACTTTCAACCATAAAATAAATTGCATTGTGGGGAATAATGGTATTGGTAAAACCAATGTTTTAGATGCCATTTATCACTTATCGTTTGGTAAAAGTTATTTCAACCCCGTTGCTAGTCAGAATATAAAACACGATGAAGACTTTTTTGTTATTAATGGTGACTATATAAAAGAAGAAAAAACTGAAAAAGTTATAGTAAGTTTAAAACGAGGACAAAAAAAAGTAATTAAGCGTAACGGCAAACCCTACGAAAAATTTAGTGACCATATAGGCTTTTTGCCTTTAGTTATTATTTCGCCAGCCGATAGAGATTTAATTATTGAAGGCAGCGAAACACGAAGAAAATTTATAGATAGTGTGATCTCGCAAAGCGATAAAACCTATTTAAACCACCTAATTAATTACAATAAAATTTTAGCGCAAAGAAATGCGTTGTTGAAATATTTTGCCCTTAATCATACTTTTAATAAAGACACTTTAGATGTTTACAATACGCAGTTAAACGATTTCGGATCGGTGATTTTTGAAAAACGAGAAGCCTTTTTAAAAACCTTTATTCCTATATTTAAAGCACGATATAAAGTTATTAGCAGCAATAACGAGGAGGTAGAACTTGTTTACGACAGTACTTTATTTGAAGATTCGCTTTATAATCTTTTAAATTCTAACATTAATAAGGACAAAGCACTTCAATATACCAGTGTAGGTATTCATAAAGATGATTTAATTTTTAATATTGAAGGTCACCCCATAAAAAAATTTGGTAGCCAAGGGCAGCAAAAATCATTTTTAATTGCTTTAAAATTGGCACAATTCGATTTTATAAAAGCTCAGAGTGGTGTTAACCCCATCTTATTGTTAGATGATATTTTTGATAAATTAGATGAAAACAGAGTGGCTCAAATAATAAAATTGGTAGACGATGAAAATTTCGGACAGTTATTTATTAGTGATACACACGCCGACCGTACCGAAAAAGCTGTAAAACAAGCCCATCAATCGTATGAGATTTTCAGACTTTAATTTCCATGAATTTAGCGCAACATTACAGAAATTTATATCTCGATGCTGTTAACAAAATAAAAAACAACACCTACCAAGTCGATCCTTTAATTAACGACAAAAACGACAACCGGTTTGGCATTACCTTATTATTACGACCCAGCCAAGAGGTTAAAAACAATATTCAGCGCGTTCTCAATCAATTTAAAGCCATTGAACCCCATCAATATTATTACAAAAATGAAGACATCCATATAACGGTTATGTCTATAATTTCTTGTTATAATGGTTTTAAACTCGAAAACATAGATATTAACCAGTACATAGAGGTAATTAATAACAGTTTAATTGAAAATCCAGAAATTGAAATTACATTTAAAGGGTTAACCGCTTCTCCTTCGTGTATCATGCTTCAGGGCTTTTTAACAAATGATTCCTTAAATATTATTAGAAATAACTTAAGAACTCATTTTAAAAACACGAACTTAGAGCAAAGTATAGATAAACGATACGCCATTCAAACGGCACATAGCACCATAATTCGTTTTAAAGAACAATTAACTGATAAATCGGCCTTTTTAAAATTGATAGATTCTTATAAAGATTATAACTTTGGAAGTTTCAAACCAAATCAATTAGAATTAGTTTACAACGATTGGTATCAAAAAGAAGCTTTGCTGAAAAAACTAGCTTTATTTACAATTTAAAACATTCATATTAAAACATGGCAAAACGAAATAACGAACATATAAGTATATCTGATGCCTTAAAAGAATTTGTTCAAACCAATAATTTAGAAAAAGGATTGAATAAAGTTAATGTTGCAGATGCTTGGGCAGAATTAATGGGGAATGGTGTAAATAATTATACAACATCTGTAAATTTAGAAAGAGACACGCTTTATATACAACTAACTTCCAGTGTTTTAAGAGAAGAATTAAGTTATGGCAAAGAAAAAATAATTACCATGTTAAACGAACAACTTGGAAAAGAAATTATTAAAAAACTGATTTTAAGATAATTAGATATTACATATTTCTATAAAAAAAAGCCAAAAAACTAACAAGGTATTGTTATTTAAGTTACATTTGTCACTTAATTTATTATAATACAAATACAATGAGTAAAGGTACCGTAAAATTTTTCAACGACTCTAAAGGTTTTGGATTCATCGTTGAAGATGACAACAACAAAGAACATTTCGTACACATTTCAGGACTTATCGATGAAATTCGTGAAGGTGATGCCGTAGAATTCGATCTACAAGAAGGTAGAAAAGGATTAAACGCCGTAAACGTAAAAGTAATCTAACAATATACTTTAACAATTACATTTAAAAGGCTATCGTAAACGATAGCCTTTTTTTGTGCTTTAAAAGATTAAAAATTATTAAAAAATAAAATTAATTTTTAAAAACTTTTATATTACTTTTATAATCCTAACTATTAACAACTTAAATATGATTAAAGGAACTGTAAAATTTTTCAATGATGCTAAAGGCTTCGGTTTTATTATTGAAGATGGTTCGAAAAAAGAACATTTTGTTCACATTTCAGGTTTAATTGACGAAGTTCGTGAAGGCGACGTTGTTGAATTTGAATTAAAAGAAGGTAAAAAAGGATTAAACGCAGTAAATGTAAAAGTAATTTAATATATACTATTTAATTTTTTTAAGACAACAAAAAACCCACAATAACATTGTGGGTTTTTTATTTAAAATATGTGTTTTAATTAAAACATCTCTCTGCCAGAAAAATGGAAAGCACCTTCGATGGCAGCGTTTTCATCGCTGTCACTACCGTGAACAGCATTTTCGCTAATAGAATTTGCGAATAATTTTCTAATAGTGCCTTCTGCAGCATCAGCAGGATTTGTTGCTCCAATTAAGGTTCTAAAATCTTCAACAGCATTCTCTTTTTCTAAAATAGCAGCAACAATTGGTCCTCTAGTCATGTATTCAACTAATTCAGGAAAAAACGGACGCTCACTGTGTATGCCATAAAATGCTTTAGCATCGGCAGTTGTCATTTGTGTTAATTTCATTGCTACAATTCTAAATCCTGAAGCTGTAATTTTTTCTAATATTGCACCAATATTACCCTTTTCTACAGAGTCTGGTTTTAGCATTGTAAATGTTCTGTTTGTAGCCATGGCTTGTTTTTTCTTTTTTAAAATTTAATTAAGCTGTTTTCTAAAACATCAATTTATATTAAAAAACAGTCATTGCAAAACGCTTGCAATTTTGCTGCAAAAGTAAGGTATTTATCCATAAAAACAAGACCTGCTAATTTTAAAAAAATTGTATATTGGTGGTCTATGAAAAAACAAGACATAACAAACATAAAAGCCTTACTATCAAATAAAAACAAAATTGTTATTGTTCCACATAAAAACCCAGATGGTGACGCTGTAGGTTCTACCATGGGGCTTTATCATTATCTTCAAAAGAAAAATCAAGACGTCATAGTAATTGCTCCTAACGATTATCCGCATTTTTTAAAATGGATTCCTGGCGAAAGCACCATATTAAAGCACGATTTACAAACTAAAATGTGTAACAATTATATACGCGAAGCCGATATTATTTTCACTTTAGATTTTAATGCCTTTCATAGAGCCGGAAACATGGAGCACATGCTGGCTCATAGTACTGCACTAAAAATCATGATAGACCACCACCAGGCACCCGACCCATACGCAACCTATATGTACAGCGATGTAACTATGAGTTCTACCTGTGAAATGGTATTTAATTTTATAAACATGATGGGTGATGAAGAACTTATTGATGAAAATATAGCAACCTGTCTTTACACAGGCATCATGACCGATACAGGATCTTTCAGGTTTCCTTGTACAACCAGTGAAACCCATAAAATTATTTCAAAACTTATTAAAAAAGGAGCTAACAACTCACAAATTCATAATAACATTTACGACACCAACAGTTTTGAAGCTCTACAACTTTTGGGTTGTGCCTTAACAAATTTAAAAGTTTTACAAGATTACAAAACGGCATACATTACCTTATCTCAAGAAGAATTAAATAAATACAACTACAAAAAAGGAGACACCGAAGGCATTGTAAATTATGGTTTATCGGTACAAGGCATTGTTTTAGCAGCTATTTTTATTGAAGACAAACAAGAAGGTATTATTAAAATATCACTAAGATCTAAAGGTCATTTTTCTGTAAACGAAATGTCTCGTGCACACTTTGATGGTGGCGGACATATTAACGCTGCAGGTGGCAAAAGCTATTTATCTTTAAAAGAAACTGTTGATAAATTTATTAGTATATTGCCTAGTTATAAAAAAGCCCTAACTAATGAATAAATTAATCACATTTATACTGTTATTAGTAATAATAGCCTGTAAATCACCCGAAGCCCGCCGTCCAATTTCGGTTAAAAGTGGCTCTTTTATTGATGCTTCGGTAGAAAGAAACAAAAAATTAAACGCCAAAGAAGAAGCCATCATTAACAAGTATATGAAGCTTCGTAAAGACAATGAATACATTGCCTCTGGTAATGGTTTTTGGTATTATTACAACGTAAAGAACGATGTCGATTCGCTTAAAACTCCAGATTTTGGAGATATTGTAAACTACAATTACAATTTAAAATCTTTTACCGGACAAACTATTTACACAACAGAAGAACTAAAAACTCGCACATATACCATCGATAAAGAAGAATTATTTTCTGGCTTAAGAGAAGGCTTAAAACTAATGAAAACAGGAGAAACAGTTACGTTCTTATTTCCTTCACAAAAGGCGTTTGGTTATTATGGCGACGAAAATAAAATAGGAAGCAATACACCTATAATTTGCGAAGTAACTTTAAATTCTATCATTGAAAACACCACTAATTAAAATGCCCCAAACAATGCATACAATTAAAATTTTTCTTGTTTTAATTATATTAAGCTTTACCTCTTGTAAGGCGCAATATCCAGATTTAGAAGATGGAATATATGCCGAATTTGTTACAACAAAAGGCACGATGTTAGCAAAACTAACCTACGACAAAACCCCAGTAACGGTGGCAAACTTTGTATCGTTAGCCGAAGGAACAAATACGTTAGTTGACAGTATTTATTTAAAAAAGAAGTTTTATAACGGCACCATTTTTCATCGTGTAATTGATAGTTTCATGATTCAGGGAGGCGACCCTAAAGGAACGGGTAGCGGAAGTCCTGGTTACAAATTTATGGATGAATTTAACCCGGATCTTAAACACGATAAACCCGGAATTTTATCTATGGCTAACTCGGGTCCTAAAACAAATGGCAGCCAATTTTTTATAACCGAGGTGGCGACACCGCATTTAGACAATCGCCATACGGTTTTTGGAGAACTGGTTTTGGGTCTCGATGTTCAAGACAGCATTTCCAATGTAGAAACTCAAGCGGGTAATCGCCCTGTGGTAGACGTCGTAATAAAAGAGTTAAACATTATTAGAAAAGGAAAAGAAGCGAAAACATTTGATGCTCCAAAAATGTTTAAAGGTCATTTTATTGAAGCCGAACGCCTAGAAAAAGAAAAAATAGCAAAAGCCGAGGCTTTACTTAAAGCCAATGTTGAAAAATTTAATATGCAAAGAGAAAAAGCTATTAGTTTAAATTCTGGGTTAAAATATTATATCACTGAAAAAGGCACAGGAGAGCCCTTAAAAAAATCGGCAGAAGTATTAGCCAATTACACCCTCTATTTTGAAGACGGAAAATTTTTAGAAACTAGCAAATTAGAAGCTGCAGAAGCGAATGATGCTGTAAACGAACAACGTAAAGAAGCTGGTAAATACGAGCCAATCGTTTGCGATATCAGACCAAATGCTCGAATGATTGCAGGTTTTAAAGAAGGTTTACAGCAATTAAGCGTTGGAGATAAGGCCACATTATTTATACCCTATCATTTGGCTTATGGAGAATCTGGAAACAGAGGCATACCGCCTAGATCTAATTTAATTTTTGAAGTTGAAATTTTAGAAATTAAAAAATAACCCATAAAAATTACTTGTAGTTTTTCAAATTATAAAGAAAACAATCTATTATGTATTTATTAAAATTCGATTGGAATCCAATATCTGGCATTGATATTATTGGAAATTTCAAATTACATTTTTACAGTTTAATGTGGGTAACAGCTTTTGTTTTTGGCTGGTATATCATGAAACGTATTTTCACTAAAGAAAAAGTATCGTTAGAATATTTAGACCCTTTATTTATTTACACCGTTCTGGCAACCATGATTGGCGCCAGATTAGGTCATGTGTTATTTTACCAATCTGAATTAATTTCGCAAGACTTCTTTAGCATATTCCTTCCTTTCAAATTTAAAGGTGGTATAGAATTTACAGGTTTTCAAGGACTTGCAAGTCACGGCGCTGCCATAGGAATAATTACAGGCATGTACTTATACCGTAAAAAATACAACTATAAATCTTTACTCTGGATTTTAGACCGTATCGTAATTGCTGTCGCTTCAGGAGCCATATTTATTAGAATTGGTAACTTTATAAATTCTGAAATTATTGGAAAAGTAACAGATTCTGCTTTTGGGGTTCGTTTCATTCAAGATGAATATTACAAAAATCAAGTGATGCAATTAACAGGTATTAACGATGTACAAAAAGCTTATGATGCCGTAGCGAACAATCCGCAATTTAGCGAATTACTTGAAGCCGTTCCTTATAGACATCCTGCACAACTTTACGAATCGTTTTGTTATATTTTTGTGTTTTTAATTTTACTGTTTTTCTATGCAAAAACAAGCAAAAGAGATCAAACCGGGTTTTTATTTGGTTTGTTTTTAATTCTACTTTGGACCGTAAGATTCTTTGTTGAGTTTGTTAAAGAACCTCAGGGCGACGAGTATATTAACTGGTTCGGTTTTAATACAGGTCAATGGTTAAGCATCCCTTTTATTTTAATTGGCTTATATTTTATGTTTGTTTACAAACCAAAACAACCCGTAAAATAGATTATAAATGAAAAATTTAACACCCTTTTTATTATTTTTTACTGTACTTACTTTAAGTGTGTCGTCTTGTAAAGAAGATAAAAAGGTTGTTAAACAAACTCAAGTAAGTTTTAAAAAAGAAGGAGAACTCACTATTTTTAAAGCAGATTCTACCACTGTAAATTTAGATATTGAAATTGCCAATTCTGAATACGAAACCCAAACCGGATTAATGTATCGGGATGCTATGGAAACAAATCAAGGCATGCTTTTTATTTTTCCAGATGAAACTCAGCGTTATTTCTATATGAAGAACACAAAAATTGCTTTAGATATTATTTATATCTCAGGCAATAAAACCATAGTTAGTTTTCAAAAAAACGCAAAACCTTTCGATGAATCTGCGCTACCTTCAACTTTCCCTGCCAAATATGTTTTAGAGGTAAATGCTGGTTTAAGCGATGCTTGGTCGCTTCGTATTGGCGATAGAATTCAATTTAAATAATTTAGCCTTCATAAACATACAATCCCTCTTCTTCGCCTTCATTATTGAGTTTTTTAACCAATTTAAAGTTATTTTTGGTATAGAAGCCATCCAATTTAAAATCTTCAATAGTTAGCCAAAATTTTTGTTCTGGAAAAGTTGCTTTTAAATTTTTAAGCCACAACGAACCTAAATTTCGGTTTCTAAAAGCTTCTTTAACAAAAATAAAACCTAAATACTTATACCCCAATTCCAGCCATTTATTAGCTTCAGATTTTGCATATAGCATATCTGGAGGGCATTTATAAAAAACCAAACCTCCAGCTAAAATTTGCCCGGCATCAACCATAACGTAACAGGCTGTATATGGTTTTATTTCATCCCAAAAAGGCTCTAAAAATTCTTGCCAATCTAATGGAAGTATTTTAAGAAATTCATTAGGTTCTCTACATAATTGAAAAACCATGCTCACTAAATTTTAACTAAAGTAATCCCCAAGACCATAATTTATCTGAATCTTCACTCCAGCGATCGCCAATATCGGTTCTGTAATATCCATTATTAATAATAACGTTGCTAATGCGGTTATACATCATTTTTTGAGCATCTTTCATGGTATTACCAAAACCAGTAACCAAAACCGCGATGCCTGTATTTCCTGTTATTAGCCATTCATCATTAACTTGTTTTAAATGCATTGGGTGCACGCCTTCTTTGCCATTTCTTTTAAAAACAACCACGGCATCTTTAGAAAACAAGTTAAACGTTTTCTTATCATCATAAGGAAAAGGTGGCACAACAATAAACGCACCCACCTGAAACCCCTTTTTAGTTTGAAGTTTAAAATGTTCGCCAGAGGCTAACTTTAAAAGAAAAAGCCCCATAGGTTCGTTAATCCCAGCCCGCTGAATGAGAATTTGAGGATATCCAAACCTGGAAGTGAACTCCAAAGGGTAAATTCCATGGCCGTTTACAATGCAATTAATATCAATATGCCCAACAAATTGATGCTTTGCCAGTGTCTCTTTAAATTTTAAAAGTGTGGCTTCAAAAATAGGCGATTCTTTAGTCCAAAACATACTCGTTCCCATTTCGCCTGTTGAGACACCAAGTTCTTTAGGAAACAATTTTTTATGTTCGAAAGTAGTGTTAATAGGGTAAATAAAATCGTGTCCGTTAAAAAATGCCGCAATAGAAACCTCAACACCTTTTACCTTACGCTGCAATTGAAAGTTCCCAAAATCGTTACCCCAGGATTTCTCGTAGGCTTTAAGCACCCTTATAACATCCAAACCTTCATCGTCGGTGCCAACAAAAAGCAGTTGTTTCAATTCCTGTGTTTCACCACAAGGTTTTAAAACATACGAGTTTGGATGCTGTTCGATATATGAAATGGCATCATTAAAAGTGGAAAACTCTTTTGAAGGAATCACTTTTATTTTATGCTTTTTAAGTTCCGATTGCCCGAAATTACGATCCAATTCCAGTTGGTCGGTGTACTCGGTACCACCAATAACCAATTTACCAGATTTACGTAACTCTGAAGCTATTTTACCATAACCGGTATAATCGAAAACAATAATATCGGCCCAATCGATATGCTTTTCCCATTGGTTTACTTTAGGCACAAAACCATATCCTATTTCTTTTGAAGGTTTATCTTCAATGAATAGTTTAACTTCGTGACCCTCTAATTTTATGGTATTTACAATGTCTAATGATTCACCCCAACGTGATACAAAAAGAAATTTTTTTTGAAGACTTGATTTAGTTTTCACCGAAGCAATCAAGAGCTAATTTAATATACATAACTCACTTTATTTTGATGTAAATGTATATAAATATTTGATTTCTTTACAAAGAATTATGTTTTTGATATGTTAATTTTAAAACACAAAAAAAGCCTCTCAACAAATTGCTGAGAGGCTTTTTTCTAGGAATAAATTAGAATTAGTTTTCTTCTTTTTTATTCTTTTTTTCTAATCGTTTTACAGTATCATACATTAAAGGTGATGCTATAAATAATGATGAATACGTACCTACAACAATACCCACTATTAATGCAAACATGAAACCTCTAATAGATTCACCTCCAAACACAAAAATAGCTAATAACACCACTAAAGTCGTTAAAGACGTATTTAAGGTTCTACCTAAAGTACTGCTTAATGAGGTATCGACAATTTTTTCGAATGGCCAGTTAGTATGTTCGTTCACAAACTCTCTAATTCTATCGAAAACAATTACCGTATCATTTAACGAGTAACCAATAACCGTTAAAATCGCTGCAATAAAGGCTTGATCGATCTCCATTCCGAAAGGCATGAATTTGTAAGTGATTGAGAATACACCTAAAGTAATTAACACGTCATGGAAAACTGCAACAACAGCTCCTAACGAGAATTGCCATTTCTTGAAACGGAAAAGTATATAAAGGAATACAACAATTAAAGATCCTAAAATAGCCCAGAACGATGCTTGTTTAATATCATCGGCAATTGTTGGACTTACTTTAAATGATTCCATTAAACCTACTTGTTTATTAGAGTTGGTGTTATCGATAAACTCTTCGTAAGTAACACCAGATAAATAAGGCTGTAATGAATTGAATAATTGATTTCTTATTTCTTCATCAACCTCGGCACCAGTTTCATTAACTTTATATTTAGTCGTGATTTTTAATTGATTATCGCTACCAACAGTTTTAGCATCTGCACTTCCAAAAGTACCTACTAAAGTTTTAGTTATCTCTGATGCATTTACATCTTGCGCAAAACGAACTTGGTACGTTCTACCCCCAACGAAATCGACACCCTGATCTAATCCATTAGTAAATAAAGATCCTAAACTTACTACAATAAACAATCCTGAAACAATATAAGCAACCTTACGTTTTCTTAAGAATTCAATATTTATGTTTCTGAATAAGTTTTTAGTTAAAGCCGTAGAGAAATCTAAATTACCTCCTTTGTTTACATACCAATCAATTAATAAACGCGTAATAAAAATTGCAGTAAATAACGAAGTACCAATACCAATTAATAAGGTTGTTGCAAAACCTTTAATTGGACCTGTACCAAACACAAATAATATTAAAGCCGTTAAGCCTGTAGTAATATTCGCATCTAAAATAGATGATAACGCATTGCTAAATCCGTCTTGAATAGCTTCTTTCTGTCCTTTACCTTTGGCAATTTCCTCGCGAATACGTTCAAAAATAATTACGTTGGCATCCACCGACATACCTATAGTAAGCACGATACCCGCAATACCAGGTAATGTTAGTACAGCTCCTAAGCCCGATAGAATACCAAAAATTAACAAGATGTTTAAAGCCATGGCAACATCGGCAAAACCACCAGCTTTACCATAGTAAACAACCATCCACACTAACACTAATATTAAAGCAATAATGAAAGACATTGTACCACTATCAATCGCTTCTTGACCTAATGATGGTCCTACCACCTCGCTAGCAATAATATCTGCAGATGCTGGTAATTTACCTGCACGTAAAACGTTTGCTAAATCGACAGCTTCGTTTAATGTAAAGTTTCCTGAAATTTCTGAATTTCCTCCAGAGATTGGACCTGTAGTTACACCTGGTGCAGAATATACAACGTTATCTAATACGATAGCTATTTGACTTCCTTGAGAGAAAGCTTTTCCAGTCATTTCTTCCCAAATTTTAGCTCCTTTTGCATTCATTTGCATAGAAACTGTTGGTTTTCCTGTTGGTCCAAAAGCATTTCTAGCATCGGTTACAACAGCACCACTTAATTCTGGAGTATTATCTCTGTTTCCTACTAAACCATATAAATCTACAATCTCACTATCTTTTTCTGGTTTACCAAAAGCGAATTTTGTGTAACGCATCTCTGCTGGTAACAAGGCTCTAACTTGAGGCATGTTAAGGTAATTTAGCACAGTCGCTTTATCTTTAACATCAAATCTAGCGATGATTGGTCCACCTTGGTAACCTTGACCACGAATTAAATCGAAAATAGGATTAACAGTAGCAACTGCAGTAGAATCTGTAGTAGCATCACCTAAAAGATCGTCGATAGCATCTTCGGTGTTTTCACCATCTTTATTTTCGTCTTGAGTTGTTTCTTTTTTATCAACAACAATATCTTTTAAAACTTCGTTAGCCTGCGCTAAAAAGTTAAATAATTGCTCTCCTTTGTAGGCATCCCAAAATTCTAACTGAGCCGTACTTTGTAGTAAAGAGGTTGCTCTTTCAACATCTTTAACTCCAGGCAACTCAACTAAAATACGACCAGAAGTTCCTAAACGCTGAATATTTGGAGACGTTACACCAAACTCATCGATACGCTTACGTAATACTTCGAAAGCAGAAACGATAGATTCATCAATTTTAGTAGAAATGATAGTTTTAACCTGATCATCGGTCATGCTACCTTCAATTTCACCATCTAATGCTTTGGTGTAGAAAATATCAGGAGAAGCTAATTTAGTATCGCCTTTAATTTTATCGAAAGCAATAAAGAAATCTTCTAAATATGTATTCTGACTGTTTTTTTGCATTTCTGATGCATCGTCTAACGCCTTATTGAATACTGGATTTTTAGTATGATTTGCTAATCCTTTTAAAATGTCTTTTACAGAAACTTGAAGAATAACGTTAATACCACCTTTTAAGTCTAAACCTAAATTCATGGCTTTTGCTTTTACTTCGTTATAAGTAAATTTAGCAATACCAATATTAAAAACGGTATCGTTAGCTACCGCTTCTAAGTAGTTAGCTTCTTCGGTACTTCTTTTAGCACGGTAATCATCCTCTGTTTCCGGAATTTTGTTAATGGCAACTTCTTCAGCTTTACTTTCAATCTGATTGGCCTTAAATGTAAATGATAGTTGATAAATACTTACCAACCCAAATAAAACTGCAAACAGTTTTACTAATCCTTTATTTTGCATTGTTTGTTAAATTGCGTCCGTTATAAACCCATATTTTGGTTTAACTAGACCGTTAATGTTAGTTGTTTTTTAGCTTCTAAAAACAGAAGCCATGGTAAAAAGAATAATTGTTGGGAATACAAATTTAAAATAATCGTGTCTTGAGATTACACGTTCCCGAAAGCATCAGGCCCTGCCCGTACTTCTGGGATATTACCGGAAATATTATCTATAGTGATAGCAATATTTCTTCGAATTTTATAAGCTAATTTTACAAAATAGCATTTTTCTTTATTATTAATTTCTTCAGAAAAAATATAAACATTCGGATTATAGAATCTGTCGAAATCTTGTTTGAAATTTAAAACACATTTACCATCTAATCCCGATTGAATATCGGTGGTTTTGTGAATTTCGAAAACATCAAATTTGTAGTTTTTTGAATCTTTATCTGATGGTTTATTAGAAGATTTAGAGGTATTATTTGAAGCATATTTTAATGCAAAATGACTTTCGTTTGAAAGGATTTCTTTTACATTTTTAACATTGGCATCGCAATAATAAGTGATTTTTAGTTGTCCAGATTTTAAATCTTTAACCTGAACTTTAGTAGCACCTAAAGCCTCTAACTGCTTTTTTAATGTGGTGATGCTGCTTTGCGCTTCATCTGAAGTAATGGAAACATTGGTAAATTGTACAACAATCTGTTGATTGGGCTCAGAAACTTGGTTCTGATAAACCCCCAACAGAGTAAATACAATTAATAAAGCACCAAAGTACCATTTTGTTTTCATGCGCCAAATATAAAAATAAAGACTGTATTTCTACAGTCTTTACAAAAAATTCTATTTTAATTTATTAATTGCTAAAATTAAAGCATTTCATTTACTTTTCTAACAGCATCTGCACTTTCTTGCATATTTGCTTTTTCTGCATCGTTTAAAGGAATGTTTACAATTTCCTCGATACCGTTTTTACCTAAGATAACAGGTACACCTAAACAGATATCATTTAAATCGTATTCACCTTCTAATAAAACAGAACATGGATATACTTTTTTCTGGTCGCAAGCAATAGCTTGAACTAAACCACTTACGGCAGCCCCTGGAGCATACCAAGCCGATGTACCTAACAATTTAGTTAATGTAGCACCACCAACTTTAGTATCTTCTTTTACTTGCTCTAATCTATCGGCTGCAATAAAGTTAGAAACTGGCACACCATTTCTTGTTGCTAAACGTGTTAAAGGAATCATTCCAGTGTCGCTATGTCCACCAATAACCATACCGTCAACATCGCTAATTGGGCCACCAATCGCTTCAGCTAATCTGTATTTAAAACGCGCAGAATCTAAAGCACCACCCATACCAATAATTCTGTTTTTTGGTAATCCTGTAGATTTGTGTACTAAATACGTCATGGTATCCATTGGATTACTAACAACAATTATAATGGTATTCGGAGAGTGTTCAATTAAGCTAGATGATACTGTTTTTACAATACCAGCATTAATACCAATTAATTCCTCACGAGTCATTCCTGGTTTACGAGGTATTCCAGAGGTAATTACACAAATATCACTACCTGCTGTTTTGCTATAATCATTTGTTACACCGGTTATTTTGGTATCAAATCCATTTAACGATGCGGTTTGCATTAAATCCATAGCTTTACCTTCGGCATAGCCTTCTTTAATGTCTAACAAAACAACTTCTGAAGCGAAATCTTTAATAGCAATATACTCTGCACAACTTGCACCAACTGCTCCTGCTCCTACTACGGTTACTTTCATGTCTTAAATTTTAATTGATTTTATATATTTTGATATATTTTCTTTTGAAAAAAAGTTATATTCAAAAATAACATTCCAAAAGAATTAAATAAATGATAATTATCAGACAAATTTACAAATTAAAAAACGTTAAATAAAAAAAGCATCGTATTAAATACGGTGCTTTTAAATACTTTTACGAAAAACTTAATTAAAATTAAATAACTAACTTTTTTAATACGTTTTATTTAGAATAAGTGCTTATTAATTATCTAAAACCGAAGTTAATACCCACAGAAAACGCATCGAATTCGGCTAAATGATATTCGGCATTTAATCTAAAGAATCCTAATTTTAATCGGGCTCCTAATGACCCTCTCATTCCTGAAGCTTTACTTGAAACTGAAAAAGGATCTTCAATGGTTTTTGTTTGTAATCCGTTTGAAATTCTGTAGGTTCCCAATAAATCGGATTCCGATTTTCCGCTTATATAGCCAATACCTCCATAGAAATTAATTACCGGGAGCTTGGTTGATGCTATTAATTGAAATAACCATGTATTCGTTTTGTTTTCTAGATGTTGATTATCGCCGTCAATTCCAGATGAATCTGTTAAATCGTAATTAGCATCTAAATGGGTATAAGCCACCAAACCAGAAACTGCAATAGGCCAAATTTTATCGGCAGGAAGCCAATTTGTAAACTCATGTTGTAAACCTACACCGTACATACCTAATTCTACATCATCGGTATTTATTTTAGGTACAAAACGCGCTTTTATTTCGGTACCTTTACTTATCCCAATGGCCCCTTGTATAAAAGCAGTTGGTAGCATATTTAAATTTTCTGTTATCCCATTGGGTAGAATAACATCTTCGGTATAACTTCCAAAAATAGGATCGTCGTAAGTAACCTCCACAATAACGTCTGGGTTATTTTCGCCTAAAACTGTTGCTACCATTTTAGAACTTGGATTGGTTATGTTTTTAAATTTAACATTATCGTAATCGGCAGTATTCATTAAAAACATCTTATCATCGTCGTTTATTAAAGACGCATTGGCAATTACCGAAATTTCAAAGCCTCCCAGTGGTTTCACTTTTCCTGAATTAAACCAGTTAGCATTCATGCTGTAAATTAAACCATCGGATCCTGGCTTTAAATAATCGGTTGCGAAGCGTTGTGCATCTTTTATACCAGCAGCTAACAAGGCGTCAATATCGTTTTGTGCTTTTACAAAATGGCCCGCCATAAAAAACAATAGAATACAAGTTATTTTTCTCATAAGTTTGATTTTGGTTATACATATATAACGAAAAAACACCTTCAAAGGTTTTTTTGAAGGTGTTTTTTTTTAATTTTTTTATCGAAAAATTAAGCGTCTATATTTGCATAAATAGCATTTTTCTCAATAAAATCGCGACGTGGCGGCACCTCATCTCCCATTAACATTGAGAAAATTCTATCGGCCTCTGTACCATTGTCAATTTGTACCAAACGCATGGTTCTAAACTCCGGATTCATGGTCGTATCCCATAATTGTTCGGCATTCATTTCTCCAAGACCTTTATAACGTTGAATATTTACACTACCACCAAATTCTTCGGCAAGTGCATCACGCTCTTTATCACTCCATGCATAGGCTTTTTTATTACCTTTTTTAACTAAGTATAAAGGAGGTGTTGCAATATAAATATGTCCGTTTTCAATTAATTCTTTCATATATCTAAAGAAGAATGTTAGAATTAACGTAGCAATGTGGCTACCATCAATATCGGCATCACACATAATTACAACTTTGTGGTAACGCAACTTAGAAAGATTTAACGCTTTACTGTCTTCTTCTGTTCCAATGGTAACTCCCAAAGCAGTGAAAATATTTTTAATCTCTTCGTTTTCAAACACTTTATGTGTCATCGCTTTTTCAACATTAAGAATTTTACCTCTTAAAGGTAAAATAGCTTGAAATGCTCTATCACGCCCTTGTTTTGCAGTACCACCTGCCGAATCTCCCTCTACAAGGAACACTTCACATTTTGCAGGATCTTGTTCTGAACAGTCGCTTAATTTACCAGGTAAACCACCAATGCTCATTACGGTTTTACGCTGCACCATTTCACGGGCTTTTTGAGCGGCATGACGAGCTTGAGCTGCTAAAATTACTTTTTGAACAATAATTTTAGCATCGTCTGGATGTTCTTCTAGGTAATCGGCTAGCATTTCTGAAACGGCCTGACTAACAGAAGCAGAAACTTCACGGTTTCCTAATTTTGTTTTTGTTTGCCCTTCAAATTGAGGCTCTTGTACTTTTACAGAGACGATGGCTGTTAATCCTTCACGGAAATCATCACCAGCGATTTCAAATTTCAGGTTTTTCAATAAGCCAGATTCATCTGCATATTTTTTCAAAGTCATGGTTAAACCACGTCTAAAACCAGATAAATGCGTTCCTCCTTCGTGCGTATTGATATTATTTACGTAAGAATGTAAATTTTCTGCATACGATGTATTATACACCATAGCAACTTCAACAGGCACACCATTTTTTTCACCTTCAAAAGAAATAACATCTTTCATTAAAGGTTCTCTGGTAGCATCTAAATATTTTATAAATTCTTTTAATCCTTCTTCAGAATGAAATGTTTCACCTTCAAAAGAACCATCGGCTTTTTTAGAACGTTTGTCAACTAAATGAATGGTTATCCCTTTATTTAAATAGGCTAACTCACGCATTCTGCTAGCTAAGGTATCGTAATTATATTCTACCGTTTGGGTAAAAATAGTGTCATCGGGTTTAAAAGTAACGGTAGTACCACGTTTATCTGTTTCTCCAATTTGTTTTACAGGATATAAAGCTTTTCCTCTTTCATATTCTTGTTCCCAAATTTTTCCATCTCTGTAAACGGTAGCACGTAAATGCTCTGATAATGCATTAACACAACTTACACCAACACCATGTAAACCACCTGAAACTTTATAAGAATCTTTATCGAATTTACCACCAGCACCAATTTTTGTCATTACTACTTGTAATGCCGAAACGCCTTCTTTTTTATGTAAATCGACAGGAATTCCACGTCCGTCATCTTCGGTAGTAATAGAATTATCTTCATTAATGCTTACTGTAATATTATTACAATGTCCAGCAAGTGCTTCATCAATAGAGTTATCTACAACCTCATATACTAAATGGTGTAAACCACGTATGCCAACATCTCCAATATACATGGATGGACGCATACGTACGTGCTCCATACCTTCTAAGGCTTGAATACTATCGGCAGAATAACCGTGTTTGTTAAATTCTTCTTTTGGTTCGCTCATATTAATTGTTTGTTATCTAAATCTTTTTAGTTTTTACACATAAAAAAAGATGCTTTTGGCATCCTTCTGAATACAAACAAATATACGAAAATTGCAAGCGTTTTAAAAGTAATTTATCGATTATAAGGCAAAATTATCAACAATTGTTAATTACCTAAAAGTGTCTTAAATCGCTTAAAAAAGGGCTTAAAATTGATTTCGATATTATTTTATTCTTTCATAAAAATTGAAAAACAAAAAAATGTCTTATAGCCAATATTTTGCTTTTTATTAAAAGCCTATTAACCATAAAAAAGGAGCAATTTAGTCGCAAAACCATTATTTTAAAGAGATTTTATTAACCTAATTGAACAAAAATTAGACATATATTATAGAACTACTAACATATTTTTATGTTTTTTGTTAATCTGATAATTATAATAAAGGATATACTATTAAATAGTTGCTAGTTTATTTATTCTACATATATTTGACGCGCAAAAAGATAACATGAGAAATAATAACAACAATAATAATTTCAATAATCCTAACTATTAGGGTCGGAAGGTTGTTGTTTAAAAAATATATAAAGCCTTCCGGAGTTCGGAAGGCTTTTTTTAATCTAAAAAAGTAAGACATGAGTAAAATTATGACAGTCGACGTATTGTCGAGTATTAAAGGGGCGCAACCTAGTGAGGCTGTAAACAAATTATTTGAAGTAATTAAAAATGCACAACCAACAAATAATAATTCCTTTAATAATAATCATAACAACGGGGTGTCTTTAGATGACTTAAGAGAGGATGTCGTAATTGAAAGTTCGGCATTGGAAAAACAAATCATTATTGAAAATTTTCCAAAAGAGAAAAATGGCTATTTAGTGGTTTCTAAAGTTATAGAAGAATAATTATGGCGTCTCAAATACATACATTACACCAACAATTGGTAAATAAAGAAATTTCTTGTACTGCTTTAATTCAGGAAAAATTAGATGCTTTAAAACCCAATACCAACCAAACTGTAAATGCCTTACTAGACACTTTTGCTTTAGATTTAGCAGCTAAAGTAGATGCAAAAATAGCTAAGGGAGAAACTATTGGTTTATTAGAAGGTATTCCCTTCGGAATTAAAGATGTTTACATGCTGCAAGGCACGTACACCACCGCAAGTTCCGAATTACTAAAGCACTACAAATCGGCTTACACAGCTACCGCTATTCAAAAATTACTAGATGCGGGCGCTATTCCGGTGGTTAAAGAAAATTGTGATAGTTTCGGACATGGATCTTCGAGTGAAAACACCATTTTTGGAGCTGTAAAAAACGCCTTAAATCCAAATTTAGTAGGTGGTGGTTCTAGTGGTGGTTCGGCAGTAAATGTGGCCAAAGACTACACCGTGTTTTCTATTGGTGGCGATACGGGTGGTTCGGTACGACAACCAGCCGGTTACAACCATGTGTATGGTTTAAAACCTAGTTACGGACGTATTTCTCGCTACGGATTGATGGCCTATGCCTCATCAACAGACTGTGTAGGTCCTATTGCGAAATCAGTTGAAGATATTCGTATCGTGTTAAATGTGATGAGTGGAAAAGACCCAAAAGACCAAACCACTTACGATGCTTCGGCTATTGAAGCTGAAACTATTTCAGATTACTCTAACATAAAAACCGTTGGTTACTTTAAAAACTTTATTGATAGCGATGCCATCGATTCTAAAATTAAAGCAGATTTTTTAGCAACTATCGAAAAAATTAAAGCTAAAGGTATTGAAGTAAAGGCATTAGACTTTTTTAAGTCGGATATTTTAGTATCTACCTATTACACCTTAGCTATGGCCGAAACAGCCTCTAACCTATCGCGTTTAGATGGTTCTAACTACGGTAATCGTATTGAGGATAAAAACCTAAAAGAATCGTACGCTGTAACGCGTTCTGAAAATTTTTCAGAAGAAACCAAACGCAGAATTGTTGGTGGAAACCAAGTATTGTCTCAGGGGTTTTCAGATGAAATTTATTTAAAAGGTTTAGCGCTTCGCGATGCGATTTCAGAAAATTTTGAAAAAGATTTTGAAGCAGTAGACATTATTTTATCTCCTGTAACTCCAAGCACGCCGCCAGAAATTGGCAGCAGCTTAAAAGACCCGCACGCCATGTATTTAAGCGATGCATATACGGTTGGCTTTAGTTTAGGACAATTACCAACACTTACCGTACCGCAAGGTACCGAAACAGGCTTACAAATTACAGCCGCAAAACATAACGACGAACTTGTTTTGAAGTTTGCTAACTTCTTAAAAGACACGATATAATGAAATATACATTAGCAAAATTTATGAGACTAGTAAATATTTCTATTTGGATATTGCATCTGACCTCTAAAAAAATAAAATAAGCAGATGAAACTGGAGCAATTAGACGCGGCTTTAAAAGCCCATGATTTAGAATTAGTAATCGGATTAGAAACACACGTTCGATTAAACACCAAAACAAAATTATTCTGTTCTTGTCCGAATCAAGAAATAGAAATACCTAATCAAAATATATGTTCTGTATGTACAGGGCAAATGGGCGTTTTACCAGCCATAAATAAAGAAGCTATTAAAAAGGCTATTTATTTTGGTAAAGCGGTAAATTCATCGTTTGAAAATGATGTTATTTCATGGGATAGAAAACATTACGAATACCCAGACAACCCAAAAAACATTCAAATTACACAGTTTCACAATCCTGTAATTCCAGACGGACAAGTTTCTTGTTTTCGTAACGATGGATCGCAGTTTACTGTTAATTTAACACAAGTACACATCGAAGAAGATGCGGCTAAATTGATGCACGAAAAAACTGTTTCGCTAGTCGATTTCAACAAAGCGGGCGTGCCACTTATTGAAATTGTTACAGAACCTTGTATTCGCCATATCGAAGATGCTTCAACCTATGCACAGTACATTCAGCGTATTGTGCAAAATTTAAAAATATCGGAAGCCAATCTTGAAAAAGGGGAGTTTAAATCGGATGTTTCGGTGTCGTTGCGTAAAAAGCATACGTACGATTTAAATCCGCGTACAGAAATTAAAAACTTAAACTCGTTTAAGTTTATGGTAGATGCTTTAAAAGAAGAAGTTGAAAAGCAATTAAACTACTATATTGAGCACAAAGAGTTTAGACCCGACCAAACCACGGTTTTATGGGATGCCGATTTAAAGCAAACCAAAACCATGCGTAAAAAGGAATACGAAGCAGATTATCGTTTTATCTCGGAGCCCGATTTACCTTTTGTAAATATTAAAGATGTTGTTAAAACTATTAATGTCGATTTAAGTTCGTTGCCTTTCGCTGTAGAATCTATACTTATTAAAGGTGGTGTTTTACCTCAAGATGCTAAATTCTTTACAGCCGATTCGTTACGTTCTGAAACCTTTGTTGCCATAAACGAAGCCGTTAAAGACCCATCGTTTGTTGCTAAAACATTAACCAATAATATAAAGCCTGAGGACTACCATCGCATTGAAAATATTTCAGATATTATTGATATTTTCAGCTTATTTAAAGATGAAAAAGTAACACCTGTTTTAGCTCAAAATGCCATCAAATCGATTTTAGAAGATGCGCATTTCGATTATAAAACCTACTTCGCAGAAAACACCATTTCTGAAGAAAAAATACAAGAAGCCATTGCTAAGGTTATCTCTGAAAACTCAGCCATAGCCGATGAAATTAAAGGTGGAAACCAAGGAAAAGCTGGTATTTTAGTTGGAAAAATTATAGCTATTATTGGTAAAGGCGCCTCTGGAAAAGTAATTCGTGAAGGCATTTTAAGTCAGTTAGCCGGTGGAAATGACGGAAGCACGAAGACCGAAGAAGGTGGTAAAACCAAACAACCAACAACCAACAACCAACAACCAACAACCAAAGAAGAAGTTTTACCACAAATTCCCATCATCATTAAGAAAGAATACAGAACACACTTAATTTCAAATATTTCTGAAGAAAATATTGCCGAAGAAGTGACTCTGGCGGGATGGGTTTCGAGTGTGCGCGACCATGGAGAACTTATTTTTATAGACTTACGCGATTCTAGCACACAAATATTTCAAGTGCGTTTAAGCAGAGAATCGTTTCCTAATTTAGACGACCTGGTAAAATTAAAACCAGAGTCTGTTATTACGGTTTCAGGTACTATTGTACAACGTAAAGAAGACGATTACAATCCTGCTTTAAGAACTGGAAAAATAGAATTGGAAGCGTCGCAATTAGATATTTTAAATTTATCAAGAACGTTGCCTTTCGAAATTAAGCGTGCTACAAAAACCAACGAAAACACACGTTTTCAATACAAATATTTAGATCACAGAAACGACGATGTGCGTCGCGTTATAGTAAACCGTCACAAAGTTATTAAGTTGCTTCGCGATATTCTCGACGAGCAGGATTTTCTGGAAATTGAAACACCTATTTTAAGTGCCGGAACCGATGAAGGTGCCCGTGAATTTATTGTGCCTTCTCGTAAACAAGCTGGTGCATTTTACACCTTGCCACAAGCACCTCAACAATTTAAACAAATGCTGATGGTGTCTGGTTACGAAAAATATTTCCAGATTGCACGTTGTTTTAGAGATGAAGATTCTCGTGGCGACCGCCAACCTGAATTTACACAGTTAGATTTAGAAATGGCCTATGCCAGCATGCAACAAATTATAGATTTAAACACCAAAATGTTTAATGAAGTTGTTACCAAAATTTATGGTAACAAATGGATTTTACATCCTTTTGAAGTGATAACCTATCAAGACGCGATGTATTATTATGGTTGCGACCGACCCGATTTGCGTTTTGGTTTACAACTTCAAGACATTACAGACATTGTAAAAGAAACCACGTTCCAGGTTTTTAGCAAACCTATTGAAGAAGGCGGTATTGTAAAATGTATTAAAGTATCTGCCCAAGAGCAAGGCGATAAACGTTTATCGAAAGGTCAGATTGAAAAACTTACAGCCATAGCCCAACAACACGGTTTAGGTGGTTTAGCCTACATTATTGTTAATGAAAACGATTTACAATCGCCTATAATTAAGTTTTTAGGTGAAGATATTGCTGCTGGCATTATTGCAGCCACAAATGCTCAGGTTGGCGATATTGTATTTTTCTCGGCGGCAGATTATGCAACAGCCAATAAAGCTTTAGATGCTGTAAGACAGGAATTAGGCGCTATGCTTAAATTAATTAATCCGAAAGAATTAAGACCGGCTTGGGTTGTAGATTTCCCTATGTTTGAGAGAACCGACGAAGGTCGCTGGACGTTTACCCATAACCCATTCTCGATGCCTGCTGTTTATGATATTGAAAAACACATGAATGGCAAAGACGAAGAAATAGGAAGCATTATCGCGCAGCAATACGATTTAATATTAAATGGTTACGAAATTGGTGGTGGCTCTGTGCGTGCACACAAACCCGAAATTTTAGAAGCTACTTACAGAAACATGGGTTACACGAAAGAGGAGATGCTTAAAAGTGTAGGTACAATGTACAAATCGTTTCATTATGGTGCACCGCCACATGGTGGTATTGCTTGGGGTGTCGATCGATTGATGATGATTTTAGAGAAAAAAGCATCGATTAGAGAAGTGATGGCTTTCCCGAAAACAGGTACCAGCGAAGACTTACTATTTGGCGCTCCTTCCCTACTTTCTGATAAAAAAGTTGAGGAAATGAATGTGAAAATTATGAGAAAATAAAATTCTTAAAATAATAAGTAATGAAAGCTTCAGAGTTATTTCTGAAGCTTTTTTTATGTACTAAAGTTTGCGTTAGGGATGGCAGTGAAAATCCTTTTTGTGAGGGTACGAACAAAAAGATTGTAACGTACAGCCCGACCGCATACCTGAAATGAAATGGAAGGTATGGGGTAACGCCCAAATAAACTTTAACATGGTAATTGTAATTTTTATAAAAAACTTAAGAATAAATAAGCTTAACTTTATAAATTATAAAACTTTAAAAAGATAAAAATGAAAAGAAAATCACTTATTACAACGGTTGCTTTAGCCTTTATTATGCTTGTTTCTGTTAATTCTAATGCACAGAAATTTGCGGGATTAGATAAGAGTCCGTTAGACGTTGCTTATTTTAGAACCGATAGAAATGCGCCGCCTATGGCAAAAGTTATTTATAGCCGCCCACAACTTAAAGATAGAGCGGTTAGTACGTTAGCTCCTAATGGTAAAGTTTGGAGAACGGGTGCAAATGAGGCAACTGAAATTAAATTTTATAGCGACATGAGTTTTGGTGGCAAGATGGTAAAAGCAGGAACGTACTCGTTATACACCATTCCGGGAGACAGCGAATGGACCATTATTTTAAGTAAAGATACCGATGTTTGGGGTGCTTACAATTACAAGGAAAGCAACGATGTTTTACGTGTTATGGCGCCTGTAAGCTCTGGTGAGGCTCTTGAGGCTTTTTCTATTGCTTTCGATAAAGACCATATGTATTTGGGTTGGGGCACTGTGCGAGTTAGTGTGCCTATTAGTAAATAAAAACGTTTACAACATAAAAAAAGCCTTGAAATTCAAGGCTTTTTTATTAGGGTATATTTAAATATTTATGGGTTTGTAATGACACTTTCCACTTGGGATTTGCCATAACATAATCTACAATTTCGGGTACAACTTTATCGCGCTTACTCCACTCGGGTTGCAGGTATAAAATACAATCTTTATTTACTTTAGCGGCTTGTTCTTCGGCAAAACGAAAGTCGTCTTTATTGTAAATTATCATTTTAAGCTCGTTGGCTTTTTCGTAAACTTCTTTGGTTGGCAACTTCATTTTTTTAGGAGATAAGCAAATCCAATCCCAAGTTCCTGTTAACTTGTAAGCTCCAGAGGTTTCAATATGTACTTGTAAGCCTTCTGCTTTTAATTTAGAGGTAAGCAAAGTCATATCCCAAGTAAGAGGCTCTCCACCAGTAACTACAATGGTGTCGCTGTATTTTTTGGCGTTTTCAACAATTTTAGTAGTTTCGGTTGGTGGGTGAATATCGGCATTCCAGCTTTCTTTAACATCACACCAATGGCAGCCTACATCGCAACCGCCAATTCTAATAAAATAGGCTGCTGTTCCTTTGTGAAATCCTTCTCCTTGAATGGTGTAAAACTCTTCCATAAGCGGCAGCATTTCACCTGTATCAACTAAATCTTTAATTTCTTTTTTCATAAGGGGCAAAGATACATATTCCATTAGTTATTTTTTAATTTTTGATTTTCAATTTAATTTGAGTATTTTAGCTTTTGTAAAAATTAAATTGCTATATAAATCCTCTCAATCTCTCAAAGAATGAAAAAAATATCATTATTTTTAATACTGGTATTATACCATTTTTATAATTATGCTCAAGTTGGTATTGGTACGACAAACCCTAATTCTTCTTCAATTTTAGATATTACATCAACAAACTCGGGTGTTTTATTACCTAGACTAACAAACTCCCAAGAAAGTGCTATTGTAAGCCCTGAAACTGGTTTAGTTATTTTTAATACCGATAGAAAAGAATTTAGATTTAATTATGGTACGGCTGCTATTCCTAATTGGATAAGCACTTCAAGAAATATATCTGTTAAGTACAGCAATAATGCTGCCGACACTTCTGTTAATGTTAATGCAAATACTGCTATTAACGCACCTATAATTAGCACATTAGAGTGGAATGATGACACAACCCTTTATTCCGTAAATACGGCAACTAATACAATTACAGTTAATCAAACCGGAAGATACCGAATAAGTGTTAATGTTTCTTTATCTACAGCTATTAATACTGATAGACTAGCTCCGGAAATGTGGATTGAAGTTAATGGCACCCAAAGAGGTACATTTGCTTCTACAGGATATATTAGAACCAATAATGCCCATGATGAAAGCTCACTTCACATTACAGAAGTTCTTCAGTTAAATGCCAACGATGTTGTTTCTTTGGCCATTGTTAGAACTGGAAATGCTGGTGTTGTTAATTTAAGAACCGCTGGTTCATCAAACATCTACATAGAGAAAATATAATATTGTGTTTACGTAGAATAAATGCATTTTTTTCTTCCTCTTATTTCATGTATTTTTACTCAAAATTAATATTCATGGACAAGAAGGAAACTTTTTTCAACTACATCACAGAGGGAAACACTACCAAAGGCGATTTTATACCTGTTGGTGCTGCTATGTTAGACGGCGAAACCATTACGGGTGCTCATGTTAAAATACCGCTTAAAACATTAAACCGTCATGGTTTAATTGCTGGTGCTACGGGAACTGGAAAGACAAAATCGTTACAGGTTTTAGCCGAAAATTTAAGTGATAAAGGTATTCCTGTTTTACTTATGGATATTAAAGGGGATTTGAGTGGTTTGGCGCAACCAAGCCCGGGACACCCAAAAATTACAGAGCGCCACGAAAAAATTGGTATTCCCTTTGAAGCCAAAGGGTTTCCTGTTGAAATATTAACCTTATCTGAACAAAATGGCGTACGCCTTCGTGCTACCGTTAGCGAATTTGGTCCTGTTTTACTGTCGCGAATTTTAGAATTATCGGACACCCAAGCGGGTGTTGTTGCTGTTATTTTTCAGTATTGCGACAACAATAAATTACCCTTATTAGATTTAAAAGATTTTAAAAAAATACTCCAGTACGCCACCGAAGAAGGCAAAGAAGAATTTGCTGATGCTTACGGACGAATTTCAACTGCTTCAACAGGCGCAATTTTAAGAAAAGTTGTTGAATTAGAACAACAAGGTGCCGATTTGTTTTTTGGCGAAACCTCCTTTGAAGTATCGGATTTGCAGCGCATAGACGAAAACGGCAGAGGCTACATAAACATTTTACGTTTAACCGACATACAAGACAGACCTAAATTATTCTCTACATTTATGTTGAGTTTATTGGCCGAAATTTATTCTACGTTCCCAGAACAAGGCGATGCCGATCGTCCGGAATTAGTTATTTTTATTGATGAAGCGCATTTAATTTTTAACGAAGCTTCTAAAGCATTGTTAAATCAAATTGAAAGCATTGTAAAATTAATACGAAGTAAAGGTGTTGGTTTATATTTTGTTACTCAAAACCCAACCGACGTGCCAGAAGCAGTGCTAGGACAATTAGGATTAAAAATTCAACATGCCTTAAGAGCCTTTACTGCTAAAGATAGAAAAGCCATTAAATTAACAGCTCAAAACTATCCAGATTCGGAGTATTATAATACCGAAGATGTTTTAACAGCCTTAGGTACTGGTGAAGCTTTAGTAACCGCTTTAGATGAAAAAGGGCGCCCAACGCCACTTGCTGCTACCATGATGCGAGCCCCTATGAGCCGAATGGATATTTTAACCGATGCTGAATTAAAAGAATTATTGGTAAAATCGAAACTGGTTAAAAAATATAACGAAACCATCGATCGTGAAAGTGCTTACGAATTACTAAACAAAAAAATTGCCGAATCTGAAGCCGAAGAAGCAAAAGAAAAAGCTAAAAAAGAACAAGAAGAACTTAAAAAAGCGCAATCGAAACAACGCACAACTACAACTTCCAGATCCAGAAGCTCGGCCATGAATCCCATTGTTAAGGTTTTAACCAGCGCAACATTTATTAGAAGTGTTTTTGGTATTCTAACTAAAGTGATGAAAAAATAAGTTTATAAAAACCCCAGATTTAAATTTTAAATTGCAGCCATTCAAATGAAAAAAACACTTATTGCCATAGTATCTTTAACAACCCTTTTTATAAGTTGTAAAAAAGAACAAAGCCCTTTTGAGGTTTCTAAACAACATGTTGGTTTATTAACAGACTCTACCTTAGTTAAAGATCTTAAAGCTATTTTTATAAACGATTCCATCGCCGAAAAAATAAACAACAGCGGGTTTTCTAATATTAACAAAACCATTGAAGTTTTTGACAAATCAGGCAATAAACTATTAATATTAACACCCGAATACAAATCTGATACCACAGCTGTTGTGAAGAGTGTTCAAATTATTGATGCGCGTTATAAAACAGACAAAAACATTAGTGTTTCTAGTACTTTTGCCGATATTAATGATAATTATACCATTTCAAGAATTGATAATTTAATAAATTCTGTTGTATTATCTGTAAATGAAATAAATGCAAGTTTTACAATCGATAAAAACGAATTACCGGCAAATCTAAGGTTTGATATGAATACAAATATTGAAACAACCAACATACCCGATAATGCCAAAATAAAATATTTCTTTATTAATTGGTATTAAAAGCAACTAAACAAAGCACCTTGGCAAACAAAAAATACATAGTACAAAATAAGCCCTTTGTTGTTCCTACAACAGATGGAAAAGTTATAAAAGAACATTTTGGTGTACCAACAAATGGCAACACTGAACTGAGTTTAGCACACATGATTGCGCCTGCTGGTTGGAGTGAACCTTTTCAAACACCAGAGTTCGATGAATACACTTTTATTATTAGAGGTAAAAAACAATTTATTATTGAAGGCGAAACCGTTATTTTAGAAGCCGGTCAATCTATTAAAATTGAAAAAAATACCCGAGTACAATATTCTAATCCGTTTACCGAAGTTTGCGAATATATCGCTATTTGCACACCTGCCTTTTCTATGGATTTAGTAAATAGAGAAGACTAATACATGAAAAAACACCTTATTAAAACTATTGGTAAAACCATCAACTCCATTAGTTATTTCTCTCCGCAATATGCCGCAAAAATAGCTGTTACTTTATTTTCGACACCCCGAAAAGGTCAATTAAAAGAGAAAGACATTAAATTTTTAAGCGCAGCCAAGCATACCAGTATCCAATATGAAAAATTCAAAATAAAAACATACCACTGGAGCGGAAAAAAAGAAACTATTTTATTAGTTCATGGTTGGGAAAGTAATACCGCCCGTTGGAAAGATTTAATAAACTTATTACAATTAGAAGATTATAATATTATTGCATTAGATGCTCCTGCACACGGCGCTACTGGCAATAAAATTTTTAATGCGGTTTTATATTCAGAATGCATTAATAAAGTACTTGAACATTTTAAAATAGATATCATTATTGGGCATTCTATTGGTGGCACAGCTTCTGCATTAACTTTAAATAAATACGAACCACCAATTACTAAACTTATTTTATTGGGTGCGCCTTCAAATTTTGATGAAGTTATAAATCATTATATTGAAACCATGGGCTACAATAAAAAAGTTACCAATGCCATGACTGCTTATTATTTGAAGTACTTCGGACAATTACCTTCATTTTATTGTGTTGAGAATTTTTCTCAAAACATAACTGCTAAGGGGCTTATTATACACGATAAAAAAGATCGTATCATCTCTTACAGAGATGCTTTACAAATTGCCAAACACTACAAAAACTCGAAACTTATTAAAACAGTTGGTTTTGGCCATGGTTTAAAATCTGATAAAGTTTACAATCATATTTTAGAATTCATAAAGGAATAGAATTATTGTATTTTTGCAATCAGAAAAAAACATTTATACCATAAATTATTCAAATTACATGGAACAAGAATTAAAACGCATCAATAAATATTTAAGTGAAGTTGGTTATTGTTCTCGCCGTGAAGCCGATAAACTTATTGAAGCCGGCCGTGTAACAATTAATGGTGCTGTACCAGAAATGGGGACTAAAATTGCTCCCAACGACATTATTCATGTAGATGGCCAAGAGGTTAAAAACACCAAACAAACGTTTGTTTATCTTGCTTTTAACAAACCTGTTGGCATTGTTTGTACTACCGATACCAATGTAGAAAAGGATAATATTATAGATTTTATAAACTATCCTAAACGTATATTTCCTATTGGCAGATTAGATAAACCCAGTGAAGGTTTAATTCTTTTAACCGATGATGGCGACATAGTAAACAAAATACTTCGCGCCAGCAATAACCATGAAAAAGAATATATTGTAACCGTAGACAAGCCCATTTCGCAAACCTTTATAGAACGCATGGCGGGTGGCATTCCATTGGAAGAATTAAAAAAAACAACCAATAAATGTTATGTTGAAAAGTTAAGTACTTACGAATTCAAAATTATTTTAACGCAAGGTCTTAACCGACAAATTCGGCGTATGTGTGAGTATTTAAATTATGAAGTGCAAACGTTAAAACGTGTTCGTATTATGAACATAAAACTCGATATGCCTATTGGAGAGTATAGAGAACTTACAAAAGAGGAATTTAAGGAATTGAATAAGTTAATAAGCGAGTCTACTAAGGAATACAAACCGAAGGCCGTAAAAAAACAACCGCGAAGAAGACATTAACTGCATAAAAAAAGGACACTAAAATTAGTGTCCTTTTTTGTTTTTATATTTCTAGTTTTGGTTGCGTCTTTCTCTAGATAGTAAGGTGTTTTTTAGTAACATAGCTATCGTCATTGGGCCAACACCTCCCGGCACTGGTGTAATATAACTCGCTTTTTTACTTACACTTTCAAAATGCACATCGCCCGCCAATCGGTATCCATTTGCTTTGGTCGCATCTGGTACACGAGTAATTCCAACATCTATAACAACGACATCTTCTTTAACCATATCGCCTGTTAAAAACTCAGAAATACCAATAGCAGCAACAATAATATCGGCTTCTCTGGTAATATCGGCTAAGTTTTTCGAACGGCTATGAACAACAGTTACAGTGGCATCGCCAGCTTTTCGTTTCTGACTCATTAAAATACTCATTGGGCGACCAACAATATGGCTGCGTCCCATCACAACGACATTCTTACCTGAGGTTTCAATTTGATATCTTTCTAACAACTCCATAATTCCGTAAGGTGTAGCTGGTAAAAAAGTTGGTAAATCTAAAGCCATTCTACCTACGTTGGTTGGATGAAATCCGTCTACATCTTTATCGGGATGAATTGCCATTAATACCTTTTGCTCGTCAATTTGATCTGGAAGCGGTAATTGAACAATAAAACCATCGATATCATCATTAGTATTAAGTTCGTTTATTTTCTGTAATAATTCGTCTTCTGAAGTGTATTCGGGTAACTCAATTAAAGTAGAATTAAAACCAATTTTTTCGCAAGCTTTAACTTTTGCATTCACATAAGTCATACTGGCTCCATCAGAACCAACTAAAATAGCTGCTAAATGTGGCACCTTCTCGCCTTTAGCAACCATGGCTTTTACTTGGTCGGCAATTTCGTTTTTTATGTCGTTACTTACTTTCTTTCCGTCTAAAATCGTCATCTTTTTGGTTGTTGATTGTTTGTAGAAAATCTTTTTATTTACATTCTATTAACGCATTCCTTTCATCATCTGCATCATCTTCTTAGCACCACCACCTTGCATCATTTTCATCATTTTGCTCATTTGGTTGAATTGCTTTAACAACTGATTTACTTGTTGTACCGATGTACCAGAACCTTTACCTATACGTTGTTTTCTACTAGCGTTTAATATACCCGGGTTGCTTCTTTCTTTAGGCGTCATGGAATAAATTATAGCCTCAATACCTTTAAAAGCATCGTCATCAATATCGACATCTTTCAACATTTTTCCGGCACCAGGAATCATACCCATAAGGTCTTTCATGTTACCCATTTTCTTAATTTGTTGAATCTGACTTAAAAAATCGTCGAAACCAAATTGATTTTTAGCAATTTTCTTTTGAAGCTTGCGAGCTTCCTCCTCATCAAACTGTTCTTGAGCTCTTTCTACCAGCGACACAACGTCTCCCATGCCTAAGATACGATCGGCCATACGTGATGGATAGAAAACATCAATAGCTTCCATTTTCTCGCCAGTACCAATAAATTTGATAGGCTTATTAACTACAGATTTAATTGTAATTGCAGCACCACCTCGGGTATCACCATCTAATTTGGTAAGAATTACACCATCAAAATTTAAAACATCGTTAAATGCCTTTGCTGTATTTACAGCATCTTGACCTGTCATAGAATCTACAACAAACAAGGTTTCTTGTGGCTTAATCGCTTTGTGAATATTAGAAATTTCGGTCATCATCGCTTCATCTACAGCTAAACGACCTGCAGTATCTATAATAACAATGTTGTAACCATTCGCTTTGGCGTGAGCAATACCAGCTTTAGAAATAGCTACAGGATCGGAGTTTCCTTTGTCGCTATAAACCTCAACACCAATTTGACCGCCAACCACATGTAATTGGTCTATAGCGGCAGGACGATACACATCACAAGCTACCAATAATGGTTTTTTATTTTTCTTGTTTTTTAAATAATTAGCAAGTTTACCAGAAAACGTTGTTTTACCAGAACCTTGTAAACCCGACATGAGAATAACACTTGGGTTACCAGAAAGGTTAATGCCTTCGGCATCTCCACCCATAAGTTCGGTTAACTCGTCTTTTACGATTTTAACCATTAATTGCCCAGGTTGTAATGTAGTTAATACATTTTGACCCAGTGCTTTTTCTTTAACTCGGGTTGTGAAATCTTTAGCTATTTTGAAGTTAACATCGGCGTCTAGTAAGGCACGACGCACTTCTTTTAACGTTTCTGCTACGTTTACTTCGGTGATGCTTCCGTGTCCTTTAAGAACGTGTAACGCTTTATCTAATTTATCGCTTAAATTATTAAACATAATTTTTTATTGAAATTTTAAGAATTGCAAATTTAGTGATTTGAAGTGTATTATTGAAGTATCATTTTATAAAATATGAAACAAAAAAAGGTCTGCTAAAACAAAGTTTTAACAGACCTTATAAAGGAAACTTAACTTGATAATTAACCTAACAAACCAAAAAAGATTTAAGATTTCCTTTTACCAAAAGATAATTAACTTTTCTTTTCTAGTACTAATATTTTTTCAATAGAGCCTGATGCACTTAAATCTTTTAGCTCTATTCTACCTGCTGAAACTTCTTTAATTACCCATCTGTGAGTTAAAGCTCCAAAAGGTGGTTGGTTTTCAAACAGCAAACCTAAAAACAAACCGTTATTTCTATACGTTAACCAAGACCCATTATTAACCAGTACATTGTTAGGGTTAAAAACTTTAACATTACCTGTAATTCTAAAATCTATAGAATACATGGCGTAGTTGCTAGTTTTGTCTTCATTACCATCTTTGTATAAGGCTACTTCCCACAAACCAGTAACAAGTGCACCATCAATAAAAATTAAGTCGCCATCAACATCTGGACAATGTCTCTCTAAAACCATTCTACTATTGGCATTCTCTAATTTTATTAAACCAGGTTCAAGTAATGTAATAAACCATTCTAGTTGTAAGTTAGGACGACCTGCCAAATTTATTTGCAATACAAACCCAGTATTTCTAACACCTATTTGGTAAGTACCTTCAACAAATTCACCATTCACTCTAATTTTAACAACATTATTTGGAAAGAATTTTAAAGGCGTCCCTATATACTCTTTTTCGTTGTCTATACCATTAACGCTTAATCTTGCAACTCTCCATAAGCATTCTTGTAAATAGTTTTCAATGCGTTCTTTAGTGAAATCTATAACAACATCGCAGTTTTTCTTTAAAATGGCTCTGTTACCACCAGCTTTGAATAATTTTATTCTACCAGGATCTAAATCGTAAACAAACCACTCTAGCGAGAAATCTACTAAGGTTTCGAACTCTAGTTTTATTAAAGCACCATCATTAATTACACGTGTAGACCATGTGCCTGTTAAAATATTGCCGCCTCTGGCTCTAACCCTAACCACATTATCTTCTTTAAAAACAATGGCATATTCTCTGTAAATCTCTATAAGATTATCGTCATTTCGCTCAAATTCGTAAACAACCCAAGGACATTGTTTTAATAAATTATCTAAACGTTCTTTTGTGAAATCGTCGTCGCCAAAATCGTTGTCATCATCTTCATCACAAGCATTTTTAGCTTCGGCAATAGCATTCCTTAAATCGATATTGTTTTTAACTATAATCTCTGTTCCATCAGCTAATTCCATGGTTACAGGATAGTTTAATTTTGCTATCACTTCGTTATTTTTAACACGATGCATGAATTTGAATAGTTGTCTATCACTTTCAATAGTTACAGTGTTAATTAACTGAAATTCTCTATTATACACTGAAAATGAAATAGGGTACTGAAAATCGATGCATTCTATATCATCGTCTTCTTCATTTTCACCTTTACAATCTTTTGCTAAGTTTATAAATTCTTCGCGGTTATTAACCACAACTTCGGTGTAGTCTGATAATATAATTGTAATAGGATACATTATTTGAAGTTTATCATCATCGTCATCAAACTCTTTAAAAATGGCTGCAACGGTTTTGTAACCTTCAACGGTTGTTATTTTTACTTCAATTCCGTTAGCAATAACCGTTACTGGTAATTGTACCGACAAACAACTGGCATTATCTATAACGTTGTCTTTAGAACCGTCCATTTTCGCAGTAGAACTTATCATAGCTGTAAGTTCGGAACTGGCTGTTAATGCTTCGGCTTCGGTTGGTTCTGTAATTTCGATTACTTCATCTTGACAAGATGTAAATAATAAAAGGGCAAAAAAAGGTATTAATAATAGTGTTCTCATTTTAGTTTTCATGACGTTTGATTTTGGGTTAAACATAGCTTTTTGATTATAAAACAGGATAACTTAAAAAATCCCTACCCTATGTTTGCTTTTTTTTTATTTTAGTAAAACCAACTATAGATAAATATGGAAAAACAATTACAGGAAAACATTTGCGAAGAGCGTATGTTTACTTCTATATTTAATAAATACGCTAAAGATTTACATAACTTTTTATATTATAAGTTTGGCGACCTCTTAAACCCCAAAGATAAAGTACAAGAAGCTTTTGTTAAACTTTGGGAAAATTGTTCTAAAATAACACCCGATAAAGCCAAAAGTTTTGTTTTTACTACCGCCAATAATTTAATGCTTAACGAAGCGGCACACCAAAAGGTTGTTTTAAAGCACCAACAAACCAAACAAAAAATGTATACAAACGAGAGCCCTGAATTTTTAATGCAGGAAACCGAGTATATGGATAAATTACAAAAAGCCCTATCTAACTTAACAGATGCACAACGTGAAGCTTTTATGATGAACCGAGTTGAAGGTAAACGCTTTAAAGAAATTGCAGATATTTTAGAAATTTCGACTAAAGCTGTTGAAAAACGTATTTATGGTGCTTTAGAAAAATTAAGAAAAGATATTAAGGAACTTTAACAAACTACAATGAAGCAAAGCATATTACTAAGAATTATAATTATTTCTTTTTCAATAACTTTAATTGGATTTATTCTAGATTTAGGTAAACGAGATTCAAGTATATTGACAAATTTAAAAGACATATTACTTATGACTCTTTTGCTTTTTATTTTAATTAACTGTTTTTACTTTTTAGTAAAGTATATAATTTACCTAATAAAACTTAGGTTAAAAACAACATAGATTGAATTTATTAAGTGTTGTTAAAAAAAATTTATTTAAGGGTAGGAAAAAATAAAAGCAAACTGTTATATAGTTGTATAAACACATGGAAAGAGAAATTTTAATATCGAAATGGTTGGATAACAACCTAAATCCTGAAGAACTTGAAGCGTTTAAATTGCTTGAAGATTATGATGATTTAGTGAAATTACACAGTGGTTTACAAGCATTTAAAGTAGACGATTACAATACTACTAACGAACTTGAACGTGTTTTAAAAACCATTAAAACTACCAAAAAGCAAACAACACATTGGTTTAAACCATTAATGCGCGTGGCAGCAATACTTGCTATTTGCTTTGGTTTATATTACTATACAACCACCATAGATACTACAATAACAACAGATGTGGCTCAAAAAACATTGGTAGATTTACCCGATAATTCTACTGTAAACTTAAACGCAAAGTCCTATTTAGCATTTAATAAAAGTTCATGGAATAAAGAACGAGAAGTAGAACTTGAAGGCGAAGGCTTTTTTAAAGTAGCAAAAGGCGCGACGTTTCAAGTAAAAACTAAAACAGGAACAGTAACCGTATACGGTACTCAATTTAATGTTAAACAAAGAGAAAACTATTTTGAAGTTATTTGCTACGAAGGTTTAGTTGGTGTTACTTTCAATTCTCAAGAAACTAAATTAAAACCTGGTGACAGTTTTTTAATGATTAATGGGAAAATAATTGCTAATGAAAAAGAAAACAGCGCAACACCTTCGTGGTTAAATAATGAAAGTACGTTTAAAAGTTTACCTTATAAATACGTTATATCCGAATTTGAAAGACAGTATAACGTTAATATAACTCTAAAAAATATAGATACTAACGAGCTATTTACAGGAAGTTTTACACACTCAAACCTAGATTTGGCCTTAAAATCTATAACCCTACCTTTACACCTAACCTATAGTAAAACCAACAATACTATAACTTTAAAACGTGAGTAGAAAACTTACCATTTCTATTTTTTACCTATTGTTTTTTTTGAAAATTGACGTTGTAGAAAGTCAAAACCATCCACAAGAAAAACAACCTTTAATTCGTGTTATAAAAATTTTAGAAACACGCTACAACGTCCGTTTTTCTTATGTTGATCGTGTTATTAAAAATAAAACAACCATATTACCCGATGAAGATGTATTGCTAGACGATGCTTTAAACATTTTAAAAAAGGAAACTCATTTAGATTTTGAGGTTTTAAATAATCGATTTATTGTAATTAAAGACATCGCCGAAACCGAAACTTCAACATTTAATATCCAACGGTTGGATGAAATTATAGTTAGTAATTACCTAACCACGGGTATTACTAAATTAAACGATGGTTCTATTACTATAAAACCTGAAATTTTTGGCATTTTACCTGGTCTTATAGAACCAGATGTTTTACAAACCATTCAAGCCATTCCGGGTGTTATGAGTACCGATGAAACCGTATCGAATATTAATGTGCGTGGTGGTACGCACGACCAAAATTTACTACTTTGGGATGGCATCAAAATGTATCAGTCGGGTCATTTTTTCGGATTAATTTCAGCATTCAACCCATACACCACCAAACGAGTAACTATTTATAAAAACGGAACCAATGCGAAATATGGCGATGGCATATCGAGTGTTATAGACATGCAACTACCTAACGATATTGATAATGAATTTAAAGCTGGTGCAGGATTTAATTTAATTAATGGCGATGCGTTTGCAAAAATACCCTTATCAAAAAAAACAGAGCTTCAACTATCGTTGCGCCGTTCAATTACCGATTTTATTGTAACACCTACATACAGCCAATATTTTAAACGCATATTTCAAGATTCCGATTTATCGAACAATAACAACTCCACTTCCATTTCACAAAACGAATCGTTTTATTTCTACGATGTTACTTTAAAATTTTTGTATGATATAACAGAGAACGATAAAATTCGTATTCACTTTTTAAATGTGAATAACGATTTGAATTACGATGAACAATCTACCGTAAATAACCAAAGTGAAGCTTTAAACAGTAAATTATCGCAAGAAAATTTAGCAACCAGCATCACCTACACCAGAGATTGGAGCCCTAAATTATCTACAACAGCGCAATTATATGTTTCTAATTACGATTTAAATGCTACCAACTTCGACATCACTAAAAATCAACGTTTAATTCAAGAAAACGAAGTGTTTGATGGTGCTTTCAAACTAGACATTAATTATAATAGCAATTCCTCATTCAAAATAAATGGTGGTTATCAATTTAATGAAGTAGGCATAAGTAATTTAGAAGATGTTAACAACCCTATTTTTAGAAGTTATATTAAAGAAGTAATAAGAAGTCATGCCATATACAACGAAGCCGAATACCTATCAAACAATACTAAAACCAGAGTAAAATTAGGAGGTAGACTTAACTATTTTCAGAAATTCGATATGCTTATTCCCGAACCTCGATTGAGTTTTAGCCAACGGTTTTTAAATCATTTTAGAGTTGAAATACTTGGAGAATTTAAAAGTCAGACCACCTCACAAATCATCGATTTACAAAACGACTTTTTAGGTATCGAGAAGCGTCGATGGATTTTATCTAATAATGAAAACATCCCCATTTTAAAAAGTAAACAAGCTTCTGCTGGCATCCATTTTAATAAGAATAAATTATTAATTAGTACCGAGGCTTATATTAAAAAAGTAGATGGTATTACTGCTCGTAGCCAAGGATTTCAAAACCAGTTTCAGTTTGTAAACGATACTGGAAACTACACCATAAAAGGCGTTGATGTATTAATTAACAAGAAATTCAACACCTTTTTAAGTTCCTGGATTTCTTATTCTTACAGCAGTAATAATTACCATTTTAAAAATTTAAACAATGGAGAAGCCTTACCGAATAACACCGATATTCGACATGCTATCTCCTTTGCAAATACCTGTGCTTTAAACAACATAAAGTTTGCTTTGGGCGTCAATTGGTTTTCTGGAAAACCCCATACGGTTCCAAGTGCTTCAGATAATCCAGATGATGATGTAATTACTTATGAATCACCAAATAGTAGCAGATTGCAAAATTATTTACGCGCCGATTGTTCCGCTACTTACAATTTCAACATAACAAATACCGCACGCGGTAGTTTTGGTATTTCTGTATGGAATATTCTAAACAGAAAAAATATTATAAATACCTATTACACTTTAGATGATAATAATGTGGTTAACACCATTGAAAACCAATCGTTAGGCATTACACCAAACATAAGTTTTAGAGTGCATTTTTAAAATTATTTTTCATCTTAAATTAAAATAATCTCTACTTTTTTATTTTAGAAAACGAAACAATCCATTTCATATATTTGATTATAAAATATAAGAACTATGTTACTTTTAAACATCATGGATTTCTCGCTTCCGTTTACAAATCCTGTATTAAAGTTTCTTGTTATTTTAATCATTATTTTATTAGCTCCAATACTGCTTAATAAATTAAAAATCCCTCATATTCTTGGACTTATAGTTGCTGGTGCCATCATTGGTCCAAATGGGTTTAATTTATTATTACGCGATAGTGGTATTATATTATCGGGTACAGCAGGTTTACTTTATATTATGTTTCTAGCAGGGTTAGAAATAGATATGAACGAATTTAAAAAAAACAAATTCAAAAGTCTTTTGTTTGGTTTGTTCACATTTAGTATCCCTATGTTATTTGGTGTTTTAGTTGGGGTTTTTATATTAAAATTTTCAATACTTACATCGGTACTTCTTGCCAGTATGTTTGCTTCTCATACCTTAATTGCATACCCTATTCTAGGAAAATTTGGTGTTACCAAAAACCAATCTGTAAACCTAGTGGTTGGCGGTACTATGATAACAGACACCCTAGCATTATTGGTATTAGCAGTAATAGTTGGTATGACTAAAGGCTCTGTAAGTAGCGAATTCTGGATACGCCATTTTATATCGGTCATCATATTCGGATTTATAGTTTTACACATTTTCCCCATTATTGCAAGATGGTTTTTAAAGCGTTATCATGATAATATATCGCAATATATTTTTGTTTTAGCCATGCTTTTTTTGGGTGCTTTTTTAGCTGAAGTTGCTGGTGTTGAAGCCATAATTGGCGCATTGCTTTCTGGTTTTGCTTTAAACAGATTAATCCCTTCTACATCGGCTTTAATGAACCGTATTGAGTTTGTTGGAAACGCCATTTTTATTCCTTTTTTCCTTATTGGTGTTGGTATGCTGATTGATTATCGGGCATTTTTCACGGATTTTGAAACTATTTTAGTTGCTATAGTTATGACGATTGCTGTTACACTAGCTAAGTTTATAGCGGCTTGGGCAACGCAAAAATCGTTTAAATTTTCAGTAGATGAACGCCGTATCATTTTTGGTTTAAGTATTGCTCATGCTGCAGTTACATTGGCAACCGTATCGGTAGGTTATAACATTATTATTGGCGAAACCGAAACTGGCGAACCTATTAGGCTTTTAGGTGAAAGTATTTTAAATGGCACGATTATCATGATTTTAGTAACCTGCACCATTTCAACGTTTGTGGTACAAAAAGGAGCTAGAAACCTATCGCTTTTTCAATCTACAGCAAAAGACAAAAAGAATTTAGTTAATCAGGAAAAATTTATCATTGCAATTAATAACACCGAAACTGTTGAAGAATTAATTAGTTTAAGTACGATATTAAAATCTAAAGAAAATAAAAATGCGTTGTTTGCAATGCATGTAATAAATCATGATACTACCGATGTTCATGCCGAAACCAATGCTATAAAACTTCTTGATAAAGCTGTAAAAATAGGAGCTTCTACAGATATAAAACTAAACAAATTACTGCGTTATGATTTGAATATTATGAACGGTATATTAAATGTTACCAAAGAAAAAAAAGCCACAGATTTGATTTTAGGTTTACATGTTAAAACCAATATCTCCGAGTCATTTTTAGGCAGTTTAACCGAAGGAGTTTTATCTAAATGCAACGCTACAAGTTTTATTTACAAAGCGTCTCAAACCATTGCTACTATAAAACGGCACATTGTTATTATGCCAAACAATGTAGAAAACGAAGTTGGATTTCCGTTTTGGTTAGATAATATTTGGAATATCTCGTATAATACAGGCGCTAAAATAATTTTTTATGGCACCCAACAAACCATAAAATTCATTCAAAATATTCATGCAGAACATCCTATTGATGCTGATTTTATAACATTCGATAGTTGGAATAATACAAAAGCGCTTTCTAGCAATATAAAGTTAGATGATAATTTAATTTTTATTTTAACCCGAAAAGACGAACCGTCTTATAACAAAAACATAAAAAACATTTCTATTTACTTAAACCGCTATTTTAAATCGAATAATTTTATTTTGGTTTGCCCAATAATGAAAACCCTTCCTATTAATGAAACCATCGAGTTTAATAATCCTTCATTATTGGAACCCATAGAAAAACTTGATGAATTAGGCAAAAACATTGCTAATGTTTTTCGGAAAAATAGATGATTACACTTCCTTCATTACTCTTATAAACATCATAAAATCAGATAAATAACACAATAAAAATGTTTTTCAACGATTTAATGATATTTTAAAAAAATTGTAATATTAAATTATCTATTTTAGATACAACCAACCACTAACTAAGTAAACTAAATATGGCATCACTAAATCCGTTAACTTCAAAATTAGGCTTTAGAAAAGCAAAACATTTGCTTAGACGCGCCACATTTAACTATTCTAAATCACAGTTAGATGCCATTGCAGATATGACGGCTACCGATGCTGTTAATAGTTTAGCTACTTTGCCACCAAACATCTTAGCAGAACCATACGATCCGTTACCAACCTCAAATCCCGATGGGTTTTGGACCTCATCTACAAATCACCCCAACACGTTTACAGGACAAACACGCAAAAGAGCATTGGTTACAGCGTGGTGGTGGTACAATGCGATAAATCAAGTAACGCTAAAACATAAGTTAAGTTTTTTTATACATACTAGTTTTACAGTTGGTAAAGATTCGGGCGCTGGTTTATCTACTAACTTTTATGACCACATTCAATTACTAGATTTATATGCCTACGGAAATTTAAAAACCTTAGCCAAAAAAATAACTTTAGATAATTCGATGCTCGATTATTTAGATAACACAAACAATGTGGCAACAAATCCAAACGAAAATTATGCCCGAGAGTTTCTAGAGTTATTCACAATTTTAAAAGGCCCACAAATAGGTAACGGTAACTACACCAACTATACAGAAATTGATGTACAGCAAGCTGCCAAAGTATTTTCTGGATTTAAACAACAACTTAGCAGAGCCATTATTGATACCGAAACAAATTTACCAAGTGGTTATGCAAACAAAAACCAACACAGTACAAGCAACAAAACATTTAGTGCTGCCTTTAATAACCAAGTAATTATTGGTAAAAATACTGAAACTGGCATGTTTGAAGAATTACATGATTTTGTTGAAATGGTATTTGCACAACCCGAAACTGCAAAAGCTTACTGCCGAAAATTATATAAATTTTATGTGAAAAGTGAATGGAATGAAACTGTTGAAAACGATATTATTACACCACTTTCACAGATACTTATTACTAATAATTACGATATTTTACCTGTGGTAAAAGCATTATTGGCTAGCGAGCATTTTTATGATGCCGATGATGGCAATCCATCTGATAACATTATAGGTTCTATTGTTAAAAGCCCGATGCAACTATTAAACGAAGTTTCTACCTTATTCAATCTTGAATTACCAAACCCTAACACCAATGCGGCACAATACTATGCTAACTTCTTCTTTTATTTTGTGCATAATGTGTATTTAAAAGGTGCTAGTATGGATTTTTTCAATCCAGATTCTGTTGCAGGTTATCCAGCACATTATCAAGAACCCGATTTTGATAGACTTTGGTTTTCATCAAACACACTTATTTCCAGATATAAATTAATTGAAAGTTTAATTCTAGGAAAAAATACCATAACCTCTGGTAACATTTTTGTTAAGCTAGATACCGTTTTGTTTGTTAAAAATAACATTTTAAATCCATCAAACCCTAACGATTTAGTAACTGAAATTGCCAATTTACTATATCCAGAAAGTATAGATACCGATAGAACCAATTATTTTAAAGGCTTTTTAGTGGATGCTGGTTTCCCTGATTATTACTGGACAGGTGCTTGGAGCGACTATATAAGTACAAACGATAATACAACCGTAAAAGTAAGATTAGATGCTTTAATTACAGCCATGATTAACGCAGCAGAATTTCAATTAATGTAAAACCACAAACCATGGAAAGAAGAAAATTTATTAAACTCTCTGCTGCCGCTTCTGCTATAGGACTTACACCTTTTCAATTACAAGCTGCATTAAAATCGTATTTACCTTTTGCTGGATGCCCTAACGTGTCTAACAGGAAACTGGTGTTAATAAATTTAGCAGGTGCCAATGATGGTTTAAATACAGTAATTCCCTTAAACCAATACGATACGTATAGCAATTTAAGACCAAACATAAAAATTCCAGAAACTGGATTAAATAAATACATAACCTTAGATACTACGTTGCCTTCAAACCAGCAAGTAGGTTTAAACCCTGCGTTAACAAGTTTTAAATCACTTTACGATAAAAGTTGGCTTCGCATTATACAATCTGTTGGATATCCATCACAAAATAAAAGTCATTTTAAATCAACCGATTTATATTTAACTGGAAATGATGGCAATAGTCTTTTAAATGGTGTAGATTCTGGTTGGATGGGACGCTTTATGGAATTATACTATCCAAACCTTATCATAGAAAATTTTCCACTTGCTGTTGAAATTGGCTCTAGCAAAACATCACTTGGGTTTCATGGTGAAGAAGCTCACGGTTTAGCGTTAAATATTACAGGACAAGATCCTTCGGGGTTTTATTCTATTTTAAATGGTTTAGGTGGTGTGCCACCTACCAACATTCCTAATACCGATTATGGCAAAGAACTGGAATTTATAAAAAATACGGATGCGCTATCAAACCAATATGCGCAATCTATTTCCAATGCTTTTAATTCTGGACAAAATGATATAAGTTACCCAAATACCGATATTGCAAACCAATTAAAAACAGTGGCACGTTTAATTAGTGGCGATTTACAAACCAAAATTTATATGGTACGTTTGGGCGGTTTTGATACACACAATGCTCAGGTACAAGCAACAGGAGATGTTACTGGTAAACATTACGATTTGCTAACGCAATTATCACAAGCTATTGAATCTTTTATGAACGATTTAAAAAGTCAGAATATAGCTGAAGATGTTGTTGGCTTAACATTTTCTGAATTTGGAAGAAAAGCAGGAGAAAATGGCAGCTTAGGCACCGACCATGGAGAAATTGCACCTATGTTTGTTTTTGGAGAACCTGTTTATGGTGGCGTTTCAGGGATAAACCCTAATTTAACAGAAGCTACTAGTAGTAATAATTACCAAATACAAACGGTACAATATGATTACCGACAAACCTTTGCTACATTATTACAGGACTTTTTAGGAGCGCCAAATACTATTATAGATGGCACCTTTTTTAACCACACTACCAACGAAAGTTTTACAGATTTAAAAATAAGTGACCTCATAAAAGAACCTTACGCTGTTACTGCAAGTTGTTTAGGATCTTTGAATACAGATGATCCCACAAATTCTGAAAAAAAATGGATTTTATACCCCAATCCATTTAACAATGTGCTTCATTTATCTCTTGAAGATGATACACATTCTGTAAACTACAAAGTTTATAATACTTCAGGGAATTTACTTTTTAACAAAACCGAACCCACAACTTTTGGAAAATTAAGCATGAATTTATCAAATCTAAGTTCTGGTGTTTACATCATTGAAATAACGACTGGTGGTAAAAAAGAAATTCATAAAGTGATTAAAATGTAGTGTTTAACAAAATTTAAACAATGAGGCATTTCACAAACAAAAAATTGTGACAAAAAAAAGCATCAAGAAAATAAACCAATTAGTTAAGACTTGCCAAACTTGCCTTTAACGTTTCAATTTTTGCCAGAGCATCTGCCTCCTTATTGCGTTCGTTTGCAATAACTTGCTCGGGTGCTCCTGCTACAAAACGCTCGTTAGACAGTTTCTTTTGAACCGATTTCAAAAAGCCTTCGGTGTAATTTAACTCTTCGGTTAATTTTTTTATTTCGGCTTCTACATCGATGCTTCCTGCCATAGGAATAAAATACTCGTTAGATTTAACACGATAAGTTAAAGCGCCTTCAACAGCTTCTGTAACATAGTCTATGCTTTCTAAGTTGCCGAGTTTAGCAATGATGCCATCGAACGTAATACTGGTATTTTCGTTGTTAATTACAGAAAAACCAATAACATCTTTAAAAGCAATGTTTTTTTGTTTTCTAACATTTCTTATTCCCGAAATAACTTCTGATGCAAATTCAAACTCATTAATTAAAGTTTCATTAACGGGTTTAGCTTCTGGCCATTTTGCAATAATTAAAGCTTCTTCTGGTGTACGCTCTTTAATGTAATGCCATATATCTTCGGTTAAAAATGGCATAAACGGATGCACAATTTTTAAATTTTCTTCGAAAATTGCAATGATAGCATTGTAAGTTACTTGGTCTATAGGTTGTTGGTACGCTGGTTTTACCATTTCTAATAGCCAACCACAGAAATCGTCGTAAATTAATTTGTAAATAGCCATTAACGCATCGCTTAAACGGTATTTACTAAAGTGATCTTCAATTTCGATTAAGGCTTTTTGAAACTTCGACTCGTACCACTCGATAGCAATTTTGCTAGCTTCTGGTTGTTCGATGTTTTCGCTAATGTCCCAACCATCAACTAATCGGTAAGCATTCCAAATTTTGTTACCAAAACCTTTTCCTTGTTGACAAAGCGCTTCGTCGAACATTAAATCATTTCCTGCTGCACTACTTAACAACAGACCAACACGAACACCATCGGCGCTATATTCTTCAATAAGTTTTAAGGCATCCGGTGAATTCCCTAACGATTTACTCATTTTACGACGTTGTTTATCGCGCACTAAACCAGTTAAATACACATTGTTGAATGGTTTTTCACCGGTGTATTCGTAACCTGCAATAATCATACGTGCTACCCAGAAAAACAAAATATCTGGACCCGTAACCAAATCGTTTGTTGGGTAATAATATTTTATATCGTCGTTTTCAGGATTTCTAATGCCATCAAACACACTCATAGGCCACAACCAAGAAGAAAACCACGTATCTAAAGCATCGGTTTCTTGTTTTAAATCCTTAAGCGTTAGTTTGTGGTTATTGGTTTTTTGTTTTGCTAATTCTAAAGCTTCATTAATGGTTTCGGCAACTACAAAATCTTCTTTACCATCGCCGTAGTAATACGCTGGTATTTGTTGTCCCCATAATAACTGACGAGAAATATTCCAATCGCGGATATTTTCCATCCAATGACGATAGGTGTTTTCGAACTTTTTAGGGAATAATTTAATTTCTGAATCTTCACCCAAAACGGCCTCAATGGCTGGTTTTACGAGTTCTTCCATTTTTAAAAACCACTGGTCGCTTAATCGAGGCTCGATAACCGCTTTGGTACGTTCTGATGTACCAACTTTATTAATATGTGTTTCTGTTTTAAGCAGCGTACCATTTTCTTCTAGTTCTTTGGCTATTGCCTTTCGAACCACAAAACGATCTTGCCCTTCGTAATGCATACCAAAACTATTTAAAGTGGCATTGGCATTAAAAATATCGATGACTTCTAGGTTATGTTTATCGCCTAAATTTTTATCGTTTTCGTCGTGTGCAGGCGTCACTTTTAAACAACCTGTACCAAATTCCATATCGACATAGTCATCTTCAATAATAGGAATAACACGATTACAAATAGGCACTATGGCATTTTTTCCACGTAAGTGTGCAAAACGTTCGTCGTTTGGGTTAATACAAATAGCGGTATCTCCAAAAATGGTTTCAGGACGCGTTGTTGCAATGGTTAAGGTATCGTTACTGCCTTCAATTTTATATTTTAAATAGTAAAGATTTCCTTGTTTTTCTTCATAAATAACCTCTTCGTCCGAAAGGGTTGTTTGCGCTTCCGGATCCCAGTTAACCATGCGGTAACCACGATAAATATGTCCTTTATTAAATAAATCGACAAAAACTTTTATTACTGCTTCAGACATATCGTCATCCATAGTAAACTTAGTTCTATCCCAATCGCAAGAACAGCCTAACTTTTTAAGTTGCTCTAAAATAACACCACCATATTCGTGGGTCCAATCCCAAGCGTGCTTTAAAAACTCATCGCGTGATAAATCGTTTTTATCGATGCCCTGCTCTTTTAATTTAGCTACTACTTTTGCTTCGGTAGCAATAGAGGCATGGTCTGTACCAGGCACCCAACAAGCATTTTTGCCTTGTAAACGTGCACGACGAATTAAAACATCTTGAATGGTATTATTAAGCATATGCCCCATGTGTAAGACCCCAGTAACGTTTGGTGGCGGAATTACTATGGTGTAAGGTTCTCTCTCATCTGGTGTGGAATGAAAATAATTATGTTTCATCCAGTAGTCGTACCATTTGTTTTCTACCTGACTTGCATCATATTTTGAAGGCATTTGCATACTTTGGAATAGTTTTTGAATATTAGTTTGCAAAAGTACTTATATTTCTTGTGTTGTGAAATGTGCAACGCTAAAAATTTAAGGTTTGCAAACAATTAAAATCATAGTTTAAAATGACGTGTTTAATTAAAATTATGTTAACAAACATGCATTACGTCCAATATTTTTGGGGTTTGACTAAAAAGTAACTATGTTTGAACTTTAAAAAGATTATAAATACGGAAGATATTATTAACAATATAACATTAAAATCATGAAAAAAATAATTACTATTTTATTTATAGGTGTATTAAGTTTAACAATGAATGCTCAAGATAAAGCAGCTAAAATTGAATTTAAAACAGATACTATAGACTACGGAACTATTGAAAAAGGAGCAAACGGGGTTCGTGTTTTCGAATTTACAAATACAGGTGATGCGCCATTAATTATTTCGAATGTAACATCTAGCTGTGGTTGTACAGTACCAAGTTGGACTAAAGATCCTGTTATGCCAAAAGCTTCTGGTAAAATTGAAGTTAAATACGACACGAACAGAGTAAGCCCTATTAGAAAAACCATTACGGTAATGTCTAACGCAACAACACCTACGGTAGCTTTAAAAATTAAAGGTGAAGTTATTGAGTCTAACAGTTCTAATGTTTTAGAAAAAAAAGGAAAAAGTATCGTGCAACAATAAGCACATTTAAAACACAATAAATTAAAACGCTGAGAATATCTCAGCGTTTTTTATTTAGTTTAAAAGAGGACTTTCCAGTTTAAAATTAAAATTGAGAATGATACCCTTTCTGTCTACGCGTAATTTAATTTGCTTACCGTCGTCATCATAAAATTTCTCCATAACTTGCTGTAATGTAAATTGATGCGCAGGCTTTCCGTTTATAGTTAAAATAATATCGTTAATTTTTAAACCTGCTTTGTATGCTGCAGAGTTTTCACGGAGTTCTATAACTGCATATGCTGGTTTCAATGTTAGCTTGTATTGTGGATTTAAAATTATTCGAGTGCTATTCGAAGCATTTTCGTTTCTTAACATACTCGATTTCTCTAAATCGATTTTATCATCTTGTTCCCGAACCAATCGCAATCCGTTATGATGTAATTCAATACCGCTTTTGTTGTAATAAAATGGTTCTTTAAAATATTTGTTCTTTTTTAACATAACAATCGCATTTTTATAATCGAAAACCAGATTAAAACGCTTTAAAATATTTCCCGAAATACTACCATTTCTACTGGTGTGCTTTTTTGCATAAACTATAAACAACGAATCGGGATAAGCTACATTGGTGGTTTCTAAATTAAAACTACCAATAGTAAATCGATCTAACTTCGATCGCTTCCCGTAAACACTTCCACTCAAGCCGTGCCCTAAAAAATCATTAAAAAAAGCTTTATCAGATTTTATTCCTAGTGAATCACTTTCAAATAACCACAAGGCATCACTCCCACCCGTATCTATAAGTAATTTCACAGGTATTTTAGCATTTTCTTTTCCAATCGATGCAGCAACAAATGGCTTATTATTATAAAACTCCAAATTTAAAAGCTCGCACTTTCTACAAACTTTATACTTGTACTTACTGGGGTTTGTTAATTTTAAATATTGTTTCGCATAATTAATCTCCACTACCAAATCTTTAAACAAATCGAACCCAATAATACCATGAACAGGAAATCCTAACTTAGACGAAAAATCTAAATCTGCATTGTAAATAGCATATAAGTCCTGATTTAAATTAATAGCATCGCCCACTCGAAACATATTTTTTTCAGATTTGTAGGCTTCAATTTGTTCTCCTTCACCCAAACCTCTTAAAAAAACCTTCTCTGTCTTTTTTATTTTTAAACTATCAGAAATATTAAAAATATTAAACACAATAGGCTTACTAACCCCGGTGTCTAGCAAAAAAGAGAGGGTTACACCATTAATTTCAACGGGCAGAATAACTAAATTATTAACTAATTGAAACTTGATTTTATCGGTTTCCTTATCGTTTTGAACATAAAATTTGCCCTGCGAGAATGCCAAATTGCTCAACAGCCAAAGAATCCATAAAAAATAACAAGATTTTTTCATTTCAATTACACAAAAGGTAAACCTGTTTAATTTACAAATCTTTAATTTACTATAAACAATTTAATCGCTATTTTAAAAAAACTTTAAGATAATTTTCTCAACTTTGCGCCCTATAATTTTTAAAAAATGCCAACTATTTCTAGAAAAGGGCTTTTAATGCCAGAATCTCCAATACGTAAATTAGTGCCGTTTGCAGAACAAGCTGTAAAAGACGGTAAATCCATATATTACCTTAATATTGGTCAACCCGATATTAAAACACCAGAAGTAGCACTTGAAGCCGTAAAAAACAATACGGTAGAAATATTATCATATTCAAGATCTGAAGGTTCCGATACTTACAGAAAAAAACTAGCGGCCTATTACAATAAATTCGATATTGATGTAACTCACAAAGACATTGTTGTAACAACAGGAGCTAGCGAAGGATTATTATTTTTATTTAGCAGCATCATGGATCCCGGCGATGAAGTTATCATTTCCGAGCCATTTTACGCAAATTACATTGCGTTTTCAACCTCATCGGGAGTAAACGTCGTACCAGCCGTGTGTAGCATCGAAGATAATTTCGCATTACCATCTATCGAAACCTTCGAAAAACTTATCACGCCTAAAACCAAAGCTATTTTAATTTGTAACCCAGGAAACCCTACCGGTTACTTATATTCAAAAGAAGAAATAAACAAACTCGCTTCTTTAGCAATAAAACACGATTTGTTTTTAGTTGCCGACGAAGTTTACAGAGAATTCGTTTACGACGGCCAATCACATTACTCCATCATGCAAGTAGAAGGACTCCAAGAGCATGCCGTAGTAATAGACTCTGTTTCAAAACGTTACAGTATGTGTGGTGCGCGCGTGGGTTGTTTAGTTTCAAAAAACAAAACAGTGTTGCAAACGGTTTTAAAATTTGCACAAGCACGTTTAAGTCCGCCAACTTACGCTCAAATAGCCAGTGAAGCAGCTTTAGACACGCCACAAAGTTATTTCGACGATGTTATTGCCGAATATGTAGAGCGTCGCGACACCCTAATAACCGAATTACGTAAAATAGACGGTGTAAAAGTAGGAACCCCAAAAGGCGCATTTTACTGCATTGTAGAATTGCCAATAAAAAATTCCGATGACTTTGCACAGTGGCTTCTAGAATCATTCGACGTTAATGGCGAAACCGTTATGGTAGCTCCCGCTGGCGGATTTTATTCCACACCAGGCCTGGGCTTAAACCAAGTACGCATCGCCTATGTGCTTAAAAAAGAGAGCCTTATAAAAGCCGTTCATATTTTAAAAGAAGCCTTAAAAGTTTATAAAGACTAATACAATAAAAAGCTAGAAATTTTAGTTACATTTAGGGCGTTACCACAAGGGTCGGGCTATTCATTACAATCTTTTTTTTCGTACCTCAAAAAAAGGATTTCCATTGCTATCCCTAACGCAGTAATAACTAAACATAAATTTTCATAGGTGCACATACAACAAAATTTTTCATTAAAACCTTTTAATACATTCGGTATTAATGTAAATGCCAGTCACTTTGTATCGGTTTCAACAGTTTCCGAATTAAAATCGGTTTTAAGTTTAAAAGAATACCCTAAAAAACTCATACTCGGTGGCGGTAGCAACATGCTGCTAACCAAAGATTTTAACGGATTGGTAATTCACATCAACCTAAAAGGTATTGAAGTTGTAAATGAAGATTCCGATTTTGTTTATGTAAAAGCCCATGCTGGCGAAAACTGGCACGACTTTGTGTTATGGTGTTTAAGCCATAATTATGGTGGCGTTGAAAACCTATCGCTTATTCCAGGTAATGTAGGTACGGCACCTATTCAAAATATTGGTGCTTATGGTGTAGAATTAAAAGATGTGTTTCACACCTGTGAAGCTATGCATATAAACACCGGCGAAATAACCTCGTTTACAAACGCCCAATGTCAATTTGGCTACCGTCATTCCATTTTCAAACAAGAAGCCAAAGACCAATACATTATTACTCAGGTTACTTTTAAACTAACTAAACATGAGCATAAGCTTCATATTAACTATGGTACAATAGCATTAGAGTTAGAACAAATGCACATTAAAAACCCGAGTATTCAAGATATTTCAAAAGCAGTTATTTCAATAAGAGAAAGCAAACTTCCAAACCCTAAAGTTATTGGTAATAGCGGTAGTTTCTTTAAAAATCCTATTGTTTCAAAATCACTCTATCAAACATTACTTCAAAATTTCGAAGACCTTCCAAGTTATCCTGTTTCAGAAACCGAAGTAAAAATTCCAGCAGGTTGGCTTATTGAAAAAGCAGGTTTTAAAGGCAAGCGCTTTGGCGATTATGGGGTGCATAAAAACCAGGCTTTAGTGCTTGTAAATTACGGAGATGCCACTGGAAACGACATTTTAGAACTTTCAAAACTCATACAAGAAACCATAAAACGCCTGTTTAACGTATCTATTGAGGCCGAGGTTAATATCATTTAATTAATCTCAAAAGAATTTCTAACTTTACAGCATGTCATTAAAGTTTCAACTTTAAAACAAATTACATTGATATCACCAATCGAAAAACAAATAGTTAGTCTACTTGAGCAAAGCGACAAGAAAGCCATGACGCTTTTGTACGACAACTATGGTGACGCTTTATACGGTGTCATTAAAAAAATTATTACCGATGATGATACAGCGCAAGATGTGCTTCAAGAAACTTTTATAAAAATTTGGCGATATTCTGGTAAATACGATGCCACCAAAGCTAAACTTTTTACATGGTTGTACCGCATTGCCTATAACACAGCCATCGATAAAGTGAGATCTTTAAAAAACAAAGATGAAAACGAAATCCAAATCGAAACTTCAACCGTATATAAAATAACAACAAATGCATTAAATGAAGAAGTTTTAGATATTAAAAAGCATCTTAATAACTTAGACGAGAAATATCAAATAGTATTAAACGCCCTTTTTTTTGAGGGCATGACCCAACAAGAAGCTAGCGACGAATTAAATATTCCGTTAGGTACTATAAAATCGAGATTAAAAATTGGATTACGTGAATTAAAGAAAATTTATAATCCTTAATAAAAACCGTCATGAATGAGAAAATAATTACTTTTTTAAATTCTGGCCTATTAGAAAAATATCTTTTAGGAGACACCAATATGGCTGAAACCGAATTGGCAGAAACCTATATTTCAAAATATCCAGAAGTACATAATGCTTACAACACCTTACAATATAACTTAGAAATTGTTGCAAAAAGTAATGCGGTTGAAGCACCAAGACATATTTTAGATAATATTTTAAACGAGCTAGACGAAGCGCCTGTTATTCAATTAAAAAAATACAAAAAATGGCATAAAATTGGCGTTGCAGCCAGTGTAGCTGCTCTACTTTTTGCTGGAACTTCGTATATTTTTTATAACCAAAACAAAAAGCTTAGCGAAGAAAACCAAATTGTTGTAGATGAAATTTTCGATTTACGTAGTGACATTGAAATGAACAACCGTAAATTGGATGATGTTATGAATCAGTTTAAAGAACTTAACGATCCTGATACATATAAATACATCATGCAAGGTAATTACCGTGCTAAAAATTTAAAAACGGTTGCTTACATCAATCCGAAAGACAAAACTTCCATGATTGATGTGGTTTCTTTACCGCAATTGCCAGAAGAACAATGTTACCAGATATGGGCAGAAATTCAGGACAAAATGGTAAGCCTTGGTATTTTAACTCAAACAGATCGCGAATTACGAGCCATACCATACACAGAAAATGCAACAGCTTTAAACATTACCATAGAGCCTAAAGGTGGTAACACCACAGCCTCATTAGATAATTCTGTAGCAGAAATCGATTTACAATAATAATATTCCATTAATCCATAAAAAAAGCCTCGTTTAAATAAACGAGGCTTTTTTTTATTTCATTTATAAATCTGTTCTTTATCAAATAAAGCTTTATGAATAAATCCTGCAACAATGGCACCAGCAATTGGAGCTAACCAGAACAACCATAACTGACCCATATACTCGCCACCTGCAAACAACGCCTGACTGGTTGAACGAGCCGGATTAACAGAAGTGTTAGTAATAGGAATACTAATTAAATGTATTAAGGTAAGACCTAAACCAATGGCAATAGGTGCAAAACCTTTTGGAGCACGTTCGTTGGTACTGCCTAAAATAATTAACAAGAAAAATGCCGTTAATAAAAACTCTGCAATTAAAGCAGCTGTCATAGAATATCCGTCGGGCGATAATGAGTCGTAACCGTTTGAAGCAAAGCCTCCAATAGTTTCAAAGCCCGATTTTCCAGATAAAATTAAAAATAAAGCTCCCGCAGCTGCAATGGCTCCAATAAGCTGGGCTATAATATAACCTAACAAATCTTTGGCTTCAAACTTTCCGCCAGCCCACAAACCTAAGGAAACAGCAGGGTTAAAATGCCCTCCAGAAATATGGCCTACAGCATATGCCATGGTTAATACGGTTAGACCAAAAGCTAGTGCAACACCAGCAAATCCTATACCTAATTCTGGGTATCCTGCTGCAAATACAGCACTACCACAACCTCCAAAAACTAGCCAGAAGGTTCCAAAAAATTCTGCAAATAATTTTTTCATTTTTATTTATTGGTTTCAGTTAATATATAAATGTAATAAATAACTTAAAACAAAAGACTTATTAGCTAAAAATTTAGAGGCACTTGTTAGCATCAAATTCATTGCTAATTCCTAGCGAATAAACTATCTTTGCATTATATTTTATTTTTAAATTAAGCAATCAAAACACACTTTTGGTTCTTTACATATAAAAACAAACGAAAAGCAGATGAAACTTTTATTCATTACATTAATTCTACTAGGTCTTGGAATAGCCGGCATTGCCATTAAATTGTGGGCAAAAAAAGACGGTAAATTTTCTGGAACCTGTGCAAGTCAAAACCCAATGTTAAACAAAACAGGGGAATCTTGTGGATTTTGTGGTAAAACACCAGACCAATTCGATACCTGTAACGAACCTCAACATTCTTAAATCTTTATGGGTTTACTTGATTTTTTATTCTACGCGTTCGCCGCTGTAGTAGTTATTCAAGTTGTCTTTTATTTATTTTTTTTCGGAAAGTTTGCCTTCTTAAAACAAAAAAAACAAACACTTACTAACGTTCCTGTTTCGGTTATTATTTGTGCCAAAAATGAGGCTGAAAATTTAAAAAACAATCTTCCTAAAATACTTTCTCAAAAGCATCCAAACTTTGAAGTGGTATTAATTAATGATGCTTCAAGTGACGATACTTTAGATGTTATGGAACATTTTCAAAGTCTTCATAGCAACATCAAAATTGTTGATGTAAAAAATATTGAAGCCTTTTGGGGAAATAAAAAATATGCATTAACCCTAGGCATTAAAGCCGCTACAAAAGATTATTTACTTTTTACCGATGCCGATTGCATGCCTGTTTCGGAGTATTGGATTCAAGAAATGACGGGAAAGTTTACCAAAGAAAAAACAATTGTGCTTGGCTATGGTGCCTACTCTAAAATTAAAAACTCGTTTTTAAATAAATTAATTCGTTTTGAAACTTTAAATACGGCATTAAACTATTTTTCGTTTGCGAATGCTGGAATTCCTTACATGGGTGTTGGCCGAAACTTAGCCTATAACAAATCTGAATTTTTTAAAACAAATGGTTTTATTAAGCATATAAAAGTGCTTTCTGGCGACGACGATTTATTTGTAAATGAAGCGGCAACCAAATCGAATACAATCATTTGCGATTCTAAAAATAGTTTTACCGAATCGATTCCTAAAAACAATTTTAAGAGTTGGATTAAACAAAAACGAAGACATATTTCCACTGCGAAGTATTACAAAACTTCACATAAATTATTACTTTCTTCAATTTATTTATTACAATTCCTTTTTTGGGTGTTTGCTACCATTTTATTAATTTCTCAACATCTATGGATGTTTGTAACAGCACTTATTGTTTTAAGAATTACCACACAATATGTAGTGTTTGGTGCAGCATCAAAAAAATTAAACGAATCAGATTTAGTTATTTTCACCCCTTTTCTAGAAGTTTTTTTAATATTCATACAATTAACTATCTTTATAAATAATATCATTTCAAAACCAAATCATTGGAAATAATTGAAGCCATAAAACGTGCTAAACAAAACGACCAAAAAGCGTTTAACTTTTTATTAGACACTTATTGGGATGATGTTTATGGTTTTCAACTAAAGCGTATTCAAAATGAAAATGATGCCGAAGATATAACCATACAAACCTTCTCGAAAGCCTTCGATAAAATTGATACTTTCGATGAAAACTACAAATTTAAAACTTGGTTAATCACTATATCTAAAAACATTCATATTGATTTATTACGAAAAGCCAAAAACTCCATTTCGCAAATTATATCTAACGATGATAAAACGGTTTATCAGATTTTAGATGAATCGCCTACGCCCGAAGACATTATAATTACAGAGCAACATTTAGCCAAACTGCTTCGCGATATAAAAAAACTAAAACCTCATTATCAAGAGATTATTAATTTAAGATACTTTCAGGAATTAAGTTACAAAGAAATTTCTGTAGAACTTAATGAGCCTATTAGTAACGTTAAAGTGAAATTGTTGCGAGCCAAGAAATTATTGTCTGAGATTATTCAGAAAAATTAAAATGATAACTAAACTAAAAAATTTAGGTCCTGGTTTATTATTTGCTGGCGCGGCAATTGGTGTTTCTCACTTAGTACAATCTACAAGAGCTGGAGCAAGTTTTGGATTTGGTTTAATTTGGGCCTTATTACTTGTAAATATCTTTAAGTATCCATTTTTTCAGTTTGGACCAAGATACGCTACCGCCACTGGCGAAAGCCTTTTAGACGGCTATAAAAAGTTAGGAACCCCTGTATTAATAGCCTTTTTCATTTTAAATGTAGCTACCATTTTTACCTTACAGGCAGGCGTTACCATTGTAACTGCAGGTTTAGCTTCTACATTATTTGGAGAATTTTCAAGCATTCAAATAGGATCTAAAATAATTTCTAGTACAGAAATCTGGACAGCCATTATTCTATTTTTATGTTTCGCACTTTTAATTATTGGCAAATACAAATTACTCGACAAACTCATGAAGGTTATCGTAATAACCTTAACAATAAGTACTCTTACAGCAGTAATTATGGCTATTTCTAATAATAATCACCCTTATAATTTTTCTCAAATTTTGCCTAAAGCTCCCATTGAAATAGGGTTTTTAATAGCGTTTATGGGTTGGATGCCTGCTCCTTTGGATGTTTCTATTTGGCAATCGCTATGGACGGTTAAAAAAGTGGAAGACAACATAGAATATACTCCAAAATCTGCCTTATTCGATTTTAATATTGGATATTTAAGCACCATTATTATTGGACTAGGGTTTCTAATTCTAGGAGCCTTGGTCATGTTTAACAGTGGCGAAACTTTCAGTGATTCGGCAAATGTTTTTTCAAGTCAGTTAATTAATATGTACACCCAAAATTTAGGAAGTTGGGCCTACATAATTATTGGTATTGCAGCATTTACAACCATGTTTAGTACCACATTAACTACTTTAGATGCTTCCCCCAGAGCTATGTCGCGAGCTTCACAGCTTCTTTATAAAAAGGAAACACCACTAAACTATAAATTCTGGATCGTTATTTTAACCATAGGAACCATTGGTGTATTTTTATTTTTAGCTTCAGAAATGGGATTACTTATAAAAATTGTAACCATTATTTCATTTATTACAGCGCCTTTTTACGCGATTACTAATTATATTTTAATTTGCAGTAAACATACTCCTAAGGCTTGGCGCCCAACCCTAGGACTTCACATTTTGAGTCTCTTAGGCATTGTTTTTTTAATAGGATTTAGTATTTGGTTTCTAACAACACTTTAGGTTCGTTTTAAAAGAATACTTTGTATCTTTGCTCTTTAAATTTTAAGCATAAAAATTATAAATTACCTTTAATCAATTAAACTAATTTTTTAAGCTTTATGCTACCTGTTTAAATAAAAAAAACACGCATGAAATCTGAAATCGAATCAAATATATTACCAGAAAGACAACCAAAACCAAAATGGTTACGTGTAAAACTTCCAACGGGAAAGAAATACACCGAATTGAGAGGTTTAGTAGATAAATACAAGCTCAACACCATTTGTACTTCGGGCAGTTGTCCGAATATGGGCGAATGTTGGGGAGAAGGCACCGCGACGTTTATGATTTTAGGTAATATTTGCACGCGTTCATGTGGTTTTTGTGGTGTAAAAACAGGGCGCCCAGAAACAGTCGATTGGGACGAACCAGAAAAAGTGGCCCGTTCTATTAAAATAATGAACATAAAACACGCCGTTCTAACCAGCGTAGACCGTGACGATTTAAAAGATATGGGAAGCATTATGTGGGCTGAAACAGTGAAAGCGGTTCGCAGAATGAACCCAGAAACTACCCTTGAAACGCTTATACCAGATTTTCAAGGGATTGAGCAGCATATAGACAGAATTATAGAAGTTGCCCCAGAGGTTGTTTCACACAACATAGAAACCGTAAGACGCTTAACTCGCGAAGTTAGAATACAAGCGCAGTACGACCGTAGTTTGGGTGTTTTAAAATATTTGAAAAAACAAGGCCAACGACGTACTAAATCGGGAATTATGTTAGGGCTTGGTGAAACACGTGAAGAAGTGATTGAAACGCTTCACGATTTAAAAGCAAATCACGTAGATGTTGTTACCATTGGTCAATATTTACAACCTAGTAAAAAACATTTACCGGTAAAACAATTTATTACTCCAGAACAATTTGAAGAATATGAAAAAATTGGTTTAGAGTTAGGGTTCCGTCATGTTGAAAGCAGTTCTTTGGTGCGTTCGTCTTACAAAGCGCAAAAACACATTAATTAATTATGATTAATATTGCTATTAATGGCTTTGGAAGAATTGGCAGACGCGTATTCCGGTTATTACAAGAATACGAAAACATACAAGTTGTAGCTATAAATGATTTAGCAGATGCACATACTTTAAGTCATCTTCTAAAATACGATAGTATACACGGCGTTTTTAAAGGAAGCATTTCACATGATGCCAATCATATAATAGTTAATAATCGTTCTATTGCACTATTAAATTCTAAACATCCAAAAGATATTAACTTGAAATCTTTTGATGTTGATTTTGTTATTGAATCTACTGGGAAATATAAAAAAACAAGCGATTTACAACATCATATTAATAATGGGGCTAAAAATGTTATTCTTAGCGTACCGCCCTTAGATGATGATATAAAAACCATTGTTTTAGGAGTTAACGAACATCTTTTAGATGGAACCGAAACCATTGTTTCTAATGCTTCATGCACTACAAACAATGCAGCTCCTATGATTGATATAATAAACAAACTTTGTGGTATAAACCAGGCTTACATTACAACAGTCCATTCTTATACCACAGACCAAAGTTTACACGACCAACCTCACCCCGATTTAAGACGCTCGCGTGCTGCTGGCCAGTCTATTGTGCCAACAACAACTGGTGCTGCCAAAGCACTCACCAAAATTTTCCCTGAACTATCTGATGTTATTGGAGGCTGCGGAATTCGTGTACCTGTTATTAATGGCTCTTTAACCGATATTACTTTTAATGTTAAGGAAACCGTTTCAATAGATACTATAAACAAGGCTTTTAAAAATGCCGCCGAAAACAAATACAAAGGCATCCTCGAATATACAGAAGACCCCATAGTTTCTATAGATATTATAGGAAATACACATTCTTGTATTTTCGATTCTGGTATGACGTCTGTTATTGGAAATATGGTGAAAATTATAGGTTGGTACGATAATGAAAGCGGGTATTCAAAAAGAATAACCGATTTAATTCTCTATATATCTCAAAAAAAATGTATTTTAACAAGCTAATAACCATATTTGTCTGAAAACCAAAAATATATGCACCCAATTAAAAACTAAATTTTTATTGTTTTTTTTCTAATTAGTTTAAACTTATTATCACAAAATACTATTGAGAATGATCCTGAATTAATTCAAAATAGTATCAATTACAACATAGAAAAGGCCACAGCAGATATTAAAAACTACAATTTTTTTCAGGCGCAAAAAAGTCTCGACGAAGCTTCTACTTTAGCCGAAAAAATTGAAAACAAATCAAGTATTGCCGTAATTCACACTACCAGAGGCAAGCTACAATTAGCCATCGAAGAACCCGAAAAAGCCATTAAATCACTTAACAAGGCGATTGAAATTCAAAGAATAATTAACGATAATAAAAACTTAGCCCGTTCTTATAAAATTTTTGGCGATGTTTACACGTTCCAAAAAAGCTATCATCAGGCTTTAGATTCCTATAAAGCTGCCAGAACAAAATTCGAAGAAGAAAAACTGGAAAAAGAGTTAATAGAAATTCTTTTGTGTGAAGGAAAAGCTAATTATTATCTAAAAAATTACATTAAAACTAAAGAAGTTTTAAATCAGACGCTTGTACTTTCTCAAAAAGAAGATTATTCAAGAATTGAAAGCGAGGCTCTAATTTACAGCAGTTTAGTTAATATGGAGCTAAATAATGACGACCAAGCTATAACCTCGGCGAAGGAAGGCATCAAATTAGCTAAAGAGCATAATTACTTAAATATTTTAAATAAAGGATACCTGGTTTTAAGTGATGTTTATAATAAAACAACTAACTATAAACTTTCAAGAGAACTTCTAAAAATGCACTTAGAATTATCCGATTCGCTAGCTAATTTAAAACGCGCTAATTCATCAAGAGCAGAAGAAACTCAATATCTTTTAAATGAGGAAAAGCAAAAAAACAGCGAAATTGAAGAAAAATTAGAAAAATTTGAAGACGATAAAAATCTAGGAACACTTATTTCTATTTTAAGTGTTGCTTTAATTACCATTTTATCGCTTCTTACTTTATCGCTATACAAAAACAACAACATCAGGCTTAAAACAAATAATATGCTTCATAAAAAAAATGGAGAACTTATTATAGCCAAAGAAAAAGCAGAATTAGCCTCAAAAACCAAAGCTAACTTTTTATCTACGGTTACGCACGAGCTAAGAACTCCGCTTTATGCCGTTACGGGTTTAAGTAATATGTTGTTAGAAGAAAACCCAAAACCCGAACAAATACAGCATCTAAAATCGTTGAAATTTTCGGGAGACTACCTATTAACCTTTATCAACGACATTCTTCAAATTAACAAAATTGAAGCAAATAAAGTAGATATTGAACCAGAACCGTTTAATTTAAAGAAGAAAATTAACAACATCATTTTAGCCTTAAATAATTCGGCACAAGACAACAATGTTAAAATTCATTTAGAATACGATACCGAATTACCAGAAAACTTTATTGCCGATCAATTAAAAATATCTCAAATTTTAATCAATCTTATAGGGAACTCAATTAAGTTTACTAAAGACGGAGATATCTGGATTAGAATATACAAAATTGAAGAAAACGGTAATATCTATACTTTACGATTTGAAGTTGAAGATAACGGTATTGGTATTAGCCAGGAAAAACAAGATAAAATGTTTGAGAGTTTTTCTCAAGGTTCCATCCAAATTAACAGAAAATATGGTGGCACAGGCCTAGGATTATCTATCGTTAAAGGTTTAATTGACTTGTTAAAAGGAAAAATTTATGTAAAAAGTGAGTTAGATAAAGGCACCACTTTTTATTTTGAAATTCCACTTGAATACACATCGGTTAAAGAAGCTGCCGAAAAAACAACACAATATTTCTCTGGAAACACAGAAGATTTAGACTTAACCAATGTGAAAATTTTAGTTGTAGAAGACAACAAAATTAACCAGATGATTACCAAAAAGATTTTAACCAAAATGAATCTTAATTGTGAAATCGTTGATAATGGTGAAGCTGCCGTTGAAAAAATTAAAGCCAATAAATACGACATTGTTTTAATGGACATTCACATGCCAGGTATAAGTGGTATTGAAGCTACTAAAATTGTACGATCCTTCGATAAAGAACTAACCATTTTCGCATTAACAGCGGTTACCATTGAAGATAAAATGCACGAATTTGATGAAGCTGGTTTTACAGACATCATACCAAAGCCATTTAAACAAGAAGAATTCGAGAAGAAACTTTACAACGCCCTGGCTTCAAAAAAGTCTAAAATAAGTTAATAAAATTAGCTTTCTACAAAATCTAAAATAAGCTTATTAAATTTTTCTGGTTCAGAAATAAGGACTGTTATTGGAAGATAGAACAACTTTTCACTTAGCGAATCATATTGTTTTAAACGCATAAAATCCTTTTCGGTTGTCACAATAAGTTCTTTTGCTTCAAAGGCTTTAATTTCATCTTTTGTAAAATCATGATGATCGCTAAAATTTAAATGCTCAAATTGTAATTCTTTAGATTTTAAAAAATCGACCAACGCACTGGCATTTGCTATTCCTGTAATTAAAGTAAACCTGTTTAATGCGTCTAATTCTAATGTTTTACTTACCGAAACCACTGTATTGGAGTAAACAATAGAACTAAAAAACACCGTTTGGTAGGGTTTCAGATTCATATTTCTAATAAAAAAGGCTTTATCAGAATGATTTAAATTCGTAGGACATTTTGTAACCACAATAATATTTGCCCGCTTCACTCCTACTTTAGGTTCGCGTAAATCGCCGGTTGGTAAAACCAAGTCACAAAAAAACGGATTGGAATACGTAGTTAATAAAATATTTAATCCTGCTTTTACTTGTCTGTGTTGAAAAGCATCGTCCAGTAAAACAACATTTGGAGCCTTTGTTAATGCTTGTAACCTATTAATACCGTTAACGCGATTTGCATCGACAACGACTAAAATAGAAGCTCCAAATTTACTGTAAAATTGAAAAGGCTCATCACCTATCGATTCTGCCGAATCGGTTGCATCTGCTAATTTAAAACCTTCTGTTTTTCGTTTGTAACCTCGGCTTAAGGTAGCAACATACTTATCGTCTTTTAATAATCGAATTAAATACTCAATCATGGGGGTTTTTCCTGTACCACCCACACTTAAATTACCAACACAGATAACAGGAAAATTAAAATGCCTCGATTTTTTAATTCCCAAATCGTACATCAAATTGCGTACGGTAGTAACTGCATAATAAACAGGAACAAAAGGAAATAATATTTTTCTGAGTAACTTCACAATAGCGAAAGTATAATATTTTATCTTTGATACAAACAAATAAATTCATGATTGTTCAAGAGGTTATTACCCATTTAGAAGAATTAGCACCTTTAGCTTACGCTGAAGATTTTGATAATGTCGGACTTCTAGTTGGCGATAAAAACGCAAAAGTTACAGGCGTTTTAGTTACTTTAGACACTTTAGAAGCCGTTGTAGATGAAGCGATTGCAGAAAATTGTAACCTAATTGTAAGTTTTCATCCTATTATATTTAAAGGTTTAAAATCGCTTACGGGTAAATCTTATGTAGAGCGCGTTGTTTTAAAAGCTATTCAAAACAACATTGCCATTTACAGCATGCACACAGCCCTCGACAATGCCTTTAATGGTGTAAATGCCATGATTTGCGAGCAGTTGCAATTAAAAAATAAACGAATTTTAATTCCGCAAAAAGAAACCATAAAAAAACTAACCACGTACGTTCCAAAAAACGAGGCAGAACAATTAAGAACCGCCTTATTTAATTCGGGAGCTGGTAGTATTGGTAATTACAGCAATTGCAGTTTTAATGTGGAAGGATTTGGAACCTTTAAAGGAAACGACAGTAGCAAGCCTACAATAGGTGAAAGAGGCAAATTACACACCGAAGCTGAGACAAAAATTACCATAACATTTCAAAAACATTTAGAACCGAAAGTTTTAAAAGCGCTTTTTGAAACGCACTCCTACGAAGAAGTTGCCTATGAAATAACCACAATAGAAAACACAAACCAGCATATTGGTATAGGAATGGTTGGCGAATTAGAAGAACCTTTAACCGAAAAAGCCTTCTTAAATTATGTAAAAGATAAAATGAATACAGCATGCATTAGGTATTCGGCTTTTTTAAATAAAAAAATAAAGAAAATTGCCGTGCTTGGCGGATCGGGAAGTTTTGCTATTAATGCCGCGAAAGCCTCTGGTGCTGATGCTTTTATAACTGCCGATTTAAAATACCACGACTTTTTTAATGCAGAAAACAGCATATTATTAACCGATATCGGACACTATGAAAGTGAACAATACACAAAAAATGGTTTAGTAGCGCATCTTACAAAAAAATTTACTAATTTTGCAATCATTTTATCAAAGACAAATACCAATCCTGTTAAGTATTTTTAAAGTATGGCTAAAAATAAAGAAGTAACTGTAGAAGAGCGTTTAAGAGCTTTATACGATTTACAACTCATCGACTCTCGTATAGATGAAATTAGAAATGTTCGTGGAGAACTTCCTTTAGAAGTTCGTGATTTAGAAGACGAAGTTGCTGGACTAAGCATTAGATTAGACAAATTAGTTGCTAGTTTACAATTAATAGATAATGATATTCTTGCAAAGAAAAACCTTATTGAAGACGCTAAATCTTTAATTAAAAAGTATAGCGAGCAACAAAAAAATGTTAGAAATAACAGAGAATTTAATTCTTTAACTAAAGAGGTTGAGTTTCAAGAATTAGAAATCGAATTAGCCGAAAAACACATTAAAGAATTTAAAGCGCAAATTGAACAGAAAAAACTTGTTATTGCCGAAACTAAAGAACGTTTAAAAGAACGTGAAAATCATTTAAAACATAAAAAGAATGAATTAAATGATATTTTAGGTGAAACTGAAAAAGAAGAACAAGCTTTAATTCAAAAGTCTGAAGAATATAAAGAACAAATTGAAGAGCGTTTGGTATCTGCTTACACCAGAATTCGTAACAACGTAAAAAATGGTTTAGCAGTTGTTGCTATCGAAAGAGGCGCTTCTGGAGGTTCTTTCTTTACTATACCACCACAAATTCAAGTAGAAATTGCTGCTCGTAAAAAAGTAATTACCGATGAGCACAGTGGTCGTATTTTAGTAGACGCACAATTAGCAGAAGAACAAAAAGAAAAAATGCAAAAATTATTCTCTAAATTGAGCTAATAATATTTATAAATATTAAAAGCCTTTACAAATTGTAAAGGCTTTTTTTTTTACAATTTTTTACCTTTTAAATTAAGGTTTCTATTAAAAATGCGTCTAAGTAAAAAAAAATTATTATGAAACATCTTTTTTCTACGTTGCTTTTAGTCTTATTAGTGAGTTGTCAAAATTCAGCCCAAAATAAAGAGGAACAACTTAAAGTAATAAATGCCAAACCAATAGAAGTTCCAATAAAAAACGGTAAAGCTAAAGCATATTTTGCTAGCGGATGTTTCTGGTGTGTTGAAGCTATTTACGAGAGTGTTAAAGGCGTAGATGAAGTTATTAATGGATATTCTGGCGGGCACACAAAAACCCCTTCTTACGAAGCTAGTAATACAGGAAGAACAGGTCATGCCGAAGCGGTGGAAGTTATTTACGACCCAAACATTGTAAGTTTTGAAACGCTGGTAGATGTTTATTTTGGTTCGCAAGACCCAACACAAGTAAACGGTCAAGGGAATGACATTGGGTCGCAATATCGTTCTATTATTTTTTATCAAAATGAAGCGCAAAAGCAAATTATTTTAAAGAAAAAAGAAGCTTTAGCAAAAAAACTAAATACTAAAATTGCTGCCGAAGTTTATCCGTTTCAACAGTTTTGGGTAGCCGAAGATTATCACCAAAACTACGAACGCCTGCATCCTAACAATCCTTACATTCAAAATGTATCAATTCCAAGATTAAACAGATTTAAGGCTAAGTTTCCACAGCTGTTAAAATCTAATCATTAAAGAAGTATTTCATTTTTCATTTTAACACGATTTATGAAAAAAACTTTAATTATTACATGTCTTTTTACAGCCGTTCTAGCCTGCAAAAAAAAAAAGAAACCAATAAAACAGGAGAAAAAACACCTCCTATTAGCGAACAAATAGCAAAAGCTCATGGTTTCGAACATTGGAAGGATGTAAGCCAATTACATTTTACATTTAATGTTGATAAAGACTCAACACACTTCGAGCGTTCTTGGATTTGGAAACCAAAAACAGGAGACATTACATTAATTTCTGGTAATGATACCATTTCATACAACAGTAACTCTTTAGATAGTTTGTCATTGAAAGCAGATAAAGGCTTTATAAACGACAAATTCTGGCTTTTAGCACCATTTCAATTGGTCTGAAATAAAAATGCAAGCATTTCCAATCCTGTAAAAGCAACATCTGAAATAAGCAACACCGAATTAAATAAAATCACTCTAACCTATCCCAACGAAGGTGGTTACACTCCTGGTGATGCCTACGATTTTTTTTATGATGATAATTTTACAATAAGAGAATGGATTTTTAGAAGAGGAAATTCTAAAGAAGCAACAATGGTGACATCCTGGAATGCTTATAAAGATTTTAATGGCTTAAAAATTTCGACAGAACATCGAAAAAAAGGAGAAAACTGGAAACTATATTTCACAAAAATTAAAGTTGAAACAAATTAATTTTTAAGCTTAAAAATCCAAAATAAACTATCATAACGTATATATTATAAAATATTCCGCGTTAAGCGTCTCTATATATTCAAAGCGCTTCCATAAAATAAATGGAAGCGCTTTTTCCTTTTATCCAACAAAATTCTCTTTAACATGAGCACCATCGCAATAAGGCTTGTTGTTCGATTGTCCGCATCTACAAAAAGCCGTTGTTTTGTTTTTTGTATCGGTGCTACCATCTTTATAAGTAACATGTAAAGTACCATAAACAAGTAAAGGCCCATTTTCTAAAACCTCAACTTTAGTCTCTAGAGTTTCGCTTGTTTTATCTTTTTCATCATTCATATAAAAACGCAACGCAACAGAAGGACACGCTTTTACTTGCTTAACAAGTGCCTCTGTTTTGGCTGCATCAATTTTAATCCAAGGTTTATCTTTTGGTTGAAAAACATCAGGCAGTCCATTTACACAAATTCCAGAATGAATACATTTTTCTGGCTCCCACACAATTGTAACCTCTCCATTTGAGTATTCTTTTGTTTTGCTCATACCATTATATTTTTATTAAATATACAAAAATTACATGCTAAAATTTAGTCCTATTAATAAGTTCATTACTAACTTTAGAATTCTTATTTTTGTTAGAAACCGAAAATCTATTCATTTTGTTCGATTATAAATTAGGTCTCGATTTCGCTATAAAACAAGACGAAAACGACCCGTCAGCTTCTTATAAAAATCAATTTCATATTCCAAAAGACAAACATGGTAATGATTTGATTTACATGACAGGAAACTCGCTTGGTTTACAACCTAAAAACACCAAATCTTACATAAATCAAGAGCTCGAAGATTGGGCTAATTTAGGTGTTGAAGGTCATACCGAAGCTAAAAACCCGTGGCTACCCTACCATGAATTTTTAACAGAAAGCATGGCTAAAATTGTTGGTGCAAAACCCATTGAAGTTGTGGTTATGAATACCTTAACAACAAACCTGCATCTCATGATGGTTTCGTTTTACAAACCAACCAAAACACGCTATAAAATTTTAATTGAAGCAGATGCTTTTCCTTCAGATAAATATGCTGTAGAATCGCAATTACGCCACCATGGATTTGATGATAAAGAAGGTCTTATACTCTGGAAACCACGCGAAGGTGAAGAGTTAGTAAACTACGCCGACTTAGAAGCTATTTTAGAGACACAGGGCAACGAAATAGCACTCATCATGGTTGGCGGCTTAAACTATTACACAGGGCAGTATTTCGATTTAAAACGCATTACAACCCTAGGGCATAAATACGGTTGCATGGTTGGGTTCGATTGTGCCCATGCAGCAGGAAATGTGCCTCTTAATTTACATGATTCGGGTGCCGATTTTGCTGTTTGGTGTACCTATAAATATTTAAATTCCGGCCCTGGGAGTTTAGGAGGTTGTTTTGTACATGAGCGTCATGCTTACAATAAAAACCTAAACCGATTTACTGGTTGGTGGAGCCACAACAAACAAACACGATTTAATATGCGCGACGAGTTCGACCAGCTTCCTGGAGCCGAAGGTTGGCAACTATCGAATCCGCCCATTTTATCGATGGCTGCCATTCGTGCGTCATTAGATATTTTTAATACGGTTGGATTTGAAACTCTCGTTGAAAAATCGAAGAAACTAACCGGTTATTTCGAATTCTTATTAAAAGCATTAGGCGAAGACACCATTAGAATAATCACTCCCAACCATCCAAACGAACGTGGATGCCAGCTTTCTATTCAAGTTAAAAACGCTAATAAAACCCTGCACAACAAACTTACCGAAGCTGGGGTTATAAGCGATTGGCGCGAACCCGATGTTATTCGATGCGCTCCAACCCCTTTATATAATTCGTTTCAAGATGTTTATTATTTAGTTGAACGTTTAAAAACCATATTAAATGCCTAAAAATCAACATGTATTAATTATCGGAGCGGGCCTTTGCGGAAGTCTTTTGGCATTGCGAATGGCTCAACGAGGCTATCAGGTTAGTGTTTATGAAAAACGTCCCGATCTTAGAAAAATTACCTTAGACTCAGGGCGCTCAATAAACCTTGCGTTTTCAAACCGAGGCAATAAAGCCATGAAGCTTGTTGGCATCGACCAACAAGTAAAAACACTTTGTATTCCAATGCATGGTCGTATGTTACACGACACGGCAGGCAAAACCATTTTTGCACCCTATAGCGGACGCGAAAATGAATATATTAATTCCATTTCCAGAAACGACCTCAATGCCTTATTGCTTACCGAAGCCGAAAAACGAAACAATGTAAGCATCTATTTTAATAACAAATGTGTAAGTGTCGATTTTGAAAATACCAGCGCCCTATTTTATAATTACGAATCTAAAAACGAACATGTTATAAATGCCGATGTTATTTTTGCTACCGACGGTGCAGGTTCTGCCATGCGTAAAAGTTATTATCTGGGTAAAAAATTCTTATTTAGTTTCTCGCAAGATTATCTAACTCATGGTTACAAAGAATTAAGTATTCTACCAGATAAAACCGGAGCGCACAAAACCTTTAAAAACGCTTTGCATATTTGGGGTCGTGAGGCGTTTATGCTTATTGCGTTACCTAATTTAGACGGCAGCTTTACAGTAACATTATTTTTAAGTTACGATGATGGCACTTACAATTTTAATAATTTAACTACGGAAGCGCGTGTGTTAGAATTTTTTAGCACCTATTTTAAAGATGCTTTAAAATTGATGCCAAATCTGGTTGAAGACTTTTTTAAAAATCCAACCTCACCGCTTGGAACCGTTAAATGTTCGCCCTGGCATTATAAAGGTAACACCCTATTAATGGGCGATGCCGCTCATGCTATTGTGCCGTTTTACGGACAAGGCATGAATGCGTCTTTTGAAGATGTTGTAGAATTCGATCAGGTTTTAGAAGCACACCCCAATCCAGAATCGAAAAGCGATTGGGAAACTATTTTTAAAGTTTACGAAGCCAAACGGAAAAAAGATACCGATGCCATTGCCGATTTAGCTATTGATAATTTTCATGAAATGAAAGGTCATGTAAACAACGCTGTTTTTAGAGAAAAGCGTAACTTAGAAATGGCTTTAGAAAAGGAGTTCCCAAATGATTATGCTTCAAAATATTCTTTGGTAACCTTTAACGAGAATATTGGTTATAGAGAAGCCATGTTAAAAGGGCGCGCTCAGGATAAAGCCATTTTAAATATGTTAACCGATGGTGTTATTAGTTTAAATGATGATTTAGAAGTTAACTTAAAAAAAATAAAACAAGAAACAGAAGCTATTCTTGAAGATGATAGAATTGCTGGTTTAAAATAATTTTTATGAAATTATTTGCAAAGTGCATAAAATGTAGACGTGAAATATGCTTCAACTCTAATCAAAAAACTAGAGTTGAATTTGTTATGTACGAAGGAAAAACCAAAGCTTTAACATGCAATCACTGTAAACACAATAATATTTTTAAAGTAAATGAATTGTTTGCAAAAGAGTCCAAATTTGCTTTGATTATAGCTTGCGCTATATTTCTAGTTGGAACCCCCATTTTAATATACTATGTACCCATTTTTCTACTTAAATATGGCGGTATTTATTCAAGCTTAGTGATTGCTGGGTTTATGCTAGTGCCAATTATTGTATATTCAAATATTTTAAAAGAAGACAGAATTAGAGTAAATACATTTAACCTAGGATATTATTAATATGAACTTAAACTTAACCAACAAAAACGCCCTAGTTTGTGGCAGCACTGCCGGAATAGGAAGAGCAACAGCTTTCGCTTTAGCCAGCGAAGGCGTTAATGTTACTCTGGTAGCCAGAAATCGTGAAAAGTTAAAACAGGTTTTAGCCGAATTACCAAATAGTGAAAACCATAATTATATTGTGGCCGATTTTGCTAATCCGCGTGAGTTACAAGAGCAAGTTATTAAGTATATCGATAAAACAACCGGGTTTCATATTCTTGTAAACAACACCGGCGGCCCACGAAGTGGGGACATTTTAAATGCGAGTTTAGATGAGTTTGATAACGCCTTTACTTTGCATGTTAAATGCAACCATGTGTTGGCACAAACGGTGATTCCGTTTATGAAAGAAATTGGTTATGGTAGAATTATAAATATTATATCTACTTCGGTTAAAGAACCTATTCCTGGATTGGGTGTAAGCAATACCATTCGAGGTGCGGTTGGTAACTGGAGTAAAACACTTTCTATTGAACTAGCGCCCTTTGGTATTACCGTTAATAATGTTTTACCTGGTTTTACTGAAACCGAAAGATTGAATGAAATTATTAAAATAAAAGCAAATAACGAAGGTACGAGCATTGAAGAAATGACCGAAATAATGAAAAATTATACGCCTGCTAAACGTTTTGCAAAACCCGAAGAAACGGCCCATGCGGTAACTTTTCTTGCTAGCGAAGCGGCTGGTTATATTAACGGAATTAACATACCTGTTGATGGTGGCCGAACAAAATCTTTGTAAATTTAACTCACAAATAAACCCGCGTGAAGGATTGAAGCGATATCCTTTTTGTTTTTCACAAAAAGATTTAGCGGAAAGCCTGACCCGATAGGGACACGCCATAAAATATAATGGAATGAGCAAATTAGTTTCACCAATAAATTTTAAAGCCTGGATTGAAGAAAACAGACATTTATTAAAGCCTCCGGTGGGTAATAAAGTGGTTTGGAAGGATGGCGATTTTATTGTGATGGTGGTTGGTGGCCCCAACAATCGTAAGGATTATCATTACAACGAAACCCCAGAATTTTTCTATCAGGTTGAAGGCGATATCGTTTTAAAAGTTATCGATAAGGGTACGCCTAAAGATATAACCATAAAAGAGGGTGAGATATTTTTATTGCCTCCCAAAGTACCACATTCGCCACAACGCGGCGCCAATACCGTTGGGTTGGTTATTGAATATAAGCGTCCCGAAGGTATGCGAGATGCCCTGCTTTGGTTTTGCGAAAATTGTACAACAAAACTTTATGAAGAAGATTTTGCTGTTAAGAATATTGAAACCGATATGCCTAAAATTTTCGACCATTATTACAGCGACGAAGATAAACGCACCTGCCCTAATTGTGGTGAAATTATGGAACCTCCAAAAAAAGTAAAAATTGATTAAATTTTTATGACACGTAAACTTCGTATTAACGGACATTCGCATTTACTGCCCTACCCGGAAGAAATTCCGAGTTTTATGCAGGAAAAAGGTATTTTTTGGGTTGATAAAGACCGAAAATATATGTTGCAAAAAGATTGGAGCCGCCCCGTTACCGACTCGAGTTTTTTCTTGCACGAAAAACTGGAATGGATGGAACGCAACAAAATTGACCATGCAGTTGTATTGAATTTATCGCAATTGTATGGTAATGGTTTACGTGTTGAGGAAATGAAGCAGGCCTTACGTTTTCAAAATGATTTTAATGCCCGCATACAACATGATAATCCGAGTAAATTTACTTGTGGTTTTGTGGTGCATCCTGGTTTTGTTAGAAGCGCTTGCTGGGAAATTGAACGGTGTGTTGAAACTCACGGCCTACAACTGCTTTGTTTACCAACGCATTTTATGGATACCATTGGTACCTGGCGTTGTATTTTTGATGAGGAAAACGAACCCATTTTTGAATTGGCTAACAAATACAATTTAGCCGTAGAAATTCATCCCTACGATGGTGAAAAATTTATAAAACTGGAGAACACCTCATGGCGTTTTCATTTAATTTGGATGTTAGCACAATGTGCCGATGCTTACCATTTTTTAACTTTAAACGGTTATCAGGAAAAATACCCGAACATGCGAACTTGTTTTGCGCATGGCGGACAATTAGCTCAAATTAATTTAGGACGACGTATACAGGGGTTTGATGGCAGACCCGATTTGTTTGAAGGAAAACACCACCCCAGAAAAGCTGTTGGCCATAAAAACATTTTTTTCGACACCTTAGTTCATGATACTGGTGACTTGGAATTACTTATAAAAAATCATGGTTCGAAACAGGTGCTTATGGGATTAGACGACCCGTACCCTTTGGGTGAAATGGAAAGCGCAAAACAATCGTCGTACCCCGGAAAAATATTAGATTTAGCTTTAGAGCGCAAGATTATTACGCCAACAGAACACGATGCCATTTGGCAAGACAATGTAATAAAATGGCTTTGTGGTGAAGACGAGGCTGCTAAACAAAAATTAATAAATAGAATTTTAAGTTAATGTATTTTTTACCTGAAGATTTAGATGATTATGTTGTGGCACACTCGGAAGCCGAACCAGAATTATTACAACAGCTTACACGCGAAACCTATCAAAAAATATTACAACCTATTATGCTTAGCGGTCCTTATCAAGGACGTGTTTTAAGTATGATTTCTAAACTTAAACATCCTAAATACATTTTAGAATTGGGCACTTTTACGGGCTATGCTACACTTTGCCTGGCCGAAGGTGTTCAAAAAGACGGGGAAGTACATACCATTGATGTGAATGAAGAATTGGTTGATTTCCAAAGAAAATACTTTGACAAATCGGGATACGGACATCAAATTTTTCAGCATTTGGGGAACGCCCTTGAGGTGATACCTCAACTGGATCTCATGTTTGATTTGGTTTTTATTGATGCTGACAAACCTAATTATGTGAATTATTTTCATGCCATTATTGATAAGCTTAATCCGGGTGGTATAATTTTATCGGATAATGTGCTGTGGCATGGAAAGGTTGTAGAGCCCTTAGATGCTAAAGATACTTCTACAAAAGCTGTTTTAGATTATAACACGCTTTTAAAAAACGACCCAAGAATAGAAACTGTTTTACTACCTATTCGAGATGGTTTAACCGTTAGTAGAAAACTATAGAGATTTATTTTATAAGGCCTTTGGTAAAGCTGTAAATACTTTTAAGTGCACTTTACTTGGGTGGCGTTGCGTTAGGGATAGCAGTGGAAATCCTTTTTGCGAGGGTACGAGCAAAAAGATTGTAACGTATAGCCCGACCACAAACCTGGCTTACTAAAGGTTTGGGGTAACGCCCAAAGAATTTATAGTTTTCGTTTTACCGAGCCTGTGAATTCGTCTAGATCGTCTTTTACGCTATCGAGTTGTTTTTTTACATCTGAAACGATGCTGGTGTCGATACCGTTGGTTTTGGCCGAATTGTTTATTTCGCGTTTTACATCGTTGGTAGCGTCTTTAAGTACGCGCATACCTTTTCCCATACCGCGAGCGATTTCGGGTAATTTATCGGCACCAAAAACCATAATCACTATAAATAGGATGAAGGCTATTTCTGCGCCACTAATAAATAATAATGTAGGTAGTATTTTCACGCTACAAATATACTAAGTTGTTTTTAATTTGATTAGTTTATTGTTGTTAATAAAACGTTTATGTTTATAAAAAAAGGGATGCTTTTTACGGCATCCCTTTTTGTTTTTATTTGCTTAAAGTTAGTTATTAACTTTTGATTTGAATTGATCGAAATCGCTTTTAACCTCTTGTTTTGGCCAGGTGTTATTCGATGTATCGATATCGGCAGTGCCCTCGTTTGGATCGATTTGAATGCCTACAATTTCTTTATCTGAAGCGATGGCTTTACTAACTTCGTTATCGTTCAATCTCCATATTTCGGCTGGATAGGTTTCTGTTTTTTTAGACCCATCGGCATAGGTGTACTCTACAATAATGGGCATTACCAATCCGCCTGGTTTGTTAAAGGTAATGTTGTAGAAATATTTAGGTTGCTTTATATTTTTACGTTCTTCGGGCGTAAAATTATCCATTAAATATTCTTTAAGTGAGGTAGAATTATCTAGTACCGAACCGTTTTTAAGGGTTTCTTTAAATTCGTCGCTGCCCTCTTCTACCAAATACACTAAAGGTGGTAAATCGCTTAAACTACGATTGTTTTCTTTAGCTAAATCTTTGATGTATTTGTTTGGTTCGGAGGATACGTAGTATTTTTTAACATCTTTAATTCCTATATCTACCCAGTCTGTTGTGTAAAACCAACCTCTCCAAAACCAATCTAAATCGAATGCGGTGGCATCTTCCATGGTTCTAAAGAAATCTTCTGGTGTTGGGTGTTTAAACATCCAACGGTGAGCATATTCTCTAAATGCGTAATCGAATAGCTCCTCGCCCATAACGGTTTCACGTAAAATATTTAAAGCCGTAGCTGGCTTACCGTAAGCATTATTACCGAATTGGTAGGTGTTTAAACCTTTAGTCATAATGGGTGCAATAAAATCTTGATTACCGGCCATGTAACTAATTATGTTTTTCGCTGGACCGCGTCTGGAAGGATATACTTTATCTTGTGGCGACAAAACGTTTGAATATTTTTTAGCAAAGTCTTGTTCGGCAACGTATTGAACAAAGGAATTTAAACCTTCGTCCATCCAGGTCCATTGGCGTTCGTCGCTGTTAACAATCATTGGGAAGAAGTTATGCCCTACTTCGTGAATAATAACACTCATCATGCCATATTTAACGCGGTCGCTATAGGTGCCATCTTCGTTTGGTCTACCGTAATTCCAGCAAATCATTGGATATTCCATACCTTGATTTTTGGCATGAACTGAAATGGCTTTGTGGTATGGGTAATCGAATGTCATTCTAGAATACGACTCTAAAGTACTGGCTACAGCTTTTGTTGACCATTCTTCCCAAAGCGGATTCCCTTCTTTAGGATATAATGATACGGCCATGATATCTTTACCACCAATTTTAACAGCCATCATATCCCAGATGTATTTTCTTGAACTTGTAAAAGCAAAATCGCGCACGTTTTCGGCGTGTAGTTTCCAAGTTTTTGTTTTATCAGAAAACCCTTTTTCTGCAGCTTCTGCTTCGGCTTGTGTTACAATAATTACAGGCTTATCATACGATTTTTTAGCCTGTTCGTAACGTTGCATCATGTCTTTTGTAAAAACTTCTTTGCGGTTTACCAGTTTACCAGTACCGTCTAGAATATGATCGGCAGGAACGGTAATGTTAACCTCGTAATTACCAAAAGGTAAAGCAAACTCGTCACGACCATAAAATTGTGAATTTTGCCAACCTTCAACATCGTTATAAACTGCCATTCTTGGAAAGAACTGTGCAATTATAAAGGCTTTGTTTCCGTCTTTAGGAAAATATTCGTAGCCCGAACGTCCGCGGCCATCAACATGATTATTGATGTTATACCACCATTTTACAGAGAATGAAAACTTATCTCCCGATTTTAAAACTTCTGGTAACTCTACACGCATCATCGTGCTGTTAATCATGTATTGTAGTGGTTTACCATTGGTGTCTTTTACCTCCTGAATATTAAAACCACCGTCGAAATCTTCTTTTAGATAAGATGAGTAAAATTGTTCTGGACGCTGTACAGGAGCTACATCGGTAGATTCAATTAATGGTGTTTTAGAGGTTTTAGCTCGCATGTTTTGATCTAACTGCACCCAAAGATATTTTAAATTATCTGGTGAATTATTAGTGTATGTTATGGTTTCAAAACCAGATAATTTCGAGTTTTTATCGTCCAAAACAATATCCATTTTATAATCTGCCTGTTGTTGATAGTATGCAGCACCAGGGGCACCAGAAGCCGAACGATACATATTTGGAGTAGAAAACTCTTCATACAATTGTTTAAATTTATTTGTATTTGTATGCCCTCCTTTTCGTGGTGTTGCTTCTTGAGCATGCACAAATACAGAGGCTGTAACAAAAAGAAAAAATATTAAACTATTTAAAATGTTATTCCCTTCAAATTTTGATTTCACCATAATGTTATCCTTTTACTTTCTCTTTAAATTGATCGAATTTACTTTTCTCTTCTTTATTAGGCCAAGTATTGTTTGTAGTATCGACATCGGCAGTTTCTAAATCTGGATCGACAACAATACTAGCAATAGCTTTTTCAGTTTTAAATATTTTTTTAACCTCTTTATCGTTGTATCTCCAAATTTGTGCTGGGAATGTTTTTCTTTCTTTAGAGCCATCTTCAAAAGTAATTTCAACAATAATAGGCATTACTAATCCGCCTGGCTTATCGAACGTTACTTCGTAAAAATAATTAGGCGCCTTGTTTAAATCTGCTTTTTCGGCAGGACTTAATGTTTGTAAATAATCGTTTAAAACTTTAAAATCTGATATTTTCTTTTCGTCTTTAGGCGTCACACCATCTTGAGCTTCGGCATAATAAATTAATTTATCTTTATAATCCTCAAGATTCATGTTATAACGTTTAGCAGCTTCTTCGGCTTGCTCTGTTGGTTTGTCTGTTAAATAATATTTTTTAACCTCTTTAACACCTATATCGGTGTAGTCTGTGGTGTAGAACCAACCTCTCCAGAACCAATCTAAATCCATTGCAGAAGCATCTTCCATGGTTCGGAAGAAATCGGCTGGTGTTGGGTGTTTAAACATCCAACGTTGCGCGTAAGTTCTAAAAGCATAATCGAATAATTCTGACCCCATGATGGTTTGTCTTAACATATATAAACCAGCAGCTGGTTTGGTGTATGCATTGGGTCCAAATTGGTATACATAATCGCCTTGAGACATGATTGGTGAAATATAACTTTGATCACCGCCCATGTAAGGCACAATATTTTTAGGCAGGTTTCCTGTTTCGTATTCTGGATCGTAATCTAGCTCTGCTAAGGTCTCAACAAAAGAGTTTAAGCCTTCGTCCATCCACGTCCACTGGCGCTCGTCGCTGTTTACAATCATTGGGAAAAAGTTATGACCAACTTCGTGGGTAATTACCCCAATCATTCCATGTTTTGTACGCTCTGAATAAGTGCCGTCGGCATTTGGTCTCCCAAAGTTGAAGCAAATCATTGGGTACTCCATACCTTGTCTTTCTGAATGTACCGATACGGCTTTGTTGTATGGGTAATCAAATGTTAATTTAGAGTATTCTTCTAAAGTATTGGCAACTACACGAGTGGAGTGCTCTTCCCAAAGTGGATTTCCTTCTTTAGGATATAATGAAATAGCCATAACAGCGCGTCCGTTAATATTTACAGCCATGGCATCCCATATATATTTTCTAGATGTTGCAAAAGCAAAATCCCGAACATTCTCGGCTTTATAATGCCATGTTTTAGTTTTTGTACTACGCTTTGTTTCTGCCACTTTAGCTTCTGCTTCGGTTACAATAAAAACTGGATCTTTAAACGATTTTTTAGCTTGATCTAAACGTTTTAATTGTTCTTTCGTTAAAATATCTTTGGCATTTTGCAAGTCGCCTGTCGCTTCCATAATATGATCGGCAGGAACGGTAATTTTTACATCAAAATCTCCAAACTCTAAAGCAAATTCACTGCGTCCCCAGAATTGCATATTTTGCCAACCTTCAACATTATCATACACACATAGTCTGGGATAAAACTGTGCAATGGTGTAGTTATTATTTCCATCTGGAAAGGTTTCTAAACCAGAACGACCACCATCAACATTAATATCATTAATATTATAATTCCATTTGATGCTAAATTTGAAAGTTTCCCCTGGCGCTAGTGGCTTTGGTAAATTAATGCGCATCATGGTTTGATTAATTGTGTATGATAAATCGCCACCATTTTCATTTTTAACATAATCGATGTTAAAACCGCCATCAAATTGCTTTTTTAAATTAGCTTTTGTAAAAGATTGTACCCCATTAAAAGGAGCGTTAAAACTTTCTGTGGCGATATCTGGAGTTTTAGAGGTTCTCGATCTCATGTTTTGATCTAACTGAACCCATAAATATTCTAACTTATCTTTAGAATTATTGTGATAGGTTATATTTTCGTCGCCAAAAATTTTATTTTTTTCTTCATCCAACAAAATATTGATAGAATAATCTACCTGTTGTTGTGTGTATAAATGACCTGGAGCACCTGAAGCTGTTCTACTCTCATTTGGGGTAGGCAACACATCTTTCATTTGTCTGAACTTGTTTTGATCTGTATGACCTTGTTCTCTTACTGGGGTTTGCTCTTGCGAGAATAAGCTGGCAGAAATAAGAACTACACTGAAGAAATAATACTTAAGTTTAATCATAGTTTGGATTAATTTTTTTTAAATGAAATTTAGTTTTTAACCAATTTCATTAATTTTAAATAACAAAAAAAGCTAGATTACAATAAAAAATGAAATGAATTAACGTTTATTTAGTTAAATTTTAACAGAGTGGTAGGCTTTTCTAGAATTTGAATGGCACTTTTTTCTTTTGAATTGATTTTTGTTTTAATAATATTTTGTTGATCTGGAAAAATATCAAACAAGACTTGATTACTTATTTCAATCGATTCAATCGATTTTACATTTAAAATTTCTAGGTAACACTTTGTAATATCGCAATCATATTCTTTACCAATAAAATTTACAGAAACAGGCTTCCCATTAATTTTTACTTTAAACTTTTCGTTTAAATATTTTGAAATATAAGTATTGGTAATTTCAGGTTCATCTGGTCCAACGAGCGTGATTGATTCGTCGTAACGCTCTCGCAATAATTTTTCTAAATCGTCAATAAAAATTCTAGAAATTATTTGAACGGCATGTTTTTCTTTAACAAATTCTATTTGAGTAACACTTATATAATATTTGTGCAAACTTGTGAAAGACAAAAATGTAATGGCACAAATGAATAGGGTTATTTTAAAAATTTTCATTATTTATTTTTTTACTAAAGTAATTATTTAGAAGCTTACAAAAAGTATTCCGAAAGGATTAATCGTTGGACGCTTTTAAATTTTCAATGTATTGGTTATATTTTGTTCTTAAAAAAAATAAAATATTAAAATCTGTTTCATTTTTACAATACTTTAAAAAGTTTTCATCATCTGCACAGAAATAGAAAAAATCCATTTTAAGTTCTTCTTTCAAAGGGTTTGTAGCAAAAAAATCTCTTGCCAACCGTCCTTTTATACTTTGCATTAATTCTTCACGTTCTTCTAACTTAACTCTTGCTTTAAGCATTTTAGTTCTTCCTGAAATAGCATTTATTATAGCAGTTGCTGAAACAGAACCTCCTACGCCTCCTAAAGAACCTCCTGCTTTTGGACTAAATTCTGATGCCTCACTTAATCGCCTTTCACTTTGAGTTGCCGGTTTTCCAGTATATCCGGGAATACCAACGTCGTAAAAGTTAATGGGTGGATCGCCTTCCATATTTTGAACATCTAACAATAAATTACCTGTTAATATTTTACCTACAACAACTTCATCTAAGGCATTTACCTGCTCTTCCAATACCACTTTTAATGCTTTAAAAAGCAATACATGTTTATCGATTATAACGGTTTTTAATTTACTCTGAATGGATGAAAAAGTAAGCGTATCGTTTAATTTTACAGGAATTACAAATTCGCCTTTGGCATTAGTAATTGTAAATTTTTGTTGGGTTTGGTTAATCACATGAATATTCTCTACATCGTCTTTACTTTCTACGCTTCCAGTAATTTCAATAGTTTGGCCCACACTTAATTGAAGCGTGAACAAGAATAATATAAGAAGTTTAGTTTTTAACATTCGGAAGCGATAAAAATAAGTCACGTTGTTTTACCAAATAATCAATTCGATTAAACGCTTGTTCTTCACTATATAAATTTTCGGGAATGCCTTTATTCTCAACATACGCCACAAAAGCTTCAACTTGTCCTAAAGGCATATTAAAGGTCTCACTAATATACTTGTGGGTGTAAATATCGGTTAGTGTTTTGTGTTGAGTAAATGGCACCTTTTCATTATTTGTTTTGGACTTTTTATTCTTTTTAGATTTCAATAAACCTTTAAAAAGGCTCACAAAATTAACTCCGTTGTAAAGTCCACCTTTATTGGTAATTGAATTAAGCGCATTGGCAACAACCCTATTATCAAGCGAACGATCATCAAAAAACTCTAAGTTATCTAAGTTGCCTAAATTCAATTGAATAACAGGCGCATTACCAGCATTCTCAATATCTTGGTTAATATTTCCTGTAAGACCAAACATTAAAAAAACGGCATCTAAACTATTTACATGCTCTACTAAAAACAACTTGAGTGTTTTTAATTTTAAAACATCCTTAGTAATTGTAATTTTTTGTGGTTGAAATTGTAATGCCGAAATTTCTAATATATCATTTTCAGCAGCAAAAATACGGAACTCCCCTTTTTCATTGGTTATTGTTCCTTTGTTGGTAGATGTATTAAAAATGGTTACGCCCTCGACATCATTCGAACTGGCAAAAACTTGACCCTCTAAATCGTGACGCTCTATGCTTTGAGTCCATAATAAGTTAGAACATAAAAACGCAAATGTAATTGTTACAAAATATCTCAAGTGCTTTTAATTTACATCATAAAGAACGCTTTTCAATTCTTAAATAAAATGTAAACGTTAACTAATATTTTGTTAAAAAGAGATCTTCTTCATCAAAACTACTTTTTATTTTTTAAAAAAGCTTGGCTTTCGGTGAGTAGATGCTCTAAAAACTGCATTTCGTTACCATAATTTAATAATGTATAATCAAACCCATCGCGCTCGACATACCTTATAAATTCCTCAACTCGATGTTCGGGAATATTAAAATTATCGGTTAAAAATTCTGAACCAAAATAATATTTTATGGCATCTACTGGAACTTCGGGAATACCTTTTTCTTCTTTACTATCGGCTTTCGATCTAAATAATGGTAAAAGTAATTGGTCTACAACATTTTTAATATTTAAACCATTTACCATAGTAACATGTTGCCTGTCAATGGCTGTGTTTTGTACTTGCGACTTATTATCTGGTTCAAATTTTACTATATCGGGACTCTTAATGCCGTAATAAAAAGCGTTTAGCTTGGGCGTAAAACGTTTTGTTTTTTGCATATCGGTTTCTAGTTCACCTGTTAATTTATTTGGCAATAAAACAATTTCTGGTAAGGCGTTTATTTCTTCTATTAAAAATATTTTCATTTTTAACGAGGCCATAATCGATTGATTCACTTTAAACTCGATATTTTGAAATTGCAAAGCACTAACGGTAATAATATCGTTAAGCCGAACTGCCAATTTAAATTCGCCATTATCGTCTGTAACCACCCCTTTATTTGAAGAGGTGTTGAATACCGTAATGCCTGAAACATCATTGCTTTCAACAATAATTTTACCATCAACAACTAAACGTTTAAAATCTTGCGAATTCACAAGCATAGTAACAAAACAAGCGACAAATAGCAGTAATTTTTTCATATTTTTTTTTATAAAGTTAAGATATTTAAATATTATTTTCATCTCAAAATCATCTAAACTTTTGTTAAACACAATAATTAATTAGCTTTACCATATTAAAGAAATTTTATGAAAAACATAATAATTGCAAGTACCTCTACCATTCATGGCAGTACTTATTTAGAATATTTACTGGAAACTTTAGAAACCTTCTTTGCAAATGCAAAAACCATTTTATTTATACCTTATGCAAGACCCGGAGGCATAAGCCATGATGCTTATACGGCCATTGCCCAAAAAGGATTATCTAAAATCAATAAAACCGTAAAAAGTATTCATGAGTTTGAAAACCCTATTGAGGCTATTGAGCAAGCTGAAGGTATTTTTGTTGGTGGCGGCAATACCTTTGTATTAACTTATCAGCTTTACAAAAACAATTTAATTACACCCATACAAAATGCAGTTAAAAGCGGTACCCCTTACCTAGGAACCAGTGCGGGAAGTAATATTTGTGGTCTTACAATAAAAACTACCAACGATATGCCCATTGTCTATCCGCCAAGTTTTAATGCTTTGGCATTGGTACCTTTTAATATAAATCCGCATTACCTAGACCCAGACCCTACAAGTAAACACATGGGAGAAACTCGTGAAACGCGTATAAACGAATTTCATCATTATAACACGCCACCAGTAATAGGATTGCGTGAAGGCAGCTGGTTACATGTAAACGAATCTTCAATTATATTGAATGGCCCATTAACAGCGCGTATTTTCGAACATAACAAAACACCTTACGAAGTTAATCCTGGCACGCAATTAAATCATTTAAACTAAAGAGGACTTTTTTAGATAAAAATTGGTAATTGTGATGCCAATTAAAACAGCAAACTTTATAACATAAAAAAAGCCTCATCAAATTGATGAGGCTTTCGAGCGGGAGACCGGGTTCGAACCGGCGACATTCAGCTTGGAAGGCTGACGCTCTACCAACTGAGCTACTCCCGCATTAGCGCGTGCAAATATATAAAAATGCTATCCTATTTAGCAAAAAAAATTAACAACTTTTTTAAAAATTAAATAGTAAATTTCATAAAAGCCTCATAATAAATAAACTCATATCAATTACAGTTAATTTAAAGCGCTTACTCAAAGAAAAAAATCAAATAGTAAATGAGGTTAAAATTAAAATTGCTTATGTTTAACTTGTTATCTGCATAAAATGAATACAAACCCAACACCTATTATTAAAAAAATTAGTGCTAGAGAAACACATGCTGTTAGACATCCTGTTTTAAGAGCCGGTAAGCCTTTAAATTCTTGTGTTTTCGAAGGCGATGACTATGAAAACACCTTTCATTTAGGGTTGTATGTAAACCAAAAACTAGCTGCGGTAGCTTCATTTCTAAAAAACAACCATCCTTTAATTCCTGAAAAACATCAGTACCAACTGCGAGGCATGGCCGTTTTACACGAATTTCAAAAAAAAGGATTAGGAAAAGAAATTTTAAATCATGCCGAAACCATACTAAAACAAAAAAACACAGATGTTATTTGGTGCAATACCCGAGAAGGCGCTGTAAATTTTTATCGAAATTGCAATTTCAACATCATTGGCGAGCCTTTTGTAATTAAAGATATAGGCCTGCATTTTATAATGAGTAAATATTTAAAAGTATAAGAAACAAAAAAGCCCTGAAGACAGGGCTTTCTATTAAGAGTGACTAACTCAAATAATTAAAATAGCGTTATATTATAATTATTTATTTTTCTAATGCAGCAACTAAAATGGCATGTGTGTCTGTAGCTCCATGCAATGCTGCATATTCTAAAGCTGTTAAACCTTTATCGCTTTTAGTTTTAAGTTTTGCGCCGCGTTCAATTAAAAGATTTAAAATCTCAACTCTATTATATTTTGCCGCGTACATTAATGGCGTCATACCATTAGATTTTTCGTTAACATCTTCGCCTCTTGCGATTAATTTTTGAACGGTTTCTATATCCCCTTTAGCGATAGAAACACAGAAAGAATTAACTTTAAAGTAAACCGTTGTTACTTTATTGTTTTCAAAATTAAAGGTTGAAGATTTCGCGTTTACTGTAATTACAGAAAAACATAATGCGATTGCCGAGATAATGATTGTTTTTTTCATGATGAAAGATTTTTGATTTGATTTTGATTAATGATTTCGTTTTTTGATATACTTAATAGACGCCTTACATTACAAAGTGTTACAAGAAACTTTTATTTTTTTATCATTTTAACAATTATTTTACATTTCATTAACAAAACAATCAATTTTTTAAAATCTCATAAAAACCTGAAAACATAACGCTTTTAGTGGCTTGTTTTTAATCTTTATAGCGCAAACTTCAGTATATTTGAACTCTATTAAATACCAATAAAAAATGAATAAAAAAGTCATCTTAATGATACTTGATGGCTGGGGAAACTCTCCAGATCCAAAAGTTTCTGCTATCAATAATGCTCAAACGCCATTTATAGATTCTCTTTATAAAAAATATCCTTTTGCTACTTTAAGAACCGACGGTTTGCATGTTGGTTTACCTGATGGTCAAATGGGAAACAGCGAAGTAGGCCATATGAATTTAGGTGCTGGTCGCATCGTGTATCAAGATTTAGCTAAAATTAATTTAGCAATTCAAAACGATACTTTAAAAGACGAAAAAGTATTAATAGAAGCCTTAGAATACGCTTCAAAAAACAATAAAAAAGTTCACTTTTTAGGTTTATTAAGTGATGGTGGAGTTCATGCACACACAAGCCACTTAAGAGGTTTTATTGATGCAGCTAATAAAGCCGGTGTTCATTCGTATGTTCATGCTTTTACAGATGGTCGCGATGTAGATCCGAAATCTGGAAAAGGATATGTAGCCGATTTAGAAAAATATATTGAAGGAACAAACACTAAATTAGCAACTATCACGGGGCGTTATTACGCTATGGATAGAGACAAACGTTGGGAACGTGTTAAATTAGCTTATGATGCCATCGTGAATAACGTTGGTACTAAAACCACTAATGCAACCGCATCTATTCAGGCTAATTACGATAACGACGTTACAGATGAGTTTATAAAACCATTAATTTTAACCGATAGTAATAACGAACCTATTGCTAAAGTTGAAAAAGACGATGTTATTATTTTCTATAATTTTAGAACCGATAGAGGTCGCGAATTAACAGAAATGTTAAATCAGAAAGATTTCCCTGAATACGAAACAAAAAAACTAGATCTTTATTACGTTACAATTACTAATTATAGCGATGCTTTTGAAGGTATTAAAGTTATTTTCAATAAAGATAACATCACCGAAACTTTAGGTGAAGTTCTATCTAAAGCTGGTAAAAAACAAATTAGAATTGCCGAAACTGAAAAATATCCACACGTAACTTTTTTCTTTTCTGGCGGACAAGAAACACCGTTTGAAGGAGAATCTAGAATCTTAAAAAATTCTCCAAAAGTTGCTACTTACGATTTGCAACCAGAAATGAGCGCCTACGAATTACGTGATGCCTTAGTTGAAGATCTAAAAAAAGGCGAAGCCGATTTTGTTTGTTTAAACTTTGCAAACGGCGATATGGTAGGACACACTGGTGTTATGGAAGCCGCTATTAAAGCTTGTGAAGCTGTAGATGCTTGTGTTAAAGACGTTGTTACAACCGGATTAGAAAACGGTTACTCCACCCTGCTAATTGCAGACCACGGTAACTGTGAAACCATGATTAACCCAGATGGCTCACCTAATACAGCACATACAACAAACCCAGTACCTGTTATTTTAATCGATAACGATTTAAAAGAAATAAAAGACGGTGTTTTAGGCGATGTAGCTCCAACCATTTTAAAATTAATTGGTGTAGAGCAACCCAAAGCCATGACCCGTTTTCCTTTAATATAAAACTATTGAATGAATTTTAATAAACATCTTATTATTGCTGTAGACTTTGATGGGACTATAGTTGAAGATGCTTATCCAAACATAGGAAAGCCGATGCTTTTTGCTTTTGAAACACTTAAAAAACTTCAAGAGCATGGGCATAGGCTTATTTTATGGACATACAGAAGTGGTATCAAACTCGATGAAGCCGTTCAATTTTGTAAAGACAACAACATTACTTTTTATGCAGTCAATAAAAGTTACCCCGAAGAAACTTTAAGCGACCTAACAAGTAGAAAAATTCACGCCGATGTTTTTATTGACGATAGAAATATAGGTGGATTTTTAGGTTGGGGAGAAATCTACCAACTATTAACAAATTCCAAACCGCCCCTTCCAGAAAAAAAGAAAGGTTTTTTTAATTTTTTCAAATAATGCTTTTCGCATTAAACAGCATCTTTCTATAGAATTTAAGTATCTTTGCACATATTTTTTTTAGAATCATGATTGTTATAAAAACCAGAGAAGAAATTGAATTAATGCGAGAAAGCGCCTTAATAGTTTCGAAAACATTAGGAGAACTTGCCAAAGAAATTAAACCAGGCGTAACAACCCTCGAGTTAGATAAAATAGCAGAAACTTGCATTAGAGATCATGGAGCCATTCCTGGATTTTTAGGTTTATACGATTTCCCTAACACGCTTTGCATGAGTCCTAATACTCAGGTTGTTCATGGTATTCCTAACAATACACCTTTAGTTGAAGGCGATATTATTTCAATTGATTGTGGTGCTTTAAAAAACGGATTTTATGGTGACCACGCTTATACATTTGCTGTTGGAGAAATCGACCCTGAAACCGAAAAATTATTAAAGATTACAAAGGAATCTTTATATGTTGGCATTAGAGAATTTAAAATAAACAATCGCGTGGGCGATGTTGGCTATGCCATTCAAAAATACTGTGAAGATCATGGCTATGGCGTTGTTAGAGAATTGGTTGGTCATGGTTTAGGAAAAAAAATGCACGAAGATCCGGAGATGCCAAACTATGGAAAACGAGGTCGTGGCAAAAAGTTTGTTGAAGGTATGGTTGTTGCCATAGAACCAATGATAAACCAAGGCACCCACCGCATTAAACAACATAGCGATGGCTGGACTATTACAACTTTAGATAATAAACCAAGTGCCCATTTTGAGCACGACGTTGCCATTGTAGATGGTAAACCAGAATTGCTTTCAACTTTCGCCTATATATACGATGCATTAGGCATAGAAAGTAACGAAGAAGATGAATTTAGACAAAAAGCTTTAGTTTTATAATAACTTATGAGTGCCATAAAACATATTGAAAAAGAACTCGAAAATTTAAGAGCCCAACTTAACAATCATAATTTATACAAAAACCTTCAAACTGTTGAAGACATAAAAATCTTCATGGAGCAGCATGTTTTTGCCGTTTGGGATTTTATGTCCTTGTTAAAAGCGCTTCAAAATAATTTAACAACAACTTCACTACCTTGGACGCCTTCAGCGAATGCTTCAACAGCACGATTTATAAACGAAATTGTATTGGGTGAAGAAAGCGATATTAACGAACTGGGAGAGCCTAAAAGTCATTTTGAAATGTATATTGATGCCATGAATCAAACGGGCGCAAACACAAATCAAATTAACGATTTCATCGCTTTAATAAACCAAGGTTACTCGGTTAACAGAGCGGCTTCAGAGGTGCAATTAAACAAGAACACCCTAAAATTTGTTCAGTTTACCTTCGATGTTATTAATACTGAAAAACCGCATTTAATTGCTTCTGCATTTACTTTTGGTCGTGAAGATGTTATACCAGACATGTTTTTCCAAATAATTAATACTTCTGAAACTAAAGACAAATCATTTAGTAAGCTTAGTTATTATTTGAACAGACATATTGAATTAGATGGCGATGAACACGGACCATTATCATTAAAAATGATTGAAGAATTATGTGGTGATGATGCTACAAAATGGAATGAAAACCTTGAAATTGCAAAATTAGCCTTAGAACACCGTATTTCTTTATGGGATAATATTTCTAATTTGATACATTCTAATGCTGAAGTTGAAGCATAATACGTTTGAAAAATCTTTTTAAAATCATATTAAATCTGGTTCCACGACCGCTACTTATTCGCTTAAGTTATGTCGTAAGGCCTATTTTAGCTTTTTTTTTAAAAGGAAATAAATATATAGACCCTATAGATGGAAAGCGTTTTAAAACCTTTTTACCCTATGGTTACGGTAAACAACGAACGAACGTTTTATCGCCTTCTACATTAAGTTTAGAACGCCATAGACTGTTATGGTTGTACTTAAAAAATGAAACAGATTTCTTTACTGCTAAAAAAAAAGTGCTTCATTTTGCCCCAGAACAATGCTTCTTAAAACGTTTTAAAAATCTTAATAATTTAGATTACACCACCACCGATTTACTATCGCCCATTGCCGATGTAAAAGCAGATATTTGCGACCTTCCGTTTGATGATAACAGCTATGATATCATTTTATGTAATCACGTTTTAGAACATATTCCAGACGATACAAAAGCCATGCAAGAACTATATCGTGTTATGAAGCCTGGTGGTTATGGTATATTCCAAATTCCGCAAGATTTAAGCAGACAAACTACTTTCGAGGACAATACAATTACAGACAAAAAAGAACGCGCCAAAATATTTGGACAATACGACCATGTGCGTGTTTACGGGCGCGATTATTTTGACAAACTGAGACGTATTGGTTTTAAAGTAGATGAAGTAAACTACACCTCGAAACTTTCAAAAGAGGCCATAGAAACGTATTGTTTAGCACCCGAAGAAATAATTCCGGTGGTATATAAGTAATTTATTGCTCTGGAAATCCGTTTAAAGCTAAGGTTTCAAATTCCTTGTTATCATTTTCGAAAATCAAGAACACTTTTAGGTTTGAATGCGTTTGTAAAAAAGCTTTTATCTTTTCAATTCCCATAGCCTTAAATGCAGTTGCATAAGCATCGGCTGTCATACAATTATTAGCTATTACAGAAATACTTAATAAATTGGTTTTACTTGGATAGCCTGTATTGGTATCAATAATATGGGCGTATCGGTTGCCGTTGTCGTCAATTTTAAATTTTCTGTAGGTTCCCGAAGTAGCCATAGCTTCATTTTTTAAACTAATTGCTTTTAAAATGGACTGCTCTCCATCGAAATGAGGTTGCTCTACTCCTACTTTCCAAGGGCTGTTTTTTTCAACATTAATTCCTTTTACTCGAATTTCACCACCAATTTCAACCAAATAGTTTTGAACATTTTTACTTTCTAGAAATTCACCAATAACATCGACCCCATACCCTTTTGCAATAGCGTTAAAATCTATAAAAGTTGCTTTAGGTTTAGAAACTATTTGATTATTAATTTTCACTTTATCAAACCCAACATAATGCATTAAACTGTCTATTTTAAGGCTATCTAAATTCACTATTTTTCCTTCCGGACCAAAATCCCAAGCATTAACTAATGCACCAATGGTAGGATCGAAAGCGCCTTGTGTAGATTTATAAATGTCTTTGGAAGTATTAAACACCTTTATAAAATGAGCATCAACCAAACTATCTTCATTTCTATTTAATTTGGAAATTATGGAATTAGTTTGATACGTTGACATCGAATTATTAATCACATAAAACAAACTGTCAAACTGTTTTTTAAAATCTTCTGGAGCATCATAAATAACAGAATAACTGGTTCCAAAAACCGGTCCTGTTAGCTTGGTGTTTTTTGGTTCCTGTTTACATGAAACTATAAAAACTAACAGGCAAAAACTTAAAACATATTTCATTTAATTCAAATTAGTTTCTAACAATTGAATTCCATTGTATTCCAGCAAATATTCTTCATTTAAATAAATTGGCAGATTTTCGCCATTTACATTTCCAATACCCACGCCTGCATAAAGCACTTTAGCATCTTTTTCTCTTGCATGTTTTTTAAAAGTTTCCATCCAGATAACATCATAATTATTGGGATTTTCAGGCAAAATAACAGCTCTAACAATTACAAAGTAATACTGACTATTTTTGTCTATACAAACAAATTGGGGATGTTTTTTTAAGGTGCTATTTATAGCAACAAACTCGAAGCCACGTTGTTCTAAATCTTTTCCAACATGGTTCATGGCCAAATTATGTAGTTCTTGTTTGGTAAGTGGTTTACTCATGTTGCAAAATTAATATTAAAAATTAGCTTACGCTAGTATAAAAAATATTTAACTTTAATTTCAATTACCAACCATTCTAAATTATAAATTATTTGCTTTAATGAAAAACCATCCCTATTCTAAAATTATCGGACTTTTTATTGGTCCGCTTTTATTTACCGTTTTACATTTTTTTCCTATTGAAAACTTAACAGAAAACGCCAATTATGTGATTGCATCGGCACTTTGGATGGTAACATGGTGGATAACTGAAGCCGTATCGATTTCTGTAACAGCCTTACTACCATTGCTTTTATTTCCGCTTTTTAAAGTCATGCCCATTGCCGATGTTGGCTCGAATTATGGAAGTCCTATTGTATTTCTTTTCTTTGGAGGCTTTGTATTGGCTCTGGCATTAGAAAAAGTAAATTTACATAAGCGTATTGCACTAAGTATTATAAAAAGAACAGGAACCACACCAAATAAAGTTATTCTCGGATTTATGATAGCTACGGGCTTTATGAGTATGTGGATTAGCAATACGGCAAGCACCGTTGTGATGTTACCCATAGCCATGTCTGTTATTCAATTACTAATTAATGATAAGGATGGCTTTACTAAAAAAGATAAAAATTTTGCAGTGAGTGTCATGATGGGTATTGCCTTTGCTGCAAATGCTGGAGGTATTGCAACTGTAATTGGCACACCGCCAAATTCTATTTTAATTGGACTTTTAGAAAATCAATATAACATTGAAATTTCATTTGTTAAATGGATGGCTTTCGGCTTACCATTTTCAATTATTCTTATAGCCATAATCTATTTTATCATGGTAACATGGTTGTTTCCAAACAAAGGATTAACTTTTATTACAACTCAAGATTTTATTGATATTGAACTTAACAAACTTGGAAAAATAACAAAAAAGGAGAAACATGTTTTAATAATTTTTGGCATCACTGTTTTCCTTTGGATTTTTAGAACGGTTATTAATTCTATAATTCCAAACTTAGAGTTATCGGACACCCTGATTAGTATGTTTGGTGCATTAGCCTTATTTACCGTACCATTTAAATTAAAAACAGGAGATTTTATTTTACAATGGCAAGACACTAACAAGTTAGCTTGGGGGATCTTAATTTTGTTTGGTGGTGGTTTAGCTTTAGCAAATGGCATGCAAAGTTCTGGTATAATTGATATTGTTGCTAAAAGTATTTCAGAAAGCCAAATAAGTATTATGCTTATGGCAACCGTTTTAATAACCTTGATGTTGTTTATGACAGAGCTTATGAGTAATGTTGCCCTTACAGCCGTTTTAGCGCCGGTGGTAGCTGGCATCGCCATTGGATTAAACATTCCAATATTATACCTATTAATTCCTGTTACCATAGCTAGTAGTTGCGCTTTTATGCTTCCTATGGCAACACCCCCAAATGCCATTGTATTTGCTAGTGGTTATATTAAAGTGAGTGAAATGGCACGAACTGGAATTATTTTAAATATTATTTCTGTGGTTTTACTTATAGCTTTATTCAAATTTATATTGCCATTAATCTTCTAATCATTAAAGGATTACAAATATTTTTTTTAACTTAGAAATAAAAAAAAGATGAAAACGTCCATTCGATTAGAGCAAGCTATTAAAAAACTTTACATCGCTTTTCATAATAATCAATTAAATCCTGAATGCTGTAAACAATGTGCTGTTGGGAATATTCTAGATAACACCGATAGCTGGAAACATTTATCGGATGACCATGGCTCGCTGGAACTTAATTATGTTGGTAGGGTGCATCAGGCACTTGGAAGAAAATTTAATGGTTATACACCTTCGGAATTGCTTCAAATTGAAGCAACATTTCTAAAAGCATGCCAATACGAGTTACCTTTTCATCATAAAAACAAAAAACCAGAAAACGCTACCGACAAAGACCTGTTATTTAATGGTCTCACAAAAGTTGTAGAATTACTTTGCAGTATGGATAATGTTTCCAATGTTATGGATTATTCCAAACTATTTGAATTTGAAAATGATAAACCAAAATATGATTTAATTATGCAATAAAAAAAGCCAACTTTAAAGTTGGCTTTTTTTATTTATTAAGACTTCAAATTAACCTCCAAAGTCGTCAAATCTAATATTCTCATCGGCAAGACCGAAATCCTCACCCATTTTTTGAACAGCTTTGTTCATTAATGGTGGTCCACAGAAATATAATTCAATATCCTCCGGAGATTCATGCTTACTCAAATAATTGTCAATAACACAATTATGAATAAAGCCAACGAAACCATCACCAGGAGCATCTAAATCTGCTTTAACTTTCCAGTTATCTTCTGGTAAAGGTTCAGATAATGCTAAATAAAATTTAAAGTTAGGGAAAGCGTCTTCTAATTGTTTAAAGTGATCTAAATAGAACAACTCACGTTTAGAACGACCACCGTACCAATACGTTACTTTTCTTCCTGTTTTTAATGTTTTGAATAAGTGATATAAGTGTGAACGCATTGGCGCCATACCTGCTCCACCACCTACATATAACATTTCAGCATCAGATTCGTTAATGAAGAACTCGCCGTAAGGTCCTGAAATGGTTACTTTATCGCCTTGTTTTCTAGAGAAAATGTAAGATGAAGCTACACCAGGATTTACATCCATCCATCCGTTTTTGTTACGATCCCATGGTGGGGTAGCAATACGAACGTTTAACATGATATCACGACCTTCTGCAGGGTAAGAAGCCATTGAGTAAGCTCTTTCTACAGTTTCGTTATTCTTCATAACTAAAGACCATAAACCAAATTTATCCCATTCTGCCTGGAACTTGTCTGGTGTTTCATGCTCTTCTGGATGCGCTGTAATATCAATATCAGAATATTTAATTTCACATGGTGGAATTTCAATTTGAATATAACCACCAGCTTTATAATTCATATCCTCTGGAATACGAACTACAAACTCTTTAATAAAAGATGCTACGTTATAATTACGAACCACTTCTGCTTCCCATTTTTTAATACCAAAAACCTCTTCTGGAATGGTAATATTCATGTCTTGTTTTACCTTAACCTGACAAGCCAAACGGGCACCATGTTCTAATTCTTTTCTTGTAAAATGAGGTGTTTCAGTTGGAAGCGCAGATCCACCACCTTCTAAAACGTGACACTCACATTGAATACAAGTACCTCCACCACCACAAGCCGATGGTAAAAATATTTTTTGATTTCCTAAAGTAGATAATAAACTTCCACCAGAGGCTACTTCTATTTCTTTTTCACCATTTATGGTAATTTTTACCGGACCAGAAGGTGATAATTTTTGTTTTACTACCAATAATAATGTTACAAGTAAAAGCGTAATAATTAAAAACGCAATTACTGTTACGGCTATGGTTCCTGTTGTTCCTGCTGCTAAAATCATACTACTCGTTTACTTTTATGTTGTTAGCTAAAACTTCTTTTTCTTTCTCTAAGTTAGAATCAACTTTTGCAGTTTTTTCTTCTTTTTTAGGAGCAACATCACCTCCAGTTAACATACCACCAAAGCTCATAAACCCGATAGCCATTAAACCTGTGATTATAAATGTAATTCCTAGACCTCTTAATGCAGGTGGTACATTTGAATATCTAATTTTTTCGCGAATAGCTGCAATGGCAAGTATCGCTAAAAACCAGCCTATCCCTGAACCTACACCGTAAACCGTAGCCAAACCTAAAGTAGGAATTTCACGAGATTGCATGAATAATGAACCTCCTAAAATAGCACAGTTTACTGCTATAAGCGGTAAAAAGATACCTAATGAATTGTATAATGATGGTGAAAATTTCTCAACTACTATTTCAACTAACTGCACCATAGTTGCTATGGTTGCAATAAACATAATAAAAGATAAGAAACTTAAATCGTAACTTGCATATTCTTCGCCTAACCAAACTAAAGCGCCCGGTTGTAATAAATAATGGTCTAATAACCAGTTTAAAGGCACTGTTATAAGCATTACGAAAACTACAGCAGCTCCTAAACCAACAGCTGTATTCACTTTTTTAGATACCGCTAAGTAAGAACACATACCTAAAAAGGTTGCGAATACCATGTTATCTATAAATATTGACTTTAAAAATAATTCTAAATGTTCCATATATTTTTGTTTTTGGAATTTAGTAACAGTAATAAATTAACAATTACTAATTAACAACCAATTAATCTTCAATTAATGCTTTATTTCTGCTACGTTGAACCCAAATAATAATTCCAACAACGATTAAGGCCATAGGAGATAATAACATAAATCCATTATTCTCGTAACCTATAGCATATAATCCTGTTTTTCCAATAGGATCACCTAATACAGGGAAGCCTAATAAAGTTCCAGAACCTAATAACTCTCTAAAGAAACCAACGATAACTAAAATTAAACCATAACCAGCAGCATTACCAATACCATCTAAAAATGATTTCCATGGCCCGTTAGCTAAAGCAAAGGCTTCAAAACGTCCCATGATAATACAGTTAGTAATAATTAATCCAACAAATACAGATAGTGTTTTACTTAGTTCGTATGAGAATGCTTTTAAAACTTGGTCTACCACAATTACTAAAGCAGCTACAACAACTAACTGTACAATAATTCTAATTTTTGAAGGAATGATGTTTCTCATTAAAGATATTACAACGTTTCCTATAGCTAAAACGGCCATTACAGATAATGCCATAACTATAGATGCTTTTAATTGAGCAGTGATAGCTAAAGCAGAACATATACCTAATACTTGAATAGTAATAGGGTTGTTATCTGCTAATGGATCTGTTATTAACTTTGCGTCTTTTTTTGATAAAAGTCCCATAGATTAATTATTTTTTAAATTATCGAAAAAAGGTTTATAAAGCTTTAAATCACTTTTTATCATAGCAGATACTCCATTACCCGTAATGGTGGCCCCTGCTATGGCATCTACCTCGTTATCTGTTTTATTTTGATTTGTAGGATCGGCATTTCCTTTAGCGACGTCTACACCTTTAAAGTTTCCGTTTTCGTCTAGCAAATGTTCACCAATAAAATCGTCCATGAAAAAACGCTCTTTTATGTTAGCTCCTAAACCAGGTGTTTCACCTTTATGGTCGAAATATGCCCCTTTAATAACCATATTGGCATCAACAGAGACATAACCCCAAATAGCATCCCAAAGTCCTTTACCGTAAACTGGAATTACATAAAAAGTATTTCCATCTTTTTCACCAACGAATACTGGCAAATTACGTTTAGAGTCATCACCTGCTGCTGCAGATTTATCTTTCTTTAAATCTATTAAATAAGCTTTATCATCCTCTGAAACTTTTCCGTTAGAAATAACCAACTGTTTAGTAATGTATTTTGAAAACAACTCAGGTGCTTCTTTTGTTGATACAAATTCAGCATTTTTTTCACCGTTATTATTTACACCCATAGCGTATAGAATGTTTTGTTGTTTTTCTATACGTTGATTTTCTGTAATCTTTGGGCTTAAAGAAGATGCTGTAAATGCTAATAAAGCACCTACAACTACAACCATTGCTATAGCAAATAGAATGGTATATGAATTTTTATCTGTTCTATTTTCCATTGTTATGCTACTTTAGCTTTTAAACGTTTCATTCTTGATTTAACATTCGCCTGAATTACGTAATGGTCGATGGTTGGTGCAAATACATTCATTAATAGAATAGCTAAAAATACACCTTCTGGATATGCAGGATTGAATACACGAATCAAAATAGAAATAAATCCTATTAAAAATCCATAAATCCATTTTCCTTTGTTTGTTTGCGATGCTGTAACAGGATCGGTTGCCATATAAACAGCACCAAACATAATACTACCTATTATTAAATGTTGCCAGAAAGGCACACTCATTAATCCATAGAATTTGCTTGTTTCAGCAATCCAACCAGAATCTACAATAAAATTAAATATAAGTCCCATAGATAGTGCTCCAACAAAAGTTGAAACAATAATTCTCCAGCTTCCTATTTTAGTGAATATTAAAAATAAAGCACCTATGATAATTAAGAATTTTGAAGTTTCACCAACCGAACCTGGAATTAAACCCCAAAACATATCCCAATAATCGTAAACTACAGATTTGCCTTGAGCATAGGCACCTAAAATGGTTTCTCCAGAAATAGCATCTAGGTTTTGTCCTGCAGCAATCATTCTATCGCGTTCTACTGCACCATGAACCCAAACTTTATCACCAGACATCCAAGTTGGATATGCGAAGAATAAAAAGGCTCTTATGGTTAATGCTGGATTAAGAATATTCATTCCTGTTCCACCAAAAACTTCTTTACCAATAACAACACCAAATGCAACTGCTACAGCTAACATCCATAATGGAATATCAACAGGAACAATAAGTGGCACTAACATACCTGTTACTAAATACCCTTCTTCAACTTCGTGCCCTTTAATGATGGCAAATAAGAATTCGATTCCTAAACCAACTCCGTAAGACACAACAACTAAAGGAAGTACTTGCCATAAACCAACGATTAAATTATCGATAGTCCAGAATGAAGCACCTAAAAATCCGTTAGCAGATTCTATTTCACCTAAGGCTAAATAATGCTGATAACCTGCATTAAACATACCAAAGATTAAACATGGTATTAATGCCATAATAACCGTGTTCATGGTACGTTTTAAATCATCGGCAGCTTTTATATGTGTTCCACCATGAGTTGTCTCATTAGGTAAATATAAAAACGTATGTAATGCAGAAAAAGCAGGTAACCACTTCTTACCTTTATTTTTTTCTTTAAAACTGTGTAAACTTTCTTTTAAACCCATTATCCTATTTCTTTTAGCATTAAGTCTAAACCTTCTCTAATTATTTTTTGATGTGGTTGTTTAGAAACACATATAAATTCTGTTAAAGCAAAATCTTCGGGAGCTACTTCGTACATTCCTAAAGCTTCCATTTCATCTAAATCTTTATACATACATGCTTTTAATATTTGCATTGGATAAATATCTAAAGGAAATACTTCTTCGTAACTACCAGTTACAACAAATGCTCTGTGCTCTCCGTTGGTATTTGTATTTAAATCGTACTTCTTATTAGGATTTAACCAAGAAAAAGTTAAAGCTCTAGAAGTAGAAATTTTATTAAAAACAGGTTTATTCCATCCAAAAAATTCATAGTCATCACCTTCTGGAATAACCGTTATTACATTGCTGTAATAATCTAAATTACCACCTGGTCCAACTTGTTTTCCGCTTAAAACATTTCCTGAAATTACACGAACATGAGCACCTTCTGAAACTCCTTTATCGTAAACCACAGTAGATAACTCACTACCTATTTTAGTTTTAAAATATCTTGGTTTTTCGATAGAAGATCCAACTAAGGCAACTATACGCTCTGCATTAAACTTTCCGGTTAATAAAAGTTCCCCAATAATAACAAGATCTTGTGCACTTACTGTCCACACAACTTCACCTTTATTTACCGGGTCTATTTTATTAATTAATGTACCCACATTTCCAGATGGATGTGGCCCCGTAACCTTATGGGTTACAACACCATTTAATCCAGCTAATGGAGATGTTGAGCTACCTATACCAATGTGTAATTTACCTTCGGTAAGTTTTCCTAAAGCAGTAACTGCAGCTTGCAGTTCGGCTTCTTTTCCTTTTAAAGTAAAATCCAAATCGGCAGATAATGGTGCACTTGCATAACCAGAAATGAAAATAGCTTTAGGCGCCTTATCTGGATTTGCAATAACATCATACGGTCGTTGCTTTATAAAAGGCCAACAACCCGAAGCTAACAGATGTGCTTTAACCGCTTCAGGTGTTGCTGCATCTAAATTAAACACACCATAATCTTGGTATGTTTGCTCGCTGTCTGCTTGAATTTTAACTGATAAAATTTTACGTTTCTCACCACGTGCAATTTCAATAATTTCACCTGCAACAGGAGAAACAAACTTAATGTTTTCATTGGATTTATTGTAAAACACAGGCTCTCCTGCTTTTACTTTAGCTCCAACGTTTGAAATTAATTTCGGGATTACGCTATGGAAGTCATCTGGTCTTAAAGTATAAAAGTTGCTTACTATTGCCTTTTCCAAGGTTTTTTCTGCTTCACCCTTAAGCTTAATGTCTAGACCTTTTTTAATGCGAATGTCGTTTGACATATTTTTTATATTGAAATTAGTTGTCTAAAAATCGCAGCAAAAATACAAATTTCTTTACTAAAAAAATACAATGTTATTTATAGTTTATTATTTGTATTCATTCTAAATAACAACTTATGCAAGAGGCACGAATTTTGTATATATTTACAAAAAATACATCTAGTTTAATGAATCATTCTTTAATAATCACAATAATTCTGTTGTTTTTTTCATATTTAGGGATTTCTCAAGTTGAAGAAGTACATCCGCCCAACTATATTAAAACTATAAATTTTAAAGGCAACACTCCCGAAACACAATTGCCAATTTTAAAGTTAGGCGATTATTTAACTTTAGAATTCGATGCTTTGAATGGAAATGAAGATGATTATTACTATAAAATAGAATATTATAATGCCGATTGGACACCTTCTATTTTATTTAAATCGGAATTTATGAATGGGCTTGACAACCAACGCATAAGAACCTATGAAAATTCATTTAACACCTATCAAATCTATTCACATTATCAACTAACCATTCCAAATGAACAAACTAAAGGATTAAAAGTTTCTGGAAATTATATGATTTTTATTTACAACAGCTATAACGAGCTTATGTTTTCCAGAAAATTCATGATTTACGAAGATTTGGCTATTGTAGGTGTAGATATAAAACGCAGTAGAAGCATTGAGTTTATTGAAGAAAAACAACGAGTAGATATTAATATTTCATCAAACAATATACAATTTAACAATCCTAAACAAACAGTAAAGGCCATTATTGTTCAAAACAACAATTTAAATACGGCTATTTATAACTTACAACCACTCTTTACTATAGGAAACCAACTTATTTATAAATACGATTCGGAAACCAGTTTTTGGGCTGGCAACGAATATCTTTTTTTTGAAAATAAAGATGTTAGAGCGGCCAATACAGGCATACAATTTATTGACTTAAAAGAGTTATACCACAATTACCTTTTTACCAATTTTTCAAGAAAAAATAGACCCTACACTTACAATCCTGATATAAACGGAAATTATTTAATTACTGTTGTTGATGCAGAAAACCCGAGTATTGAAGCCGATTATGTTTGGATGCACTTTTCGTTAATACCGCCAAAAAATTTAGAGCCAGACTCTGAAATTTATATTTACGGTAATTTTAATAATTATGTATTAGATGACTCTAACAAGATGATTTTTGATAAAGAAAAAAACCTCTACACCAATATGATGCTATTAAAACAGGGGTTTTACAACTATAAATACGTCGTTTTAAACAAAAACAATGTTCTAGACGAAGGGGCTATAAGTGGTAATTTTTATCAAACTGAAAACAATTATAAGGTCATTGTTTATTACCGAGATCTGGGAGCTCGATACGATAAAATTATAGGTATTGGAGAAGGTAGTTCTATAAATATTTCAAATTAACTGAAAGACTAGGGAATTTAGTCTTGTTAAAAAACGTGTTAAAATAGCTAACATACTAGCAATAATTGTTATTTTAGCAATACCAAATCACATGGAACTTAAAACTTTAGTATGGTTCAACTCGTTACAAAAGGCATAAAAATTTCTGTAATTACAAATTACGAAGGTTCCTTTTATAAAAATTATAAAATTAACTACGCCTTTACTTATACCATTACTATTGAGAATCAAAGTAAAGATTCTGTGCAACTTCTTTCAAGACATTGGGAAATTTTAGATGCTTTAAACAGCCCTATTATTGTTGATGGCGAAGGTGTTATTGGTAAAAAACCAGTAATTAAGCCCGGTGAATTTTACACATATAGTTCGGGGTGTTTACTTACCTCGCCTTTTGGATCTATGCAAGGTCATTATAACATGATAAATTTAGCTTCTACTCAAAAATTTCATGTTGCCATTCCAAATTTTAAGCTGAGTGCTGTTTTTGCTATTAATTAACTTGCCTATTTTTTTTTAGGTTTCATTCAAATTAAAAAAATTAACAAACTCTATCAAATCTATATAGTTTGTCCGATTGTTTAATATGAAAAAATTTGCAGTTGGAGTAATGAACAAATTCAAACGGTTCGTGGTAATCAAATCCTTCCGTTTCTGTTACAAAATAATCATGCACATCTAAATGACCATGCGGAGATAAACGTCTAAAAACAAATTTAGTTTCTGTATCATCTTTATGAAGCTCAAACCATGCGCCAGCAGCTATACCAGATAACCACTGGGCTTTTTCGTTTAATCCTTCAAAATACTTAGGTATTAAAGTACCTTCAAAATTAACCCGATGATTTTTAAGCGGATCTAAAAAACAACGTAAGTTTTCGCTTTTTTGACTACCCCTAAAAACCGAAATTTCACCTAATTCTGAAACTTCAAATACTTGACGTTCTGTATTTGCAAGCAACACATTTCCAACCGTACTTGGGGTGAATCGTTTCGATTTTTTTAGTCGCTTTTTTATTTTTTCATTAATAACAGAAACTATTAAAGTATCGGTTACAAAGCGCGCACAATTACACGCATTTTTTTTAAAAGCTGCATATCTAATAAAATGTTGTTCTTGCATGCTATTAATATGCTTTCTGGCAAGGTTATAATCTACTAATGCGCAAACAGAGGCTACTAATTTTCCTTCGCCATGAGTTATCTTGGGATGAGTTGCTAAATATTTAAGAATGTCGTTTAAATTTAAAATAACATCATCTTCAATAATAGCTTTTAATGGCAAGTGTAACTCGTTATCGGTATCGCTTCCTCGCACCCTGCCCATTGGTTCGGGCGTGATATAACGGCCAAAATCGTGATATTCTAAAACACCTGTTGCTTTATTTATTAAAACTAAAGCAGCGTGACCAGCTCTTAAATAATTCTTTTTTCCAACACCAATAAATCGTAAAAATGGTGAAAACCATTCTTGTGAAACCATTACAATAGTTTCTGGATAGGCTAAGGTTAAAATAATTCCTGTATTAGCCATTCACAAAATTTTTCATATTAAAAGTAGTGACTGTTTTTAATGGGTTTAGCAAATCTTCATAATACAATTCAACAACATGGTTGTCAAGTTTCACTTGTGTAATACTTGTTGTTTTAACAGGTCCCCGATCCATAATAACTCCAAAAATATTATTATCTAACCCAGCAGTTTTGTGAAATTTTAATAGGGATGCAGCTGTTAGATTATTCTTCAATGCAAAAGTATCAAACCAATGTTTTCGTATTTCTTTCATCTCATTGTTATACAATGTCGATGATGACCAAACTTTGGGCTCTAAAGGCAATGTATGCCATATTTTGTTTTGTCCATCCCATAACAATTCAAAAAAACTCAAATCTAGATTCCAGTCAATTATTACCATGGTAAAGGGCGCAACCCCTTCGAGGTTATAAGAACTAAAAGCAGCCTGCAAATTAGTTGTGGTTAAAAAATCTTTCACTACCAAGCCGCGACTTCTCATAAATTTCTTGGTGATATCGTAGCCTTCTGAGGCGCCATTAAGTAAACAAACAGCTCTTTTGTTTTCACCTACACCAATCCATGTACCTCCGGCTTCAACATCTTTTGGATATAACAATTTTACATCATTTTCTGTAAATATTTGAGGCGCAAGCGAGACTCGATTGGGTGCTTCATCACGGTTAGACGTTAAAACAAAATTATTTTTTCCTAAAGGAACAATGGATACAGTACACATATAAAATCAAGTCTATCTTTATATATTAAGCTTACAAAAATAAATAAATTTTAACGAGCTTTTAAGAAAGCCCGAACAAAGAAATCCTTTGAAAATCATTAGCTTTGTAACCAATTTATTGAAAAATTAATAACAAAAACAAACAAATCATGGGAAAAGGCTTTTTTAATGTGCCAATCGCTATTAACGAACCTGTAAAGAGTTATGCACCTGGATCACCAGAGCGCGATGCGGTTTTAAAAGCATACAAGAGTATGTATAATAGCAAAGTTGATGTTCCACTTTATATTAACGGACAATATATTAGTACCGCTAATAAAAAGGAAATGTCACCTCCTCATGACCACAAACATATTGTAGGAACTTATCATTTAGCTGAAAAATCGCATGTTGAAGAAGCTATTGCAACAGCATTAGAAGCCAGAAAGACCTGGTCTCAAATGCCATGGGAACAACGTGCAGGCATCTTTTTAAAAGCTGCAGAATTAATTGCAGGACCGTACAGAGCTAAAATTAACGCTGCTACCATGATTGCACAGTCTAAAACAATTCATCAGGCAGAGATTGATTCGGCTTGCGAACTAGTAGACTTCCTGCGTTTTAATGTACAATTTATGATGGACATATACAGTGAACAACCGGAAAGCACCAGCGATGCTTGGAACCGTGTTGAGTACCGACCTCTAGAAGGTTTTACATACGCTGTAACCCCTTTTAATTTTACTGCGATTGCTGGAAATTTACCAGCTTGCATGGCTTTAATGGGTAATGTTGTGGTTTGGAAACCAAGCGATAGTCAAGTTTATTCTGCTAAAGTTATCATGGATGTTTTTGAAGAAGCAGGCGTACCAGCTGGCGTTATTAACGTTGTTTTTGGAGATCCTGTGATGATTTCTGAAACGGTTTTATCTAGTCCGGATTTTTCTGGATTGCATTTCACGGGTTCTACTTTTGTATTTAAAGAACTTTGGAAACAAATAGGAAACAACATTCATAATTATAAAACTTATCCAAGAATTGTTGGAGAAACAGGAGGTAAAGACTTTATTGTTGCTCATAAAACTGCAAATCCAAGACAAGTTGCTACAGCCATTGCTCGTGGAGCATTTGAATTCCAAGGTCAGAAATGTAGTGCTGCTTCGAGAGCATACATTCCTAAAGGCATCTGGAATGAGGTTAAAGAGATTTTAACAGAACAGGTTAATTCATTCAAAATGGGATCTCCTGAAGACATGAGTAATTTCATTACTGCTGTTATTCATGAAGGATCATTTAATAAACTTGTTAAGTATATTGAACAAGCAAAAGCAGATTCTGATGCAGAAATTATAATTGGAGGTGGTTACGACAAAAGCAAAGGATATTTTATAGAACCTACAGTTATTTTAACTACAAATCCTCAATATACTACCATGCATACAGAATTATTTGGTCCAGTTATTACCATTTATTTGTATGAGGATGATGCTTTTTCTGAAACTTTAAAATTAGTAGATAGCACCAGTGATTATGCTTTAACAGGCGCTATTCTTTCTAAAGACAGATATGCGATAACTGAAGCAACAACAGCATTACAAAACAGCGCTGGTAACTTCTACATTAACGACAAGCCAACTGGAGCAGTTGTAGGCCAGCAACCTTTTGGTGGTGCCAGAGCCTCTGGAACCAACGATAAAGCAGGTAGCCCACAAAATTTAATGCGTTGGGTTTCTACCAGATTAATTAAAGAAACCTTTGTTACACCTACAGATTACAGATATCCTTTTTTAGGTGAATAGTAATTATAAATTTTAACTAAAATAAAACCCATCAAAATTTGATGGGTTTTATTTTTTCAAAAAAAATTAATTACCTTTCATCATGAAAAACAGATAGGCATATTTTTTGATGCATTCATTTCTTATGAAAAGACACTTACTTATTATAGCGACCTTATTTTTTTGCTTTACATCATTTGCACAAGTTAATAAACTTCTTAGGCAGGCAAACAAATCGATTGATTTGAATGAAAAAATAGATTTATACTCACAAGTAATCGCCCTAGATTCTAAAAATTTAGATGCTTATTTTTTTAGAGCGCTTGCCAAGAATGATTTAGGTGACTATCATGGGGCTATCGTAGATTATTCTAAAATTATTCTAGTAGAACCAGATGCCGATACATATTTCAACAGAGGAAATTCCAGATACAGTATTAAAGATTACGAAGGCGCTAAAGAAGACTACAGAAAAGCATTCGAACTAGACAAAAGTTTAACCGATGCTCTTTACAGTTTAGGTTGCGTTAATTTAGATTTGGGAGAATTTATTGAAGCTATAAAAGATTTCAATAAATTAATAACTTTTAATCCTTTAAACCCCAAATTATACTACCAAAGAGCACAGGCCTACCAAGGTTTACAAAACCACTTAAAGGCTTTAGAAGATTATTCGCGTGCCATCAAAGTAGACCCAAATGCAGACACGTATTACAACCGAGGCGTCTTTCTATTAAATATTAATTATTACCAAAGAGCTAACGATGATTTTTCTTCATCGTTAAAACTGAATGATAATAATAGTTACGCTTATTTTTACCGAGGCGCCACTCATTTATTCTTAGGTGAATTTATTAAAGCTATTTCCGATTTTGAAGATGCTTTAAGTTTTGATGCTTTGGATTTTGATGCCCTTTTAGGCCTTGCCATGTCTTATCAAAAAATAAAGGATTTGGAGAAGGCTAAATTTTATTTTGATAAAGCATCAAACATTATATCTCCTAACCAACCCGTTACCAATGTTGATGCTTTAAAAAACACCTACTGGCATCAAAATCAATTTTATTATTTGAATGATAATTTCAAAAATCTACAAAATCTTAACTAGACTTTGTATTTCATAGGCAGGTGAACAATTTTCTTGGTTTCAAAAAAATCTTCCGAATAATAATCGGTTAAATTGTAAATTTTTGCTGTTTTATAATCTTGTAATTCCTCTCCTAAATCGCCACCTTTTAAATAAATAATACCATTTTTTAAATCGTGTTTTTGCTCTTTAGCTATCTTCCCTTTAACCCAATGAACAAAGGTAGGCATCGCAGCTACAGCACGACTTACAATAAAATCGTAGGTTTCGTTAACCTCTTCAACACGCGTGTGCGTAGTTTTTACATTGCTAAGTCCAAGACCCTCAACTACCTCATCGACTACTTTTAACTTTTTAGCAATGCTATCGACCAAATGAAATGAACAATTAGGAAACATAATAGCTAATGGAATTCCAGGAAATCCACCACCAGTGCCCACATCCATTATTTCACTTCCATCTTTAAACTGAATAAGCTTTGCTATGGCTAACGAATGTAAAACATGGCGTAAATACAACTCATCAATATCTTTTCTAGAAACGACATTTATTTTCAAATTCCAATCTTGGTATAAAGCTTCTAGCTTGGTGAATTTATCAATTTGATCTTGGGTAAGATTATTAAAATATTTAAGTATTAATTCCATTAATTTTAATTCGTTTTATTAAAAAAAGAAAGTCGATAAACCGATGAAATCTCTGGTAGTTGCCAAATTATTCTCTTATTTACTGGACATTCTTGTTAAATTTTCAACAAAAATATGCTTTTTACATACATATTTTTATAAAAAAACGTTATACTTTATCTAGGTTTATGCCTATCTTTGCGCCCCGTATGGTATAGGCATTAATTATATACTGTATTAAAAATTATCAACATGACTAAACAAGCACCTTCCTTTTCTAGAATCGACTCTGCGAAGTTTTTTAAAACACTTAACAAACGTGTAAATGAATACTTTAAAGAAAACAATATTAAACGTACTGGAAACTGGAAACTTTGGGCAAAAACAATCACCATGTTTTCATTGTTTTTAACCCCTTACTTTTTATTATTAACATTAAACATTCCTGGCTGGGCACAACTTTTACTTACCATTGTAATGGGTATTGGTATGGCTGGTGTTGGAATGAATGTAATGCACGACGGTAACCACGGTTCATTTTCAAACAAAGAATGGATAAACCGATTAATGGGTAGTAGTATTTATATTTTGGCCGGAAACGTATACAACTGGCAAGTACAACACAATGTTTTACACCACACGTACACGAACATTCATGGCCACGACGAAGATTTAGATGCCGGACGCGTATTACGTTTTACCGAGCATACCGAATGGAAATGGCATCATAAATTCCAACATTATTATTCTGTTTTACTTTATGGTTTATTAACTATCAATTGGGCTATTACCACAGACTGGCAACAAATGAGACGTTATATGAAACGTAAATTATCTTACGGAAAACTACCAAACCCTGTTTGGAACTGGAGTAAATTAGTTATTTCTAAAGTGATTTATGTAGCGATATGGATTGTTTTACCGATGCTAATTCTTGAAATTTCTTGGTGGAAAATCCTTTTAGGATTTTTTATAATGCATTATACAGCTGGCTTAATTTTAAGTGTTGTGTTTCAATTAGCTCACGTTATGGAAGATGCCGAAATGCCTTTACCAGAAGCAGATGGCACTATAAAAAACACTTGGGCCATTCACCAATTACGTACTACTGTTAATTTTGGTGCGAAAAGCAGAATTATAAACTGGTTTACTGGAGGTTTAAACCACCAAATAGAACATCATATTTTCCCTAATATAAGTCATATTCACTATGATAAAATAGCGGAAATTGTGAAGAAAACCGCTAAAGAATTTAACTTACCTTACAACGAATATAAAACAACCCGTAAAGCAATTATAGCTCATTTTAGACATTTAAAAGAAATGGGTATGAATCCAGCTTTACAAGCTTAACACTAACAACTATTTTTATTTAATACATGCAATTACTATCCGATAGAATTTTAAACATGGCTACGTCTGCGACATTGGCCATGGCTGCAAAAGCAAGAGAATTAAGAACAGAAGGAAAAGATATTATTGGTTTAAGTTTGGGTGAGCCAGACTTTAATACACCAGATTTTATTAAAGAGGCTGCTATACAAGCTATAAACGAAAACTATAACTCTTACTCTCCTGTAGATGGTTATGGCGATTTAAAAGAAGCTATTATCACCAAATTTAAACGTGATAATAACCTAACTTACACACCTGCACAAATTGTGGTTTCTACAGGTGCAAAACAATCGTTAGCGAATATTGCTGCCGTTATGACTAACAAAGGCGACGAAGTTATTATGCCTTGTCCTTACTGGGTTAGTTATGCCGATTTAATTAAATTAAATGATGGTATCCCTGTTGAAGTTAAAACAACCATCGATACCGATTTTAAAATGACACCTGCACAGTTAGAAGCTGCTATTACGCCTAAAACTAAAATGATTTGGTTTAGCTCGCCTTGCAACCCAAGTGGTTCTATTTACAGCAAAGAAGAATTACGTGGCTTAGCTGATGTACTAGTTAAATATCCAGATGTTTATGTAGTTTCAGATGAAATTTACGAACACATTAACTACGTTGGAGGTCATGCAAGTATGGCGCAATTTGAAGATATGTACGATCGCACAATTACTGTAAATGGTGTTTCTAAAGCATTTGCAATGACGGGATGGCGTATTGGATACATTGGTGCTCCAGAAAAAATAGCTAGAGCTTGCAACAAAATGCAAGGTCAAATAACAAGTGGTGCTAACTGTATTGCACAGCGTGCTACCATTACAGCGCTTAACGAATCGCCAAGTCGTGTGCAATACATGATTGACGAATTTAAAGTACGTCGTGATTTAATTTTAGATTTATTAAACGATATAGAAGGTTTTAAAACCAATACGCCGGAAGGTGCTTTTTACGTATTTCCTAACGTAACGCATTTCTTCGGAAAAACGATAAAAGGACACACTATTAAAGATGCAGCCGATTTTTCTATGTTCTTATTAGAAGAAGCTTTAGTTGCTACTGTTGATGGTGGTGCGTTTGGAAATCCAGATTGTATTCGTATATCTTACGCGGCATCTCAAGAGCAAATTATTGAAGCCATTAAAAGAATAAAAGAAGCTGTTAGTTAAGACAGTTATTTTCTTAAAATAAAAAAACCTCTATGCTTAATTGCATAGAGGTTTTTTATTAAAAATATATTTTCTATAAATGGTAGTATCTCACAAAGTGTGTAAAGTTAAAAATATCGAGGGTTGCAACCCTCGATATTTTTTTGTTTAATTTTAAAATTTACACACTTATGAAGAAAGAAGATTTTCTAAACGACGATTTTTTAAAACAGTTTAAAACAGGAGACGAACTGACCTCCTTTCTAAAATCCATTCAAAAGCGAGGTATTGAAAAGATGCTAGAAGGGGAACTTGATGCTCATTTAGACTATGAGAAGCATCAGCAATCCGATAATAGCAATACCCGTAACGGCTATGGGTCTAAAAAGATAAAAACAGCTTTAGGAGAGACTAATATTAAAGTTCCCAGAGACCGGGACGCTTCTTTTAACCCTATGCTGGTTCCTAAACGCACTAACATGGTTGATGGCATAGAAAACGTCATTATCAGCCTTTATGCCAAGGGTATGAGTAATTCTGATATTGAAGAGCAAATCCGAGAAGTTTACGATTTTGATGTATCCACATCTACCATATCACGTATCACAGATAAAGTTACCAATGATATTGTTGCTTGGCAAAACAGACCTCTGGAGCCCGTATATTTAATTACTTGGATGGATGGCATCGTATTTAAGGTTCGGGAGAACTCCAAAGTCATTAACAAAACCATGTACATCGCCGTAGGACTGCGTAGAGATGGTAAAAAGGAAGTCTTAGGGCTTTGGTTGGGGAAGAATGAATCGGCAGCCTTTTGGATGAGTGTACTAACCGATATGAAAGCCAGAGGCGTTCAGGATTTGCTTATCACGGCCACAGATAATCTTAACGGTTTTACCGACACCATTAAAAACGTTTTTCCTGAATCTAAAACCCAAATCTGCGTGGTACACCAGATTCGTAATGCTTGTCGGTATGTTGTTTGGAAAGACAAGAAAGAATTTACAAAGGACATGAAAAGCATCTACGATGCACCCACCAAAAGTGCAGCAAAAGCCGCCCTAGAAGACTTTGCTCAGAAATGGGAACACAAGTACTCTTACGCTATTAAAAGCTGGAGAGATAACTGGGAAGAACTTACCGCTTTCTATGAATTTCCTTTAGAAATTAGAAAAATCATTTACACTACGAACCTTATTGAAAACCTTAATGGAAAAATCAGAAAATACACTAAAAACAAGCTCTCATTCCCAACAGATGAAGCTGTTATGAAGTCCACTTTTTTAGCCCTTAGAGAGGCTACCAAAAAATGGTCGATGCCTATTAGGAACTGGGGCATTATTTTAAACCAGTTTTTAACTATATTTGAAAAAAGGGTTCAACTTTAAAAAAGTTAAACCCTCGATTTTTAACTTACACACTTTACGGGATAGTGTCCTATAAATCTGAAATGATTTTATGAATTTCGTCTTTAGTTTTTCCTAATTTTTCCTGTAACTTTCCAAAAAGCTCATCCTCTTTTCCTTCGGCTAACATTAAATCGTCGTCTGTTAAATTACCAAATTTTTGTTTTAATTTTCCTTTTGTTTCGTTCCAGTTTCCTTTTAATTTTGTCGTATTCATGGTGATATTTTTTAAAATGTTAATAATTCTATTTTATATATTTTCTCAATTTCCAAGCTTCGGTTTCATGTTGTAACAATAAACTTGTTAAGAAGTCTACGGTTCCCATATCGTCGGTTTCATCTTCTATGGAAGTAATCATTTGTCTTAATTCTTTCGATACCGATTCGTGATCTTTCAATAATTCGATAATCATTGTGTTAGAATCGGGATTCGAATCGCTTTCCTTTAAGGTTGCATGATCTAAAAATGCTTGCATCGTACCCACGGGTTTTCCACCCAGCTTACTAATACGTTCGGCAATTTCATCGATGGCCTCTTCTAAACCATTGTATTGATTTTCGAAAAGCACGTGCAGTTCCATAAAACTTGCTCCGGTAACATTCCAGTGAAACTTTCTTGTTTTAATATATAATATCATATCATTAGACAATGCTACAGTTAAGTGTTTAATGTTTAAATCTAAATTTTTTTCTTCAATACCAATATCTGTTTTCATCTTCATAAATTTTTAATTTTATTAATTAACACGTTTGTTAAACGCTTTATTACAAAGATAATACCTAGATACCGTGTTGCTGTTACACAATTATTTTTGATTTTTACAGAATATTAATTTCTGAGGTTTTTAAACCTTAAATCCCTTTAAAAAGGAAGGTTTTCTAGAATAAATAGCGATAAATTATAAAAGCGAAGATTACTAACACCAGAGTTAAAATAACAAAATGCTTTCTTGTTCTTATCTTATTTTCGCGTTGCAATTTTTCTCTAATTTTTAATAAATCGGTTTTAGATGCTTTTGGAAATTCTTTTAATTCTATTCCAGCATAACTGCCAGAAAACGGTTTGTTTTCTTTTCGTTTTGACATTAAGCTTCTATTATTCTTTAATGAATTTATAGCAGCCATCATAGCGCCTTCTCCACCCATGATTTCTAATTTTAAATTGTTAAAAAATTTATGCCGATACGTAGCTGTTGTATCTTAAAGTAAAGAAGCTTCTTTAATAAATAAGTATGTAATTAATTTAAAATGTTACAATTTTAGCAGGAATTCGCATTAGCGGTAGAAGTGGCATCCTTTTTAAAAAAGTTAGAAACCCCTATTTTGAAGCATACACAGAAGTTTAAAGCTGTTACAAACTTTTAATTTGTACCCTTTACTTTTTAAAAAGATATAACGAATAACGCGACCGCGCTTTTTCGCGTGGGAATGCCCAAATACTATCTATTACGCCAAAAAAACGGCGTTAATAAAATTAAGACGGTAAAGAGTTCCAGACGACCAATGAGCATTAAAAATGAGGCCCACCATTGTCCTAAATGCGGAAGTGCAGCATAATTACTCACGGGACCGAAATTGCCAAAAGCCGGACCTACATTACCCAAACTAGATGCCGAAAGCCCAACAGACGAGGTGAAATCGAGACCAAACATTGAAAATACTAAGGCACCAATTATAAAGGACAACATGTAAAGTATGAAGAAGCCCAAGACATTAAAAACGATGGTTTCTGGAATGGCGCGCTGGTTATATCGAACGGGTAAAATGGCGTTGGGATGCAGCGTGCGTTTAAATTCTAGAAATCCGTTTTTTATTAATATTAAATGACGCACAACTTTGACGCCTCCCGAAGTACTTCCTGCAGAACCGCCCAAAAACATGAGTCCGAAAAAGAAAACTACTAAAAAGGGCGTCCATAATGTGTAGTCGGCCGACACAAAACCTGTTGTTGTAATAACACTTAACACTTGAAATAAAGCATGCCTGAACGCGCTTTCGAATTCGCCCCAAACCATAGGATGGTGGATTGTTGAAATGGAAACATCGGCACCAAAATAAATAAGTAAAGTGGCTATAATTGTAAAAATACCAATGAATTTAAAATACAATTTAAACTCTTCGTCGTGAATAATTTTTTGAATTTTACCTTTAAAAGCAAAGTAACTTAACACGAAATTGGCACCCGCCAAAAACATGAAAAGGATGACTATATATTGAATAACTGGTTGGTTGTTCCAATAGGCTAAACTGGCATTTTTGGTTGAGAAACCACCAGTAGACAAAGTAGCCATGGAGTGATTAATGGCATCGAAAAACGACATGCCGGCTAACTTTAAAAATAAGGTTTCGGCAGCTGTATAACCAAAATAAATAAGCCATAAACGTTTTGCTGTATCGGTTATTCGGGGATGTAATTTATCGGCACTGGGGCCTGGCGCTTCGGCTGCAAAAAGCTGCATACCTCCTATGCCTAACAATGGTAAAATAGCGATAGCTAGCACGATAATTCCCATACCTCCTATCCAGTGTGTGGTGCTTCTCCAGAATAAAACACCTTTTGGCAAGGCTTCAATATCGTTTAAAATTGAGGCGCCCGTAGTTGTATACCCCGACATGGTTTCGAAAAAAGCATTGGTGAAATTTGGAATACCTCCAGACAAAACATAAGGCAAGGTGCCCGACAAAGACATGATGATCCACCCAAAAGTTACCACAATGTAACCTTCGCGTTTATTCATCTCTTTTCTGTGATAGCGTGTTAAAAACATGGCTATTACCCCACTGCAAAGGGTTAAAACACCCGCCATAAATATTTGAAACGTAACTCCGTCTTTATATATTAAACTCACCAAAGCAGAGAGCAACATAAAACCGCCGTTGAATAATAACAACAGACCTAAAAAATGACAAATAATTTTATAATTAAGTTTCAATATTTATAATGTTTTAATGACATTTTACAACAATTATAAGAACAACTGCTCGACACGTTTAATTGACTGTAAAAGGCAACAAACAACAACCAAATCGCCTTCCTGAATTTTAAAACTTCCCAGTGCAATAATACCAACACCGTTTCTAATAACCCCACCTATAATGGCTGCTCTTGGAAAATCGATATCCTTAATTAATTTATTGCAAACCAACGAAGTACTATTAACTTCAAACTCTAATAATTCTGCATTTAAATTACTTAGTTTGGTCATGGCAACAACATCGCCTTTTCGAATGTATCTAAAAATATTGTTGGCTGCCAGTAGTTTTTTATTTACAAGTGTATCGATACCTATGGAATGCGACAGCTCGAAATAATCCATATTCTCTACTAAAGCTATGGTTTTTTTAACGCCTTTAGATTTAGCTACCAAACAAGACATGATATTGGTTTCAGAGTTTTTGGTAACCGCTATAAAGGCATCCATTTCGCTAATATGCTCCTCATCTAATAAATCTACATTTCTGCCATCGCTATGTATTACTAAAACTTCAGGCAAATCGTCGGCAATATCGAATGCGCGTTCTTTATTTTCTTCTAAAAGTTTAACGTTAAATTTTTTACTAGATAAGTCGCGCGCGGTTTTAAAACCAATTTTACTTCCGCCTAAAATCATAACATTATTGATTTCCCGGTTCGATTTTCCGGTAAGTCGGCATAATTCTTCGGCACCACCTTCCGACGTTATAAACACCACATCGTCGCCGCGTTCAAATACAGTGTCGCCGCGCGGTATAATAGTAAATTGGGTACCATAACGTTTAATCGCTATGGGTACAAAATGAATTTCTGGTAATATTTCGGCAGCTTGTTTTACTGTTTTTCCAACAAATAATGCCGAACGAGACAGCGTTAAACTTGCCATGGATAAGGCACCGCCTTCAAACTCAAAACTTTCTCTAAAGGATGTTTGTCGTAACGATAACTCAATCTCTGATGCTGCAAGCGCTTCGGGTGAAATTAATTCGTCGATACCAAATTTAGTAAAACCTAATTCTTCTTTATGGTGGATAAATTCGGTATTAGAAATTCTTGCTATGGTTCGTTTTGCACCTAACTGCTTAGCCAATACACAAACCGTAATATTGGTTGTTTCGCTTGAAGTAACAGCAATAAATAAATCGCAAGTATTTACGCGCGATTCTTTTAAAATAGCTATTGAGGTAGAATCTCCCTTAACTACTCGTATATCTAAATGCGTTTCGGCATAAAGCAAAATTTCTTTATTGGTATCTATTAAAGTTATTTCTTGAGATTCGTAAGACAATAATTTAGCTAAATGAAACCCTACTTCACCTGCGCCTGCAATAATTATTTTCATTATTTATTTTGGTATAGAGAGTTACAAATATAACACAATTTACACTGTGATTTAAAAAGACCGAAAATGCTTGAATTTTGAAACTAAGAAAAAATCGTTTTCTGCTGTAAACAAATGTATTTTTAGAGCATTTTGATTTCATTTGATATTTTAAAGTCGGAATAAATTATGTAGGTTTGCTAAAAAAAATAAGCTTTGTCAAAAATTAAACCATATAAGGACAGTGATTTAGGAAAAAAGGAACAAGTCACTCAAATGTTTGATAATATTTCGGAAAATTACGATGGCTTAAATCGTGTTATTTCTTTCGGAATTGATATTAAATGGCGCAAGAAAGTTGTTAAAATAGTGAAAGATTCTAATCCAGACACTATTTTAGATATTGCAACAGGAACAGGCGATTTAGCAATTAACCTCGCCGAAACCCAAGCTACTAAAATTACCGGTTTAGACATTAGCAGTGGCATGCTGGAAGTTGGTAAACAAAAAATAAAGCATAAAGGTTTAGATTCTAAAATTGAAATGATTTTAGGAGACAGTGAAAATATGCCTTTTGAAGATGATGCTTTTGATGCTATAACCGTTGCCTTTGGTGTAAGAAATTTTGAAACTCTTGAAAACGGACTTAAAGAAATATACAGGGTTCTTAAACCCGGAGGTACGTTTGTTATTTTAGAAACCTCGATCCCTACAAAGTTTCCATACAAACAGGGGTATAATTTCTATTCAAAAAACATACTACCACTCATAGGAAAAGTATTCTCGAAAGATAGAAGTGCTTATAAATATTTAAGCGAATCGGCATCTGTTTTTCCTTATGGTGAAACTTTAAACAATATTTTACGAGAAATTGGGTTTATAAATGTTGAAGATTTTCCGCAAACCTTAGGCGTTGCGACAATCTATAAATCATCAAAATAAAACTATGAAGCATATTTTTGCCTTATTATCACTTTTATTTGTTATCCAAACTTCTAACGCTCAATTATTTAAAAGAGAAAAGGTAACTTATGATGCTAATCAAGGTCGTGGTAGCACCGATAATAATTTATTGCGTTGGGGTTATTTTTTAGGAATTAATAACTACGATTTTAATTTCGACTATAACGAAGACCTTAGAGATATTTATGTAAAAACAAGCCCCGGCTTTAGTGTGGGTTTAATAGGTAATCTTCGCGTTAACAATTATGTAGATTTACGTTTAGAACCTGGTTTGTTTATTACGACTCGAGAATTATATTACAGTGAAAGTTATTTTAATGGAAGCGCTATTACTGAAGCAGATTTAACGCGCGAGGTAAAATCGACCTATATTCATGTGCCGCTTTTGGTAAAAATATCAACCAAACGTATTAACAACTTTAAACCTTTTATTGTTGGTGGTTTTTCTACGGCATTAAATTTATCGAGCAACGAATCAAACCCTAACGACAACAGTAACGGGCAATTTAGAACCAAAAAGAACATGCTTTTTTACGAACTTGGTTTTGGTATCGATTTGTACTTATATAATTTTAAGTTTACACCTTCCATTCGCGGCCTCTTTGCTATAAACGATGAGTTAGTTAGAGACAAAGACCCAAACAGCCCTTGGACCAGCAATATAAACAGCATGAAAACTAGAGGTGTGTTTATAAACTTTACGTTTCAATAATAGCTTAACGCCTTTTAAATTCGCTTAATAAAATAGCTGTGGCCGTTGCTACATTTAAACTTTCTGTAGCTTGAATATTACCAAATCTAGGAATCGAAATTTTGTTGTTAATTAAGGCTTCAATGGTTTTAGAAATACCATTAGCTTCATTACCCATTACCAAAACACCTTTATTAATTAATGTTGTTTCGTAAACATTAGCACCTTCCATAAAGGCTCCAAAAACAGGAAGTTTGGTATCAGACAAAAACTGATTTAAATCTAAATAACTAATATTAACTCGGGTTATAGACCCCATTGTGGCTTGCACAACTTTCGGGTTAAAACAATCTACCGTTTCTGTACTACAAACCAAATCGCTTATACCAAACCAATCGCATAGCCTGATAATGGTTCCTAAATTACCAGGATCTCTTACAGCATCTAAAGCAACTATTAAACTATTTTCTTGTATTTTTTTTGGCTTCGGAATTTCAAAAACGGCTAAAGCTGTATTGGGAGTTGTTAAAAAGCTTATTTTTTTTAATTCAGATTCTGTAATTAAAACTTCCAGTTTGGCATCAATATTGAAAGTCTCGGTCGTATAAAGACGATGCATTTGTAAATGAGATTTTAACAATTCGTTTATTGTTTTAACCCCTTCTACAACAAAAAGTCCGTGTTGTACTCTATATTTTTTCTGCTTTAAACTGGTAATTAATTTAATCTGACTTTTAGAAAGCATTTTAATTTGTTTTATAATGGTAAAGAAATAAAAAATAGAGCGCTTTTGTAGTTAAAAAGAGTAATTATTTTTTGATTATCATATTTTAAAGGGCACTTAAAATTATAAATAAACAAAAACTAAGAACTGAAATAAAAAAACAAAGAAAAACACCCGAAATAATGTATTTTTGAAATATTATTAATTCATTTTAATATTTATATTTTAAAGGAACATCTTTTTTTAGCTTAATCCGATAAATAGTAATTCCATTTGAAACAAGCAACTTACAAAACGGCAGTATTTATTTTTATCACAATCACATTGTTTGCTTGTGATGCTGTTAAACGTGTTTCGGAAACCGATTATTTACTCACCGAAAACACGGTATTGGTTAATGGAAAAAAGGATAAATCGGAAACAATAAATAACCTTTTATACCAAAAACCAAATACGTCCTTACCGCTAATTGGTGCTCCTATTCGACTACATATTTACAATTTAGCAAGACCTAATATTGATTCTATTTTACAAGAAAGAATTTATAACAATCCAGAAAAATTAAAATGGAAAACGAAATTATTATCGAGAAAACAATTAGATAAGGACGTTGAAACCCGAAGAGGGTTAAACAATTGGCTAAAAAGAACCGGTGAAGCGCCCGTAATTGTTAGTGAAGATAAATCTAAAAAATCGGCTAAAAGATTAAAAGATTATTATATAAACAATGGCTGGTTTAACGTAACAACCAATTACAGCATCAATAAGCAGGAAAATAAGCGTGCCGAAGTAGCATACGAAATAGAAACGGGAACTCCTTTTTTAATAGACACCATTACAGAAATAATAAAATCGCTAGTAATAGATTCTATTTACAACCGAAACATTAAAAGAGGAAGCCTTATAAAGTCTAACGACCAGTATAAAACAAAAAACTTCGAACAGGAGCGCTACAGAATAACCGATCAATTAAGAAATTCTGGGGTGTATCATTTCGAGCAAGATTACATTACTTTCGAAATGGACACCATTGGTAAAGGCAGTAAAATAAATATTGACCTTCAAATTCAAGACCGAATTATACGAACTAAAGATTCTTCCAAAAGAGTGCCTTTTCATATTTACAAAATTAAAGATGTAAATATTGTAACTGATTACTCCTATGAAAACAGAAACAAACCTTTTCAGGATTCTGCATTTTACAAAGGCTTTAAAATTTACAGTTACAACAAGTTAAAATACCGCCCCAAGGCACTTACAGATGCTATATTTACTAACCCGGGTTCTATTTTTAAAGACAACGACCGTACGCTAACCTACAGGCATATTAATGAACTTCGTACTTTTAAATATCCTAGTATAGAGTATATAGAAAACGAAAATTACACACTTACCGATACCATAAGGCTAACACCACTTAAAAATTTTAGTTTAGGTTTCAGTGCCGATGTATCACAGAGTAACATACAAACCGTTGGGTTTTCATTAAATCCTAGTTTATTAATTAGAAACATTTTTAGAGGAGCCGAGACTTTACAACTATCGGCCATTGGATCGATTGGTGCTTCAAAAGATAAAAACAATGTAGACGATCCGTTTTTTGATATTAACGAATTTGGTGTGGACTTAAAACTTACTATACCACGATTCTTTTTTCCATTTAACACAGAAAAAATTATTCCGAAGTATATGTCGCCCAGTACGCGCATTAGTATAGCGAGTACATCACAAACAAACATTGGGTTAGATAAACAAACATTTAGTGGCAAATTTAATTACAGATGGCAACCTTCAAGAACAGTTACTAACGAAGTAGATGTTTTTAACATTCAATACATTCTTAATAAAAACACAGAAAATTATTTCGATATCTACCCCAGTTCATACAACACACTAAACGATATTGCTTCTATTCACAACAAAAACCCCACTTATGTAGATGCCAATGGTGACTTAATTAAATCCACGGTTGAAGCAGATTTATCGGGAGCCGATTTATTTGCTCTGGAAGTTATTTTAGGTTTAACCGATTTAACAAGTGCCGATAATGAATTTCAAACAGTAAATAACATTATTACCCGAAAAGATCGCTTAACACAGGACAACCTTATAATTTCGAGTAATTACAGCTTCACGGTTGATAACCGTGAAAGTTTAGCCGATAAAGATTTTTCAATTTTTAAAGGAAAAATCGAATTGGCAGGAAATGGTTTAAGAGCCCTTTCTAAAAGCCTAGATTTAAATAAAGACGACCAGGGTTCCTATGAACTTTTTAATGTTCCTTTTTCACAATACATTAAAACAGATTTAACGTATATAAAATATTTTAATTTAAACGATTCTAACACACTTGCTTTTAGAGCGTTTGCAGGAATTGGTATTCCATTAGGTAATTCTACAACAATTCCATTTTCGAAAAGTTACTTTGCAGGTGGAGCGAACGATAACAGGGCATGGAAACCTTACGGATTAGGACCTGGAGACAGCAACAATTTTAACGATTTTAACGAGGCTAATTTTAAATTAGCATTTAACTTAGAACATCGCGTTAAACTTTTTGGAGCTTTTGAAGGCGCCGTATTTGTTGATGCTGGAAACATTTGGAATGTAGGTGAATTTTCTAAAGTATACGATTTCCTTTTCAATGAAAACACCTCTTTTAAGGGATTGAAATCGTTAGAAAATATTGCTATTGGTACTGGTTTTGGATTGCGATACGATTTTAATTTCTTTGTTTTTAGATTCGATGTAGGATTTAAAACCTACGACCCAGCCTACCAAGATCAAAACAGATGGTTTAATGACTATAATTTTGCGAATGCCGTTTATAACATAGGTATAAACTATCCATTTTAATCGTGTTTTTATTAAAAAAACTATAACGTTTTAGTATAGTTTTTCTAATTTCAAGACTAAAAACCAAGCATATTTATTCAAAAATTGATTACTTTTGAATCATACAAACTAAAAACAAAAATTCAATACAATATGGGACACAACATTAAACCAGGAGTTGCTACAGGCAAAGAAGTGCAAGCCATTTTTAAACTTGCTAAAGAAAAAGGATTTGCATTACCAGCCGTAAACGTAATAGGATCTGATACAATAAACGGCGTTTTAGAAACTGCTGCAGCTTTAAATGCTCCCGTAATTATTCAATTTTCTAACGGAGGTGCTCAATTCAACGCAGGAAAAGGATTAAGCAATGAAGGTCAAAAAGCAGCCATAGCCGGTGCTATTGCTGGAGCAAAACACGTTCATACTTTAGCTGAAGCTTATGGCGTGCCTGTAATATTACATACAGACCACTGTGCTAAAAAACTTTTACCTTGGATTGACGGTTTACTTGATGCGAGTGAAAAACACTATGCTGAAACAGGAAAATCTTTATTTAGTTCGCATATGATTGACCTTTCTGAAGAGCCAATTGAAGAAAACATTGAAATTTGCAAAACTTATTTAGAAAGAATGTCTAAAATGGGCATGACTTTAGAAATAGAATTAGGTATTACAGGTGGTGAAGAAGATGGCGTTGACAACAGTGATGTAGACGACTCTAAACTATACACACAACCAGAAGAAGTAGCATATGCTTACGAAGAATTAAGCAAAGTAAGTGACCAGTTTACTATTGCAGCTGCTTTTGGTAACGTACATGGTGTTTACAAACCAGGAAATGTGAAATTAACTCCGAAAATCTTAAAAAACTCACAAGATTATATTTCAGAAAAATACGGTGTTGGACATAACCATATAGATTTCGTATTCCATGGTGGTTCTGGATCGACGGTTGAAGAAATTCGCGAAGGAATAAGCTACGGTGTTGTAAAAATGAATATTGATACCGATTTACAATATGCTTTCATGTCTGGTATTCGTGATTATATGAGTGAAAAAGCAGCGTATTTAAAAGGTCAAATTGGAAATCCTGAAGGCGAAGATTCTCCAAACAAAAAATATTACGATCCACGTGTTTGGTTACGTTCTGGTGAAGTAACTTTTATAGAGCGTTTAAAACAAGCATTTGAAGATTTAAACAACGTAAATACGTTATAAAAATAAATTACTTAAAAAAAGGCTTTGTTTACGCAAAGCTTTTTTTTTGCTTAAAACCCTCACAAAAACGATGGTTTTTCAAAAAAAATTAAAAAAAATCAAGAATAAAAGCCTCTTCGTATTACCTCAAAATTAAAAAAAGACTTAATTTTGCCAACAGGCTTTATGCCAAATATAGAAAACCAATACCGGTTTTTTTGTAACTTAAAATTTAAAATTCAACCAACTCTGACTTAAAAAACAAGGTCGGTATAAACTAAAAATAGCAAATCAATATGTCTTGGTTTAAGAGAAAAACAGCAGGAATTACAACAACTACAGAAGAGAAAAAAGACACCCCTAAAGGGTTGTGGTACAAATCTCCAACTGGTAAAATAGTTGATGCCGAAGAATTAGAAAAAAACTTTTACGTAAGTCCGGAAGATGGCTATCATGTTCGTATTGGAAGTAAAGAATATTTTGAAATTCTTTTTGATAATAATGAATTTAAAGAATTAGATGCTAATTTAGAATCTAAAGATCCGCTTAAATTTGTGGATACAAAAAAATATCCAGACCGTTTAAAAGCGGCACAAAATAAAACAAATTTAAAAGATGCCGTGCGCGTTGGGGTTGGCAAATCTAAAGGGAAAGATTTAGTAGTTGCCTGTATGGATTTTGCTTTTATTGGCGGATCGATGGGTAGCGTTGTAGGTGAAAAAATTGCACGTGCAGCCGATTATTCTCTAAAAAACAACATCCCATTAATGGTTATCTCTAAGTCTGGTGGTGCTCGTATGATGGAAGCCGCATTATCGTTAATGCAATTGGCTAAAACATCTGTAAAATTAGCACAATTAGCCGATGCCCAAATACCTTACATTTCCTTATGTACCGACCCAACAACAGGTGGTACAACTGCCTCTTTTGCTATGTTAGGTGATATAAATATTAGCGAGCCTGGTGCTTTAATTGGTTTTGCAGGACCTAGAATTGTTAGAGATACCACAGGAAAAGAACTACCTGAAGGTTTCCAAACTGCCGAGTTTTTATTAGAACATGGTTTTCTAGATTTTATTACTGTTAGAAAACAACTAAAAAATAAGGTAAATCAATATTTAGATTTAATATTAAATCAGCCTTTAAGAGCCTAAGTATTAACTTTAGTTTTAAGTGGAAATAAAGCCAACAAAGTTTTCAACTTTCAACTTAAAAGCATTATATTTGCCGCTCGAAAGATAGCCTTTCGGTTACATAACAATTATTTACAATAATATTAGCATGTATTTAGCAAAAGAAGTAAAAGAAGAAATCTTCGCAAAACACGGTAAAGGAGCAAACGATACTGGAAGTGCAGAAGGACAAATCGCGTTATTTACGCACAGAATTAATCACTTAACAGAGCACTTAAAAAAGAATCGTAAAGATTATAATACTGAGCGTTCTTTAGTAAAACTAGTAGGTAAGCGTCGTGCTTTACTAGATTACTTAACGAAGAAAGATATCTTAAGATATCGTGCAATCGTAAAAGAATTAGGATTAAGAAAATAATAAAAAGAGGCTTTATGGCCTCTTTTTTGTTTTTGCGTTAGGGATTGCAGCGGCATCCTTTTTTAATTTTAAACACGCAGCCTTGGCAAGTGGTTGAAATTAAAAAAGATATAGCGAAAAGCCCGACCTAATTCCTGAACTTTTTTCAGGATTAGGGAACGCCATAAAAATTAACTCTATCGAAAAAGAGTATAAATTTTCGAATTGAAGAAGCTAATTACGGTTTTTCATTGGTCACACAACAACTACACACAACAACACAACGACCATTGTTTAATTAGAATTAAAAAAATTATGATTCCAAAAGTTTTTAAGGAGGTTATTGACCTTGGTGACGGTAGAACTATTTCTCTCGAAACCGGAAAATTAGCAAAGCAGGCACATGGTTCTGTTGTTGTTCAGTCGGGAAATTGTATGTTGTTATGTACAGTTGTTTCTAACTATAGTGCAAGTCCTGGTATAGATTTCTTACCGTTAACAGTAGATTATCGCGAGAAATTTGCTGCTGCAGGTCGTTACCCTGGTGGTTTCTTTAAAAGAGAAGCAAGACCTAGTGATGGCGAGGTGTTAACAATGCGTTTGGTAGACCGTGTTTTACGTCCGTTATTCCCAAAAGATTACCATGCAGAAACACAAGTTATGATACAGTTAATGTCTCATGATGAAAACGTTATGCCCGATGCTTTAGCTGGTTTAGCTGCTTCTGCTGCTATCCAATTAAGTGATGTGCCTTTTGAAACGCCTATTTCTGAAGTTCGTGTTGGCCGTATTGATGGTCAATTTATTATAAATCCAACCTTTGCACAATTAGAGCAATCTGATTTTGATATGGTTATTGGTGCTTCTGCCGATTCTGTTATGATGGTTGAAGGTGAAATGAAAGAGATTTCGGAAGAAGAAATGGTTGAAGCTATTAAATTTGCTCACGATGCCATTAAAGTACAATGTGCTGCTCAAGTAAAACTTGCTGAGGCTTTTGGTAAAAAAGAAACTCGCGAATATGAGCCAGAACGTGAAGATGAAGCGCTTGCAAAAAAAGTTCTAGATTTAACTTACGATAAAGTTTATGCTGTAGCGAAAAAAGCGTCTTCTAAACACGAACGTAGTGCTGCTTTTGAAGCTATTAAAGAAGAAGTTAAAGCTAACTTTACTGAAGAAGAATTAGAAGATTTTGGAGATCTAGTTTCTAAATATTTCTACAAAGCAGAGAAAAAAGCCGTTAGAGACCTAACATTAAATGAAGGTTTACGTTTAGACGGACGTAAAACTACAGATATTAGACCTATATGGTGTGAGGTAGATTATTTACCTTCTACACACGGTTCGTCTATATTTACTCGTGGAGAAACGCAAGCATTAGCCACAGTTACATTAGGTACTTCCAGAGAAGCAAACCAAATAGATATGCCATCGTTTGAAGGTGAAGAGCGTTTCTATTTACATTATAACTTCCCTCCTTTTTCAACTGGTGAAGCACGTCCTCTAAGAGGAACGTCGCGTCGTGAAGTTGGTCACGGAAACTTAGCACAACGTGCTTTAAAAGGGATGATTCCAGATGATTATGCTTATACTGTAAGAGTTGTTTCTGAAGTATTAGAAAGTAACGGATCATCGTCTATGGCAACGGTTTGTGCTGGTACAATGGCACTTATGGATGCTGGTGTACCAATGAAAAAACCTGTTTCTGGTATTGCAATGGGTTTAATTACAGACACTGAAACTGGAAAATACGCTGTATTATCTGATATTTTAGGTGATGAAGATCATTTAGGTGACATGGACTTTAAAGTTACAGGTACTGCCGATGGTATTACGGCTTGCCAAATGGACATTAAAGTTAAAGGATTGTCTTATGAAATTCTGGTAAATGCACTTAAACAAGCTCAAGCTGGACGTTTACATATTTTAGGAAAACTGGTTGAAACTATTGCGCAACCAAATGCCGATGTGAAACCACACGCTCCTAAAATGATTACAAGAATAATTCCTAACGCTTACATTGGTGCTTTAATTGGACCTGGAGGAAAAGTAATTCAAGAGTTACAAAAAGCTACTAAAACTACTATTGTAATTAATGAAGATCCTGTAACAGAGGAAGGTATTGTTGAAATTTTAGGAACGAACCAAGATGGTATTGATGCTGTATTAGCAAAAATTGATTCTTTAATGTTTAAACCAGAAGTTGGTGGTACTTACGAAGTTAAAGTTATTAAAATGTTAGATTTTGGTGCGGTTGTAGAATATACACAAGCTCCAGGAAATGAGGTTTTATTACACGTAAGTGAACTAGCTTGGGAACGTACTGAAAATGTTACCGATGTTGTTAATATGGGCGATGTTTTTAACGTGAAATACTTTGGAGTCGATCCTAAAACACGTAAAGAAAAAGTATCTCGTAAAGCATTACTAGAGAAACCAGAAGGATATGTTGCTAGACCACCAAGAGATAACAACGATCGTGGTGGACGTGATAACAGAGGTAGAGATAATCGCGGACGTGATAATCGTCGTGATGACAGAAGACCTAGAGAAGACAAAAAAGAGGATTAATTTCTTTTTTAAACTTTATAAAACTAAACCTCGTAATCATATTTACGAGGTTTTTTTATTTATTACACATTCGTTGGTAAATTTCAAGTTAAACAACACAATAATAATCTATTCTAATTTTTCATTAATTGAATAAAAAAAAGAATCATTATTGTAAACTCGAATAATATCTCGAAAACATTAACTCATACAAAACGTTAAAACCTGTTAAAAATTTGCTTTTTAGCTCATTTTCATTATATTATGAGTTATGATATACGCAGATAAAGAAAAACATTCAGACATTTTAGAGAACTCCATTACCTATTTAGAAAACCGTGGTTTTGAAAATATTAAAGCAGATTTAGATGGTTATGAAACACCTAAATCATATACAAAATCTGGTAGCGATATTTCTATTACACCCGATGTTGTGGCAACTAAAGAAGGTAGGAAATATTATTTTGATATTAGCTTAAAATCTACAAAACCCAGACTTTTAAAATCTAAATGGCTTTTTTTAAATACATTGAGTAAAATTAATGCGTCCCGATTTAAAGTTATTACCGTTCGTGGTCATTATAAATATACTCAAGACATGTTAGACGCCGTAAATCTTACACAAAAACACCTTATTAAAATTTAATAATCCCTAAATGGTTTTATTTGTTTTAAGTGACTTTTAACCTTTGTTAGTGTCGAAAAAAAAAAATACAAGAAAATAAAAACATTTTTTTGTAACAAAAACAGTTATGCTTACGTATAACTACTGAATACCATTATTCATTTTAAATTTACAGGAGAATACCAGATGAGACAACTTAAAATTACGAAGCAGGTAACCAATAGAGAAACCGCTTCGTTAGACAAATATCTTCAAGAAATAGGAAAAGTTGACTTAATTACCGCAGACGAAGAAGTAGAATTAGCACAGCGTATTAAAGCCGGAGATCAAGTGGCTTTAGAAAAATTAACGAAAGCTAATTTACGTTTTGTTGTGTCGGTAGCTAAGCAATACCAAAACCAAGGGTTAACCTTACCAGATTTAATTAACGAAGGTAATTTAGGTTTAATTAAAGCGGCACAACGTTTTGATGAAACACGTGGTTTTAAATTTATATCATACGCTGTTTGGTGGATTCGTCAATCGATACTTCAAGCATTAGCAGAGCAATCTCGTATTGTGCGTTTACCGCTTAATAAAATTGGTTCTATAAACAAAATCAATAAAACTTTTGCTTTCCTTGAACAAAGTCATGAGCGTCCGCCAAGTGCTGAAGAAATTGCAAAAGAATTAGACATGACTATTAACGATGTTAAAGAGTCTATGAAAAATTCTGGTCGTCACGTAAGTATGGATGCGCCTTTAGTTGAAGGTGAAGATTCTAACTTATACGACGTATTAAACAGTGGTGAATCTCCAAACCCAGATAGAGAATTATTACACGAATCGTTACGCACAGAAATTGAGCGTGCTTTAGAAACATTAACCCCTCGTGAGGCCGATGTTATTCGTTTGTATTTTGGTTTAGGAAATCAGCACCCAATGACATTAGAAGAAATTGGTGAAACATTCGATTTAACACGTGAGCGTGTTCGCCAAATTAAAGAAAAAGCGATTAGAAGATTAAAACATACTTCAAGAAGTAAAATATTAAAAACATATTTAGGTTAGTAATTACTATAAATTACGACTAAATTAAAGTAACAAACAGTTTCACATAACTGTTCGTTTTTTGATTGATGAAAGAACCCTCGGCTGATTACCGAGGGTTTATTTTTATAATAGCTTTAGCACCAAATATAAAGTGTGCATCTAAAAGACTTTAGTATATTTGCACAAACTTTACAAAAAACACCAAAAATGAGTACAAAACTTATCGCTCCATCATTATTAGCTTCAGACTTTGCTAACCTACAAAGAGATATAGAAATGGTTAATAAAAGTGATGCCGATTGGTTTCATATTGATATAATGGATGGTGTTTTTGTTCCTAATATTTCCTTTGGAATGCCTGTTCTAGAAGCAATGGCAAAACACACAAAAAAACCATTGGATGTTCATTTAATGATTGTTGACCCAGATAGATACATTAAAACATTTGCCAATTTAGGAAGCGAAATTTTAACCGTACACTACGAAGCTTGTACCCATTTACACCGAACCATACAAGCCATAAAATCGGAAGGCATGAAAGCCGGTGTTGCACTCAACCCACATACCAACGTAAATCTTTTAGAAGATGTTATAAATGATTTGGATTTAGTTCTTATAATGAGTGTAAATCCAGGATTTGGCGGACAAAGTTTTATTGAAAATACCTACTCGAAAGTTAAGCAACTTAAAGATATGATTGTTCGTAAAGGCGCTTCAACAATAATTGAAATTGATGGTGGTGTTACCAACGCAAATGCAAAAGCGCTTGTTGATGCAGGAGCCGATGTTCTTGTTGCTGGAAGCTTTGTTTTTAAAAGTACAAGTCAATTAAAAACTATTGAAGATTTAAAATCTATCGTAAATCCTTAATAAATTCTCACAAAATATTTAAGTAAGTCGCGGGTGGTTACAATTCCATCTAGAATACCATCGCGCGTTACAGGTAATGCATGAAATCCTTTTTCAGCAAGTATCCTTGCTGCATCTATAACCAATGCGTCATGTTTAATGGTTGTTACGTTTTTAGTCATAACCTGTTCAATAGTAAACGTGTTATAAACTACCATATTAACATCATGCTCATCGGCAGTAACTTCGGCAGTACTTATTTTAAGCAAATCTGAATAACTTACCATACCAATTACAACATCTGAACTTACTACAGGAATATGTTTAATTTTAAACTTATTAAAAAGCATTTCGGCACGTTCTAGTTCGTCTCCGCGTTTAAGTGCGATAACATTTTTGCTCATTATTTCTGAAACTAAAGTATGTTCTCTCATGATATTAAGTTTTTATTATTATTCAAAATTAAAAAACACGGTGTTTAAGCATATGACAAATGTCATGTAATCAAATTTTTTAGTTGTTTTTTTAAAATTGTTTTAAAAGATATTTAATTAAATCGGTTGTTGTTACAATGCCCACCAGTCTATTATTATTAACTACAGGAAGTGCATGAAATTCTTTGGTAGATAAAATCTCAGCAACATCTTTTATGGAATGGGAAGATGAAATCGTTTCAATGTCTTTTTTCATGACCTGTTTAATGGTAAACATTTTATAGATTAAAGCATCGGCATGGGCGTTTAAATCGTCACTACAATCTGCAAAACTGAGTCTTAATAAATCTGTGTAACTTAACATGCCCAAGACCACACCAGATCTTACAACAGGAATATGTCTTATATGATGTTTTTTAAAAAGCATTTCTGCTTTTTCTAATCTATCATTTTCTTCTAATGTAATAACATGCTCTGTCATTATCATTGAAACAGGAGATTTTCTTATCATGACCTTAGTGTATTAAATCTTATTTTCTAAGGTATAAAATACACGGGTAGAAAAGCATGATAAATATCATGTATCTAACTAATAATCAGCAACATTAAAATTAAGCATCTGTTTTACCTTGAAGTAAATTTGAGGAAAGTGATTTTTAAAATCTTTAGGAGTTTCAATGAAATTTTCTATAATTACTGCTAAAAATTCAAATTGATTACTAAAGGCGTATCTTCTAAAATAATTTGAAGTTAGTAAATTAGTTCTTAAAGTTTCATCTTGAGTTAGCATATCGGACAACTCTTTAAATGAATCGCTAAAAATAGTAGAACTAATATCACGCTCTTTTATACTATTAAAATGAATAGCGTGGGTAATTTCATGTATCCCTAGATTAATATTATCGTAGTCTATGGAATATCCCTCTTTAAAATCTTTCCAAGACACCACCAGAGTTTCTAATCTTGGATTAAATTCGCCTTTATGATAGGCCTCGTTTGTATTAGAATAAAATTTGGTTGGATACACTACAATTTTCGAGATTAACCCAATATAAAAATCGCGAAAACCAAAAGTAAGCATCACAGCCGTGGCCGATATTAAAACTTTAACCTCATCGTTAATTATAACCCCTTCTCTGCCTATAAAATCTTTATCTTCTATAAAGCATACTAATCGGTGTTCGAAAAACCGCTTTTCTTTGTCTGAGAGCTTATTATAAAACGAAAACTGGTTTCTTAAAATTGATTTTTTATTAGTATCAATTTTTTTCAGGAATAAATAAACGTGATTATATAAAGGTTTTCTATGTTTTAAAACATAAGTAACCTCAATCATTCTAAATAAATAATATAAAATTAAGCCAACTAAAAACCCTAGAAATAGTAAAAGTATTATAGAGTTTACCAAACTCGAATCCTCAATTAATAATACTTTTATCATAGGCAATCGCTTTATTTATTTATAAAGATATGCAATACTAATAAAAAAAGACAAGCTATTTTTAGCTTGTCTTTTTTTTCGTGAACTCGACAGAACAAATGTCGAACCTTTTTGAGGAAGATATGAAGAAAATGATGGACTTAGCGGAGTATTTAAAAGCAGCTTAACAGCAAATTCGGGGGAGATAAAAATATTTCTCCCGACATTTTGTTTAATTGTAAAATTTGTGTAAGCAAAATTGCAATTATTTGGAAAAAAAGTGCTAAAATTGGGTTTTAAAATTTAAAACCACGAAAAGGTTAAGTCTAACTTTAGTTTTGCTTTACCGAGGATATAAATTGGAATGCACTTATGAAGCTTATACATGAAAATCCATATAGAATTGCAGGCATCTTATCCAATGCTACTGAAAGAGAACTCCAAAGACAGCAAAGTAAGATTAAGAAGTTTGCGAAGATTGGCAGAGAAGCAGATTCAGAGTTAGATTTTAATTTTTTAAATCCGGTAAGTCGTTCAGAGGAAAATGTAAATAAAGCGTTTTCAAACATAGAGCAAAACGGAGATAAAGTTTCAAATTCTCTGTTTTGGTTTATTAAATCTAACCCTTTTGATGAGACAGCTTTGAACTATTTGATTAATGGTGACAAAGAAAAAGCTCTAGAAATATGGGAGAAAGTAACAAATGGTAAAGAAATAACCGCTAAGAACTTCTCATGCTTTAATAACATAGGAACATTAAAGCTTTTGGGTTCCAATCAGTCAGAAATTGCTGATGGAATTTCTTTAAAGTTTAAACTACTTGATTCAGATAGTTTTGCCGATTTTGTTCATTCCGTAGCAGATCAAACCTATTCTATTGACAACAAGAAACAAGCAGAAAAACTGGTCGATACACTTTTATCGCAACTTAATGGGAAATATACTTTAGCCAGTACAGCTAAGCTTTTCAGTGGATGTAATTCAGAAACGAAAAAGTACATCTCTAAGAAGTTTACTGAAAAGCCTATTCACAACTTAGAAGCTCGAATAGAAAGTGCCAAAAGCAGAAGAAAACAAGACAAATTCAAAGCTTATGATTTTGGTTTAAAGTTATTTGTTGATAGTAAGGAAGACTTAGCTTCTATAAAATCCATGTTGGGAGCAAGTGATCTGAAATTCAAAATGATTGCAGATAACCTTGCTAAAGAAATTATGCAATGTGGTATTGATTATTTTCAGGCATGGAAGGATTCAAAAGATCCAAGTAATGAAGGATTGAAGCTTCTTAAATATGCTGATTCGATAGCAATTGGCTCTCAAACAAAGGATAGAATTAGAGAGAATATCGAAGGCATGGAAGAATGGGCTCAATCTGCTCCTATAAAAGAAGACCTTGAATACATTACAAATAAGCTAAGTAATTTCCAAAACCAATCAGACACTATAAGTAATGCTAAATCATTGGTTAGTGGATGTAAATACAAATTGCAGTCAATTAGGGGTGTTCTTGGCTCCGATGATGAACTCTATTTAGGGATTAGCAGTGCAGTTGTCGGAAATGCACTAGGTATGTTGATAGAAGTTGTAAATGAAGCTCAAAGTGGATTAGAATATAACCGCTCGAAACTTCTACTCCTTCCTGGGGTTGTTTCTGATGCAGTTGAAGTAATAAACATGTTGGATGCGTTAGATATGAACTATGAAACAAGAAGAAGGTTCAATGACAACAAATCCACTATTAAAGGCATGAATACTCAATTAGAAACTGTGCGAAGGCAAATGAGGTCTGCTTCAAGTTCTAGTTACAGTTCTTCTAGCAGTAGTTCATCTTCAAGTGGCGGTTGTTATATCGCAACAATGGCTTATGGAGACTACGACCATCCACAGGTTCTTGAATTACGGAAATTTAGAGATGAGTTTCTAGATAAGTTCTATCTAGGAAAACAGTTCATTAAGTTTTACTATAAGTACTCACCTAAACTTGTTGAAAAACTTGAAAATAAACAGAGCATAAATAATGCTATCCGTAGATCATTGGATCAATTTGTAAAGCTTATTAAGAAAAAGAAATAATGAAAAAAGTAATACTAGGAACAATTATAGGTTTATCGTCATTTGTAGCCGTGGCTCAAAGTGACAGCTTGATAAACGTAGAGGTAACATCTCTTAAACAGCAATTAAAAGAACAATCAATTGAAATCGAAAAGTTAAGTGATAAGTACCAAGTTCAAAGGAATTCATTGATTGAAAAAGGTAATGCTATTTCTAAACTCAATCAGGAAAACCAGTCCTTAAAAGGAAAACTTGATAGTGTTTCTAATATCGTAAGCACCAATGGAAATAATATTGTTGCTATTTCTAAGGACTTAGGTACGAAAATTCAGGAAACCGGAGATATTGCTGATAGCAAAATTTCCGCTTTAAATAGTGATGTAGATAAAAACAGATTGTACTGGATAATTGGTACGCTAGCTACTTTACTAATTGGCGGTGTTATTTTTTGGCTTCTTGGGAAAAGAATTACTTCGAGTAAAACCGATGTTGAATCGCAAATAAACAACACAAAGAAATCGCTTGAAGAAGAAAGTATCAAATTGGATAGTAAGCTTGTTGAAGTTTTAGAGTCCCAATTGAAAATACAACAAGCAGAATCAAGTTCAACTCCATCAAGCTCTACACCTGAAAAGGAAGATCACTCTTTAGCTTTAAAAGTTGCGGACGAGATTGTCAGAATGCAAAAGAATATTTCACGAATGGATGAAGGTACCAAGGGATTAAAGCCTTTAGAAAAAGGAATTGAAAGGATTCAAGCAAATTTTGCAGCAAATGGTTACGAAATGGTTAATCTTTTAAATAAGGATTATGAGGATCGTATGAACTTGGACGTTATCAACTTCTTAGAAGATGACAACCTTGAAAAAGGCAAGAAAATCATTACTAAAATTATTAAACCACAAGTCAACTTTAATGGTATTCTTATTCAAAGAGCACAAGTTGAAGTTTCACAGAATTAAAAATCACAATATATGGCAAGGACAAAAATTGACTACGGGATAGATTTAGGGACAACAAATTCAGCTATCTCAAGAATCGACAAAGGAGAAGTTAAGATCATCAAATCTTTGGATACTCAAAAAGATACTAGCCCTTCTTGTGTAGCTTATAATAAAAAAGGAAGTGTCTTGGTTGGTGATGCTGCATATAGATCCTATCGTTCTGATAGTTTAAAGTCTCTTGCCAAAAACGCTCCTTTAAATGCCTTTGTAGAATTCAAAAGAACTATGGGTACTGATAAAACTTATCACAGTACTAACATTTCTAAAGATTTAACATCCGAAGAATTATCAGCTGAAGTTCTTAAAAGGTTGAAGGAGTATGTAAGTGATGAAAATATTAATGCTGCTGTTATTACAGTACCTGCTGCATTTAAAAATAACCAAATTGATGCTACAAGAAAAGCAGCGAAGCTTGCAGGGTTTGACCACGTAGAAGTTCTTCAAGAACCAGTTGCAGCATCCATGGCTTATGGATTAGATAGTAAAAAGAAAGATGGTTTTTGGCTTGTTTTTGATTACGGAGGGGGAACTTTTGATGCAGCTTTATTGAAAGTTGAAGAAGGTATCATGAAGGTAATTGATACCGAAGGGGATAATTATTTAGGAGGTAAAAATCTTGATTATGCTGTCGTTGATCAATTAATCATTCCTCATATTCAGAAAAATTATGAGATTGATGGTATTCTAAGTGATGATGCTAAAAAAGCTGAATACAGGGGTGCTTTAAAATTCTTTGCTGAGGAAATTAAAAACAACCTTTCATTCAATTCTTCTCATAACATTTATGTTGATCCGGGTGATTGTGGTGAAGATGATAATGGTGAAGAAATTGAGATAGACTTAACAGTAACTCAGGATCAGTTAAAAGAAGTGTTGGCTCCTGTTTTTCAAAAAGCAATTGATTGTGCAGTAACTCTTTTAAGTAGAAATAATTTACAAGGTTCTTCTTTAGACTCTCTAATTCTTGTAGGTGGTCCAACTTTATCCCCTATCGTAAGGGAAATGTTGGAGAAGCAAATTTGCAAGCCAGACACAAGTGTTGATCCTATGACAGTAGTTTCAACCGGAGCTGCTTTATATGCTTCGACCGTAGAATTATCCGAAGAAATCAAAGATCAAACTAGAGATAAGACAAAAATTCAATTAGAAATTGGTCATGAAGCTTCTACAGTAGAAACAGAAGAGTTTGTAACTGTTAAGATTTTAGAAGATAAGACTGAAGGAACTATTCCTGAAAAAGTTTTTGCTGAAATAAAAAGAGGTGATAACGCATGGGCAAGTGGTAAAGTTGAAATTAACACCCTTGGTGAAGTTATAGATGTACAACTCACCGAAGGTAAAACCAATGTGTTTGATGTAACCCTTTATGACGACAAAGGTAATCTTCTTGAATGCGAACCAAACTCATTTAATGTAATACAAGGATCAGTAGTAGGTTCAGCTACTTTACCTTACAATATGGGTATAGAGATTCAGGATATTAACTCCGGAAAAGTCGTTTTCAGAACAGTTCCGGGATTAGAAAAGAATAAATCTCTACCTGCCATCGGGGCAATAAATAACTTAAAGACACCAAGACAAATTCGTCCAGGAATGGAAAGTGACTATTTGGAAATTTCTATTTTCCAAGGAGAGCACGGAGCTGAGGGTTCGAGGGCTATTCATAATCACCACGTAAATACTATTTACATTACTGGAAACGATTTCCCTGCTCTTTTACCTGAAAATACTGATGTAGATATAACAGTTAACATTGACAAGTCCCAAAAGATAACAGGTAAAGCATATTTTACAGCAATTGATTTTGAATACGATTTTGAATGTGAAACTGTAACAGATCATGTTGAAACTGCTTGGTTGGATAATGAATTTAAAAAGGGTTTATCAAGCGTAAACGAGCTTAAAAGAAAAGGGATCAGTTCGGAAGAACTAGATAAAGCAGAAAAGGAAATTCAGGAAGGAAAAAAACTTTTTGAAAGTTCCAAAGATGATACCGATACTAAACAGCAAGCTCTTTCCAATTTAAGAAAATCACTAAAAGTGGTTGATAAATTACTTGGAGACAGAGAGTGGCCTGAGTTAGAAAAGGAATTAAAAGAGGCTTTCCACAATCTCGAAGAGATCAATAGAGAAAAAGGAAATGAGCAAACAACTCAGATAGTTAATAAAATAAAACCTGATGTTGAGCAAGCTATTAGAGATAAGGATAGTAAAAACACTCCTCAGCTTATTGAAATAATTAATCATTTGGCATTTGAATTAGAGAAGCTTGAGCACGCTATGGGACTGATATACAGCTTCGATAGAGATTTTGATTCAATTCAATGGAAAGATAGAAACGCAGCAAGAAGTCTTCTTAACAGAGGAAAGCAGATTATTGTTGAGAATCCGAGCTTCGATAGTTTAAGACCAATTTGTGCAGATTTATTACAAAACTCAGGTTTAACTGATGATTTGGATTCAACTCAAAACGAGAGTGCTAAAGGAATTTTAAGGGGATAAATGGGTTCTAATTCACACATATTAAAAAAAGGTGAACTTATTGATGATAAGTACCAAATAGCTTTCTTTCTAAAAAAAGGGAGCTATGCTGAAACTTATCGTGTCAAAGGAAATGACGGAATAACAAAACTATTAAAGCTATTCATATACTCTCAGCTAGATAGAACACAGTTCACGAATTCCGGTACACCTTTAGAAATTGATGTTTTAAAATCAATAAAACATCCTAATGTGGTGAAGTATCATGATTCGGGAGAACTCATCATTGAAAATCAAAAATATGGCTATGTGATTCTCGACTTTATTAGTGGGGAAACTCTCGCTGATAAAATGAAACGAGAGGATACTCTGAATCAATACGAGGCGAAGGATATTATTCTAGGTGTTTTAAATGGATTAAATCATCTACATAGTATAGATAGACCTTTGATTCATAATGATATTACGAATCTTAACGTAATGCTCGATCTTTCAGGTAAAGTTCCTGTTCCAAAACTAATTGATTTCGGGTATGCTAGGTGGATAGATCAAGCAACAAATGATTTTTTAAAGGAAGGGCTAAATCCTTTTTATCAATCAAATGAAGCTTTCAATAAAGTTTTCTCAGTTCAAAGCGACATTTTTTCTGTTGGAGCTCTTTACTATCACTTACTATTTGGAATGCCACCTTGGTTCGTGGAACTTTCCAAGTTTAAATCTGACAGAATAAAAATAGAAGATGCCATCATTGAAGAAAGACAAAAGAAATTAAGTTTCCCTGATTCTGATGTAATAGTTGATGAAACTATTATAAAGGTTATCTCTAAGGCTCTTCAACCAAAAGCAGAAAATAGATTCAAAAACGTAAAAGAATTTATCAAAGCGGTAAATGGCGAACTAGAAATTCAGCTTTCTGAAACTACCGAATCCGAGTTAACTGTTAAACCTAAAAAAGTTAAGCAAGGCAAAGGATTTTCGTCAATTGCAGGAATGCAGGACTTAAAAGATTTAATCAAACTTGATGTTATTGATGCTCTTAATGAGAAGGAAAAATATGCTGAGTACGGCTTGACTATTCCGAATGGGATGCTGCTCTATGGTCCTCCAGGTTGTGGTAAAACATTTTTTGCAGAAAAGATGGCAGAGGAAATAGGTTTTAATTTTTACCAAATAAAGCCATCAGACATTCAAAGTAAGTGGGTTAACGCATCCCAAGAGAATATCAAAAAGCTTTTCGATGAAGCAAGGGAAAATGCTCCTAGCGTTATTTTTATTGACGAGCTAGATGCAATGGTACCAAATAGGGATAGTTCAGGGATCAATCACATGAACACAAGTGCTGTCAATGAATTTCTTGCTCAAATGAATAATGTTGGAGAGGATGGTGTATTTATAATTGGTGCTACTAACCGACCTAACTCTATAGATCCGGCAATACTAAGAGCAGGAAGATTAGATAAGCACATCTATCTCCCCCCTCCTGATCACGAAGCTAGAAAACTAATGTTTGAGCTTTATCTAAAGAAACGACCAACTGAGGTTGGACTAAATTATTCTGAGTTAGCAACGATAACAGAAAATTATGTTTCGAGTGATATTAAATTTTTATGTGATGAAGCATCTCGAAGAGCTCTTAAAACAAAATCGAGAATAACTTGGGAGATTCTTTCATCCACAATCAAAGATAATAGACCGTCTATTTCTCTTAATGAACTTCACAGCTATGAGGCTATAAAGGCGAAAATGGAAGGTCAAAATTCAACCAGTAGCGAACGACCTAGAATAGGTTTTAAAAGAAATTAATATGGAACAAATGAGCTTTAATAAATTATTGCTAAAAACAGCCTTCTCTTGTATGGCTTGTGATGGTGATATTGATAAACGAGAAGTTGTGTTAATTAAAAGTATGCACAATGACCGGAAAGTGTTTGGGGATATTGATATTGAGAAGGAGTTAGATGAATTATTGCTGTCAATCAATCATGATGGTCAAAAGTTTTTAAAAGGGTTTTTTAATGAGCTTACAGCAAATGAGCTTACCGAAGAGGAAGAACTTAAACTTATTGAAGCTGCGATTGATACAATAAAAGCAGATGAAAAAGTTGAGTATAGTGAAATCAAATTTTTCAAGGTTATTAGAAGTAAGCTCAAAATTGAAAACGATCCAATTCTTGAAATTCATCCAGACTTCGAAGAATATTTAGAACAAGATATTATTAGCGATTCTTATTTAGCGAGATTACAAGACGACTTTTTTGACACACATACATCGAAGCAATTTGAATTGATAAGCTCTATTGATGACAATGTTTTAAAGAATCTCAAAGAAGAAGATGGCGAGCAAGAATAAATATGTAAAAATTGCTCTTGCGGTTTTATTCCTCCTGTGTTTAGCCGACTTCCCTTATGGTTTTTATCAATTGGTAAGATTTATTGGCTCAATTGGACTAGGTTATTTAGCTTTTTCTGCCTATCAACAAGAAAACAAAGTTGATTTAATAGTTTTTGGTGCGTTAGCATTATTGTTTCAGCCATTTGCAAAAATCACATTAGGAAGAGAGCTATGGAATGTTATAGATGTTGGAGCTTCTATTTATTTAATAATTAGCCTTTTTAAAGCAAAACCAAAGACTAACTCATGAGCAAAAGAATTGAAGCTAAAATAACCTGTCCTAGATGTAAACATCAGTTCGACTACACATTATATCGTTCAATTTGGGGAGAATACCCTGAGAACAGAGAACTGGTAATGTCAGATAAAATCAATGTTGCCAAATGTCCATCTTGCGGTGATTCAACAAAGTTGGTTTTCCCATTTATTTACACAAATGCAAAACAACATTTTGCTGTATGGTGGGAACCTGAATATGATCCTCAAATAGACAAGGATAGTGCAGGTTATGCTAATATGTTGGGTGAAGGAAATTATTTAGCTACCGCTCCAAGAGTTCGTGATTGGGATGAGTTTAAAGAAACAATTCTAAAATTTGAACGAGGCGAATTAAAAGGAAAGCCAGGAACAATGAGTTCCGGAATGGAAGGTCAAATGAAAGGCTTTTTGAAAGATCTTGAAAAGAAGAATAAAAAACAAAATAGTGGCTGCCTAGGAATGGTAGCTGCAATTATTACCGTTGCAGGAGGTTTGGGATATACATTATTTCAAATCATACTTTAAAAATTAAGTTTTACTTAAAATAAACGAATGAGTTCGTACCGAGATAGGGCAAGTGAATCAGGCGATTTCAAAGAGAAAAGCTTGATAAGTCATAAGTTCATCAAAGCAGTAGAATACCTGATAGAAAATGAAGTTATTTCAAGTAAAAAGGAGATTTCGGATAAATATGGATATAGCAAATCCTTGATTACGCTAATATCACAAGGTTATCAGGACGTTCCTATTGGATTGCTTCATGACTTTATTCATGATTATCATCTTAATCCTGATTTCTTCTTTGGACTAGAAGAAAACATCTACTTAGATAAATAATTCCTTACCGCCTCCTTCAATTCAACATTATCAGTTGGAGATTCGAGGTCGGAATAATGGAAAATTACGAATGGTTGGGCTTGACCATCCTTTTGGTAGCGGACACCAATCATTTTTTGACCGTTATTTTCCTGAATAGATAGTTTTAGTATTTCAATCATAGTAGTTTGGTTAATAGACTTCAGGAACGCCTCCCGATAAAAGGGCTTTTACAGTTCCTAAAATTGCATTGGGTTTTGATTCTAATGCTTTGGCAAAAGTGCCCGGCCAGGACGATGATGAAGCATACCCTCTTCCATGAACATCACCGGTATAAATGTTGTCGCCAATGTTTACAGGAAAAACAGTCATTTTAATATCGGCTATTCCGGATGTTTGTATGGTTACCAATTGACCAATTCCACCACCTGTTTTCACTACACCAATAACATCTTCGCTGTAATACAAATTGGTAGTTGTTACCGATAAAGGATTATTTTTTTCAATGATTACCACATCTCCGGGTTCCAAAATCTGAGCTGAACGGTTGGTTAATTGAATTTCACTACCTCCAGTTCCACCTCCCGGATCTGTTCCACCAGTTTGCTCAACGATGGTTTGACTAGCCTTTACAAAGCGTTGTTTATTGATATACCTCATGCGTTTTGCGGAGATTGATAATATTGAACTCTTAAAACATGGCTTTTTCCTGCCTCAATTCCGATAACTCGAAAGCTTTCCAAATTCCATCGACCAGTGATTTCATAAAGGTCATTATCACCTAAAGCAATACCCGAATTTGCACTTGGATCGCTACCGTTTTCTTTGAATCGAATCACTCTTGATTTATCCGATACGCTTGCATCCGCTTCAATAGATATGGTTGCTGAAATAGCGTTTTCAGGAATAGTCAATTGAGCTACTTCCGTATCGTTCACTGACAAGTCTTCATATCCTTGTTCCGTTTCAGGGATAGTGAATCTTCCGTTTTCACCGCTTTGAATCAGTATTAGCTCTTCCAAATAATCCAACATGGAAGAGGCGTTGCCATTTCGATAGGCGTTTTTATGTACTCTTGTTGCTTCGCTCATTATGCTAGGTTTGCTAAGTTTTGTTGTTCAGTCCAAAGCTGTGCGATGGATTTGCCACCACGGTCGTAAAAATGTGGACGGTCTTTAAAAGAAGTCCATCGCCCTCCCCAGGACAAACCAACACTTTCACCAATGGCTCCAATAGTATTCCATACCGATTCAGGCACTTTATAATTGGCTCGTCCATCAACAATTGGAACAATATCTACCGCTACTCCTACATTGTGATCCGACTGTCCGCATTTGGCATTGGTCACAATTCCTCCGGGTGCTGTTCGTCCTTGTGCATAGAGTTTGTTTTGCTCTTCACAATTACGGTAAGCACTGGTTACTTTAAGTGGAATGCCTGCCTTTTGGGCTTTGATGAGAAACTTCTCGACCTTCTTTCTTACTTCAGGTCGAAGCTGACGGAGCTTTAACTTGGTTTGAATATCCAGTTTCTTGTATAGCCAACGACTTGCAATAGCAATGCCGATGACACCGACAAGGATACCAACACCTATAAAGACTACCTTTTTATCTACCTGAACTGCCATAGACTATGCTTGTTTTTGACAACTGCAACCACCACTTTCACCGCTTTGACATTTGCAGCTCTTTTTCATTCTCAATAGGTTGATTGAAATGTTTGCAATGGACAAGACCATAAATGTTGCAAACAAGATGTTCATTGTTTTATTCTCCTTCATGACTTACTGTTTTATGCGTTTTAGCTCGTTAATTAATTCCTTGTTTTGTTTTTCCATGTGAACCACTTTTTTCTCCAAATCTTGGATGCGTTTGCGTTGGTTCTCTATTACTTTCTGTAAAGCTTCAGTATGTTCCTCCGATTCTTTGATTCTCTTTTCTAACATTTGCGACCACTGTATCCAATTTGCAACAATCTGATTCTCCGCCTGTGCATGTAAGTTTATAGCCTCTGCCAACTTCACTTTCTTATCTGTACGCAGACGAACAAGGATTTCAAGCAGCTTCCAAAATCCGGTAGCTCCTAAAATCAGCGTTATTATTTTCCATAGTTCCATAGTCATTGTTTAAGCAGGTGAAGTAGCATCGTATTCAATCGGGTATCTAGCGATATAAGGATGAATATTGAATAGCAATTCATCGTTGGGATCTATAAAGGTTCCGCTTATGGACACCCTTCCATTACTGTCGATGTTGTAAAAGAAAGTCTGCCCACCATTACTGGTAAGTGTTCCGGATAAAGCTCCTGTTGGACTATTATTAGGTTTTGGAAAATTCATTACCCACGCAGAAACAGAACCAGCTCCCCCTGTACGCTTTAATCGAATATCTTTTATGAGTATCATGTTTCCATTTACTACCGAATAGCGATTTCTTCCAGGTGTATGATACATGGTCGTTCCAATTTGTTCAGCGGTAATTGTAAGTAGTGATTCTCGATTGAGGTAATTATCCAATCGAGTTTTTAGTCGCAATGGTGTAATGGCTCTTTGGTTATCGGCTCCTAAATCTGTTTCTGCCTGAGTAGCAATTTCTATTAAGCCAATAAGTGTTTCAGTCGCCAGTCTTGAATCCAAAAGTGTTTTTAGCTTCAAAGGCGTAATAGCACTCAAATCATCTGTTCCACCATTCACCAAAGCTTGTGAAGCTACTTTTATTATCCCTGCAATCGTTTCAGTTGCTTGCGAAACATTACTTTGAATCACATTCCATGAAGTTCCAACGCTTGCTTGATCACCTCCGGCATTATCAACCAAACAAACAATGACATCCATTTCCTGAACATCTTCTCCGGCAGCTCCACCAATTTTACCTCCTGCACTTACTGTATAGGCATCTCCGGCTAAGGCTGCCGGATAATTAGGATTCATTGAGCAGTCAATCGTTCCTTTGTTTTCCCAAAGTCCAGTTACCTTATCTGCTACATAGCTTGCAAGCTTTTGAGGGGTAACAAAAGTTGAGTTACTTGTTCCTGCATTAACCTCTTCAATCGTGGCAATTCTTGCTTTTCCTTCTGCGGTTTCTGATGCCGTTTCTATACTTGACTTCAAACCTGCCACCACTTGAAAGCAAGTACCATCAAAGAGCAATAGATAATGATTGATGGTTCCCAAATCATCGGTATCTAAATCAACCAATATACCGTTCATGGCTTTCATTATTGGAACCGCTCCCTTACCATTGATATTGATTGTTGAAACGCCTGAATTACCATGATTGAATTTCACCTGAATACTCAATCCTTGTCGGTAGGCATTTTTCAATGCAGGATCTAATTCTAACACATAGTCATCTGTTACACCGCTAGTAACACCAAAACCACCGAGGCTATTTTCCACCGGAAAATCACCTACATAGTTTAAATCGTTTAGGTTTACATCGCTGCTATATCCACCAATTGCACTCATAATTCTTTAATTAAGTATGGCTAAGATTCCTATAATTCCAATGCTTACTCCAAGTCCGGTTCCTAGGAATATCTTATCTCGTTTATGTCGTTTCACTTCTGTTTTTATAAAACCCAATTGCAGGTTCACTTCGTTGTTCACCTCTTGATTATTGGCAATGATACTTTGATAGTTGATTACCTGATTTTGGAGCAACTTAATAGTCGAATCCTGCTGCTGAATCAAAGAATCTTGCAAAGCCAGTTGGGTAGATTGCTCAACTGCAATGCTGTCCTGATACTTTTCGCCTTCCAGTTCAATTGCAATTACTTTTGCTTGACTAACAGTAAAGCAGAAAAGTGTATCACTCTGAATGGTGTAAACTGTCGGTTTCAAATTCTGCGAAAAACCGATACAGCTCATCATTATCATAATTGCCAATAGCCCTAATCTTTTCACTTTTTCTGTATTTGAGTTGTTCTAAATCCTTGTTTCGTTTTTTCAATTCTTCTTTAATGCCTTCTTGTTTTTCCAGTTGTTCAGCAATTTGCTCTTGTAAACCCTGATTGATATCTAAGAGGCTGTCGTTTTGCTGTTCCAGTTTCTTGATGGTTTGCTCGTAATTGGGGTTGGGATTAACCGACCTGTCCTGTGAGCTCCAATACCATACAAAACCTAAAATGGTCATCAGCCAAAGCAACAAGACAACATGGCTAAGTCGCATTTCCATTTTCCTTTAGCGTTTTGTAATCCGTTCTTTTACCAGTTATATAGCGGACTAAACCATCCAAAATGAGTTTGTGAAAAACAAAGGCAAATACGAAGGACTGAAACAGTACTTCGATATGCTTAACTTCATATCCTCGAATGAAATAAAGAATCACGGCATAGACTAACCCCACCAATGCCGTTCGGTATCTTCGCTTGGAAGAAATATTGGTTTTCTGCTTGATCTGACTGGTAAACTTTTGTGAGTTGATACCATATCCGATAATGATAAAAGTGAGAATGTAAGCCCAATCAAGGCTTTTGACATATCCCATAATTTGTGTTGCTATTTCCGTAATAATTCCTGTATCCATAATTCTTGCATTTATGATTGGAGCATATCTGTTATCTGTTTGAGGGCTGCATGCTTTTCTATACCCGATTCGTTTAGCTGCAAAGCCAATTTTTTGAGCTTTTTCTCTTTCCTCTTGGAAGGTTTGGCTAAATGCCATCGAGTTAAATTCCATAGCAAAACGTGCTGTTCGTAATCCAATACTTTGAGCTCTTTTTCAAGAAGCTCTCTGTTTGCCTTATCCACCTTTAAACCCTTTTCCCAACGGCTTAATAGGCGTTTAGAAATGACCGTTTTTCCCAAAGGAGAATACGCCCAAGCCACATAACCGGCTCCGACAAAAACGGATATAGCGAATAATGCAACGACCTTCTTGTTCATTACTGAGCTTCCATATTTTTTACAATTCCTCGAATACCAAAAACTATTAGCGTAATCACCAAACCTGAACCCACGAGGTACAAGCTTGTCTTTCTCAATGTCTCATCGGTCATTGTGATTTTGATGTCGGTTTTTAAGCCATCATCGCTGAACACATTGTCCAAATAGTTTTTTATGCCTGTTCTTTCTTCTGTTTCCATGGTATTAGCTTATGGTTTTAAACTTCTCCTGAGACACGGTTTTAGTGCCAAATACCTTCTGAACTGCTGCTTCTGTTTTCGGACCAAACTTGCCATCAGTATCTATTCCCGATCCTTTTGAGTTCAGGTAGTTTTGAAGCTTCTTCACATTGGTTCCACAGGTTCCGAATTTCAATGGGAAGCTGCTATCAGAATACATGCAACTAAATGAGCGAACTCCTGATGAACTGCTCGAAGTGGTTGTTCCCTTAATACTTGCAGCAAATTGCTGTTTCTCTTTTCGTTTTTTCAGAAAATACCATACGCCAAAACCGGCTGCTGTAACTGCCAGTCCAGCTCCGATCCATAGCATTTTATTATCTAATTTGAATGTCTCTTTCTTCATGTCTTTTGGGGTTTAATATTGAACTACAACAGCATCTTCACGCACATAACCTTCGGTTTTTCCTCCCACAGGTTTGGTCAGTTTTATCCTGTACCAGTAATAGCCATCTTCACCTTTGAGGCGTTCTAAAATGGTTCCTACCGGATTGCTTTCTGCTTGTGTTAAAAGGTTGTGCGAGAAATCCATCGTAGTCCAATTCTCATTATCTACCTTGGCAGAGCTTCTTACATTCACATAACCTTCCGATCCGTAATGCACCTTTTTACCAATGAGCTTTTGCTCTTCTCGTTCCTTTTGTTTGCCACTTGTAGTGCGGTTCTTTCGGTTCTTGACAAACTTGTGAACTCCAAATCCTGCAAGTGCCACAACTACTGTGGCTACACCACCTATGATTAAATACTTCTTTGTCTTTGCATCCATAATTCTAAAGGTTAATAGCTTTCTAAAATGTCTTTTACTCGTGCCACTTCATCGGCATCATCCAAGTAATAAGTGATGTACTCAGCTAAACTGCCGTATTTCATAGCACTGAACATTCGAGAAATCAGAGAAAGATTATCGGCACTTCCGGCTTCTTCTAAAGCAGAATAAATGGCTCCTTCATCATCATTGTACCAGGAACCGGCATCATAAATTTGGGTAGCCAGTTGTTTTGCTCTATCGTGGGAAAGTGTAACCTTTTCCGGACGAGCAAAATTCGGATCAAAGCCTTTGTAGCTCATAATGTCTCGAATCTTCTTGCTGCTTTTACAGTCGGCTATTCCTGTTTTGCAAAGAATCGGGCGTATCACTCCAAAGTAGGTTATGCCAATACCCACGAGGATAATTCCCCCTATGATATAAGGGGTAGCCTTGTTCTGTGATAAGCCTTCAACGGCTTTCGCTCCTGCAACTGCTCCTACCATAATCATTGATTTATATGCCTATAATTTCTTCCGTGGTTTCTTTTACTTCACTTTTAGTTAAGCCATTATCTTCCAAAAAGGACTTCAAGCGTTTTTTGATTTGCTCTTCCTTTTTAAGAGCCGTTTGCTTGTCGTATTTAATGTAGATTTGTCTGCCTAGCCAAAAGCCTATTGCCAATGTGATTACTGTTCTCATTAGTCTTCTTCTTTGTAAATATTCTTCTCTGAAATACCGATGCTTTCCAACCACTTAGGAACATCAAAACTTGGACAAGCTTTGCTTGCTCCGGGAGCTTGATTATGACCTAAAACCTGAATATGCGGATGGCGTAATACCATGAACTTTACATAGGTTTCCAAAGTGCCTTTTTGCTCTTTAGTCCTTGTGTCTTTTGGCTTTTCACCGCTTTCATCAACACCACCTACATACACCACATGCCTTGAATTGCCATTGATACCACGCACTCCATTGGATATTTCCCATGGATCTACTTGGTCGTCTTGGTTGAATGGTATGATGTTTACAAGCTCTCCATCGAGGTACACGATGTCCGAATATCCCGGACGGTTCCAACCTCTTCCTCCCAAATGTTTTGGGTTTGTGTGCATGCGAATAATATCGTCCTTGGTAAGCTCTTTTCCTTCAGGACTTGCGGTACAGTGAATGACCAGATAGTTTAATTTTCCCATTGTTTTAATTTTTAATTGTTGGTATTAAATATTTGAATTGAAGCTGTTTGTAATAGACCAAAATTGTAATGGTCTGTCCGGGAGCTATCTTAAACTCCCATGTCGATTTACCATCAATCACATCACCACGAACGGCTGTTATTTCCGCTACATCGAGGTAGTTTTGCGGACTTTTGTAATTGTTGAATGAAATCGGGGTAACGTGTTGTTTCCCTGTTGGACTTTGGTGAATCAGTTTTAAGCCACTTGCTCGGTTTTCATCTGAAAACACAAACTTGGCATGCTTCACCAATGCAGGTTTGAACTGAAATTCTGCTCGTTTTTCAGGATAACTTTCATTAATGGTGATGTCGCTACTGCTTTCGGAATAACCGATAAATGCAAGATTGCTACCACTTGTGTTGGTCGTAAATACCTCACCACTTGGCAATGCCGTTATACCAATGTTTGATGCATTGTTCAGCGACAATGTTTCTGAAAGCGTTCCATTAGTGGAATAGATATAGGTTAAGCCTGTTTGATTGCTCAACACGTATAAAAATCCATTAACCGGATTATAAATGATTCCACTGGGTTGAAATCCTAATGGATAAGTGTTCTCAATATTTTGGGTTTGTGGATTGAGCTCCAGTAATTCATTACTGTTCTTGGCTATTAAAAACAGACTGTTTGAGGTTGTGGTAAACTCAGTCGGATAATCTCCTGTGGCATTAATTTCACCAATCAGGTTGTCGGCTGTATCGAATACACTCACCGAATCTGAACTTGAATTGCTTACCCAAACCGATCCTTGCTCATTCCACACCGAAACTGTTCTTGGATCCTCTCCAGTATTTAAAGTTGTCACTACATTGTAGCTAGTACTGTCAATTTTGGAAAGCGTATTATCCAATAAATTGCTTACATAAAAACATTCATTATCAGGATTGTAGGCAATGGAAGTTGGTCGATTGCCAACCGGAATGGTTTGAACAATATTGTGTGTAGCATCCAGTATTCTAACTGTATTCTCAACCGAACATACTACCCATGCTTCTCCATTGGAAGGGTTAAAGGCAACATCCACCGGAGAAACAAAACCGGGATAAACACTACCCAAAGCAACGGTTTTTACAATTGCTCCCGATGTGTCCATGATAGTAATACTATCACTCAACTGATTGGCTACATACAGCAAGCCATTGAATGGGTTGAAGCCTACATTTTGAGGATGTACACCAGTCTGTACTTCTTGGTTTACTTTGTGATCCTGAACATCTCCGGGCAATGGTTTACTGATTGAAGTACCCATGTTAGATCCCCACAAATTGATGGTTCTAACCGAAGTACCATTATTGGTAAGGGTAATTTGTGTTTTGGATATTTCAGGTAAATGAGCTGCCTTTTCCTTGTAGTTCTTTTCAACTTCCAATGCTTTTTGGGCGAAGGCTTTTAATTTCCTTTTCTTGCGTTTGGCTTCATCAAAGTCATTGGAAACATCTATCACGCCCGATACTGTTCCCCATGTTTTTAAGTCCTTTTTATAGGCTTTAGCATAGTTGGGGTTTTGAGCCATTAATGCCTGATGAATACGAGCATTGGAAATGCCAATAAAGTTGCTTTCGGTATCATCACCATGCAACTTAGTTTCTTTGTCCAAGTTAGTTATTGGCTTTTTGTCCTTATCGTTTTTGAAAAGGAAATAACCTGTGCCAACCACCGCCAAAGCTCCCAATAACCCTATTTTCTGCTTGCTGTTCATACGGCTTTGGCTTTGTGGTTTAACATGATTTCTTGGGTATTGCGATACCTATCAATGAAATTGATAATGTCTTGGGCTCTTGTTACATGCTGACTACCCACGGTTTCAGGGTGCATGGCAAATACTTTTGTAGCAGCATATACCGCTTCAATTTTTGGGTATTGTAAATCCAAATAGAGTTTTAATGCAGCAAGGTCTGCCAGACGTTCTTCTCTCGTTGGAATCTGAAAGTGTTGTCGCTCGTGCAATAGGACAAACATCCTTACCGGAATAGTAAAGTGCTTGAACGCCTGCTTAGAGACTTGTATTCTACCGGTCTGACGATTCGTTCTAGCAGGTGTTACTAAAGTGTTTCCAAATTGGTCTTTTATTACTGGAAGTAAATGAATCAGAAATTCATGGTCTGACGAATCATAAAAACCTGGCTTGTATGTACCGCTATATTTTGAAAACTTTTGAGCAAAGTCAATGAATCTATGTATCGCAGGTTGAGCCCATATTTCAGAAGCCTCTAATTTCTCTACCTCGAACTTTTCAATCACATAGCCATTGTCTTTACCAGTTTCGCTATTGTAAATTTCAACCAACAAGGTTTCAGGAGACAAAGGCATAGGAATAGAGATTTCCTTGTAGTTCATGCCATCTCTAAATGCCGATGACTTGAAAGGAACCTTTCTTCTGAAATAATAGGAATTGGCTCTGTGGGCATCATAACCCTTAAGGGCAACAATGACCGGTCGAAGGGCTTTGATTCCTACCTTCAAAACAAAACGATTGTTATATGTTGGTACTGGTACTAACATTAAGCGGACGGGATTTGTACTTTCTTATTCTTTTGCATGACTGAAAAGCCGTATGCAGCAATCACTAGCACGGCAATTCCTCCGATGATCATTACTTCTTTTGAAATGCCTTTCTTTTCAGGTTGTGGAGTAGGTTGTCCACCACCCATGGAAATGTCATAGTCCGAAGGGGTGTTATCCTTTTTGAAAAATCCTGTGATATTTCCAATCGTACTGCCTAAGCCTTGAAGTCCTCCTGCTTTTTGAAAATTTTCGTTTTGCTTAGACCACCATTGTTGGCGTTGCTCTTTTCGAGCTGCTTTTTCTTCGGCAGTACGCTTTGGCTTTGCCTGTTTGTTCGGATCTTTCTTAAACAGGTTTTTTAAGAAGTAATCGTAATTATCTTCTCCACCGTGTATGATGTATTCTGTTTCTCCTGCAATCATCTTGATTCATTTATAGGATTCTTAATATTCTAAGCGTAGAACCTTGTGGCTCATAGTTTACCGCCTGATAACCTTTTCCGACAAAGGGGTAGCTTTTGGCTTCTCCCGGAGGCAAAGGCACATTGTTCACAAGAGCTGTGCTTGTTCCCACGTTCTTGATGGAAGCGAAGAGAAAACCTTGGGGTAAGTTTCCGTTGGTTGTTGCTTCTTCTTCCGTTATTTGAGCGAGTATATCCATGCTTATTCATTACTTTTTCATTGCTACCACCAATACACCACCTACCAAAAGAACCGCAGCTACACCACCTATCATCAACATGTTCTTACTGGACTTTTCTTTGTTGGCATTCTCAGATTCTCGTCTTCTTCGATCTTCTTCCTCTTGTCTTCGTCTTCTTTCATCTTCCTCACGTTCCCTTCTTCTTCGGTCTTCCTCCTCACGTCTTCTGCGATCAGCTTCTTCTCGTGCTCTTCGTCTTTCATCTTCGAGCCGTCTCATTTTAGCATCCATGTCCGCTTTGAGTTTTGCAGCCATAGCAGCTTGCTGTTGTGCAGCAGCATTGGAGCTTCCACCGCTAGATTTTTTCTTCTTTCCAAAAAGTCCGGAAATACCGCTAATTGCACCTTTTGCTAATCCACCTACAATACCTCCTAAAAATTGATCTTCAACTTGATTATCAAAGTATTCCTGACTTTTAAGGGCAATTAACTCTTGTCCTTTGTTTTTAACATGGACATCTAATAACCCTTCGAGATCTTTATTAAAGAGTAAGTTTTTTGTTTTAAGCTTTTCAACCACCTCGTTAATCAAATTCTCCTTTGATGGTTGAAACCCAAAATCGACACCATGCTTACTAAGCAAACTTTCTACAACCGAAGGTTTGGTGAGTATCAGGTGACTAATGAGTTCTATGACATCATTTTGCTTTTGTGTATATCGAATGCTTTTTTTCATACTGTATTATTTTGATGTACTTATGTCTTTTGAATTACTGCTCCCTTTTTCTTCATGGATTGAAACACAATACCTCCAACTACTAGCAAGCCGATTACTATCATAACCGGACTTCCCACACCTGCTTTTTGCATCTGTGGAGCAGATGCTTGTGCTGTATTAATTGGTTGTTGTGCTTGTCTCATCATTTGAGGAGCCAATTGAGGAGAGGGAGCAGGAGCAACCATTTGTTTAGTAACACTCGTATCAGCTCTTAACGCCTCTGTTTCTGCTCTTCTTTGGTCATTTTTAAGCTTCCTTTTTTCCATTCTCAGCTTATGTCGCTCAGCTTTTCGCTGCTTACATTTCCTACCTAAACACAAGAAATTATCCCACTCATTATTGAGTTGACCACTTATACCGTAATTGTAATTTTCCATGGTTAAATGCTTTTAATTGATGTTGGTCTTTAAACTGTTTTGTTGATGACGGAAATAGAAAAAACCAAGGGTTGCTACTAAAGCAAGTCCACCAACTACTAAGTAGAGCTGCTTTTTACTTTCCATCTTTTTTTGATCTGATACCGCCTGCTGTTCTTGTGCTTTCATGGCGATCATGTTATTCAGCATCTCTCTACGAGCCTCTTCTTTCGCTAATTTTTGCTTATTTCTACCCCCAACAATATTGCCTACCGCACCTGATATACCTGCAATAGCTCCAGCTATGGCTTGTACATAATTGCTCTCATCATCCGCAGTAAAAGAGGCTTCTTCCTGCATTACTTGACTGATAAGAATTGAGAGTTCCTGATTAAAGGATTTACTTTGTTGAGCTAACCCTTCTATTATGCCATTAGCAAGTGATATTTTATCCGATGTTGGAACCTGAATACCATATTTGTCCAAAAGCTGTTTGAATAGTTTTGGATTACTGGAAATAGCAACACCCAAAAGAGCCAATGTAGATTTTGATCGCTCATCAAGTCGATTAGGATTTTCCTCACGTACAATTCTTATCATCCTTTCTTAGTTTTTAATCGAAGAACCAATAAGTACACCTGCTGCCAATGTCAATCCTAAAATCACCACACCATCCTTAGAAACTGTAAATCGGTCTTTGTCTTTTGCAACCTCCTGTTTAGGTATCTCAGCATTTAGTTTTCGCTGTCGTAATTCGTTCCAAACCAATTGGACTTCTTCCATAAGTGATAGGTCTTCCGGTTTTTTGTTGGAAGCTGCCAATACTTCCTGGTAGTGCTTTTCTAATTGTGAAGTGGTCATGTCCACTAACTGATCAATGTAGTCGCCAACATCTAAACTCGAATCACCACTAAAATTGCTGCTGCCACATGCCCCACAAAAGTTGGATTCAGGATTAAAGGAGCTACTTCCGCATGCACCGCAAAAGCTATCTTCCCCTTGCTTGTTTTGAGGTTGATTTAGCTTTAGAATCAACTCTTTTTCAGGGTGAACATTTAACAAAAGAGGAACAATGGTTTTACCCTTAGTTTTTACCAGTTCTTTGGTTGCGTGAACCAAATCGTGAATGTTCTTAGGAGGATGATACCCTTGGTCAAACAAAAATTTGCGAGCTCCATCAGGATTGCCATACACGATATAGGCAATGCGATTTTGTGCATATCTCGACCTTGTTAAGCTTTTTTTCATCGTATTTCAATTTGGGTTTTACAAAAACAGCCAAAGAGCTCTATCGCTAACTTTGGCTGCCTTATTCCTTTTTCAACTAGAGCCTATAATGGATAAGGCTACTATCTACGTCTTCGTAAAAAGCCTCTTCCTCTCGGTCTTCTTCTCATTGAAATACCACGTCTTCGTCTTATCGGTCTAGGTCTTTTTCGGATAATTTTTCTCACCATCTTTTTAGGCTTAATACCTAATGCAGATGGCTTTTTACCTCTAACCAAATCCAATTGTGGAAGACCAGTCGTTCTTGGAGCAGTAGAAAGCTCGGCAACATTTTTACCATCCAATAGGTTACCCATGTTGGCTCTTGCCTTGATTGTGAAGGTGAATACCACTGTTACACCATCTTTTATGAGTAATCTAAGGCTATCTTGCCCTGTAACATCCATCTCAAAGTTGTGGTCATCAATCAAACCTTGAGTGAAATTTTGAGGCGAGGTTGCATTTCTTGGCTGATAAACTCTTACCGCATTGCTTCCTGTTGCTGTCCTTTTGTTGACCTTCAATACATTGTCAAACTGCAATGGATTGGAAACCGACATTTTCATTCCTACAATCTTGAAAGGGTTGGCTTTTGATTCCTCCCTAACTTCTTTGTGTGAACTCTCTTCAACGGTTACTGTTACTCCGGCAGGTTGTGCTGCTTCTTCGTTAGCTCCAAATAGAACTGCTTCTGCATCAGCTCCGGAAGTGTTTTTAACTACTACGGTCAGGGTACGGTCGTTCGGATCAATACGTCCTATTGAAGTTGACTTGTAGCTATCGTACATATCATCTTCATCATCAGCGGGGATATATTCTACCTCTTCCTCTTCATCATAGAAGTCGTCCTCATCATCATAGTAGCTATCTTCATGACCTTCAAAACCGGTATCGAAGTCGTCTTCTTCATACCCATCATAGTCATCGTATCTGTCTTCGGCATCATCTTCATATGCCATCAACTCATCGTTATATGGATTCATTTGAATTCTTTTTTAATGTTAATATTCAGCTAGAAGCTCAAACCGAGCTACTTTTTCTCTTCGCTACTTGCTGCTATTTTTTTTGCTTTTGCTTTCTCAAGAGCAGGTTCTACTACTTTCTTGTTTAGGATTGTTCCTACCACAAAAACTCCTAGTGAGATGCCTGCCATAATGCCAATTGATTTCCAATCAGTATTTTTCATTTTGTATCGTTTTAAATTTTTAAATCTTCCGAATTGAACTGTGTGGTTTTTAAACCAATTGTGGAGCTAAGGTCAGGGTAAAACAAGGCGAGAAAAAGGGCAAAAATTGTCCTTTGGTGAGTGTTTGTTTATCGACAAACTTTAAGGAAGAAACCGGATATAGGTCGGTACAAAAAAGGAAGGTCTTTAATTTATCCTAGGTATAAATTAATGGGGTATTGAATTTATTAGGGGGATAAATTCGTGTGAAAACACAAAATTCTATAATTAGTCACTAAATGGCTTTTGGTGGCTAATTATAGTTTTATCAAAAATAACCACTATATTTGCATTAGTGGTTAAATATAGTTTTACTAAATATCGCCACTTATTTAAAATTAGTGGTTAATTATAGCAAATGACAAAGTTCATAGAGAAACAGCTAATAGAGACTTTTAAGAACGAAACTCAATTCGATCGGGATGAGCTATTCGCCTTTTTAAAGCAATTCGATCCGGAAATGACCGAAACGGCTTTGTCATGGCGTATCCATGACTTACTAAATAAGAACATCATTAAATCCGTAAAACGAGGGGTTTATAGTATTTCTAATAGTAAAAAGTATGTTCCTGCCATTTCAGACAAACTTGTAAAGCTCTCAAAAATTGTAGCCAAGGAATTTGACGACCTAGATTACTGCTTATGGAGTACTGAATGGTTTAATGATTTTACAAGACATCAAATAGGAACCTTCTTTTACTTGTTAGAAGTGGAAAGAGACTTTGTAGAAGAAGTATTCAATGCCTATTCTGAATCCAAGCAGTTTAGGGTGTATCTCGATCCTAACGAGGACATCATGGAAAGGTATGTGGAAAGTGAAATTTCCATCGTTATTAAACCTCTAATCAGTCGTTCTCCAAAGCAGAAAGTTTCCATAAAACCCAAATCAAAGGATAAAATTCAGGTTCCGACTTTAGAAAAAATGTTGGTGGATGTGTTTTGCGATCCTGTAACATTTTATACGGTTCAAGGGAGTGAAATGGAAACACTATTTGAAAATGCCCTGAAAAGGTATCACGTCAATTTTAGTCGAATGCTGAATTACGCTAAGAGAAGAAAAAAAGAGCCTCAATTGAAAGCGTACATGAGTGAGCATTTTGGAGATTTATTAAAAGATATTTTAGAATGATAAAAGCACATTGTTTTACCAAAGAATGGATCAAGGGCTTTAAGCAGCAAAGGCATTTGAAGCGTATCAATCCTCCGATACTGGAGAAAATGATACACGCCCTTTCCTTATTGCAGCAGCTCAAAGCTCATGGTTTGGATTTCACTTTTAAAGGTGGAACAAGCCTTGTGTTATTGCTTGCAAAATCAAGACGATTTTCGGTAGATATTGACATCATTACCACCCAAAGTCGAGAAGAAGTAGAAGCTATCCTGAACAAAGTTGTGGCTAACTCACATTTCAACAAGTGGGAGCTGCAAGATAGAAGAAGCTACAAAGAAGGCGTTCCGAAAGCTCATTACGAATTTGATTATGAATCGAGCCTCAATCAAAGTGCTCACTTTGTATTGTTGGACATACTTTTTGAGCAAACCGATTACCCAAGGCTATTAGCAGCTCCTATACAATCAGAATGGATTGAATCCGAAGATGTATTGGAAGTAGCTGTTCCATCTATTGAATCCATTTTAGGAGATAAACTCACAGCATTTGCACCAAATACCGTTGGAATCCTATATGGAAAGGACAAAGAACAGGAAATCATTAAGCAGCTTTTTGATATTGGCTGTCTGTTTGATGAAGCGGAAAACGTAGAGGAAATTGCATTGAGCTTTGAGAAAATTGGAGCAAAGGAAATCAACTACCGTGAACTGGAAATTGGCTTAGGGGATATACTGGATGATATTTTCACCACTTCTTTGCTCATAGCCAAACGAACCAAAAATACCGAAGAGCCGGACAAAACAAGGTTTACCGAACTCACTACCGGAATACGCAGGTTTGAAGGCTTTTTAATTGCTGAAAACTTCAAAATAGAAGATGCTATACTCGCAGCAGGTAAAGCAGCTTACCTCGCAAAACAATTAAAGAACAAAGACCATTCAGCCATAGAGAAATTTAACGGTCAGGACATCAGCAAACTGGAAATTACAGGAGAACTGAACTTCCTGAACAAACTCAAAAAGTCGAGAGACAAAGCAGCATTTTTCTATTGGTATAAGGCGTTGAATTAAGATGAAAACCGATTTTTCAAAAATATTATCCAAATCCGATTTTAAGGTAGCTCGTTGCTGCCCAACTAAGCTGTATTACAAGAAAAACGGCTACCAATCTGCCAATGATGGTAACGAATACATGGAATACCTTGCCGAAGGTGGTTATGCCGTTGGTAAATTGGCTACACTTCATTTTCCGGAAGGTATTCGCATACAAAACGAACTCGGACTAGAGAGTGCAATTACTCAAACCAAAGAAGAACTACAAAAAGAAAACGTAATCCTTTTTGAACCGGCATTGTTAACGGAAGGCAAAGTTGCTGCCATTGATATATTAGTCAAGCAAGGCAATCGTTTTGAGATTATAGAGGTGAAGTCAAAAGGCTTTGATTCCGATAACCCAAAATTTGACAAAGGTTGGGATGAATATCTAGAGGATATTGCTTTTCAAAAAGAGCTTTTACAGGAAGTATTTCCGGATGCTCATATCGACTGTTTTCTGTTTGTTCCGGACAAAGCCAAACGAACCAAAATAGATGGCTTAAACGCTTTGTTTGAACTCAAAGAAGTTGAAACTCATAATAAGTTTAAGTTTTACGAAATTGAATTTATTGGTGATCCTGAACTTATCCGAAAGGATGATTTTATGGTGAAGGTGGATGTAAATGATGAAGTAAAAAAACGCAGCCCCATCATTAAAAATGCCATCAAGGTCTATTGTGAAAGTTTGCAGCAAGGCACTAAAATTCAGGAGAATTTGAATATAAGTTGCTTCTCTTGTGAATACAATGCAGGAGAAGATAAAAACGGCTACCATGAATGTTGGAAGGGAATGCCGGAACCGGAATTACATATCAGAGATGTTTACCGTTTGGGGAATATCAAAGAAAACAAGGAATCCGTTGCTAATGCTTTAATTGGAGAAAAGAAACTAGATGTAGATACCTTGCCTGAAAAAGCTTTTGAAGGCGTTTGGGGTGAACGCAGATTGATACAGATTAACAATACCAAAGCTCAATCAGAATGGATTGCAAGGGAATTGAAAGAGGAAATCAACTCGTGGAAATATCCGCTGCATTTTATCGACTTTGAAACCTGTATTACGGCATTACCTTTTCACAAAGGCATGCGACCGTATGAAATGAGTGCTTTCCAGTGGAGTTGCCATACCATTAAACAACCCGGAGCGGAACCGATTCATAGTGAATGGCTCAATACCGATCCGAAATTCCCAAGCTTTGCCTTTGCCGAAAGTTTGATGAATAAAGTCGGTTATGATGGTACACTTTTGATGTGGAGCTCGCATGAGAATACCACCTTGCGAAACATCTATTACCAAATGGAAGAGTACAACCAATCTATTCCGGGATTAAAACGATGGTTGGAATACGTTGTGAAATTTGATAAAAATGGAGCCGGAGCCTTTGTGGACATGAACGACTTGGCATTGAAATATTACTTCCATCCAGTTATGAAGGGACGTACCAGTATCAAAGTAACGCTGCCGGCTGTTTTGGCTGCCAACAATTCTAAACGCACCGAAAACTGGCTGTCAAATTTTGATGAAAACATCAATTTATTGCATCGTGGCGAAGACGGAATAATCGAGAACCCATACAAACATTTGCCACCCATAGACTTGTTGGAAAATGCAGAAAAGGTTAACGAAGGAACCGGAGCTATGAGAGCTTATGAAGATATGCTCTTTGGCATCAGTAAACACCAACCGGAAATAAAAAAAGCCTACAAAGAGGCTTTATTACGCTATTGCAAACTGGATACGCTTGCCATGGTGATTATTTGGGAGCATTGGAGGAATTTGAAATAATATGGCATATTTAACAGAAAGATTACTAGGAGATGTTTTGGGGATTGTTTTTCCCGAACACGAGTTCATACATGATAGGATTGTTCCAAATTCCGGAACAAGAAAACGACCTGATTATAGAAATGATGACTTAATGCTTATCGTTGAGTTTGACGGTGATAAACATTATCGTGAAGTGAGTAAGATTAAGTCTGAGGAAGAAAAAACGATTTGCTATTCCAATATGGGGTATAGAGTTGTTCGCATTCCATATTTTGTTCAAATAACACCTGAAACTACAAGGTTATTATTTGACCTTGAACATGATTACACAAATGACTACCCTCATGGGTTTATTGATGAAGGAGCCATACTTCCTTGTGATTTTAATGAGCTTGGAATATCAAAATTTCTCAACGATTTAAACCGTTTTGAGATAATCCGACATCAAATAATTCACTCAATAAGAGAAAAGATTCAGGCAAACAACAATGAGATTGAAAGGGTTTTGCCTCCCTCAATACAATCCTTAGTTGATTAAATTAAACCAAACTATGCTCCAACACTTCTTTCCATTTTTTCCAGTCAGGGAGCATTTTCTCTTGTAGGTTGTAGAATGCCGAAGTATGGTTATGCTCAATCAAATGGCATAGCTCATGTACAATAACATACTCAATACTGCCTTTTGGAGCCTTAATCAACTCAGGGTTTAAAATCACCTTGCCTTGTGGAGTACAGCTTCCCCAACGAGTTGGCATTATTCGGATTGACAGTTCCGGAAAATCAATCTTGTACTTGGTGAATTTCGGGAATACTTTCTCCAATGTTTCTCGAAAGTGAATGACTGCTTTTTGTCTGTACCAATCATTTAAAATCTGTTCCGTATTACTTTCAGGCTTTTGAGTAACAATTAATCTTCCTCGATAAAGCTTTACCTCATTCTTGTTCCCAATTTCAACTTTAAGTCGGTATTGTCGTCCCAAGTATAAATGGGTTTCACCATTGATAAACTTCCTCGGTGGAGTTAGCGGATGGTAGGATAGGAATTCATTTTGCTGCTTAATGATCCACCTAGCCTTTTCCTTGACCTTGGATTCAATTTTATCAGAATTGCTATCTAATGGAGCCAAAACCTTAACTGTACAATCGGGATACACTTTTATTCCAAGCGTTTTTCGTTCCTGAAAGCTCAACTCATATTCGATGGTAGAGCTGCCATATTGTAAACTTTGAAGCTCCATCATTACACGAATTTTATTTTAGCAACACTCAGACCTTCCTCAACGAATTGGTCAATTTTATCAAAAGACAACTCAATATCATATTTCGATTTCAAGTCAAATACATAATCATCAATGGCTATTTTTATTTGCCCTTCTATGTCTGTTTTGTTTTGCCAATCGACAATCACCTTGTTGTTTTCGTAAACAATAGACTTGATTACATCTACTATTCCTTTTGCCATTTCAGCCCCAACATTGCTTTGGTTTCCAAGTTCTGCATCGAATATTTCTCCAATTAAATTGTAGAAAGCAATACCAGTATCGTTACCTCTTAATTCCTCCGGAACATTATCACGCTGCCCATTTAGGAACTGATCCTCTAACGATTTTGCCTTTTTCAGGTATTCAGCTTCATCAATTCTATGTTGGTGATAATCCTCTATTGTTTCTTTAATCAACTTGGATAGTTTTTTAAAGAATACTGGATCCTCATTCATTTTTACATTGATGGCTCGAATAGTTCTACTTGCAATATGGTCGGCTTTGGCAGCTTTACTCGTTAATTTCTCAACTTCTGCCTCACGTTCTTCCTTATCAAAAATGTTTACCAACTCAGTCAAACGAAGTATATCACCATCCGTGGTAATATGCTTATCAATGAGTTTTTGAACCTGTGGTTCATACTCTTTGTAGTCAATATCATCCGAATATCTTCGTTTAACAGATACTCTCAATGCAAGGAAGAACTTTGCATCTTTCTTGTATTTTATAATTTGTCTTTCCGGTGTTTTTGTAGAGAATTCATAGCTAGACAAAGCCAATTTTAGCAAGCGAGTAAAGACAGATACTTTTTCATAAAAAGAATGTCGGGTTGCTTCATCTGATAACAATTCTTCGTAAGCAGGCTCGTCATATTTATTGGTAATCCCTTTGAAAATATCCCATACCTCAGAATGAGCTTGAGGTAGTTTGGCGATTTCCTCATTGATATTGGTAACTGTACCTTGAAGATCAGATTCGTCATAATCGTTTTCACCTGAATAAGTTTCAAGAGCAGTATCAAGGTTTTCAAGGTTTCCGTAGTAATCAATAATTACTCCATGTTCCTTACCTGGAGCCAATCGGTTTACCCTTGCTATCGCCTGTAACAAGGTGTGTTCTCTAAGCGAGCGTGTTAAATAAAGCACATAGTTGTTTGGAGCATCAAAACCTGTTAAAAGCTTATCAACTACAATGATAATTTCAGGATGTTCCTGTTTCTTGAAAGAATTTATAATGAACTTCTCATAGGCTTCTGCCTTGTTGTATTTGTCCATCATGCTTTTCCAAAACTTCAACACCAAATCTTCACTTTCTTCAAACGCATCATCGTAATTCTCACGAACATCCGGTGCGGAAATAAGCACCTCACAGCTCACTTTTTTTGTTTCTTTTAAATACTCTCTATATTTGATTGCTGTGGTTTTATTTGGGGCTACTAATTGCCCTTTTGCCTTTAAACTTCCAAAAGTTATTCCCTGCACGTTTTGGGTATAGTGTTCCGCAATGTCCCAAGCACGGGCAAATATTACTTGGTCGGCTTTATTCAGTACGTTTTTGGAGCTGTATTTTCTTTTTAGGTTCGCTTTTCCATAGTCGGTGAGCGGTTCTGAAACTTTATCAAAGAAAGCATCTAAGGGCTTTTCGTTTACTTCAATCAGGTTATGGCGACCTTCATACAGCAAAGGCACAACGGCTCCGTCTTCAACCGCATCGGTAATAGAATAAACATCTATAATTCCACCAAATTTACTGGCTGTACTCTTTTCCTTTTTCATCAATGGCGTTCCGGTAAATGCAATAAAACAGGCGTTTGGAAATACCTTTTGCATTTTCACGTTGAACGAACCGTATTGTGAGCGGTGTCCTTCGTCTATAAGCACATATATTTCGGATGATTCAAATCCTTCTTTGGATTGGTTAACTGCTGCTTCAAACTTGTGGATTAAAGTTGTAATCACGGCATCTCCCGGACTTTTAATTAGTTCTACTAAATGCTTACCTGTTTGAGCATTCTCCACCGGCACGTTACACTTTTTAAAAGTTTCCGTTATCTGATCATCCAAATCAATACGGTCGGTAACCAATAGAATTTTGGGGTTCTTTATTTCAGGATGCGAGGCTACTAATTGAGCGAGCATTGCCATAGTTAATGACTTACCACTTCCCTGAGTATGCCATATTACACCTCCTTCATGTTTCCCTTTACTATCTTTTTTAACTATCTTTTTTAAGGTGTTGCGAACTGCAAAGTATTGTTGGTAACGAGCCACTTTTTTATCCCCACTATCATATAGTGTGAAATTTAATACGATGTCGAGTAATCTAGTTGGCTGACAAAAGCTAAAAAGTAGTTTATCCTGTTCGGTAATTGTTTGTTCGTTTGCTTCCAGTTTTTCAAAATAACTCCACACATATTTGAAGCGTTCTTTGAACAGGGCTGTTCGTTCGTTATCCTCTAGGCTTTTATGTTTTATTTCATAGATATGATCTTCCCATTCAGCAAGACTTTCCTTCTTTTTAAAGACTTCCTTCCAAACACCCCAAAATTCTTTTCGTGTTGCGGTTGTGCCATACCTTGCCTCATTCGTTGCAAGTGCTAAGGTTAAATTAGAATAGTAATAGAGAGAACGTATTCCATCTTCCTGCTGATTGCGAAGATGTTGTTCGATGGCTTTATCTACCGGATCCTTAATTTTAGGGCTTTTGCATTCTATCACCACCATAGGAATACCATTCACGAAAAGAATAATATCCGGTCTATAATGGTCATTTCGCTCGTGGCGTAACACACTGTATTCTTCCGTTACATGATAGACGTTATTCTCCGGATTTTCCCAGTCTATATACTTAAATGAAAAGCTCTTTTTATCACCCAATACGGTTTGCTCAAAGCTTTTACCCAAAGTAATCAGCTCATAATAGAATTTATTGGCAGCCATAAAACCGTCCTGAATTGGAAGGTCTCTTAGTGCCAGAATAGCATTGTTGATATTAGTTTCTGAAAAGGGGAATTCCTTTTGCCTGTATTCAATCTTATTTATTTTTTGAAGCTGCTCTTTTAACACTCCCTCCAGTAATACATTAGAAGTTCTATGGGTACGACCTTCTAACGCTTGTTCAGGGGTTAAATATTTCCACCCCAAATTCATCAGCAGTTTAAGTGCCGGAATTTGCGATATATGGTCTTCTATAAATGATGGTGTTATTTCCATAATTATGAGTTTTGAATTATGAATGATGAGTAAGCTTTATCCCTAATTCCTGGAAATTTATTCCCGAACTTTTTCCCGTAATATTCCCCGAACTTTGTACTACATCACTTGTCATTACTATATTTTTTATTCCTAGTTTATTCCCTAGTTTATTCCCTAGTTTATTCCCTAGTTTGATTTTTCAATTTCCAAACACCTGATTTTCTTGAGCCTTCTCGGTAAATAATATCATCCTTTTGAAGTTTTGATAAATTGTACTCAACCCCTTTGTCTGTAATACCAATAGCCTCAGCTAATTCCTTAGTTGTAACACTAGGATGCTGTTTTATTAAATCCAGTATTTTTTTTGCGGTAGAGCTTAAATTAACTTCTTCCACAGTTTTCTCCACAGTGTCTTCCATAGTTCTTTGGAACACCACCGTAAACATACCGTCTGTTTTAAATTGAGGTTCAGGGAGCTTGGCTGTTTTCATTAAATCTCTAATTCTTCCAATACCCGAACCTACTTGCTCTACCATTTGAATACGTACAAACAAACCAAATATGAGTGGATTTCGGCTATGGCTCTTTGTTCCAAATTCAGCTAAAGAAATGGCACTGGTTAAACCTCCGGGATTGCTGATTTCAACTCGGTCTTTAAATAACTCTATGGTTATTCTTGCTCCTTTATCGTAATAATCTCGATGCGATAAGGCATTGATGATGGCTTCTTTAAAAGCAGTTTCGGGGATTTCCCAAATTTCTTTTCTTGGTCCACTGCCTTCAATTTCATAACGAACAGAAAGTTTGCCTTTTAGCCATTGCATGGCTTGTTCGTATTGCTTCATTAAGGCTCCACCGTAAACCTTATCGTCAATAATGTTGGTTTTGTTTGTCCCATCAAAGGCTATACAACGAATTACAGCCGTATCAATAAATTGCTCTGGTGCATTTCCAAAAAACAAAACTCCACCGTTTTTTACGCTACCATTAGGCAATACTAATTTTAAGTTATTTATGATTTGCTCTTGACTAACGGCTTTCGACAAACCGCTTTGCAGCCTAAATTCTTCAAACCAATTTTGGTCAATATCCTTAGCAAGATCAAAATCAGCACAGGGAGCTTCATCAAAATAAATACGATCCGACTGCTGGAAAAAATCACGCATTTGTTCTACTGTGGTGAGTTTTTGCGTGTTTGGTCCTTGCCTTACATAAATAGCACCTGACAGGGCGTAAGGTTTTTGAATACCCGTGTTTACTTCAATTACCCAAACCGTTTTTCCATCTATTTCAACAGCATAAAAATCGGTAGGCAAATGGGGATTAATCTCATTAATAGAATTTTGAATAGCAGACCGCTTACCGTTGTCTATTGAAACACTATGAATTACATTGTCATCACTCACACCAATTAACAACACACCTCCGGCAGAGTTGGCAAAAGCACAAAGTTCCTCAGTAATCTCTTTTACCTTATTAGGCACACGTATTTTAAACTCGGCATTGTAACCTTCTCCGGATTGCACAATGCTTTTGATGTCTTCGGGTGTGAGTTGTTTGCTCATAACTATTAACCTTTTGGTGAATATGGATCGTTTCCGTGACTGTCTTTTCTTTGGATGGTTCCATCTTTTTTGTGGATTACCAATTCAGAACCTTCTTTACGGCTAAGGTCTCTAGACCATTGTTCAGCCTGCTTTTTAGTTTCAAAATTTCTGGAAGCTCTATCTGCTCCACCTTTTTTAGAACTCCAACCTCCATCTTGGTTGGGAACTACTTGTCTTGTACTATTTTTCTTTGCCATGTTTTACTTCTTTCTATTATTCCAGATTTCCTTAATGTCTAGCTCAGGGAGTTTTTTCTTTAAATAATCCAATGCCTTTGGACTGTATGATTTATGCTTTTGCGAACGAACCTGTATAAGTTTAAAAAAATCAGGATTCTCTTGAATTTTCAAATGTTCTATTACTGCAAGTAGTTTTGGCTGAGTTAACGATAGTTTTTCTGCAAGACTTTTTAATCCTAAACTGTAAAATGCTAATTCATTAACTTTTCTAATTGCAATTGTCTTTGCATTTGGATTTCCCTCGTCAACCAAATGGATGGCTTCTCCTTCGCCTTTCGTAAGTTTTAAAGATATTTCAAATCCATTACCAGATGGGTTTAAGCTTAAAGTTTTAATATTTGGGAAAATGGATTTCCAATCTTCTTTCTTTTGAATTCTCTTCGCTATATTTTTCAACTCTACTTCAGAAGGCTGAGTTGTTTCTCCTTCTAAAGAAGATTCTACGATTGCAAACGCTCTTAGCTTCGCAATTGCGTTGCTTTTTTTTCTTGATTTTGGTTTTAATAGCTCTACGATTTCTTTAAACTCATGTGTAAATAATCCACCAAAATCATCGGGAGGTAGAGTTGAAACCGGCAAAACTCTTTCAGGTAAATAATCACTAAGCTTTGTTTTGAATATTTCATTCAATTTTCTTGCATATAAGGTTATTCCGGCTTGCGTATGTATGTAAAACTGTTGTTCCGAGATTTCCATGTAAAAATGCTGTGCTGCATCACGAAGCGAGTTAATCATTTGAATTTGTAAAGCCTCCTGTTCACTAAAGCATTTTAATTCAGTCTCGCTTACACATTTTCTTAAACAGCGATCAAAACCCAAGGTGTTTTTCTCGTCTTTATTTCTAATCGCTCCGCCTTTGTGTAAAATTGAAGCCTTTAGGAAGAGTTCAAAACCTCTGTCTAACATAATTAATACAGTCTCTTGACGTCCGACATCAAAAGGTCTGTTAAAATGTTCTATTGCAACAAGAATAGAATCAGTAGATTTAGATAATAAGGTTTTTACTTCTCTTTTCATTTCAATCAATTTTAACTCTCACTTCACCAGTCAAAAGCTTTTGCATTAAGCCTTTCTTTTGCTCTTGAAGGTTTGTTAATTTTTGTTGTTGAATTTTTAGTTCTTGTTCTGCATTTTGAAGTATGGAGGCAATTGCTTGTTGCTCTTTTACCTCAGGTATGAATAGTTTTAAACTAAAAAAATCACCAAGACTGATGTTTAAAAGGCCATGTGCTCGGCCTCCTTCTTGGGCAATTCTAGATAAGCCTTTAACCATTAATCCTGCTTGGAAAAATTGATTAACAAAATCAGAGTTAACAGATTCTTTTAATTTAAAACAGATGTAAAGGGTAGTTACAACTGCCTTTGGAAAATCATCTAGGCGTTTAAAAGCACCCATCGGATAACCGTTTGAATAACTCTTATTGTATGCATATTCTCCTTCATGAATTAGATAATACCCTGAAAGGGTATCACTCGCCACTCTTTTTTTGAAAAAGTCTTCTTGTAAAACAAATCCACGTTGAGCTGATATTGTGACTACAGTATCATCTAATTCTTCATTTTTTCGGGTAATTCTTTCAGCAATATCCCCCAATTTCACTTCGTTCCACTCCTCACTAAATCCATTCAGCCTTTTTTTTCCTGTAAGAAGTTGTTGTGCAAGACCTTTGTTTCTTTTTTTAGTTTCAAGAATGGAATCTTTGGTTATTCTAATTGCATCATCCCAAGTACTGAGTATTTCTGCAATTTTTTGTTGTTCAGGGACGGGAGGGAAAGGAACTTTTAGTTTTCTAACATCTGACGAATTAATTGCTGGATAATTTGAACCTACAGTTAACTGATAAAATTGCTTAGAAAAGACATCGCTAAAAAGTGACTGAAAAAGATACGTGCTTTCAATTTTATTGGCTGTAATTACGGCAAAACCAGTCGAAGCTACTAGAGGACGTTTGTCTTCTTTAATCATTGCAAAACCTTGTAAATTAGGTCTCACAGTTGACATAATTATATCACCGCCAAACACAAGTCTTCTAGCACGAGAAGGTGCATTTTTAAACTGAACAGTATTTGTTGAATAAACTTTTTCATCTACGTCAGAAAGCGATATATACTCAAAAGTATAGTCAGGATCAGTATTGCCATTGAGGCTTTCCTTATCAACAAAAGCAACATCTTCAATATGAACTACTTCCCAGTCATCAGGAAGAATTCCCATAGATGTCTTTTTATAGCCTTTTTCTATTTCGGTTACGTTACTCATATTAAAATCCCAATTCCTTTAAATAAGCTTCCATTTTACTTTCCACTTGTGTTAATTCCTGTTTCAGGGTAGTTATCTTTTGCTGCGTTTCGGCAATATCTACCGGTTCTTCTTCTTCAAAGGTGTCCACATAGCGAGGAATGTTCAGGTTGTAGTCGTTTTCCTTGATTTCTTTGATGGTTGCCCTGTATGCGTATTTATCCTCAATCACTTCTCCTTCATCACCCGTTACAGTCTCACCATTTTTAAAAGCGATGTAAGTGTTCAGGATTTTCTCAATATCCTGTGGTCTTAATCGGTTTTGGTTTTTTCCTGCTTCATAGGCATTACTTGCATCCAAAAACAACACATCTTTGTTACTGCCTTTAGCACGGTTGTAAATCAAAATACAGGCAGGAATACCGGTTCCAAAAAACAAGTTAGAAGGCAATCCTATTACCGCTTCCAATAGGTTTTCGTTAATCAATTGTTCTCTGATTTTCCCCTCGCTACTTCCTCTAAACAAAGCTCCATGAGGCATAATTACACCCATACGTCCAGTGTCCTCATAAGTCGTTTCAATCATGTGGCTGATAAAGGCATAATCACCTTTACTTTTTGGAGGAACGCCACGATGGAAACGATTGTATTGGTCGGCAGTAGCGTTGTCTGCTCCCCATTTGTCTAATGAAAACGGAGGATTTGCTACTACCACGTTAAACTTCATTAAGCTGTCACCTTCAATCAATCGAGGATTGTTTAAGGTATCTCCCCATTCAATAGTGGCATTGTCTATTTCATGTAAGAACATGTTCATACGTGCCAACGCCCAGGTACTTCCATTTATCTCTTGTCCGTACAAAGAGAAGTTATTGCTTCCTACTTCTTTTGAAGCCTTAATCAACAAAGAACCCGAACCACAACTTGGATCACAGATACGGTCTCCGGCTTGTGGTTGCACCAGTTTGGCTAGTAGTGTAGATACTTCGCTAGGGGTGTAAAATTCCCCTGCTTTCTTACCTGCCGAATCAGCAAACATGGCAATAAGGTATTCGTAAGAATCGCCAATAATATCGTTGCCTTCTAGGTGTGAAGGTTGCAAGTCTAGGTTAGCAAAATCAACCAATAGGTTTTTTAATCTTCTGTTTCTATCTCCGGTTCTACCAAGGTTAGATTCAGAGTTGAAGTCAATATTTCTAAATACACGGTCAAGCTTGCTTCGGTTAGCATCTTCCATGCCTTCCAAAGCGGTATTAATCAACTCACCAAGATTGGCTGCGTTACGGTTGTCAAACAGGTATTCAAAAGTGCAATTGTCAGGAACCTGAAAACGCTCATTTCTCAAAGCTCTGACAATTCGCTGTTCGTCACCATTATACTTTTCAGTATATAAATCCCTTTTATCTTTCCACACATCTGAGACATACTTAACAAATAGCATTGTTAGTACATAGTCTTTGTATTGCGAAGGATCTACCACGCCTCTAAATGTGTCGCATGCCTTCCATACAGTCTGATTGATTTCCTTTTGTGTTATTTTATGTCCCATGTTTATGTATTTAGCAATTGATTAATTACAGATTGAAACCTGATTTCTTTTTCTTCGATTATCTCTTTTGAAAGCACCATATCTCTTTGGTGCAATCTTTTTAGTTCAACAATTTTTTTCTGCGTTTCCAAATCAGGAAGATTGATTGTTACCGCTTCCAATTCCGATTTACGAATGGATGTGATTTTACTTCCTGCCCCCATGCTTTGAAAATAAGCTTGGTATTTGGCTGTATTAAAAAGCGTAGCAAGGAATTCAGGGAAAGCAATAGATTGGTTTGGACGAATTACAAAGAAGATAGACGAAGCAATAGCTTCACCTATTGAAGTTGTGTAAGTCCATGCAAAATTTCGGAACCCTTTACCAACGAATAATACATCTCCATCCTGTAATAGATGAGATACGTTTTTATCGTCTTTGGTTAGAAGCGTATCAATCTCCTCCACTAAAATACCGGAATCATCAAAGTGTTTAGCTTGTAAATACTTCACATCGCCTTCCTCGGAAGACTTGGAGTATAAGCCAAATTGAAGCTGTGCAATATCTGATATTTTTACATTGTTCACTTTTGTAGTATTTTACAAATTATTGACAAATATACTACAAAAAATTTAAAAAGCAAATAATTTATTTTGTAGAGCTTTACAAATTGTTCACAAAATCAATTTTTAAAGAGAGGTAAAACTCATCTGCTTACCAATTTTGAGCCAATTGGTAAACCAAGCGGTAGCGAACCATGAGCCGTCTCCAGAGCCATCAGGAGTTTCAAAGTTGATACGTTTGTCTAGGAATATCACTTCCAGTCCGCAATGCTTAAAATATTGTTGGCGTTTGGCGGTTTCAAAAGTGGTGAGAGGCAGTAGAAAGGCAAAGGGCTTGCCTAAACAGTAAGCTCGTTCTAAAAATTCTTGTTTAAAAGCATAAGGTGGATTGGTAATGATGCAGTCGTATTGCTTGGGTTCATAGCTCAAAAAGTCTTTTCCGGCAAGTATGTCGGTGCTAATCACCTTAAAACCTTGCTGTTTGAGATAGGTAGATAAGTTTCCTTTACCACTGGCACATTCCCATATTGTCCAGTCCTTTTTCAAGAATGGTAATAATGGGGTTAATGCTTCCGGTGGTGTTTGAAAATCGTCCGGACTTCCTTTTTTAAGCGGTGGCTTCATTTACTAAGATGCAAAAGGAGAATTCGGTCCGGTTTCGTGGTGACGTAGGTACTCGGTAATGAGTTTTACAGTAGCTGCTGAACGGTTTTTGTATAAGGGTTTATCCTGATTATCCCTTTCTTGAAGCATCATGCGGATTTTGCGTTGGTCTTCGGTGTCAATAAACTTCTTGCAGGCACGGATAAAAGCATCACGGCTGCATCCTCGAATTTTAAGCCTTCGCATATCTACATACACAAAGAAGCTTCTGCGTTTTTTATATTCGTCTTTACTGATGCTGCCATCGGCAAAGGCATTGTTAGCAAGGTTGTATTGTTCGTCTACAATGTAGGTGGCAATTCGCACTAAAAAGTAATTAGGTATTCTGCTTTCATACCTCGATACATCATCTACCTGATGATGCAAACGGAGCCATGTACAGTTTTGCCATTCGGTGGTGGTAATTTTCGCAATGGACTGGTGACTAATCATAATATCCAGTCCATTGTGACGGTTAGTGGTGAGCAAGCCAACTACGGTTTGACCTTTTGCACCTACCATGTATTTATCCAAATCTTCCAGTACCAATAAGCCGTTTTTGAATTGGTTTACCATACGTTGTACCACTTCACGCTTTTCTTCAATGCTCATGTTCTGTCCGTTTTTGGCTATTGGTCGGATCCTACGAGCTTGTACTTTGGTAAGGGCTTTGATATGAAAAGGACTCACCGTTGGAAACATCGGGTAATCGTCATCATTCACATCAAAAGCCAGTACCTTTCTGCCTTTACGTCCGGTAGAGGCATCGTCTTTCATGTAGTGGCGTATCTCGGTTACATTGCGATAGGTTTTACCCACACCGGTTTCACCACAAATAAGTACCAACATGGGTTGGCGTTCCAAATCTTCTTTGGAATAGGTAATGGGCTTTCTGCCTCTAGTCGATTTCTTTTGTTCTATGTCTTGATTAGTCGTTTCCTTCTTCATCCTGTGCTACTTCATGCTTAAAGCATATTTATTATTGAGCCAGCTATACTGCTATTTATAAGCATTGTGGCATTGTTAAACCTTATCGGTATCTGATTCTTCCGTAACAGTATTTTCTAATTCATCCTCTTCGGATTCTTCTTGTTCCATGGTAGGTTCATAAGCCGGTTCGGGCATGGCATTGGCTTTTTCTTCCCGAATAATTTCCAGTATGCGATCAAGCAGGATTTCATTTTCGGCTCGTATTTCCATTACCACTTGGGCTTTCTTCATGAGGATAGAGAGTACCGCACCCAATAATTGTTGTTCGGGAGTAAGCTTTTTGGCTTTCTTTTTCAGAATGGCTATCAGTAGTGGACGAAGAAGGATTTTATCCTCTTCATCAAGCTTGATGCGTTTGACGTTTTTAGCATTCTGCTCGTCAATAACCTGAACAATCTCTTCAAAGTCGTAGAAGTCTTTGTGCTTCTTGATTTTCACAAAAAAGCCACTTCCAACGGCAAGCACATTGTCGGTCATACCCAATAAAGTATCCGCAGCTTGCTTGGCATGTCCAGTTGGGAGTTCAAAATCTTCTCCGTCTAATTCATCCAAACCATCTTCACCTTCTTCATAGGAACCAATTTCCTGTTCAGGAGCATCGTAGATGTTTTGGTCAAAGTCATCGTTTATGGATGGTTCATTTTCCGTTTCTTCTTCATCTGATTCTTCCTGCTCTTCATTTTGCTCCATCGGTTCTGTTTCTGGTTTAGGAGTAACTACCTTTTTGCCATGACCGATTTCATCTTCCACAACCGGTTGGTTTAGCGGACTGTTATTCTCGTCCGGAATCTCTTCAAAAGCCACGTTTTCGGCTCCTGAATTCAATACTTGTTCTACTTCTGAATGTATGTCGCTCATGGCTGTTTACAGTTTTGATATAAATTGAATGCTTCGCTCTTCCAGTTGGTCGTACAACTGAATGAAGGGCTTGTAATAGTGTGGAATCGTCAAGCGTTCATCTACTTTTTGTTTGTAGTAAATGATGTTGCGTTTTCCTGTACCAAATACCTGGGCAACTTTGGCGTAACTGTATGAGGTGTATTTGTGATACAAATGATAACATGCCATGCGAGCTTCCCGGTACTCGGTAGTGGTGTTGGTATAAAAATCTTCTTCCTTCAAATCAAACAATGCAATTGCCTCGGAAGTGAGGAAGGTAAGCAGCAAAGGAGCATTGTTTTTTAACGGTTCAAACTGAGCTTTCTCTACAAAGCTGCGAAGCAATACCACCGTTTTTTGCAAACCGATTTTGCCCACCACCATGTCGATATGGTATTGCAAATCCTCATAATCCGAACGCATGGTTTTCCCATGGATAGTACTTGTTTCTTCCATAGGCTATCGTTTAATGGTGTAGGTATAAGAGAACATGGCTTTGTATAGGGAATATTTACCCACTTTAACTTTTGAAGCTTCCAAAGGTGTTTTGAATCCCATTTTCTGTAAATCGGTTCGGGCAATTTCTCTTTTCCCTTTAGCATAGAGCAGATCCAAAATGGCTTCATCAGAATTTGCCTTACCATTTGTTTTGGGAGCTTTATACTCAACAGCAAAAACCTCATAGGCATCTAAATCGGATAAGTCTTCAATTACTCCTTCGGTTTCTTCATCGGTATTTAGTCCAAATACTTCCTGATTTTTATTGAACAGGGCTTTGGCTTCTTTTTTAGAGACAATCTTCCAAGTGAATCCATCACTAAAACTGTATAAGCTGCCCGATTGCAAATCGTCTTGTCCCTCGTTGTTTTCCAATTGGTCTTCAAACTCTTCGTAAAGGTCTTCTTCCAATTCCAAAGAGAGATGGTCGAGCTTCTTAGCCAAACGGTCATGGTCATCGTCCACGGCATGTTCCAAATCTTCTTGCAGCTCTTCAAATCCTTTGATTCGTTTTTGCAATTGCTTAGGGAGCTGTTCTGTTTTTAGTTTGTTTTCGGCAAGGAAAACCTGATGCGGATATTTTTTCATGTTCAATATTTTATGCGGTTTGTTCTGCTTTTTCCTTTAACTCACTGAATTTTTCATGCAATTCATCTTCAATTGGCTTGATTTTATTCATGCCCCAAATGCGTTTGAGATCGCCCAAGAATTTCTGCACGGCTTTTTCGGTTTGCTCTACCTTATTGGGATCCTCTTTGATTGCCTTGGGCATCATGCCTGCAATCTTTTTCATATTATCCTTTAGCTTGGTAGTAAGCTTTCGTTTCACCGGCTTTTTGATTTCCCCCGAAGCCATTTTTTGCTTTCGCTCTTCACGAAGCTTTCTCCTACACTCAGCGAGGTAGTCCATGGTTTTTTCCGACTTCTCTACAATCTTTTTGGATTGAGCTTTTTTGAGCTGCTTTTTTTGTTGCTGCTCTGCCTTGTCAGTTAGCTCATCTTTGATGGTTGCAATATCTTCTTTGAGCAACTCAATGGCAGTTTCACCAATTTGCTCTGCCATGTCCTTCATGGTTTTATCGTCCGGAAATTCTTTTAAACCTTCCAGTGTTTCATCGTAAATGCTCAAAGCCTCCAGGGAGCGTTCGCTCAATACCTTTTTGGCTACACCTTCTTTTTCGAGCAATTTGTATGGATCATTTTTTATCATCGCTTGTATATTAATTTGTTAATGAATTATGCAGCCTTTTTCAGGGCTTTGATGCGTTGCAGTCGTTCTTGCATTTGCTTGAAAGCACCACGTAGTTTTCTGATTTTATCTAGCTTATCGGCTGAACTTTCCAGTACTTCACCTTTCTTGGCTCGTTTGGTATCGGTTGCTTTTTCCGATTCACCACCATACACCATCAGTTCAGTGAGTACCTTATCATTGAGAGAAGCAAACTCTTCTACACGCTCGGCAACCGACTTGGGTTTATAGCCTTTTTGCTCACGATCTTTGATGATTTCCTCTGCCTTTTGACTTACCGCTTCGGTTCCGGTGCGTTCTTCCAGAATGCGTTGCTTTTCCTCAATTTCTGTATTGATTCTGCCATTTACCTGTTCAAAATCAAAATTGATGTCGTAGCCTTTGGGCTCCAGTACTTGTTCCAATCCACGTTTTAAAGTGGCATTGGCTTTTCGCACCGTATCGTAGATGTTTTGATCTCGATAAGTGGTTTGGGTAGTTTCATCCTCCAAATAGTCCTTATAGATTTTTAGCACGGTTTCAATACTTCGGGCTTGCACTTTTATCGGATTACCGTGTTTATCGGTAGTCTTTTGAGGCTTGTAGCGTTCCACCGCCTGATTGACATGCTCAATATTGCTATTGAAATTATCACGAGCCGACTTTATATCGGTGAGTACATTTTGCTGATTTTTCAGGCTATTGATTTCGTCCTGAATTTGCTCACGTTCTTCTATAAGTAGCAATTCAGCCAAAGCCTTTGGATCGGTAACCAATCCCATTTTTAATTCCGCCGGATTGAACTCTTCTAAATTCAGAGCATTGGTTTTTCCGGCTCTGTACCAAATCTCATTGATACGGCTTGTCTTTTCTTCCAACTTCTGAAAAATGAAAGTATCCACACTGTCTTCCATAAGCGGATTGACAATTCGCACATTGGCATAGCGGTTTCCAAATCGCCAAATACGACCTTCGAGCTGCTTTACATCCGTTGGGTTCCAGTCGAGCCAACAATTGTAAAGTGTCGTGGCTTTGTTTTGAAGGTTGATGCCCTCTTTGATAGTGGCACTTCCAATCAATACTTTGATGGTTCCAGCCAAAAACTTCTCTTTGATGCCTTCCTTTTTTGCAGCACTCAATCCACTTTTGATGATACCAATTTCGCTATCCTTAAAACCTATTTTCTTAATCAGGTATTCACGAATAAGTGGAAAGAAACTTACTCCGGCATTCATATAGATTACCTGTCCGCTCACATCTTCACCACGCATTTCATGGAATCGCTTCACACTTTTGATGCACTCCATGATGTATTTCAGCTTGGGAGAAGAATCCACGTATTGATCGTAGCTTGGATTTTTATCCGGATTACAGGCATAGAGGTATGGGCTTAACGCCAATTGCCTTGCAAAAGACAGTCCACGCAATATTCTTGCACCTTCTTCTTCATCAGCCGACATGTTGCTTTCATCAATAGCATCGCCCTTGGAAGTGTCTTCACTTTCTTCTTCCATACCCATTGGGTTTACACAGAAATTGGTAAGACTTGTTCTGCCGGTTACATACAGCTCAACATCCTGCATAAAACCTCTTTGTGTTGGGGTAAGCGGTAAGTTGGTACTGATTTGCTCTTCGGGTGAAAGAGCAATAACCTGGTCGCCTTCACGCTTGTTCACCATCGGTAACACAATCTTGTTCGGACGTTGGATATTGGCATCTTCACCAGTTTTGTAAGTGATGAATTTGAATATGAGCGATTGCAAAGCAATGAGGTTAGCAAAGCCCATCACAATCTCTTTTCGTTCCGGTTTGAGCTTGGCATTGATTACCAATTCCAAACTGGTTTTGATGTAGGTATCGAAAAACTCTTTGATGTTCTTTACGCCCGATTTTTCCAATTGCTGATAACCAATCAGGGCAAGCATGGAATAAATCTCTAGCGGAGAATTAGTAAATGGCGTAGCGGTTAAAAGCAGTACGTTTCTCATTTTATTGTTTCTAAGAATGTACTGGCTAATCATAAAGCCACGCAAAGCCGTCATGGAGGGCTGTCCGGATTTGATTTCATAAGGAGCTCGTTCACGTTTGCCACTTCCTTGCTGTTCACCTTTTACCTGAGTAAAGGACTTTTTCATGGCATGGGCTTCATCAACTACCATGTAATCAAAACCAAGCTCTTCGATGTTTGCCGTTCCACCTTTTACACCACGCCCCATCATCTCTTCAATCTTCTCAAAGAGCTTCACTTTTTCACGCTCTTCTTCGGTTCCCTGATTGAGTATATCAAAAAGCTCGTTTCCAATAGTGTCCCATGTATCATCATTAAAGGCTAATCGGTTAAAACCTTCATAAGTGAGTACCGAAATGGAATATTCAGGAACAGGTTGCATCGTGCCGTTTTCATCCATTAAGGGTTCTAAATAATCTCGTCCAAGGTTGTAGAGATCCATTACCTGATATTGAGGCAATACTCCGGTAAGAGTGACTTGTCCTTTTTCTACCACACCACGTAATTCCGAAAGCCAGTTTTTATAGGTTTGGTTGGGAACCACAATAAATGGACGTTTACATTGTCCGCTTTCCAAGGCTTGTGCAAGCGATAAAATGGCGGTCATGGTTTTACCCACACCAACATCATAGGCAATACAGCCTGAGCCATGCACACTGATAAATCCAATACCTTCTCGTTGAGCCGGACGGATAAATAGTGGTTTATTTTTGAAAGTAGCCGAACAAGTAAAAGCGACCGGAATTTTGAAATAGTTGATTTCTACATAACCATTGTAACGCTCGTTCCATAGTTGCTCAATCTTTAACTGGTCTTCACGAGTAAGTCCTTTTGCCAAAAACTCCACAAAGAAAGTATCACCTTCCTGTTTGGCATTTTGACGAATACGCAGCTTTTCTTCCTTATCGTAATGCCTTGACGGTGTTCTGCCATCTATATAGTAGGAAATAATATCCCAGGCACTTGATTTTTTAAAGTCATCTTTAGGTTGATTGCGAAGCCATTGTTTAAAGGCATCGGTTAAATCCGTTGTACCTTCTTGCCATTTTCCAGTCGTAGAATTGTACTCTGTAAAAGCCGTTCCATCGGTTAATGCTCCAACACGAATTTCTTTACCAAAAGAAGAAGTAGGCTTGATAAATAAGCGATTTTCTTTTCTTGGATCGGTTAGGGTAAGTTTTGGTGGTTTAACCGCTTCCAGTCCTTTCCATTGGCGGTTGTATTGTTCTTCACCAAAGGTTTGAATGATGGTTTCCTTTTCACGCAGCAATACCGATTGACGTTTGTAGATGTTTTCAGCATAGTAGAGTACGCTTGGCATGTAGTCGCCATTGTAATAGCAAACCACTCCGGCTTTGAGCCACTTATCCAGTTGTTTACCTACTTCGTTTAAAGGAACCACATATTTTGACCAACCGTTTTTCTTAGCCAAAACCACCGTTTCATCATTGTAGCCATTGGTTTTTCGTTTGTACCAAACCCACGCTTTAATTTCATCTTCGGTAAGTCCTTTATTGTATTGCTGCATGATGTCGTCAAAAGAGAAATTATCCTTTGCAACCACCATGGGAGCATCCGGATTGATGGCTTTTTGCAGTTCTTTTTCCGCTCGTTCCTTTTTGGTTTTTTGAACGACTTGCTCTATATTTTCTTTATAGACTTTATCCTTTACCAAATGCTCTACATCGTCTTTGATGTTGGATTCAAGAGCTTCCACATGTGTTACAGGAACATCTACCGAAGGCACATTAATACCTGTAATTACATCATCCATGGAGCCTTTAACCTTTGTAGTTGGCTTTCCAAAACGATCGGTTGTTTCGTATTGCTCTCCCAAAATTTTAGTTGGGTTTTCCTCAAACCAAGCATCACCCATAAGTAAATTAGGTTGTTCTGTTTGGCTTATGGATTCACTTTCTTTAACGGTTTCCAATTCTTGCATTTCGGCTTTGAGCCATGGATAATCCTGTAATACTTCTTCGGGAATTTCCTTGCCTGCTTTTATCGCCTCGGTAATCAGGTATTCATGCTGTTTACCGTCTGCATGATTCAATACCATTGGGCTACCGGTTTTTTCAATCGCCTTGATTTGTTGGTATTCTGTTTTTCGCATTTCCCATGCGTACTCAGCAGAAGTAATGTCGTTCGGACCAATAAAGCCTCGTTCTTCTAGTAGTGGATCCATGGTTTTTTGTTTTTTAAGTTCTTCTAATCGTTTGTTTGCCTCTCGTGCGATTTGGGCAAAGCCTTTATATCCTTGTGCCATGCCTTATGCGTTTTGATGAGCTAATTCCTGTTCAATAAGTGCAATGGCAGAGCCAATGGGCATACCTTCTTTGGCTACATAGCGGATAATCATCTCCTCAATTCGGGCATAGCCCTTCGGAGTGCTTTGCATTTCACACACGTATTGCCATTTATTGGAATCGCATTCCTGTAATTCCAATTGGATTAATTTGTTCAGTTCTTGTATAGATGAATTTTTTGCCATGTCTTTAGTTTTTGCGTTTGAATACTATGATGTCTGTACCGATGTCGGTGGTTTTAAACATTTGGGCAGGAAGCCTGTAAGCATCTACCAAATCGGCTTTGGCTGCCACCTTTTCTTTGAGCTTGTTGTATTTGGAATTGTTACTTAGAAAGGCACTTGGAATGATGAAAACCAATATGCCTCCGGGCAGTAATAAATCCATTCCACGAGTAATGAAGTACTGGTCGTATTCCGTAGCTCCAGTCCATTTCTTTTCGCCCATGCCTGCCCATTTTCCGGAAAATTCACCGTAAGGAGGATTACCAATAACCAGTTCATACTTCGCTCCACCAAAATCATCTTTGAGGTGAGTATTCCCTGCAAAAAAGATGGTTTCAAAAGGCTGCTGATAGATACTGGCATTCGGATAAATGATTTCTGCAATGCGGACTGAATAAGGATTGATTTCATAACCCACCAATTCAGCTTCTTTGGGAGCGTATTTGAAAAAGTTTCCTGTTCCGCAGGAAGGTTCTAATACTGCACCCCCTGAATAACCGAACTTGTATGCCAAGCCCCACATTTTCTGTGCAATGACTTCCGGAGTGAAGTATTCATACAACACACCTTTACCCGAAGCTCCTTGCTTGATTAAGCCACCGCTTCCGGTATATTGAGTAATAAACTGTTTATCCTCTTCCGAATAGGACTCATCTTCGGCATCTTTCTCCACGATAAACTCTTCAATTTGAAGATTCAAATCATGCTGATTACTCGGCTTTTTATCGGGTTTAGGCTCCGACTTAACCGCAGGTGTTTTTTCATTGAGTAGATAGCGAACTAAATATTCCAGTACCCCCGAAGTTGCTCCGGGGACTTTCCAAATCTCATTGTCTAAAATCAGATCATCGAGGTAATTGCGAATGATTGCTTTATGTTTTTTCTCGCCTGATTTACTTTGCGTAACCAAAGAAGAAGATTCCAGTTTGATAGGAGCTCGTTCCTTAAAACGCTTGCGAATATCTTTGACCAGTTCCAATTGAGATTGTATGGAAGTGGCTTCAATACGGTCTAACAAAATCGTCCGTAACTTCGACTGATTGTAAGGATTGCCAAATACCAACACTTTGTTTTGAGGGTATTCGTCATCGGTCATTTTCCATGCAGCAGGCAGGGTAAAATCAATGGAACCTTTTTTGGCTATTGGACTTTTATCGGGAATTTGACTAATGGGAATGCCTTGTGCTTTGGCAAAGGCAATCAGTTCATCAAGAGCTTTTCTAAGTTTCTTTAGCTTTTGCTCTTCATTGTTGTAAATGCTATCTCTACTTTGAATATGAGCTGCAAGTGTTTTTACATGTTCATCAAATGCTGCTTTTAAGGCTTTCTCTTTAGTTGGAAAAATATCTTTATCTGAAACCGGTGTACTTGGAGAAGAAGAGCCTGAAAAATCACCAAATTCTTTACCCGAAGAATTACCATAACTAAATCCTTTTTCAGGAATAGTTCTTAATCGAATGGAACCTCTATATCCGGTTTGTTTGGTAAAAGGGATTTCAATGTCTTCCTCGGCATCTTTTAAAAGCTCTGATTCTTGCTCTTTGGGTTCATCAATTCCTTTGGTAACAACTGAATTAAGAGTAGTATCAAAATACACATCACCAGTATCGGGATAATCACGTTCATAAACGGCATCCACCACAAGAGGCATCATCAGTACAAAAGGATGCTGTAACCCTCTAGCATCTTTGGTTTTTCCTTTTTCAGCCAGTAAACAACCTTTGGTTGCTTCCAATACGCCTAGTTCCAATTCGGTGATTCCTAAATGCAATAGTGCTTTGATGGAATCAATGAGTATATCCACAGCAAAACCAACAAAATAGCTGCCTGCTTTTAAGCAAACAGGGTAATTGTCCGGTTTTAAAAATCCGGAGCGTTTCATGCCTTCCAAAAAGCTCAATAGGCTTTCTGCATCTATGGGCTGAATATGATTTAAGGAAGAAGGAATAACCGAGCTATAATCCGGGTATCGAGTTTGGGTACGGTATTGTTCCACACGATCCTGATCCACTTCTGAAAGTCCTGTGCCGTCTTTGCTATCAATATTGATTGCTTCCCAACATTTGGGAGAAATACAATACAAGCCTTCGGCTACATGATCGGTATCAGGAATGAAAAGAAGCTTGAATCCATTGGTAGCAACTATGCCGTTTTTATCAAAATTCACCCCCAACATTGCGGTTCGGTATTCGTCTTTTGAAACGAAAGAAGCAACAATCTTTTGCAAGCCTTTATCCATCGGATCGGCTTTCCAGTCAAGTGGTTTGATTGCCTTTACCTGTTTGTATTCCTGTGGAACGAGTTCCCAAAGATTGGTAGAGAGAGCTTCTTTAAACTGCTCATCATCAATGATTCGATAGTAGTGAGCCCAACCTAATTTTTTCATAGGTGTTCGCATTCCGGTCATTTCCGATCGAAGTATGGCTTCAGGAAAACTTTCTAAGTGATGTCCGTTGCGAATATCCATAAGAAGCACATCCAGTTCCCTGGCGGCTCCTTCGTAGTTCTTTTGTTTGTAGGCTTTATCAAATGCTTGAAATATGCCATCGGGAGTTAATCCACTATGAGCAAGAATGCCTTCGTCTTTTGGTTGTTCTTGTGGTGTTTCAGGTTTGGAAATAGTTTCTTCTTCATTGTTTTCAGTGGCTTCTAATTCCAGTTTATGACCTTGGTTCAAAAGATTGCTCAACCATCCGGATAAGAACTTGTTTTGCTCTTTTTTCTCTTTGAGGTTCACCAGTTCCTTGCCATCCTCAAAGACATATACCGGTCGGTAACCAAATTGGTCTTGGTAGTGCATGGCTTCACCGGTTTCCAGTTCCAAATCAATACGAATCTGCATATCAGGATCGGGAACTAAATCGCCATTCTGACTGAAATAGTGAGCCAATGCAATGAGGTAACGTCCTTTTTTATCCTGACCTAAAAAGTCATAGGATAAATCCATCAACGCTTTGCTATCCAATACTGACTTACCGCTTGGAGTACCTGTCTCCAAATGTTCATTTAGATTAGGAATGAGTTTTTGAAGCTTATTGAAAATGGCACTATGCGGCTGCATCTTTTTAGGCTTGGATAAATTCTCCAATGCCTTTAAGTTCTTAGCCTTTTCCTTTAGCCAGTTATCGTAATTTCCGGTAAGGGCTTTTTTATCCGCATCGGTAATATTGGGGTAGTTTTCATCAAGCCATGAGGCAAATGCCTCTGTGGAAGTGCTCTCGTTTTCCGGTTCTTCAATCGACTTATTTACTTGCTCACGGAATTTTCTGAAAAACAAATGGTAATCCTTTGGTGGAACTTGAGGTTTTTCAGGATCCGGATTCAGGATGTTTTGAATGGTATAGTATTCTTCCCAAATCTCATTTTTGCGGTCGCTTAAATCAGCATGATTCACACGCAACCAACCTGAAAACAGCAAAGGCATTTCCTCTTCCTCTAAATTGCCAAAATCAGCTTGTCGCTTTCGAGCAAACTTCCCAAAGGCTTTGAGGATTTCTAATTTGTCCTTTTTGCTTAATGGGCGGTCGGATTGAACAAGTGGCTTTGCACTAGGTTCCTTTGCTTGAACTTCTTTTTGCTCCGACTTTTCACCAATGATATTGCCTTCCTTAAAAAGCTGACGAGCTTTACGGACATAGTTTCTTGGATAGATGTTGATGGAGTGGAGTTTGTCTCTAAAGGTTTCTTTGGCAAACTCACTCACCAATTGCTCGGCAATGTTTTTACTTGGTTCAAATACAATGTAGTTCTCCCAAAACAGTTTGCCTTCATCACCTTTGGCTGCAATGCTTACATAGCTAAAATTCTTATGGTCGATGTTTTCTTCGGATGCAGAAAAAGAGGGTTTTATATTTATAGCAATGGTTGTTTCTCCCGATTCGAGAGCTTCTTTAAGGTTGTTTGCAAAATCTACAATGGAATTAGTTTTAGAAGCATACCACATATTTTGGCGGTAGCTGTATTTAAAACCTACGGCTTTTAATTGAGAGGTTGTAGCTTCATCCGGCTTTTCATCAAAACGAAGCTCTACACCGTTTTTATTTGTATTAAATGAAATATCTACCTTCATCCAGTCTTTTTATTATTTATAAAAAGCCTTTCTAAAGGCAGGGAAAGCAAAGCCTATATAGCAAACAGGCTGCGAAAAAAGACCTCCTTATTATTTATAGAAGGTCTTTTGTGGGTTTAAAATTAGTGGGAAGAGCTCAAAAATAATTGGTTCCAATTTGTACCTCGGTACAATTGAAAATTGACCATAAACACTTATCCTTTGTAAAGTCTTTACTAGCAAAGGATTAAATTTATTGCAGGGATAAATTAAGGTATGTTTCATCGGTACAACTTTTTCTAAATAAACAATTCCTTGTAAACCTCCATTGTAGATTTATTGTAGCTCCAGTTCTTCCACGCATACTTTAAAGCTTCTCGTCCAATGTCGGTGCGTAATTGAGCATCGGCAATCAATTTCTGCAATTGCTCTTTCCACTCATTTTCATCTTTGGCAAGCATTCCATTTTCACCATGCTTGATGATTTCAGAGTATGGAAATACAGAAGAACTTATCATAGGAATTGCAAAAGCAGCAGCCTCCAAATACTTTACAAATGATTTTCCTTCTGTATTAAATGGATGGTCGTTCATGGGGTGAAGCATTACATCCAAGGCGAGCTTATTCAGCTTAGTTGGATATTCTAAAAAAGACACCGGCTTCACAAATTTGAATGGCAAATCACCAAGGCTATTTTCGTCTTTGAGCTTTCCATTCCAACCAAAAATGAAGAGTTCCGCATTTTGGTCTTTCAATACTTTCTGTAAAACAGGTAAAATGCTTTTAACATCTTCCGATTGGGAAGGATTAGTAATAATTCCCAGTCGAACGGTTTTGCCATTGTTCTTATTAATTTGAGGTACTTCTGCATAGGCTTGATTGGAAAGTAAGTTGGGAACAAAAGCAAACATCGGATCTGCATCAGGATAGGTTTCTTCCAACTTATCTTCAATGGTTTCCAGTATGCCATTAGTAGGAGCTGTTATTACATCCATTTTAGAAAGGTTCTCCAATAGCTTTTCTAGTTGCTCCTTTGGGTACTTTTTTATTCCGGGATGATAGTCAGGGAAATTGAAATAATGACAATCAATATCCATTACAAACTGAATACGGTCATTAATGGAAACGATGCCTTCAATGCTAGGTTGAATATCTGTAAAGAAGGCAGGAAATACGATATAGTCAGCCCAACGAATTAATCGTTCATCAACTGGCGTATCGTATTCATCATGCTTCTTGTTGAAATTCCATTTGTGAATTTGATTAACAATAGCTTTATGCGACTTGGTTTTGTTAATCTCCAAGGCAGGGGCAATCATTCGGTAATAACCCGAAGCATTCATGCAAGGAGCCACATACAACACATGCACTTTTTCAGCTTCATCTTGTAGTTCAGGGTATTTTTCCTCGAATGAAAGCGAACTGTTTAATCGCTCCAATAGTTCGTTTACATTTCTCATACGTTCACGTCTTTTTTTACCGGGGTTCCCTCGAAATACTTTTCAATCTCGTTACCGGTTTGTTTGTCATAAATGATGGCTGCATCGGCTTTTGTGCCGTATTCCGTTACTTTCTTTCTAAGTCTTGCTAGACCTAAATTTCGGTCCAGGAACTTGGAATACTTATGCTTCCAGTCTAGTGACCATAGTGTTCTCACATTGCCATCTTTGAAATAGATGAGCAGTTTTGAAAGGGAATCCCTTTTCAATTTCCATCCTCCCTGGGGTGCTGTCATGGTTTGAATTGTTTTATTAATGTTTTTAATGGAATAAGGCTATGGTACTTTTCACCATAGCACAGAAAAACCTTTACAAGGTTGTCTTGAAGCTGAATTTTAGCATTGACCTTTTCAACTGGGATGGCATGTGCAATGGCGAGGTGCTGTAAATAGTCACTCACTCGCTTCTCAACGATGGGCTGCAAACCCAATGCAGCAGCCATACCTTCACCTGCAAAAAAGTCGATTAATTCAGGGGTGGGAATGGCATATAATAATGCCTTGTCTGTTATCAATCGGGCTTTGCACAGTTTGTTTTGCAAACCGATTTCCACGATCATATCTTCTTTAGACAGTCGATAATTCTTGGATTGCACCTGAAAGTAGCCGTGGACGTTGCTGATTACTTTCTTTTCGTAACCGAAAACATCTATGGTTACATTCTTCATATAGTTTTTAAGACTCTCTTTGATTCCTTTTTTCTTTCCTAGCATTTCTATCTGATTTGATGAATAACTTCCGGTTTGAGTACCGCAGCATGAAATAGGTGTAACAGGGATTGGTCGCCTAGTTTGCCGATTCGTGTTTCACATTCTCGATATACCTGAAGCGAAGACTTTCGATTGGAATCCGTCTTTTTCTGGTTGTTCAGGTACTTTTTGATTTGAGCGTGGAGAATGAGCTTCTTGCGGACTTCTTCTTTGCGTTCCAAGTGTTTTTGGAGCCACTTTTTGGTTCCGGTGAATCCGGAAGGGTTATTGGTATCGAAATAGCGATATGGTAGTTGAACGAAACGCTTTTCGGGATCCTTAGCAACAAAATCTCGAACGAGGTAAACCCGTTCACAATAATTCTGATGCACATTGGATAAAAACTTGTCGGAAACAGGCTCATACCACTTAACAAGCATCTCTTTGGCTTGGTTTTCCTGAAATTCAGTTAGAAAAACATCCCTGTACAAAAGGTTTTTCGCCAGTTTCCACAAGCTTTCTGCATAAAAATTAAGGGAAGTGCTGCGAGCCGAACCGTCCTGTTGTTTCCAGTTTTGTTCATTATTGGCTCGCTTTCGCACTTTTCCCCCGGTATCTTTAGAAATTTTCGCAACTTTTTCCCCGGTGTTTCCAGTTAAAATGTTTCCAGTAGGGTAACCTGCTTTACTTAAAATTTCCGTGAGCGATAGTGAACTCCGATTTCTTTGGTTGCCAGTTCTTCTCTGATCAGGAGATGAACCGTTGGAGTTATCTACACCTATTATTAAATTATTTTTATTGTAACTATTGTTTCTAGTGTATGTATGAGGACAATTTGTCGTACCCTTATTTTTAATTGATTGATTTTCAAGGTCTTTTTGTTTTGCTTCCTGCAACTCCTTTTCGGCTTCCAAAAGGTCTTTTCGACACCTTGCTAACAGTATTTTAGGGTTTATCAACAACTCATATCCGCTATTACTTCCGCAAAATTCCTTGTTAGTGATAATACCTGCTTCTTGTAGTTTGATGATATGTCTTTGAATGGTTCTTGGGCTAACTTTTACCAAACCCGCTAATTGAGAGTTGTTTGTCTTTAGAGCCGGCAATGTCTCTGCGGTGAACTCCATAATACCATTTGCCTTAATTAAGAAAGCTCCATAAACACGAATGATTTCCTTTGCGGTAAAAAGTACTCCTGCTTTAATTTTATCGGGTAACGCCTCGTTTTTATCGTTGTGGTATTCCACGAACTGATCTAAGGCTTTATAAGAGATTGAATAATTAATGACCAACATATTGATAGATTTTAAATGACCTGAGCAATAGCTCGATATATTCCAAAGGGCTTTAAGTCCAGATTCGTGGCTTGCCTTACCAACCTGAATCGTTTCACCCAAATAATTTCCTGATAAGTAGTAGTGATGTCTGCTGCATCGAAATGAGCAACATAAATGAGGTAACCTTGCTTATAGAAGGGTAACGGATTTTTGTAAAGCATACAGCCTTGCTCGGAGTGGAAGCTATGCCAGTTTCCGTCCTTCACACCCGTTGGAAGACTATAACGTATTTGGTCTTCCTCTAATGAGAGACCGTCTTTTGTCAAAACCTTGAAATATATGTTAGCAGGTCTGACCATAAGAAGGGCTTGTTTCCTTTACCTGTTCAATCAATGCCTTCAGCTCTGAAAGGAAAGCATGATATTTACTATTTTGTATAACTTTCATAAGCAGAATTAGTATTCTTTGTTTAGCACTTCTTCGGCATGACGTTTTAATTCGGCACGCTTTTCTTTCATTTCTTGGATGATTAACCAGCCCTCTTTCCAAATTTTTTCAGCGAGATGAAGACGTATTTCTTCTCCTTCCAAAAACTTATAAATTGTTGGACGTGAGATGCCTGTACGGCTTTTTATCATCTGTATTCCTTTCAAAGGAAGCTCATCTTTGAACCCTTTTATTTCTTCTTGTGTAAACATGTTGTAAATATTTTGTAAATTTGTTTACCTTTGATAAATAAAAACATCTATCTTTGCTGCAAAGATATACTAATTTAGTAAACTTATACAAATCAAATTGATAAAAATGGTAAACTATGGTTGATAAAGAAATTACCAGAGAGATGTTGAATGAGCGATATGTATCTGCAATAGAACATCTTATGCGAGTGCATACACTTAAAAATCAGCGTGAATTTTCTGCTAAAATGGAAGAGAATCCCACGGTATTCTCTCAAATTAAGTCAGGAAATAGGAATGCCTCGCTTACACAGTTAACTAAAATCGTAAACGATTTTGACCTGAATGCAAACTATTTTCTAAAGTTTGAGAATCAAAAGGAGCCAATCGAATACAGCAAGCTGAACATTAATCCAACAATTTCAGGGGATAATCAGGATGTGATGGTTGGTAAGAATGTGTCCAAAAATGACGGAGTTGTTCATGGAGACTTCTACAATGTAGAGAAGCTAATCAATCAGGCTCCACCTGAATTAAGAGATCACATCAAACAACTTCAATCAAAGTATGAGTTACTTGAAAAAGAGAACAACAGATTTAGTGAAGAGGTCAGTGATTTAAAAAAAATAATCACAAACATGACTTCACAGCTCAATGACGCACATGCTCAGATCAAAGAGAAAGACGAGCGTTTGTATCATGCACAATGTGAATTGATTGAAGTTTACAAAAAGAACAAATAGGACTATGAAGAGCAATAATCACATAGTAACTGGTCAATCCCCATTGGAACAATTGCTTTTTTGTTTGCGAAACAAAAAGGTGGACTGTGTTTTATTGTCTTCTGATCAAAATGTAAGCCTTTCATTTATTGATGGTATTAATGAAGCAATTCTATTTCAGGCATCCGATTTTAATTTGAATCAAACTGCCGTTCAGAAATTATCGTCATCGCTTAACGAACAAACTAACAGAAATGGTATATGGCTTAGTTATTTAGAAAGCCGTGTATTGGATGTGTTGGTGAATGATAAATCCATCCTAATCACGTTTGATAAGAGTGGAAAGCTGATTGAAAGTTTACATGGAATAGGCTGTTTTGTAATCCATCTTGCTGAATTAATTAAGAGGGCTTTTCCGGGAATATACCATTGGGTAAAGGAATTGAATCTGATAGCAATTGAACAAAAGGAATCAAAAGCTTTGGATTTTATACAAAACAAGAACTACCACAGTGTTAAAGTAATCAAACGCAAAGGTCAGCTTGATAGAGTGGAATGCGAAGAGAAAATGCCCATTGACAAAAGGGTGATTGATATAATGAGAGATGCAGCCTTCCAAAGTATTTCCATCAACCAGGAGGACGGAAAGGCGGTACACATTAATAGAGTAGTAAAACAAAAGTTATGAAAGCTTTGAGAAATATTCAGGCAACATCACAAACACTGGTCTTATCAAAAGATTTGAGGGATTGGCGAAGTGAAGGAAAATGCTATCAATTGAACATTGTAGAAAGAAATTAGAAAAATATGGAAAGAAGTACACCGATGAAGAGATTATAGAGATTAGAGAAATTCTTTATCGTTTTGCTACCTGCCAATTAAAAGATTTAAAAAGCGGAAGATATGACAAACGCAATAATTTACACAAGGGTATCAACGGACGACCAAGCGGATAGAGGATTTAGTCTTCCCTATCAAAAGGAAGTGCTAGAGAGGTATTGTAATCTAAAAAATCTCAATATTATCAAACATTTTCAGGACGACTATTCAGCTAAAACATTCGATAGACCTGAGTGGACAAAGCTAATGAGTTACTGTAAGGCAAATCGAAAAAATGTCGATCAAATACTTTTTACAAAATGGGATAGGTTTTCAAGGAATGCTGGAGAAGCTTATCAAGTAATAGACTCTCTAAGACGATTAGGGATCAAAGTAAACTCAATAGAACAACCTTTAGACTTTGATCAGCCTGATAATAAAATAATGTTAGCTATTTATTTAGCTGTACCAGAAGTTGAAAACGATAAAATATCAATAAGAGTAACCGAAGGTTCAAGGAGAGCAAACAAGGAGGGGTGTTGGACTTCCACTGCTCCAATTGGTTACAAGAACCAAAGAACTGAGAATGGCAAGGCAAGTTTAACTCCTTCGGATAAAGCAGAATTAATTCGAGAAGCATTTGAAATAATTGCACAAACTAAAAAACCTGTGGATGAAGTGAGAAGAATCATGTTAAAGAAAGGCTTGAAAATATCAAGATCAAGATTTCACATGGTCGTCAGAAATCCCGTTTACATAGGTAAGGTAAAGGTTCCTGCTTATAAAACAGAAGATGAAATGGTTGTTGAAGGCTTGCATGAGGCAATTGTTTCTGAAAAGCTTTTCAATAAAGTTCAGGATATACTAACCGGCAGAAAACGTATTACTAAGAAATGGTCTATTAAAGATGAAAACTTACCATTGAGAGGACATATCGAATGTTCAAGATGTGGAAAGCCATTAACAGGGAGTGCCTCAACCGGTAGACTTGGAGGTAAATATTACTATTACCATTGCAGAAAAGGGTGTCGTGAAAGATTTAAAGTGAACGAAGCACATGAATTATTCGACAACTTAATTTCCAATTTAACTATTGATCAAGGTGTAGCAGACTTGTATCTTGATGTAATAAAAGAGCAATATGGAGACGACAAAGCTAGCAGAGCAAGAAAGATCTCTAAGATTGAAGCCGAAATAGAAACCCTGCAAGAAACAATTGAAAGAGCTGAAGACAATTTGTTTGAAGGAAAAATAGATGCATCCACATTTGAAAAGGGAAAAGCAAGGTATGGTCAGAAAATTGCTGATTTAAGATTTGAATTAGAAGAATTAAAGAGTGCAGGCACAAACTTTATGAGTAATATTAAAAAGTGTCTAAACGTACTTAAAAACCTTAAAACCTTCTATAATTCAGGGAGTTGGGAAACAAAACAAATGATATTGGGTTCGATTTTTTCTGAAAAGTTGATTTTTGAAAAAAACGAGTGTCGAACCCTAAAACTCAACACAGTAATCAATCATATCTTTCAGATTTCCAAGGACTTCCTAGAGCAAAGAAAAGGACAAGTTCGTGAAAATTTGAACTTGTCCTGTCTAGTGACCTCGACAGGATTCAAACCTGTAACCTCTTGAGCCGTAATCAAGTGCGCTATTCAGTTGCGCCACGAGGCCATTTTTGTGGGTGCAAATATAGAACTTTTATTAAAAAATAACCAAATAAAATTTTTATTTTTTTGATTGATTTTTAGACTTTCAGCTTAAAAGCCTTGTATTTAAAAAGTTAACCCGAATCAAGCTTTTTCACTAATAAAAGTTTCATTGATTTTATTCGTTAATAAAAATATGTTCTAATTACATTTGCATAAATTTTAAAATATGGAGTATTTATTAAATCCCTGGCCATGGTATGTTTCTGGACCCTTAATTGCCTTTACCATGATGCTATTATTATATCTAGGCAAAACGTTTGGTATGTCTTCTAACCTTAGTACTATGTGCTCTATTTTGGGTGGTGGTAAAATTTCTGAATTTTTTAAATTCGATTGGAAAGAACAATCCTGGAATTTGGCCGTGGTTATTGGAGCTATTATTGGAGGGTTTATAGCAACTCACTTTTTATCGAATGATGTGGTTACAGATTTAAATATAAAAACCGTTGAAGAATTAAAAACTTTAGGTTTTTCAAATGCTGGAGCATCATTAGTCCCCGATGAAATTTACAACTTAGAAGCCTTATTATCTTTAAAAGGAATTGCCATACTTATAGTTGGCGGTTTATTGGTTGGCTTCGGTACTCGATATGCTGGCGGCTGTACTTCGGGCCATGCTATTACAGGCCTTAGTAGCTTACAACGCCCCTCTTTAATTGCCGTTATTGGATTTTTTATTGGTGGACTAATTATGACTAATTTTATTTTACCCTTAATTTTTTAAATAATGAAATACATTAAGTTTTTATTAATTGGGATGTTTTTTGGGATTGTTTTAGTGAAATCTGAAGCTGTATCTTGGTATAGAATATATGAAATGTTTAGATTTCAATCGTTTCATATGTATGGCATTATTGGCACGGCCATTGTAAGTGGTATAATTCTTTTACAATTATCAAAAAGAAATATTATTAAAGGCGCCAACGGATCGCCTATTGTTGTTCCCTTAAAAGAGAACGGGTTTAAGCGTTATATATTTGGTGGTATTATTTTTGGTTTTGGGTGGGCGCTTATAGGAGCCTGTCCGGGTCCGTTGTATATACTTTTAGGTACGGGCGTATATAGTATGGCTATTGTAATTATTGCTGCTATTTTTGGCACTTTTATTTACGGCATTATAAAAGATAAATTACCCCATTAAATATTTTTAATTTCATTACATTTAAGTACAACTAAACTTTTTTATTATGAAAAAAAATATGGGAAACACCGATAAAAGTATTAGGTCTTTAATTGCCATAGCAATAGCCCTGTTATACTATTTTAATGTTATAGAAGGTATGCTAGCCTATGTTTTAATGGCTTTTGCCATTATATTTTTACTAACTAGCATGATTAGTTTTTGTCCGCTTTATTTACCACTAGGCATAAATACTTGCAAGAAGAAATAATACTGTTTAAAATAAAATTAAACGATTTCTGCACTTAAACCTGCATCTAAAAGCATAGAACAACGCGGTTTTAAATCTTCGTAATCACCTGTTTTTACAGTACATTTCCCTTTATAATGTACTAGTAACGAACATTGTTCTGCTTGCTCTGGTGTGTGATCGCAAGCATAGATTAAGGTATCAATTACGTGATCGAAGGTATTAACATCGTCATTGTAAAGTACAATCTCGTTTTGTGTTAAAACTTCTTCTTGTAATAGTAACTCTTCTAATGTTTTTTCTTTGGTACTCATAAAAAAAGTTTTTACTAATTTAAAAATTTTAGAGCAACCCAGTTATTTCTTTCTAATTTTTCGGCAAATTTTAACATTTGCGCTTCACAGGCTTCTTGAATTACAGGAATGTCTTCGCTGTAAAATCCGCTTAAATACAATTCGCCGCCTTTGTTTAAACAGGCTGCGTAAGTTGCCATATCTTGCAATAAGATATTACGGTTTATGTTAGCAATAATAACATCGTAAGTTTTGCCATGTAAAACACTGGCATCGCCTTCTATAACTGTTATATGTTCACAGTTATTACGCTCTACGTTTTCTAAACTGTTTAAATAACACCAGTTATCGTAATCGACAGCATCAATGGGTTTTGCTCCTTTCATTTCGGTTAAAATGGCTAAAACACCTGTGCCGCAGCCCATATCTAAAACCGATTTTCCTTCGAAATTATTGGCTAAAATATGCTGAATCATCATGTGTGTGGTTTCATGATGCCCCGTGCCAAAACTCATTTTGGGTTCGATAATTATATCGTATTGGGTATTAAATTTATCGTGAAATGGCGCTCGAACGGCGCAAACATCGTCTACAACTATAGGATTAAAATTCTTTTCCCACTCTTCGTTCCAGTTGGTTTGTTCAATGTCGTTAAAGGTGTAGTCTATTTTAAATTCGTCTGAATTTAAAATTTGAACATCTTCTAAAATGGTGTCATGCCATTCGTCTTTTTGAATATAAGCTGTAACGCCGGTTTCGGTTTCTACGAAACTTTCAAACCCTGCATAACCAAGTTCTGCTATTAATATTTCTACGCCTGGTTGAAGTGGTGTTACTGTAAATTCGTAACCTATATATATGTTATTTGACATTTAAGACTGTTTGATGTTTTAATGACCTTAATTAATTTGGACTTAACTTAGGCTGATGCGTTAGCGATTGAACGGTTTGTTTGAGCTCCTCGAAGAGAGCGAGTAGTGAAAGCGCCACCCTTATACTGACTTAAAATCAGTATAAGGGTAACGCCAAAATTTGTTATTTAAAATGCATTTACAATTGCGAAAAAATCGTCTGCATTAAGTGCAGCACCTCCTATTAATCCGCCATCGACATCGGGTTTAGAGAAAATTTCTTTGGCATTGTTTGGTTTACAGCTACCGCCGTATAAAATTGATACGCTATTAGCTACATCGGCACCGTATTTATTGGCTAATGTTTTTCTAATAAATGCGTGCATGTCTTGCGCTTGTTCTGGACTTGCAGTTTCGCCAGTACCAATAGCCCAAACGGGCTCGTAAGCTAAAACGATGTTTTTAAATGCTGCAGCTTCTAAATGAAAAAGGGCGTTTTTAATTTGTGTTTCTACAACATTTTCGTGGTTACCCGATTTTCTGTCTTCTAAAACTTCTCCGAAACAGAAAATAATACGTAGGTCATTTTCTAAGGCTGCGTCTACTTTTTTTGCTAAACTTTCGTCGGTTTCGTTAAAGTATTCGCGACGCTCACTATGTCCTAAAATAACGGTTTTAACACCAACACTTTTTAACATACTAGCACTAATTTCGCCTGTATACGCACCGTTTGCAGCAAAGTGCATGTTTTGGGCAATCACCTCAATACCAGAGCCTTTTAGACTATTATAGGCTTGATATAAGTTAGTAAAGGCTGGTGCCACCATAACTTCGGCTTGTGTTGTTTTTGTTTGCGATTTTAATGCTGTAAGTAATGATTCGGTTTGAGATAAATCATTATTCATTTTCCAGTTTCCGGCTACAATTTGTTGTCTCATGTTGTATTACCCTTTTTATTATAAGGGATTTTTATTAGATGTTTATAAAATATTTTTAATGCGATTATCGTCTGCTTCGATAGCTTTAAATAATGCAATGTTTCCTGTTTTATCTACTACAATGTATCTTGGTATCCAATCTAATTGAATAAACTCACCAAAAGCGCCTTTCCAACCCGATTGCATGAAATAGTGATTGCCTACAACATTGTATTTTTCGATGCCTTTTTTCCATGCTTCCTGACTTTTATCTAAAGATAAAAACACATAGGTTACATTAGTGTTTGCTTCTTGTAACGCTTTTACTTTTGGCATACCTCCTACACAATCTTTACACCAAGAGGCCCAAACATCGATAACAATGGTTTGCCCCTTATATGTTTCTAAAATGTCTTTAAAAGTAATATTGTCGCCACTTAAGGTTACAAAAGTATCGTTTAAAGCGGCCTCTGAAAATTCTGTGGGTTCTATTTGTGCTTTGCAACTTAAAAAGCCAATGACTAAAGCAAGTATTACTATTATTCTTTTCATTTATTTTTTTTTATAAAATTACTGAAGTTTTACTTTTGGGTCTAGCCAAACGTAAATAATATCTACAAAAATATTAATTATTATGAAGAGTATAGCTATTATTAAAACAGATCCCATAATTACGGGTAAATCTAAGGTATTTAGTGCGTTTACTATTTCTTTTCCTAAGCCATTCCACCCAAAAATATATTCTACAAAAACAGCACCCGCCAACATGGAAGCAAACCACCCTGAAATAGCTGTTACCACAGGATTTAATGCGTTTTTAACAGCATGGCGTTTTATAATTTGAATTTCACTAAGGCCTTTGGCTCTGGCGGTTCTTATGTAATCTTGATTAAAAACTTCTAGCAACGAATTTCGCATTAATTGAATAACCACCGCCAAGGGTCTAATACCCAAAACAATAGCTGGCAATATTAAATTTTTTAACTTAAGATGCATGGATTCGCCAAAATCGTCTAATTCGTATAGGCTTCCTGTCATTTCTAAATTTGTAATCTCGTGAAGCACATAACCAAACAACCAGGCAAATAAAATGGCACTAAAAAACGAGGGAATACTCATGCCCAACGTACTAAATATTTGAATGCTTTTATCGAGCCAGTGGTCTTTATACAAAGCCGAAATAATTCCTAAAAACACGCCTAAAACAATAGCAATCACGATAGACGACACGGCTAAGACAAAAGTATTTGGCAATGTTTCTTTTAAAACGGCACTAACCTTTTTACCCTGTTTTGTAAAAGATTCACGGAGATAAGGCAGCTTTAAAACCGTTGTAGTTTCGCCAACAGTGAATAATTGTAGGGCGTTGTATTTATTCGGGCTTAAAAAGGTATAATCGTCGGGTTGTGTTGAATGAAAAGAAACCGGAAATAAATCGTTTAAATAATATAAATACTGCGTACTTATGGGCTTATCGAATCCGTATTTTTGTTTTACAAGCGCTAATTGATTGCTGTCTTCGTTTTGTCCCAACATCATTTGCGCCGGATCGCCGGGCAGCACATTAAATAAAAAAAATATTACCGTGACCACACCAAATAATGTGAGCAAGGCATACGTGATTTTATTTAGAAGATAGGAAATCAGTTGTTAATTATTGTTGTTTAGCGTTAGTTAACTTTAGGTAATTTTAAATCTTCGAAATCGTTCCAGTGTAATTTTTGTTTAACTGTACCTTTATCTAATTCTATAACCCCCGGATTGGAACGAACAATGGTTTTTAAAGCTTTTTCGTCGCAGAGATAGAAATCGAAATTCAAATTATAGGTCGATTTAATTTTTGCTTTGGTATCGGCGCCAGATGCGGTTAAACCAATGACTTTGTATCCCATTTTAAGAGCTCGTTCGGAAAGAGCTTTTAATTTTTCGGCGCCTGCTTTTTCTATTTTTTCTAAACTGTAAGACACGATTACAATTAGATTTTCTTCTGATAAATATTGAGTTGTTAAATCTTCATCTTCACTTTCTATCGAGAAATCGTAAATTGGTGGTTGGTAACCTTCATCAATTATTTTAGTTTCTACACTTACAAATTTACCATCAACTGTAGGGTAATCACCGTTGGTGGTAATGACCTTATCTTCTCCGTTAACATGAAACTTCCATGCGTATTCTATAATTGGTTTTTGGGCATCGTCTGGAATAGTCATGCCTTCTTCAATATTTTTTCCAATGGCATAGCCTCTAAAATCTATTACAGGTAAATGTTCTAAAACATGAAATCCTAACCATAAACTAAAAATAAAAGCTAGTAGTGCTAGAACCGTGGTTTGTAACTTACTAAAAACAGGCGTAATATATTTTATTCCAAAAAATAAAATGAGAATAAAAAACAACAATACCACGTCTTTTGTAAAACTCTCCCAAGGTGTTAATTTTAATGCATCACCAAAACATCCGCAGTCTTTTACCTTATCGAAATACGCCGAATAAAAGGTTAAAAAGGTAAAAAACACAATCATAGCCAAAAGACTCCATACCGTAAATTTTGGTTTGTAACCTATAAGTAAAAACACTCCTAAAACCACTTCAAAAATTACAACTAAAACAGATATAGCTAAGGCATAGGGCTCTAAAAATGGGATATTTAAAACCTCTGCACTAAAATATTCTTGCAGTTTATAAGAAAACCCTAACGGGTCGTTTAATTTTATTAATCCGGAAATAATAAATAATACACCAACAAATATTCTACTTAATGCTACTAAAATTTTCATGTTATTCGTTTAAATGAATTAATGCAAAAACCGCATAATTAATCATATCTTGATAGTTAGCATCAATTCCTTCACTAACCAATGTTTTACCTTTATTATCTTCAATTTGTTTTACACGTAGTAACTTTTGCAAAATTAAGTCGGTTAAACTACTTACACGCATATCGCGCCAAGCTTCACCATAGTCATGATTTTTATCTTCCATCAGTTTTTTGGTGATTGCCACTTGCTTTTCATACAATTTTGCAGCTTCTTCGGTAGATAAATCGGGTTGTTCTGCCACGCCTTTTTCTAACTGAATTAAGGCCATTATCGAATAATTTATAATGCCAATAAACTCACTTACTTCGCCTTCATCAACCTTTCTTACATCGTTTTCCTGAAGTCCACGAATACGCTGTGCTTTAATAAAAATCTGGTCGGTTAACGAGGGCAAACGTAAAATACGCCAGGCACTTCCGTAATCGGACATTTTTTTAATAAATAAACCTTTACAGGTATCTATAACAGCGTCGTATTGTTTTGAAGTATCTTGCATGTATTAAATTGAATTTTGCGTAAATTTCGCTTAAATTGTTTAAAGTGCAAAACCTGTTGTATAAACTTTAATAATTAATAGATAATTGTTGTCGCCAATGCACAAATAATTAATTTTACATAATTTTAAATAGCATGGTTAAGCTATTATTATCTCAATTTCTATAAAAAATAAAAGCCTTATCTTAAAAAAATATCAATTAGAGGCTATAAACTTATGACTATAAATTGCAAAGGAACACTCATCGATTTATCTAGCCCAAAAGTCATGGGCATTTTAAACATTACACCCGATTCATTTTACGATGGTGGTGCACATAAAAATGAAGCATCTATTTTAAATCATGTTAATAAAATGCTTCTTGAAGGCGCTACTTTTATCGATGTTGGCGCTTACAGTTCGCGACCAAATGCCGATTTTGTTAGTGAGGAAACCGAGTTAAAGCGCATTATTCCTATGGTGGAGTTAATAACGAAAGAATTTCCCGAAGCGCTTTTATCAATCGATACTTTTAGAAGTCTTGTGGCAAAACATAGTATTGAAGCTGGAGCTGCCTTAATTAACGATATTTCTGCAGGAAAACTAGATACCCAAATGCTACAAACCGTCGCTAATTTACGAGTGCCTTACATTATGATGCATATGAAAGGAACGCCGCAAACCATGCAACAGCAAACCGATTACAGCGATTTACTTAAAGATATTTTATTTTATTTTTCTGAAAGAATAGCCGCTGCAAAAGCATTAGGTATTATCGATATTATTGTAGATCCGGGCTTTGGATTTGCTAAAACAACCGAACAAAATTTCGAACTTCTGAAGCATTTAGAAGTATTTAAAATAATTGAAAAACCAATTTTAGCAGGTGTTTCAAGAAAATCTATGATTTACAAAACTTTAAACACAACACCTACCGAAGCATTAAATGGAACCACCGTATTAAATACCATTGCTTTACATAAAGGCGCCTCGATTTTGCGTGTTCATGATGTAAAAGAGGCTATAGAAACCATTAAATTAATAGAACATTTAAACGCTTAACATGAAAACTGCCTCTTTGATTATAACGTTGTTTCTTTTGGTTTCCTGCGGAAAAAACAAAACGGTAGTCCTTCCCGAAATTCCTACTAGTAAAATTTCAAAAATACAGGATGTTTCTGCTGCGTATTTGTTTTACAATGAAACGCTTCCAGAGCATGTAGAATTAAACCGAAAAAACCTTATTAGCACCACCAATTGGCTAATAAACGTTGACAAACGCTTAACTTTAAAAGAAGCCATTCCGCAGATTATTTTTCTTCAGAATAAAAAAAGAAATGCAGAAATACATAAAAATAAAGACGCTAAAAACTATTTTACCTGCAACGATTTAAGCAAGAATAATCTCGGTTTTATTGAGTTTACAGATGTTTATTACCATAATATTAAAACCGATTCTTTAAAATTAGAGGGCAACTTAAATGAGGTACGTTTTTTCAGTTTAGATAACATAACGATTACAACCCCAACCGACAAAGTTTCCAATCTGAATAAAGATACTTTCAAAGCTTTTTTAAAACAAAAATCGAACGATAACGAATGTGTTCTTATTTGTAATTTTCATGACAGTTTATCTTTTCAAGATTATATGACCATTAAATATGAATTAGAACAACTCGATTTAAAAAATATGAGTATTGCAAAAGACGAATTCATTTTTAATTAATCTTTATTTTACTAAATTTACCAAAACCCATATGCAACCTTGGAAATTTTCGACGACCTTTTAAAATTCTCTGTAGTAGATATTGTTGATGTTATTCTTGTAGCACTCCTTCTCTATTATATCTACAAACTAATAAAAGGTACTGTTGCCATTAATATATTTATAGGAATTATTATTATCTATTTAGTTTGGCGACTCACCAATTTCTTAAACATGGAATTGCTTTCAGGTATTTTTGGTGGCTTTATGAAGGTTGGAATTATAGCCCTAATTGTTGTGTTTCAACCAGAAATTAGAAAGTTTCTACTTATGGTTGGTTCTACTAATTTTAAAACCAGACGTAAATTTTTAAATCAGTTTAGCTTTTTAAAAACCGAAACCGACGACGAAACCAATGTCGATGCTATTATTTCTGCATCCAATAAAATGGCTAGTTCTAAAACTGGTGCCTTAATTGTTTTTGAACGTAATAATAATTTAGATTTTCTATGCGAGAGTGGCGACGAAATGAATATTAAAGTAACCCAACCTATTATTGAAAGTATCTTTTTTAAAAATAGTCCGCTGCATGATGGCGCCATAATTGTACACAACAATATTGTAAAAGCCACACGTGTTATTTTGCCATTAAACAACGAAAAAAATGTTCCAAAGCGTTTTGGTTTACGCCACAGAGCTGCTATTGGCGTTACCGAAAGAACAGATGCCTTAGCGCTTGTTGTTAGCGAAGAAACAGGACATATTTCTTATTTTAAAGACGGTGAATTTGTAGTTTTTGATAACATTAACGATTTAAGCCTAATGATTAAAAAAGATCTGGCTTAAATGGCTTCTTCTTTTAAAAACTGTACTTCGTATAAATTCTTATAATATCCATTCTCCTTTTGAAGCAATTCATCGTGAGTGCCTTGTTCCATAATTTTACCGGCATCCATAACAATAATTTTATCAGCTTTTTTTATGGTTGCCAATCGGTGTGCTATAACAATCGAGGTTCTTCCTTTTGTAATTTTATCGGTAGCATTTTGTAGGAGTTGCTCGGAATGCGAATCGACAGACGATGTAGCTTCATCTAAAACCAAAATACTTGGGTTGGTAACATAGGCTCTTAAAAACGAAATTAGCTGGCGTTGTCCTGAAGATAACATCGCACCGCGTTCTTTTACGTTATAATGATAGCCTCCTGGTAAGGTTGCAATAAAATCGTGCACGCCAATTTCACGCGCTGCAGCTTCAACATCGGCTTCGGTAATGTCTGTATTATTAAGTCGGATGTTATTTAAAATAGTATCTGCAAATAAAAACACATCTTGAAGTACCACTGCTATTTGTGTTCGTAAAGAATTTAATGTAACCTCTTTAATATCGATACCATCAACAAAAATATGGCCGTTATCAATTTCGTAAAAACGATTTAATAAATTAATAATAGTCGATTTACCTGCACCTGTAGCGCCAACAATAGCAATAGTTTCACCAGATTTAGCTTCAAAAGAGACACCTTTTAAAACAGGTTCGTCTTTAACATAACTAAAAACAACATCCTTAAAAGTAATATCGCCTTTAAAATTTTCGGAAACATAAGTACCTGTATCGTCTATTTGCGAAGTGGTATCTAACACATTAAAAACACGATTTGCAGCTACCAAACCCATTTGTAGGGTATTAAATTTGTCGGCAATTTGTCGTAATGGTCTAAACAACATGGGTATAAACATGATAAAAGCAATCAAATCGCCTTGTGATACACCGGCACCTTTTAAAACAATATTTAAACCACCATACCAGGCAACACCACCAATACATACAGAAGATACTAAATCGGCAAGCGGAAAAAATATCGAGTTATACCAAACCGTTTTTAACCAAGCATCTTGATGGCGCTTGTTTATGGCTTTAAAGTTTTTATATTCGGTGGTTTCTCTTGTAAAAAGTTGCAAGATTTTCATTCCTGTTAAACGTTCTTGTACAAAAGAATTAAGATTTGATACTTCATTTCTAACTTCTTCAAAAGCAATTTTCATGTATTTTTGAAAAAGTCTGGTAGAATACAAGAGTAACGGGAGCATTACTAACACAATTAAACTCAGGCGCCAGTTTATAAAAACCATGACACCAAAAACCACCAGCATGGTTAGTAAATCTCTAAAAATCATGAATAACCCCTGACCAAAAATATCGGCAATACGCTCCATATCGGTAACTGCACGCGTAATTAAAACCCCAACCGAAGAATTGTCGTAATACTTCATTTTAAAGCGAAGCAAATGGTTAAATAACTTAATTCGAACATCGCGAACCAAATTTTGTCCCAACCACGCCGCGTAGTAAATAAATGCTAATTGAAAAACAGTTTGCAAAACCAGAACAGCAAACATAATTTCTATGTAAAAGAAAAAACTTTTGGAATCTTTAACTGCAATACTATTATCTACCGTGTATTTTGTAATGTATGGCGTTGCCGAGCTAAAAATAGCCAACAAAACTACTAGAATTAGTAAAACGAAAAAAATACCCTTATAGGGTTTTATGTATTTAAAAAGACGTTTAAATAAGGCAACGTCTAAAATATCATCTTTCTTTTTATCCATTTATATTTTTATATCGTTAGGATACGCTACGGCTGTTAAATATAAAGCATGAGCAGGCACCGAAAACCCTGCTTCACTCCTATTTTTTGATGAAATTATGGTATGTAAATCTTCAACATTTATTTTTTCTAATCCAATATTTACCATGGTTCCAACAATAGCTCTTACCATATTTCTTAAAAACCTATCGGCTTTAATAACGAAATGAAGTTCGTCATTTTCAAAAAACCATTCGGCTTTCATGATGTTACAATGAAATGTTTTTACATCGGTATTAACTTTAGAAAAACATTGAAAATCGTTATACTGAAACAAAATCTTTGCTGCCGCCTGCATGTTTTCGACATTAAGTTGTTGTTTCACATAATAAGCACTATCAAAATTAAATACATTTTTTTTTAAAGCGATTCTATACAAATAGGTTCTGCTTAAGGCATCGAAACGGGCATGCGCCTGTTCCTTTACTTTAAACACGTCGTGTATAGCTATATCTTTGGGTAAAAATGCATTTAGTTTAAAAATTAAATTGGTTTTATCAAATTCAACATCTGTATCGAAATGCGCAAACATTTGCGAAGCATGCACCCCAGCATCGGTTCGGCCTGCACCCATAATGGAAATTGGCACTCTTAAAAGCATGGTTAGTGCTTTTTCTATAATTTCTTGAACAGAAATTGCTTTTGGCTGATTTTGCCAACCATGATAAGCACTACCATTATAAGAAAGTTCTATAAAATACCTCAATCGCTTTTTATACTTTTGTTGAAAGAACAAAGATAGGCAGTTTTGTTATTCTTACGAAGACTGCTTTCATAATTATATATTAAAAGATTGTAACCTACATGACCAAAATACTTTTACTATCGGATACGCACAGTTATATAGATGATGACATTTTAAAATATGTAAAGCAAGCAGATGAAGTATGGCATGCCGGTGATATTGGCGATTTGAAAGTGACGGATGCCATTAAAAAATTAAAACCTTTAAGAGCTGTTTTTGGAAATATTGACAACTCACAGATTCGTGCCGAATTTCCGGAAAACAATAGGTTTATGTGTGAAGGTGTCGATGTTTGGATAACCCACATTGGTGGTTACCCTAAAGCGTATAATGTTCGCGTTCGGGAGGAAATTAAAGCCAATCCGCCTAAGTTATTTATTTCTGGGCATTCGCATATTTTAAAGGTGATGCCAGACAAGGTTTTAAATTTAATTCATATGAATCCGGGGGCGGTTGGTAAACATGGGTTCCATAAGGTTCGAACCATGTTACGTTTTACTATTGATGGTGTTAAAATTGATAATTTAGAAGTTATTGAATTTGAAAAACGCAATTAACACCAAAATTACCATTAGAAGTTGTAATGCGCGTTAGGGGTAGCAGTGGAAATCCTTTTTGCGAGGCACGAGTAAAAAGATTGAAACGAATAACCCGACCCGAAGGGTAACGCCCAAATTTTAAACAAAAAAAAGCCCAAAATCTTCATCTTGGGCCTACGCACTAATACTACTAAGATGTTAGGTTTATCGTAATCGATCGACAGATTTTACGAGCTCTTCGTCCTTTTTGATGGCCTTATTAGCTAAAGCTAACAACACGATAGAAACAATTGGGAGAAGCATGCCAATACCTTTCTCTGAAACCGCCGTTTCTCCAGATACATTTAGCGATTGATATACAAAAAATCCTAGTAAAATAAAGTTTAATATGATATTTAGTCGTCCCAACATAAATTGAGACTTCCTGTTTTTGTATTTAAAAATGGTAATTAAAGATAATATAGCCGACCCTAGAAAAAAGGCTAAATACAACCATTCGTCGATGGCATAAACGATAACGTTATCGTTAGTAATCCATAAATGACATACAAATATTAGTCCGGCAGAGACAATGGCCGATAAAAATAAGTATATGGTTTGAATACGTTGTAGCATATATTTTTTAAAAACTTGATGGCAAAAATAATAGTTCTTTTATAAAAATTATACTAAAAATTAAAATAAAGTTGTATAATTGCAGTAATAATTCTCAACAACCGCAATAACAGGTTGTTAATTCTTCAGATAAAAAATCTTTTTTTTCAGAACAACCCTATAACTAAATAGTAAAAAACATATTCAATTAAACATCAATGTTTGAAATTTCACAATTAAACGAAAAGAAACTCTCTGATTTGCAGGATATTGCAAAAAAATTAAACATTCCTAAATACCGTTCTTTAAAAAAAACGGATTTAGTTTATCAAATTTTAGATTACCAAGCAGCCGACCCGAAAGCTGTAAAAGCTGTCGTTGCACCGCAAGAAAGCAAACAGGAAACGAAAGAAAATACAAAAACAGAGTCTGCACCAGCACCTAGCAAACCCGAAAGAAAACCTAGACAGCGTGTGCAAAAACCTGTAAAAAATACGCCTGTAAAGAAGGAAGACACTAAAAAATCTGAGCCAAAAGCAGAAGCGCCTCAGCCTACTGCCGAAGTTGCTAAAGATCAAAATCCTGAAGTAAAACAAGACAACAAACAGGATAACAAACCGAAGCATAATGCGCAAAATGAGCGTAAGCAAGGTGACAATCAACCTAAACCAAAAAGAGATAATAACCAACAGAAAAACCAGCATAAAAACCAAAAAAATGGTAATATTGATGCTGGCAATAAAGATAACAGAAACCGTTACCGCGAACCAGATTTTGAATTTGATGCCATTATAGAAAGTGAAGGTGTTTTAGACATTATGCAAGATGGTTACGGATTTTTAAGATCGTCTGACTACAATTATTTATCGTCTCCAGATGATATTTATGTATCGCAATCGCAAATTAGATTGTTTGGTTTAAAAACGGGCGATACTGTTTTAGGACATGTAAGACCACCAAAAGAAGGAGAAAAATATTTCCCGCTTATTAAGGTAAGTAAGATTAACGGACAAAACCCAAATGTGGTTAGAGATCGTGTATCATTTGAACATTTAACACCATTATTTCCTCAAGAAAAATTTAAATTAGCAGAGAAACAAAGCACGATTTCAACGCGTATTATGGATTTATTCTCGCCTATTGGAAAAGGACAACGTGGTATGATTGTTTCGCAGCCTAAAACAGGTAAAACCATGCTTCTAAAAGATGTTGCAAATGCTATTGCAGCAAATCACCCAGAAGTTTACCAAATGATTCTTTTAATTGATGAGCGCCCTGAAGAGGTTACCGATATGCAACGTAATGTTCGTGGCGAGGTTATTGCTTCAACATTCGATAAAGAAGCCCATGAGCATGTTAAAATTGCGAATATTGTTTTAGAAAAAGCAAAACGCTTGGTTGAATGTGGTCATGATGTTGTGATTCTTTTAGATTCTATAACTCGTTTAGCTCGCGCTTACAACACCGTGCAACCAGCTTCTGGAAAAATATTAAGTGGTGGTGTTGATGCCAATGCGTTACACAAACCAAAGCGCTTTTTTGGAGCAGCAAGAAATATTGAAAATGGGGGTTCTTTAACTATTATAGCGACTGCGCTTACAGAAACAGGTTCTAAAATGGACGAAGTTATTTTTGAAGAATTTAAAGGTACTGGTAACATGGAATTACAGTTAGATAGAAAAATTTCTAACCGTAGAATTTTCCCTGCTATCGATTTAACATCTTCGAGCACTCGTAGAGATGATATTTTACTAGATGAAAATACTATACAACGTATGTGGGTTATGCGTAAATATCTTGCTGATATGAATCCTGTTGAAGCTATGGAGTTTATTAACGAGCGTTTTAAACAAACAAGAAACAACGAAGAATTTTTAATATCCATGAATGGATAATAAAACAAATAAAAAGCAAACTAAAAAAAGCCTTAACAATGTTGTTAAGGCTTTTTTTATAATTGATTGAAATATTTTAATTGTTTAAAAGATTTCTGTATGCTTTTAAATCGGAAATATTCGTTTTGTTTTTTAAGTTTTTAGTTAAAGACAATAAGTACTTTAAACTTTCTACACCTATAATGTCTTCTTCTTCGTCATCGAAGTCTGAATCTTCATCATTTGGAATTGGAATTAAAAATGAATCATTCTCCTCGATATGCTCATAAGTAAGTCTAAGAACTTTTACAACTAATGGTATTTGCTCTTCTAAAGCATAAGTTCGTAATTGTTTAATGTCATCAATTAACACATCTGTATTTATTCCTGATTCATCAAGATTAACCAGAATCTTATCAACTAATTTTATTGCGTTTTTATTTTCCAAAAGGGTAAGATTAATAAGTGAATATTTAACTTCTATTTATTGCAAATTTAAATTTTTAGAATTCAAAAACAGCTATTTTTTTTAATGTTTTTTGTTAATTTTAAATAGAAAATTAATTGATGAAAAAGTAAAGACAAAAAAAAACCTCTCAGTATCTGAGAGGTTTTTTTTATTATAAACTTTATATTATAAAGCCGCTATGTGCTTTGCTAAACCAGATTTAAGGTTAGCTGCTTTGTTAGCGTGAATTACATTTTTCTTAGCTAATCTATCTAACATAGAAACTACAGAAGGGAACATTGTTTCAGCCTCTTTCTTATCAGTTAACTCACGTAATCTTTTAATTGCATTACGAGTTGTTTTGTGCTGATATTTGTTTACCAAACGCTTAGCTTCGTTACTTCTAATTCTTTTTAATGCTGACTTATGATTTGCCATTTCTTTTTTATCTTATTAAAATATTGTAGCCCGTAGGGGAATCGAACCCCTCTTACCAGGATGAAAACCTGGCGTCCTAGCCGATAGACGAACGGGCCATTTGATTTTTGAGAGTGCAAATATAAATTATTTTTTAATACTTACAACTCTTTTTTATTTTTTTCGAAAACTTTTTTTTTAATATTTATTTTCGATTTTTTTATCAAATAACGTACAACGTTTCCATTGCGGGTGCAAAGATACATCTATTTCTAAATGTTGCAACAATTAATTGAAATTTTTTAAAAAAAATTTCAATTAATATGCCTTAGCAAATAACACTCTTCCCTTCGATGGTTTTCCTGAAAATATACACACCCCTTCTTCTGCTTTCATTTCCAATGGAATACAACGAATAGTAGCCTTTGTAAGCTCTTTTATCTTCTCCTCTGTCTCGTTTGTTCCATCCCAATGTGCTGAAATAAATCCGGTTTTATTTTCTAAAACTTGTTTAAATTCTTCAAAAGTATTTACCTCTGTAATATGCTTATCTCTAAAATCTAAAGCCTTTTTAAATAAAGTCTCCTGAATTTCTTTTAATAAAGATTCCACCGTTGCTGTAAGATCATTTAAACCTACAACAGCTTTTGTTAAAGTATCTCTTCTAGCCAATTCTACAGTTCCGTTTTCTAAATCTTTTGGACCAATAGCTATTCGTAAAGGCACACCTTGTAATTCATGCTGCGCAAATTTTGCTCCAGGACGCTGTGTGGTTCTATTATCATATTTAACAGTTATGTTTTTAGCTCGTAAATCTGTTAAAATGGTATTTACAACTTCAGTAATAGCAGCTAAATCTTCTTCACTCTTATATATAGGAACAATAACCACTTGATTTGGTGCTAAACTTGGTGGTAATACCAAACCATTATCATCGCTGTGCGTCATTATTAAGGCACCCATTAAACGGGTAGAAACACCCCAAGATGTGGCCCACACATATTCTTGTGTCCCTTCTTTAGTTGCATATTTAACGTCGAATGCTTTTGCAAAATTCTGACCTAAAAAGTGCGATGTTCCTGCTTGTAAGGCCTTACCATCTTGCATTAATGCTTCTATACAAAAGGTTTCATCGGCACCAGCGAAACGCTCACTTTCGGTTTTAACACCTTGTATTACAGGAATAGCCATAAACTTTTCGACGAAAGTTGCATACACATTATTCATTAATCTGGCTTCTGCTAGTGCTTCGGTTTTGGTTTCGTGCGCGGTATGCCCTTCTTGCCATAAAAATTCGGCGGTTCTTAAGAATAATCGTGTACGCATTTCCCAACGAACCACATTTGCCCATTGGTTTATTAAAATAGGTAAGTCTCTGTAAGATTGTATCCAACCTCTGTAGGTATTCCAGATGATAGCTTCACTTGTGGGACGCACTATTAATTCCTCTTCTAGTTTTGCTTCCGGATCAACACGTAATTTACCTGGGTTATCTGGGTCTGTTTGCAATCTGTAATGCGTTACAATTGCACACTCTTTTGCAAAACCTTCTGCATTTTTTTCTTCAGCTTCAAATAAACTTTTTGGAACAAATAATGGAAAATATGCATTTTGATGGCCTGTTTCCTTAAACATTCTATCTAATTCTGCCTGCATTTTCTCCCATATTGCGTATCCGTAAGGCTTAATAACCATACAACCACGAACGGCAGAATTCTCGGCTAAATCTGCTTTTACAACTAATTCATTATACCATTTGGAATAATCTTCTGCTCTACTAGTAAGTTTTTTACTCATATATGTTTTTTGGCACAAATATTGTACCTATGTTAAATATAAAAATAGTTCGACAAAACTAACTATTTTTGTTATGTTCAACAATAAAAATCAATAGATATGCAATTTAAAGACTACTTAATACAGAAAATGCCATACTTAGCCGTTTTAGGCTTAGCACTTGGCTTATCTTCATGTGGATCTTATCAGTATGTTGGTGTTGACAATGATGGCATTTATGGTGGCGCAGCGGTTCAAACAACATATGAAGAAGCTGTACAGGAAGCACCTAAAACTTCAAACAATAACTACTATCAGAACTATTTTAAAAACAAATCTATTGAAACAGAATACATGGTTTCAAATAATGAGATTTTTACAGATATAGATTCTTATGAAGGAACTAATAATTACGACCAAGAAACTATCGATAATTCTTACCAAGGTTATGGTGGATGGGGTCAAACTAACGACCAAGTTACCATAAACATCAATTCTGGATGGGGTTGGAACGACTGGGGTTGGGCTAATCCTTATTATGGTAATTGGGGTTGGAATAACTGGGGTTGGAATAATTGGGGTTGGAACAACTGGGGCTGGAATAACTGGGGTTGGAACAACTGGGGTTGGAATAACTGGGGTTGGAACAACTGGGGCTGGAATGCGCATCCTTACAATTATTACGGCAACAGATATGTTTCTTACAGCCCAAGCAGAAGAGGAAACTATTCAAACACGTCTCGATACTCAAATAATACTGGAACCGTTTCTAGAAGAAGTAGTAATACTAGCAATATTAATTCTACATCAAAATACAACACGAGCAGAAGAACAAGTGTAAATAATAATTATAATCCAAGCACAACAACCAATAGAAGAAGTTATACCACGTCTAATGGATCGACAGTTTACGACAATAACACAAGAAGACAGTCAACGGTTACTAGAACACCTACAACTAATTCTACAACACGTTCATCTTCAACTGTTAGACGCAGCTCTGGGAACACTTATACACCTTCTAGAAGTAATAGCGATTACAGTAGAAGTTCTTCCAGCACAAGTTCAAGAAGCACTTACACGCCTCCAACAAGAAGCTCAAGCAGCAGCTCGTCTGGTTCTTCAGTAGGAAGTGGAAGACCAAGTGGATCGAGTTCTTCGGGTTCTAGTGGAGGAAGACGTCGATAATAACTATTTTTTTAAACAAAACTCAAATGAAAAAGTTAAACCTAATTTTTATAGGCATACTTGGTGTGTCTAATATATATGCTCAAGATATAACGGATGCTTTGCGCTACTCGCAAGACGAAATTCAAGGAACTGCTCGGTACAGAGCTCTGAGTGGTGCCTTTGGAGCCTTAGGAGGCGACATGAGTGCGGTGAGTATAAACCCTGCAAGTTCGGCTGTTTTTAGTCAAAGTCATGCGTCATTTTCACTTTCTAATCAAGATGTAAAAAATGAAACAGCATATTTTAATGGCTTAACAAACACCAATAATTCAAGCTTCGATATAAATCAAGGGGGTGCATCTTTTGTTTTTGCTAGTAGAAATAATTCGCCATGGAGGAAATTTTCGGTTGGAGTTGCCTATGAAAGAACAAATAATCATGACGACCGTTGGAGCGCCGTTGGATTAAACACTACAAACGATGCAGATTTTAGCAATTCGATTGCCAGTTATTTTTATGATTATGCTGATGGCAAACGTTTAGGCAACATATCGGCATTCCCAGACGAAACTTTAGAAGAAGCCTATGCCGATATAGGCTCTGCTTTTGGCTTTGGACACCAACAGGCCTTTTTAGGCTTCGAATCTTATATTATCGAACCAGACGATATTAACAACGATGCAAATACGCTTTATTCCTCTAAAATTATTCCTGGCAATTTTAGTCATGATTATTCTTATTTGGCAACAGGCTACAATGGCAAAATATCCTTTAATCTTGCGACACAATACGAAGACAATTTATATTTAGGTTTAAACTTAAATTCTCATTTTATAGATTACCAACGCACCACATTATTATTTGAAAACAATAACAATGGTATACCAAATGCTGGAGATTATCTTGTACGAAATATTGAATTTGAAAATAATTTATCTACCAGAGGAAATGGATTTTCGTTTCAGTTGGGAGGTATCCTAAAATTAAGTCCAGAATTTAGATTGGGTGTGACTTACGACTCACCTACCTGGTATACCATTGAAGAGGAAACCACCCAATATATATCAACAGTAAGAGAAGAAGATAACGGAACAAGAGTAACTCAAGTTATAAATCCTCAAACTGTAAACGTGTATCCGCAATATAAACTGCAAACACCTGCTAAAATAACAGGAAGCTTAGCATATGTTTTTGGAACGCAAGGTTTAATAAGTTTCGATTATTCAAGAAAAGACTACAGCGCAACTAGTTTTAGACCAGAAAACGATTTTGTAGACTTAAATGCCGATATAAACAATTTACTAACAGCTGCTTCTACATATAAAATTGGTGGAGAGTATAAAATAAAACGAATTAGTTTAAGGGGTGGTTACCGTTTTGAAGAAAGCCAATATAAAGATGGCGTAACAGTAGGCGATTTAAATGGTTATTCATTTGGTATTGGCTATAATTTTGGTAACACCAAATTAGACGTGACGTTTGATGGTTATGAACGCGAGTCGCAAAACAACTTATACAATCTTATATTAGGTGGAGCGCCACAAGCAACAGTTAATCGCAAAAATTCTAACATAACATTATCACTAAGTTTTAATATTTAAAAACGCAAAACATAAAATTAGATTAAGCCTGAAATAATTTTCAGGCTTTATTTATTAATGGTGTAATTTAAACCAAAAAGTACAGACTTAACTAACTTCATTTAAATGTTAGTTAATACAAAACATAACAAAAGTGTTTTGCTTATCTTTGCAAACTTAAACGAGATTTTTTGATAAATGAAAATTGAAAATAATATAGAAGAATTCGAATCGCTTGGAGACGACCATATTGGAACATCTTCAGACACACCGCTTCGAAGTGATGCTTTTAAACTTTCTAATGAAGAAAAAATAGAAATTATAAAAGACGATGTTCGCCATATTATGGAAACATTAGGTTTAGACTTAACCGACGATAGTTTAAAAGGCACACCAAACCGTGTTGCAAAAATGTTTGTAAAAGAAATTTTTGGAGGTTTAGATCCTGCTAAAAAACCAAGTGCTTCTACCTTCGATAATAAATATAAATATGGTGAAATGCTTGTTGAAAAAAACATTACCGTGTATTCAACCTGCGAACATCATTTACTTCCTATAGTTGGTAGAGCTCATATTGCTTACATTTCTAATGGTAATGTGGTTGGCTTATCTAAAATGAATCGTATTGTCGATTATTATGCAAAACGCCCGCAAGTTCAAGAACGTTTAACCATTCAAATTGTTAAAGAACTTCAATCCGTTTTAAACACCCAAGATGTTGCCTGTATTATAGATGCCAAACATTTATGTGTAAATTCCAGAGGTATCAGAGATATCGAAAGTAGTACAGTAACTTCAGAATTTGGTGGGAAATTTAAAGAAGAAGCGACCCGCAAAGAACTTTTAGAATACATTAAATTAGACACTAATTTTTAAGTTAAACACAACTTAATCAATTAAGGCACAATGCAGTTATTTAAAAATCAGGAATTAAAAATATACAATTCACTTACTAGCAAAAAAGAAACTTTTAAACCCATAAACGAAGGCCATATAGGCATGTATGTTTGTGGACCTACAGTTTATAGTAATGTACATTTAGGTAATGTAAGAACCTTTATGTCTTTTGATATGGTTTTTAGATATCTGAAGCATTTAGGCTATAAAGTTCGCTATGTTCGAAATATAACCGATGCGGGGCATTTAGAAAATGATGCCGATGCTGGTGAAGATAAAATCACTAAAAAAGCACGTTTAGAACAAATTGAACCCATGGAAGTGGTGCAACGTTATACCGTTGATTTTCACAATATTTTAAACACCTTTAATTTCTTACCTCCTAGTATTGAACCTACTGCAACAGGTCATATTATTGAACAAATTGAACTTATTAAAAGCATTATTGCAAACGGATTTGCTTATGAAGTTAATGGCTCTGTTTATTTTGATGTACACAAGTTTAATGAAACAAACGAGTACGGTAAATTAAGTAAACGTAAACTTGAAGATTTAATACATAATACCCGGGCTTTAGATGGGCAAAGTGATAAAAAAAATCCGCAAGATTTTGCGCTTTGGAAAAAAGCCGAGCCACAACACATTATGCGTTGGCCGTCACCATGGAGCGATGGTTTCCCGGGTTGGCATCTAGAATGTACTGCTATGAGTACTAAATATTTGGGCGACCAATTTGATATTCACGGAGGTGGTATGGATTTAAAATTCCCGCATCACGAATGTGAAATTGCACAAAATGAAGCTGCCAAAGGACAATCGCCCGTAAATTATTGGATGCATGCTAATATGCTGCAACTTAACGGACAACGCATGTCTAAATCTACTGGAAACACTGTAAATCCAGACGAATTATTATCTGGCAACAATAGTTTTTTTAGTAAAGCCTACGCCCCTAGTGTGATTCGCTTTTTTAATGCGCAATGTTCTTACAGAAGTGTATTAGATCTTACAGACGAAGGATTACTATCTAGCGAAAAAGGATTTTACAGATTAATGGATGCTATTAATTTATTAGATAGCTTAACCCCATCAAATAGCTCGACTATTAATGTGGAAGCATGGAAACAATCTTGTTATGATGCTATGAACGACGACTTCAACTCTCCTATTTTAATAGCTAATTTGTTTGAAGCAGTTAAATACATCAATCAAATAAAAGATGGAAGTGTAACTTTAACGTCGCAAGATTTAAACATCTTAAAAGAAACCATACACGCTTTTACTTTTGATGTTCTGGGCTTAGAAAATACAGCTCAAAGTAATTCAAGTACCGATAAATTATCGGGCGCTGTAGATATTTTAATAAAGTTAAGACAGGAAGCACGAGCTAATAAAGATTTTGCCTTATCTGATAAAATACGTGATGAACTTGCCCATGTTGGCATTCAGTTAAAAGATGGTAAAGAAGGCACGACGTTTTCTTTAAATTAATTAGCTGGTTGTTCGTTTTAACTATACACTTTTTTCAAATAAACAACTAAACAACAATAAATTGAAAAAACTCATTATTGCGCCGTTTTTGTTTTTGATAAAAGTGTATCAAACGCTTATATCGCCCCTTACACCTGCAAGTTGCCGATACCAACCCACATGCTCGCATTACAGCAAAGAAGCTTTAATTAAACATGGTTTATTTAAAGGTGGTTGGCTAGCGTTAAAACGTATTTTTAGTTGTCATCCTTGGGGTGGCTCTGGTTACGACCCAGTGCCTTAAAAATCTAACAAATAGCTTTTAAATACTACGTGAAAGCTCTTGAAGCACACGAACTGATTTTTCTGCATCTTTTTTATCAACAAAAATATGATCGTGATAAAATCCTGCAACAACATTACAGCTTATATTATGTGTAGTTAAAGCATTGGAAAAAGCTGCAGTGAGTCCTACAGCTTCCAATGCTGAATGTATTTTTAAAGTTATCCAAGATGCTACAAATTTATAAGGTAAATGCAAAGCATCGGCCTTTAAGCGATCTAAAACAATGGTTATACCTTCGGTTTCTTTAAATTCGAATAGGGTATCTTCTCTTTTAATAAGTTCATAATCTTTTACGGTAACAAATACGTATTCAACTGCGTTTAAATGAGGTTGCATTTCACGAATTAATAGCTCTAAATTTGTTTCGCCTGCCATTGTTTACCTAAAGTTATATTACGCCTTAACTGGAATATTTTTTAAAATTTCTAATACAAATTTCCAATATTTCTGTACCGACGAAATTTGCGCACGCTCATCTGGAGAATGTGCTCCTTTAATATTTGGTCCAAAACTTATCATATCCATATCTGGGTAATTTTGCCCCAGAATACCACACTCTAAACCAGCATGACAAGCAGCAACATGAGCCTCTTCGCCATTCATGTCTTTATAAATTTTGGTTAATACTTTTAAAATGGCAGAATCCATATTAGGGGTCCAACCAGGATAATCACCAGAAAACTCGACCTCACAACCTGTTAATTCGAAAGTTGCTCTTAAGGTATTAGCTAAATCTAATTTAGAACTTTCTACCGATGAGCGGGTTAAGCAACCTACGTGAATATGACCATCTTTTAGTAACACACGCGCGATATTATTAGATGTTTCTACCAAACCAGGAATATCGGCACTCATTCTATAAACACCATTTTGCGCCGCATACAAGGCTCTTGTAAACCCTTCCTGAATTCCTAAATCCATGATTTTTTCGGGTGTTTCACATTTAGAAACCATAATTTTTAAATCGGGTTCCATGGTTTTTAATTCAGTTTGAATGGTTTCGGCAAGAAGCTTCATTTCTAAAATAAAAGCGTCTTCATGCATGGCATCAATAGCTACGATAGCTTTACTTTCGCGAGGAATAGCGTTGCGTAAACTACCACCATCAATTTCTGAAATTCGAAGTCCGAAATTTTCAAAGCCATCAAATAACAGTCGATTCATAATTTTGTTAGCATTACCGAGCCCTTCGTGAATTTGCATTCCAGAATGCCCACCTTGCAATCCTTTAACAACAATAGAAAAACCAATTTTAAATTCTGGAGTTTCCTCTTCGTTGTAGGTTCGGGTGGCTGTTACATCGATGCCTCCGGCACAACCAACGCCAATTTCGTTATCTTCTTCGGTATCTAGGTTTAATAAAATTTCACCAGACAATAAGCCGCCTTTTAAGCCCATAGCGCCCGTCATACCAGTTTCTTCATCAATTGTAAATAAAGCTTCTATGGCTGGATGTGGTATATCGGTGCTTTCTAAAATCGCCATGATGGTGGCTACTCCCAGTCCGTTATCGGCACCTAAGGTGGTTCCTTTTGCTCGCACCCAATCGCCGTCTACATACATATCGATGCCTTGTTGGTCGAAATTAAAAACGGTATCGTTGTTTTTTTGATGCACCATATCTAAATGCGATTGCATGACGATGGTGGCTCGGTTTTCCATACCAGAAGTGGCTGGCTTTTTTATGATAACATTTCCAACCGAATCGACCATGGTTTCTAGCTTAAGATGTTCACCAAATGCTTTCATAAAAGCTATAACACGTTCTTCTTTTTTTGAAGGACGCGGCACGGCGTTTAAATCGGCAAATTTATTCCATAGTTGTGTGGGTTGAAGTTGTCTTATTTCTGAATTCATGCGTTATTTTTTTGTTTTGTAAAGGTAGTAAAAAGGCATTGAATTTGGCAGCTACTCCTGGTTGAAGTGGCATCCTTTCTGCGAAGCCTTGATAACATAGAATAACTTATTAAAAACCAATAAATTTGATACGATGCCAAAACAAGTTCGGGACTGCTTAGCAGAAAGATATAACGGAAAACAGGAAGAAACCTTAGTAAACAGAACCTTGCCATTGGGTTCAAATTTTTAGTATTTTTGAGCTATGCTGAAAAAGAAAAAAGTTTTACTGGCATTGGCTATTATTCCAATGTATTTGTTGGTGCGTTGTGCGGCACATAATCCGGAATTTATTGAAGCCTACTACAGCAATGGGTTGTACCCTGTGGTTTCTAAAATTTGGCGGTATGCCTTGGGCTGGATACCGTTTTCGTTGGGAGATATTCTATATGCTTTGGCAATAATTTACGTATTGAGGTGGCTGTACATTAACAGAAAACGCTTGATAAAAGATACCGTTAATTGGTTTATTGATGTGATGCTGGCCGTTTCCATTTTTTATTTTGCGTTTCACTTGCTTTGGGGTCTTAATTATTACCGACTGCCTCTGCATAAAAATTTAAATTTAAATGCAAATTATACTACCGAACAACTTGTTAAGGTAACTAAAAAACTGACTGCAAAAGCCAACGAGTTACAACTGGAAATTACACATAACGACACTTTAAAAGTTGATATTCTGTATAGCAAAAACACAATTATTGCGATGGCTCCTGCAGGATATGTGAACTTAAAAGCTGTGTTTCCAGACCTGGAATACAACCCGAAGAGCATAAAAAAATCGTTATTTAGTTATCCGTTAACTTACATGGGGTTTAGTGGTTATTTAAATCCGTTTACCAATGAAGCGCACGTTGATGCTTTAATTCCTAGTTTTAAATTTCCAACAACATCTACCCATGAAATTGCCCACCAATTGGGCTATGCTGCCGAAAATGAAGCTAATTTTATTGGTTGCCTGGCAGCCATAAACCACGATGATATTTATTTTAAATATACAGGTTATACATTTGGTTTACATTATTGCTTGAATGAAATTTACAATCGAGATGTTGCGCTGTACGAGCATTTAATTAGTGAGGTAAACAAAGGTATTTTAAAAAATTACCAAGAAACCTACGATTTTTGGGAGGCGCATGAAAATCCTGCAGAACCGTTTTTTAAAGCTTTTTACAGTAATTTTTTAAAAGCAAACAAACAAAGCAAAGGCATGAAAAGCTATAGTTATGTTGTTGCTTTGTTGAGTAATTATTTTGATGAGAAAGAATTATAATACTATTCTATAATCTTTGCTCCTTCTGGAATTTCAAATATAGATTCGTCTGTTTTTTCTTTGTTTATTTTTACATTTCTAAAGGTAACTTCTTTTCTTTTATTTGTTGGCATATTGTTTTCCAATTGATACCATTGTATAGTTTCGGGAAGTAATAAGCCATTAACTTTTTGCCAATTATTATATTTTATATAATTAAATTCTTTAGCCTTTTCTTTACTAAAAAAAGTTACAGTGTAAGCTAACCAAGCCATTTCGTTGGTATTCTTGTCGTAATAAATAATATATTCGTCATCTGGTGATTCTCCTATATTATTTTGATAAGAAATTTTGATTCCTGGATATTCCGTTTCATTAAAAATTAAGGGTTCTACATCTTCGTAATTTATGCCTTCATCGGCTAAAACAAAAGGCATAGCATAAAAATAGAACATCAAATTATAATAAAACTTAGCATTACCCTCATAATTAATAGTGTTCTTATTTTTAACCCAAACCTGTTTACCATTAAAGCCAATGTCATGATTAGGCGTCTCTATTAAAGATTTTCTATTTTTTAAATTTGTGGTTGTTATCTCATCACCATCTGGATTTGAAATTGTAAATGAAATGACCTGCATTTGTTTCCAAAGATCCAATCTGCCATGGGCCTTGAATATTTTCAAAATGTTTTCTGGATATTTTTTTAAACTATCATGGGTATTTAAGACAGGCTCACTTGTAGGTGTTTTAACTTCATTTTTACACGCAAAAAACATTACAATTACTAATAGAGCCGTTATTTTTTTCATATCATTTTTAATTTGAATACTGTGTTTGTCGGTTAAAAACAATAACATTACATTAAAAACAATTACTTTTGCTCCCAATATGATTAAAGAAATTACAAGCATACAAAACCCTTTAATAAAGCAACTTGTTCAATTAAAAGACAAGTCGCGCGAACGCAAAAAATCGGGAACTTTTTTAATAGAAGGTGTTCGTGAAATATCGCTTGCGCTGAAGGGAAACTACGAATTGGACAGCGTTTTGTTTTACCCTGAATTATTTTCGAAAGACCAACTAGAGGATTTAGCAACGAATCGATTTAATATTATTGAAATTTCTAAAGAAGTCTATGAAAAATTAGCCTATCGCGATACTACCGAAGGTGTTTTAGCGATCGCCAAAAGTAAAAATCATGCGATTGAAGATTTAAAATTTAGCACCGAACAACCGCTAATTTTAATTGCTGAAGCACCCGAAAAACCGGGAAATATAGGCGCACTTTTAAGAACTGCCGATGCTGCCAATGTAGATGCCGTTATAATTGCAAACCCTAAAACCGATTTGTACAATCCGAATATTATACGTTCCAGTGTGGGTTGTGTGTTTACCAACCAAATTGCAACGGGCAACACTGCCGAAATCATTAGCTTTTTAAAGGCTAGAAACATTGATATTTATTGTGCTGCCTTGCAAGCCTCTGTTCATTATCATACACAAGATTTTACAAAACCAACTGCTATAGTTGTTGGCACCGAAGCCTCTGGTTTAAGCGATGCTTGGTTAGAGAGTTCCTCACAAAACATCATCATTCCTATGCAAGGAGCGATTGATTCTATGAATGTATCTGTTGCTGCTGGTATTCTTATTTTTGAAGCTAAAAGACAGCGAAACTTTAAATAAAATATGACTTCCACTACCCTTTTTTATATCATTATAGCCATTATTATTATCAATTTTATTGTTGAAAAGGTTTTAGATGCTTTAAATGCCAAACATTTTAACGATAAGCTGCCTGAAGATTTACAAGACGTTTACGATGACGGCGAATATAAAAAATCGCAAAATTATAAAGTGATCAATTATAAATTCGGAATTATAACCTCAACCTTTTCTTTGGTTTTAACTCTAGGATTTCTGTTTTTCGACGGATTTGCTTTTGTTGATGCTTTAGCCCGCAGTTATTCTGAAAATTCTATTGTAATAGCCTTAATTTTCTTCGGAATTATTATGATTGGAAGCGATATTTTAACGACGCCTTTCTCCTATTACAGCACCTTTGTTATTGAAGATACATTCGGATTTAATAAAACCACACCCAAAATTTTCTTTTTAGATAAATTAAAAGGTTTATTAATGATGGCTGTAGTTGGCGGTGGTATTCTAGCATTAATTATTTGGTTTTATGAATTTGCTGGCGATAATTTCTGGTTATACGCCTGGGCCTTGGTAGCCGTATTTACCTTGTTTATGAATATGTTTTATTCTAAACTTATTGTTCCTTTATTTAATAAACAAACACCACTTGAAGCAGGCAGTTTACGCGATAAAATATCAGATTATGCCAGCACGGTTGGTTTTAAACTCGATAAAATTTTCGTCATTGATGGCTCTAAAAGAAGCACTAAAGCCAACGCCTATTTTTCTGGTTTTGGAAGTGAAAAACGCGTGACGCTTTACGACACATTAATTAATGATTTAGATGAAGAAGAAATAGTAGCAGTATTAGCGCATGAGGTTGGACATTACAAAAAGAAACATATTATATTTAATTTATTTGCTTCAATTTTACTCACAGGTTTCACCCTTTACATATTATCGATTTTTATATCAAATCCATTATTATCAAATGCTTTAGGTGTAGAAACGCCCAGTTTTCATATAAGTTTAATAGCCTTCGGATTGCTGTATGCGCCTATTTCTGAAATTACCGGATTAATTATGAATTGGTTTTCTAGAACTTTTGAATATCAAGCCGATGATTACGCTAAAACAACCTACAAAGGCGAACCTTTAATTTCATCTTTAAAAAAACTATCTAAAAACAGTTTAAGCAATTTAACGCCACATCCTGCTTATGTTTTTGTGCATTATTCGCACCCTACCCTTTTGCAACGGATAAAAAATCTAAGAAAATAACGTTTAAAATTAATAAGGCGCGAAAAATAACATGGTTACTTTTACGCGCCTTCCTTGTTTAGTTGGGTTGTTTAAGGTTGGTTAAGCGGGTTGGTTAATTAATTTGTTGTCCTTTTATATAAACTTTATCTATTTGTGTTTCACCAAACGAATAGGGTATAAAACCATACGAATTGATAGGTTTGGTTACTATTAAATTAGCTAATTTACCTCTGGTAATGCTTCCTACCTGGTTTTCTAATCCCATGGCATAAGCCCCATTAATGGTGGCCGCATTGATGGCCTCTTCGGGTGTTAACTTCATTTTAATACAAGCTGCCGATACTACAAAATTCATGTTACCAGATGGTGAAGAACCCGGATTATAATCGGTTGCTAATGCCAAAGGCAATCCGTCATCAATCATTTTTCTACCTGGCGTATAAGGAATGCTTAAAAAGAAAGAACATCCCGGCAAAGCCACAGGCATGGTTTTGGTATTTTTCAACGATTCAATATCTGCATCTGTCATTTCTTCTAAATGATCGACAGACAAAGCTTTATGTGCCACAGCTATTTGAACACCACCAATAGAATTAAACTGATTGACATGAATTTTAGATTCCAATCCATGAGCCTTACCGGCTTGCATGATACGTTGGGTATCTTCAACAGAAAAGTATCCCGTTTCACAAAAAACATCGATGTAATCGGCTAAATTGGCTTCAGAAATTAAAGGGATCATCTCATTAATAATAAGTTGCATATAGCCTTCTTTATCATTTACATAGGCTTTTGGAACCGCATGAGCACCTAAAAAGGTCGCTTTAATTGGTAAATCGTAGTTCTTTTTAAGCTGCTTAATAACACTAAGCATTTTTAATTCGGACTCCACTGTTAAACCGTAACCCGATTTAATTTCAACAGCACCCGTTCCCATAGCTATAACCGCTTCAAGACGTACTTTGCTTTCTTCGTATAAATCGGCTTCAGAAAGTTTCTGTAATTTTTTTGCAGAATTTAATATACCTCCGCCTTTATTTGCAATTTCCTGGTATGTTAATCCTTTAATTTTATCTACAAATTCACTTTCTCTGTTACCCGCATAAACAATGTGGGTATGCGAATCGCACCAGGTTGGCATCATCATTTGACCTGTTACATCAATAACCTGTTCTGCCTTTGTATCTGGACAAGCATCCATTGTTCCAAAATCGCTAATAAGACCATCCTCAACCAGTAAAAAAGCATTTTTAATATTTGGAAGTATGCTCATATCGCTTCCCGAAACAAAAGAAATACCAGACTCTCTAATTTGAATTAATTCTTTAATATTTTTGAATAAAATGCGCATTAAAATAAATTTTCTAACAATTGATTATCCACCAAATTAGGAATGGTGACTTTTAAATTTGGTGTGCGTGCCATTTCTCGTTTTATAGCAAATAAGGCTTCATCGTTTCTTGCCCAACTTCTGCGTGCAATACCGTTATTTACATCAAAAAACAACATATTTTTCAAACGTTCATCGGCTTCTTTAGTGCCATCGAGCAACATCCCGAAACCACCGTTCATAACTTCGCCCCAGCCTACGCCGCCACCATTGTGAATAGACACCCAAGTAGCGCCTCTAAAACTATCACCAATAACATTATGAATGGCCATATCGGCGGTAAATTTACTACCATCGTAAATATTAGAGGTTTCGCGATACGGCGAATCGGTTCCGCTTACATCATGATGGTCGCGTCCTAACACTACAGGGCCAATTTTACCGGCAGCCACAGCTTTGTTGAAAGCTTCGGCTATTTTAGCTCGCCCTTCGGCATCGGCATACAAGATACGGGCTTGCGAGCCAACTACCATCTTATTTTTCTTGGCATCTTTAATCCAAGTAATATTATCTTGCATTTGCAACTGAATTTCCTCTGGAGCATCTTTCATTATGTCTTGCAGAACATGCATGGCGATTTCATCTGTTTTATCTAAATCTTCTGGTTTCCCGGAAGCACAAACCCAACGGAAAGGTCCGAAACCATAATCGAAACACATCGGTCCCAAAATATCTTGAACATAGGATGCATATTTAAAATCGATGTTGTTTTCTGCCATCACATCGGCTCCTGCACGCGATGCTTCTAGTAAAAAAGCATTACCATAATCGAAGAAATACGTGCCGCGAGCAACATGCTTATTAATTGCTTCGGCGTGTCTGCGTAAAGAAGCCTGTACTTTTTCTTTAAATACTAAAGGCTCTTCACGTATTAATCGGTTAGACTCGTCATAAGATATGCCCACCGGATAATAACCACCCGTCCATGGAATATGAAGCGAAGTTTGGTCGGAACCAACATGAATAAATATGTTTTCATCATAAAAACGTTCCCAAACATCTACCACATTGCCAATAAAAGCGATGGAAACTATTTCGCTATTTGCTTGTGCCTTTTTAACTCTGGCAACTAAATCGTCTAAATTATCAATTAAAACATCTACCCAACCTTGCTCATATCGTTTTGTAGCAGCTTTATCGTTTACCTCGGCACAAATAGTAATACAACCTGCAATATTTCCTGCCTTAGGTTGAGCGCCACTCATACCACCTAAACCAGCAGTTAAAAATATTTTTCCTGCCGGCGTTTCGTTTTTAGGTAATTTTTTTCTGAAAGCATTCATAACGGTGATTGTCGTACCGTGAACGATGCCTTGTGGACCAATATACATAAAGGAACCCGCTGTCATTTGTCCGTATTGCGTAACCCCAAGCGCGTTGAATTTTTGCCAATCGTCTGGTTTGGAGTAATTAGGAATCATCATACCATTGGTAACAACAACTCTTGGCGCATTTTTAGACGACGGAAATAATCCCATCGGGTGACCAGAATACATGTGAAGCGTTTGCTCTTCAGTCATATTTGCTAAATACTGCATCGTTAGCAGGTATTGAGCCCAGTTTTGAAACACCGCACCATTACCACCGTAAGTTATTAATTCTTCGGGGTGTTGAGCCACTGCAGGATCTAAATTATTCTGAATCATGAGCATAATGGCTGCTGCTTGCGTACATTTTGCCGGATAGTCTTGAATATCTCTAGCAAATATTTTGTATGATGGCTTGAATCGATACATATAAATACGCCCGAAATCCTGAAGTTCTTGTGCGAATTCCTGTGCTAATGCTGCGTGCCAATCTTTTGGGAAATAACGCAACGCATTTCGAATAGCCAATTGTTTTTCCTCTTTCGATAAAATATCTTTACGTTTTGGTGCCCTGTTAACACCCGTAGGATACTCGTATTTTGAAGGTAATGTATTGGGGATACCTTGTAAAATTTCTTCTTTAAACGTCATAATCTTTCTATTTTACAATGAATGCTCTATTTCTAACTAAATTTATCATCGCATTAATATCATCTTTAAGAATACGATCTTCTTCTAATTTCGCGACTTTACTTCTAATAATACTGAAGTTTTTCTCTAGTATTTCTGAAAAGGTATTTGGTCGTCTAAATTCCATAGCCTGAGCCGCATACATGAGTTCTATGGCTAATATTTTTTCGATATTTCCTAGTATTTGGTTGAATTTACGACCAGAAATACTTCCCATAGACACATGGTCTTCTTGTCCTAATGAGGTTGGAATACTATCGGCTGAAGCAGGAAAACATAAAGATTTGTTTTCGGTAACCAAAGCCGCTGTGGTGTATTGTGGAATCATAAATCCGGAATTTAAACCGCCACTAGCGGTGAGTAAACGTGGTAATCCAAATTTACCTTCTAGCAACAAATAACAACGTCTGTCTGAAATATTTCCCAATTCAGAGGATGCTAAAGCGGCATAATCTAATACCATAGCCAAAGGTTGACCATGAAAATTACCACCAGAAATAGCTTCGGTTTCACTTAAAACAATTGGGTTATCGGTAACCGAGTTCATTTCAATTTCTGCTAATTCGCTTAAATGATAAAAAGCATTACGAGAAGCCCCATGAACTTGCGGAATACAACGCATAGAATAGGGATCTTGAACACGCTCGCAATTTTCATGCGATTTAATATTATTAGAATTTTTAAATAACATACGCATACGTTCTGCAACCACTAAATTGCCTTGAAACGGACGAATACTATGCAGTAATTCTTTAAAAGGCGATTCGCTTCCTTGGTAGCCCTCTAAACTCATGGCACCAGCAACATCGGCTAAATCTAACAGATATTCCATTTTTCGTAACCCAATAATAGCATGGGCTAAGATAAATTGTGTACCATTTATTAAGGCTAAACCTTCTTTAGCTGCCAATTCGATAGGCTCTAAATTATGAGCTTTTAAAACTTGCATGGCCGGAACAATTTCATTGGCAATCCAAAATTCGCCTTCACCAATTAATGGCAAAAACAAATGCGATAACGGTGCTAAATCGCCCGAAGCACCCACCGAACCTTGTTCTGGAACTACGGGTAATAAATCGTTTTCTATAAAGTAAATAATACGTTCTATAACCTCTAATCGAATGCCCGAAAATCCACGACTTAATGCGTGCACTTTACAAATCATCATGATTTTTGATAATTCTTTATCGATAGGGTTTCCCACACCAACAGCATGGGTAATTAGTAAATTCTTTTGAAGTAAACTGGTTTCTTCTGGCGAAATTTTAACGTCGCACAGCGGTCCAAAACCTGTATTGATGCCATAAACAGCCTTTGTGGAATTTGCCATAACCTCAACTTTATTTCTACATTCTTCAATTTTAGATATGGCATATTCTGTTAACGTTGCTTTTAAATTTCCATTTAAAATCTCTGTTACTTTATCTGTTGTAAGTCTGTCTATTCCGTATGCAAACATGATTTCTGTAATAAGTTGAACATTAAGTTGATGCATTACAAAATTATTAATAAATTTGATACTTAATAATACCATTATTTTTAACTATTAATAACCATGAGTTATCAATTAGAACTTCGACATATACATTATTTTTTAGCTGTTGCCGAAACACTACATTTTAGAAAAGCGGCCGAAAAACTGTTTATTTCGCAACCCGGATTGAGTCGTCAAATAAAAGAAATGGAGGGTCAATTGGGTGTTACTTTATTTGAAAGACACAACAGGCAAGTAAAACTAACCCATGCCGGAACTTATTTAAAAGAAGAATTAACCAAAAACCTAAAACATTTAGAAAGTATTTTAGACCATGCCAAATTGCTTGAAGATGGAAAAGATGGTAAATTAAATTTTGGTTATGTAGGTTCTGCTATGCAAAAAATAATACCGAATTTACTTTTAAAGTTTACCAAAGAACACCCCGATGTGTTATTTAGTTTGAAAGAAATGGATAATAACAAGCAAATTGAAGGCTTATTATCGCAAGAAATTGATATTGGTTTTGTTAGATTGGAACGCATTCCCAGAGGATTAAATAGTCACCCGGTTTTAAAAGAACCGTTTTGTTTGGTGTTACCAAAAGCGCATGCAATTGAAGCTTCTACTTTTAAAAACCTGTCGCAATTAAAAAATGAACATTTTATTTTATTCGATCCCGAATATAGCGCTTCTTACTACGAAAAGGTAATGACTATTTTCGACGATAGTGGTTTTAACCCCTTAATAACGCACAATACCATTCATGCCGATTCAATATATAAACTGGTTGAAAATAACTTTGGTATTTCTATTGTGCCAAAATCGTTGCAAGATGAAAGTAATTCAAAAATTAAATTTATTGAGCTTAACAAAATAAAACAACGTACGGTACTTTCTGCGGTTTGGAATACCGAAAACAGAAATCCTATTCTAGGCAACATATTAACGCTTATAACTAATGAAAACTAAAAAGTTTAAAGTTACCTGTAGCTGCGTTAACGATTGAACGTTTGTTTGAGCTCTTTTTGTTAAACGCCATGTTTCTAGTGTATTTATGATTTTAAAAACAAAAAAAGCGAGTCGTGAAAGCGTGTTAAAACGCCCAAAATTAAAGATTTACAAGTATAATAGTAAATAACAAATAAAAGACTATCTTTGCAGCTTGAAATCCAGAAAATGGATTAAATTCCTCAGAGTGAGGATGTGTTGCTAGAAGTTTAGGTTTAAGTATGTCGATTCGCTTCTTATGTAACACCACATAAAACAATCGAATACTTACATAAAAGAATGAGCACATTCCAAGATTTAGGTCTTAATGACGAATTATTACAAGCCATCACCGATTTAGGTTTTGTAACCCCAAGTGAAGTTCAAAGCAAAGCCATCCCAATTTTATTAGCATCTGAAACCGATTTGGTTGCCTTAGCGCAAACCGGAACCGGAAAGACGGCCGCATTTGGTTTCCCGATGTTACAGAAAATTGATTTTGATAGCCGGACTACTCAAGGCCTTATTTTATCGCCTACACGCGAACTTTGTTTACAAATTACCAACGAAATGAAAGCTTACGGCAAGTACTGCAAAGGACTTAACGTGGTGGCTGTTTACGGTGGTTCTAGTATTACAGACCAAGCGAGAGAAGTTAAAAGAGGCGCACAAATTATAGTTGCAACGCCGGGTCGTATTAAAGATATGATTAGCAGAGGTTTGGTTGATATTTCTAAAATACAGTACAGTGTTTTAGATGAGGCCGACGAAATGTTAAACATGGGTTTTAAAGAGGATATTACCGATATTTTATCGAATACTCCAGAAGATAAAAACACCTGGTTATTTTCTGCAACCATGCCAAAAGAAGTAGCAACTATTGCTAAGAAATTCATGAAAAATCCGCAGGAAATTACTGTTGGAAATAAAAATGAAAGTACTAGCAACGTAACTCACGAATACTATTTAGTAAATTCTAGAGATCGTTACGATGCTTTAAAACGTTTAGCTGATGCGAACCCAGATATATTTTCGGTAGTGTTTTGTAGAACAAAAAGAGACACTCAAAAAGTGGCCGAACAACTTATAGAAGATGGATATAGCGCTGGCGCATTGCATGGTGATTTAAGTCAGAACCAACGCGATTTGGTTATGAACTCGTTTAGAAAAAACCAAATTCAAATGCTTGTAGCTACCGATGTGGCTGCTCGTGGTATTGATGTAGATGATATTACTCACGTTATAAACTACCAACTTCCAGACGAAACCGAAACTTATACGCACCGTTCTGGTCGTACAGGTCGCGCCGGAAAAACGGGTGTTTCTATGGTTATTGTTTCTAAAAGTGAAGTAAGAAAAATAAAAAGTATTGAGCGTATTATAAAACGTGACTTTGTTAAAAAGGAAATTCCTAATGGAATGGAAATTTGCGAAGTGCAGTTAATGTCGCTTGCAAACAAAATACATAACACCGAAATTAATCACGAAATTGATAAGTATTTAACCAACATTAATGAGTTGTTTGAAGACACATCGAAAGACGAATTAATTAAAAAATTCTTTTCGGTAGAGTTTACGCGTTTCTTTAATTACTACCAAAAAGCTAAAAACTTAAACGTATCGGAATCTGATATTCGCGAGCGTGATGGTGGACGTGAGAGCAGACGTGATTTTGGAGGAAAATCAGATTCTACACGTTATTTTATAAATGTTGGAACTAAAGATGGTTTCGACTGGATGAAATTAAAAGATTTCTTAAAAGAGGTTTTAGATTTAGGAAGAGACGATGTATTTAAAGTGGAAACTAAAGAAAGTTTTTCGTTTTTTAATACAGAAAACGAACTTAAAGATAAAGTTTTAGCCTTTTTTACCGACTACAAACACGAAGGCCGTTTTGTAAATGTTGAAGTTTCTGAAAATCGTGGTGGCGGCGGAAGACGCAACGACAGACGTAGTTCTGGCGGCGGAAGACGCGATGATAAACGTGGTGGAGAAAAACGCAGTGGTGGCGATGCTAAACCAAGACGTTCTGGCGATTTTAAATCTGGCAGTAATGGAGCTCCTAACCGAGCAGGTAGACGTACAGGCAGCGCTTCAAAATCTGAAAACACTGGTGGTGTTTCCAGACCAAGACGTTCTAGACGCTAGTTTAAACTATTTTGTTAATTTTAAGTCAAATTAAAAGCCCTCAAAGTAATTATACTTTTTAGTTTAGTACATTTATAATCTAAATTGCGTTTATTTAACCTATGAAAAAACACCTGCTACTTTTTATATTTTTTATAGTGACTTCTGTTGCCATAGCACAAGAAGCAGCAAGTGTATTAGGTGTTGTTATTAATTCTGAAAGCAAAGAGCCTTTAGAAAATGTGAATATTGTTAACCTGAATCAGGTTATAGGTACTGCAACTAATAATAAAGGAGCATTTGAAATTTCGGCCAAAGTAAACGATACTTTACATTTCTCTTACTTAGGTTTTAAATCTATTAAAGTAAGAGTTACTAACGACTGGTTAAAATTTGGATCGGCCAACATCGAGCTTACCGAATTGGCTTTAGCCCTAGAAGAAGTGGTGTTAACAGAATTGAAACTTACGGGTTATTTAGAAGTAGATATTAAGCAAGTACCGGTTATTAACGACAATTACCAATACGCTATTTCTGGTTTACCAAGTACGGGTTACGAAGCTGGTAAAAAAAGTACGATTAGTAAAGTTATAGGATCGATTTTTAATCCTGCTGATTTTCTTCATCGTATGTTTGGTAAAAAACCGAACGAAATGCGTAAGCTTAAGAAAATGAAACAGGACGATGAGATTAGAAATTTATTAGCCTCACGTTTTGATAGAGAAATGCTAACCGTTTTACTTAATGTAGATCGTGTTGATTTAGATGAAATAGTAAGCCAATGTAACTATTCTAAAAACTTTATTCAAACGGCTAACGATTTACAAATTCTGGATGCTATAAGTGAATGTTACGAAGAATATAAAGTCTTAAACAGAAACAAATAATAAAATATATTATCAAAAAAGGAAGCCTTTGTGCTTCCTTTTTTTTATTTATTAACGTTATGTGTATCGTAATAATGCTTAACAATGGTATCGTAACTTTTAATGGTTTTTCGCACCCAATCTAACCTTTTTTCAAGAATTTCTGCTTCGGTTAATTGCCAGTTAATGTTTGTTTGCTTCAGTTTGGTAGTAACATGTTGTAAAATTATGGCTGCCGAAACCGAAATATTTAAACTTTCTGTAAATCCGGCCATAGGTATTTTTAAATAACAATCGGCAGCATTTAAAACGTCTTCAGATAAGCCTTCTGTTTCTCTTCCGAAGAAAAAACAAGACTTTTTTGTAACATCAAAATCATGTAAATCGCAGTCGTTTGCATGCGGAGTTGTAGCCACAATTTGGTAGCCTTTAGTTTTTAAATCGTTAATACAGTCTTTAACCGTATGGTATCTGTTTAAATCTACCCACTTTTGAGCGCCCATGGCAATCTCTCTGTCAATGCGCTTAGAATTGCGTTCCTCAACAATATTTACTTCCTGTATGCCAAAAACATCACAACTTCTAATAACAGCACTGGTATTGTGTAGTTGATAAACATCTTCTGTGGCTACCGTAAAATGTTTTGTGCGTTGCGACAACACCTTGTTAAACTTGGCTCTTCTGGTATCGGTTAAATAGGTTTCTAAATGTTCTAAAAGTTTTAAATCTATCATGTGCCAAAATTAGTAAATTTATAACATGAAACTTCCATAACTAATTTTCAATTACAAAAGGAAATTATTATATGAAAGCCTTTTTTGACTATAAAAACCGCATAAATTAAACACATGAAAAAACATTTAGTTGTACTTACAGGTGCCGGTATAAGTGCCGAAAGTGGCATAAAAACATTTAGAGATGCCGACGGATTATGGGAAGGTCATGATGTTATGCAAGTAGCAACTCCCGAGGGTTTTAAAAACAATCCTGCATTGGTTTTAAATTTTTACAACCAGCGGCGCAAACAATTATTTGAAGTAGAACCCAATAAAGCGCATTTAGATTTAGCCTATTTAGAGAACGATTATAACATCACTATCATCACTCAAAATGTAGACGATTTACATGAACGTGCAGGCAGTACTCGAGTGATTCATTTACATGGTGAGTTATTAAAAGTAAGAAGCACTTTTGATGAAACCGATATTTTACCTTGGAAAACAGATTTAATTATTGGTGATATTTGCAAAAAAAGCCATCAACTGCGGCCGCATATTGTTTGGTTTGGAGAAGAAGTTCCTATGATTGAAAAAGCCGTAGAAATTTGTGAAACTGCAGATATTTTAGCTATTATAGGTACATCGATGCAAGTTTATCCTGCTGCAGGTTTAATGCATTATGTTCCAGAAAACATTCCTATATTTTTTATCGATCCGAAGCCTGCATCGGTTCAAAATAAAAAGAACTTAAACGTTATTGCAGAACCCGCAACAGTTGGTGTACAGCAAATGATTACACTTTTGAAAAATTCGTGATTAAGAATTTTAATCCTATATTTTTGTTGTAACTTCAAATTCTAAGCACTATAAATACTAAAAAATTAGTTAAAGTATAGTCTAAATCTTATACTTTTATGTGCAATAGGTAATTGATATTTTTTATCTCAAATAAATAAGGTTATGTGGTTACGCGTGAGTTGCAATTTGGTTTTCGATATAGAAATACCAACGCCTTTTATTTTAATGCTTCGAGCGCGCAGCGGAGCACAGCAATGGATTTCTCGCGAAGTTTATAACATTAATCCTAATGTTACAGCAAATGAATATATTGATGCCTTCGGAAATTTATGCCAACGTGTTTTAGCGCCTTCGGGCTTATTCTCTATTTACACAGAAGCTGAAGCTAAAGTAAGTGATTTTTCGGATATAGCACCAAACGCACCTTTAGTAAACGTTGAAAACATCCCCGACAATATTTTATGTTACTTGCTACCGAGTAGATATTGTGAATCTGATAGATTTGGCGATTTAGCCCAAGCAATAACAATGAATGAGCTACAAGGTTATAACCAGGTTGAAGCCATTGAAAATTGGCTAAGACACCATATTACCTATTTACCAGGAAGTAGCGACTACCCCATTTCGGCCATTGAAGTCCATCAAAAACAACAAGGTGTTTGTAGAGATTTAGCACATTTAGGTATCGCTTTATGCCGAAGTTTAAGCATTCCTGCACGCATGGTTGTTGGATATTTGCATGAGCTCTACCCTATGGATATGCACGCTTGGTTTGAAGCTTACGTAGGCAACCGATGGTATCTTTTTGATGCCACACAGCCTTATAAAAAAGGTGGCTACGTGGCTGTAGCTTATGGTCGTGATGCTGCCGATGTGCCTATTTTTAATCAATTCGGACCAGCAGCTGTACCCATTCAACATACGGTTATAGTAGAACGCTTAGACCTTCTTTAATCGGTTACTTTTTTAAATCGATCTGTTTTAGGTTTTCAATACGGTTTCTCACTAAGAAATCATCGATGGTTTCAAAGTGTTCAATAACACGTTGATCTTTAAATTCAAATACTTTTTGAGATAAACCTTGAAGAAAATCACGGTCGTGGGAAACTAAAATTAAAGTACCATCGAAATTCTTTAAAGCTTCCTTTAATACATCTTTAGATTTCAAATCTAAGTGATTCGTAGGCTCATCGAGAATTAACAAATTAACAGGTTCTAAAAGTAATTTTACCATGGCCAAGCGTGTTTTTTCACCACCAGAGAGTACACTTACTTTTTTATCGATATCGTCGCCTTTAAACATAAAACCACCTAAAATGGTTTTTATTTGTGTACGAATATCGCCTTCGGCAACCTCATCAACGGTTTGGAAAATGGTTAAATTATCGTCTAATAAAGATGCTTGATTTTGTGCAAAATATCCAACCTTTACATTATGCCCTAATGCGCAGTGTCCTTCAAAATCAATTTGTCCCATTATGGCTTTTATCATAGTCGATTTTCCTTCACCATTTCTACCAACAAACGATACTTTTTCGCCTCGAGCAATAGACATATTAGCATCTTTAAACACAACATGATCGTCGTACGATTTTGATAAATCTTTAACCGTTACCGGGTAGTCGCCCGAACGTGGCGCAGGAGGAAAACGCAACTTTAAAGCCGATGTATCGACTTCATCAATTTCAATAATTTCAAGTTTTTCTAACATACGCTCACGTGAACTTACTTGGTTCGTTTTAGAGTAAGTCCCTTTAAAACGCTCTATAAACGCCACATTATCTGCTATAAATTTTTGCTGCTCTTGGTACGCTTTTATTTGATGTGAACGTCGGTCTTCACGTAATTGCAAGTAATGCGAATAATTAGCTTTATAATCGTAAATGCGGCCCATGGTAACTTCTATGGTACGATTGGTAATATTATCGATAAAGGCTTTATCATGGGAGATAACCATAACAGCCTTGGCTTTGTTAAGCAAGAAATCTTCTAACCAGATAACCGATTCTATATCGATGTGGTTGGTTGGCTCATCCAGAAGAATTAAATCTGGTTTTTGTAAAAGAATTTTAGCCAATTCGATGCGCATACGATAACCACCACTAAATTCGCTAGTTAAACGTGTAAAATCCTCGCGTTTAAAACCTAAACCACGTAACGCTTTTTCAACTTCGGCATCATAATTTATCTCTTCAAGCGCATAGAATTTTTCACCTAAATCTGATACTTTTTCAATGATTTTCATATAATCATCAGATTCGTAATCGGTTCTGGTTTCAAGTTCTTTGTTAAGACGTTCCATCTCATCACGCATTTTAAAAATATGCTTAAATGCTTTAGAAGCTTCTTCGAAAACCGTACACGAATCTTCGGTAAGTAAATGCTGGGGTAAGTAAGCAACAACAACATCTTTTGGGTAACGCACATTGCCACGAGTTGCTTTTTGTTCTCCAGCAATAATTTTCATCATGGTAGACTTTCCTGCACCATTTTTCCCCATAAGGGCTATTTTATCATTTTCATTTATCGTGAAGGATACATCACTAAACAAAGCGCTTCCACTAAATTCTACCGCTAAAGCATCAACTGAAATCATAGTCTAAATTTTAAAGCTGCAAAGCTATGAAAAAGTACAGGACTTTATATGTGTGGATAATAGATATTAGAGAAGAGAGAAGATATAAAAGAAAAGAGACTTTAAACTAGAAAACTTATTTTTGGTGTATGGTCTTTTATCTCAAGTATTTATTGTATGATATTAAAAAAGACTATCTTCGCGGCTTATTTTAAAAAACGGGTTATGAAACGTATTAACGAATACAAAAAACTTTTTAATGTTGAAAAAGAGATTGATTTAAAGCAACTTAAATCGACTTACAGAAATTTAGTTAAAGCGTGGCATCCCGATAAATTTCAAGCTGGCGATGAAAAAGCTGCCGAGGCCGAAATAAAAAGCAAGCAAATTATTGATGGTTACCACTTTTTAGTAAGCATTGCTCCAGAAACAAAAGCAGCAAATTTAGACGAATACAACGAAACCATTAATACACCTATTATTGATTGGCAACATAAGGGTATGCTTTTAGAAATAACCTTTGCCGATGGTAATACCTACGAGTTTTTTGGGGTAAACAAAGCGTTATATATTAAACTTTGCCAATCGGATAAATTAACACGTTTTGCAAAACGCAATATTTTTAACACGTTTTTATACCGTAAAATAAAGAAAAGCGAGGTGTTAGCTTAATTATTAGCCACATTCTTTGCCTCAATCCACTTACTCATAAACTTAGTACTCTGCATGGTATGATGCATAAGCATTTGTCCGGTAAAATTATTTAATCGTTTTTCTTGTAAATGGTTACTAAACTCGTACAATGTGGCTGCAAAATTTTCTTGAAATGCATTTTTATTAAAACGTGTGTTTATAATTTGAAATCCGTTTTTCTGTTTAGCATTCCAGATTAAATTATCGTTGTATAGTTGCACTGCTTTTTCTGCAAAAGTCTCTGGGTTGTCTTCAATGAATCCGTTTGGTGCTAAATTACCAAACATACCTTCAGCAGCAATAGAACTCATAACACAGGGCGTTCCGTTTTGCATGGCATCTATAAGTTTACCTTTTAAGCCTGCTCCAAATTGTAAAGGCGCTAAACATACTTTGGCATTTTGCATGATTTTATGAGCATCTTCAGCATAACCTTTAATAAAAAAACGCTCTTGCTTATTGTTTAATTGATTTACTTTTTGTGAAGCATAGGCGCCGTAAATATGCATTTCTGCCTGAGGCAATGCTTTTTTTATGCGAGGCCAAATAGCTTCCTTTAAATACAAAACAGCCTGATAATTAGGTTCGTGCAAAAAATTACCAATGGTAACAAAATGCTTACGCGATTCGAATATGGGGAGTGTTTTTATTGTTTTATCACTTATTTCATCTAATAAAAACGGTAAATACAGTAAAAAAGCATCATTAACTTTAAAATCAGATTTAAGAATTTCCATTTCAGCCTTCGAAATAATTAAACTTAAATCGCTTCTGTAAATACTGGCAATTTCTCGTTTTGAAGTATCATTAAACAAGAAACTTTTATTAAAAGGTTTATTTGCTTTGTAAGCCAATGTGCGCCCTTTACGCAAACCGTGTAAATCTTCGGTATCTAGAATTCTTATGGCATTAGGACAATTTTCATGAACACGCCAGCCAAATTGTTCTTCGGTTAAAAATCTATCAAACAAAACCACGTCTGGCTTTAAGTCTTTAAGAAATCCATCAAAACTGCTGTTGTTTAATTCTACAAACTGTTGGCTAACCCCAATAGATTCCAGATTAAATGCACTTTCTGTTTTTACACAAGAACTAACAAACGTTATTATATAATTTTGCGACTGAAAAAATGAAATAAGCTGCATCATTCGGCTTCCAGCAGCAGAACTATTGGGCTCTGGCCAAACAAAACCAATGATTAAAAGTTTTTTAAATCCCACTAAATTCAATGCTTTTTTTAAATGTGATTTATTCTGGTTTAGGCATCATAGAATATTTTACACGTACCAATTTAGCCCAATCAACCACAGCTTTAATTTGATTTTCGGTTAGATTGGCTTCAGCATGTGTCCATGTATAAGAGTTTAAAGGCATCTCTTTTTCTTCAACCATTTCTATAAGTTCTTCAAATTTGTGGTCTTTGCGTTTTACAGAATTACCTTCCCAATTAGAAATATTAAAATGTTTTTTTCCATCGTTTACGTGGCTGGCTAACCAGTAATTTACAGGTGTAATATTGTTATACCAAGGGTAACGAGTTACGTCGCTATGACAATCGTTACAGGCAACTTCTAGAATTTGCTTGACTTCGGCTGGCGGATTGGTTTCTGCATAAAAAGCATTCATAGATTCCATTTTACCTTCGTTCTTTTTAGGACCAAATAACTGGGAAACCGCTAAAAGAATTAATAAGCCTATCCCTATTTTTTTTATCATTTTCATTTTAATAAATTTAGATTTTAAAATTACTAAATCCTTTTGACTACCAAGCAATTTTATAACGAATTAAATTATGTAAACCATACCCAAGCAAGTCGCTTGTTTTATGCAAATCTGGTATTAAAACAACCCGATTTACTTCCTAAACTACTGGAAATTACGTTTATGGTAAACGATAAAACCTCCACCCGAGCGGCCTGGGTACTCGAATATGTTTGCCTTAAAAATTTAGAATTGCTACTACCCTATCTAGACACCTTTACTTTAAACATTAAAAAAGTACATTTAGATGCAGCCGTAAGACCCGTGATAAAAATATGCGAATTACTCGCCAAGGCCTATTTTGGAAAAGCAGACCACCTTATAAAAAGTAATTTACATGAAACCCACAAAGAACGCATTATTGAAACTTGTTTTGATGTTTTAATTAACGATGAAAAAGTAGCCCCAAAAGCATTTGCAATGTCTACTTTGTTTTTATTTGGAAAACAATACGACTGGATTTATCCCGAATTAACTCAGATACTTAATCGCGATTTTCCTATTCAAAGCGCGGCTTACAAAGCCCGAGCAAAACAGATTATAGCTAAAATTAAAAAAACTAAAAATTAAGTTTAAAAGTTCTACCTTTCACTTTCGGTCTTGGGCTAAAAAAACTATCTTTGCAACTTCTTAAAAATCAAACAACACATGTCATTAACACCACTTAACGCCATTTCTCCAATTGATGGAAGATATAGAAGCAAAGTAAACGAATTAGCACCTTATTTTTCTGAAGAAGCTTTAATTAAATACCGTGTTCTAGTTGAAATAGAATACTTTATTGCTTTATGTGAAATTCCGTTACCTCAACTAAAAGATGTTGATACTAATCTTTTTGATGATTTAAGAGCTATTTATAAAAATTTCTCTACTGAAGATGCTTTAGCGATTAAAAAAATTGAAAGTGTTACAAACCACGATGTTAAAGCTGTTGAATATTTTATAAAAGAAAAATTTGATGCCTTAGGTTTATCAAAATTTAAAGAATTTATTCACTTTGGTTTAACCTCACAAGACATTAATAACACAGCAATTCCTTTAAGTATAAAAGAGGCTATCGACGTTGTTTATATCCCAGAATACACCTTAGTTTTAAACAAACTTAAAACATTGGCAAAAGACTGGGCAGGTGTTTCGATGCTTGCAAGAACTCACGGTCAACCGGCATCTCCTACCCGTCTTGGAAAAGAAATTGAAGTGTTTGTTGTGCGTTTAGAAGAACAATTAAAACTATTAAGCGCTGTACCCCACGCCGCTAAATTTGGTGGTGCAACAGGTAATTTTAATGCGCACCATGTGGCATATCCAACGATAGATTGGAAAACTTTTGGTGACAAATTTGTTGAAGAAAAACTAGGTTTATACCACTCGTTTCCAACAACTCAAATTGAGCATTACGACCATATGGCAGCTATGTTTGATGCTTTAAAACGTATAAACACCATTATTATAGATTTAGATAGAGATATATGGACCTATGTTTCTATGGATTATTTTAAGCAAAAAATTAAAGCCGGTGAAGTTGGAAGTAGTGCCATGCCGCATAAAGTAAACCCCATAGATTTTGAAAACAGCGAAGGTAATTTAGGAATTGCCAATGCTATTTTTGAACATTTATCGGCTAAGCTTCCTATTTCTAGATTACAACGCGATTTAACCGACAGTACCGTGCTTAGAAACGTTGGTGTACCATTAGGACATACGTTAATTGGTTTTAAATCGACATTAAAAGGTTTAGACAAATTATTACTTAATGAACCTAAGTTTGCCGAAGATTTAGAAAATAACTGGGCTGTAGTTGCCGAAGCTATTCAAACTATTTTAAGAAGAGAAGCTTATCCAAATCCTTATGAAGCCTTAAAAGGATTAACCAGAACCAATTCTAAAATAAATAAAGAATCTATTTCAAATTTTATTGATACTTTAGAGGTATCGGATGCTATTAAACAAGAATTAAAAAATATTTCACCAAGTAATTACACAGGAATTTAATATATGCTAACAGACAAACAATCCCTTATTCTTTGTGGCGTTTTAGCTGTTGGCTTTTTTGTTTGCGGCATATTAGAGCTTTTAGACAGTTTATTTATTAAAGGGTTATTGGCCTTATTATTAATTATAATTCTGTCTAATTTTTTCTACACCAAAACCAAGAAAAGAAAAAAACTCAGGAAAACATAAAATAAAAAAAGGGTATCGTAATACGATACCCTTTTTTATGGATTTGAATTATTTATTTAAAAAAATTCATAATACTTTGCATTTGCGCTTCTCCTACATCTGCCTTTTTTAGAACACCTGCCAAAGTTGTCATTTTTTCAGGATTCATGTTGTTCCCTAAAACACGAACAATAGCAAAGCCCATATCTTTAGAACTTCCAAAAACCACAACTTCATCGGCTTCATCATCGGTACCTATATACTTTATTACAAAACGGTTGCCTTTATCGCTAAACTCAATCAAATCGTTATACTTACTGGCACTTAAAATAGTTTTTACTTCAGAAATTTCTGCTTTTAGAGCTTCTTTATTCGATTCGGTGGCTTTATAACCTAAAAAGTTTAATCTGCTCACAGAGTTGTAAGCTTCTTTCTGGTCTTCGGTTAAATTACTCGTATCAATTTTTAGCATTGATATAGGTAAATCTTGCGAAATAAAATTTGCAGATTCTTGATTATCTACAAAATAACTTTGTAAACTTTTACTATTGTTACAGCTAACCAGTAGCAACGCTAAAAGCAAGATCGTTAATGTTTGTTTGGTTGTTAATTTCATTTTCTTGATTGTTTTTTTTGATGAAATTAATACGCATTACCTTTAACAGGCAATGCGTATTTTTATTTTGATTGATGAATTTATTTTACTTAGATTTTTTCTTCTCTAAATGCTTTCCTCCAGGAATATTCATTTTGTCGGTAAGCTTAGAAATTTCGTTTAAATCGATATCGCCAGTTAGAGATACGACTACGGTTTCAATACGACGCTCTTTTCCGTTAATTTCAACAGACTCTTTCATGACCTTATCTATGCCATTCACGAAAATTAGCAATTCTTTCACGTGGTTAGAATCTTTACCTTCTTTTACATAAAATTTCACTTCAGAGCCATCATCTTTTACCTCCATTAATTCTTCTAAAGAGCTTGAACGCGATTTTACCCATTTTGAAATATCTGCCGAAATAGTCTTGTCATCTGTCATGATTGTTTTAAAACTGGTAATACTTTTAACCATATCCATATAGGCTCTGGCTTCAGGATCTTCTACATTGATGCCCATTTTAGCTATCATTTGAAACATTTTTGGTTTAATAGATACAAAGGTAACATCAGAATTATCATTATACTTATCAAAAATATCCTGAGACATTCCTAACATAGGTAGCAGCATAAGCGCCATTATTAACACTAATAATTTATTCTTCATCGGGTTTTTATTTATTGTTTTCATGTTGTTTTTTTTTAATAATTACTTCGTTGTTTTAAAAATAATATTTGTTGAATTTTCAAGGGCATTCAAATAATTTAGCGTTTCGGCACCTTTTTCGTATTCGTTTAAATAACCTACGGTTGAAACCCCTTTATTAAAATGATTTGAAATCATCGCTAACGATTTTGTAACTTCTTGGTAAGCCAACTCTGGATCTTCATAAGTTCCTAAATCGTTGTTTTTACTATTGGATTTTAAATAAAACCCGACCATAAGAACGGCTACAGCTGCAACAGAAATCCATTTATAGTTTATAACTTTCTTAGTTTTTAATGGAATCTTTTTAGTAAACTGCTCTTTTTGGTTTTCTTTAAAGTACACAAACATAGGTTTATAACTTTCTAAATGGGGCGCTACAGTTTGTTGCGAAAAATAGTTTTTTAACTGTTGCTCTTCCTTTAAAGAGGTTTCTCCATTGTCGTACTTTTCCAGTAATTTTTCTATATTATTTAATACCATAATTATGCGTATTAGTTAATTTTTCTCTTATTGTTTTTCGTGCTCTAGATAAAGCTACTCGAACTGCTGTATTATTCATTTCTAACATTTCAGCAATTTCATCTAAATCGTAAGCTTCAATATCTCGTAATTGTATAATCATTTTTTGCTGCTCGGGTAAATCTTCAATAATTTTAGCTACCCAGTTAACACTATCGCTTAATTCAACTTGTTTTTGTAACGATGTGTTGCCATCTTCATAATTACTATGTACAATTTTTAAGTTTTGTGCTTGCTTCGATTTTAATTTATCGAAACAAAAATTCTTTGTCATTGTCATCGAAAATGCCTCTATATTTTTATATTCCTGCATTTTCGTTTTATTACTCCACAATCGCATTAACACTTCCTGAGTTGCATCTTCTGCCTCTTCTGTAGATACCAGCAATCGTTTTGCTAAACGAAACACTTTATCTTTAAAAGGCATTACAATATTTAAAAACTCACTTTGAGTCATTTTAGATTGGTTTGGTTAAACGGCTTTAATTCGCTATTTGATATTACGACGAACCACTTATTATTTTGTTACAAATAATTTTATATAATATAATAATGTAAGTAAATTTAGAGTTTAAAAGACTAAGGTCTAAATATAAAAATGATTCTATGAAAATTCTTAAGCCCCTAATGCTCATCTTTTTCGTCTCTTTGTTAACTACAAGTTGCTTCGAAGACAACGACGACAATCAAATTTCTACTAACGAAATAAACGATTTTGTATGGAAAGGGATGAATTTATTTTACTTATATAAAGATAATGTACCCGATTTGGCGAATGATAAATTTTCTTCGGATGAAGCCTATGCCAGTTACTTAAACAGCTTTTCTACTCCAGAAGATTTGTTTGAAAGCTTAATTTACCAGCGCACTACTGTCGATAAATTCAGCTGGATTGTTGATGATTATATTGCTTTAGAACAATCGTTTAGCGGCATAAGTACCAGTAACGGTATGGAATTCACCCTCTTCTTACAGCCCAATAGCACTACAAAATTAATTGGTATTGTTCGTTTGGTCTTACCAAATAGCGATGCCGAAACAAAAGGACTTGTTAGAGGCGACATTTTTAATAAAGTAGATAATACAGAGTTAACTATTGATAATTATAATAGTTTATTATCTAGAAGCTCGTATACATTAAGTTTTGCTAATTACAACACCAATGGGACTACCGAAAACACAGACGATACGATTGAGCCACTTAATAAAACAATTACTTTAAACAAATTAGAATACAATGAAAATCCTATTTTCAAAAGTGAGATACTAACCGTTAATGGCGAAAATGTTGGATACCTTATGTATAATGGTTTTACTGCAAATTATGATACCCAGTTAAATAATGTTTTTGGAAATTTTAAAAACAACAATGTAAAACACTTGGTTTTAGACTTGCGTTACAATCCTGGCGGATCGGTAAACTCTGCTATACTTTTAGCGAGTATGATAACTGGACAATTTAATAATGAGGTTTTTAGCACCGAAGAATGGAATAGCGAATTTCAAGCAGCCTTCGAGCAAGAAAATCCGGAATTATTAATTAACAGATTTAAAAATACCTTGGATGGGAACCTTATAAATAGTTTGAATTTAAGTAAAGTATATGTTATTGCTTTAGAATCATCGGCCTCTGCAAGTGAGTTGATTATAAATTCACTAGATCCCTATATAGATGTTATTCATATTGGCGAAAATACCGCAGGGAAATATCAAGCTTCAACCACTTTATACGATTCTGAAGATTTCACCAGAGAAGGTGCCAACCCGAATCACACTTATGCTATGCAACCTCTTATTTTTAAATCTTTAAATAAAGTTGGAAAGACAGACTACGACAATGGCTTAACACCCGACATTGATATTTCTGAAAGCTATTTAAATCTTGGAATTATTGGTAATGAAAATGAGAAACTTTTAGCCTTAGCGTTAGCTGAAATCGAAGGCTCTACCACAAAAACAAACAAAATAAAATCTGAAAATACCAGAAAATTAAAGCCCATAGAAGACAGTAATAGCTTTAACAGATTTAACAACAGCATGTATTTAAACAAGCAGCTGCCAGCCTCACTTTTAAACAAAATAAATTTTGAACAAAATTAAAACCTACTTCAACTGGAGTAGCGGAAAAGATTCTGCTTTGGCACTTTACCATTTATTACAAGATGAACGCTATCTGGTTGATGAATTAATTACAACAGTAAATTCGCATTACAACAGAGTATCTATGCACGGTTTGAGAAAAGAATTATTAACAGCTCAAACAGATGCTATAAATATAAAATCGAGTCTTATAGAATTACCGGAAATGCCCAGCATGGACATTTATGAGCAAAAAATGTTAGAAACCGTTTCAAGATTAAAACATGATGGTTTTACACATAGTGCCTTTGGAGATATCTTTCTGGAAGATTTAAGAACTTACAGAGAAAATCAATTGGCAAAAGCAGGTTTTAAAACTGTATTTCCTATCTGGAAACGCGATACCAAAGCACTTTTAAATGAATTTTTAGATTTAGGTTTTAAAACCATTATTGTTTGCGCCAACTCCAAATTTTTTAACGAGAATTTTGTTGGTACTATTATAGATAAAAACTTTATTGATAATTTACCCGAAGGTGTCGACCCATGTGGAGAACATGGCGAGTTTCACACCTTTTGCTTTGATGGCCCAATATTCAATAAACCTATAGAATTTACAGTTGGTGAAAAAGTATATCGTGAATACGCGCATCCAAATACCGACGACTCTGTTTGCAAAAGCGACAATTATGGCGTTTGGTATTGCGATTTAATCCCGAAATAAACCCCATGACTGCAAACAAAAAATCCCGTTCCATTAAAAAATAGAACGGGATTTTTTTTACTTAAAATGAATTTACAAAGTAATATTCAATCCTAAACTAACATTTCTTCCTTTGGTAGTATAGCCTACAATTTCTAAGTAATCTTCATTAAATAAATTGGTTATACTTGCAAATAATTTCAATTTATTTTCAATTAGTTTCTTACTAAAATATAAATCAACTAATGAAAACGCTTTTAAATCTTCATTTAAAAAAGTTGAAAAATTAGTATCCGTTCTGCTGCTTGTAAATTGATAATTTACAGATGCAAACGTGTTTTTTGAAATATTATAGCCCAAACTCGCATTTGCTTTATGCTTTGGTAAACGTAAACGCGTGCCTTCTTTTAATTCTGTAAAAGTATAATTGGCACTTAAAACCAGATTTTCAATAGATTTAACTTCGGTTTCTACCTCAAAACCGTGAACTTTAGCTTCAGAATCTGCGTTTATATAGCTGAATGCAGGTCCGTAAATAATCGTGTTTTCCTCTTTTCTATTAAAATACAACGCATTTAATCTAAAACCATTTGTATTATAAAACTCCAAACCACCTTCAATGGTTGTGTTTTCTTCTGGTTCTAAATTTGGGTTTGCACCATAATAACCAAATAACTGCGATAAATTAGGCGCAATAAAAGACGTTGCATAAGACCCTAAAACTTTTAAAGTACCCGAATCTAAATTTAAATTATACGACGGATTTAAACTATAAACTAAATGAGATCCATACTCACTATGGTTATTTAAACGGGCACCTGCATTTAAATTTAAGCCATAGTCCGATACATAAACAACATTTAAATACGGATCGGTATTGTTGTAACTTTCTTCTTCGGCAAAAAGACTTTTGTATTCTGTGTAATTTACACCGGCAATGGTATAAAATTTATCATTAAACACATATTTATTAAATGCATCTAAAACATAACTTTCTGCATTATTGGTTGAACTAAAGTCTGATATAAACTCGCGTTCAATCTTCGAATAAGCCGCATTAATTTGAAAACTTCCGTGATTATAAGTGAATTTTGGAGACACTCCTACACGCTTTTGTTTGCTAAAAAACGTGTCGTCGGTATCTGTTAAAACAAAGGCTGGTGCAGGGCTACCATCGATATCTGTTTTAAGATTATCAATGCTTGCAAAAGCAGATATATTGAAAGCTTTACTAAATTCGTAACCTAACTTCACATTTAAATTATAGCGCGAAAACGGATCTTTTTCGTGTGTATCGGACTTCGCAGCCGACAAACCATCTACATATCTATTTCCGAAACTTGCTAAATAGGTTAATTTATTTAAAGTCCCGTTAACCGATGCATTATTAGTAAAACTAGAACCATAATAATTTAAATCGTCTTGAGACTGATTTGTACCTACAACACTTAAAAAATTACCTGCAATTTTGTTGTTGGAAGCTTTTTTGGTAGTAATGCTAATAACCGCAGTTGCAGCTGCATTACCATATAAGGTACTGGCAGCACCTTTAATAATTTCAATAGATTCGATGGTGTTTAAATCTAAAAGTCTTAAATCGAATTCGTTAGATACTAAAGATGGATCGTTAACCGCTATACCATCAATTAAAACCAAAACTTGTCTGCTGTTTCCACCTCGAACATAATAGCCTAAATTCTGACCTTCAACACTTCGGCTTCCGTTAATTTCAATACCACTTTTGGTATTTATCAATTCGGCAATGTTTCGACCTTGGTTATTTTCAATCTCTTCTTTAGAAATTTTAATAACCGTTTTACCAGAATATTCACGTTTTAAATCAAATCGTGAATCGGAAACAACAATCTCTTCTAACTGTTGCACTTTTGTTGATTTTGCTTGTTCTTGTGCAAAACCAATCATGGACATACCTAAACACAGTACGCCAAAAACGTTTGTTTTTTTGTTCATTTTAATGAATAATTACTCGAGAATCGCATGGATTTACCCTACGCAAACTTTTATCCCGAAAGTTTAACTTATTTTGTTTGAAATTGGCAGGTCTCCTGACTTGCGTCCTCATGTTGGTCTTCCCAAAGAAATTCTTCAGTGACTTGAAGTTTAACATGAAGCTTTGTAGCTTACAGTTGCGGGAACAGTTCTGGATTTTAACCAGATTCCCTTTTAATTTATTCACGTGAAATGAATAAAACCTAATTTCGGTGCAAAAATATATATTAAGTTGACATTACTATTATAATGGCTACTTTTTCTTCGACATTTTAATTAAGAGATAAACAAAACCAATAATAAAGTGCGCTATTATTATGCCCGCTACTATATATATTGTTAAATTTGAAGGGTCTCTCATGGTTTAATTTTAATCAAAAATAAGTATCAATAACCTTTTTAAAAGTGACAAAAGTCATTTATTGTTTATGAAATTAGAATATGTGATTTTATTTTTTGTCTTAACATTTTTTGGATGTAAAAATGAATCAAAAAAAACGCAGGAGTTTAATGTTTCAAATGGAAAACCTATTGAAATAAAATATGCCACCGGATTTTCGGTAATAAATTATGATAATTATAAAATTTTAGAAATTAAAAATCCGTGGCCAGATGCTAACAAAACCTATAAATACATTTTAATTAATGAAGAAAAAGCTTCAAAAATAGCTATACCAAAAAATGAATTTGACGGAATTATTATAAATCCTATTGAAAAAATAGTTGTTACTTCTACAACTCATATACCAGCCCTCGAACTTTTAGATGTTGCAGAAACCTTAATAGGATTTCCTGGAACCGATTATGTTTCTTCAAAAAAAACAAGAAGCCAAATTGATAAAGGCCTTATTAGAGAGTTGGGAAAAAACGAAGGAATAAACACCGAGGTGCTTTTAGAACTTCAACCAAATTTAGTGGTTGGCTTTGGAGTAAATGGTAAAAACAGAACCTTCGAAACTATAAAAAAATCGGGTATTCCTGTTGTTTTTAATGGCGACTGGGTAGAAAACTCGCCACTTGCAAAGGCCGAATGGATTAAGTTTTTTGGAGCGCTATACAATAAAGAGCTAGCAGCCGAAGCCATTTTTAATAGCATAGAAAAAGATTATTTAGAAGCCAAAACTTTAGCCGAAAACACAACCTACAAACCTACGGTTTTAAGTGGTGCTATGCATAAAGATATTTGGCATTTACCCAATGGAAATAGTACCGAAGCCCAACTTTTAAAAGATGCAAACACGAACTATTTATGGGCAAACTCTAAGGGAACGGGCAGTTTGGCATTTAATTTTGAAACTGTATTCTCTAAAGCTAAAAATGCCGATATTTGGATAAGCCCTTCTAATTACGAAAGCTTAGAAGCCCTTAAAAATGCTAACCCGCAACATACCATGTTCGATGCGTTTAAAAACAAGCACATTTTCACATCGAATAACACCACCGGAAAAACAGGTGGCGTCTTGTATTTTGAAGAAGGAACAACCAGACCCGATTTAGTTTTAAAAGATCTTATTAAAATTTGTCATCCAGAAGTTCTAAAAAATTATGACCTTTACTTTTTTAAACCTTTAGAATAATTGGGTAATATTAATACATACAAACTTCCTTTTTTAGCTTTAATCCTACTATTGATTATTTGTTTTATGGCAAATATTAGTTTAGGTTCGGTACATATTCCTTTAAAAGATGTCTTTAATAGCTTAATTGGTTTAAAAACTCAGCAAGATTCGTGGCAACATATTGTTTTAAATTACAGGTTACCAAAAGCAATAACAGCTATTTTAGTGGGTTCGGGGTTAGGTATTTCGGGGTTATTAATGCAAACCCTTTTTAGAAATCCCTTAGCTGGTCCCTTTGTTTTAGGTATAAGTTCGGGAGCGAGTTTAGGCGTGGCTTTAGTTATTTTAGGCTCTAGCCTATTTGGTGGCATTTTAACCACCATTTTAATATCGAAATGGAGCATTGTTATTGCCGCCAGTTCGGGAAGTTTTCTAGTTTTACTGGCCGTTTTAATTACCTCTCTAAAAGTAAGAGACACCATGGCCATTTTAATTATTGGGCTAATGTTTGCTAGTATTACCGCTGCTATAGTTAGTGTATTATCGTACTTTGGTTCGGCACAGCAATTACAACAATACATTTTTTGGGGCTTTGGAAGTTTAGGAAATTTATCCTGGAATGAATTGCTTATTTTCTCCCTTATTTACGGTTTAGGTATCATGGTAACCATTGCATCCATTAAATCTTTAAACACCCTACTTTTGGGTAAAAATTACGCAAAAAGCTTAGGTTTAAATATTAAAAAAAGCAGACTGTCAATTATAATTTCAACAAGTTTACTCGCTGGAACTATTACGGCATTTGCTGGCCCCATAGCTTTTATAGGCTTAGCCATTCCGCACTTAACAAGACAAATTTTTAACACGTCAAACCATAAAATATTACTGCCTGCCGTTTTTTTAATTGGAGCCATTGTACTGCTTATTTGCGACAGTATAGCACAAATTCCTAATAGCGATTACACACTACCCATAAATGCTATTACATCGTTAATTGGGGCGCCCGTAGTGATTTGGTTGTTGGTTAGAAAACGAAAAATGATGTTTTAATTATGGAAGAAAACAAAAAAAATATCATTTTAAAAACTGAAAACCTAAGTATAGGTTACACTTCTAAAAAGGAGCAAACGGTTATTGCAAACAATATAAATATTGAACTTGAAAAAGGCACATTGGTGGGGCTTATTGGCGCCAATGGTATTGGTAAATCTACCCTATTACGCACACTTACCCATGTGCAAAACCCGATAAGTGGCGACATTTTAATTAACAATAAAAATATTAAAAAATACAATCCTTTAGATTTAGCCAAAGTACTTAGTCTGGTATTAACCGAGCCTCTAGCTGCAAAAAATCTATCTATTTTTGAATTGGTAGCTCTAGGCAGACAACCTTATACTAATTGGGTTGGCAATCTTTCTACGGAAGATATTAATATTATCAATCAAGCATTACAGCAAACACATATTGAAGCATTGCAGGATAAAAAATGTTATGAATTAAGCGACGGACAATTACAAAAAGCCATGATTTCAAGAGCTTTAGCGCAAGATACCGATGTAATTATTCTAGACGAACCTACCACGCATCTAGATATGTATCATAAAGCATATATTTTAAAACTACTTAAAAAATTAGCCCAAGAAACAGGAAAAACCATTTTATTCTCATCGCACGAAATAGATTTGGCCATTCAACTTTGCGATACTTTAATTGTAATGACTAAAGAAGGCGTTGAAATAGACGATCCATGCAGTCTCATTTCAAAAGGGTCTTTTAACAATTTATTTCCAAAAGATTTAATAGTATTTGATGAAAAAACGGGCAGTTTCAAGGTAAATAAGTAGCAATTAACAGACCTGAAACATACTTTATAAAACTTCCAGTTCCTTGTTCTTTGTTACGTTTAAAAAAATTATATTTGATTAAATTTCTTTTTTAAATAATGGACAATATCATACTCATTCTTGCTATAATAATTTCGGGAGCCATAGGCGCTTATTTGGGTGTTTTTATAAACAAACTAAAAAGTAAAAGCGATAAAAGCACGCTCGAAGAACGCAACAATAATTTACAAATTCAGTTAAACGATTTAAAACAAAATTATGAAGTTGAAAAAGCGAAACAACTTGAGCTTTTCAATATTCAAATTACCGATTTAAAGGAAAATATATCAAAAATAGAATCTGAGAGAGAAAGCATTCGAAAAGAAAAAGAGTTTTTAAATTCCGAATTAGCTCGTAAAAATGCCGATTTTGAAAATCTGCAAGAACTTAACTTAAAACGCGATAAAGAAGTCGAAGAACGCCAAGAGCAACTTCGTAAAGATTTCGAACTTTTGGCTACCCGTATTTTAGATGAAAAATCGGAAAAATTCACACTTCAGAATAAAGAAAACATTGCCAATATTTTGAGTCCGCTTCAAGAAAAAATTAAAAACTTCGAAGAGAAAGTTGATACCACCCAAAAGGAAAGTATTAGCATGCATTCGGCTTTAAAAACTCAATTAGAGGGCTTAAAAGAACTCAATCAGCAAATTACAAAAGAAGCCACCAACCTAACCCGCGCTTTAAAAGGCGATAGTAAAATGCAAGGCAACTGGGGCGAATTGGTTCTCGAACGTGTATTGGAAAAATCGGGTTTAGAAAAAGATCGCGAATATTTTGTTCAGCAAAGTTTTACGCTCGAAGATGGCAGCCGTGTTTTACCCGATGTGGTTTTAAATTTACCAGATGGCAAAAAAATGATTATCGACAGCAAGGTGTCATTAGTTGATTATGAGCGACTAGTAAATGCCGATGAAGATGATAGACCACAGTATTTAAAAGCGCATATTAATTCTATTAAAAAACATATCGATCAACTTTCAGAAAAAAATTATCAGGATTTATATGATATAGAATCCCCGAATTTTGTTTTAATGTTTATCCCTATAGAACCCGCTTTTGCTATTGTTGTTAATGAAGACAACAGCATTTACAATAAAGCTTTCGAAAAAAATATAGTTATTGTAACACCTTCTACCCTGTTGGCTACACTTAGAACCATAGATACTATGTGGAATAATGAGAAGCAACAACAAAACGCTATTGAAATTGCCAGACAAGCAGGTGCTTTATATGATAAATTTGAAGGTTTAGTTAACGATTTAACAGGTGTTGGAAAAAAGATTGATGCTGCTAAAAGTGATTATTCTGCCGCTATGAATAAACTAGTTGATGGTAGAGGAAACTTAATAACCAGCGTAGAAAAACTTAAAAAAATGGGGGCTAAAGCTAAAAAATCGCTTCCAGAAGCTATTTTAAAACGTGCAGAAGAAGAATAAAAACCAAAAATAAACAAACATGAAAATATTAATAAAATTAGGTATTGGCGTTATTGTTGCCACATCATTATACCTTTGCTTTCTTTACTTTGTTAGTTACAGTGAAGGTGTTCGCGCTGGTGAATTGGTGAAATTTAGCCATAAAGGCATGGTAATTAAAACCTGGGAAAGCGAGATTAGTCAGGGTGTTTCGTTAGCGCAATTATTTAAATTCTCGGTTGAAGATAAAGAAAAGCAGGTTATTGAAGATTTAAATAGACTTCAGGGTAAATATGTAAAACTTCATTATATCGAGCGTTACAAAACCTTATTTTGGCTTGGAGATACTAAATATTTCATTACAAAAGTCGAGTTACAAGATTAAATATCATTTAAAAGAGTGATATATTTGTTTATCACTTAAAAACATGATATATTTGTTTATCATGTAATAATTCTATAATGATAACAAGTGTAATAACAGGTGATATTATAAAATCTAGAACGCAAACCAATCAAGATATTTGGATTGAAGCCTTAAAACGTGTTTTATCAAACTTAAGTACAAGTAAAAAATACTGGACTATTTATCGAGGCGATAGTTTTCAAATAGAAATAAAAGATTGGTTTACTAGTTTTGAATGTGCACTATATATTAAATCTTGCATAAAATCTATTAACGGCTTAGATGTTCGCTTAGCTATAGGAATTGGCAACAAAGACTTTGAAGGGGAAAACGTATCGGAATCAAATGGTGAAGCGTTTATATTTTCTGGAGAAACCCTGGAATCGTTAAAAAAGGAAAAACAAAACCTGCGAATAAAAACAAGAGATTCTAAATTAGATGAAGAGTTAAATCTGTACTTCAAATTAGCTTTAATTACCATGGATTCTTGGACAAAAAATTCGGCCGAAATGGTAAAACTAACCCTAGAAAATCCAAATGCTTTGCAAAGTGAGTTAGGTAAACTTTTAGGTATTAATCAAAATGCAGTAAGTAACAGACAAAAACGTGCGCAATTAGAAACGCTTTTGGAATTAGACCAAATGTACAGACAAAAACTAGCCATATTATCATGATTTTAATAAAACTTTTACTGGCACATATCATAGGCGACTTTTTACTTCAACCTAAGGCGTGGGTAAAAGAAAAACAAAAGAGAAAGCTAAAATCGAATAAACTTTACTTACATGTTTTAATTCATGTTGTTTTAACAAGTGTGTTACTTTGGGATACCGCTTTATGGCCAATAGTGCTAACAATTGGTGTTACACATCTGGTTATAGATGCTGCTAAACTTTTATTTCAAAAGAAAAAAACAAAACGTTTATTATTCTTTATAGACCAGTTGTTACATGTAACAATTATCTATTTATGTTATTATTTGTTCTCACAAAATACGATTGATTTTAGTAATTATATCAATGAAAAGAGCTTGTTACTAATAACTTGTTTTTTGTTCTTAACAATTCCTACCACAATAATTATGAAAACCATTTTTTTAAAGTGGGATATTTCAAAACTTACTAAAAATAATGAATCACTAGCGGATGCAGGAAAATATATTGGTATTTTAGAGCGTGTATTAGTCTTTGTTTTTATAATAACCAACCACTGGGAAGCTGTTGGTTTTTTAATTACAGCCAAATCTGTTTTTCGATTTGGCGATTTAAAAGAATCGAAACACAGACAACTTACAGAATACATTTTAATTGGCACACTTATAAGTTTTGGTATTGCCATAACCACAGGTCTTATTTATAATTTAACTGTTTTATAACCATGTTTAAAACTATTGAAGAATCGCAAGTAACAATAACCCAATTAATGCTGCCAAGCCACTCAAATTTTAGTGGCAAAATTCATGGTGGTTATATTTTAAGTTTAATGGACCAAATTGCATTTGCATGTGCTTCCAGACACTCCCGAAATTATTGCGTGACAGCATCGGTTAATAAGGTTGATTTTTTAAATCCTATTGAAGTAGGCGAACTAGTAACCTTAAAAGCTTCTGTTAATTATACAGGCAGAACATCGATGGTTATTGGCGTAAGAATTGAATCTGAAAACATTCAAACGGGTGAGAAAAAGCATTGTAATTCGTCATATTTCACTATGGTTGCAAAAGACGAAAATGGCGCCAACGTACAAGTACCTGGAATTATTTTAGATTCTAAAGATAAAGTTCGACGATTTGCAAGAAGCATTGCAAGACAAGAACAAGCTAAAAACCGAACCACTGCCTTTAGAACTTCAGAATTTAAAATGGAATTATACTTAGATTCCTTACAAGGACAAAATGCTAAGTTAGAAGTTTAATAAAAATAAAAAAGCCGCTAAATAGCGGCTTTTTTTATTTTATACTTATTTATTTAAGTACATTTTTCTTCTAGAATATAGTTCGTAAAACTCATCGTCTTTTAAACTATCTATAAATAAGATACTTTCTCCTGTACTCTTCATTTCAGGACCTAGTTTCTTATTTACATTATGAAACTTATTAAAAGAGAACACAGGTTGTTTAATTGCGAAACCTTCTAATTTAGGATTAAAATTAAAGTCTTTAATTTTCTTATCGCCTAACATCACCTTAGTTGCATAATTAACATAAGGCTCTCCATATGCTTTTGCTATAAAAGGCACTGTTCTTGAAGCTCTTGGATTGGCTTCAATGATGTAAACAATATCATCTTTAATAGCAAACTGAATGTTTATTAAACCTACGGTATTAAGAGCTAATGCAATCTTTTTAGTATGATCTTTAATTTGTTGCATTACAAATTCACCTAAGTTAAATGGAGGTAACATCGAGTTACTATCGCCCGAGTGAATACCACAAGGCTCTATATGCTCCATGATACCAATAATGTAAACATCTTCCCCATCGCAAATAGCATCTGCTTCAGCCTCAATAGCTCCTTCTAAATAATGATCTAAAAGCAATTGATTTCCTGGCATTTGGCTTAATAAATCGACCACATGCTTTTCTAAATCTTCTTTATTTATAACAATTTTCATGCCTTGACCACCAAGTACATAAGACGGTCTTACAAGAATTGGGAAATCTAATTTATCGGCAATGGCTGCAGCTTCATCGGCTGTAGTTGCAATATCAAACTCTGGGTAAGGAATATTATTTTCTTTTAATAAGTTAGAAAACAACCCTCTATCTTCAGCTAAATCTAAAGATTCATAACTTGTACCAATAATTTTAACACCATATTTAGTTAATTTTTCGGCAAGTTTTAATGCGGTTTGTCCACCTAATTGAACAATAACCCCTTCTGGTTTTTCATGCTTGATAATGTCGTAAATATGTTCCCAGAATACTGGCTCGAAATATAATTTATCGGCAGTATCAAAATCGGTAGATACGGTTTCTGGATTACAGTTAATCATGATGGTTTCATAGCCAGCTTCAGCAGCTGCAAGTACCCCATGAACACAACAGTAATCGAATTCGATACCTTGACCAATTCGGTTTGGTCCAGATCCTAAAACAATAACTTTCTTTTTATCGGAAACAATGCTTTCATTATCGGCATAACGATTGCCATCGGCAGTTTCCATATCACTTTCAAACGTAGAATAATAATATGGTGTTTTTGCTTTAAACTCGGCAGCACAGGTATCAACTAATTTGTATACACGATTTACGCCGTACTCTTCACGTTTGCTGTAAACCTGACTTTCCAAACAACCCAACATGTGCGCTATTTGTCTGTCGCCATATCCTTTTTGTTTTGCTTCAAGCAACAAATCTTTTTGAATGGTATCTATGGTATACGTAGATATTTCCTTTTGAAGTAAAAACAATTCTTCATATTGTTTCAAGAACCACATATCTATTTTAGTGATTTCATGAATTCTACTTAAAGGAATACCCATTGCTATGGCATCGTAAATAATAAATACACGATCCCAAGAAGCGTAGGTTAATTTTTCTATAATTTGATTGTAATCTTTGTTTTCTTTACCATCGGCACCTAAACCATTACGTTTAATCTCTAAAGATTGTGTGGCTTTATGAAGAGCTTCCTGGAATGAGCGTCCAATACCCATAACCTCGCCTACAGATTTCATTTGAAGTCCTAATGTTCTATCTGAACCTTCAAACTTATCAAAGTTCCAACGTGGTATTTTAACGATTACATAATCTAAAGTTGGCTCGAATAAAGCCGAAGTAGATTTAGTAATTTGGTTTTGTAATTCATCTAAATGATAACCAAGTGCTAATTTGGCAGCAATTTTAGCAATTGGATACCCAGTTGCTTTACTTGCTAAAGCAGATGAACGTGACACACGAGGGTTGATTTCAATTGCAATAATATCTTCATTTTCATCTGGAGATACAGCAAACTGAACGTTACAACCGCCGGCAAAATCACCAATATTACGCATCATATGGATCGCCATATCACGCATTTTTTGGTACGTTCTATCGCTTAAAGTCATGGCAGGGGCTACTGTAATAGAATCTCCTGTATGAATTCCAATTGGATCCATGTTTTCAATAGAACAAATAATAACAACGTTATCGTTAGAATCTCTAAGCAACTCTAACTCATACTCTTTCCAACCAATAAGTGCCTTATCAATCATTACCTCGTGGATAGGAGAAATCTCTAAACCACGCGTTAATAATTCATCAAAATCTTCTTCTCTATATACAAAAGAGGCGCCTGCTCCACCTAAAGTAAACGACGCTCTAATAATTAAAGGGAAACCAAATTCCTGAGCAATTTCTTTACCTTTTAAATAAGACGTTGCAGTTGCTTGAGGTGCCATAGGAATTCCTATTTTTAGCATTAATTCTCTAAACTGTTCTCTGTCTTCTGTAATATTAATGGCATCTATGTTAACACCTATAATATCAACATTAAAATCTTTCCAAATACCTTTTTCATCGGCTTCCATACATAAATTCAATGCTGTTTGACCACCCATAGTTGGTAAAACGGCATCAATTTGTGGATGTTCTTTTAATATCTTAACAATTGATTTTGTTGTTAAAGGAAGTAAGTACACATGATCGGCCATAGATGGATCGGTCATGATTGTTGCTGGATTTGAATTAATTAGTATTGTTTCAATACCGTCTTCTCTTAACGAACGTAACGCTTGTGTTCCAGAATAATCAAATTCACATGCTTGTCCTATAACAATAGGTCCTGAGCCAATAATTAGTATAGATTTAAGTTTTGAATTTTTAGGCATTTTTACTGTTTATATGTTGAATTATAATATGTTACAAAAATAGTGATAAGTAGATATAAAAAAAGGCGTTACACTTAAGTAACACCTTTATTTATCAACAATTGTTAATCATTATTTTTTATGTCTAGATTCAGATGATACAGACAATTTCTTTCTACCCTTAGCTCTTCTACGAGCAAGTACTTTTCTTCCATTAGCAGAAGCCATTCTTTCTCTGAAGCCATGCTTATTTCTTCTCTTTCTTTTTGACGGCTGAAATGTTCTTTTACTCATTATCTTGTATCTTTAAAAATCTGAATTGTACTTAATATCTTTAATTGTTTTAGCTTACTCCAAAACTGAGCGCAAATATACAAAGACTTTTCACTTTCACAAATGTTATTTTAAAAATATTTAAAATATTTTTTTTGGCTTTTACCGCCTCTTGTAATCCTTAATTTAATTAATATTAACATGCATTCTTTTGTGAAAATTGTAGTCTAAATTTTGATAAAATTTTAGTTTATTTGCATACTAATATATTAAGGACCTTAAAAAAACGTCTAAACCATCATTTCAAACTAAATAAAATGTACAATAAAATTATAAAACTTGTTATTGCTGTTGCTATTTTTAGTTATGCTATTTATCAATTTATAGAAGGTAACATTGGAAACGGTATCATGCTAATACTACTGTCTCTTGTATTTGTTTTTCTATATTTTAAAAATGAATTTATTCTTTTAGCATTTTTAAGACTACGCAAACAAGATTTTGAGGGCGCCAAAAAATGGTTAGATAAAATTAAAAACCCAGAAGCAGCTTTAGTTACTAAACAACAAGGATATTACAATTATTTACATGGTTTAATGGTTTCGCAAACCAACATGAATGATGCTGAGAAGTATTTTAAGAAAGCTGTTTCTTTAGGCTTATCTATGGATCATGATTTAGCGATGGCCAAACTAAATTTATCGGGTATTGCTTTTTCTAAACGCAGAAAGCAGGAAGCACAAAAATTATTAGCCGAAGCACAAAAACTAGATAAACAAGGCATGCTTACCGAGCAAATAAAAATGATGAAAGAAAATATGAAGCGTGCTCAAATGCCAAATCAACATTTTGGCGCTGGAGGTTCTTTAAGACAACAAAAACGAAGAAGTTAATTAAACTTTAAAGTAAAGGCGCCCACAAGCGACAGAAAGACTCTTTTAGTTTTTTACTTTTAGATCGCTTATGCCATCCTTCTAAAGTAATTTGTTTGCTGGTTTTTAAATCTTCTAAAAACTGCGCTTTTAGAGATTTACTAAATTCTGTACAATAAACAAAAGCGTTAATTTCAAAATTAATATTTAAACTTCTATAATCCAGATTAGCAGTTCCAATTGAGCTTACCGCATCGTCTAATACCTGTGTTTTAGAATGAATAAATCCTTTAGTATATAAATATATTTTAATATTAGACTCTAAACAAGTTTGTAAATAAGAGTCTGTAGCATGTTTAGCAATCCAGGAATCTGATTTTTCTGGTATTAAAATTCTAACATCAACACCACTTTTTTCTGCTATTTGTAAAGCCGTGATTATTTCTGGACTCGGAATAAAATAAGGGGTGGTTATATAAATATATTCTGTAGCTGTGTTGATAGCCATAATTAAAGCCTGCTTAATACAAGCCCAATCGGTGTCGGGACCGCTAGCTGCTATTTGAAGCTTTGTGTTTTTTGATGTTTTACTTTCAGGAAAAAAATTAGATTGAATTTTTGTTTTATTATTGGAAACAAAATCCCAAGTTGTTAAAAAATGAATTTGAAGCATCGCAACGGCATCTCCAACAATTCTTAAGTGGGTATCTCTCCAAAATTGTTTGTCGTTTTTATAATTTAAATATTCATCGGAAATATTCATGCCGCCAACATAGCCAATTAAACCATCGATAATAGCAATTTTACGATGGTCTCTGTAATTCATCTTACCTGTAAACTTTGGGAAAAATACAGGCATGAATTTATAAATTTCAACACCTGAAGCCTTTAATGTTTGTATTGCTTTAGCCGATAATTCACTACCAACGCCATCGACACTTAATCTAACGTTTACTCCTGCCTTTGCTTTATCGCAAAGGATTTTAATTAATTTATTACCAATAGTATCATCTTTTATAATATAATATTCTAGGTGAATAAAATTTTGAGCCGATTCTAAATCTTTTAAGAGTAACTCAAATTTATCATTGCCATTAACGAAAAGTTTAACCTCATTATTGAGTGTTAATTTAGACTTGCCATTGTTGTGCAACAACTTAACAAGCTTAATTTTATCGTTTAAATCGGCATTAATTTTATTAAGGTCGGTTTGGTTGAGTTCTAGGTTATCATTAATTTCTTTTACGATAACCTCATTAAGAATGCGTTTTCTACTAAATATTTTATTTTTTCTGTATTCTTGTCCAAAAAGATAATAAACAATAATTCCTAAAAAAGGAAAAAAAACCAAAACAATAACATAAGTTAATGTTTTGGTTGGGTTAATGTTTTTTAAAAGAATGGTTATTGCTGCTGAAAAGCCAATAATATAATTAACGAGTAATAGGATCGTCCAGAAATATTCTTTTAGAAATTCAATCATTAAGGTGTTTTAAAATAGTAACCTTCTTTTGGAATATCAATTAAATATTGTTTTCTAGACTTATTATTAAGTTTAGATTCTCTTAACCAAGGGTTATGAATTTTTAAAATTTTATAGTTAATACCAAAATTTTCGGCAAACTTGGTAAAATCTGAAACCGACGTATCGACTTCTACTTTGTATGTTGGAATATTACTATATAAATCTTTCTCTCTAAAATTAAAACCGTATTTCGTTGGGTTTTTTAATATTTCTTTTAAAGCAACAATTCTAAATATATAACGTCCTGTTTCTTCACCCAATAATAAATCGTAGTAGCTCGTAACGTTTTGTTCTTTTAAACGGCTTGAAATTCCTGCGTTACCTGCATTATATGCAGCAGCAGCTAAGGTCCAAGAACCTAAGTTTTCTTTAGATTTCAAAAGGTATTTGCAAGCAATTTCTGTCGATTTCTCCAGGTTGTATCGTTCATCTACATTATCGTTAACTTCCAATCCATTTTCTCTAGCTGTTGCAGGCATAATTTGCCATACGCCTCTCGCTCCCGCCGGAGAAACCGCATTTGTTAATCCGCTTTCAATAACAGCCAAATATTTAAAATCGTCTGGAATACCATGTTTTTTCAATATAGGTTCTATTATTGGAAAATATTTCTTAGCCCTTTTAAACATAAGCAATCCGTTAGACTGCCAATAGGTATTAACCAATAATTCTCTATCCATACGCTCTAAAATATCCGGATTTTTTAGAGGCATAGGTTCGCCGGCAAAATTCAAATCACTAGGAACTTGAATCGCATAAACATTATAATCGTTTATTAATTTTCTTTCGAAATTTTCATCGGTTGGGGCATCTTGCAATGCGTAAATAAACAGAGCACACAAACTTAATAATCCCACAAACGCCAATGCTTTTTGTACTATCTTCATTTTTAAAAAGTTTTATTTAAAGGTATATATTTTGTTTAATTCTTTAAAATTAAAATTGGTAAATTTTCGTTAAACCATCTGCACTTATTTATTATCATGCTATGGGTTCCTCCGGGAACAATGATACAATTATTTATGTTCTTAATTGGAAAAACAGAATCATTATCTCCATGGATATGAATAATATTTTTAGGAGGAATTTCTTGTGCCCAATATAGCATTTTTTCTATGGCCCATGTTAAGTACCTGGCATCGCTCATGGTTAGATATTTTTTGTACAATTCTAATCGTTTTTTTATTAAATCTCCAAACGCGTATTTTGAAAGAACGTCTATATTACTTGCTAACTGTATTGGCAATAATTTGTAGGCCTTTGTCGTTTTTGCCAAAACCATATGCGTTGGAATTTCCTTAAACGATTTTACACTAGAAACAATAATCGTTTTTCTAGTAGTTATTAGCTTACTTATTTCCTGCACTAATACCCCACCAAAAGACACGCCAATTAAAACCGGATTTTCATGAGTTATTTTTGATGACATTCGCAATGCATAATGCTCGATAGTTTCGTTTGTATGGGGTAAAATCCAATCTAAAAGATGAATTTTAAATTGATTTTCGGGTAACTTTATATATTCAAAAATTTTAGAACTGGCTGCCATGCCAGGCATAAAATATACATGGATTAAATTATCGGGCATGATACTGTTTTACAATTAAAATTGATTCTAATTAATTATTATTAAGGCTATTATGTAACACAAACCTGTTCTAAATAATTATTTTTTGTATCTTTGTAAAAACAAAGTTATACAAATAGTACTTCACTATTTTTAGTTTCCAACAGAAATAAATAAAATACCATGACTGATGCTGCAGAATTAATTGACAATAACTTTTTACGTCAATTTGAATTAAAAATTAATGATCATTTAGCCAAAATCGAATATTCGCTACAGGAGCGAAAGATTTTTTTAACAAAACTGGTAATTCCTGATGAAATTAATAATGAAGATTTTTCTAAAGATTTTTTAGCTTTAGTTTTTGAAAACATTGAAGAACGCGGTTTAAGCGTTGTTCCAACTAGCCCAGAAATAGCAAAATTTGTTAGAAGTAACAGGAAATACAAACGAATGCTACCGGTTGGAGTTAGAATTTAACTTTAAAAAAAGCAAAAACTATTTAGTTTTTGCTTTTTTTAACCCTCAATTTTATTTCTGTTTTTTGTAAACTAATGTCAAGTCTCGCCGTTCAATAATTTCAGTGCCAGCAGCGTTATAAACTTCTATATTTCCAGATAATACTCTAGTTAAAGTGTTGTCTTTTAAAATAGACACTTTATTTTGAATGGAAATGGTATCGCCTTGTTTTAAATAATCGGAAGCAAATCCTATAAAGCCTTCATTGTCACATTTTACAATAAAAGCGTATTCGTTATTCTCGGCATTTACTAGAGTTATTTTTACTTCAGGATTAAAAGATTTATTATTTGAAACCACCTCGTCTTCAAACACCAATGTTTCAAGATTTTCGCAATCAAATTCTTTTAACAAATTTTCGTTTGCTATATTATCGTTATTTAAATCGGCAGAAATCCCCACGGAATAAGACACTAATTCCCAAGTACCAATATGCTGGTTATTAGATTGATCGCCAGAACATCCTAAAAACAAACAACAAGAAAGAAAAATAAATACAATTGAAATCTTTAAGTTCATACAAATTGGGACTTTATATGTAGTAAAGGTATTTCATAAATAAGATATTACAGAATAAAACTGATAAAGTGTGATAAAAATCAGATAAACATTATTACATTCCTGCGAACTCTTTTATAAAGTCAAATCTTACCAAGCCATCATCATCTATTTTGGTTAGTTCAACATGATGAAGTGTATTAACGAGTTCGGGATTCCAAGTTGTTTTTACTTTAACATAATTTTCGGTAAAACCGTGAATATAACCTTCTTTATTTTCACTTTCAAAAAGAACAACACGTTCTGTACCTAGTTGACTTTCATAAAAAGCGCGTCTTTTTTTAACAGACAACCCGCGAAGCATTTTGCTTCGTTTGCTTCTTACTTTATTAGGTACTACCCCGTCCATTTCGGCAGCTTCTGTATTATCTCTTTCAGAATAGGTAAAAACATGCAAATAAGATATATCTAAATCTGCTAGAAAATTATAAGTTTCTAAAAAATGAACTTCAGTTTCTCCAGGAAAACCCACAATAACATCAACACCTATACAAGCATGAGGCATCGTTTCACGAATTTTAGCAACACGATCAACGTACAATTCACGCAGATATCTACGCTTCATTTTTTTTAAAATCTCATTGCTACCACTTTGCAGAGGAATGTGAAAATGAGGTACAAAAGCACGCGATTTTGAAACTAACTCAATGGTTTCGTTTTTTAATAAATTGGGCTCGATAGAGGAAATTCTTAGGCGTTCAATGCCTTCTACTTTATCTAATTCGGTAACCAAATCTAAAAAGGTGTGCTCATGTTTTTTATTACCAAACTCGCCTTTACCATAATCACCAATATTAACTCCTGTTAAAACAATTTCTTTAATGTTTTGAGCAGAAATTTCGCGAGCATTTTTTATCACGCTTTCCATGGTATCACTTCTAGAAATACCTCTAGCCAAAGGAATTGTACAATAGGTACATTTATAATCACACCCATCTTGCACTTTTAAAAAGGCACGGGTTCTATCGCCTATAGAGTAAGACCCAACATAAAAATCGGCATCCTCAATTTCACAGGAATGTACTTCGCCTAAATCATTTTTAGAAAGATCGTTAAGGTAATCGGTGATTTTGAATTTTTCTGTAGCGCCCAGTACTAAATCGACACCATCTACATCGGCCAGTTCCTGAGGTTTTAATTGTGCATAGCAACCAATAGCTGCTACAAAAGCTTCCGAATTAATTTTTTGGGCTTGCTTAACAATACTTTTAAAACGCTTATCTGCATTTTCTGTAACAGAACATGTGTTTATAACATATATATCTGCTTTCTCTGAAAAATCAACACGATCGAAACCTTCATTAGCAAAATCTCTTGCAATCGTTGATGTCTCCGAAAAATTAAGCTTACAGCCTAAAGTGTAAAATGCAACTTTTTTTCTTGAATTCATTTCCATTATTATACGTTGCAAATTTAATAAAAAAGGGTGTAACTTAACGTTACACCCGATTTAAAGCTTAAATTATGATATTTAATACTTCTTTTTTTTGTAAATAATAGCAAATTATTTAATCTATACACATTAAGACACAGCATCATTTAAAAAGTCACAAAATATTTTAAAAAAAATAATAAATAAAAAAAATCCTTTTAAAACCATTATTTTTGAAGCACTTAAAAACCATTACCTGTGCATAAAGTACTTAATATTTACAGTAAGTCTCTCATTGTTTTGAGTTTGTCATTTTTATTTTTTTCTTGCCAAAACAATTCTAAAAAAATTTTAGACACAGAAGTTTTTAGGTATAATGAACACAAAAACATTGGCTCCTTAGATCCTGCTTTTTCTAAAGACATTGCCGATATCTGGGCAACAAATCAATTATTTAATGGATTGGTTCAAATGGATGCCAATTTAAATGTTATACCCTGCATTGCTAAGAATTACAGTATTTCTACAGATGCACTTACTTACACTTTCAACCTTCGGCAAGATGTTTATTTTCATAAACATTTTTTATTTGGTAAAGACTCTACAAGAGTTGTAAATGCTGAAGATTTTACATACAGTTTAAACAGACTGCTAGACAAAAAAATAGCCTCTCCAGGTAGCTGGGTTTTAAGTAAAGTAGACAGCTTTAAGGCTGTTAACGATAGTGTTTTTGAAATAAAACTAAAACAAGCCTTTCCCGCATTTTTAGGTTTACTAACCATGAAATATTGTTCGGTAGTGCCTAAAGAAATAGTAAACCATTATGGTAGTAATTTTAGATCGAATCCCATAGGAACCGGTCCTTTTAAATTTAAACGCTGGGAAGAAAACATTAAACTGGTTTTTAGAAAAAACAACCATTATTTTGAAAAAGACCAAAACGAACAACCACTACCGTATCTTGAAGCTGTTGCCATTACTTTTTTACCAGACAAACAGAGTGAATTTTTACAATTTACACAAGGCAACATCGATTTTGTTTCGGGATTAGATGCTTCATATAAAGATGACATTTTAACTGCCGATGGAAAACTTAGAAATCAATATACCGAAACCGTAAACATGATTCGCGGCCCATATTTAAATACCGAGTATTTGGCGTTTTATTTAGATTCTGAAGTTCCTGAAATACAATCTAATTTAATTAGACAGGCTGTAAATTATGGTTTCGACAGAAAAAAAATGATGATTTATTTACGCAATGGTATAGGTATTCCTGCCTATGGCGGATTTATTCCCAAAGGTCTTCCAGGATACAACGAAGCTATTGGCTTTAATTATCAACCCGATCGCGCAAAAGCTTTAATACAACAATTCAAATCTGAAACAGGTATTGAAAATCCAGAAATTTCTATAACTACAACTAGTAATTACTTAAGTTTTTGCGAATATATTCAGCGTGAACTTCAAAAAACAGGTTTAATAGTAAATGTCGATGTGGTTCCTCCTGCAACTTTAAAAGATGCAAAAGCCAATGGGAAATTAAATTTATTTCGAGCCAGTTGGGTTGCCGATTACCCAGATGCAGAAAATTATTTATCGTTATACTACAGTGAAAATTTTGCTCCTAACGGACCAAATTACACCCATTTTAAAAGCGATTTATTTGACTCTTGGTATCAAGAAGCGTTTGCTGAAACCAATGCAAATAAAAGAGCATTACTTTATACTAAAATGGACTCATTAATAATGAAAAATGCGCCTGTGGTTCCCTTATTTTATGATGAAGTCGTTAGGTTTACAAAAAAAAACGTTGAAAACTTAGGCATTAACCCCATTAACTTATTAGAATTAAAGTGGGTAAAAAAACGCTAATGTCATTCTAAATTATCATTACCTATATTTTTAATTTCATCTTTTACTAAAACAATTCTTTTTTTCCATCTGCTTTCTAATATCATATACAAAACCCATAAAGCGAGTAAACCTATTGGAAGCCCCAAAAGATTAACACCAAAATTATTTTCCCAATCTAAATTCCATCCAAAAACATAAAAGTCTAGTACAAATAAAACCACGCCAAACACAAAACCTACTGCATAATAAAAAACAACACTTATAATTGCATACAACCATTTATTCTGTTCGTATGTATCAGCTAAATCATAAAATTTTTTACCAATAAAATAAATTAAAAACAAACCTAACATATTACAATACAATTAATTAATAATAAATTTATAAATATCGTCATCGCCTTTACCATCGGTTCTTTTGGATGTAAAAAAGCAAGTTTTTTCATCGTTAAGAATTATAAATCCGAAATCGTCTTGTGCACTGTTAATTGGCTTTGGTAATTTTTCGGCTTTTCCAAAACCACCTTTATTATTGTTTTTACATTTATAAATATCGAAGCCTCCAAAACCATTAGGCCTGTTGGAAGCCAAATATAAATCGCCCGAATGGCTTACAAACGGAAACATTTCTTTACTATAAGAATTAACGTTTGGCCCCATATTTTTAGGTTCAGAAAAGGTGTTATTATCTAAAACATCTACTTTAAAAATATCGGAACCACCTTTAGTTGTCTCCTTTCCGCCTCTAATATTGGAAGTAAAATACATTGTTTTACCATCTTTACTAAAAGCTGGATGAGCATAAGAATACTTCGGATCACAAAATGGTAAAACTGTAAAATTTGTCCAACCAACTTCAGATACATACTCCCCCACCCGAATGTGAAAATTATCTGGATTAAATGTGCCTTTTGGCATGTCTTTACTTGAGTAACGCATGGTTATAAATAACTGTTCTCCATTTGGTGACAAAGCCGCACTGGTAATACCATTTTTCTGAATTGCTTCGTCAATTTGTAAAAGATTTACATTGGAAATCGTTCCATTAGAAGATAATGCACCCTCATAAACTCCTAAAACGGGCGCTCCACTTTGACGTTCAAGTTTTCCTCTTTTATCTATTAAATAAGACGTAAAAAGCACTTTATTTGATTCAAATACCATCAAACCAAAATGAGGGTATTCGTTATTTAATTCTAAATTAACAGCCTTCTCTAAATCAGATTGAGCATAACTTAAGGACGTTATAAGTAGTGTACTACACAGTAAAAATTTCAGCATAAAAAAAAGTTTCTCTACAAACAAATATAGAAAAACTTAATTAAGTTATTGGTAACCAAAAGGTTTCAAACGTTTAATAGCGTCTGTATTTTTTAGTTTCTTCGAATACGTGTTCTAGAATAAGCTTATCTTGTTCTGTGAGCTCTAAACCCCGTCTGGCCATAACGACTTCGGCCACTTCAAAAGCTTTTTTGGTTGCGTAAGTTGTAAAACCACTACTACCTCCCCAACTAAAACTTGGTACAAAATTTCTTGGAAAACCACTACCAAAAATATTTGCACTTACGCCCACTACGGTACCTGTGTTAAACATGGTATTAATTCCGCATTTACTGTGATCGCCCATCATTAATCCACAAAATTGCAAACCAGTTTTAGCAAACCCCTCTGTGTCATAATCCCAGAGACGCACTTCTGCATAATTATTTTTTAGATTTGAATTATTAGTATCTGCTCCCAAATTACACCATTCACCTAAAACAGAATTTCCTAAAAATCCATCGTGCCCCTTGTTAGAATTGGCAAACATAACAGAATTATTAATTTCGCCACCTGCTTTACATTGCGGACCTATAGTTGTTGGGCCATAAATTTTGGCTCCCATTTTAATAATAGCATTTTCACATAAGGCGAAGGGCCCTCTAATTATGGAACCTTCCATTATTTCAGAATTTTTACCTATGTAAATTGGACCGTTTGTGGCGTTAAGAGTTACAAATTCTAAAGAAGCACCTGCTTCAATAAATATGTTTTCGGCAGCAATAACATTATTACTTGATGGTATAGGCTTCGATGTTCTACCTTGCGTAAGCAGATTAAAATCGTCTTGAATAGCTTCTCCATTTTTAGAAAAAATATCCCAGGTATTTTCAATTTTTATAATAGATTCATTAAATTCTATAGCTTCATAACTATCAAAATTAATATCTTCTTGTGCTTCTTTGGTGTAAAAGGCAATGACATCTTCATCTTTAAAAATGGCTTCATTTTCTTTTAAATCCTTTATCATTTCTACCAATTCTAAATTTGGTAAATATGATGCATTTATCATGATATTTACATCCATTTCAACCATAGGAAACTTATCAGACAAATAATCTTCGGTAACTGTAGTGGTAGTAGCATCTAAAAACGTTTCCCATTTTTCTCGAATCGTTAATATTCCAACTCGTATTTCTGCAACTGGACGGGTAAATGTGAATGGCAACAAATTAGTTCTTGATGGACCATCGAATAGGATATAATTCATGAGATTTTTTAAAGTTGAAAGTTGTAAATAAAACTACAATATCTTAATTTAAAACGTAATGTTTAAACAAAAATAGATGAATTAGGTATAATAAAAAAGCCTTCAATATTAAATAATATGAAGGCTTTTAGTATATAGTTATTACAAAGTTTATTTTGAAAACTTCGCGTATTTGTTTTTAAATTTATCAATACGTCCAGCAGTATCTATTAATTTAGATTTACCAGTGTAAAATGGGTGCGATGTTCTTGAAATCTCCATTTTGATAAGTGGATACTCAACACCATCAACCTCCAAAGTTTCGTTAGTGTTTGCTGTAGATTTTGTTAAAAAAACATCTTCGTTAGACATGTCTTTAAATGCTACTATTCTATAATTTTCTGGATGTATATCTTTTTTCATCGCTTAAAGCTTTAAATTCTTTTCAATTTTGGAAGTGCAAAAATAAGCAATATTTACAATTTTGCAACACTTTTTTACATTTTTTTTTATTCAAAAAATCTGTAACGTTTCCTTACCTTTGAATACTAACTAATCAATGAACAAATTTATTCTAAAAAAATGGAAAAATCTTTAAAATCTATAGCTATTAATTTCGGACTTTATTTAGGTGGATTACTAGCATTACTAACCGTTGTTGCCTATGCGGTAGATCTAGAATTGTTAACAAACATGTGGTATGGTGTATTCATGCTAATAGCCATTATCGTACTAGGTATTATTTCGGTAGGAAAAACAAAACAAGCACAAGACGGATATGCCTCTTTTAAGGAAGCGTTTACCGCTTTTTTTATTACTGTTGTTTTAGGTTTGGTTATTAGCACATTTGTATCATATATATTATTCAATTTTATAGATACGGAAGCCGCAAATGTTTTAAAAGAAAAAACAATCGAAAAAACAGTTGAAATGCTTAAAGGATTTAATACGCCCAGCGAAGTTATTGCGCAATCGGTAGAACAAATAGAATCTCAAAACCAATATTCAATTGGAAACATTTTAAAAGGATTGGCTGGTTATACGGTGTTTTTTAGCATTATTGGATTAATTGTTGCTGCTGCATTGAAAAAAAATAAACCAAAAGCAGAATAATTCTGTATTTTTGAAGCATCAACCTTTTTGAAAGCTTTTAAATGAACATATCAGTAGTCATACCACTACTTAACGAACAAGACTCTTTAACAGAATTACATGATTGGATTGCTAGTGTTATGCAATCCAATCATTTTTCATATGAAATCATTTTTATTGATGATGGCAGTACAGACGATTCTTGGAAAACCATTAATCAATTATCATTAAAAAACCCTCATGTTAAGGGCATTCGTTTTTTAAAAAACTTCGGAAAATCTCAAGCCCTTCATGCTGGATTCGAAAAAGCGTCAGGCGATGTGGTTATTACCATGGATGCCGATTTACAGGATAGTCCAGACGAAATACCCGAGCTTTACAACCTAATAGTTAAAGATCAATACGACTTAATTTCTGGTTGGAAAAAAAAGCGTTACGATTCTATCATTTCAAAAAATTTACCATCAAAATTATTTAATTGGGCAGCCCGAAGAACATCGGGTGTTAAACTCAATGATTTTAATTGCGGCTTAAAAGCCTATCGATTAGAGGTGGTAAAACAAATTGATGTTAATGGCGAAATGCATCGCTACATTCCTGTGTTGGCAAAAAATGCTGGTTTTACTAAAATTTCTGAAAAAGTAGTAAAACACCAGGCTAGAAAATATGGCGAAACCAAATTCGGCATGAACCGTTTTATTCATGGCTTTTTAGATTTAATTACCATTTGGTTTATTTCCCGTTTTGGTAAAAACCCCATGCATCTTTTTGGCGCACTTGGTTTTATAATGATAACTATTGCCTTTTGTTTTGTTTTGTACTTGGGTCTCGATAAATTATTTTTTAATCCTAAAGGCAGACTTATCACCCTTAGACCAGAATTTTATATAACCTTAACTACCATGGTTATAGGTACGCAATTTTTCGTTGCTGGTTTCTTAGGCGAAATAATTTTACGAACCAAACAAGGAAAAAAACGTTATACAATTAAAGAAAACTTAAACTTAAATTAATAAATTTAAAAGGATTTTTAAATCAAAATTAAACCAACTAAAAAATTCATTATTAATTACTTTTGAAAATATTTTTTAACAACTATGATACACATTGAACCACAAATTCTAGAGAGAATAAATACTTGGTTAACGCCAACTTTTGATGAGGAAACACAAGCTTTCATAAAAAATAGCATTGCACATAATCCAAAAGATATTCAGGAAAGCTTTTATAAAGATCTTGAATTTGGTACGGGTGGTATGCGTGGTGTTATGGGCATTGGTACCAATCGTATAAACAAATACACATTAGGAAAAAGCACTCAAGGTTTAAGCAATTATTTATTAGAAGCCTTTCCGGGTGAAACACCTAAAGCCGTTATTGCTTACGATTGCAGACACAACAGTAAAACTTTAGCAAAAGTAGTTGCCGATGTTTTTTCAGCTAATGGTATTCAAGTATTTTTATTTGAAGATTTGCGTCCAACTCCAGAATTATCGTTTGCAGTTAAACACTTAAACTGCCATTGTGGTATTGTTTTAACAGCATCGCATAATCCGCCAGAATACAATGGTTACAAAGTGTATTGGCAAGATGGTGGCCAGTTGGTTCCGCCTCAAGATGGAGAAATTATTAAAGTTATTGATAGTTTAAAATATTCTGATATTAAATTTGAAGCTAACAATAGCCTCATTAAATATATAGGTGAAGAAGTTGATACCGTATTTATTGACGAATCTGTTAAAAACGGAAGCATCGCAGCCTCACAAGAAGCAAAAGATAATTTTAAAATTGTTTTTACTTCCTTACACGGAACCTCAATCACTGCCGTTCCAGAAACTTTAAAACGCGCTGGTTTTAAAAATGTTCATATTGTAAAAGAACAAGAAGTACCAAATGGCGATTTTCCAACCGTTGCATCTCCAAATCCAGAAGAACCGGCTGCTTTAAAAATGGCTTTAGAATTAGCCGACCAAGTAGGCGCCGATATTGTGATTGGTACCGATCCCGATTGTGACAGATTGGGCGTTGCCGTGCGTAATTCTGAAAATGAATTACAACTTCTTAACGGAAACCAAACCATGTTAATGATGACAGATTTCCTTTTAAAACAATGGAAAGCTGCTGGAAAAATTAAAGGAAAAGAATTTATTGCATCTACAATTGTGTCGACACCTATGCTTAATAAACTTGCAGATGCTTACAATGTAGAGAGTAAAATAGTTTTAACAGGCTTTAAATGGATTGCTAAACTTATTAAAGACTTCCCTGAACTAGATTTTATTGGTGGTGGCGAAGAAAGTTTTGGTTATATGGTGGGCGATTTTGTTCGCGATAAAGATGCAGTAACCTCTACCCTTCTGGCTTGTGATATAGCTGCACATGCCAAAGCCAATGGCAGTTCTTTCTACGAAGAATTGTTAAAACTTTATGTAGAACACGGTTGTTACAAAGAGAAATTAGTATCTCTAACTAAAAAAGGTATTGAAGGTGCTCAAGAAATCACACAAATGATGATTGATGCACGCGAAAACCCTTTAAAAGTAATTAACGGTTCTAAAGTTGTAAAAATTGAAGATTACGAAACATCTACTGCCAAATATTTATTAACTGGTGAAGAAAAAACCATTGATGTACCAAAATCTAACGTAATTATTTATTACACAGAAGATGGTAGTCAAATCGCTTTACGCCCTAGTGGAACTGAGCCAAAAATAAAATTCTATGTAAGTGTTAATACCGAATTAAAATCGGTTGAAGACTTTAAAAATGTTGAAGCTTTACTCGATACAAAAGCCGAAACGATTTTAAAAGACATGAAATTAATTTAATAACGCTTATCTTTGCAAAAAATCTACATGCTTTTATGGTTACCATAAAAGCATGTTTTATAAATAGACAATTCTTAATTAATGAATCAGTTTGTAAATATTTTAAAATACGCAAAACCTTATAAAAGATATGCTTTAGGACACATAATATCGAATATTCTTTATGCTTTATTCGGTGCTTTATCTTTTATTGCATTAATACCAATGTTAGATGTTCTCTTCAAACAAGACACGTTTAAAGTTGTAGAAAAACCCATTTATCAGGGCATTGGACATCTTAATAATTTTTATAAAGATTACATGGCATACCAGATTAATTTGTATGCTCAAGATGATAAATCGAAAGCACTTATTTTTATTATTGGCTTCATAATTATTGTATTCTTATTAAAAAATATTTTCAGTTATCTAGCCTACTACTTTATGGTATTTCTAAGAAATGGTGTCGTTAGAGATTTAAGAAATGCCGTTTATAAGAAAACAGTAGAATTACCCTTGTCGTTTTTTTCAGAACAAAAGAAAGGCGACATCATGGCGCGTGTCACAAACGATGTATCTACACTTCAATACTCCATGCTTCCTGTTCTAGAACTTATTTTTAGAGAGCCATTAAGCATCATTTTTACAATTATAATGATGCTTATTATAAGTGTTAAGCTAACCATTTTTGTTTTTGTTTTTATTCCTCTATCAGGGATTATTATCTCAAGAATAGGAAAAAGTTTAAAAAGAAAATCCGATCGTGTACAAAAAGAACAAGGAGCTATTTTATCTATACTCGAAGAAACTTTAACTGGTTTAAGAATTATAAAAGGGTTTAATGCTGAAGAAAAATTCAACACAAAATTTATAGATTCCTCTAATCGATTTTATAATTTCTCAAATAAATTATTAAATCGTCAAAATCTTGCTTCACCAACAAGCGAAATTTTAGGAATCATTGTAATTTCAATGTTACTTTGGTATGGGGGACAATTAGTTCTTGTGGATAAATCCCTAGATGGCCCATCGTTTATGGCTTATATAGGATTGGCATATAACATTTTAGTTCCCGCTAAAGCCATTTCACGCGGGCTTTACAACATTAAGCAAGGTAACGCAGCAGCAGAACGTATTCAAGAAATAATCGATACGCCTAATCCATTAAAAGATAAGGATAATGCCATTACTAAAACCGATTTTACCTCTCAAATAGAATTCAAAAACATATCTTTTAAATATGAAAATGAGTATGTTTTAAAAGATTTCTCTTTAACCATTCCAAAAGGAAAAACAGTTGCTTTAGTTGGACAGTCTGGCAGTGGTAAATCTACCATAGCCAATTTAATTACACGTTTTTACGACGTAAACAAAGGAGAAATTTTAATTGACGGCATAGATATTAGAGATTTAACAACCAGTTCTTTAAGAAAACAATTAGGCATTGTAACTCAAGAAGCTTTATTGTTTAACGATACCATAAAAAATAACCTTAAATTAGGAAAACAAGACGCTACAGACGAAGAAGTTATCGAGGCTTTAAAAGTTGCAAACGCTTGGGAATTTGTTGAAACGCTTCCTAATGGCATTGAAACTAATATTGGAGACTCTGGAAATAAACTTTCTGGCGGACAAAAACAACGTTTAAGTATTGCTCGTGCCGTTCTTAAAAGTCCACCTATTATGATTTTAGACGAGGCCACATCGGCACTAGACACCGAAAGCGAACGTTTAGTGCAAATAGCCCTGGAAAATATGATGAAAAACAGAACGTCTATTGTAATTGCGCATCGTTTATCAACCATACAAAAAGCCGACGAAATCGTAGTTTTAAACAAAGGTGAAATAGTTGAAAAAGGTAAACATGACGAGCTTATCGCACAAAAAGGCATTTACCAGAAACTGGTTGAAATGCAAAGTATATAAAATTTCTTATCTTAAACCAAAAAGGATAATCATTAAAACGGTTATCCTTTTTTTACGCAAAAAATTAAATAAAAGCTTTTAAACTTTTAGTAATTTTATAAGTCTAACAACTAAAGTGTTTTTGTGATAGACGAATTACAATTAGTAGAACAATTAAAATCTAATACAAATAAAGAACAGGCATTTAAAGTATTAATAACACTTTATAAAGAACGCTTGTACTGGCATATTAGAAATATTGTAAAGTCGCACGACGATACAGACGATGTTTTACAAAACACGTTTATAAAAGTGTATCAAAACATTCATAATTTTAAAGGTGAAAGTAAGTTGTATTCGTGGTTGTATAGAATAGCAACCAACGAATCGATAACCTTTTTAAATAAAAACGCTAAAAAATTACAAATATCCACCGAGGAAGTTCAAAATTTAGCCATTGCAAATTTAACTGCCGACACCTATTTCGAAGGAGACGACATTCAACTAAAATTACAAAAAGCCATTGCTACATTACCACAAAAACAACAATTGGTTTTTAATATGAAATATTTTGAAGATTTAAAATTTAAAGACATGTCCGAAATTTTAGAAACTAGCGAAGGCGCTTTAAAAGCATCGTACCATATTGCAGTAAAAAAAATTGAAGCTTACCTAACTAAAAATTAAACCTTTACAAAAAAAAGAAGTCTTAATAATATGAAAGATTTAAAATCATACAACATAAAGCATTCAGGATTTAAAGTTCCAGATAATTATTTTGAAACTTTAGAAGACCAACTTTTTTCTGAAATCAAATTAAAAAACACCATTGATGATGCTGGTTTTAAAATTCCTGAAAATTATTTAAGCAACCTTGAAAACGCCATTATAAGTAAGGTTAAAGAAGAAAAAACAGGAAAAGTTATTACGCTATTTAATAGAAAAAAACTCATTTACATATCTGGAGTTGCTGCTGCGGTTCTGTTACTTTTTACCTTAACTTTTAATTCTAAAAGTAATAATTGGAATAATTTAGATTTTGAAATGGTTGAAAATTACATGATTACCGAAGATATTTTAGATTCATACGAAATCGCTTCATTATTACCAGAAGAAGATTTGATTGAATCAAATTTTATCCAAATAGATTTTAATGAAGAAAACATAGAAAATTATTTATTAAATAATTTAGATATTGAAGACTTAACAACAGAATAAGTTAATTATGAAAACATTTATACTCCCTATTATAGTATTGTTTTTATCTCTTAATGTCCTGGCACAACAACCAGAAGGCAGAGATAAAATAAAAGCTTTAAAAGTATCTTTTATCACCGAAAGATTAGCGCTAACGGCTAACGAAGCCGAACAGTTTTGGCCTATCTACAATGCCTACGAAGAGGCAACTTTAAAATTAAAACACGAAGAACTTCGTGATATACGTCGTGAAATTAAAAACAATGCCAATAATCTTTCAGAAGAAAGAGCTGTGGAATTACTAGAAAAAATGACCAAAACTGAAAACAGAATTCATGATGAAGAAGCTAAACTAAATAGTAAACTTCAAAAAGTTATTTCAGCAAAAAAAATTATTTTACTTAAAGTCGCCGAAGAAGATTTTAAAAAGAAATTGTTCGAGCAGTTTAAGAAAATGAAGCGAGAAGGAAAAAAATAAAAAAAAGAGCACCAAACAGGTGCTCTTTTTTTATTTAAAACTTAATTTAGAAATACCTCCAGCACCGGCTGCATAAGCTGTACTATCATTAGTAAATCGAATGGTATAAAAACTTTCATCACTTAAATGTTTCCAAGTATTACCAAAATCATTTGTAAAATCGACACCTTTAAACCCTACAGCAACCAACTCGTTACCCATACGGTTTGGTAAAAACTGCACACAGCTTCTGTAATCTGGGTTTTCATTATTCGCTACTAGCTCCCAGGTTTTACCGCCATCTACAGTTCTCATTTTATTAGCAACATTCATATTGGGTTTAGAAAAGTCGCCACCTATGGCAAAACCAACATTTTCATCATAAAAATCTATAGAATAAATACCCTCGGTTTCTTCCTTTTGAATAATGGGCGTATTAATTCGCTCCCAAGTTTCCCCTTTATCACTAGTGTAATATATATTGCCATGAGTTGTTGCTATCCATGCTTTGTTACCTATGACTTTAATATTTGTGTTACTGGCTGCAAATGCGCCTTCCCCTACTATACCTTCAGGTAATTTATCACACGAAATTTTATTCCAAGTTTGACCTCCATCTCGGGTAATAATAATAGATAAACAACCATTAACACTGTCGCCAACAGCAATACCTTCAGAATCATTCCAAAACGTTAAAGCATCATAAAAAACACCTAAACCTACTTCTTTATAAACTAGAGTCATTTTACCATTTTCTCCTGTTTTAAATAATAAACCTGGCGATTCAATGCTTAGCATAAAAAAATCGGATGCAGTGTGTCCAACAGCTCTAAATTGCAAATTCAAACTATCATATTTTTGTACAGAAGTTTGCCACAGTTTTGTTTTAGGATTAAACAACCCAAAAACACCATTATTAGCCGCGAAAGCTAAACTTTTATCATTCAAAATTTCAATAGCTCTAACACTTAATATGGAGTCTTCCAGAATGCGTTCTATTTCAATCTTATCGAAATTTCTAGGCACAAAAGGGATTTCCTTTTTACAGGAAACCAATAAAATTAAAGCACTAAAAACGGCAAAAATCACTTTCATAATTACAAATTTTAACGAAAGATAAGTGTATTGATGCAAATTATAAAAACATTCGTGTATTCGTAGCAATTAACGTAACTTTGCACTCTTATTTATAAAACATGCGATTACACAGAAATTTATGCTTTTCAGTTATTGATGGCTTAACACTTATATTTAACGAAGGCAACTACGCTGATAAAGTTATACAACAACTACTAAAACGTGACAAACGCTGGGGCGCACGAGATCGAGCTTTCGTTGCCGAAACCACTTACGATATTGTTCGTTGGAAACGTTTATACGCCGAAATAGCCGAAGTAAAAGAACCTTTTGACAGAGATAATATTTGGCGCATGTTTGCCGTTTGGGCTACCTTAAAGGGCATTAAATTACCCGATTGGAAATACTTTGAAAATACGCCAACCAGAAAAATAAAAGGCCGTTTCGATGAGCTTTCTAAAATAAGAAAGTTTAAAGAATCTATTCCCGACTGGTTAGATGAAATTGGCGAAAAAGAACTTGGAAATACGGTTTGGACCAAAGAAATTGCTGCACTTAACGAGCAAGCCGATGTTATTTTAAGAGTAAACACTTTAAAAACAACTAAAGAAAAGCTTCAGGCAGAATTATTTGATTTAGATATTGAATGCGATTTTATTGAAAATTACCCAAATGCTTTAAAATTAAAAGAACGTGCCAATGTTTTTACTACCGAAGCTTTTAAAAATGGTTTTTTCGAAGTGCAAGATGCGTCTTCGCAATTAGTGGCCGAATTTTTAGATGTAAAACCAGGCATGCGTGTGGTTGATACTTGTGCCGGTGCAGGAGGCAAAACGCTGCACTTAGCATCGATGATGGACAACAAAGGCCAAATTATAGCGATGGATATTTATGAAAACAAACTTCATGAACTAAAACGTCGTGCTAAAAGAAATGGCGCTCACAATATTGAAACTCGTACCATTGACTCTACAAAAGTTATTAAAAAACTGTATGATAAAGCAGATCGTGTTTTAATAGACGCCCCTTGTTCTGGATTGGGTGTTTTAAGACGTAACCCCGACGCTAAATGGAAATTACAGCCAGAATTTATTGAAAAAATTAAAGTTACTCAACAAGAGATTTTACAACAATACTCGAAAATGGTTAAACCAGGAGGTAAATTAGTTTATGCAACTTGTTCTGTTTTGCCCTCCGAAAACCAAAAACAAATTGATGTTTTCTTAACATCGGAAGCTGGAAAAGAATTTACTTTCGTAGAAGATAAAAAAGTATTGTCGCACAAATCTGGTTACGACGGATTTTATATGGCTTTACTAGAAAGAAAAAAATAACACATTACAAGAATTTAATATAAAGCGATTTAAAAAGTCGCTTTTTTTATGTTTAAAACTCGTGAATAACTCTTAATTTTCATATCATTAATTAGTTAAAATTACGCCGAAAAAAAGTAAATTTGCACTTTCTATAACATATACAAAACAAGACCTAATGATTCATTTCTTTGGAAACGTAACCAGCAAAGTATTCGCTGTACAAACAACAAAAGAATTATCTACCGAAACTATTACTAAATTAGTATGGTTATTTGGCAATCAACCTAAAATAGAACAGGCATCATTAGATGCTTTTTTTGTTGGCCCTCGCGCTGCCATGATAACACCTTGGAGTACCAATGCTGTTGAAATCACTCAGAATATGGGCATTTCAGATATCATTAGAATTGAAGAATTTCAAGCCGTTTCTGAAGATTTCAAAAATTACGATCCTATGATTTCAGAGAAATACAACGGATTAAATCAAGAGTCGTTCACCATAAATATTAAACCAGAACCCATTCTTAACATAGAAGACATTGCGGCTTACAATGAGCAAGAAGGCTTATCTTTAAGTGATGAAGAGGTGAGTTATTTAGAAAACGTTTCTAAAAAAATAGGCAGACCATTAACCGATTCTGAAGTTTTCGGATTTTCGCAAGTAAACAGCGAACACTGCCGCCATAAAATATTTAATGGTACTTTTATAATTGATGGTGTAGAAAAACCGACTTCTCTTTTTAAATTAATTAGAAAAACTTCGGAAACAAATCCAAATTCCATCGTTTCAGCATATAAAGATAACGTTGCTTTTATTGAAGGTCCTGTTGTAGAACAGTTTGCACCGCAACGCGCGGATGTACCAGATTACTACACGGTAAAAGATTTTGAATCTGTAATATCGCTAAAAGCAGAAACACATAACTTCCCTTCAACTGTAGAGCCTTTTAACGGTGCTGCTACTGGATCTGGGGGCGAAATTCGCGACAGGTTAGCTGGTGGAAAAGGCTCGTTACCATTAGCAGGAACAGCGGTTTACATGACATCTTATTCGCGTTTAGAAGAAAACAGACCATGGGAAAACGGTGTTAAAGAGCGTCCATGGTTATACCAAACGCCTATGGATATTTTAATAAAAGCCAGTAATGGTGCATCCGATTTTGGCAACAAATTTGGTCAACCACTTATTTGTGGGTCTGTATTAACCTTCGAACATGAAGAAGATGCACGTATTCTTGGTTTCGATAAAGTCATTATGCAAGCTGGTGGTATTGGTTATGGCAAAAAAGATCAAGCATTAAAAGACACCCCTAAACCAGGTGATAAAATAGTTATTTTGGGTGGTGAAAACTACCGAATTGGTATGGGTGGTGCTGCGGTATCATCGGCAGATACTGGTGCTTTTGCTTCAGGCATCGAGTTAAATGCGGTACAACGTTCTAATCCAGAAATGCAAAAACGTGCAGCTAACGCTGTTCGAGGCATGGTAGAAAGTGACGAAAATTTCATTGTTTCTATTCACGATCATGGTGCGGGCGGACACCTAAACTGTCTATCTGAACTTGTAGAAGATACCGGTGGAAAAATAGATTTAGATGCCCTTCCTGTTGGAGACCCAACGCTTTCAGATAAAGAAATTATTGGTAACGAATCTCAGGAACGTATGGGATTAGTTATTGCAGAAAAACATATAGACACACTAAAACGTATTGCAGAGCGTGAACGTTCGCCAATGTACACCGTTGGTGATGTTACTGGAGATGACAGGTTTACTTTCGAATCTAAAACAAACGGCCATAAACCTATGGATTTAGCCATGGAAGATATGTTTGGTAGTTCGCCAAAAACCATCATGACCGATAATTCTGTGAACAGAAAATATAGTGAAGTAACTTATAACCCATTAAATTTTAACGATTATTTAAACCAAGTGTTGCAATTAGAAGCCGTAGCATGTAAAGACTGGTTAACAAATAAAGTAGATCGTTGCGTTGGTGGTAAAGTTGCCAAACAACAATGTGCAGGACCGTTACAATTACCTTTAAATAATGTAGGTGTTATGGCACTAGATTTTAAAGGAAAAGAAGGTATTGCAACCTCTGTTGGCCACGCGCCTATCTCCGGATTAATTAATCCTGCAGCAGGAAGTAGAAATGCCATTACAGAATCGTTAACAAATATTATTTGGGCACCTTTAAAAGACGGATTAAAATCGGTTTCTTTATCTGCAAACTGGATGTGGCCTTGTAAAAATGAAGGTGAAGATGCGCGTTTGTATGAAGCCGTTGAAGCCGTTTCTGAGTTTGCTATATCTTTAGGGATTAACGTGCCTACAGGTAAAGATTCTTTATCTATGAAACAAAAATACCCGAACGAAGATGTTATTTCTCCGGGTACTGTAATTATTTCGGCTGCTGGTAACTGTAACGATATTTCGAAAGTTGTTGAGCCTGTTTTTCAAAAAAATGGCGGGCAAATTTATTATATAAACATTTCTCAAGACACATTTAAACTGGGCGGAAGCTCGTTTGCTCAAATTTTAAATAAAATAGGAAACGATACGCCTACGGTTAAAGATGCAGGTTATGTTAAAACCGTTTTTAATACCATTCAGGAATTAATTAAAGATGAACAAGTTATCGCAGGGCACGATGTTGCTTCAGGCGGATTAATTACTACACTATTGGAATTATGTTTTGCCGATACTAATTTAGGTGCCAATATAGATCTTAGTGCGTTAGGTGAAAGTGATGCTTTAAAAGTATTATTTTCAGAAAATGCTGGTATAATAATTCAGTCGAAAGATGCTTCTATTGAATCTGTTTTATCTGAAGCTCAAATTGAATTTTTCAACATAGGTTCTGTTACAGAAAGTAATGCATTAAATATCAAGAATTATGAAGAGACTTTCAATTTAAATATATCAAATTTACGCGATGTTTGGTATAAAACATCTTTCTTATTAGACCAAAAACAAACAGCCAACGGTTTGGCAGAAGCCAGATACAATAACTATAAAAATCAACCTTTAGAGTATACTTTTCCAAAGCATTTTACAGGAAAACTGCCCAAGGTAAATGCTAACAGACCAAAAGCAGCTATACTTCGTGAAAAAGGAAGTAATTCTGAACGTGAAATGGCAAATGCCATGTATTTAGCTGGTTTCGATGTGAAAGATGTACACATGACCGATTTAATTTCTGGTCGCGAAACTTTAGAAGATATTCAGTTTTTAGGAGCTGTTGGTGGTTTCTCAAATTCCGATGTATTAGGATCTGCTAAAGGTTGGGCAGGCGCTATAAAATATAACGAAAAAGCCAATAAAGCAATTCAAGATTTCTTCAAAAGAGAAGACACACTTTCTGTTGGAATTTGTAACGGATGCCAGTTATTTATGGAATTAGAAGAAATAAATCCGGAACATGAAATCCACGGGAAAATGCATCATAATAATTCCCAAAAACACGAAAGCGCATTCACTTCAGTAAAAATTCAAGAAAATAATTCGGTGATGCTTTCTACCCTAGCTGGAACAACTTTAGGCGTTTGGATTTCTCATGGTGAAGGAAAATTTAAATTACCATATTCCGAAGATCAATATAACATTGTAGGCAAATATGGTTATGCAGAATATCCACATAACCCAAATGGTTCAGATTATAATACGGCCATGATGTGCGACAAAACAGGTCGTCATTTAGTTACGATGCCACATATTGAGCGCTCAACTTTCCAATGGAATTGGGCAAATTACCCTAAAGGAAGAAAAGACGAAGTAACACCTTGGTTAGAGGCCTTTGTAAATGCACGACTATGGATAGAAAATAAATAAATTTCCATTTTAAAAGCCTCTTAAATAAAACTAAGAGGCTTTTTTTTGCAATCATGTTACTTAACAAACTGGTATTTAAATTAATAATTAATAGCGCTATAGCTCAACATTTCAGATATTTAATAAAACACACTTAATTTTAAATATTAGATAAAAATTAAATATTGAATCCCCCTTAAATTGCTAATTTGAAAATCACTTTTAATTTCTTACTTTGCATGACAAGAAACTTAATTAAAGATGGTTGCTATTCATAGACTTTTTGATTTTCCATATTATCAATTAGAAACATACAATTTAGAAAAAGCCTTTACCACAAAGTATGATGGGGTTTGGAATTCTATATCAACTGAAGAATTTATAAATCAAGCTAATGCTCTTAGCCGTGGTTTACTTCGTCTTGGCATTAAACCTAATGATAAAATAGCTGTAATTTCATCTACCAACAGAACAGAATGGAATGTTCTGGATATTGGTGTTTTGCAAATTGGTGCACAAAACATTCCAATATATCCAACAATCGCTTCCGAAGATTATGAATATATTTTAAACCATTCAGAATCTGTTTTATGTTTTGTTTCAGATGTTGAAGTTCTTGAAAAACTTAATAGTATTAAATCGAAAACTAAACTCAAAAATGTTTACACTTTCGATGAAATTGCCAATGAAGAAAACTGGAAAGCCCTATTAAAATTAGGAGAAGACCCAAGTAATCAAGATGACGTAGAGTTAAGAAAAAAAGAAGTTACAAGTAACGATTTGGCGACCATTATATACACTTCTGGTACAACAGGAAAACCAAAAGGTGTTATGCTTTCTCATAACAATATAGTGTCTAATGTATTAGACAGTAAAAAACGCGTACCATTTAAATATGGTGAATCTAAAGCCTTGAGTTTTTTACCTATATGCCATGTTTTCGAACGCATGATTTTGTATTTATACCAATATTGTGGTGTTGAAATTTATTTTGCAGAATCTATAGAAAAAATGAGCGACAACCTTAAAGAAGTAAAACCCAATGTAATGACGGCTGTTCCTAGACTTTACGAGAAGGTTTACGACAAAATTATTGCTAAGGGTACCGAGTTAACTGGCTTAAAAAAAATAATTTTTTTCTGGGCGGTAAACCTAGGACTTAAATATGAACCGTACGGGAAAAACGGCCTATGGTATGAACTTCAACTTAAATTAGCACGAAAATTAATTTTTAGCAAATGGCAAGAAGGTTTAGGTGGTAATTTAGACGTTATGGTTTCTGGGAGTGCAGCATTGCAAACAAGGTTAACACGAATTTTTGCAGCTGCAAAATTACCCATCATGGAAGGCTATGGCTTAACAGAAACCTCTCCTGTAATTTCTGTAAACGACATGCGTAATGGAGGCTTTCGAATTGGGACCGTTGGAAAAGTAATCGACAATTTGGAAGTTAAAATTGCCGAAGACGGCGAAATTTTAGTTAAAGGTCCAAACGTGATGCTTGGTTACTATAAAGACCCCGAAAAAACTGCCGAAGTAATGACGAACGATTACTTTCATACTGGGGATATAGGCGAAATTGATAGCGATGGCTTTTTAAGAATAACCGACCGCAAAAAGGAAATGTTTAAAACCTCGGGAGGAAAATACGTAGCACCGGCACTTATTGAAAATGAATTTAAACAATCACGTTTTATAGAACAAATTATGGTTATTGGTGAAGGCGAAAAAATGCCCGCAGCACTCATTCAAATAAATTACGATTTCTCCAAAGAATGGGCGCGACGCCACAACATACATTTTAAAGATAATAACGACCTTATTACCAATACAAAACTTTTAGATCGCATTCAGGAAGAAATTGACCATGCTAATAAAAATTTTGGAAACTGGGAACAAATTAAGAAATTTGAAATCACACCAGATGTCTGGTCCATTGATGCTGGGCATTTAACACCAACCATGAAACTCAAACGAAAAGTTATTAAAGAGAAGTATTTAAACTTAATCGAAAAAATTTATCGCTCTTAATAACGTCTTCTAAAATTTTAACAAAAATACCGCAATTTTAACAGTCTATTTATTATGCGCGCATAATATTTTTATTATATTTGAAATTACCAACTAAAATATAATGAATGAAAGATAGAACAATAGATTATATGTTAAGAACAACTTGGCTGGCTGTTCAAAAAATGTATAATGAGGAAGCTGCTAAGTTTGAAACTACGATGGCTACAGGATTTACACTTTTAAGTATCGATCCTGAAGAAGGAACCCCTTCAACTGCCTTGGGTCCAAAAATGGGTATGGAAGCAACCAGTTTATCTCGCACATTAAAATCTATGGAAGAAAAAGGGTTAATAGAACGTAAACCCAACCCCGAAGATGGTAGAGGTGTTATTATTCATCTTACAGACTTCGGATTAGAAAAACGAGTGTATTCCAGAGAGAAAGTTTTAACTTTTAACGAAGCCATTAGAAAAAATATTTCAGAAGAAAAATTAAAACACTTTTACGAGGTGTCAGATTTAATAAATGAAATGATTTCTAACAAAAAAATATACAATCAAAAAGATTAGACTAGACTAAATAAAATGAGCAAACGAATTATTAAAAAAGTAGCCATAATAGGATCTGGTATTATGGGAAGCGGTATTGCATGTCATTTTGCCAATATTGGTGTAGAGGTGCTTTTACTCGATATCATTCCACGCGAATTAACCGATGCAGAAAAAGCAAAAGGCCTATCTATAAACGACAAAATCGTTAGAAATAGGTTGGTAAATGATGCATTAAATCATGCTTTAAAATCGAAACCATCCCCTATTTATCATCAAGAATTTTCAAAAAGAATTACAACTGGTAACTTAGAAGATGACATCGCTAAAGTTAAAGATGTGGACTGGATTATGGAAGTTGTTGTTGAAAGACTGGATATTAAAAAATCTGTTTTCGAAAAATTAGAAAAATACAGAACTCCAGGAACTTTAATAACGTCTAATACTTCTGGTATTCCTATTCATTTTATGAGTGAAGGAAGAAGTGACGATTTTCAGAAACATTTTTGTGGCACGCACTTTTTTAATCCGGCACGATATTTAAAATTATTTGAAATTATTCCAGGACCTAAAACATCTTCAGAAGTTTTAAACTTTTTAAATGGATATGGCGAACAATTTCTTGGAAAAACATCGGTAATAGCAAAAGACACCCCGGCGTTTATTGGAAATCGCATAGGTATTTTTGGTATTCAAAGTTTATTTCATCAGGTAAAAGCTTTAGGATTAACGGTTGAAGAAGTAGATAAATTAACCGGCCCTGTAATTGGGCGTCCTAAGTCAGCTACATTCCGAACCGTAGATGTTGTGGGCTTAGACACTTTAGTTCATGTTGCCAATGGCATATATGAAAATTGCCCTAACGACGAGGCTCATGAGTTATTTAAGCTTCCAGATTTCATTAATACCATGATGGAAAATAAGTGGTTAGGAAGCAAAACGGGACAAGGTTTTTACAAAAAAGTAGATAAGGAAATTTTAGCCTTAGATTTAAATACACTGGAATATAAGCCATCAAAAAAAGCAAATTTTGCAACCTTAGAACTAACTAAAACCATCGATAAAGTTATCGACCGTTTTAAAGTTTTAGTTTCAGGGAAAGATAAAGCGGGCGCATTTTACAGAAAGAATTTTGCTTCAATGTTCGCTTATGTTTCAAACAGAATTCCAGAAATAACAGACGAACTTTATAAAATTGACGATGCCATGAAAGCTGGATTTGGCTGGGAACATGGACCTTTTCAAATTTGGGATGCCATTGGTGTTCAAAAAGGCATCGAACTCATGAAGGCTGAAAATTTAGAACCCGCTTCTTGGGTGCAGGACATGCTTGCATCGGGTGTGGGTACCTTCTACACAATAAAAGAAGGTGCTACCTATTTTTATAATATTCCATCAAAAACTCAAATTAAAGTTCCTGGACAGGATAGTTTTATCATTTTAGATAATATTAGAAAATCAAATCAGGTTTTCAAAAACTCGGGTGTTGTAATTGAAGATTTAGGTGATGGTATTTTAAACTGCGAATTCCAGTCTAAAATGAATACCATTGGTGGCGATGTTTTGGCAGGATTAAACAAAGCTATAGACTTAGCCGAAAAAGATTTTCAAGGCTTAGTTATAGGAAATCAAGCTGCTAATTTCTCCGTTGGTGCTAATATAGGCATGATTTTCATGATGGCTGTAGAGCAAGAATACGACGAGTTAAATGCTGCTATTAAGTATTTTCAAGACACCATGATGCGTATGCGATATTCTGCCATACCAACAATTTCTGCGCCCCACGGTATGACCTTGGGTGGCGGTTGTGAACTTTCTATGCATGCCGATAAAGTTGTAGCTGCTGCCGAAACGTATATAGGTTTGGTTGAGTTTGGTGTTGGTGTTATTCCTGGTGGCGGCGGATCTAAAGAAGTGGCGCTTCGTGCATCAGATTCTTTTAGAAAAGGGGATGTAGAATTGAACACCCTTCAAGAATATTTTTTAACCATTGGAATGGCAAAAGTATCAACATCTGCCTACGAAGCCTTCGATTTAGGGGTGCTTCAAAAAGGAAAAGACGTGGTAGTTGTTAATAAAGACCGACAAATTGCAACCGCTAAGGCTTATGCTAAAATAATGGCAGAAACAGGCTACACTCAACCTGTAAAGCGTAAAGATGTTAAGGTACTGGGCAAACAAGCTTTAGGAATGTTTTTAGTAGGCACAGATGCCATGCAAGCTTCTAATTTTATAAGCGAGCACGACCATAAAATAGCCAACAAACTAGCTTATGTCATGGCTGGTGGTGATTTATCGGAACCTACTTTAGTTAGTGAGCAATATCTATTAGATTTAGAACGCGAAGCATTTTTAAGTTTATGTACCGAACGCAAAACTTTAGAGCGCATTCAGCATATGTTAAAAACTGGAAAACCACTTCGCAACTAGTTGCGAATAGTATTGAGATATTAGTATTAAGTAATTAGAAATGCACAGAGTTGAAGATTTAAAAATCTGGAATAAATCAATTAAACTTACTAAAGCTGTGTATTTACTTATCGCTAATTTACCTTTAGATGAAAAGTTTGGACTAACATCCCAAATTAAAAGGAGTGTTATCTCAATTCCTTCAAATATAGCTGAGGGTGCTGGCAGAAATTCTCAAAAAGAATTTAAACACTTTTTAAGTATTGCGAATGGTTCTGCTTACGAACTTCAAACGCAATTACTTTTAATTATAGAATTAGATTTGATAACAAAAGATAAAGTACAACCAATTATTGAGTTATGTATTGATATCCAAAAAATGAATTATGCACTTCAGCAAAAATTATAATTCTCAATACTAAAAACTCAATACTCAATACTAAATTAAAAATGAAACAAGCATATATAGTAAAAGCATACAGGACAGCTGTTGGTAAAGCGCCAAAAGGTGTTTTCCGTTTTAAGCGGGCCGACGAGTTAGGCGCAGAAACCATTCAGTATATGATGAAGGAATTACCACAACTGGATGTTAAACGCATCGACGATGTTATTGTTGGTAACGCCATGCCAGAAGGTGCACAAGGTTTGAATATGGCACGTTTTATATCTTTAATAGGATTAAAAAGTGTCGATGTTCCTGGTGTAACTGTTAATCGTTTTTGTTCTTCTGGTATCGAAACCATAGGAATTGCTACTGCTAAAATTCAAGCAGGAATGGCCGATTGTATTATTGCAGGTGGTGTAGAGAGCATGAGCTCGGTTCCTATGACGGGTTTTAAACCCGAATTAAACTACGATACCGTAAAAGCAGGTCACGAAGATTATTACTGGGGCATGGGTAATACAGCCGAAGCGGTTGCCAACCAATTTAAAGTTTCCAGAGAAGACCAAGATGAATTTGCATATAATTCGCATTTAAAAGCTTTACGAGCCTTATCTGAAAATCGTTTTCAAGACCAAATTGTTCCCATAAATGTAGAGCAGATTTACATTAACGACAGCGGTAAAAAAGCAACAAAATTATACACCGTTACAAAAGATGAAGGTCCGCGAGCCGATACCAACCTAGAGGCTTTAGCAAAATTAAAACCTGTTTTCGCTCAAGGCGGAAGTGTAACCGCAGGAAACTCATCGCAAATGAGTGATGGTGCGGCTTTTGTTATGATAATGAGTGAAGCCATGGTAAAAGAGTTAAATCTAGAACCTATTGCCCGTTTAGTAAATTATGCAGCAGCTGGTGTAGAACCAAGAATTATGGGTATTGGTCCTGTAAAAGCTATTCCCAAAGCATTAAAACAAGCAGGCTTAAAACAAACCGATTTAGAATTAATTGAGTTAAATGAAGCCTTTGCCTCTCAATCTATTGCTGTCATTAGAGAATTAAACTTAAATCCGGAAATTGTAAATGTTAACGGAGGTGCTATAGCTTTAGGTCACCCACTCGGATGTACAGGCGCCAAATTATCGGTACAATTGTTTGATGAAATGCGTAAACGTAACATGACTGGTAAATACGGCGCTGTTACAATGTGCGTAGGCACTGGACAAGGTGCTTGTGGGATTTTTGAATTTTTAAACTAATTAGAATTGAGATATGAGACTTGAGTAATGAGGAAGCTAAAAATCTCTATACTTAATACTCACTACTAAAAAACAATAAAAAATATGGAATCAACAGAAAAAGACTTATTACGTGGCGGTCAGTTTTTAGTTAAAGAAACAAACTGTGAAGATATTTTCACACCCGAAGATTTTTCAGAAGAACAACGCATGATGAAAGAAGCGGTAACCGAGTTTGTCGACCGTGAACTCTGGCCAAACAAACCGCGCTTTGAGGCTAAAGATTATGCTCTTACAGAATCTTGTATGCGTAAAGCCGGAGAAATGGGCTTTTTAAGCATTTCCGTACCAGAGGCATATGGTGGTATGGGTATGGGATTTGTAGATACCATGTTGGTTTGCGATTATATTTCTGGTGCAACTGGCTCTTTTAGCACGGCTTTTGGGGCACACACCGGTATTGGCACTATGCCTATAACCTTATACGGTACCGAGGAACAAAAACAAAAATATGTACCAAAATTAGCATCTGGAGAATGGTTTGGCTCCTATTGTTTAACCGAACCAGGCGCTGGTAGCGACGCTAACTCAGGTAAAACCACAGCAACCTTATCTGAAGATGGAAAGAGTTATAAAATCAACGGACAAAAAATGTGGATTTCAAATGCGGGCTTTTGTAATTTAATGATTGTTTTTGCTCGTATTGAAGACGATAAATACATCACGGGCTTTATCGTAGAATATGATAAAAACAACCCCAACGGCATTACGCTTGGCGAAGAAGAACATAAATTAGGTATTAGAGCTTCATCAACTAGACAAGTATTTTTTAACGATACAGTGGTTCCCGTTGAAAATATGCTTTCAGAGCGTGGCAACGGTTTCAAAATTGCTATGAATACTTTAAATGTTGGTAGAATAAAATTAGCAGCTGCTTGTTTAGATGCGCAACGTCGTACAATTACAGAATCTGTTAAATACGCCAACGAACGTGTTCAGTTTAAAACTAATATTTCTAGTTTTGGAGCTATTCGTCAAAAAATTGCCGAAATGGCAACCAACTGCTGGGTGGGTGAAGCTGCGAGTTATCGTGCTGCTAAAAATATTGAAGACCGTATTGAACTTAGAAAACAAAACGGCAAAGATTCACACCAAGAAGCCGAGTTAAAAGGCGTAGAAGAATATGCCATTGAATGTTCTATTTTAAAAGTAGCCGTTTCCGAATATACACAACATTGTACAGATGAAGGTATTCAAATTTTTGGAGGCATGGGCTTTTCTGAAGATACCCCAATAGAATCTGCTTGGAGAGATGCTCGTATTTCAAGAATCTACGAAGGCACCAATGAAATTAACCGTATGCTAAGTATTGGTATGCTTATTAAAAAAGCCATGAAGGGTCATGTCGATTTACTGGGGCCAGCAACCGCGGTTGCCAACGAATTAACAAGTATTCCGTCTTTTGAAACTCCAGATTTTTCAGAATTATTTGCAGAAGAAAAAAGCATTATTGCCAATCTTAAAAAATTATTTTTAATGGTGGCTGGTAGTGCCCTGCAAAAATATGGCCCAGAAATTGAACAACATCAACAACTTATGCTTGCGGCTTCAGATATTTTAATTCAAATTTATTTGGCTGAATCTGCTATTCTACGTGCCGAAAAAATGGCGAAAAAAGATGGTGAAGACAAAGCGAAAGAGCAAATTGCGATGGCAAAATTAAATTTATTTCACGCCATTGATGTTATAGAAACGGCAGGAAAACATTCTATCATATCGTTCTCATCGGGAGACGAACAGCGTATGATGCTTATGGGCTTAAAACGTTACATAAAATATGTAAACATGCCAAATATTATAGAATTAAGAAATATAATTGCTAAAAAAGTTATAGCAGAAAATAAATACTGCTATTAATAAATTTAAATGTGACTAACTCAAATTTAAGCGTTTCAAAAATTAATACTTGAAGCGCTTTTTTATTTTAAGTATTTTAGTAAAAAAAACATGAAAAAACTCCTCCTCGCTTTTGGTCTGTTTACATTATCTTTTGTAACAGCGCAAACCAACCAAAAAATTTACGACATTATTGATGCGGTCTCTGCCGAAAGAATAGAAAACGACATTACCACTTTAGTTAATTTTGGCACCAGAAACACCTTTAGCGATACCATTTCAAACACGAGAGGCATCGGTGCAGCAAGACGTTGGATAAAACAAGAATTTGAAAGTATATCTAAAAATTGCGATGCCTGTTTAAACGTTTTTTATCAAAAAGATTTTGTTACTAAAGATGGGAATAACCGGGTGCCTCATGATGCTTGGGTAGTTAATGTTGTAGCCATTCAAAAAGGAACAAAATACCCTAACAGATATATTATAATGAGTGGCGACATCGATTCTAGGGCTAGTGACACCATGGATTTTACAACCGATGCACCAGGAGCTAACGATAACGCTTCAGGTATGGCTGGCACTATGGAAGCTGCACGTGTTTTATCAAAATACAAATTTGAAAACAGCATTGTTTATGTAGGATTATCTGGAGAAGAACAAGGGCTTTTTGGTGGCGCAGGATTAGCAGCTTATGCCAAAGAAAAAGGTTGGGAAATTATTGGCATTTTAAATAACGACATGATTGGAAATATCGAAGGTGTCGATGGTGTAATTGATAATAGAACGTTTCGAATTTTCTCCGAACCAGTACCTCCAACAGAAACTGAGCGCGAGCGCACCTTAAAACGTTTTTACGGTGGCGAAGTGGATGGTATTTCAAGACAACTTGCACGATACATCCATAAAAATGTTAAAATATACATGCCAGAAATGAACCCGATGATGGTTTACAGACTCGACAGATTTGGTCGCGGTGGTCATCACCGACCTTTTAACGATCTTGGTTTTGCAGGCATTCGTATTATGGAAGCGCACGAAAACTACACACAACAACACCAGGATATTCGTGAAGAAAATGGTATAAAATATGGCGATGTTTTAGAACATGTTAACTTTAATTACGCAAAAAAACTAACGGCTGTTAATGCTATAAACTTAGCTAGTATCGCTTGGGCGCCTCCTAGTCCTAAAAAAGTTGCTATTGGCGGTATTGTTGAAGCCGATGTAAAATTTAAATGGGAAAAAGTTGATGGTGCCGTAGGCTATAAAATTTACTGGAGAGATACCACCTCGCCTACCTGGGATTATAGTCGTTATGTTGGTGATGTTTCAGAATTTACACTTGACGGCATCGTAATAGACAATTTTTTCTTCGGAATTGCATCTGTTGGAGCCAACGGATTTGAAAGTATTATTACTTTTCCTAACGATATCATTAGAAATTAACACCTTCTTATTATGCATTTAAAATACATTTTAAGTAATTTACTTTTTAAATTTAATTAAATATGAAGTGTAAATACTTAGCTATCCCCTTTCTGTTTTTATCCTTCTGTTTATCATCTTTTTCACAAAGTCTATTAAGTGAAAAAACAGAAGAATTTACCGAACAAGATACTTTAAGAGGCACCATAACACCAGAACGCTCTTGGTGGGATTTAACTTATTATCATTTAGATATAAAAATTAATCTAAATGAAAAATATATTTCTGGTAAAAACACCATTCAATATAAAGTTTTAAAGGAGAATTCATTAATGCAAATAGATTTGCAAGCCCCTTTAAAAATTACCAAAGTAATTCAAAACAATGAAGCATTAGAAGTAATACACAATGGCAATGCCCATTTTATAAAACTTAAAAACAAACAAAAAATAGGTACTATTGATAGCTTGGATGTGTATTACGAAGGCCACCCAAAAGAAGCAGTAAATGCGCCTTGGGATGGTGGATTTTCTTGGAAAAAAGACGAACATGGCAACGACTTTATAGCAACCTCTTGTCAAGGTTTAGGCGCCAGTGTTTGGTGGCCATGTAAAGACCATATGTACGACGAGGTAGACAGTATGCTTATAAGTGTGAATGTGCCTAGCAAACTTATGGATGTTTCAAACGGAAGATTACGCCGTGTAGAACAATTTGGAGATACAAAAACCTATCATTGGTTTGTAAACAACCCTATAAACAATTACGGTGTTAATGTAAATATTGGAAACTATGCCCATTTCTCGGAAGTTTATAATGGGGAGGGTGGTAATTTAGACATGGATTATTATGTGCTAAAAGATAATGTTGAAAAAGCGAAAGAGCATTTTAAAGATGCTCCAAGAATGATGAAAGCTTTTGAATATTGGTTTGGGCCATATCCCTTTTACAAAGACGGCTATAAATTAGTTGAAGTTCCTTACTTAGGCATGGAGCATCAAAGTTCTGTAACTTATGGTAATAAGTATATGAAAGGGTATTTAGGTCACGATTTATCTTATACCGGATGGGGATTAAAATTCGATTTTATAATCATTCACGAATCGGGGCACGAATGGTTTGCTAACAACATTACCAATATTGATATTGCAGATATGTGGATACATGAAAGTTTTACTAATTATTCTGAAAACTTATTTGTTGAATATTATTATGGTAAAAAAGCAGGTGCAGAATATGTTATTGGCACCCGAAAAGACATACAAAACGATCGCCCCATAATAGGGTTTTACAATGTAAATAATGAGGGGTCTGGGGATATGTATAATAAGGGGGGAAACATGTTACACACGCTAAGACAACTGGTAGAAGATGATGAAAAATGGCGACAAATTTTACGCGGATTAAACAAAACATTTTACCATCAAACGGTTTCAACCGAGCAAATTGAAAACTACTTAAGTAAAGAAACTGGTATCGATTTAACAGCATTTTTTAATCAATACTTAAGGACCATTAAAATTCCAACCCTAGAATATTCCATTAAAAACAAGGAATTAAAATACCGTTGGACAAACATTGTTGCCGATTTTGATATGCCTGTTAAAGTAACTTTAGATGAAAAAGAACAGTGGTTGTACCCCACAGAAACTTGGAAAGCCTTAAGTTTAGAATCTAAAAATTCTACATTTACAGTAGATCCTAATTTCTATATCAAAGTTTCAAAAATTTAATTCATTGGAATTACAAGAGTTATACTTTAAAACAGCTACCGAATGGCGAAACTGGCTTCATAAAAACCACGATACAACTCATGGTGTTTATTTAATATTCTATAAAGTAGCCCACGAAAATGATAGTATGCGTTGGGAAGAAGCTGTTAAAGTTGCTTTGTGTTATGGTTGGATAGATTCGACTGTTAAAAGTTTGGGTAACGGAAAGCGTAAACAATACTTTACACCTCGAAAAGACAAAAGTGTTTGGAGTGCTTTAAACAAAAGGTATATTGAAGAATTAATAGCCGATAATTTAATGCACGACAGTGGATTAAAAAAAGTTAACATCGCAAAACGAAACGGCAGTTGGACAGCTTTAGATGCTGTTGAAAATGGTATCATTCCAGAAGATTTACAACAAGCGTTTAACACTAATTCTGAAGCTTTTACTAATTACCAAAACTTTGCACCATCTTATAAAAAAAGTTATTTGTACTGGTTAAGCCAAGCAAAAAGAGAGGAAACAAGAAAAAAGCGCATAACTGAAATTATTCAATTATGCGCTCATAATATTAAAAGTAGAAATTAATTTTTAAATTAATTTTTACGTTGTATAAATACTGGATTCCATCGAACGTTGAGTTATCGAACTTGTAAAGACCGCTAAGATACGTTTTGCAATTCCTGTCCAACCAAAGTTACGTCTGGCAAAACGAGCACCTTCAACAGATAATTCATTTCGTAATTTAGGATACAATAATGGCATAGCCATCATGGTTCCAAACTCTACAGGTCTATGAGGGTCGGCAAATAATGCTTGATTACCAAAATCGATTAAATCGCATAAACCACCATGCACCGTAATAATACTTGGTGTTCCGCATGCCATAGCTTCAATAGCAACCATACCAAAAGGTTCGTATCGAGAAGGCATTGCAAAAATATTGGCAGCTCTATACACATTGGCTAAATCTTCATCGGCTATATAATTTTTCCAAGAAATTTTATCAGCAATACCTAAGTCTTCAGCAAGCTTTTTTAGTTTTTCTATCCCTTTATTATCTTGATCGGATTGGTCGCCCCCAATAGCGGCTACCAAACGAGCCTCGGGACACAATTGAAAAACAGTAGGTAATGCCTGAAATAATAAATCGTACCCTTTATTATGTGCCATACGCCCTAGCACCAGAATGTCGGTAGGTTGTATATCGTATTTTGCTCTAATTTTATCATTCTCTTTAGAAGGTACAGGATAAAACCTGTTTTCATCTATGCCCGGAGGAATCATGCCGCAATTACGAGGTAAAACATCATATTGTTTAGTTAGTAAGTCTACCTGTGGTAATGTGGTGGCTATAACATAATTACACATTTGGTAAACAAAATATTCTTTTCTTATACGTTCTTTAAAACGGTATGTTTTTTCCATTTCGGCTTCATCCATATCACTTCCCATGGTATGCTGTTTCCACCAACCCAAAGAATGCGGCGTATGTACATGAGAAATTCCCAACTCTTCTGCTATTTTTTGACCAGCCCAACCGGCATCCCAATAATGCGAGTAAACAATGTCGTACTTTTTTCGCTCTTTTTTAATTGCCGCCAAACAGTTTGTAACAAACTTTTTTAAATGGTCGTGCATGTCTTCTTTCCTAATAAATTTTTTACCACCAAAAGGAATACGCCATACACTGTAGTTTTCGTCTACATGATCGTATTCTGGTTGATCTTCAAACTGCCGAGTTACTAAATCTACTCTTTTTCCCAATCGGCTAAAACGCTCTGCTAATTCTAAAACATACACTACTTGTCCTCCTGTATCTGGTTTTCCTAATTCGGCATGAGCACCTACATATCCGTGCAAAGAGATCATTAAAATTGATTTCATAGTATTTTATTTTAGTTAATTAATAATTTTTAAATCGTTACAAGCCGAAATATACTGTGCTGCAGACCATGCTTGATAAGCCTTACCCATGGCGCGACCGGTAGTACCGTGTGCCCATTCTGTAAATTCCCAAGCATCAGTTAAACCTTCTTTATTTATTAAAGCTAGTTTATAAAGCTCTGAAATTGCAACATCTTTAAGTCCTAACTTATTAATGTATTTCACCCAAAATCAGCCAACAAAAGGCCAAATACCACCATTGTGATAATGGTTAGGCAAATTCAATAAATTTACGGTATAATAAGGTCGCCAATCTGGATCGCCAGGAGTTACAACAGGATATACATTCGATACCGGAAACGGATCGTTAACCCCAACTCCTAACATAAATTTAAGGGTTTGATGTGCTTTTTCTGAATCGAGTACACCATGTAAAAACGCCAAGACATTGCCAAAAACATCGCAACGCCAACTAAAATCGAAGGGCGTGGTTTGCTGTATTAAGTAAGGGGTATCTCCCAGCGTAAACTGGCGTTCTGCAAAGGAAACCGATGAGAATAATTTCTGCTGTGTAGATGGCCAAAAATTGAGTAAAATTTCCTTTTTAATAACTTGCGACCATCTAATATATTCGCCTGCTTGATCGTAATCACCAAGCATTTCAAGCATTCGACCAAAACAAACATTGGCACGATACCAAAGTATTTCGTCGTAAAGAATATTATAACTACCTCCAAACAAATCGGTCCAATCGCCTGCTTCAGGAATCTCTAAAAGCGCATCGTTGTTGCTATCATGAGCCCCAAGCCATCGCATGGTTTCTTTTATGCTGTCTATATGATTTCTTAAAAAATTAATGTCTTTTGTAACGTTTACATACTCGTAAAAAGCAATAACCACCCAAATACCACTATCAATCGAGCAAATACCTCCTACCCCAGAATAATCGGGTGCATTATCTTTAATTCTTACGTTTGAAGGAATTTGTCCGTTGCGAGAAATATGCTCAATAAGCGTTAATAAAGTTTGTCGTTGACATTGATGAATTTCTTCATCGTGAATAAGCGACAACGAGCCAATAACAGTTATGGCTCCATCCCTAGCCCAAACGCTATGATAGTTTTCGTCGGTACCATTTGGCACATTATCTTTTATAGAACATGCCGAAAAACCTAAAGGTGTGATATTCTTTTTTAGAGCTTCAACGGCGTGTTTGTAGCCTTCTTTAATTAATGCTATTTTTTCATTTTCATCTTCATTTGCAATATTATTTAACTCCTGTTGGATGAAAAAATCATCGGTATAATCGATGTTGAGGCACTCGTTAGCCTCCTCTGGTAAAATACCGTAATAAACCAATCCTTCAATAACTCCATCGCCAAAATTACCTTCTGAATGATAAATTTGTCTGTGTTTTGTGAACTTATAAAGTTCTTCATGGGCATTTGCAACCACAATACCTTTAATACCATCTAAATTAAACATCGCAGAATCATTACCGCTATCGCCTGCTACCAATACGTTTTCTGTGGTTAAATCTAATTTTTGAAGTAACCATTGTAAAGCGTTTCCTTTGTTAGCCCATTTGGGTAAAATATCTAAGAATTTCTCTCCAGAATACACCACATTAATGTGCATGTTTGCCTTTACAAAATCTTTTTCAATGTTTGAAATAAGTTCGGGTGTGGCATCATGAAAATAATAACTGCGTTTGTAAGAATGCTGAAATTTTGAAGGTTGCTGACTTATAGGATGGTTTATACTTTGAATAACTTCTTCAACAGATTCTAAATCCCAACCATCGTCTAACACATCATTAAATTCTTTAACAATACATTTTTGGTTATAATCGTAAATAAGTGTTCCTACACCAGCAATAATGTAATCTGGTTTGGGTAAAATCCCTTTTTTAATTAATTGAAGTACATCATCAATTAATCGTCCGGTGTTGTAGGCTAATAAAACATTGGAATGGTTATTATAAGTTTCCCAAACTTTAGGAAATCGGCTTTTTAAGGTATTAAAATCTAATAAGGTGTTATCAATATCGAAGGAAAGAAGTTTAATTTCGTGTTTTGTGTTATTTTTTGTTTCGGACATATTTAAGTTTGAAAAATTTTCAATTAAAAAAAGTGTCAAAGCAGGCCTGCTACTGACTTAGATATATCCCTAAGATACGAAAAAAAAAAGGAACCGCTTTTGCAGTTCCTTTCTAAATCGTTGATTTTCACCTAATTTTACGAGCTAAATTAGAGTATTAATATTTTAAAACTACTAAAAAAACTAATTTTGCAAAAACCCTACTAAATTTTTAATGATATTTTTTTCTAAATTCCGCTTATAAAACTACCGTAAGGATCTTTAAACTGAAGCCCTTCTGTAAAACGATGTTTACTTAATTGTTTTAATTCGGCTAAAGCCCAAAGCGCCAATTCTTTTACAAAATAACTATCTTCTTTAACCATGTTGGGTTGATATTTTGCTAACAAATCATCTAAAGGCGAAATGGCATCTAAAATACTTCTATATTCTTTGTCTCGTATATTATCTAACAATTCAAAGCCGTCTTTTTGGTTAAAAAACCAAGAAACGATATCGTCGTAAGGCCCTTCATCTTCTTGTTTTTTTAATTTTTCAATTTTAGGAAAATATTCTACGAAAATACTTTTTACCGCTTCACCAATTAAATTATAAGCTACAACAGCAGCACCTTCTTGCTCGCCCTCGTAAACCAATTCCACTTTTCCTGTTATGGATGGAATGATGCCTAGAAAATCGGATAACCGTATGGTTGTATTTTCATCTCCCGACATCAAGGCTCGACGCTCGGCTGTACTAATTAAATTTTCGAGGGCTGTAATACTTAGCCTGGCACTTACACCACTTTTGGCATCGATATAATCATTTTCACGCGCTTCAAATACAATTTGCTCTAATAAATCGCGCGCTAAATCTGGAACACGAACCGTTTCCTTTTGTGAGGTAACTACCCGGGCTTCCTGCTCGGTTATAAGGCGTGCGGTTTCAATATCGACAGGATAATGTGTTAAAATTTGAGACCCGATTCTATCTTTTAAAGGTGTTACAATACTACCTCTATTGGTATAATCTTCTGGATTTGCTGTAAATAAAAATTGAATATCTAAAGGCAACCTCAACTTAAATCCTCTAATTTGAATATCACCCTCTTGTAAAATATTAAACAAGGCCACCTGAATTCTGGCTTGTAAATCTGGCAACTCGTTAATTACGAATATGCAACGGTTGGCACGAGGAATCATACCGTAATGTATAACACGATCGTCTGCATAACTTAATTTTAAATTGGCTGCTTTAATTGGGTCGACATCTCCAATAATATCGGCAACAGTTACGTCGGGAGTTGCTAGTTTTTCGGCAAAGCGTTCGCTTCGGTGTAACCAAACTATGGGCGTATTATCGCCTTGTTCTTTTATTAGTTCGGTAGCATATCTGGAAATAGGTTTCATGGGGTCGTCGTTAATTTCAGACCCTTCTACAACAGGAATATACTCATCTAATAAGTTAAGCATTAAACGGGCCAATCGTGTTTTTGCTTGTCCGCGTAATCCTAAAAGATTGATGTTATGTCGCGACAAAATAGCGCGTTCTAATTCTGGAATAACGGTATTTTCGTAACCATGAACACCTTCAAACGTGGTTTCTTTGTTTTTTATTTTCTGAATTAAATTATCACGTAATTCATCTTTAATAGATTTACTTGTGTAACCTGATTTTTTTAATTCGCCTAATGTTTTTATGTTTTCTATTTTCATTTTTTATCCTCTAATTCTTTTTTTTCTGTTTGTTTCGTAATCTTCAAAAATCATTTCACCTAAACCTTTAATTCCGGTATAAAAGGCTTTGCCTTGGTTTGCTTCTGTAAATTCCCTAACAAACTGCATAAGGTAATTATCTTGAGCAATCATAAAGGTTGTAATTGGTATATGCAAACGTCTGGCTTGTTGGGCCATGGCGTAACATTTATTGGTAATGTAGGGATTTAAACCAACGCTATCTTTATAGTATTGACCGTCTGGCAAACGCAAGCAACTTGGTTTCCCATCGGTAATCATAAAAATTTGCTTGTTGGTATTTCGTTTTCTTCGCAGTAAATCCATGGCCAATTGTAAACCAGCAACGGTGTTTGTGTGGTAAGGTCCTACTTTTAAATATGGCAAATCTTTAATTTCTATTTGCCAGGCATCGTTACCAAAAACTAAAATATCTAAAGTATCTTTTGGATATCGGGTTGTGATAAGCTCGGCGAGTGCCATGGCTACTTTTTTGGCAGGCGTTATTCGGTCTTCGCCATACAAAATCATACTGTGGCTTATGTCTATCATAAGGACCGTACTCATTTGAGATTTATGAAGCGTTTCTTCGACCACCAAATCACTTTCAGATAAGGTAAAATCGCCAATACCATGACTAATTTGAGCGTTTTTTAAACTTTCGGTCATGGAAACTTTTTCGAGCGCATCACCAAATTGATAATTTCTAAAGTCGCCGGTATGCTCATCGCCTATTCCGGGACTTTTACTTTTATGATTTCCTTGTCCGCTGCGTTTAATTTTTCCAAAAATATGATCTAGCGCTTGCTGCCTTATGGCGCGTTCGGTTTTAGCTGTAATGGCCGTACCCGAATTGCCATCGGGGTCAATTTCTTCACGTATGTATCCTTTCTTTTTTAAATCTTCAATAAAATCGTCAATGGTATACTCGGCGGTTGTTAACTTATATTCTTTGTCTAATTCGCGAAGCCAATCGATAGCCTCATCAAAATCACCAGAAGTATGCGTTATTAATTCTTTGAAAATTTCGAAAAGTGTATCAAACGGAGACTGTTTGGGTGCTTCGTAAGTTTTAAAAACAAAGCCTTTTCTTAATTGTATATTCTTTTTCATAGCTGCTTAAAATTACAAAAAAATTAAGCAGTATGTAAAGTAAAAACGATTGGATTTATTTATGGCTGTAACGCCATTTATTTATATGAATTATTCGATACGTTTTAAACCCTCTAAATTATCGATACGAATTTGCTTCCCAATGGTAGATATAAAACCTTCTTTTTTAAACTGGGATAGAATTCGAATGGCCGACTCGGTTGCGGTACCTACAATATTGGCTAAATCTTCTCGAGATAATAAGACACTAAGTGTTTTATCTGGATTGACTCCAAAATTATCATGAATATAAATTAAGGTTTCGGCCAGACGTTGACGCACTGTTTTTTGAGCCATGTTTACAATAATATCGTCGGCATCCTTTAATTCGGCAGCCATTTCTTTTAGTAAATCGAATGTTAAATTGGGGTTTTGCTGCAAATCTGCTAAAATTTCACTTTTTGGAATAAAACAAACTTGCATATCGTTAAGCGCCACAGCTTGTAAATTTGAACTTTCTTCGGTTATTAAAGAACGCTGACCCAATAATTGCCCTTTTACAACCATTTTTACAATTTGGTCTTTACCGTTTTCACTTAGTTTAGACAGTTTACAGATACCATCCCGAACGCAATAAATACCATTAATCATCTCTCCTTCTTCGAAAAGCACTTCACCTTTTTTAATTATGCGAGATGTTTTGCAACCTGATATACGAATTAATTCCTCTTTTGTTAAGGATTTAAGTGCGTTAAATTGCTTGATAATACATAATTCACACTTACTCATAATAATTAATTTCAGGTTTTAATTAAATTTTAAAAACTGCCAAATTAGTGAAGCACTAAAAATGGCACTTCGTTATAATAGGTTATTTCTTTAGCTGTGGGATTAAATAGTAGTTTTTGAAAATAATTTAAGTTTTTCGCCAACATGGTAATTAAATTAATATTTCTACTATTAATAAATTGCTGCAAAGCATCGTCTAGATATTTATTTGTAAAAAACTCGAAACTATGTTCGTAGTCTGTAAAATAATCGTCTAGATAACTTCTGTTTTTTTGCTGATCGTCGTTTAATGCAGCTCCCGATTTATTAACATGTAACACATGAACAACCGAATTATTTTTTTCGATAATTTCTGCTATGGGTTGTAAAACTTCTATTTGATAAAAAATTGAAAAATCTGTGGGAAACACTATATCTTTTGGAGGCGTATAAGTAGCTTTTTCTGGCACCACCAAAGTCGTGCATTTTACTTTTGTTATAATATTACCAGTGGTATTGCCTACACAACTTTTTAATCTCGAGCCACCTTTGGTACTCATAACAATTAGATTTATTTTTTTTTCAACCACTTGTTTTCTAACGGCGTCTAAAATGCTGTTGTTATCTTCAACCGAGAAAAACTTATGCTTTAAATTATTAGGAAAGGTGTTTTTAATTTTTAAAAGCAGGTTTTTTAATTGCACTTTAGAAGGCGTTTCTAAGACAGATACAGCGCTATTTTCATCCGAAACAGGCACAGCGTTAACACCTTCAGGATTTCCTGAAGTATTAACGTTTAACAAATAAAAAGTACACGACGATTTACTAAAAAACTGAACTGCATATGCTATGGCATTCCAGGAATTTTCAGAGAAATCGGTGGGAATTAAAATGTTTTTCATGCCTAATAATCTTCTTAAACAAAAGTAAAGGCATGAATATTAAAGAAATATGACCAAAATCATAATTCTTCTTTATTTCAAAAAATTAAGTGATTTGGCTGAGTTTTTTAATATCTAAAATCTTGATGTTTCTGCCCTCAATTTCAATGAGGCCCATATCTTTAAAGCTAGACAAGGTTCGTATTAAACTCTCTAAAGCTATACCCGCAACACTGGCTAAATCGTTTCTGGAAATTCTAATAGGCTCGTTGGGTTTACGGTTAAGTTTTTCGGCAAATTTTAAAATTGTTGTTGCCGTACGTTTCTTTACCGAGCTGTAAGCCATTTGTAATAATTGTTCTTTTACTACTGTAAGATCGTCGCTTAAAAGCTCAATAAGTTCTAAAGTTACTTTATGGTTACTGTCCAGAACATTTTTTAATTCGTTTTTAGATAGAGCTACCACTTCGGTATCTTTCATAGCCTCGGCAGTTTCCTGGTATGGCACTTGATGTGTAAGCGAAGTATATCCGAAAAAATCGTCTTCTTTATGAAGCGCCGTAATAAGATCTTTACCTTGTTCGTCGAATTTATGGCATTTTACCAAGCCTTTAGTTATGAGGAATATATTGTTAGAATGTTGTCCTTCTTCATAAATAATTTCTTTTTCTGAAAATGTAATAACCTTGCCATTATCATCGAAAAAGTTTTTTAAATCGTTAAGATTTCTTAGCTCGTCTGGCGCTTCAACTTTCTCTGTATATTCCTTTCTTGCTTCTTCTTTTAAAATGGCTACCTTAGCCAAACGACTTTCTATGGCGCTTATAAGTTCATTTTCTTCAAATGGTTTTGTAATATAATCATCGGCTCCTAAATTCATACCTTTTCTAACGTCGCTGCGCTCTGTTTTTGCAGATAAAAATATAAAAGGAATGTGTTTCGTAATTTCGTTTTTAGATAAGCCTTCCAGCACACCATAACCATCTAACTCGGGCATCATAATATCACAAATAATGATGTTTGGCAATTCGGTTTTTGCTATGCTTAAACCTATTTTGCCGTTAGGTGCTGTTACTACCTCGTAGTTGGAAAGTTCTAGTAATTCGGCTGTATTTTCTCTTAAAATAATATCGTCTTCTATTAATAATATTTTCTTCATTACTTTGCTTTATTTGGAAATGTAAAAGTAAAAACACTTCCTTTATTTAGTTCACTTTCAAAATTTATTGTGCCTCCTAAATTCTCTAAATGGGTTTTTATAATATTTAATCCGATGCCTGTACCTTGAATTAACAAGGCATTTTCGGCTCTAAAATAACGATTAAAAATTTGTTTTTGATCGGCTTCTGGAATACCCATACCATTATCTTTTATGGAGAATGTGGTACGCTCGCTATCTTGTGTAATTTGAATATCTACGATGGTATTCTCTGGTGAATATTTTATGGCGTTATGGACTAAATTAGACAAGGTTAACTCTACTATTTTTTCGTCTTGGTGTAAAGAATAATCGTCTATATTCTCTGGATAATTTATAACCTGTCCTTCTTTTAAAAGAATATTGGTATTATAAATTACCTCGTTCACAACCTTGCTAATTTTGAAGGTTGAAAAACTATATTTCATTTTACCGGTTTCTAATTTTTCAATCGATAGAAAATCATTTAAAATATTATTTAGGTAATGTACTTTATCTGAAATTGTTTTTATGTGCTTGTCTCTTTTCTCTTGTTGTTCGGTTAATTTATATTTAGCTAACAACATGGCCGACGTTAGTATACCACTTAAAGGTGTTTTAAATTCGTGAGAAACCAGCGATAAGAATTTAGTTTTTAACTCGTTTAATTCCTTTTCTTTTTTTAAGGCGTTTTGAGTTCTGTTTTGAGCTTCTTTACGTTTTTTAATTTCTAAGTCGCGCTCTTCATTAACGGCTTTTAACGCATCAACCGTTTTTACCAATTCTTGTGTACGCTCGTTTACTTTTTCTTCTAATCTCGCATTTAATTGATGCAATTCTAATTCTTGTTTTTTCCGAATGGTAATATCTATAACCACCGCCATGACGTAATTCTTACCCTTAATTTCTAAAGGATTTAAGCCGGCCTCCACAGGAAAAATATGGCCGTTTTTATGAGCGCCATATAAATCGCGACCACGTCCCATTTGGCGACTTTGGTTTTGTTTCATAAACCCATCAACATGTGCGCCGTGTTGGGGCTTATATTGCGGAGGTATTAAAATTTCTAAAGGCTGATTAATGATTTCTTCCTTGGTGTAACCAAACATACTTTCGGCAGAGGCATTTGTCGAAACAATTTTCTGATTTCTATCGACCACAATAACACCTTCTGAAATCGCTTCAAAAAGGACATTAAAAATATCTTTTTGTTCTCCAAACATGAACTTTAAACTTATTTACAATTCTATAAACTTAAAAAACCTATTAATTTTTGATGTAAAAAGAGCATTAATAAATCTTAAAATTCTAAAATTAAATTATTTGTTACAATTGCTATTTTAAATAATAAGTGAGGTAAAAGTAAGTAAAACATGATAAATATCATATTTAAACCGAAACCCATTTTACAATTTTGCTTTAGGTATTATTGAGCAAATAAAAATGAATAAAAACACATGTTATCATTGTGGTTTAGATACATCCGTTTCTAAAATTACTTTTGAGGATAAAGCATTTTGTTGTGAGGGGTGTAAAACCGTTTACGAGATTTTTTCTGTAAACGATTTAACATGCTATTACGACCTGCAAGAAGCTCCTGGAGCAACACCCAAAGACATTGAAGGCAAATATAATTTTTTAGAAAACACTAAAATTTTAGATCAACTATTAGAATTTAACAGTGACAATACCCAAATTATTACCCTATACATTCCTCATATACATTGTAGTTCTTGTATTTGGGTTTTAGAAAATTTAAACAAACTCAATTCTGCCGTACATGCCTCTGTGGTAAATTTTGGCAAGAAAACTGTTCGGATAACTTATAACCCGAGTGCCTTGTCTCTAAAAAATCTGGTTATTTTACTTAGCAGCATTGGTTACGAACCTTTTATTACGCTTGACGATTATAGTGTTGGTAAAAAAAATGTAAATCGAAGCTTAATTTACAAATTAGGCATTGCAGGTTTTGCTTTTGGCAACGTTATGTTTTTATCGTTTCCCGAATATTTTCAGGTGGGCGAATTTTGGCTAGAACAGTTTAAACCCTTCTTTAGGTGGCACATGTTTGCATTCTCATTACCGGTAGTTTTTTACTCGGCACAAGATTATTTTATTTCGGCCTATAAAGGCATCCAAGCAAAAATTTTAAATATTGATATCCCTATTGCCTTAGGGGTGGTCGTACTTTTTCTTCGCAGTTCTGCCGAAATTATTTTAGACATCGGCCAAGGTTTTTTTGATAGTTTAACCGGTTTGATTTTTTTCTTATTACTAGGAAAATTTTTTCAGCAAAAAACATATACCTTTTTATCTTTTGAGCGCGATTACAAATCGTATTTCCCCATTGGAATAACCCGAATAACGCCCGAAGGCAAAGAAGAATCGGTTCAAGTTTACGATATCGAAAAAGGCGACAGACTTTTAATTAGAAATGAAGAACTTATTCCGGTAGACTGTATTTTAATTAAAGGGAAGGCACATATAGATTATAGTTTTGTTACGGGCGAATCGAAAACTGTGAAAAAAATATCGGGCGATAAACTATTTGCTGGTGGTAAACAACTTTACGGAAGCATAGAAGTAGATGTTTTAAAATCGGTTGAGCAAAGTTATTTAACCCAACTTTGGAGTAACGATATTTTTAAAAAAGACAAAGAGCTTGCCTTTACAAATATTACAAACCGCATAAGCAAAAACTTTACTATTACAATACTTTCTGTTGCGTTTCTGGCAACGGCTTATTGGTATATTACCGATGCCAGCAAAGCCTTAAACGTGTTTACATCGGTATTAATAATTGCTTGTCCTTGCGCCATAGCCCTCGCCGCGCCATTTACCTTTGGAAACATCTTACGCATTTTAGGAAAGAAGAAATTTTACTTAAAGAATACCAGTGTTATAGAGCAATTAGCCCAAATAAACACCATAATTTTCGATAAAACAGGAACCATTACCGCCAATAAAGAAACCGCAATAAAATACGATGGTTTAGAATTAACACCAGAAGAAGAAAGTCTTTTAAAAAGTACCCTTCGAGGATCTAACCACCCCTTAAGCCGGTCGTTATATCAAATTTTAAATGAGCAAAATATTCTAACTCTAGATGCTTACGAAGAACACTTAGGAAAAGGGATTGAAGCCCGATATAAAGATAATCGTATTAAAATTGGTTCGGCACCTTTTGTTGGCGAGTTGCATTCTACTGCCACACTAAACACCACAGTTCACATAAGCACCAATAACCAATACAAAGGCAAATTCACGTTTTACAATGCCTACAGAACCGGAATAACGCAACTTTTTAATGCCTTAAAAAAGGAGTATGATTTAGTGATTCTGTCGGGAGACAACGCAGGTGAAAAGCATAACTTAACCAAATTACTACCCACGAAAACGAAACTACTATTTAATCAGAAGCCCGAAGACAAACTGGAATATATAAAATTTCATCAAAGTGAAGGAGCGCATGTTTTAATGATTGGCGATGGCTTAAATGACGCTGGCGCTTTAGCTCAAAGCAATGTAGGGATTGCTATTTCAGAAAATGTAAATGTGTTTTCACCGGCTTGCGATGCCATTTTAGATGCATCAAAATTTAATCAGCTATTAGACTATATAAACATTTCAAAAAAATCAATACAAATAATAAAATGGAGTTTTTTACTCTCCTTTATATACAACAGCATTGGGCTTTATTTTGCCATAACAGGACAACTAGCGCCCGTAGTAGCAGCAATATTAATGCCTTTAAGTTCTATTAGTATTGTTTTATTTACAACTATTAGCACGAATTTAATTTGTAGGAAATTAAATTGACTATGACAATTATCATATTTTAAAAAAGTATATCCGTATAATTTTGAACCATAACTTCAAATAGGTATGAGTGTTATTTATATTTTACTAACAATAAGCATTATTGTAGCCATTGTTTTTTTTGCAGCATTTATTTATGCTGTTAGAAAAGGGCAATTCGACGATAGTTATACCCCATCGGTACGTATGCTGTTTGAAGACGAACTTGTTAAAGAGAATTCCAAAAAACCATTACTAACCAAAAAAGATTAATTACAATTACTATGGAAATGCAACAGTTTCATTACGATAATAAAATCGTTAAAAATTTCTTATACGCCACTATGCTTTGGGGTGTTGTGGGCATGCTGGTAGGATTGCTATTGGCATTTATGTTTTTATTCCCAAATTTAACCGACGGTATTTCCTGGTTAAGCTTTGGTAGATTACGTCCACTACACACCAATGCCGTTATTTTCGCCTTCGTGGGAAATGCCATTTTTGCTGGTGTTTATTACTCATCGCAACGTTTATTAAAGGCCAGAATGTTTAGCGATGTTTTAAGCAAAATTAATTTCTGGGGGTGGCAACTTATTATAGTTGCAGCAGCTATAACCTTGCCTTTAGGCTATACCAGCTCGAAAGAATATGCCGAATTAGAATGGCCTATTGATATTGCCATTGCGCTGGTTTGGGTTGTTTTTGGTTGGAATTTAATTGGTACTATTTTAAAACGTCGTCAGCGTCATTTATATGTTGCCATTTGGTTTTACATCGCCACATTTGTTACAGTGGCTGTGCTTCATATTTTTAACAGTTTAGAATTACCCGTAAGCGGATTAAAAAGTTATTCGGTTTACGCGGGTGTTCAAGATGCTTTAGTACAATGGTGGTATGGTCACAATGCCGTTGCATTTTTCCTTACAACACCCTTTCTAGGTTTAATGTATTATTTTGTACCAAAAGCGGCAAATCGTCCGGTGTATTCTTATAGATTATCTATTGTACACTTCTGGTCTTTAATTTTTATTTACATATGGGCAGGACCGCACCATTTATTATATACAGCACTTCCAGAATGGGCTCAAAACTTAGGGGTAGCGTTTTCTGTAATGTTATTAATGCCTTCTTGGGGTGGTATGATAAATGGTTTATTAACCCTTCGAGGCGCCTGGGATAAAGTACGTGTAGATCCTGTATTAAAATTTATGGTTGTAGCCATTACAGGTTATGGTATGGCCACTTTTGAAGGCCCTACACTTTCTTTAAAAAATGTAAATGCCATAGCGCATTTTACAGACTGGATTATTGCCCACGTGCATGTTGGAGCTCTTGCCTGGAATGGTTTCTTAACTTTTGGTATGCTATACTATTTAGTACCTAGATTATTTAAAACAAAATTATACTCTTTAGGTTTAGCAAATTTACATTTCTGGGTTGGTACCTTAGGTATTATTATATATGCATTACCAATGTATGTTGCTGGTTTTACCCAAGCAAGTATGTGGAAACAGTTTAATCCAGATGGTACCTTAACTTACGGAAACTTTTTAGAAACAGTTACCGAAATCATGCCCATGTATTGGATGCGTGCTATTGGTGGAACCCTATACATAACAGGTATGCTAATTTTAGTGTACAATATAATTGCGACTATAAAACAAGGTAGCAAAGTTGAAGACGAACTTGCCGAAGCAGCCGCTCTTGAACGCGTAACTAAAAAACGAACTGCCAATGAAGGATGGCACACTTGGTTAGAGCGCAGACCAATTCAATTAACCATATTAGCTACAGTTGCCATTTTAATTGGTGGTGTTATTCAAATTGTACCAACCATAATGGTGAAATCTAACATCCCAACTATAGCTAGCGTAAAACCATATACCCCACTAGAATTAGAAGGTAGAGACATTTACATAAGAGAAGGTTGCGTTGGTTGTCACTCACAAATGATTCGTCCGTTTAGAAGTGAAGTAGAACGTTATGGAGAATACTCGAAAGCCGGCGAATATGTTTACGATCATCCGTTTTTATGGGGTAGTAAACGTACAGGGCCAGATTTACATCGCGTTGGTAATAAATATTCAGATAATTGGCACTTTAATCATATGTACGATCCGCAAAGCACCTCATCGGGCTCAATTATGCCACGTTACCCTTGGTTAATTAAAAATGAATTAGACGCCTCTAATATCGAAGCCAAAATGAAAGCTATGGTAACCTTAGGTGTACCTTACACTGATGATGATATTGCAAATGCACAAAAAAATATGGATGCTCAGGCTAGCAAAATACAGGAGAATTTATATTCTGATCCCGATTTTGTTACCTCGTACGAAGCAGACAAAAAATATGCAGCAGAACAAGGTGAGCCTTTTGTTGAAATGAAAAATAGAGAAATTGTGGCCGTTATTGCTTACCTACAACGTTTGGGAACAGACATTAAAGTTGATACTGCTCAAAATTAACAAAACAAAAAATTATTAAGATGCTAAAATTTGTAAAACACTATATGGACAGTATTTCGGGAATCGAAATCTACCCAATAATTTCGCTGCTTATATTTTTCTCATTTTTTGTGGGCTTATTTTTTTGGGTGTTTACAGCCAAAAAAGATTATATAGAAAAAGTTAGCAACCTACCATTAGACAATCAAAAAGAAAATATATTATGAGAAATTTAATTCCATCATGGGTACGCGTACCTCTCGTATTTTTTATAATTTTCGGAATAACGGAATACATTATAGATTCTGGAGACAAACCCGCATTTGTTGAATATCCAGTCGTTGGTCTTTTCCTTTTACTGGTTTTATTAATACTTATTGCTATTGAAGCCATTATTGGAGCCCTAGAAAATGTGATGCTTCACAAATTAGATGCAGAAGCCAGAGCTCGTTTTTTAGAAGAAAAACAAAAAACATATCAATTTACCTGGTTAAAAGACACCTATATAAAACTTGTTGGTACAAAACCGATTGAAGAAGAAGGTGAAATAATTTTAGACCACGATTACGATGGTATTAAAGAGTTAGACAACAACTTACCGCCATGGTGGTTGTATGCTTTCTACATATCTATTGTATTTGCAGCCGTTTATCTTTTAAGATTTCATGTATTTAATGGTGAAAATCAATTTGATGAATTAGAAACAGAATTAGCCGATGCTAAATTAGCCATTGAAGCTTACAAAAAAACAGCTAAAGATTTGGTGGATGTTAACACGGTTACGTTATTAACCGATGCATCCGATTTAAGCGCTGGTAAAACAACTTTCGAAACCAACTGTGTGGCCTGCCACATGGCCGATGGTGGCGGTGGTATTGGCCCAAACCTAACCGATAAATATTGGATTTTAGGTGGCGATATAAAACATGTTTTTAAAACCGTTAGCGAAGGTGGCCGCTCTGGTAAGGGTATGATTGCTTGGAAACAACAATTAAAACCCGCACAAATAGCACAAGTTGCCAGTTACGTATTAAGTTTACAAGGCACAACCCCTGCAAACCCAAAAGAACCACAAGGCGATTTATGGGGCGAAACAGACGCAAATCCTGCACCAGCAGCCGAAGCAGACATTGAAGCAAGCACCACAACCGTTGAATAAATACCTTTTACCAACAAAAACAGCATGCAACAAGAACCAAGAAAAATCAAACATATTAAACTTGTAATTTCTTGGTTCTTATTTTAAAACAAACAACATGGAAACTCCAGAAAACGAAGTCTTTAGAGATTCAATAGGTACGATTACAAAAGAAGGTAAACGCGCCTGGGTATTTACTAAAAAACCTAACGGAATATTCTACAAATACAGAAAATGGGTTAGTTATGTTCTATTAAGTTTTCTTTTTCTTTCGCCTTTTATTAAGGTAAATGGCAATCAGTTTTTAATGTTTAATGTGTTGGAACGCCGTTTTAATATTTTCGGGTTTCCTTTTTTGCCACAAGATTTTTACTTGTTTGTAATTTCGATGATTATTCTTGTGGTGTTTATTACCCTTTTTACGGTGGCTTTTGGTCGCATTTTCTGCGGATGGATTTGTCCGCAAACCATTTTCATGGAAATGGTTTTTAGACGCATTGAGTATTGGATTGAGGGCGATCGTGGCAAACAAATTCGATTAGCAAAACAACCTTGGAATGCCGAAAAGATTAGAAAAAAAGGATTAAAACTTATTATATTTTTATTCATTTCGTTTTTAATTGCTAATGTGTTTTTAGCCTACTTAATTGGAAGCGATAAACTTATAAGCTATATTACAGATGGCCCATTTAGCCATGTTAGCACGCTAATTTCTCTACTCATTTTTACTGCGGTTTTTTATTTTGTTTTTGCATGGTTTAGAGAGCAGGTTTGTATTATAGCTTGTCCTTACGGACGCTTACAAGGTGCTTTATTAGACAATAAATCGATTATTGTTGCCTACGACCACAAACGAGGTGAAGGCTCTTCTGGCAGAAAAAAATTTAGAAAAAATGAAGATCGTGAAGCCTTGGGTTATGGCGATTGTATAGATTGTATGCAGTGTGTGCATGTATGCCCCACAGGTATCGATATTAGAAATGGAACCCAATTAGAATGTGTTAATTGCACGGCTTGTATTGACGAGTGTGACAGCATTATGGAAAGTATTAATTTACCTAAAGGGTTAATTAGATACGCCAGTGAAGATAATATTGAAAAGAAAGCGCCTTTTAAGTTAACAGCCCGAATGAAAGGTTATATCGCTGTTTTAACAATTTTAACCGGCCTTTTAGTTGGTATGTTATTTTTAAGAAATGATGTTGAAGCGACCATACTTAGACTGCCCGGGCAATTATACGAGCATAAAGAAAACAATATTATTAGTAATGTTTACACCTATAAACTGGTAAACAAAACTACCAACGATATTGAAAATGTAACCTTTAAGTTACTATCGCATAAAGGCACATTAAAATTGGTTGCTACAAAGGATATGGTTTTTGTTCCTGGGCAAGGTATTGCTAAAGGTACTTTGTTTATTGAAATTAATAACGCAGCACTTTCGGGTGATAGGAATAAAATTGAAATTGGCATTTTTAAAAATGACGAACTTATTGAAACTACAACGGCTAACTTTTTAGGACCGAGAAGTTACAGGTAATGGTTTTAATAGGAAGTAAAAAGTTAGGTATTAAAACATAACTTAACGAATAGCTGCATTAGGGATTGCAGTGGAAAGCCCACAGCGAGGTACGAGCGCGGACTTGTAACGGAAAGCCCGACCCGATAGGGAAATGCCCAAATAAAAATAGTTTAAAAAAGACGAGATATGAAAATTAATTGGGGAAACGGCATTGTGCTAGCTTTTATAGGCTTTATTAGCTTTATAATGTACTTTATTATTACGATGAATGTGGATGAGAAATACAATCATGATTTGGTTACAGAGGATTATTATGGCGAGGAATTGGAGTACCAAACAAGCATTAACAAACTTAATAATGCTAAAAATTTACAATCGAACATTGCTTACGAAAAAACTAGCGAAGGTTTGATTATTAAGTTTCCTGAGGATATTGATTATAAAAAAATTACTGGAAAAGTGTTCCTTTACAGACCATCTAACAAACAGTTGGATTTTGAAACTGCTATTTCATTATCTAAACCTTATTTGCTCATACCTGACAATCGTTTGGTAGATGGTCGTTGGAACATTACTATTGATTGGCAATATAATGATGAATTGTATTTATACAAAGAAATAATTTCGTACTAACATGTTTATATCGGCATTTGTTTTAGGGGTTTTAGGGAGTTTTCATTGCGTTGGTATGTGTGGGCCAATTGCTTTTATGCTTCCTGTAGACAGAACGAATGTTTATAAAAAGGGCATGCAAATAACCATGTACCACTTGGGTAGATTGCTGGCTTACAGCATTATTGGTTTTATTTTTGGACTTATTGGTAAAAGCCTGAATATATTTGGCTTGCAACAGCAGTTATCTATTTTTATTGGCGTGGTTATGATTGCTATTGTTTTATTTCCGAAAGTATTGGTTGGGAAATTAAGCATAAACAAACCTATTTATAAGATCATTTCTAAAGTTAAACAGGCCCTTGGAGGGGCTTTTAAAAAGAAAACTGCCGATACGTTTTTAACCATTGGTTTTTTAAACGGTTTCTTACCATGTGGTCTTGTTTACATGGCTGTTTTTGCCAGTATTGCCAGCGGTAATGTTTATCATGGTATATTTTACATGGTGGCGTTTGGACTGGGCACGATTCCTTTAATGACGACGGCTGTGTATTTTAGTCAGTTTTTAAAAGGTACTATGCGTCAAAAAATTCAGAATATCATTCCGGTTTTTATTGTTTTTATTGGAGCCCTATTTATTTTACGCGGCCTTGGTTTGGGCATTGCTTTCATCTCACCAGCACCAGTACACGAGCTTGTTTCAGGAAATTTAAACTGCCATTAACCCAATTTTCGTTTTCTTAATTATTGTTAAATTTTAATTAAATTATTGTTTTGTTTTCTAAATTGAAAGTAATACTATTATATTTGAGGTAAATATAATTTATTATGGATAAATTACTTTCAAACATTAAAATTTCTGTTCCAGAACAATTATTTTTAAAAGATCCTGAAACCTCTACTTTAGGTAAAAAAATAGTTGAACATAGCATTTTATTAATAAATGATATTGGTTTTGATGCGTTTACTTTTAAAAAGTTGGGTACGCGCATTGGCTCTAACGAAAGTTCGATTTATAGATATTTTGAAAGCAAACACAAACTGTTACTGTATTTAACTTCGTGGTACTGGGCGTGGATAGAATACCAACTTGTTCTTGAAACACACAGTATTATAGACCCTAAAAAAAAATTAACCAAAGCGATTGATATTGTTTGTAGAGTGGTTAAAACCGACTCTACTTTTTCACACATTAACGAAGTTATTTTAAACAAAATAGTTATTAATGAAAACTCTAAATCGTTTTTAATTAAAGAGGTTGATATAGAAAATAAAGCTGGTTATTTTATAATTTTTAAACGTATTATTCACCGTTTGAGAGATATGATATTGCAAACGGCTCCAAATTATAAATTTGCAACTTCGCTGGCAAGCACCATAATTTCAGGCAGTTTACATCAGCATTTTTTTAAAGATCACATACGCTCTATAACAGATTGCTCTTCAGAGATACCGCCTTCATCTTTTTTTATTAATTTAACCTTAAATACCTTAAACATTTAATATATGTCCCAGTCTAACATAACCCCGTGGCAACGTTTATTTGGGTTGTTGCAACTAGAAAAACGAGATATTCTTCAAATATTTTATTATGCCATTTTTTCGGGAATAGTTGCATTGTCGCTTCCTCTGGGAATCCAGGCGATTATTAATTTAATTCAGGGTGCTCAAATATCGACATCGTGGGTGGTTCTTGTAACCTTGGTAACGCTTGGTGTAGCCTTTTCCGGGACACTTCAATTAATGCAATTACGTATAATTGAAACCATACAACAGCGCATATTTATGCGATCGGCTTTCGATTTAACGTATCGATTCCCTAAAGTAAAAATGGCCGAGTTACGCGATTATTATCCGCCAGAATTAGCCAATAGGTTTTTTGATACCCTAACCATTCAAAAGGGTTTATCGAAAATGTTAATAGACGTACCAACGGCTATTTTACAAATTATCTTTGCTTTATTACTGCTATCTTTTTACCATCCGTTTTTTATTTTATTTGGCATTTTACTTTTTATACTCGTATTGATAGTTTTTAAATTTACTGCCCAAAAAGGACTTGTAACAAGTTTAAAAGAATCGAAAGACAAATATAAAGTAGCCCATTGGATACAAGAAGTGGCTAGAACACTGGTGAGTTTTAAACTTTCGGGAAAAACTAGTTTAGCTCTTGAAAAAAATGATCAATTAGTAAACGATTATCTAAATTCTAGAGAAAAGCACTTTAAAGTTTTGGTGCTACAATATATTCAAATGATTAGTTTCAAGGTAGTTGTAACAGCAAGTTTATTATTAATTGGTGGGGCACTTGTACTAAACCAGGAAATGAACATTGGACAATTTGTTGCTGCCGAAATTATTATTCTTTTAGTAATTGGTTCTGTAGAAAAATTAATATTAGGTTTAGAGTCTGTTTATGATGTACTTACTTCAATTGAAAAAATAGGTCAGGTTGTCGATAAAGAACTGGAAAAACAAACGGGCGACCTACCCGATTTTAAAGACCAGTTAAACATTGAATTTAGTAACGTATCATATAAGGTACCAGACAAGGAAACGAATATTTTGAGTGATATTTCATTAAAAATAACCAATAAGCATCGAATTTTAATTGTTGGTGAAAGTGGTTCTGGTAAATCCTCGTTACTGCGTCTTATTGCTAGTATAAACGAGCCTACTTCGGGTAATATTCATGTAAATAATATATCTATAAACAATATAAAATTAAGCTATTACAGAGGTCAAATGGGACTTTCTCTAACAGAGGAAACGCCTTTTGAAGGTACCATAAAAGAAAATTTAACTTTTGGTGATAAAAGTATAACAGACCAAGAAATTTTTGAAGTTTTAGAAACTATAGGGCTTATGTCGTATGTTAAGAATGAACCCAATGGTTTAAATACTGTTTTATATCCTGATGGGAAACGTATGTCGCATACAGTTTCTAAAAAATTAGTTTTAGCTAGAGCCATTCTAAAAAAACCAAAAGTATTAATTCTTGAAGATGCTCTGGACCGTTTTAACACCGCCGAAACGAACTCCATTATTTCTTATCTAACCGATGAAAAACGCCCATGGGCACTCATTGTTGTTAGTGGTAACGATACTTGGAAAAAGAAATGCAACAAAATAGTTCATCTAGAAAACGGTTTCATAAAAAATATAAGTCATGCTTAATATATCTAAGAATAATATAAAAGACACCGTCGATTTAAGTGTGTATAAATCGGGTGCACAAATATTCAACAAAAATTACTACAAGGTTTTTAATAAATTTTTAATTGCTATAGCTGTTATTGGTGTGATCATTCTATTTCTACCTTGGACACAAAATATTACGGGTAACGGCCAAGTTACTACTTTAAAACTGCATCAACGACCACAAACGATTCAGTCACAAATTCCAGGACGTATTGAAGAATGGTATGTTCAAGAGGGTGATTTCGTTAAAAAAGGTGATACTATCTTGAGAATTTCTGAGATTAAAAGCGAATATTTCGACGATAAATTAGTAGAAAGAACCAACGAACAAATTGTAGCAAAATCGTCATCGGCAACCGCTTATCAAGGGAAAGTTCAGGCTTTAAACAGACAAGTTGCAGCCTTAATTAACGAGCAAAAGTTAAAGTTTGAGCAAGCCGAAAACAAACTAATCCAATCGCAGTTAAAAGCAAAAAGCGATAGTATTGATTTAGAGGCTGCTAAAACAAATTTAACAATAGCGCGTCGTCAATTCGAACGTACAGAAACCCTTAAAAACGAAGGTTTAAAGGCTGTAAAAGATGTGGAAGAAAAACGCTTAAAACTTCAGGAAACCGAAGCAAAACTCATTTCTCAAGAAAACAAATATCTAGCAAGTAAAAACGAAATTTTAAATGCCAGAATACAACTTTCTACCATTGGAGCCACTTACGCCGATAAAATATCTAAAGCGCAAAGTGATATGTTTACAGCACAATCGAGTGGATTTGATGCTCAAGCACAAGTAACCAAATTAGAAAACGATTACACAAACTATAAAATAAGAAATAGCTTGTTATACATTACAGCACCTCAAAGCGGCTATATAAACAAGGCTATTACCGGCGGTATTGGTATTACATTTAAAGAAGGTGAAGAACTGGTTGGAATTATGCCTTCTCAATACGAATTGGCCATTGAAACTTTTGTGAGACCTATCGATTTACCCCTGTTGCACAAAGGCGAAAAAGTACGTGTACAATTTGATGGCTGGCCAGCCATAGTTTTTAGTGGATGGCCTAATGTTTCATACGGAACTTACGGTGCTAAAATTGTAGCTATCGAAAATTTTATTAGCTTAAATGGTAAATATAGAGTTCTATTGGCACCCGATGAAACAGACCATAAATGGCCAGAAGCCATTCGAATAGGTTCTGGGGCAAAAACTATAGCTTTATTAGAAGATGTGCCTATTTGGTTTGAAATGTGGAGACAAATTAACAGCTTCCCTCCTAATTACTACCAACCTGCAGAAAACAAATCGGCTGAAAAAAAATAACAACTTATGAAACGTATTTTCATTCTATTTATATATTTTACAAGCCTGTTTTTTTACGGACAAGACAGCACGTCTGTTATAAGTCTCTCTGAATATTTAGGTTATGTAAAAGCCTATCACCCTATCGTAAAACAAGCTAATTTAATTATAAACGAAAGTGAAGCCAAGCTCATGAAGGCTCGCGGAGCTTTCGACCCAAAACTAGAAGTAGATTATGAGCGAAAAAAATTTAAAAACTCGACATACTTCGACAAATTAAATGGCGCATTTAAAATACCTACTTGGTATGGTATTGAATTAAAAGGAAATTTCGATGAGACTAAAGGGGTTTTTCTTAACCCAGAAAACTTCATCCCTGATGATGGTTTATATGGTGTTGGAGTTTCTGTACCTTTAGCCAAAAACTTACTTATTAACGATAGAATGGCCGCCTTAAAACAGGCTAAACTTTATGTTACTCAAGCCCAAGCAGACAGACAAATAACTATAAACAATATTTTATTTGATGCCACACGTTCCTATTTTGAGTGGTTAAAAACGTATAACGAAAGAGAACTTTATCGCAACTTTTTAGAAAATGCCGAATTTAGATTTAATAGTATTAAAACGAATTTCGAATATGGTGAATCGGCTGCTATTGATACAGTTGAAGCTCGTATAACATTAAATGACCGCAAATTAAACCTAGAAAAAGCAAACGTAAAATATATAAAAGCATCGTTAGAATTGTCTAATTTTTTATGGTTGAATGATAACACGCCCATAGAAATACAAGATAATATTATACCAGATACTAATACAAATGACAAAATTGATGATATTTTAAATACCTCAATGCTAGCTGTTGAAAGTTTAAATCTCGATGATCATCCTAAAATAAGATCGTTAGACACTAAAATTCAAAGCTTAACCATTGAAAGGCGTTTAAAAGCAAATAATTTATTACCAAAAATAGATTTGCAATACAATTTCTTATCACAAACCCCCGATATAGGCAACTCGTTTAATACTGCTAATTATAAAAGCGGACTTAATATTAGTTTTCCTCTATTTTTAAGAAAAGAACGTGCCGATTTAAAATTGGCTAAATTGAAATTACAAAACACGCAGTTTGAATTACAAAGCTCTCGTGTTATGTTATCTAACAAAATAACCGCTATTAATAAAACTCTGGAATCGTTTACCAAACAAAATGCCTTTTTAGAAACAATGGTAAGCGATTATAATGCTATGTTAACTGCCGAAGTGCGCAAATTATTTTTAGGTGAAAGTTCATTATTTTTAGTAAACTCAAGAGAATCGAAACTAATTGATGCCGAACTAAAAGCTATTGCTTTAGAAAACGAATATTTTAACACCAAAGCCAGCTTATTTAACGTGTTGGCTGTTTCGAATATAGATGAATAAAAAAAAGAGCAACTTATTAAAGTTGCTCTTTTTTTTATTCATTTTTAATCAGTTTAGCTATTCGAATTATAAAAATTTAAATAACTTATTTAAAATTATTAGCTTTTTGTTTTAACTAAATTTTAAAAGTAATTACTGGTAAAGTTGCATGATTTGCAACATCTTCGCCAATGCTACCTTCAAAGAAATGCTCTAAACCTTTTTTGCCGTGTGTAGGCATGGCAATAAGATCGGCACCTTGTTTTTTAGCAAAATTTAAAATACCATCTTCTACGGTGTAATCGGCAACATAATACACATCTTTCATTTTATCTAAGGATCCATCGGCTTTAGTGAAAAAGTTAACCACTTGTTTTTCAATTTCGGCTGTACTTTTAAAAGAATCGTTTGGAAGATTTACATACACCAATGTCATTTTTGCATTCAAATAATTAAACATTTTAGTTGCATTTATATAGGCTTTAATAGATTCTTCAGAGAAATCGCAAGCATAAACAACATTTTCAAAATTAACATCGTCTACATTACTTTTTACTACCAAAACTGGAATATCTGAGTATCTTACCACACGCTCTGTGTTAGACCCAATAAAGAAATCTTTAATTCCGCTGGCGCCCTGAGAGCCCATAACTACAATGTCGGCATCGTGTTTTTTTGCTACATCGTTAACCTCGCTAAACACTTTAAAATGTTTAATAATTGGTGTTATTTTTACATTTTTTAAATATGGTTTATCTAAAAACTTTTCAAATTTTTGTTCAGATAATTTTATGAAGAAACTGGCTTTTTCATATTGAAGTCCGTCGGAAGCCGTTAACATTAAATCGGACATCTCTAACATATGCAAAGCTAATATTTCGGCATTTCCATTTGCTGCTAATTTTACAGCGGTTCTCAATGCATATTCTGAATGTTCAGAAAAATCTATAGGTACAATAATTTTTTTCATGATGTCTTATTTTTTGTTTTCATTCCTGTAAAACAAGAATTTTGGTTAATGCTTTGGTGACTTTCACCTAAATATTGTTATGATTAAATGGTCATTGAAAATAATGGTGCATTGGGTTGTTTTCGTTGTAGTAACACATCGAAAGCCATACAAATATTTCTAACAAACGGTTGTCCTTTTTGGGTGACTCTTAACGTTTTATTAGAAATACTTAACAGTTTATCTTTTTCCATTTCTTTTAAACGTATTAAAACCTCTGGTATTTCATTAAAATATAAATTTGAATTCCAGGATGTTTCAAACTGACACATTAAATTTAAAATATGTTTTCTTATTATTAAATCTTCATCGTTTAAAATATGCCCGCGATATACAGGTAATTTGTTTTCATTTAAAGCCTGATAATAATCTTCAATGTCTTTCTCGTTTTGAGCAAATCCGTACCAACTATCGCTTATGGCAGAAACACCTAGACCTATCATGGTTTGTGTTTTAGAAGCTGTATAGCCCATAAAATTTCTGTGCAACTGGCCGGAAATCATCGATTGATATAAACTATCGGTTTTTAAAGCAAAATGATCCATTCCAACTTCCATGTAACCTACTTCGGCTAATAGTTTTTTACCCAATTCGTATTGTTTTCGTTTTTGTTCTGGGCTTGGTAAATCGGCATCATTAAAACCGCGTTGCCCATTTCCTTTCATCCAAGGTACGTGTGCATAACTGTAAAAAGCCAGTCTGTCGGGTAATAACGATTTTGTTTTTAAAATGGTTTCTTCCACATGAGCTATGGTTTGAAATGGCAATCCAAAAATAATATCGTGTCCTACCGATGTATAACCTATGTTTCTCGCTAAATCTGTTACCTTTTTAACATGCTCAAAAGGTTGAATTCTGTGAATTGCTTTTTGTACGGTTTCGTTATAATCTTGAACACCAAAACTAACCCGTCTAAATCCTAAATTATATAACATTTGCAAATGTTCGCGGGTTGTATTGTTAGGATGTCCTTCAAAACTAAACTCGTAATTTTTAGCAAGTTCGGCATCTTTCAAAATACCTTCAATTAAAGATTTTAAATTTTCTGGACTAAAAAATGTTGGAGTACCACCTCCCAAATGCAACTCCTTTAAAATAGGCTTTTCATCAAACAAATCCAAATACATCTGCCATTCTTTTAATACCGCTTGTATGTATGGCGACTCGACATGATGTTGTTTGGTGATGCGCTTATTACAACCACAAAACGTGCACAAACTCTCACAAAATGGTAAATGAATATAAAGACTTATGCCTTCTGAAGCATTACTTTCGGCAATAGATTGGGTTAAAGTGGCTTCCCATTTTTTTGATGAAAACGTGTTTTCATTCCAGTAAGGAACGGTTGGATAACTTGTATAACGTGGCCCCGAAATATTGTACTTATTTACTAAATTGCTTAACATACCTAACTTTTATACGTCAAAACTATAGAAACGAGGTATTTAAAAATATGATATAAATCAGATATAATTTTGAATTCCCTAATTATTCTTTTAACTTTCGAGTAATTAAAAAAAATGAAAAAAAATGAAAAATTTAAGTATTCTAGCCTTGGTGTTAGCCATAAGTTTAAGCTCTTGTAAACAAACAAAAAAAGAAGTTGAAGTAACTGAAACAGAAATTACAGAACCTCAACCAGCAATTGCAAAAACTTTTACAATTAAATTAGAACCTAAAAGCGATAGTAATGTTTCGGGAACCGCCGTATTTACAGAAGAAAACGGCAGCATAAGTATGTTAGCAACCTTAACAGGCTTAGAGCCAGGAACGCATGCCATCCACGTACACGAATCGTCGGATTGTTCTTCGCCAGATGGAAAATCGACTGGTGGGCACTGGAATCCAACCAACCAACCACATGGTAAATGGGGAGCAGAAACTGGATACCACAAAGGTGATATTGGAAATTTCACAGCAGATGAAAACGGTATGGCAACCATCAAGTTTTCTACCACCGAATGGTGTATTGGTTGTGATGACAATACAAAAAATATTTTAGGAAAAGCTATTATTGTGCATGCAGGAACCGATGATTTCACAACGCAACCTACCGGAGACGCAGGAGGCCGTGTAAGCTGTGGCGGTATTATTGAATAACTATAAATTTACACAATTAACAAAAAGCTACTTTATTTTGAAGTAGCTTTTTATTTTTTAATTTCCTACATTCGATAAATAAAAATAGCTTAATGCAATTAGAACTTTTAATAGAAAAATTTCAGCAAAAAGACGAGAAAGCTTTTGAAGCTTTATATAATATGTATCGAGATAGCATGCAAGGTGTTATTTTTAATATTGTTAGAGACCAAGATATTGCTGAAGAAGTTATGCAAGATGTATTTATAAAGGCATGGCATAATGCCGATAACTACTCTGCAAAAAAAGGTCGGTTTTTTACTTGGATTTTAAACATTGCGCGCAATGCTGCCATAGATAAAACAAGATCTAAGAATTATAAAAAATCAAAACAAAACCTTGATTCCGATTTTTTCGTAGATATAATTGAAAGCAATGATAATCTAGACCATTCTACCGACGCCATTGGTATTGGAAAATTTGTTTCGAAACTTGCCGAAAAATGTAAAGCAGTTATTGAACTTTTATATTTTAAAGGGTACACACAAACCGAAGCTTCTGAAGCTTTGAATATGCCAATAGGTACCATTAAAACTAGAAACAGAAACTGCATTAATGAATTAAGAAACTTGGTATTAAATTAAAATGGACACAAAAGCATACATAGAATCTGGAATTTTGGAACTATATGTTGCAGGAGCACTTTCTGAAAAAGAAAATGAAGAAGTGTTTAATCTCATGCTACAATACCCCGAAATACTTCAGGAAGTACTGGAAATTGAATCTGCCGTTTTAAAATTGACAGCCTCTGTTTCTCCAAAATCGAATAAAAACAACATTCTAGACGCTATTAAAAAAGAGCTAGGTTTTACAAGTAATACAAGTAAAATTATACCAATTACAAAACCTAAATACAACTGGATTACCTATACTGGTTGGGCAGCTTCTATAGTGCTTGGTGTTGGCTTGCTCTATACTGTTAATCAGAATAAAACACTACAATCTAATGTACAAATAGCGGAAACAAAACAAGCGCTTTTAGAGACTCAAATTGCCAATTCTAAAAACAGCCTTGAAGAAGCTAATACGTTAATAAGTGTTTTAAGAGACGATAATATTACTAAAATAACGCTGGCCGGACAAGCTAATTTTGAAAGCACCTATGCCAAAGTATATTGGGATAAAAATGCAGGTCGTATATTTTTAGACGCACAAGGTTTACCGGAACCTCCAGAAGGTAAGGTTTATCAAGTATGGTCTTTAAAACTAAGCCCATTAACACCTACAAGTTTAGGTACTATTGATGATTTTAAAACCGATGAAAACAAAATCTTCGAAATTAAAAACGCTAACGAAAGTGAGGCCTTCGGTATTACGTTAGAACCTGCTGGTGGTAGCGAAACACCTACTATGGAACAACTTTACACCTTAGGTGTTGTGTAAATTCAAAATTAAAATTAAAAAAATATCCTCCTAAATGAGGATATTTTTTTTGCTGTAAACTTAAAACCTGTTTAAATTATAATTTTAAAATAAGATTGGGATCTGGACAATTTATTTTATAAAAATCGACTTGTGACTCGTTACAAACACCTGGATAATCACCAAAATTACCCTGTAAATCTTTAATAATTTGAAAATGTAAATGGGGCGGATAATCGCCATTTACCTGAGATTCGCCTAAGGCACCAATTTGTTGGTTTTGTTTAAACACCTGCCCTATTTCTAAATTGGCTATAGATTCTAAACTTAAATGGCCATAAAGTGTGTAAAACACAACCTCGTTTATATGATGGCACAAAATAATGGTTGGCCCGTAATCGCCAAATTGTGTGTTATTTTTAAAACTGTGCACGGTAGCATTAAACAGAGAGAAAATAGGTGTTTGTGCTGGACACCATAAATCGATACCCAAATGGATATTGCGTTCGTTTTCTAAGGTGTTATCGTTAAAATAATTACTTCTCTTATACAAATTGCGTTTTTCTAAATAACCACCAAAGGCAACTTTAGCATTTCTCTCAAACAGAAAAGTATTTATATAAGTATTCAAATTGTTGGAAACAGAAAAATCAAAACATTCAAGCGCTTGATTTTTAACAGATAAGTCCAAAGAAACATAATCTTTTTTTTGAATAGAGGAATCTAAAACGTGATAGGATGTTTTAAAATAATCTTGTAAAAATGCCGAAAAATTAAATATTTCCAAAGTGTAATAATTTGATCAAATATAATAATTTAGATACTACATTTGCTACGTAAAATTGAAAGGTTAATTTTTAATAACTATTTAGAAAAGACACATTTATTTATTAGTTTTAACCTGTTATTAAATCATTTTAATGAACTATCAACCAAAGAAAATTGCTTTTTTTATCATAATATCTTTACTTCTGCTGTTTTTAGTTACCAAATTGAGTAAAGCTAACGAGTTAACCAATGGTAAAATACAAGACGGCTTCGTTATAGGCAGTACGGTGGTTAAATTCCCTACTACCGAAACATTTTTAATGAATGAAACCGCTTTAAAGGAAGAAAAAATTAAAACGGTTGACAGTATTTTGAATAATATTGAAGTGGTGGTTGAAAATCAGGAAGAAACAACCGAAATCAAAGAAGATCTTGTTAAACCTGAAAAACAACCTTTCATTCCTACACTACCCGATTTTAATAAAATTGATACTTCTAAAATACGCCGCATCAATTACCCCGAAGACAAAGCTGCTTTCTTGAATCAACTTAAAACCAATCTTCAAAGTGGTAGTTGTCGTATTATTCATTACGGTGATTCTCAAATAGAAGGCGATCGAATGTCAGCATATATACGAAACAGACTTCAGAACCTATATAATGGTAAGGGCCCCGGATTTATACCTATTGTTCAGGCTTACGAGCATATTAGTGCTGTGGTTACACCTTCTGAGAATTGGACACGCCACGCGTATTTCAACCCAAGAGAAACTAAATTCACTCATAAAAAGTATGGTGTCTATAATTCGTTTTCTCGCTTTACGCCTTTATATACCAGAGAAAAAGACAGTTTAATTTTCGATTCATTACCTTCTGTCCAAGCTACTATTAAAATTTCTCCTTCAAAAAAATCATTTAGCAATTTAAGAAGTTTTACCAATATTGGTCTGCATTATGGAAATGCAACTGCACCAACAACCATTAATGTTTACAATGGTGAGACTTTAGTTAAGAGCGGAAATTTAATTACAGATGGAAATTACCATAATTTTAAAATAATATTACCAACAACACCCGAAAGCTTACGCATTGAATTAGAAAGCATCATTAGTCCCGATTTTTACGGAGTAACACTAGACGGAAGCGAAGGTGTTTCATTAGATAATGTGGCCATGCGAGGATCGTCTGGTACGGTGTTTTCAGGCACCAGCGACAGTAATTTTTCTCAAATGCTAAACGAGCTAAATCCTAAAATAGTTATTATGCAATATGGTGGCAACACGGTACCGTATTTAAAAGACTCGACTTCGGTAGATAATTACTCGAGATATTTACAAAATCATATTAATTGGATTAAACGAAAAACAAGCAAGACAAATTTTATTTTTATAGGCCCAAGTGATATGACCACCACCGAAAACGGCCAGCTGCGCACCTATAAACTGCTTCCTTATTTAAATAAAAAACTTTTAGAAATGTGTACGTCGAATAACGTGGCTTATTGGAGTATGTACGATGCCATGGGTGGCGAAAATTCTATGCAACATTGGGTAGACCAAAAACTGGCAGGAACAGACTACACGCATTTTACTATGTCGGGAAATAAATTAATTTCCGAATTATTTTTCATGTCCCTTTATCTAGACCTTACCAAAAAATAAATGAAACACCTACTAATTGCTTTTTTTATTCTAATGAACTTTCATTTTTGTTTGGCGCAACATTATGTGTTAGACAGCATTAAACCTACGTTGGGTCATTTAATAAATTTTGAGGCTAACAGGCTTCATTACGTAAATGAATCGCCTCAATTTAAAGTTATGTTTGAAAAATTAAATAGAATATACAACGGGGCTCCAGAAAAATTTCACATTTTTCATATTGGAGGTTCTCACATTCAAGCAGATATTTATTCTAATAAATTACGAACCTATTTTCATAACAGCGGTCTCAATATGCAAGGCCAACGCGGATTCGTATTCCCCTATCATTTAGCACATACAAACAACCCCATAAATTACAGAATTGAAGCCGACAAATCTAAATGGACAGGCTATCGATGTTCCATTTCAAAAGATAGCATTGCGTGGGGCTTAGCTGGTATTACGGCTGCTTTTCGTGAAAAAGCAGATACTATTTACATAAAATCTAACTATAGAAATTACACCAAAAACAAATACGATTTTAACAAGCTAAGAATTTTCTGCAACACCTGGAAAGACGACTATCAATTAAAATTCTTGGATAGTACGTTGGTAGCTTCAGAAAGTATTAACAAGGCATCTTTTTATAAAGAATATCAACTTACAAAAACCTTAGATTCGGTTGCTGTGGCGATTACATTAAAAGATACTACCACCGTTAACCCGGAATTTTTGTTTATGGGCTTAGAGTATATGAATGATAACCCAGGCATTGAATATACCAGTATTGGCGTTAATGGAGCGAGTTTTAACAAATACAACCGCTGCGCGTTTTTCGAAAATCAGTTTAATTTATACAAACCCGATTTATTTATTATTTCCATCGGAACAAATGATGCCTACATGCCACCAGCCGATTTTAATGCTGACGAATTTAGGCTTAATTATGAAGCATTTATTTGGATGATTCAGCGAAACAACCCGGATTGTGCTATTTTACTAACGGTTCCAAACGATGATTATTACAAACGCAAAAAACCAAATCCTAATACTAAAATTCAAGAACAAATTATTTTAGAATTGGGCCAAAAATATCACATGGCCGTTTGGAATTTATTTGATATTATGGGGGGCTTAGGCTCATCAAACAAATGGTATAAAAATAAATTAATGCCCAAAGACCGCATTCATTTTACCTATTTAGGCTACGACATTAAAGCCGATTTATTTTTAGAAGCTTTTGTTGAAGCATGGGCGACATCAACCTACCAGAATCCAGAAATTTTAATGCATAATTTCAAAACATTAGATGAATAGAATACATGATATATTCACGTTTTCGGAAGCCTTTCCGTTAATTTTTACCCAAGCAAATTTTTGGATATTCTTTGCCTGTGTATATTTTGTTTTTGCTTTAGTTTATAAAAAAATAGCTCTTAGAAATAGCTATCTGTTTTTAATATCGCTTTTCTTTTACTATAAAACCAGTGGCTTATTTATTGGCATTTTAATATTTTCTACGCTTGTAGATTATACCATTGGCAAGGGTATTTACAAAAGTGACAATCCTGTAAAAAGGTATGTTTTAGTAACGCTAAGTGTGGTAATTAACCTAACCGTTTTATGTTATTTTAAATACGCCTACTTTTTTACAGATTCATTTAATGCGCTTTTTAATACCGATTATAAAGTAATAAATACGCTGGCTCAATGGGGAAACACCTTAAGCAACCAGAATTATTTTACAGTAGATAAAATTATATTACCGGTAGGAATTTCATTTTACACCTTTCAAACAATAAGTTATAGTGTCGATATTTTTAGAAGAAAAATTAAACCATTAAAATCTATTTTAGATTTTGGTTTTTATGTGAGTTTCTTTCCGCAATTGGTGGCGGGCCCCATTGTTCGTGCCGAAAATTTCGTAGAACAAATTGGTGAGCCTACAAAAATAACGAAGTCCGATTTCGATTCTGGTACGTTCATGATTTTAAAAGGACTCATAAAGAAAATGATTTTTGCCGATTTTATAGCGATGCATTTTTTAGATCGGGTTTTTGATGCTCCCGAGATGTTCTCTGGTTTTACAAATATGATGGCCATGATAGGATATTCACTTCAAATTTATGGCGATTTTTCGGGCTATACAGATATCGCTATTGGTCTTGCTTTACTTATGGGCTTCAAATTACCTGTAAACTTTAATTCACCTTATAAAGCTATAAATGCCGGAGATTTTTGGAAACGTTGGCACATTTCGTTATCCACTTGGTTACGCGATTATTTATACATTCCGTTAGGAGGAAATCGCCAAGGTACAGCAGCCTCTTACATTATTCTATTTATAATTATTATTGGGGTTTTAATCGCTTTTGGAAATATTCAAATTCAAATTACAGTTTTAGTTCTTGCCTTATTAATATATATATGGTCTATATTTAACCACAAAGTAAAAAACCATATAAATACCAATATAAACGTTATGTTAACCATGCTTATAGGTGGTTTATGGCATGGCGCCTCTTGGAAGTTTGTTATTTGGGGAGGTTTAAATGGTTTAGGTATTTTGGTTTATAAATATTGGAGAAAAATAAGTCCGTATGAAAACCTAAATAATTTTGGGGTTAGAATTTGGAAAATTTTAATCACCTTCATTTTTATAACCTTTACCCGTATTTATTTTAGAGGTGAAAGCATGGCGCATATAACCAGATTTTACAATCAAATAGCCAATAATATGGATTGGTCGCATGCCTTAGACATTTTACAAAATTATCAAGCTGTTTTTTGGGTTATGCTTTTAGGTTATATTACACATTGGTTACCACAACCCATAAAAAACAAAATTGAAAGCACTTATGCCAATAGCCCCATGGCATTAAAAGTATTATCGGCGGTATGTTTAGGTATTATTTGTTATCAGGCATTTTCGAGTGATTTTCAACCATTTATTTATTTTCAGTTTTAATTAAATCTAAGATTCATTTTTTATTTTTTAGATGAAAAGCATCAATATTTTGTTGATTTTTAATAAATTAGAACAAAATAAAAGTAATTTCTTTAAACCATCCATCAAAATGAAAAAACTAACTAAAACACAAATCTTCACTATTATTGCTTGTATTGGTTATATCATTTGGGAAATTACTGTGCAAGTATGGGAAAAATCATTACCACCATCCGATCCTGTAATTCGAGTTGATTTATTATTAATTTTTCCAATTCTTGCTATTCTTATTATAATTTCTTTAGTTCAATTTATAAAATCGCAAAAAAAATGAGACACTTTAAAATTCTATTACTTAGTTTAACGTTGATATCCCTATCGTTTATAAGTTGTAAAGACTCAAAAAAAGATACAACCACCGATGAAGTTGTGGTTGAAGAAAACACACCGGAAGTTGAAATAGAAGTTACCGATGACAACCCGAAACACCCGAGCGTTGATGTAAAAGCAAACCAAACAATTACATCGCCCTTAACCTTAAATATTAATTCTGAAGGTGCTTGGTTAGCAAACGAAGGCGAACTAGGAACCGTTGAATTATTTGATAAAAACAACAAATCGTTAGGGTCTGCTATTATGAGTTCTAAAGATGGAGAATGGATGACAACTGGTCCAGCTGCCTTTATAGCTACTTTAAATTTTACAGTTAGCGAAGCACAAACGGGTCATTTGGTTTTTCACAACAACGTGGTATCAGATGAAGGCATCGACCGAGAAATGTCGTTTCATATTCCTGTAAAAATAGCACCGAGTAATTAGTTTTCAACTAATTACTTCGGCGTATAAATCGAAATCTGCAGCATCAGTAATTTTCACCGTTGCAAATTCTCCTGTTTTTAAATATGTGGTTGTAGCATCAATAAGCACTTCATTATCAACATCTGGCGAATCAAATTCTGTACGACCTACAAAGTAATTACCTTCTTTTCTATCGATAACGACTTTAAACGTTTTACCAATTTTTTGCTGATTTAATTCCCAAGATATTTGCGATTGAATTTCCATAATTTCATTGGCACGTTCTTGCTTTACTTCTTCAGGCACATCATCCTCTAAGGTGTAGGCATGTGTGTTTTCTTCATGACTATAAGTAAAACAACCCAGACGCTCAAAACGCATGTCTTTAACCCATTGTTTTAAGATTTGATAATCGGCTTCCGTTTCACCCGGATAACCAACAATTAAAGTGGTACGAATCGTTATATCTGGAACCGCTGCTCTAAACTCTTGAAGTAACTTGGTAGTTTTCTCCTTGGTAGTTCCGCGGCGCATACTTTTTAAAATAGCATCAGAAATGTGTTGAAGCGGAATATCTAAATAATTACAAATTTTAGGCTCGCGATTCATAACATCTAAAACATCCATAGGAAAACCTGTTGGAAAAGCATAATGCAAACGAATCCATTCGATACCTTCAACTTTAACAAGCGCTTCAAGTAATTCTGCCAGATTACGTTTTTTGTATAAATCGAGTCCGTAATAGGTTAAGTCTTGTGCAATTAATATCAATTCTTTTACACCTTTAGCAGCTAATTTTTCTGCCTCTGTAACTAAATCTTCTATTGGTGTACTCTTGTGTTTTCCGCGCATTAAAGGAATGGCGCAAAAACTACAAGGACGATCGCAACCTTCGGCAATCTTTAAATATGCATAATTTTTTGGGGTTGTTGTTAAACGCTCTCCAATTAATTCATGTTTATAATCGGCACCCAAAGCTTTTAATAAACCTGGTAATTCTGTAGTACCAAAATACTGATCTACATTGGGTATTTCCTTTTCTAAATCTGGCTTATATCTTTCAGAAAGACAGCCAGTAACGAACACTTTATCTACTTCTCCATCCTCCTTTTTTTGCATAAATTCCAAAATGGTATTAATACTTTCTTCTTTGGCGTTATTAATAAACCCACAAGTATTAATTACAACAATATTACCTTCTTCTTCATGAACTACATCCTTACCACTGGCTTTTAATTGCCCCATTAAAACTTCGCTGTCGTAAACGTTTTTACTACAACCAAGCGTTACTACATTTATTCTGTTTTTTTTAAGAGATTTTGTTCGCATACTTTCTATAAATCAGGGCGCAAAGATACACAATGATTATGGATTAACGAATGCTATTTAACGATTAAGATAAGGCATTGATACACATTAATTAAACCTTTAATATATTAGTGAGTCTAATACACAAATCTACTTTTATGAAAAAGCATCTTATTTTTGTACTTATAAGTTTTACTTTAATTTTAAGCTGTTCAAAAGATGACAATCCCCTAGATACCAATATTAATGATGAATCTATTTATTTTCCGCCTATAAACTCGAGTTCTTGGGAAACAAAATCCATATCAGAATTAGGTTGGAACCAAAACGCCTTAGCACCATTATTAAATTATTTAGAAACTAAACACACCAAAGGTTTTATTATTTTACACAACGGAAAAATTGTTGTTGAAGCTTATTTTAATAACCATAGTGCAAGTAAAATTTGGTATTGGGCAAGTGCCGGCAAGACGTTAACTACTGCTGTATCTGGTATTGCACAAAATGAAGGTTTTATAAATATAAATAACAAAGTATCTACTTACCTTGGAACGGGTTGGACTAGCGCTCCTTTGGAAAAAGAAAATTTAATAACTTGTAAAAACCTTCTTTCTATGAATTCGGGCTTAGATGATACTGCAGGTGATGTGGTCTCGCCTGAAAACCTAAAATACATTGCCGATGCTGGCACACGATGGGCATATCATAATGTATATGTTAAAATGCAAGATGTTATTGCTGCATCAAGTAAACAAACCTGGACCAACTATTTTAACCTGAAATTGAGAGATAAAATAGGCATGACTGGTAACTGGATAGATTTAAATAGTTTAAGCGTTTACTGGAGCGACACCCGAAGCATGGCACGTTTTGGATTATTAACCTATGCCAAAGGGAAATGGGAAACCACACAAATTGTTCCCGAATTGTTTTTAAATGAAGCTACCAATACCTCACAAAATATTAACGAAGCTTATGGTTACTTATGGTGGTTAAACGGAAAATCTACTTATCATTTACCGCAAACTCAATTTGAATTTAAGGGGAGTCTAATACCTGATGCGCCTCAAGACATGTATGCCGCTTTGGGTAAAAACGACCAAAAATTATATATCGTACCTAGTAAAAAACTGGTAATTGTTAGAATGGGTGATGTTGCCGATGGTGAAAATTTTGCTTTATCTAATTTCGATAATGATTTATGGAAAAAAATAAATGATTTGATAAGACACTATCCCGTAAAGTGTGTAAGTTAAAAATCGAGGGTTTAACTTTTTTAAAGTTGAACCCTTTTTTCAAATATAGTTAAAAACTGGTTTAAAATAATGCCCCAGTTCCTAATAGGCATCGACCATTTTTTGGTAGCCTCTCTAAGGGCTAAAAAAGTGGACTTCATAACAGCTTCATCTGTTGGGAATGAGAGCTTGTTTTTAGTGTATTTTCTGATTTTTCCATTAAGGTTTTCAATAAGGTTCGTAGTGTAAATGATTTTTCTAATTTCTAAAGGAAATTCATAGAAAGCGGTAAGTTCTTCCCAGTTATCTCTCCAGCTTTTAATAGCGTAAGAGTACTTGTGTTCCCATTTCTGAGCAAAGTCTTCTAGGGCGGCTTTTGCTGCACTTTTGGTGGGTGCATCGTAGATGCTTTTCATGTCCTTTGTAAATTCTTTCTTGTCTTTCCAAACAACATACCGACAAGCATTACGAATCTGGTGTACCACGCAGATTTGGGTTTTAGATTCAGGAAAAACGTTTTTAATGGTGTCGGTAAAACCGTTAAGATTATCTGTGGCCGTGATAAGCAAATCCTGAACGCCTCTGGCTTTCATATCGGTTAGTACACTCATCCAAAAGGCTGCCGATTCATTCTTCCCCAACCAAAGCCCTAAGACTTCCTTTTTACCATCTCTACGCAGTCCTACGGCGATGTACATGGTTTTGTTAATGACTTTGGAGTTCTCCCGAACCTTAAATACGATGCCATCCATCCAAGTAATTAAATATACGGGCTCCAGAGGTCTGTTTTGCCAAGCAACAATATCATTGGTAACTTTATCTGTGATACGTGATATGGTAGATGTGGATACATCAAAATCGTAAACTTCTCGGATTTGCTCTTCAATATCAGAATTACTCATACCCTTGGCATAAAGGCTGATAATGACGTTTTCTATGCCATCAACCATGTTAGTGCGTTTAGGAACCAGCATAGGGTTAAAAGAAGCGTCCCGGTCTCTGGGAACTTTAATATTAGTCTCTCCTAAAGCTGTTTTTATCTTTTTAGACCCATAGCCGTTACGGGTATTGCTATTATCGGATTGCTGATGCTTCTCATAGTCTAAATGAGCATCAAGTTCCCCTTCTAGCATCTTTTCAATACCTCGCTTTTGAATGGATTTTAGAAAGGAGGTCAGTTCGTCTCCTGTTTTAAACTGTTTTAAAAAATCGTCGTTTAGAAAATCTTCTTTCTTCATAAGTGTGTAAATTTTAAAATTAAACAAAAAAATATCGAGGGTTGCAACCCTCGATATTTTTAACTTTACACACTTTGTGAGATACTACCTTTGATAAATTAAAAAAAGCTTCCAAAATTGGAAGCTTTTTTATTTACTCTTTTATATCTGAGAGTAATTCTTTAACTGCTGTTTGTAACTGTGGGTCCTTCCCACTTAAAAAGTCGTTATAGGGTAAAGGTACTTCAATATCTGGGTTTACTTGTAAATTTTCGGTTGGTCTTCCCTCCGCTCCAATAGTAGCAATCATAGGAATACCAAAAACAATGGTTGGATCTATTTGACGTTCCCACCAAACTGCTGTTCCTGTACCTGGAACTGGCATACCAACAAGTTTTCCTAAACCATTCTGTTTGTATATATATGGAAAAATAAAAGCATCACTGTAATTAGACTCACTCATGATAACGATGCTCGGTTTGGTCCAACGTGTTAATGATTCTCCGCCTTTTAACAAATTGCCTTGAGGCGCTAATTTTAAATATAAATTTCCACTTAAAAAGGTGTTTAAATCGTCATGAAGCCAGCCGCCTCCATTGAATCGCGTATCGACAACTAGGGCTTTTTTATCTCTATTTTTACCCATAACATTATCGAAAACTTCTCTAAAACTACCATCATTCATACCTCTAACGTGCACATAACCTAATTTACCATTACTTAGAGAATCTACTTTGTGCTCCATTAACTTCACCCAACGTTTGTACATGAGTTCAGATTGCATTCTCATAGATACAGGTTGTACTTTTTCATCGAAAATAGTCGTTCCATTTTTTACTGTTAACAGTATATTTTTTCCATTAATGTTGTTTAAATACTTGTTCCAGTTATCATCTGCTTTTATTTCTTCTCCATTAATTTTTAAAATAACAGCACCCTTTTTTATCTTACTTTCTGCATTATCTAAAGGGCCTCCAGACAAAACCTCACTAATTTTAATACCATCTCCAGTATAATTTTCGTCGAATAAAAGTCCAAGTGAAGCAGTAACATCGGCATTTTTCGCCCTATGAGTGTAACGCCCACCTGTATGAGATGCATTTAGTTCGCCTAGTAATTCACTTAATAGTTGTTGAAAATCGTAATTATTGTTTATGTATGGTAAAAATTTAGCATATTCATCATGATACATTTGCCAATCTATACCATGAATATTAGGGTCGTAAAATTTCTTTTTTAACTGTAACCAGGCATGATCAAAAATATATTGACGCTCTCCGGCTGCATCTAATAGCATGTCGCCATCAATTTTAATATTTGTAGTTTTTCCTGTATCGGCATCAAGTTTAATAATTTGACCATTATTACTTAAAAACAAGGTTTTATTATCTTCACTTATTTGAATTCCGCTAGGGGAACCACCAAGTTTGGCTAAAATTTTGGTTTCTTTAGTTCTTGGTTCTGTTACCCATACATCATAGCCTTTTTCGAATTCTGATAAATAATAAAGTTTACTAGCATCTTTATTTAAAACATAACCACTTATATTAGAACTGTTTATAGTAAGCTTTATTTTTCGATAATCAAGATTCTCTAAATTAATTTTTAAATCTTCAACTTTCTTATCCTTAGCATTTTTTTTATCTTTCTTTTTATCGTCTTCTTTTTCTTCAGAATCTTTTTTAGTTTCTTTTTCCTTTTCTTTAAAAAGTTCATATTCCTCCTTACTTAATATATAAGTATCGAAAGCTTTCTGGTCTAAGAATACAGCATAAATATCAGACTCACTACTTCCATTATACGCTAAAGATTTTTCACCATCTCTGGAGCTTGCATAAACCATCATTTTTCCATCTAAAGCCCAATGTGGTTCATTTTCGCCAAAACCACTATTCACAGGATATATAAAATCTCCAGTTCCATCTGCTTTAAGCAGTGCTGTATTTCTGGTAAAACCAAAGCCTTTTTGGTCTGAAACAAACAACCATTTACTATCTGGACTCCATTCAAAATCCCAATCACCATCAGAATAAGAATAATTATGCCCTTCAGGGAGTATGGTAACTTCTTTTTTGGTTTCTATATCTAAAACCTGCAAGATATTTCTATCCTTTACATATGCTACTTTTTTTCCATCTGGTGCATATTTTGGTTGATATTCCTCAGCCGATGTAGCAATTAATGGCTCCGTTTTAAGAGTTGTACTTGCAAAAAAATAGGTTTCTTCGGGTCTGGTTAAAGTTACTTTATAGATATTCCAACTGTTATTACGTTCACCAGAAAACAATAAGGTTTTACCATCTGGCGACCAATTAACCATGCGTTCTTGCTCTGGTGTATTGGTGATGCGTTTTGTGCGAGAATCATCAACCCCTGTTACAAAAACTTCACCACGGTTTACAAAGGCTATTTCTTTTCCATTTGGACTAACTTTAAATTCACTTACATCATTAATATCAACATTTTTTATGGTTTCGTATGCAGAATCATCTTTTACTCGTATTGATATTTTCCTTGGTTCACTTCCTTCAGAAAAGGTATAAATACTTCCTTTCCATGTGAACGCCATCGTATTGTTTTTTGAAATGCTTAAATGCCTTACTGGGAAATCTTCAAAATTAGTGAGTAACACATCTTTTTTAGAGCTTAAATCCATTTTATACAGATTTTGAGTACCATTTTTTTCATTCAAATAATAAATAGAGGACGCATTATTATTAAAAACAGGCTCTCTATCTTCGCCAACAAAATTTGTTATTTGGGTGTACGTGTTTTTGTTGACATCAAAAATCCAAATATCGCGAGTTACGGAAGATACATGATGCTTTCGTAAATCGTCTTCGTAACCTTTTCTGTCTTGAAATACTATTTTTGTACCGTTGTTATTATATCGAGCACTTTCTGCTCCTGCAGCCGACACTAAAATTGGTCTCCCACCTGTAACGGGTATTTTATACAAATTTAGAAACAATCTGGGTGAAGGAAACCGTACACTAGCTGCTGGAGCTTCTCTTCCGCTTCCAAAAAGCACCTCTTGATCATCTACTGTAAAATCGTTAGGGAAATCGTTGGCACTGTTAAAAGTTAATCTAGTTGACAAACCTCCTTCAGCGGGTATTGTAAAAACATCAAAATTCCCGTAACGGTCGCTTGCAAAGGCAATTGTTTTACCATCGTGACTGTAAATAGGGTACCCATCGTAAGCATCGCCTGTGGTTATTGCAACTGCATCGCCACCATTTGAGCTTACACGATATAAGTTACCATGATAACTAAAAACGATGGTGGAACCATCGGGAGAAATACAAGGATTACGTAACCATTGTGCTTCATCTTGAGCTTGAACATTCAAATAATTCAATAAAAATAAAGCTATTATAAAATATGTTTTCATTAGGTTGATATGTTATTTTAATTATAATTACTAGGTGTTTTGCGCATTTTTGATACTTGCTCGTAAGCATAAGCCCATTGCAGTAATTGCTTTTCTGACAAAGGTTTACTAATAAATGTAAAGCCTTTTGGCGTGCCGTTTTTCATATACCCCATTGGAACTGTTATAGCTGGGTATTCTGCAACTGCAGCAAAAGCAGCGTGGTAATTATTAATAGATAAAAATCCATCTAAATTATAAGTTTCCATAGGTTTATCAAAAAACAACCTGCCACTTGTTTTTAAGGTGTCTTTTATGGCTTTAAATTCGGTGTCGGTAGCCATATCGGCAATAATACCTCTAAATAAAGACTGTCCGTAAGGCATGATATTTAAGGAGTCTTTTTTATTATACGCCATAACATCTTTAACCGATTTTACTTCTATCGATTTATTTGCCCAAGTATTTAAATAAACTGGCAAATCATTTTTCATGTCTAGATTAAGAAGTCTTAAAAAATTAGGCAATCGCATGTTATCTTCATCAATTACAATTACCAAAGCACCTTTAGATTTTAATTTATTTATAGCTGAAACATATAATGAATCTTGCATTAATCTTTTAAAAGCCCCAAAACGTTTCCCCGATAAACTACTTTCATTTAAATCATCAAAATAATTTGAAGTATGAGGTATTTTTATTGATTTCGAATCGGTCGCATCAAATCCCACCATGGCATCTAACAAAATGGCATTATCTATAACATTTTTAGTCATCGGCCCGGGTGTATCTAGGGTTGAAGAAATTGGCACAATCCCACTTCTGCTTAATAAACCAATAGTTGGTTTTAATCCCACAACAGAATTTGCGCTGGAAGGCGATAAAATAGATCCAGAAGTTTCGCTACCTACGGCTGCCGCACAAAAATTACTAGCTACTGTCACGCCACTTCCAGAACTCGATCCGCCAGTATCGATGGATCTTCTTCCATACGGATTAAGTGTTTGTCCGCCAACGGCACTATATCCACTTGGACAATCGCCACAGAAAAAATAAGCCCATTCGCTTAAATTGGCTTTTCCTAAAATTAATGCGCCGTTACTTTTTAATTGTTTTACAATAAAAGCATCGTCGGTTGTGTTATTTTGCAATACAACAGCACCTGCCGTTGTGGGCATATTTAAGGAATTAATATTGTCTTTTAATAAAATAGGCATACCAAAAATGGCATGTTTAAACTTTCTGTTTAATAATGCTTTATCTTTTTGTTTTGCTTCTTTAATAACAAAAGGATTTAGAGAAATAACCGAATTTAAAGACAAATTATTTTCTCTATCATACTTTCGAATACGATATAGATAGAACTTAGTTAAATTCTCGTATGTAAGTTTATGCTCTTGAATATTTTTTTGGATAGTTAAAATGTCTTGTTCAAGAATAAGAGGCTTTAAACGGTTGTAGACCTCTTCAGTAAAGGTTTTTAGATCTTTATTGAAAGGTTCCCAGAGTTGAGATGTATTAATGTATTTGGAATCTAAGACTTTAAATTCGCGGAAATCTTTTACTCTAACCGAATCGGGATTTGACACATCTGTTTGTTTTATTTCTATTTTACTTTTACAAGCACTTATAGTAATTACAAACAATAGTAATACAATGCGATTCATAGCTTTTTTTCATTAAAAATAGTGAAAATATATGAGTACATCATTCTTTTAAAACAACGTATCGTACTATTTAGTAATAAAAAAAAGTTAAAATTATTTAAAAAAGGAATCTACAAACTCAAATTTATTGAAGACCTGTAAATCTTCAATGCCTTCTCCCACTCCAATATATTTTACAGGAATTTTAAATTGATCGGAAATTCCAATAACAACACCGCCTTTAGCAGTACCATCTAATTTAGTTACAGCTAAAGATGTAACCTCGGTAGCAGAAGTAAATTGCTTGGCTTGTTCGAAGGCATTCTGTCCCGTAGAGCCATCTAAAACCAACAAAACATCGTGTGGAGAATGATCTACTACTTTTTGCATGACACGCTTTACCTTGGTAAGCTCGTTCATTAAATTTATTTTATTGTGCAAACGACCAGCGGTATCGATAATAACAACATCGGCATTTTGACTCACAGCGCTTTTTAATGTATCGAAAGCAACAGAAGCCGGATCACTACCCATAGATTGTTTAACCAAAGGAACACCTACTCGATCGGCCCATACTTGCAACTGATCGATTGCTGCCGCTCTAAAAGTATCGGCTGCACCTAAAACAACATTAAGTCCTTGTTTTTTAAATTGATAAGCTAATTTGCCAATGGTTGTTGTTTTACCAACACCATTAACACCAACCACCATAATTACATGCGGTTTATTAGCTTGTGGAATATTAAACTCTGTTTCCTCTCCTACATTGGTTTCACTTAATAATCCAGCAATTTCTTCACGCAAAATAACATTAAGCTCGTCTGTTCCTAAATATTTATCTTTAGATACACGTTCTTCAATACGCTCAATAATTTTAAGTGTCGTATTAACGCCTACATCACTAGAAACAAGTACTTCTTCTAAATTATCTAAAACCTCATCATCTACTTTAGATTTACCTGCAACGGCTTTACTTAATTTCCCAAAAAAACTAGTTTTAGATTTTTCAAGTCCTTTATCTAAGGTTTCTTTTTTTTCTGAAGAAAATATTTTTTTAAAAAAACTCATGTCTTATTCGATTGGTTGATTACTAAATTTATTTAACTAAAAATGATATTGTATTACATACAAAAACACTTAATTGCCAAACAATTATCTTACCATAAATTAATACTGTTATTTTGACAGTACACTTCAAATATAAATATAAAAAAGCTGCTTTCTAATAAGAAAGCAGCTTTAAATATTGTAAAAAAGAAAATTTTATTTTTCTTTTAAAAAGTCATCTACAAATTCTGGAGCCATAATAGACTCTACAAACATATAAGCTCCTGTTTTTGGTGATTTCACCATTTTGATAGCTTTTGTTAATCTTTTAGAAGATGTTTGTAACGATGCTACTGTTTTCTTTGCCATGATTCAAATGTTTTTTATTTGGAATTTACAATTGTAAAATTCTAAATTATTTAATTTCTTTATGAACAGTCATACGCTTAAGAATTGGATTAAATTTTTTAATCTCCATTCTGTCTGGCGTATTCTTTTTATTTTTAGTTGTAACGTATCTTGAAGTTCCTGGTTGTCCAGATTCTTTATGCTCAGTACATTCTAAAATTACCTGTATTCTATTACCTTTCTTTGCCATTTTCTTTACTTATTAATGTGGCTATTATTTTAAAAATCCTTTAGACTTTGCATCTTTAAGTGCCGCAGAAATACCTATCTTGTTAATAGTTTTTAGTGCAGATGTAGAAACCTTTAAAGTTATCCAGCTGTCTTCTTCTGGAATGTAAAAACGTTTCTTTACTAAATTCGCGTTAAATTTGCGTTTAGTTCTATTTAATGCATGAGACACGTTGTTTCCAACCATTGCCTTCTTTCCTGTAAGTTCACAAACTCTTGACATTCTATATAACTTTAAATTTCTTGTTGCTTAAAATCGAGGTGCAAATATACAAATACTTTGCTTTATAGCAACTTAATTTTTATCAATTTTTAAAAATTTCTTTTAATAGCATTTCCAAAGCCTTATTTACCGCTTTATCAATGACTTTAATTCTTTGATTTCCCAACATAAATTTATCTGAATAAACGCCGTTTTTTGTTGCAATAGCAACGAAAACGGTTCCAACTTCTGCTTCAGATTCTCCTTTGGTTGGACCTGCATTTCCTGTGGTAGCAACGGCATAATCTGAATTAAATAATTTAAGCGCATTTGCTGCCATAGCCTCACAAACAACCTTACTTACAACAGAATGCGCATCAATATCTTCTTTAGAAACCCCCAGAAGATTCATTTTCGATTCTGTAGAATAGGTAACCACACCGCCTTTAAAGTAAGATGATGCTCCAGAATTGGCTGTAAATTGTTCAGCGATTTTACCGCCGGTACAACTTTCGGCAATGGCCAATGTTTTTTCTAATTTGGTTAATTGATTGGCTATAACCAATTCAACTGAACCTTCATCACCTTCGAAACCTGCAAATTCATCTTTAATTAAAGGAATTACTTTTTGAATTTGATCTTCAACACCTTTAATAACTTCCATTTGACTCGATCCTTTAGAAGATAATCTTAAACGCATTTTACCCAAACTTGGCAAATACGCTAATTTGATGTTTTTAGGCAGCTCGTTTTCCCAAGTTTCAATACGTTCGGCTAGAGCACTTTCTCCAAGACCATACACCAATAAGGTTTTATGAAGTATATACGGACAATTAAATTTGCTTTTTAACTTCGGAATAACTTCCCCGGTAATTAAGGCATTCATTTCATGGGGAACACCCGGAAGCGATATAAAAACTTTATCTCCTTTTTCCATCCACATACCAGGAGCGGTACCTAAAAGATTCATTAATACCTTAGATTTTGAAGGCACAAGAGCTTGATCTTTATTAACTTGCAGTAGATGCCCGCGCACGTGTGTAGCCCAAATATTTTCTATATTTTTCAAGACAGCATCAGATACTACTAAAGTATCATTAAAATATTCGGCAATTGTTTTTTTTGTAATATCGTCTTTTGTGGGTCCTAAACCACCTGTTAAAATAACAATATCAACACGAGTTTCAGCATCGGTTAATGCTCTAATAATATGTTCTTTATCGTCTTGAACCGAAGTGATTTGGTATACAGAAATTCCAATTTTATTAAGTTGTTTCGCTATAAAAGCCGAGTTTGTATCAATCACCTGACCAATTAACAACTCATCTCCTATAGTAATAATTTCTGCTAGCATTCTTATAAATTAAAATCTAATTTCATTTCGTTAACGGTATTTTCTACCGCAGTTAAAACCGTATGCAATTGATTTGTGATATCCATTTCCTTTTTTTCAAATTTGCCCCAATCTTGTACCTCTATTAAAATATCAAGCACGCCAAGTTCAAACAAATCAATCGTTGGTTTCATTTTATGTGCTGCTTGATACGCTTCAAAATAATTTTTATCTGCTACAGCTTTTTTTAATCGTTCGGCATCTTCTGGAACCTCTTCAAGAAAAGCACCAACCAAGGTTGCTACAAATTCTTCATCGTTATCTGCCAACTCTCTTACTCTAATTAATTTATAATGTTGTTCCATTTATTTAACTGTTATTGAAAACATTTCTTGAGTTCCTATAAATCCTTTTAGCTTATCATTAGCTTCAACCTTACCTACTCCAGAAGGTGTACCCGTAAATATAATATCTCCTATCTTTAAAGTGAAATATTTTGAAATATATTCGATAAGTTCATCAATTTTCCAAAGCATGTGGCTTGTATTTCCTAATTGTACAATATTTTCATTTTTTTTTAAGGAAAATTCAATAGCATTGACATCAGAAAAATTAGAAACAGGCAACCAATTGCCTATTACAGCCGAACCATCGAAAGCTTTTGCTTTTTCCCAAGGCAAACCTTTTTCTTTTAACCTTGCTTGTAAATCGCGGGCGGTAAAGTCGATGCCCAAACCTATTTCATCGTAATATTTGTGTGCAAATTTCCTGTCTATGTGCTTTCCAATTCTATTAATTTTTACAAGAATTTCAACTTCATAATGCACATCATTTGAAAAATCTGGAATAAAGAAAGGTTGTTTTTTTAGTAATATTGAAGTGTCTGGTTTTAAAAAAACAACGGGATCTGTTGGTTTTTCATTCTCCAATTCTTTTATATGTTCGGTATAATTTCTACCAATACAAATGATTTTCATTTTTATTATAATTTATTAGATGAAATTGAACTCAACCTAATTTGTTATTAAAATTTCTCAACTTAATAGATGTGAGTACTTTTTTGGTATACAATGGGAAGTCTGCGTTTAGTAACCACCCAAAATAACCTGGTTCACTTTCTAAAACCTCTGTAACTAATTTACCTTTATGCTTTCCGAAAGAAAAACATTCATCGCCATTTTTATTATAAACAATAAATCCCGCAAAATCTGCAAATTGTTTTCTTGAACTAAAATCTGCTAAAAATTTGGTATCATTTTCTATTTCATCATACTTGGCAATTTGCGCTTTTAAAACTTCGTAAGTCGCTTTTGTGTCTGCTTCGGCGCCATGAGCTCCTACCAATTCTTCGTTGCAATAAAATTTATAGGCTGCAGAAAGGGTGCGTTGTTCCATTTTATGAAAAATAGTTTGCACATCTATGGCTACACGATTTTTCATATCAAAATCTATTTCCGAGCGCAATAATTCTTCTGCCAGAAGCGGAATATCAAATCTGTTGGAATTAAATCCACCCAAATCTGAATCCTTTATCATATTATAAACTTCTTTTGAAATTTCCTTAAATGTTGGTTTATCGGTCACATCTTCGTTTGATATACCATGGATAGCCGTAACTTCTTTAGGAATAGGAATCGTAGGATTCACCACCCAAGTTTTACTCTCTTCTTTACCGTTAGGATAGACTTTTAGTATTGAAATTTCGACGATTCTATCGGTTGTGATGTTAACACCTGTTGTCTCTAAATCGAAAAAACAAATGGGTTTGGTTAAATTTAATTGCATTACTTTTGTTCGAGTTTTTAAAAATAAACTTTTATTTTTTCGCTAAATTCGTAATTTATATTAATAAATCTAATGAAATCTCTCAGTATTTCCCTTTTTATTTTACTCTTCACTACATCGTTAATTGCCCAAAACCAACATAAATTTGTTAGTTTAAAAGAAAAGAAGACAGGAAAAAGATTAGAACTTATTGCTGTTAACAAGGACTCTATAAGTTATGATGTTTTTTTAAGAGTAACAACCGATGATTACAGACGAACCAGCTTAAGACCGATTTTAAAAACTTTACCTCCTAATTCTGAAACCAAACTACTTACTATGGTTTTACTAGACGGAAAAGCAGGTATATACAATTCTACATTTATTGTTAATGAAGTTAGCTATGACTTTTCATTAAGAAAAGACAAACAGGATATTAACTTTAAAATAGACGAATCTTTAAAAAACAAAACCATAACTATGTTCACCAAAGACCATTGCGTTTTGTGTAATGATTTAAAAACTATTTTAAATAATAATGGGTTGAAATATCAAGAATACAACATTAGCAATGATACACTTAACTTAATTAGACTTGCTAATGAATTGAAAACAAACAAAATAAAAGAAACCTCGCATTTACCCGTTTTCAAAATAAATGATTCATTGTACACTAAAATTGAATCGAAAAGTGATTTATTAGAGGCAGTAAGAGAAAAACTTTAAATTTCTCTTTTCATATCCCAAGCTTCTAAATAATCTTTAACGGCTTTCACAAACATACCACCAAGAGCGCCATTAACAACGCGATGATCGTAAGAGTGCGATAAAATCATTTTATAACGAATACCTATAAAATCGCCTTCGGGTGTTTCAATTACCGCAGGCATTTTTCTTATGGCTCCTAAGGCTAATATTCCAACTTGTGGCTGATTAATAATAGGTGTTCCCATAATACTTCCAAAACTACCTACATTGGTAACTGTATAAGTTCCACCTTGTATCTCGTCTGGTTTTAGTTTATTAGTTCTCGCTCTGTTAGCCAGGTCGTTAACCTGTTTTGTCATTCCAACCAAATTAAGCTGATCGGCATTTTTTATTACAGGAACAATTAAATTTCCATCCGGCAACGCTGCTGCCATTCCTAAATTTATATGTTTCTTTTTAATTATTTTATCTCCTTCTAGTGAGATATTCATTAATGGATAATCACGAAGTGCTTTGGCAATTACCTCCATAAAAATTGGAGTAAAGGTTAAATTTTCGCCTTCGCGCTTAGCAAAGGCATCTTTAACTTTTGCGCGCCATTTCCAAACATTGGTGACATCGGCTTCAATAAAACTTTGCACATGAGCCGAAGTATTAATAGATTCCATCATATGATGAGAAATAATTTTTCCCATACGGGTCATTTCAATTATTTCGTCGCCACTGTTTGTAAGCAAGGTTTTTGTCGCTTCCTTTTCAGAAGAAACAACTTCAACTACTTTTTCGTTATTTACTTTTGCTTCAACAACTCTTTCCTGAGGCACGTCCGCTTGAACAACCGCCTCTGCTTTTGGTGGTGTTTGAGCGGGTTGCACTTCTTTTATAGAAGCGTCAAGTTTTAAATTACCTCTATTAGCTACGTAATCTAATATATCATTTTTTGTAACACGGCCATCTTTACCTGTTCCTTTTAAAGCATCTAATTCTTCTTGAGAAACACCTTCTTCTTTAGCTATGTTTCTTACTAAAGGCGAATAGAATCTATCATCAGTAGAAACGACAGGCTCTAAAACTTCTCTAGCTTTTACAATAGTTTCTACGACTTTATCTATTGAAACGGTATCTTGGTAATCTACATTTTGTGTAGACTCTGTTTCTATTTCTAAATTTTTATTTGGCGTATTAGAACTTGTTTCTATAATGGCAACAACCTGACCTACCTGAACTACATCATTTACTTTAAATAATTTTTCAACTAAGATACCTTCTTCTTCACTTGGTACTTCGCTATCGACTTTATCGGTTGCGATTTCAAGTACAGCTTCATCTAATTCTACAGTATCTCCAACTTCTTTTAACCAAGATGTTATGGTTGCTTCTGCAACACTTTCTCCCATTTTTGGTAATTTCAGTTCAAATCTTGCCATATTTACAATGTAATACTTACTTTTTTAATTCCGTTTGCAAAATTACTTAAAAATCATGGAATCCTTTAAATAATTTTCAACTAAAACTATTTAAACTTTAGAATTTCACCTCTTACAAATCCGCTATCACTACCCAATATAAATTTAGATTTTTCGGGTAAAATCTTATAAGTCACTTTTTTATTCCTTATAAAATTATCTTCAATGAGTTGGATAATTTTTTTGTAAGATAAAAAATTCCCGTCCAAAATAACCTCAATATTGTCTTCGTTTATATCTAACTTATCCTTTAATACCAATGGTTTTTTTAAAGAATTCTTTAGATTTTCATTTATTTCATCTGAAATGAGAACATAATTAGAAATATTCTTTTTGTGAATTTTTGGAATTTTCCTGAAGAAATAGAAAAACTTGATGCCAAGCCAAACAACCAAATCAAAAAACAGGTTTGTTTTAAAATGTTTTTCATAAAAAATTTGCATGGCACCATAAAACCTTCTGGCATAATGCTTATCTTTTAATGTACTTTCGCCTTTAAAATGAATCGCCGTTAATTCTCCAAAATAGTAATTTTTATAGCCCGCCTTTAAAACCTTGTACGACAAATCGATATCTTCGCCATACATAAAATAATCTTCGTCAAAACCTTGTACTTCATCAAAAACGGTTTTCTTTAAAAACATAAATGCACCAACCAAAATATCAACCTGTCCAACAGCATTGGCCTCTAGATGATTCGCATAGTATTTTTTTGGTCGCCCTAATATTTTACTTAATGAAACACTAACATAAGGAATATTACGTTTGCTTTCTGGTAAAAAAAGACCGGAACCATTAACCAGTTTACAGCCTACTATTCCTAATTTATCTTTGCTTTGAGAAAATTTTAATAAGGCATCAAACGTATCTTCGGCTACAACAGTATCTGGATTTAATATACAAATAAACTCGCCTTTTGCTTGTGCTACGGCTAAATTATTGGCTTTAGAAAAGCCTAAATTTTCTTTGTTTTGTATTAAAAGTATTTCGGGAAATAATTTAAGGACCATATCGCAACTATGGTCTTTGGAATTGTTATCGACCACTATAATCTCTGCGTCAAGATTTTTTATGGCAGCCTGTACACTTTTTATACATAATTCTAAAAAGTGGCGTACGTTATAATTTAAAATGATTACCGAAAGTTTCAATTGGCTATTAATATTTTAGGGTCGCTTTTTGGTTAATTTTCAATATATAAATGAATTTAAAGTTTTAAAGAATTCTCAAAAGGCACACGATTTACTATACTTCTGCTTAAGGTAATTTCGTCGGCATACTCTAATTCGTCACCTACAGAGATTCCTCTGGCAATAGTTGAAGTAAAAATATTATAGTCTTGAATTTGTTTAAAAATATAAAAATTGGTTGTGTCACCTTCCATAGTAGAACTTAACGCAAAAAACAATTCTTTTATTTTACCTTCTTTCACTTTATCTACTAGAGACTGTACATTTAAATCATGAGGTCCAATACCATCCATTGGTGAAATTTTGCCACCAAGAACATGGTATAAGCCTTTAAAGGAATTTGTGTTTTCAATAGCCATAACGTCGCGAACATCTTCAACAACACATACAATAGATTGATCTCTAACGGGATTGGAACATATTTCACAAATTTCTACATCGCTAATATTATAACACGACTTACAAAACTTAACGTCGTTTCGCATATTAAGCAAGGCTTCAGATAGGGCTGTTGCTTGCTCTTTGGGTTGTTTTAACATATGCAAAACCAAACGCAATGCCGTACGCTTACCAATACCAGGTAATTGCGACATTTCGTTAACTGCTCGTTCTAACAACTTCGATGAAAATTCCATGGCTGCGAATTTAACACATTTAAAATAAATTCAAATAACCGATTGGCTTTTAATATAAAAATTTGACCCCGATAGCTTTAAACTATTTTGTATTTTGGCTGAAAATTCAAAATAAATGTCTGCTACGCAAATCTTATTTCTTATTGCTGCCTATTTTATTGTATTAATACTAATTTCTTATTTCACAGGAAAGGAAGACTCTAACGAAGCCTTTTTTAAAGCCAATAAATCGGCACCATGGTATTTAGTAGCATTTGGCATGATTGGCGCTTCACTATCGGGCGTTACCTTTATATCGGTTCCCGGTGCTGTAGAAGCCAATCAATTTGGGTATTTACAAGTGGTTTTTGGGTATTTTTTTGGATACTTAGTAATCGCCTACGTGCTTTTACCTATTTATTACAAACTTAATTTAACTTCTATCTACACCTATTTAAGAGATCGGTTTGGGGTAACCAGCTACAAAACAGGCTCTACCGCCTTTTTAATTTCAAGAATTGTTGGCGCCTCTTTTAGATTGTTTTTGGTTGCAAAAGTTTTACAGTTATTAGTTTTTAACCACTTTCACATTCCCTTCTTTATAACGGTAATTATAACCATACTTCTTATTTGGCTTTACACGTTTAAAGGCGGTATTAAAACGATTATTTTTACAGATACACTACAAACACTTTTCATGCTTGTTTCTGTGGTGGTTACTATAAGTTTTTTGGCTTCGGCATTAGATTTAAATAGTATTTCAGATATCTACACCAATGTTAAAGAAAGTGCTTTATCTAAAGTTTTCTTTTTTGAAAACATAAACGACCCCCAATTTTTTATTAAAAGCTTTTTATCTGGCATGTTTATAACCATTACAATGACAGGATTAGACCAGGATATGATGCAAAAAAACCTAACCTGCAAAAATATTAAGGACGCACAAAAAAACATGATCTCATTTAGTGTCGTTTTAATTTTTGTAAACATCCTTTTTTTAATTCTGGGATTGTTGCTTACCCAATATGCAAGTTCACATAACCTCTTAGTTAGTAAAGATAACCTCTTCCCTACCATAGCCATGTTACCAGAGATTGGCATGGTAACATCGGGATTTTTTATTCTAGGTCTTATCGCTGCAGCCTACAGCAGTGCAGATTCGGCTTTAACATCGTTAACCACCGCTTTTTGTATTGATATTGTTGAAATTGACAAAAAACCAGAGGCTTCACAAAAAAGAATACGGAAACAAATTCATGGTTTTATAAGCGCTTTATTGGTAATTGTGATTATTATTTTTGATGCGCTTTTTAAAGACGTTTCTGTAATTTGGGAATTATTTAAAGCCGCTGGATACACTTATGGTCCGTTGCTAGGTTTATTTGCATTCGGAATTTTAACAAAATCTGAAATTAAAGATAAATACGTTTGGATTATAGCTTTAATTGCTCCAATCCTATCATTTTATATAAATAAATATTCGCCCGATTTACTTAATGGCTATCAAATTGGTTTTGAAATCCTTTTAATTAATGGCTTATTAACTTTTATTGGTTTAAAATTGATTAGTAGAAAGCAAAACTAAGGTGCAAGCCACCTCATAATTTATGTTGTTTTCATCTAAAATTTTATAAAATTCGGAATTTTCTGTACCTGGGTTAAAAATTACACGTTTTGGCTTTAACGATACAATATAATCGTAGTAAGCTATTTGATTTTGAGGATTAAGATATAACGTAACCGTATGAATGTCTTTATAATCGACCAAATCTTTAGAGATAAAAACACCAGCAACCTCACCAGATTTCAAACCCAATGCCACAACTTCAATATTTGAATTTTTTAATTTTCGAATAGCAAAATTTGAATACCTATCTGGTTTTAATGAAGCTCCTACTACTAAAGTTTTTTTATTCATATTACTTATTTTTTTAATTTTTTTGATGAAAAACGAGGGGAAAACACCCAAAACATATTGAAAATGTGAAGTTTATGCATTTTTATCTTGATTAATTCAAATTAAATAATTAAATTAAACCTCATCTAATATTTATCTGTTTCATTTTATTTGAATTAGTCACTCTTTAAATTAAACAAAATATTAGATAATTCCCCTAAGAAATACTTACTTCAATTAATATGCTTTGTAAAAAACCATCAAGTAACATTGATGGTTTTTTTTATATATAATTAAAAAAAATTACTTTTTCGTACAATAAAATTGTAAACCATACGTTACAAAAAAACATACATAACTACTACATACAATATATAATTATTTAGAGTTAGTCACCTTCACATTATAAAATTTAGTAAAGTTTGTGTGTTTTTTTAGATAAACTCGAAACAATTTTTGTTTCGGTTTTTTTTTAATGTTAAATGAAGTTAAAAAAACAAGGTTAATACAATAATTTGGAAGTTTTTACGTGTTATAAGTATGATTCTTCACAATTTTTTAGTGTTAGTTGAAGTTGATTAATAGCTAGAAAAACCCAAAACCACTTCGTTTTGGGTTTTTTAATATTGTTTTACCATTTAATAATGACACTACCCCAAGTAAAACCACTTCCAAAGGCTGCCAATACAACGGTATCACCTTCTTTTATTTTACCTTCTTCCCATGCTTCTGTTAAAGCTATAGGAATCGAAGCTGCTGTGGTGTTTCCATACTTTTGAATATTATTAAAAACCTGATCGTCATTAAGTTTAAACTTTTTCTGAATAAACTGTGCAATCCTCAAATTGGCCTGATGCGGAATTAACATATCAATAGCATCCACCTGAAGATTATTTTTAATTAAACCTTCCATAATGACTTCACTAAAACGAACCACCGCATTTTTAAATACAAATTGTCCATTCATGTAAGGAAAATAACTTTCGTCGTTAGGGTCGTTATCTTTTAAAATGTCATTCACCCAACGCTTACCCAGCCCGGGGGCAATAAGTACCAATTCTTCGGCATGTTCGCCTTCACTGTGTAAATGGGTCGATAAAATGCCTTTGCTATTATTTTCTTCGCGTGTTAAAACGGCAGCCCCGGCTCCATCTCCAAAAATAACCGATACACTTCTTCCGCGAGTTGTTTTGTCTAAACCATGCGAATGCAATTCACTACCAATAACAAGTATATTTTTATACATGCCCGTTTTAATAAAATTATCGGCAACCGACAGCGCATATACAAAGCCCGAACATTGGTTACGTACATCTAAGGCGCCAACTGTTTTAATACCCAAAGCATGCTGTACTTGCACGCCAGGACCAGGAAAATACATATCGGGACTCAACGTAGCAAACACAATAAAATCGATATCATCTTTATCAATTCCAGCGCGTTCAATGGCGATTTTCGCTGCCTTAACGCCCATAGTTGCTGTAGTGTCGCCAGAACCTTCTTTTACCCAACGGCGTTCCTTAATGCCTGTGCGCTCTTGTATCCATGCATCATTGGTATCCATCATTTTAGACAAATCGTTATTTGTAACTACATTGTCTGGCACATATTTACCTAAGCCAATTATTTTAGAATTGTACATATCATATTTAGTTTTAGTAACACAAAGTACAACAACTATAAGTAAATATCAAACTAGAAATTATACTTCAGTAAAATTAAAACAGTGTCAGTTTGTCACTTTTTAAGTCTTGGTACTTTTTTTGACTAAAATCATTTTATAAAATTAAGTTAAACAGTTTTCGCTTTCGCGGAAAAAAAAATAGAAATCAATTATGGCAACAGGAAACATTAATGTATCGGTAGAGAATATCTTTCCGCTTATTAAAAAATTCTTATACAGCGACCACGAAATATTTTTACGTGAGTTAATTAGTAATGGTACAGATGCAACATTAAAACTAAAGCATTTAACAAGCATTGGAGAGTCTAAATCGGAATATGGCAATCCTCAAATAGAAGTTAAAATTGATAAAGAAGGCAAAAAGCTTCATATTATAGACCAAGGTTTAGGTATGACTGCCGAAGAAGTTGAAAAATACATTAACCAAGTGGCATTTTCTGGTGCCGAAGAGTTTCTAGATAAATATAAAGATTCTGCTAAAGATGCTGGTATTATTGGTCATTTTGGTCTCGGATTTTACTCGGCATTTATGGTTGCCGAAAAGGTTGAAATTTTAACCAAATCGCATACAGGTGCTCTTGCGGCACATTGGACTTGCGACGGTTCGCCAGAATTCACGCTAGAAGAAGGCACTAAAGAAGACAGAGGTACCGAGATTATTCTTCACATTGCAGAAGACTCAACCGAATTTCTTGAAGAATCTCGTATTCGTGAGCTGCTTTTAAAATACAATAAGTTTATGCCTATTCCAATTAAATTTGGAACTAAAGAAATAAACGATCCAGACCACGAACCAGCAACTATTACAGACAAAGACGGTAAAGAAACCAAAGAACCTCAGCGTAAAATTACGGTAGACAATATTATTAACAATCCGAATCCTGCTTGGACAAAACAACCAGCCGATTTAGAAGATGAAGATTATAAAAACTTCTATCGCGAATTGTACCCAATGCAATTCGAAGAGCCTTTATTCAATATTCACTTAAATGTTGATTATCCGTTCAATCTTACAGGAATTTTATATTTCCCAAAGATGGGTCAGGATATGAACATCCAAAAAGATAAAATTCAGTTATATCAAAACCAGGTATATGTTACCGATAATGTAGAAGGTATTGTTCCTGAGTTTTTAACTATGCTTCGTGGTGTTATCGATTCACCAGATATTCCATTAAACGTATCGCGTTCTTACCTTCAAGCCGATGGTGCTGTTAAAAAGATTTCATCTTATATTACCAGAAAAGTAGCCGATAAATTAAAATCACTTTTCAACAACAATCGTGAGGAATTTGAAGCTAAATGGAACGATATAAAAATTGTGATTGAATACGGTATGCTTTCAGAAGAAAAATTCTTCGAAAAAGCCGATGCTTTTGCATTATACCCAACAGTAGATGATACATATTACACCTACGAAGAATTATTCAATAAAATAAAAGCAAATCAAACCGATAAAGACGGTAAATTGGTTATTCTTTATGCATCCGATAAAGATGCGCAACACACCTATATCGAGGCTGCTAAAGCTAAAAACTATGAAGTTTTACTGTTAGATTCGCCTATTGTATCGCATTTAATTCAGAAATTAGAAAGCACCAAAGAGAATATTTCTTTTGCACGTGTAGATGGCGATCACATTGATAATTTAATTAAGAAAGATGAAAGTGCCATTTCTAAATTAGACGATGAACAGAAAAAAACGCTGGAAGATTTATTAAAAGAAGTTATTCCTTCTGAAAAATTCATGGTACAATTAGAAGCTATGGATAGCGAAGCATCGCCATTTATAATCACCCAACCAGAATTTATGCGCCGTATGAAAGAAATGCAAGCTACAGGTGGCGGTATGAATATGTTTGGAAACATGCCAGAAATGTACAACTTGGTTGTAAACACCAATTCGGCATTAGTTAGCGATATTTTAGCTACCGAAGACAAAGAAAACCAAGAGCGTTTAATTAATCAGAGTTTAGATTTAGCACGTTTAGCGCAAGGTTTACTAAAAGGAAAAGAACTTAGCGAATTTATTAAACGCAGTTATCAAATGATTAAGTAACAGGCTTTGTCATGCTGAACATGTTCAGTATTCTATATATTTCCAAAACCACCTCCACTTAAAGAGGTGGTTTTTTTCTTCTTCAAAAAAAAGAAATTAACAACTAAAAATTGAATCATAATATAGCGTACATTCGATAAAAATTTCACTAATGTCTATTGAACGCAAAGTAAGGGCTGTTCTGAATTTATTCGAACAACTTGATTTAGAAATTTCAGAATTTCAAAACAAAACACACTTGCATTGTTTAACGGGTTGTGGTAACTGCTGTACCAACCCAAGCATTGAAGCTTCTCCATTAGAAATGCTTCCTTTAGCGTTTCATTTATTTTTAATTGGTCAAGCCGAAAGCACTTTGGCAGAGTTAAAAACCAAAGAAAAAAATTCACTTTGCCATCTTTACAGTTCGTTAAATGTTATCGATAATACTTTAGGACGTTGTAACAACTATAAATACCGTGGGTTAATTTGCAGACTTTTTGGATACGCCGCTACGCGAGATAAGTACGGCAAACAACGTTTGGTTACTTGTAAAATTATTAAAGAAAATCAAATTGAAGGTGTAAAAAACGCCAATGAAGCTATCGCAAACGGACTTTATGTGCCTATGTTCACAGATTACTACATGCAGTTATCGCAAATAGATTTTAAACTAGGCAACATAATTACACATATAAACCAGGCTTTAAAATTAGCAATAGAAGAAGTTTTACAATATTACGCTTACAGGCCTTTTCCGGGTGGCTTAGAAAACATAGCCTAAAAAAGCCGCTTTTAAACTATATTTGCTACAATTATTTTATAGCATTTTGAAAGACCTACTACTTATAACGCCACCATTTACCCAATTAAATACTCCGTATCCTGCAACCATGTATTTAAAAGGGTTTTTAAATACGAAACAAATTAGTTCGTTTCAAATGGATTTGGGCATCGAGGTTATTCTTGAATTGTTTTCTAAAGAAACATTTAAAGAAATTTTTGAAATAGCTTTTGAAAATAAAACCATTATTTCAGAAAATTGCCATCGTATTTTCGCCTTAAAAGATAATTATTTACAACACTTAAACGATGTTATTGCTTTCCTTCAAGGAAAAAAACCAAGCTTTGCCAGACAAATTTTCACTGCTAATTTTTTGCCTCAGGCAAGCCGATTTAACCAGTTAGACGATTTAGAATGGGCTTTTGGCACGATGGGCATGCAGGATAAAGCCAAGCATTTAGCAACTTTATATCTAGAAGATTTATCTGATTTTATAATTGAATGCATCGATCCTAATTTTGGTTTTAGTCGTTATGCCGAGCGTCTGGGACAAAGCGCCAATAGTTTCGACGAACTTTATAATAATTTACTGGAAGAACCCACGTATATTGATAGTATCACTTTAAACATTCTTGAAGAAAAACTACATACTGTAAAACCCAAATTGGTTTGTTTTTCGGTGCCTTTCCCTGGTAATTTATACAGTGCGTTTCGATGTGCAAAACAAATAAAAACAAATCATCCTGACATTAAAATTGCCATGGGTGGCGGATTCCCAAATACCGAATTACGCTCTGTTACAGACAAGAGAGTGTTTGATTTTTTTGATTTTATAACTCTAGATGATGGCGAATTGCCTATTGAATTACTTTACAAACATGTCTGTCACACTGAGCGCAATCAAAATAACTCTACTGAATTTAAACGTACCTTTGTTTTAGAAAATGAAGAAGTTGTTTATAAAAATAACTCTACAAGACCCGATTACAAACAAAATGAAGTTGGCACACCCGATTACTCCGATTTAAAATTAGAGCATTACATTTCGGTTATTGAAATAGCCAACCCCATGCATAGTCTTTGGAGTGATGGCCGATGGAACAAACTCACCATGGCACATGGTTGCTATTGGGGGAAATGTACATTTTGCGATATTTCATTAGATTATATAAAAATTTACGAACCTGTAGCTGCCAAACTTTTGGTAGACCGCATGGAACAGCTTATAGCGCAAACAGGCGAAACGGGGTTTCATTTTGTAGATGAAGCTGCACCACCATCGTTAATGAAAGCGCTGGCTTTAGAAATTATAAAACGCCAATTAACTGTTACTTGGTGGACCAATATTAGGTTTGAAAAAAACTTCACAAAAGATCTTTGTGTGCTATTAAAAGCTTCGGGTTGTATAGCCGTTTCGGGTGGCTTGGAAGTAGCTTCCGATAGATTATTAAAACTTATCGATAAAGGCGTAACCGTCGAGCAAGTCGCCCAGGTTACCAGAAATTTTACTGAAGCCAACATGATGGTTCATGCCTATTTAATGTATGGATACCCTACTCAAACCGTAAAAGAAACCATCGATAGTTTAGAAATGGTGCGTCAACTTTTTGAAATTGGTATTTTACAATCTGGTTTTTGGCATCAGTTTGCTCTAACAGCCCATAGTCCCGTTGGTTTAAATCCAAACGATTATCATATCACGCCCAACTATAAAAACATAACATTTGCAAACAACGATGTTGAGTTCACAGACCAAACAGGTATCGACCATAACCAATTTAGTTTTGGTTTAAAAAAATCGCTTTTTAATTACATGCACGGCATTGGGTTTGAACTACCATTGCAAGAATGGTTCGATTTTAAAATACCTAATACCAGTATTCATCCAGATTATATCTACAATTGTTTAGAAACTCCAACCGATTTCCAAATAAAACCAACAGCTAAAATTGTTTGGTTGGGTTCAAAACCAACGGTTAAAGAATTTTCTAAAACTAAAAGAGGCAAAACGCGATATTCGCTTCAATTATCATTTCATACAACAACCGAAACTTTTAGTATTACTACCGAAAAAGATAAAGGCACTTGGCTTATCGAACAATTAGAAAGCTTGGGTGTTCAAAACGAATCATTAATCTCTTTTTCTCAATTGAAAAAAAATTTCGAAACCAGTTTTGAAGATTTCGAATTATTCTGGTTCTCGAAACCTATAAATACATTACGAGCGTACGGATTGTTAGTGTTATAAATCATTTTTAAAATTAGGTTTAACCTCAACTAAATCGTATTTCAAAAAAAGTTATAACTATCTTTGACCATCAAAATTTTTAAATGGCATTTACCTTACTTTCGTCACCACTTCAAGGCTTTACCGATTTCAGATTTCGCAATGCGTTTCAAGAATATTTTGGAGGGATTGATACGTTTTATTCGCCTTATATTCGTTTAAACGGACAGTTTAAAATAAAAACTTCGTATCAAAACGATTTACTTTTAGAAAACAACACCACCTTAGAGGTGATACCGCAGGTAATTACCAACGATGCCGACGAGTTTTTATTTGTTGCCAAATATGTACAAAGTTTAGGCTATAAAGAATTGAACTGGAATTTAGGCTGTCCTTACCCTATGGTTGCTAAATCTGGCATGGGTTCTGGACTTATTTGTCAGCCTTCAAAAATTGACACCATTCTAAAAAGAGCTCATACCGAAACCGATATTTTAGTTTCTATGAAAATGCGAATGGGTTACGAAAATGCCGAAGAAATACTAGATGTTTTTCCAATTTTAGATGCCTATCCGCTTAAAAACATTGCTATTCATGCCCGAATTGGCAAGCAACTTTACAAAGGCCCGGTAGATTTAGAGGCGTTCGAAAAATGTATAGGAGCCACTAAACACAAACTCTATTACAATGGAGATATTACCAGTGTTTCGGCGTTTAAAACCTTTCAAAATCTATTTCCTAGTATCGACCATTATATGATTGATAGGGGGTTAATTGCCGATCCGTTTTTACCTCAAATGATAAAAAACGACACCACCGAATATCCTAAAAATCGTTGGGACATTTTTGAAGAATTCCATAATACAATTTACAAACAATACGACGAATATCTTTCTGGACCTACGCCAATTAAAATGAAAATGTTAGGTTTTTGGGAATTCTTTTCACAGTCGTGTTCCAATCCGCAAAAAACTTATAAAGCCATAAAAAAAGCTACAAACCCAAGAAAATACCAAGCAACAGTAAGCGAAATTTTAAACAACGAAAAAAAATTACAAAATTAAAAACCCTTTTATCGGGAAGTTTTCAACTTAAAAAAAACATAAAAAACCAATCATTTCATTGGCGCTTACTATATTTACCTTTTAAAAAATTCATTAATACATATTATGAAAAAATTACTTTTTATTGCTACACTAATTTTATTTGTATCCTGCAGCAAAGACAATGCTGATATAGATTATAGAACTCAAAACGACGAAGAAATACAAGCTTATTTAGCTGCAAATAATTTACAAGCTCAAAAAACCACTTCTGGATTGTATTATATTATTGACGAGCAAGGTACTGGAGCACAAGCAACATTTACAGACAGAGTAAAAGTTGCTTACAAAGGCTATTTAACAAATGGCACTATATTCGACGAAAGCCAGACCGGATTGTCGTTTCCGATTCTTCAAAATCTTATTCCAGGATGGGCAGAAGGTATTAGCCTTTTTAAAGAAGGCGGCAAAGGAAAACTGCTAATTCCTTCGCATTTGGCTTATGGTGGTAAAAAAAATGGCAAAATACCAGGCGGCTCTGTTATTATTTTCGATATTGAATTAATATATGTAAATTATGTTACCGAAAACGATGCCCAGATACAATCGTATTTAAGCGATAAAAATTTAGTTGCCGAAAAAAGCAGTACAGGTTTATACTATATTATTGATGAAGCTGGCACGGGAGCTCAACCAACAAAAACAGATAACGTAACTGTTGCTTATAAAGGCACTTTTTTAAATGGGACTGTTTTCGACCAGAGCAATACCAATGGTATTTCTTTTAATTTAAATGAAGTTATTGAGGGCTGGACAGAAGGTATTACGTACTTTAAAGAAGGCGGTAGTGGTACACTAATAGTACCCGCACATTTGGGCTACGGCAATTTAGATTATTTTACCATCCCGGGTGGTTCTGTTTTATTATTTGATGTAAACCTTATAAAAGTTAATTAAACTTATTTGAAATTTAAATTTTAAAAGCATCTTCAATGAGGATGCTTTTTGTTTTTAAAACCTTTACTAATCACACAACACGTTAAAAAATTAATATTTTATATCTATCTTTAATACTGCTTATTTTAAGATTGAATAACAAAACCATGCAAATTATTTCAACAAATATTGCCCAACCAACAACTTTCAATTGGATGGGCGAACAAATTACTACGGGTATTTATAAAAAACCAACCAAAAAACCCATTTACTTGAGTAAAAATGGAGTTGTTGGAGATGAAGTAAGTGATAAAGAGGCGCATGGAGATGCCTTTAAAGCATGCTATATGTTTTCGGAAGATTGTTATCCGTATTGGAAAAATTTATACCCACATTTAGAATGGGATTATGGCATGTTTGGCGAAAACCTAACTGTAAAAGGGTTTGATGAAACCAAAGTTCTTGTTGGTAATATATACAAATTAGGTTCTGCTTTAGTTGAAATAACCCAACCAAGAGAACCCTGTTTTAAATTCGGATATAAATTTGGGTCTCAGCACGTTTTGAAACAGTTTATTAAACGTGGAAGACCTGGCACTTATTTACGTGTAATTGAAGCGGGTTATGTATCGGTTGGAGATACATTTAATTTAATAGAAACTGCAAAAAATAGTTTAACTGTTTCTGAATTAACAGAATTAATTTATGCTAAAAACAAAGACCAAAATCTTCTTTCTAAAATTGAGCATAATGAGGCCATTCCTATTAAAAAACGCATAGATTTAATCAATTACAATCAATAAAGCTTCAAATTTTATTCATAACATTGAATAATTTTTTTTGTATATTTAGGTATGAATACTATTTGCAAAAGATTAAAACTCCAAAATTATAAAGACGTTTATATTTTAAATAAACCAGACTCTTTTTTGAATGTTTTTAATGAAGTTGACCATTCCGAATCTATTGTTACAACATCCTATGTAGAATGTGCATTAGTTTTTGTCGACACAAAAGAAGATTTTGTAAACCAAATGTCAACGCTCTTTCCCAGACTTATGGACAACTCTATTTTATGGGTTTTTTATCCCAACGAAACCTCCATAAGCGAGTTTTCTAAACTTCATATAGAATTTGATTGGGATTTCCTTGGAGATTACCGTTTAAAGCCTACAAAACTTTTTCCTGTTGATGCCGAATGGAATGCTCTTAAAATAAAAAAAATCCTCATTTAAAATTCCCTTATCTTTGCGAGATAAAACATGATTATGTCGTTTAAAGACTTACAATTAAACAAGCCTATATTAAGAGCCGTAGCAGAAGCAGGTTACGACAACCCCACTTTGGTACAAGAAAAAACAATCCCTGTTGTTTTAGAAGGTAATGACGTTATTGTATCTGCACAAACAGGTACCGGAAAAACAGCGGCTTTTGCTTTACCTATTTTACAAAAGCTTTTTGATAATCAAGATGCGCCAAAAAAAGGAAAAAAAATAAAAGCTTTAATTGTTAGTCCTACAAGAGAATTAGCAGTGCAAATAAATGAAAATTTTAAAACTTATAGCACATACACTAATTTAAGAACAACTGTGGTTTTTGGAGGCACTTCTATTGAACCTCAAATTGATGTTTTAAATAAAGGTGTCGATATTTTAATTGCTACACCTGGTCGCTTACTCGATTTACACAAACAAGACATTATCAATTTAGATTATGTTGAAACCTTAGTGCTCGATGAAGCCGACTTAATGTTAGACATGGGTTTTATTGACGATGTTAAAAAAATTGAGCGTTTGTGTACCAGAGAAAAACAAATTTTATTGTTTTCGGCAACCATACCGTTTAAAGTTGAACAATTGGCTAATACCATTCTAACATCGCCCGAGCGTATTGAGGTAGCAGCTAATTCTTCAACATCAAAAAACATCAATCAAGTTTTATATTACGTTCCTAAAAAAAATAAAATTGAATTGTGTTTGCATTTACTTAGAAACACTATTAAAGGAAGTATTTTAATATTTAGACGTACAAAATTTGGAGTAGACAAGCTGGAACAAACACTTATAAAAAATGGCTATAAGGTTGAAAGCATCCACGGAGACAAAAGTCAGCATCTAAGACAAGAGGCTTTAAATAAATTTAAAAATGGCTATGTTAATATTTTAATAGCTACAGATGTTGCCGCTCGTGGTATTGATATTAACGAATTGGATGCAGTTATAAATTTCGATTTACCAAACGTACCAGAAACCTATGTTCATAGAATAGGAAGAACTGCCAGAGCAGGTAAGTCTGGTACATCATATTCCTTTTGTTCTGCCGATGAAAAAGCCTATGTACAAGCCATACAACAACTTATTCAATTACAACTCGATGTGATTAACGAGCACCCCTACCCTTTAGATCCTAAAGCAAAACCTGAAATTCATAAATCGAAAAAAACGGGAAGTAAACACAAAAAAGGTAGAAAAAGCGAAGGTTCTAAAAAGAAAAAGAAACGTTGGTACTAATTCATTTGAAAATTGGTCTTTTTATCAGTAACTTGGGAAAAACTTTATAATTATCGATTTACTCCCACACACACTAACGCATTTAAAATTTTATTATTAAATGAATTTTACAAATCCGTTAGTATATGGCATACCTTGTTTTCTAGGACTTATTTTAGTTGAACTTACTTATAGCAAGACCCACAATCATAAAAAACTTTATTGTTGGAAAGATTTAACTTCCAGTTTAATAATGGGTATTGGATCTGTTGTTCTGTCACCGTTAATTAAAACAATTTCAGCAATAATTATTTTTAATTATTTGTACGAATTGTGCAATCCAATAGTCGATGGCGTTCGCATGAATGTTCTGGGGTGGCAATCTTTTGGGTATTCTTGGCCGGTCTGGATTCTTTGTCAGTTTTTAGACGATTTCACCTATTATTGGTTTCACAGACAAAATCATATGATACGCTTTTTATGGGCAGCCCATATTGTGCATCATTCTTCAGAAAATTTTAATCTAGGAACCGCTGTTAGAAATGGTTGGTTTACAATTTTATATAAGCCTTTATTTTATATGTGGCTTCCCGCCATAGGATTTCCACCAGAAATGGTTATTGTATGTCTGGGCATCGAGGCGCTTTGGCAGTTTCAATTACATTCGGCTTATATTCCCAAAATGGGAATTATCGAAAAAGTATTTAATACACATACCATGCATCAAGTTCATCATGCAAAAAATCTGGAATATATGGATAAAAACCATGGTGGTTTTCTAAATATGTTCGATAAAATTTTTGGTACTTGGAAAGAACTGGATGAAGATATAGCTATTGAATACGGTGTTACTAAACCACCAGATTCTTACAACCCGCTAATCATATTAACACATGAATACAAAGATATTTGGAACGATATGAAAAAAAGTTCCAACCCGTATCACAAGTTCATGTATGCTTTTGGTCCCCCAGGATGGAGTCATGATGGAAGTACGCTAACCATCAAACAAATGCGCGCCAAACGCAATGTTATTTAACTGGAAAATCGAAAAAAGTTTGAGGAAACGGCTCATTTATTAAAGTAAAATGCCACCACTCTTTTGGGTAATTTCTAAACCCGTGCTTTGCCATAATACTTTTTAGTAACTGTCTGTTCTTTTTCTGTATATCTGTAATTCCTGAATAATTAACCCAGGATGCTTCTCCAAAAAAATCATAAGGACTGCCCATATCTAAAGGCTTCCCCGTATTACCATCTATAATGGTTAAATCGATGGTGCTGCCTTTGCTATGTCCAGATCGTGTTGCAATATATTCCTCTAAAAACAGATTACGTTTGGGTACGTTGGGATAAAATTCAGATTTTTTTATAGTATCATTTAAATCGCGTGCCCAAACAATAAAGTGATTAACGGCGGTTTGTGGTCGGTAACCATCATACACTTTTAAACAAAGATTGATATCTTCTAATTCGTCTTGAACTTTTTTTAAAGCAATCGCAGCATTTTTTGTTAGAATAAGTCGGTTTGCATGATAGCCTTCAATTGGTTTTCCAACAAAATTATTGGTTGAAAAATATCGTAATTCTACTTCTAAATCTGGAATTATTTCATGGGCATACACAAAACCTTCAGGTAATTGGGCGTTTAAAATATTTCCAAAGAACAGAAATAAAAAAAGACTGTAAAATTTCATATACATAACTAATTATGCTAATTTAGAAAATAAAATTTTTACACGTGTATTATCCTTGGCATTTATATTTAATGAGTTTTATTTATGTTTTAGCTGGACTATTCCATTTTATAAAACCTAAAGTCTATTTGCGAATCATTCCAAATTATTTACCGTATCATAAATTAATAGTTTATTTGAGTGGTTTCATTGAGATTATATTGGGTATTTGTGTTTGTATCCCTGCCTTGAAAAATATTTCCATCGTTTTTATTATACTCATGTTGTTAGTTTTTTTACTTGTGCATGTTTACATGATTACTAATAAAAAAGCCTCAGCAGGTTTACCTATGTGGTTATTAATTTTAAGAATTCCTATCCAATTTATTTTAATTTACTGGGCTTACTCGTATTTATCAATTTAAAATCATGACTTTAAGACCCTTTGAAAAGTTGAACATGAAAAATGCAGAAGTGCTTTATTTCAAAAACTTTTTTACACAAAACGAATCTAATGCGTACTTTGATTCATTATTAAAAAATATAAACTGGCAACAAGATTATATTACTGTATTTGGTAAGACCCATTTACAACCCAGATTAACGGCTTTTTATGCAACAAATTCTAAAACTTACAGCTACAGTAATATAATAATGACTCCAAATCCTTTTGATGGAGCTATTTTAGAAATAAAAAAAACCATTGAAAACCAATTAAAAACAGAATTTACAAGCTGTTTAGCAAATCTTTACAGAAGCGGACAAGATAGTAATGGATGGCATGCCGACGACGAAAAAGAATTAGGAAAAAACCCAACGATTGCCTCTGTTACCTTTGGAGAAGAGCGCATTTTTCATTTTAAACATAAATATGATGCATCTAAAAAATTAAAGCTAACACTACACCATGGAAGTTTACTTTTAATGAAAGGCGAAACGCAACACTTTTGGTTACATCAAATTCCTAAAACTAAAAAACAGGTTACGCCCAGAATTAATTTAACATTTAGAATTATTGCATAAAAAAACCGAGCTCCCTCAAACTCGGTTCTTTTTCAATTTGCTTTTTATACTATGAAGTAAATTTAGGGTCTCTAGATAAACATCATAATGCAAATATTAATTAATTAATCCATTGAACTAAAAAGTATGTTATTTAGTACATGTCAAAGATAGAATTAAAATTCAATTGAAGCGATAAAAAACATATTAAATCGATGAAATACATTAAATTTTAACATTTATCGATTAAAAACACAATAAACCGTTTAAAAACACTACAAAAAAGCAACTTAACAAATATAGGAAACACCAAAAAGACAATTAAAAACTCTCATAATGGTTATTTTAAAGTAATAAAGAGTTTAAACAGTGAATATAGAACCTTTTTATTCCAATTGTAGTGTATGAAAATAATTTCATAATCGAATAAAAAATCATTTTAACGATTAAATTGTGAAAGGACTCATGCTCAGTCTATTTTTATAACATACTCATATCTAAACAAAAAGGAATGAAATACTTACTACTTATCTTCATAATAACTTTTGCTTACCTACCCATAAACGCGCAAGAATACATTTTTGGAATTAAAGGCGGCATAAACAACAATACTATTGGCTCACTTTACCAACGACCATACAATAATCAACCAGGAATAAACCACCAGCCCAACAAAGAAATAGGATATCAAATAGGCGCCTACTTTGGAGTTGAATTTGGAAGTTTCTTTTTAAGCCCAGAAATAAACTATGTTACGCTTAATAACAACTACGAACTACCATTAAGAAAAGCAAGCTGGAGTTCATCTAAAGTTGAAATACCCCTGTTACTCGGTTTTAAAATTGTTAAACCTTTAATAGTTTATGTGGGTCCTAACTTCAATTTCTCTAGAGAAACTATTCTTGAAGGTGTTCAAGTGACATCATTTAGCGATGGTGGTCCAGATTTAGTGAGAACTACCGTAAGTTTTAATATAGGTGTTATGTACCGCTATAAAAGATTTGGTGTAGATTTAAGACTAGAAAAAGGTAGCAAAGCCACACAAGAAGAACTTTTAGACATTATTTATAGTTCGTATGGAACTAATTTAGCCGATTTAAGATCGTATACACCCGATATGATTAAATTAAGTGTGTTTATAGATATATTTAGAACAGACGGTAGTAGTTTTATGGACTTGTTTAAGGGAAAAGATAATTGTGGGTGTCCTTACTAAAAACAAAAAAGCATTCTAAAAAGAATGCTTTTTTACTAACTAACCAACCTAAAATATGAATTACTATTCTCAAGTTTAAAGAAACCACTCGATAAACTTTCTTTTGGAATGTAACTAATTTACACATTCAATTACTGTGCCAAACTACTTAACTACGCATTAAAATTTAATTAAAAAGATTTTAAAAATATCGAATTGCGTGTAGTATATCATGTTTAATTATATGATATTTGTCTCCAAAAACAATCATATAAATGAAAAACATCTTTTACTTATTTTTATTATTTTCAATAATTTCATGTAGCAAAAAGGAAAGCGACCTAATCGTTAAGGCAAATGTAAAGGGATTAAAAAAGGGAACTATTTACCTAAAAAAAATAGAAGACACCATGTTGGTTACTGTTGATTCTATGGTGATATCTGGTAATTCTGAAATTGAATTATATAGTGACATTGAGAGCCCGGAAGTATTTTACTTGTATTTAGACAAAAACAGCGCTATTAAAGATAGAATAACTTTTTTCGCAGACAAAGGGGTTACAGAAATAACTACAAGTGTTAAAAATTTTGCCGGTGATGCAATAATTAAAGGTTCTACCCAGCAAGAAACTTTTAGTGATTATCAAAAAATGATAACCAGATTTAATCAACAAAATTTAGATTTAATTAAAGAAACCTTTGAAGCTAAAAAAGCAGGTGATTCTATAAAAGTGGATAGTATTCAAAAAATGTATGAGAAAAATATAAAAAGAAAATACTTGTTTACTGTAAACTTTGCGCTAAACAATAAAAATAGTGAGGTTGCTCCTTACTTAGCTCTATCTGAAATTTACAATGCTAAAATAAATTATTTAGATACCATAAACAACTCGCTATCCGAGAAGGTAAAATCTTCAAAATACGGTAAAGAATTGCAGAAATTTATTGATAATATTAAGGCTACAGAAAACTAGCATAAAAAAATAAAAGCAAAAAAAAAGACCTTCAAAATTGAAGGTCTTTTTTTTTTAAATTTTAGAGCCGATGGAGGGACTCGAACCCACGACCTGCTGATTACAAATCAGCTGCTCTAGCCAGCTGAGCTACATCGGCGTCATAATTCGGGTGCAAATATAAAAGCAATTTTTATATTTGCAAGCACTCTTCAAAAAAAATTATCCTAAATTATTAATTTTTTCAATTAACGCATTTCCCTTAGCTTCTAACTCTTGGTTAATAGCCTTAAAATGAGCTTTTGAGTCTTCAATATTCTTTGCATTAACTTTTGCGATTAATGCATCAAAAGTTGAGATAGCCTCATCTATGATTGCTTCGCTTTCTTTAGTGTCTTTTCCAGTATTTGTATATTCCCATACGTATACTGCTTCAATAATATCACCTAAAACGTAATTAATATCTTTTTTTAGGTTTCTAACATTTGCCATAATTCAATTATTTATTTCGTGCAAAATTACATTAATCAAAAATAAAATAAGGTATTTTTAATTTAAATAATTCATAATAAAAAAATATTTATTAAATTTAACTTAATGAATGCATTAAAGATGTCATATAAGCAAGCCCGTAACTTAATTTCACAACAGTGGAATAAAGTGTCTGTTGTCGTGTTTAAAACCGAAACATCTTATATGCATCTTGAATAAACGTAAATACATATTACAACTATAAACTTTCAAAGGTGCTTTTTCTAAAAGCACCTTTTTTATTTAAAATCAATTATAAAATTAAAATTATGAAAACAATTAAATCAACAATCCAGAAAATGAAAATCCAGACCATTTTAACAGCCTTTTTGTCAACTTATGTCTTATGTTTTAAAACAAACAATTATAGACCCATACCCCTATTGTTATATCCATAAAAAAATAAAATTATGAAAACTCCAATACACACCAACATACCATTTATAGTAACAAAAAAAATAAGTAACGCTAACGGATTTTTATTACCAAGCACACTTTATAACGAAATTAAAACCTTAGCAAAAATTCCAATTAAAGGGTTTTATTTACATGAAGTACCAGAATCTACAGATTATAATTTTAAAGTTTTTAAAAATGCTTTTGTAAACGATAAACTTACCATACAAACACAACTTGTTAGAAAAAACTCTGACAGTTATTTGGTAAATATTATGGTTACTAAACAAAAAAACAAACTAAACCATCAAGAAACCATTTGTAGTGCCTTATTTAGTTTTCCTATTGAAAAAAGTCATTTTAAAGAAAACAAAACGGCTTGTTAAATAAAAATCCCAAGTAAACTTGGGATTTTTTCATTATGCAAACACCTCTAAAAGTGTCGCTCCTTTGGAGTGTATTTCAAAATCTTTTATAGCTGCAGGAAGTAAAATAGTTTCTCCTTTTACTACCGTTTCAGTGATGTTATTGGCAGTAATATTAGCTTCGCCATCTACACACATATAAATTAAAAATGAGTCGTGATGATTTTGTTTTTTTAAATTATCGGTAACCTTTAAATAGCTCGTTGTAAAATAGGGGCAACTAACCATTTCATTGGATTGGTTTTCTGTTTTATCGTAAGTTACTCTAAAATTATCGGGCATATCAAAATCTATGGCATCAATAGCCAAATCGTTATGTAGTTCCCTTTCATTACCATGATCATCAACACGATCCCAGTCGTAAACTCGATAGGTAATATCACTAGTTTGTTGTATTTCTGCAACCATTACGCCTGCTCCAATAGCATGAACTCGACCAACTTCTATAAAATAAGTATCGCCTGTTTTGACTTTATCGAAATTTAAAATTTTGGTAAGCGTTTTATTTTCTAGATGCTCAAGATATTTTTCAGGCGTCATTTTTTGATTGAATCCTACAATAAGATTCGAATCTTCATCGGCTTGAAAAACATACCACATTTCAGTTTTTCCGAAGGAATTATGACGTTTAGCAGCAAGCTCATCGTTAGGGTGTAATTGAATAGAAAGATCTTCTTTTGCGTCTATAAACTTAATAAGAAGCGGAAATTTATCTTTAAAAATTCTATAGTTTTGAGTTCCTATTAATTCTGCTTTATAATTTTTTAAAAGGTCCTTGAGAGATTGTCCCTTAAGACTTCCGTTTGAGACAATAGAAGTATCGCCTTCAACATCACTTATTTCCCAGCTTTCACCAATATTTGGCAAATCACTTTCTTTATTTAATATTGTTTTTAATTTTTGACCTCCCCAAATTTTATCTTTTAAAATAGGATTAAATTTTAAAGGGTATAAATTATTATTCATATTGATTTTTTTATTCTCCTGAATAGGTTACAAAATTTCTTGGAGTTTCAAACAACGTTATTTCTAAATCTAAATGCTGACTTAATTTTGGTTTTATTTTATTATAAATAACAACCGAAATATTTTCGGCAGTAGGATTAAGTGTTTTAAAATCTGAAACTTCCAAGTTTAAGTTTTTATGATCGAAAGCATCTTCAACTTCATCTTTTATGATGTCTTTTAAAACTTTCATATCAATTACATAGCCTGTTTCGGGGTCAATTTCACCTTTAACACTTACTATTAATTCATAATTATGCCCGTGATAATTGGGGTTGTTACACTTACCAAATACCAAGTCGTTTTTCTCGAAACTCCAATCGGGTCTATACAATCTGTGGGCTGCATTAAAATGAGCTTTTCTACTTACGGTTACTTTCATTTTATGCAATATTTATATGTTGGTAGAATTTTTCGAAAATAATTTTAAACCAGGCGGTGTATAATTCTGGCTGCTTTAACATATCGTTTTTTACAGCTTCAAGCGGCATCCATTTCCAATCGCCCACTTCATCTGGATTAATTTTTGGGGCTTCGTTGTAGTATCCAATTAAAACATGATCGTATTCATGTTCTGTTAAACCATTATCAAAGGGTGCTTTGTAAATAAATGATATAGATTCTACCAACTCTGTTACAAATCCCATTTCCTCTAATAACCTGCGCTTACCTGCTTGAATATTAGTTTCACCAACTCGTTGGTGGCTACAGCAAGTATTTGTCCATAAATTAGGGGAATGGTATTTATGCGCTGCACGTTGCTGCAGCATCAATTCGTTATTATCGTTAAAAACAAATACAGAAAATGCACGGTGTAATAGCGCCTTTTCGTGAGCTTCCATTTTGGGCATGGTCCCAATTTGCTCATTGTTTTCATTTACAAGGATTACTTCTTCTTCTTTCATAGGTTAACAAAAATACCAACAAATTTTTAAATTACCTTATAAATAAAAAGCTACCTTAAAAATAAGATAGCTTTTTAACCTTTATTAGTTACTATTAATGCTACATGCTCGTAATTATAAACTCACTTCTTCTATTTAGCTGATGTTCTGCTTCGGTACATTTTACACCATCACTACATTTATTCACTAAATTACGTTCGCCATAACCCTTACCTGTTAATCTTTCGGCATCGATACCACCAACTTCAATTATGTATTTTATGGTTGATTTATTTCTGCGATTTGACAAGGCATCATTATATTCAAAAGTGGCTCTACTATCGGTATGAGACCTTACATCTATTTTCATTTTAGGATATTTTTTTAGTACAGCAATTACTTTTTGTAGCTCTACTTCGGCATCCGAACGAATGTTTGATTTATCAAAATCAAAATAAATTATAGGTATTTGCAGGGTTTTTGCTAAATCTGTTCCTACCGTAATTTCATTTTCATCTTTATCTAATAAAAAGTCAACACGCAACTTTTCTACGCCACTGGAGGTTTCAAATCTTTTCTCGTCGGTTGAATAACGTGTTTTTTCTGCTCTAATTAAATATTTAGTATTACACTTTAAATTATCAAACACATATGATCCGTCTGCTTTTGTTTGCGTGTTAGATATTTTATTTCCTTCTTCATCAAATAAGGTTACATTAGCCTCCGGAATTAACTCTAAAGTTTGTTTGTCTTTTACAAAACCTTCAACTATTTGATTACATTCTACAATTTTAAAACTATAAATATCGTCATCGCCTTTTCCACCTGGTCTGTTAGAGCTAAAGAAACCTGCATCTGAATTTTCGAAATATGCAAAATCATCTTCTGAGCTATTAATTGGCTTTCCAATATTTTCGACTAATAAATCTTTTTGAGACTCGAACTTATTTTCAAAATCTCTAATTACAAAAATATCCAAGCCGCCTAAGCCCATAAAACCATTAGAAGAAAAGTATAAATCGCCTTTTGAATTTATAAAAGGAAATGTTTCCTGACCTTCGGTGTTAACTTTATTACCTAAGTTTATTGGGGTTCCAAGAGATCCATCTGGTTTTATATCGACAACAAATAAATCGGATTGCCCTAAGGTACCAGGCATATCTGACGCAAAATATAATTTAGTGCCTGCCTTATTTATTGTAGGATGCGCAACGCTATAATCGTCACTATTAATAACAAGAGATTCTATTTTTTTAAATTTATTGTCTTCCTGACTTAATCTAAAAATCTTCAAATTATTAGTTCCTTTGTCGTCTCTTTTAAATTTATTTTTAAAATAATTATTTCTTGTGAAGTAGATGGTCTTATTATCTGGTGAAAATGTTACACTAGATTCATGAAACTTGCTGTTAATTTTTTCTCCAAAAAGCTTTACATTTCCGAAGGTACCATCGTTTTGTTTTTCAGCAAAATACAAATCTAAAAAGGGTTGTTCGTTCCAATTATACTTTCTACCATCACCTCTTGCAGAAGCAAATATTATTTTACCATCTAATTCTTCGGTTCCAAAATCTGATACAGAAGAATTAATGTCTAAATTATAAACTTCAAGATTTTTACTATTTGCTTCAATAGAAGCCAAGTAATCTTCATTTGAAATAAAAGCTTTGGCTCGTAAATCGGATTGATCGGACTCGTAAAACTTAAGCATCCATTTATCAGCTTCAGCATAATTCTTTAAAGACTTTAGTGCAATAGCATATCTAAAATAATATTCTGAATTAATAGGTTCTTCAAGTTTCATTAACTCACCATACCATTGCGCTGCTTCTTCCATTTTATTGTTAAAATAAAATGAATCGCCCAACTTTTTAAATAAATCTACCGACTTATAACCTTTATTAGCTACATCTAATAAGATGTCAATTGTTTTTAAGTACGAAAATGAATTATAAGCTCTGGTTGCTCTTTCTATTTTTACTTCTTGGGCATGACCTAGTACAAATATTAAGCAAGCTGCTAAAAAATATATTTTTTTAAATATTTTCATAATTGTTAGTTTTAGAAAAATCTTGGAGATATTAATCTACCTAACTCCTGTAATTCGAATCGCATCATAATTTCATGTGAACCACTATTATAATTACTTAAAGAAGTTGTTGTAGCATCGTAAGCATAGCCTATATACATACCATCTGAGATTTGAAAACCAATTAACCCACTAATAGCATCATCCCATCTGTAAGCTAAACCTAAAGTTAATTTATCATTAATTAAAAAATTACCAGAGACATCTGCTATAATTGGAGCTCCTGATACCGCTTTAACTAATGCGGCTGGTTTAAATTTCAAATTATTGTTTAAATCGAAAACATAACCTGCTATTAAATAGTAATGCATTCGTTCTGATGCTATAGATTCTTGAAAATCATCATAATGTTTTGTTGTTAAAAAATCTGGAACAGATAATCCAACATACCATTTATCACTATGCAAGTAAAAACCAGCACCAATAGTTGGTGAAAATAAACTTATATTTTCTTTAAAAACATTATCTGGATCTTTATAAACACCTTTATTCCAATCGGTATTTAATAAATGCATTCCGGCTTTTATTCCAAAAGAAAGCTTCGTAGTTGCATCATTAAAATAAATAGAATATGAAAAGTTTCCATCTATATAGGTTTCATTTGCAGGCCCCAAAGCATCGTTTACAATAGACAAACCCAAACCTAAATTATCATTATTCAGAGGAGAATGCACACCTAATGTTTGTGTTCGTGGAGCCCCATCGATACCCACCCATTGTGTTCTAAATAATCCGGTAATACTTAAAGCTTCTCGTTGTCCTGCATATCCGGGATTTACACTCATAGTATTATACATATATTGCGTGTACTGAGGATCTTGCTGTGCGTTCACATTATGCATACTTAATAATGTGATAAACACTATTAAAATTCTTAAAACTGATGATTTATGTATCATTCTAATATCCTTTTAATCTTTTATTTATCTATTTAAATATAACCAACCTGCCTTAGGTTTTGTACCATCTCCTAAATCAAGTAAGTAATAATAAGTACCTACAGGTAATTTGTCTGAACCATTTAGTGTTGCTCTTCCATTAGATGTTCCATCCCAATTATTTTTATATCCTTTAGCTTTATATACTATATTACCCCATCTGTTATATATCTCTAAAACATTATCTGGATAATTCTCTATACAGTCAATTACAAAAAAGTCGTTGGCTGAATCACCATTTGGTGAAAATTCATTGTTAATAAACAAACATTCATCTGGTGGAGATGGTGATGGATCTGGATCTGGTTCAGGTTCTGGTGATGGATTTGGATTTGCTAATCCATCATCAATTATTGTTCCCATTCCAATGTTGTGCGGCATACAAAAAAGAGCCAACGCACAAGCAAAGAGTGCTATCGCACACATTGCTTTTTTGCCAACGCTCGAATGACGAAATTTGAGCGAAATATTTTGACAGAGAATATTAAATGAAAATAAAGAAATCGGACATAAAGGAACTTATCGGACTTCTCGGATTTAAACCGCAAGAAGGCGACAAGGATATTTACTATAAAAACTATCCAAGCCATAAAAACTATGTGCTGAAAGTTGACTTTGAGCAGGAAAAAATTGATTACGGAACGAAAATCAAATTAGGCGACCTGACAACCAGCAACTTTGAAAACAGCGAGAACTTTGTGGTTTTGGAAGGTGTGGACAGAGTTTTAGAAAAGGGCTACGCACCTGACAAACTCTCATTGGAGCATAAATGGCCAATGGGAAGAAAAGAAAAAGGCAAGTTGGACATTCTTGTAATGGACAAGGACGACAAAGCCTATTTAATGATTGAGTGCAAAACTTGGGGAGACGAATACGAGAAAGAGAAAAAGAAAATGCAACGAGATGGCGGACAGCTACTCTCTTACTTTCAACAAGACAAAGCAGCCCAATATTTATGTCTTTATGCTTCGAGAGTAATTGACGGAAAAATTGAGTTTGTCAATGACATTGTGAAAGTTGATGAAGCTTGGAAAGAACTCGACAACCAAAAAGAAATATTTGACCATTGGAATAAGAACTTCAAAGACAATGGAATTTTTGAAGAATGGGCAAACGCTTACGACATTGAAATCAAATCGTTAACTCGTGGAAGACTAAGAGAACTAACAGAAGAAGATAGCGGACGGATTTACAATCAGTTTGCCGAAATTCTACGCCACAATGTAGTTTCTGACAAGCCAAATGCTTTCAATAAAATCTTCAATTTATTTCTCTGCAAAATCGTTGATGAAGACCGGAAACCAAACGAAGAACTAAAGTTTCAATGGTTAGAAACAGACACCAACGAAGATTTGCAAAAACGCCTTTCAGACCTTTACAAACAAGGAATGAAAGAATACTTGACCAAAGAAGTTACTGACTACAATGACGAGCAAGTAGAAGAAAAACTTTATGCTCTTGATGCAGCGGTAAGAGACCAAATTCGTGAGATGTTTACTCGTGTGCGTTTGCACAAAAACAATGAATTTGCCTTTAAAGAAGTCTTTGACGAAAAGTCTTTTGAAGAAAATGCGGTTGTGGTGCGTGAAGTGGTTGAATTACTTCAACCTTACCAAATTCGATACGGACACAAACAACAGTTTTTGGGTGACTTCTTCGAGTTGCTATTAAGTACAGGAATCAAACAAGAAGCAGGACAGTTTTTTACACCCGTACCAATTGCTAAGTTTATTATTTCGTCTTTGCCACTTCGAGAACTGATAAAGCAAAAGATTGAAAATGACGAAACCCACTTCCTACCCTACATAATTGACTATGCAGCAGGTAGCGGACACTTCCTAACCGAGTCAATGGACGAAGTGCAAAACATTATCAACGAAATTGACGAAAGCAAACAGCGACCTTCTGTAAAACGGAATTTGAGCAGATGGAAAATTAATCCTTTCGATTGGGCATACGATTATGTGTATGGCATTGAAGCTGATTATCGTTTAGTAAAAACAGCCAAAGTAAGTTGCTTCCTAAATGGTGATGGTTTGGCAAACGTAATTCACGCAGACGGTTTAGACCATTTTCAAAAAAGCATTGATTACAAGGGCAAGCTCAAAGAAGTAAGTAAAGAAGACCAAAAAGACAATGGCGTTTTTGATGTCTTAATTGCCAATCCGCCTTACTCGGTTTCAGCATTTAAAAACACACTCAAAAACGGAGAAGAATCATTTGACCTTTTTAACCGATTGACAGACGACAGTTCAGAAATAGAATGTTTGTTTATTGAGCGTACCAAACAACTTTTGAAACCAGGCGGTTGGGCAGGTATTATTTTGCCGAGTTCCATTCTCAGTAATTCGGGCATTTACACAGATGCACGAGAAATCATTCTAAAATATTTTGCCATTAAATCCATTGCCGAGTTTGGCTCAAACACCTTTATGGCAACAGGCACCAATACGGTAACACTCTTTTTAGAACGTAGAGCCAACAATGATTGGAAAAAGGTAGAAACCGCTATAAAAAACTTCTTTGACAAACCCAAAGAAGCCACCGTAAACGGAATTGAAAAAGCCTTTGCAAAATATGTATATGAAGTTTTTGAAGATATTACACTACAAGACTATATCAGCTTGGTAAACAAAAAACCAAATGATGCCATAAGCAAAACAGAACTATTTACTGACTACAAAGCTTGGTTTAATGGTTTGACTGAAATAAAAAACCTGAAAAAGAAAAAAGCATTTAAGGACAAAACCAAAGATGAGCAACAAGCAGAGTTGGATAAACTGTTTTACGATAAAGTATTTGCCAAAGAACAAGACAAAATGCTCTACTTCTTTTTGGCTCAACCGCAACAAACGGTTTTAATCAAAGTAGGCGAAAAACAAGCCGAGAAAGATTTTATTGGTTACGAGTTTAGCAGCAGACGTGGACACGAAGGCATAAAGATGTACCGAGACGAATTTGGCAAAGCTACTACCAAACTCTATGATGACGAAAACCACCTGAACGAAGAAAAAGCCAATAGCTATGTGTATCGAGCATTTTTAGGTGAGCAAAAAGATATTAAAGAAAGCCTACAAAGTAACCTGACTACCTTTGATTTAACGGATTTGGTTGACTTTAAAAAAGTTGGTTTTGAAAAAGCAATTTCTATTAATGCTAAAAAAAAAGTAAAAATTCAGACCAAATATGAATTTGAACGTCTATCTAAAATTTTAACTGATTTAGAGAGTGGTACTCGCCCAAAAGGTGGTGTTGGAAAATATAGAAGTGGCATACCCAGTTTAGGAGGAGAACATATTGGTACTAATGGAAAATTAGCGATTGATTCAATGAAATATGTTCCTCAATCATTTTATGAAGAAAGCACAAGGGGAATTTTAAAAGGTGGAGAAATATTGATTTGTAAAGATGGGGCTTTGACAGGTAAAGTTGCAATTGTGCCAACTGAAATGCCTTTTGATAAAGCGATGATTAATGAACACGTCTTTCTTTTAAGAACAAATGAAAAAGCTAAACAAGAATATCTGTTTCACTTTTTGTACTCTACAATTGGACAATCGCTTTTAAAAGCAAATATTACAGGACAGGCACAAGGCGGATTAAATTCCACTAATTTGAATAATATTAAAATTCCACTTCCACCCAAAACGGTACAAGAAAAAATCATAGCTGAAATAGAAGCGGTTGAACAAAAAGAAAAAGCAGGGAGAGAGAAAGTAGAGAGTTTAAAAGATGGTAAAATGAAGTTAGTAAGTGAAACCTTAGAGACTTCCTACCCAATAAAAAAACTCGGTGATTTGTCGCATTTAATTACAAAGGGTTCTTCACCGAAGTGGCAAGGGATTAATTATACAAAAAATGAAGAAGTGCTTTTTGTAACAAGTGAAAATGTAAGAGAAGGATATTTAGACTTTACAAAACGGAAATACCTAGAAAAAAAGTTTAACGATATACAAAAGCGTTCAATTCTTGAAAAAGATGATGTCCTTGTAAATATTGTTGGAGCTTCGATTGGACGAGCGGCAATTTTTAATATTTCTGAAAATGCAAATATAAATCAGGCTGTTGCATTGATACGTTTAGACAAGAAATTACTTCTTCCTGAATACTTGAATCAACTTTTAAACTCTGAATATGCTTTCAGACAATACGATTCAATGAAAAAAGAAGTCGCACGAGCTAATTTAAGTTTGACAAATATCGCAGAATTAAAAATTCCTACACCAAAAATTGAAGAGCAAAAAAAGATAGTTGCAGAATTTGAAAAACTCGAAACCGAAATCGCTCAAATAGAAAGTGAATTAGCGACAATGGACAAACAAAAAGAACAGATATTAAAGAAACATTTAGAATAGAAATGCCAACGCTTAAAGCCATACACATTTGCAATTCGCACCAGCCAACGCTGCAACCAAAAATTGCAAAAGAGTATGTCTATGCCAACGCTGACGGACTGAAAAATAAAAAGTACGACCGCACAATCGAGTAGGCGGCTCTCCCCATAATTGAGGAGAGTGCGCCTCTCACACCACCGTACGTACGGGTCTCGTATACGGCGGTTCACCAAATTGAAGTTTGCATCTTATTAATGTAATCTAACAAAGGTTTGTACCCTTTTCGTTTAAGTCTAGAAACTGTAATAGTAGTCTTTAAAATAGGACTTTGAGCAACTGCCCACCCTCCCATTCTTGTTCTACTCCAAGCATAGGCTTGTCCGATTTCTATACCTAATTGAATGAGGTTTTTACGTTTCCGCTCTAGCTTTTTCCAATCATGCCAAATACAATAGCGTAACCGATTTCTTAACCACTCATCTAGCTTTTTAACTTTTGCATAGATGTTAGTTAAGCGGTAATTATTCATCCAGCCTCGACAGACTTGATTAAGCCGTTCCAGACGTTCGAATAGCGACATGGGTTTGGTTTTCTTGGTGATGCTTTTTAGGTTACGTTTTAACTTTGCCCAACTTTTCTTAGCTACCACTAATGCATATTGCCCTTTTATACCCTTTTTATAGACAGGTACAAATCCATGCCCAAGTAACTCAAAGTTTACAGGTCTGCGGATGCCACTTTTGGCTTTATTTATAGGTAATTTAAGTTTATCTCGTAAGAAGACAAACAGTCTATTCCCTATTTGTTTAGCCTCACTTTTGCTTTTGGCGTAAACGCTAAAATCATCAGCGTAGCGAACATAGCGCAAGCCCATGCTTTTCATTTCTTTGTCCAAAACATCTAACATAATGTTAGATAATAAAGGACTAATTGGACTGCCTTGCGGGATGCCTTTTCTGCGCTTTATGAGTGTTCCATGTATTAAAATGGGAGCTCTTAGCCATTTTCGGATTAATCGCAAGGTGGTTGGACATTTTACTTTGTGGTAAATAAGTTGAAGTAAAATACAGTGGTCTACTTGGTCAAAGAACCCTTCTAAATCAATATCTACAATATCTTGGTAACCATCATTGATGTAGGTTTGAGCTTGTAATACCGCTTTTTGGATGTTCTTTTGTGGGCGAAAACCATAACTAACAGGTTCAAAATCATATTCAAAATGAACCATTAATTGTTGGCTTACCGCCTGTTGTAGCCATCTATCTACTACCGTTGGTATTCCTAATAATCGGGTTTTACCCGCTCCTTTTGGAATGTTTACTCCTAGAATTGAATTTGGCACATAGCTATTTGTGCGAATAGTAGATAATATAAGCGAACGGTTTTCTAATATGTATGCCGAAAGTGCCGTTGTTTTCATACCTTCTACGCCGCTCGCACCTTTATTGCGCTCCACTTGGCGTGTTGCTTTATAAAGATTTGTTGCGGATAAAACGTGTTCAATCATAGATTCAATAATTCGTGTACTCCTGTTGGTTTAAAACTAGGCTAGCTAAGCATCCTAATTGAATTCCAACGTAATTTAGTGTTCAGTCCTTCCCTACCTGTGAGTCCATCAGAGGTATGACCCCTGCTCGTTTCCTATAGGTACTATGACCTCTGCTGACTTCTCCATATAGCTAACTCGTAACTTTGGAGACCTCCCCAGGTAATGGCTTCTTCTTTCACTCAATGCCTGCCGTATCTACATACTTACCCTTTTGATAATCTTGGGGCGTTACAATGATGTGCTTGCTTACCCAAGTAAATATGCCTCTGTATACGATTTCTGTTCGTCAGTACCGAGTTTTGTAGTTCCGCTTCCTTAACTCCATGTCTCACGACAAACGAGCTTGCGACTTACTAATGGTTCGAAGCGTTACCTCCGCCCATAAGGGACTTGCACCCTCTAGATTAATTATTTACCTTTCGGTAAATAAAAGATGCCCATGCTGGGCACACACAATGGCTATACGTAATGCGGGGTTTAGTGGTAATTTGAAAGTAACAGCAATTAATAAAATTTTCGGCAGGCTGAAAGGTTTGTGGGTTCAAATCCCGCACTCCGCATAGCCGAGACCGTTGCCAGTAATTTGATGAAAAACGAACTAAAGAAAATAAATGAGAATTTTGAAAACCAAATTGAGTCGGTAACTGAACTAATCCAATTTGACAAACAGATAATGGACTTTTGCCTTCATCATCTAAAAAGTCTGAATGACAAATTGAAAGATGGAGCACCTAAAATTAATAACCCATATTATTTAGCAGATAATGCAATAATGGCTTTGGAGGGAATTGACAAAAATAAATCATTTACAAAGCACTATAGTATAATCTATAATCAGTGTTTAGTATTGTTAGTTTCTCATTTTACTTTAACTATTGAGAAAATTTTTTCAACTGTACTTAAATTTCAATATTCAAATGACAAACTTCCAAAAAGTGCTAAAAATCAAATTCAATTGACTTTAGACGAAATTGACGAAGTCAATCAAAACCCAAATCTTTTGAAAAAATTACTCGTTGCAAAAAAGAAACTGACTTTTCAAAACATTGGAAATGTGATTAAATCTTTCGAAAATTATTTGGGAATAAAAATTGACAAAGACCAAAAATTAGACGACATTAAGTTTGCTTTTGAATGCCGACATTTAATCGTTCATTCAGTTTCAAAAGCTGATGAAAAGTTTATAAAAAACTGTAATTCAATAAAAAATCGGAGTATAAAAAAAGCTCTCTACTTGGATGAAGAAGTACGATTTACAAAATCTGAATTGGAATTTGTAAAGTTTTCTATGCTTTTGTTTATGCAAGAACTGACAGAAAAATTAAATGGATAAAAAACTACTGGCAACAATGTATAACCGCAATTACGGCGGATTCGACTACGTCCGAATCCACTCGGAATTGCTAAAGTCCGTGCTAAACCGAAAATTAACGCATATTAACCCGTAACTGACGGTTATACGAGACCGTTGTGTTTCATTACCCAACGTTGCCAAAACAGAAAAAAGCCTAGTTTGTTTTTCGATTTTTTTTTTGTGATTTAAGAACGAAAAATCAAAAAAATAGTCCCTTAAAATCTGAAAAAAAAAACGCTTAGGACTTTTAGCATATTTTCGGATAAAAAAACTCAAAAAACCTATCACTGATCAAAGCACTTCGCAAACATTACGTCGGACTGAATAGCGAAACGGAGAAAAAAAAAATTGACGACTGACAAAAAACTGTGAGAAAAAAATAACGAAAACACAACACCGTGTATAAAAAATTGCTAGTTTTATACTAAACCAATGTCAGTTGCTTTGTTTGCTTGCTGCTGATTTTCCTACGGAAAATCCTCGCGCACAAACACGCAACTTTTCATACACAAGACCGTTGCCAACCATTGCACACTTTGCAAAAAAAATTAAAAATCAATCGCTGTAATTCGGATTTTAAAAAAGTTTTCTGACCAAAAAAAAACAAAAAAAACTTCTGACTGATAACCAAAAACGTAACCATTATTTCTGACTGAATTTCGAGCCGGCAAATCATAACTAAATCTATGCGGATTAAAAATCTGACTAAAAAAACTCAAAAAAACTTCTGACTGATAACCAAAAAACGCAACCATTAATTCTGAATGACTTTCGAGCCGGCAAATCATAACTAAATCTATCCGGATTAAAAAAACAAAATAAGTAAGAAAAATAATAAACGGTTGGCAACACCGTGTATAAAAAATTGCTTATTTTAGTCTAAACCTATGGCAGTTGCTTTGCTTGCTTGCTGCTGATTTTCCTTCGGAAAATCCTCGCTCACAAGCACGCAACTTTCTATACACAAGACCGTTAGGCAACATTTAAGAAACGCAACTGTTTATCTCAATACCTAATGCTACATAACCATCAGTTAAGCCTTCAAATCCGTGAAGTACATATTTCACCGTGCATTCAATAAATCTTTGTGTATATCCATCTTTTTCAGTCCATTCTTCAAGTCTTAATTTATCGCCAGTCTGAAAACCTCGGTCGTTTTTACGAATTTCAAACTGCTTTTCAAGTTCCCAAACCCTATTAAAATAAACAGGTAATGTTTTTAAATTGTGTGTCATAATAAAACGTTGCCTAACACCATATAAAAAATATGCTTTATGGTGTTTGGTTAATTTATTTTATCTTCTAGTTTATGTGCTGTCAAATTCCTGCGGAATTATGACGCACATTTCTTATATTTTACATTGGGCGTAATTTGAGAAAAACGAGCAGAATTTGGATTTTTTACCAAAAATTGGTAATTTTGAGAAAATTAAAAAAATGAAAAATACATCAATATCGCTGGGAAATTATTTTGACCAATTTGTGCAAACACAGGTTTCTGCTGGACGATACAAAAATGTCAGCGAAGTAATCAGAGCTGGACTTCGACTTTTGGAGAATGAGGAAAGTAAAGTAATTGCCTTGCGAAATGCAATTCAAGAAGGATTGAATAGTCCGTTGGTTGAAGACTTTGACTTTGACGAAAACCTCAAAAAATTAAAAGCTGAAAAGATAAAGAATGGCTAAAGTTATATTGAGACAGAAAGCCATAGATGACTTGAATGATATTTGGGACTATACTTTTAAAAAGTGGTCGGTAAAACAAGCTGACAAATATTATGCGACTATAAAACTGACTTGTAACGGAATTGGAGAAAATCCCAATGTTGGAAAGGAATATGACGGAATAAGCAAAAACTTGCTTGGACTGAAATCTGGAAAACATATCATATTTTACCAATTGATTTCGATAGATAGAATAGAAGTTATCAGAATTTTGCACGAGCGAATGGACTTGAAAAACAGGATAACGGAATAAAAAACTACGCCCAACAATGGCTATAAGTAATTGCTTGTTCTCGCCTACTCCTGAAAATCCTCTCGGATTTTCAGCTTGGTGCGTACTTGCAAAGTTAACCGCTAACCCACGCAACTACTCATAGCCGAGACCGTTGCCACCAATTATGACCCGTCCTGAATAAAGGCTACATAATTTTAAACATTATGTACAAAAATGACAAAATCATCAGACGGTATTCAGAACCTTTCAAACTGAAAATTTTAGACGAACTTACAACAGGAAAACTAAACAAATATCAACTAGGAAAACTTTATGGCATTGCTCCTACTACCATTAATGAATGGATTAGAAAATACAACCGTAAAGACCTAATGAATACCAGAGTAAAAGTGGAAACAAAAGACGAGATCACACGAATTAAAGAACTTCAAAAGGAAATCGAACAATTAAAAAAATTGTTGTTAAAGAAAGACTTAGATGCCATGATTCAAGATTCATACCTGGAAGTGGCTGCCGAAGATCTTGGCTATAAATCGGTTGCTGAACTAAAAAAAAAGCTAAATATAGAGCGGTAAATAAAACTAAAGACAAAGCTAAAGGATTTGCGTCTTTAACAACTATTTGTAAGTCTTTCGGGCTTAAACGTGATGCATACTACAAGTATAAATATAGAGCTGACAAACGTTTAAAACTTGAACAACAGATCATTCAAATTGTAAACCAAAAACGCAGATCCTTACCTAGAGAAGGCGTACGTAAACTCAAAATATCTTTGAAAAATGAGTTTGATGAAGCCAAACTTAAAGTAGGCAGAGACACGCTTTTTAACATTCTTAGAAAACACAATATGCTTATAACCAGAAAGAAACCCAGCTACAGAACTACCAATTCTTTTCATAGGTTTTACAAACATAAAAACATCATCAAAGATGTACTTGTTAATAGACCTAATCAGGTTTGGGTATCTGATATTACATACATCAGAACTGTAAAAGGGTTTTGTTACTTGGCGCTTATAACTGACATGTATTCTAGAAAAATCATAGGTTACGACCTTAGCGATAGTCTTGAACTTAGCGGTTGTACCAGAGCGCTTAAAAAAGCGGTATATCAAGCTAAAAACATAGAAAACCTCATACATCACTCAGATAGAGGCATACAATATTGTAGCAATGTATACACACAAATTTTAAAAAGAAACAACATCAAAATTAGTATGACACAAGAAAATCATTGCTACGAAAACGCTATTGCTGAACGTGTAAACGGCATCCTAAAAGACGAGTTTTATCTTGACCAGACCTTTGATAGTGTAGCTCACGCGAAAAAAGCTACAAAAAGTGCTATTAATCTATACAACCAAATTAGATTACATGTATCTTTAGATTATAAAACACCAAATATGGTATATAAATTAACAGCGTAAATCAATTTTTAACCTGTAGCCATATTTCAGGACTAGACATTAGCACTCAAACTCTGTATAAAACAGAATATTTCCTATTTACTATGTTATCTTGAATTAAAAAAAACACGAATTACGGTTTTACCACAGCAATTTTCTTGTTTTTCGACGAAATACGTATTTATTTACAAAATAGTTTGCTTTTTCTGATTTTTTTTTTTTTAAGTTTGATAAGCGTAAAAAAATACATACAATTCGGTTTGTTAAAATTGACCTTTTTTTAATGGAAATTATAATAAAAATTGCTTATAATTTATTTGGTATGAGTTATTACTTAAAATATTTAGGTGCTTTTCTATTATTTATTTTCTTAATGTCATGCAATAAACAAGTGGATACTGAATTGCGTGAGGCATTAGAGAATTCTGGAAATAACAGGCAAGAGTTAGAGCAGGTATTAGAATATTTCCAAACTAAAAAATCAGATAGTCTAAAATATAAAGCAGCCAAATTTCTAATTGAAAACATGCCTTATCATAATTATATAGAGCCTATTCGTGAATTTAATTTTGCATTTAACAGTATAGAAAATTTCCCAAAAAGCGAATTAAACAATTATAGGGTAGAAGCTTTTAAAAGGACATTAGATTCAATTTCCGAGTATTCCAATGGAGAACAACCTAAGTTTGTTAAAGACATCGAAAGTATAAAAGCAGATTTTCTTGTAGAAAACATAGAACTGGCATTTAAGGCGTGGTATAAAATCCCTCAAGATAAAAGAGCATCGTTTGACGATTTCTGTAAGTTTATTTTACCATATAGAAGTTCAAACGAACCGCTCGAAAATCATTCAAGAAAAAAATTACACAATCAATATGCTTGGGTATATGATTGTATAGAGAAAGGGCTCTCCCTAGAAACGATTGTCGATTCTATAAAGACCGATTTCAATTTTACAACGTTTCTGGGAATAGGAAATTCGTATCCTATACCTTTAAGTACAAGCCAAATACAAAAATCGAAGTTAGGGCAATGCGGCGATGGCGTAAATTATTATGTGAATGTGATGCGAGCTTTAGGCATTATGGCTGCAAAAGATTATGTAGAACATTGGGGTAACGACCCTTTTGCCAAAAGCCACTCATGGATTTATACCCAGATGGGTAGCGAAGTTTATCTAACAGATGTACATAAAAAAAGTAATATTAAAGGCATTTATAAAAATGAAAGCATACCCAAAGTATATAGAACTAGATTTGACGCCGTAAACAACACAAATAGTATTCATTTTGACCAAGATGTAACTAATGAATATATTTTAACTATTGATGTTGATATTGATAACATTTTTAATGTAAATGCTAAAGCCCCAATATTAACTGTCTTTGATAAACGAGAAGGTTGGTTTCCTGTAGTTCAGGGACAAAAAACAGGTGAAAATTTCAAATTTAGTAATATAGGCTATAACGTCTTGTATTTGCCTATGGATAAAGAAAGTAAAAAACCGCTCAATTATCCTTTTTTTATAGACGCTTCAAAAAAGATTCGCTTTTTTAAACCTGATAAAAACGCTTTAGATTCTGTGGTACTCACTAGAAAAATCGGTTTAAGCACAAGACGATACAGGGGTAAACGGTTTTGGTTAGAAGCCTTAAACGGAAGTGTTATTGAAGCATCCAATAATTCAGAATTTATAAATGCTAAAGTATTACATGAAGTTTCTAATTTTAATAGTACGCATATTCAAAACATAAAGTTAACAAATAGAGCAAAATACAAATATGTAAGATTTAACAGTAAAAAGCCAAAGTCTTTCTTAGCTAAGTTGGCATTTTATGATTTAGACATGAAGCCTTTACAAGGCGAAATTATTGAAGAACATATTTTAAAAGAAACTAAAGACTATAAATATGGGGCATTTGATGATAATACCCTAACCTATTCTGGAGGCGATTATTTTAAACTTGGACTAGAGTTTTCCAAACCCGAAACTATTGGTTATGTTGAATTTCAGTCTAGACATGATGATAACCACATTAATAAAGGCGAAGATTATGAACTTTTTTATTGGGATAAAAACTGGAAATCTTTAGGGAAACAAAAGGCACAAGATACTTTGCTTCATTATAACAATGTACCTAAAAATGCTTTGTTGTGGTTAAGAAACTTAACTAAAGGAAGAGAAGAACACGTTTTTTGTATAGACCAAAACAAGAAACAGCATTGGCTTGGTTTTGAAAATTTGTAGAGACAAAACCATTAAATAAAATGAATTTATAAACCTTAAATACAATTAAATATGAAAACAATTTTAAAAAAACCAAATGTGACTACCATTGTAGCATCAATGCTACTAGCAGTTGTAATTAGCTTTACAACAGCATGCGAAACTGAGAACACTACAGAAACCGACTATACCGATGCTGAGTATCTTGAACTTGACAAGTATAAATTCGAGAAAATTAAGCAAAAGGATATAGAAAAAATCGCAGAGGGATTTAAAAGATTGGAAACAATCAAAGTAGAGGGCATTTATATGATAGAGGAAAATTCGCCTGAAAAATTGAATATGTCAAAAAAATTACTCTTCTTCTTAGTACAAGGTCTGAAATACAGCAATAATACTTTAAAATTTAAATCAAATTTAAGTAAAACTACTAGGTTAAAAAGCGATAATCCTGAGTATTGGGATGATGATCAACAACCAGAAGACCCTTACTGTTTTTCATATTCAATCAAAAATTTGGGGACATATAGTTTTGAAGATGCCAAAAATTACTCCGATTCTCAATACGGCGCAGGAAACGGAGTGCCTGTGGGGAAAGCCGAAGAATTTTTTAAACATTTTTATCCAAATGGACAAATCTTAAGCCTTGATGATTTCGTAGATGGGGATTTAAACGGAACTATAGTTATACTTACAGATTATAGTAATGGTAAAGCGCATGCTGTTAACGGAAAACTTTATGTTATGAACCATGTTGGTTATTTTGACGGACAGACAGATGACCAAGATTGGACTGAGACTAAGTATGTAGTCAAAATTTTTAAACCTTAACAAATTATGAAAATTATTAAATACTTCGCACTTATTGTAACAATTTCGTTAGCTACAAATTTGCATGCTCAAAAGTTTTCGCATTATGAAAACAATCTAAATTCTTACAAAGAGTATTTTAAAGATACTCTAGGCATAACTATAGCTTTTCCAAAAGAATTTAATAATTTAGACGTCTATTCAGTTGGATTTAAAGTCAGTAAAAATCCTAAAAAACCTACAGGCAGTGCTTATGGTACTTTTTTTTTATCAAAAGATAAAAACTGTATGATAGCGTTTCCTCTGCTTTTGTTTGGCTTTACCTCCGAAATACCAAAAGAAAATAAAACAACAGCTATTAACACCTTTTCTTTTGAACCTAAAAACCAAGTGATTAATGAAATTAAAATACCACTTGAATTATATTACCATCCATTTTGGTCTGATAATGACAAAAATAAAGAAGTAACTTTTGATGTGTATAAATATGCAGACTTTATTTTTGGAAGAAAGGCCAGAGAAAAGTACAATGCAGACGCCTATTCAATATCTGATATACCAAAAACAGATGAATTTGAATTTTTTAGTCTACGTGGTCAATCGATAGAGAATCTTCCTGTTAATAAATTTTCCTATTGTACGAGTTTATTTATTCAAAAAGGCGAAAAGGCTTTGGATATTAAATTTTTCTTTACAGAAAAGGGCTTCAAGAAAAAAGAAAAGTATATAAAAATGTTAGACAAACATATTTGGTTTGATGAGAATTTTAAGCCAGATTAAAAGTAGGTTAATAGCCATTAAATAAAAATGAATTTATAAACCTTTAAATAAAAATAAACAGATGAAAACAATTTTAAAAAAACCAAATGTGACTACCATTGTAGCATCAATGCTACTAGCAATCGTAATTATCTTTACAACTGCTTGCGAAACTGAGAACATTACACAAGGTGACTATGCCGATGCTGAGTATCTTGATCTTGAGTTTTATGATAAAAACAGAAGGACGGCTAAAGATTATGAAAAAATTTTTGAAGCCATACGTAGATTTGATGCAAAAAATATTAACGGCTTCTATCAATTAAAAGAAACTACACCAGAAGAACTCAATATTTCTCCAAAATTATTTAAACATGTTACTTATCTTTTTAATTATACAAATAGGGCTAGAAACTCAACACTCTATGAAAGTTCAAAAGGAATGGTTAGATTAAAAAGCGGGGATTTTGAAGATCAAGACCCACGTGATCCTTATTGTGCTGCTTATTGTGTTTCTAAGTTGAGTTTTTGGACATCATTTAACAAAGCAAAAAATTACTCAGATGAACAATACGGAATAGGCTTTGGAGTTCCTCCAGATAAAATGGATGAATATATTGACCATTTTTTACCCAATTATAAAGTAGGTACGTCAGTTAGTGATCTACAACAAGCGACAAGTCGAAAAGCTATAGTAACTTTCGGAAGACGAAATGATAATGGTGTATATGACCCAATTGGACATGCAGCGATTTTTTTAAATTACGATGAAGTTTCTGGAATAGCAATAGTCGAGGATGCTAACACAGGAAACAGTGAATTGGTACTTAAAGAGGATATCGCGAAAATATATTACAAAGAATAAAATCTGAAATGAAAAAAAACCAAATAATCTATATACTTTTATTGTTTAGTTTAAGTGTATTATCACAACAAAACAAATCCTACGAATATAACTTTAGTTCTTATCAAAAGTATTTTAAAGAAAAAGTAGGTGTAACTATCAAAATACCTAAAAAATTTAATAAAAAAATAGATAAATATTTTCAATATTGGAAAGCTAGTTTAGATAAAGAAAAAATGACGGGTAGTATTTATGGGCCATTTTTTATAACAAAAGATAAGAATTGTATGTTAGCTCTACCATATGACAATTATGCTGATCGAGAGCGACTAAAAAATAAAGAAAATTATCATAATAAGAACTTTTTCTTTGATGCTAAAGGGAAATTAGTTGGTGAGATATTGACTTCACTTGGGTTGTGTAATTCAGGATGTGGTAGTTTAAATAACGAAACTGAAAAACGAGAATTTTATAAATATGTAGAGGTTATTTTTGGCAAAAAAGCTAGAGAAAAGTATAACGCAAATGCTTACGCTATTTTTGATTTACCAAACGCACATAAAACCTGTTTCTTTGATAATGATTTAGAAAAATTAAGAAAAGAAAAATACCCTTATTGCACGAGTTTGTTTATACAAAATGACAATAGTGCTGTTCTAAGTTTTAAACTTTATTTTACAGAAAAAGGTTTTAAAAAGAAAGAAAAGTATATCAACATGCTAGACAAACACATTTGGTTTGATGAGAATTTTAAGCCTGATAAAAAGTAGGTTAATAGCCGTTAAATAAAAATGAATTTATAAACCTTTAAATACAAATAAAAATAAACAGGTGAAAACAATTTTAAAAAAACCAAATGTGACTACCATTGTAGCATCAATGCTACTAGCAGTTGTAATTAGCTTTACAACAGCATGCGAAACTGAGAACACTACACAAGGTGACTATGCCGATGCTGAGTATCTTGATCTTGAGAAATATCACAAGGACAAAATGAAAGAAAAAGACTTTATAACAATGTTTAAAGCAATTAAAAGACTTGAAATAAGTAGAGTCAACGGCTTTTATAAAATAAAAGAATCGACAGCAGAAGACCTAAACATTTCCCCTAAATTATTTAATTATATAACTGCTGGTTTTGATTATAGCAATAATATTTTAAACCCTAAAGTATCTATTAGAAGTAAAATTACTAAATTAAAATATGGGAATTAAGAAGATGAATACCAACAACAACGTGACAGCACTTATTGTATGGCACACGCTATCGCACAATTAGGCGATTTTACTCTTGATTCTTGCAAAGAATATCAGGATAGTCAAGGTCATGGTGGAGTAATGATTCCTTATAACCCTTCTACTGGCCGATATGATGTTGCTAATGCTATTGATTTATTTGAGCATTTCTACCCAAATGGGTCCTTTAATTTAGCCCCAAATATCAACTTACAAGGTGGTAGTATGAATGATAATGTGTTTTTTTTTAGACAAGTTAGTAATGGATCTGTAGTAGGGTCTCATGCAGTAAATGCGATTTGGTATGATGAATCTAGTAGGACAATAACTTATAGAGATTATCAAAATGGTGGTAGAATGGCATTTGCTTCTTTAGATGATGTAATCGTTGTTTTTAATCATTAAAATTATGTTAAACATCAGATGTAAAATTACCATTACAATATTGCTAGTATCTTTAAATGCTTTTTCTCAAGAGAATTTACCTTATGATGAGAACCTACATTCTTATAAGCAATATTTTAGAGACAACTATGGCGTTACAATTTCTTTCCCAGATAAGCTTAAAGATTTGGATATATACTTCATTCCTTGGAGAGTAAGAAATGACAGAGAAAAATGTACAGGTTTACTATATGGTCCAATTTTTTTATCAAAAGATAAAAATTGCATGATTGCATTTCCTTTTGAATTTATTAGTTTTTTTAAGGGATTAGAAGAAAACAAAAAAATACCGCTTAATACATTCTATTTTGACCCAAAGGAGCAGATAGCTGCTGAAATAGAAACATCACTTGGCTTATATTACTGCATTGGAGATTCAAGAAATAAAGATATAGATAACGTTGAATTATATAATTATGTAAATTTTGTTTTTGGTAAACAAGCAAAAGAAAAATACAATGCAGACTCATTTGCAATTTATGACTTACCTAATGCAAATAAAACTTATTTTCTTGATGAATCACTCGAAAAGCTTCATAAAAAATATCCATACTGTACAAGTTTGTTTATACAAAAAGACATAAGAAATTCTTACTTGAGTATTAAATTTTTTTTCACAGAAAAAGGCTTCAAGAAAAAAGAGAAATATATAAAAATGTTAGACAAACACATTTGGTTTGATGAGAATTTTAAGCCTAATTAAAGATAGATTAATAAATATTAAATTAAAAGATTTAATCATTCTAGTCTTTCTCGGAAGTGTGTTTCTCTCTTCCGAGAATTTTGTAAATAAAGAAAATACTGTAAAATTTTATTTTACGGTATTTTCTTTTCTTTTTATAACGCTATACTTAGTATTTCTAAAAAACGAAAAGATTAAAATCGTATTAAAAGAAATCACTTCATTTAGCATTTTAAAAGGCTTTTATGTTGTTGGTGTTTTACAGTCATTATACGCAATATGTCAATACCTAGGTTGGTTTACAACAAACAATCACTTTTTTCCTATTACAGGAAGTTTTGATAATCCAGCGGGTTTTTCTGCAGTCTTATCAATGTTGTTGCCCATTGGAGTTATTTGGTGTTTAAAATCTAAAAAGCTAGAACGCTATCTACTCACGCTTTCATTAGGTTTAATGTGCTTTTCAATAGTTGCTTCAGGTTCTAGAGCTGGTGTATTGGCAGTAATCGTATCTACAATTTTTGTTTTTATCTCAGAATTTCAGCTAATCTCAAAAATTAAAAATTCTAAAAAAACCAAAGCTTTTGTTACGGTCTTCATTGTTCTTTTAGTCATTGTATTAATAGGGTTATATAAGTTAAAGCTAAATTCAGCCAATGGAAGGTTACTAATTTGGAAGGTGTCAACCGAAATGATAAAAGACAAACCCTTAATTGGCTTTGGTTACAATGGTTTTAAAGCCCATTATATGGATTATCAGGCAAAGTATTTTAAACAAAACCCAAAATCGCAGTATAGCCAGTTGGCAGATAATGTGTCGCACCCGTTTAATGAGTTTATTAAAATTATTGTTAATTATGGAGCGTTAGGTTTGCTCACGACTTTCGTTGTAATATTCTTTTTTTTTAAGAGAATATTACGATTAGACCCTTTTAAACGAAACTTATTTTTGGGCATACTTGTTTCGTTTTTTGTATTTTCATTTTTTTCGTACCCTTTGCATTACACACCTGTTTGGTTTTTGTTAATATATTCCACCCTAATTGTGGTTTTGGGTAAAACTCCAAAAAAGGTATTTTCAAAGAAAACTAAAGCAATAATAGGAGCGATATGTTTTGCAGGTATTGTCTTTTTTTCTTTTAGTATGTATTTAGAGCTAAAGTGGAAAAAAATTGCTACAAAATCATTACAAGGCCAAACAGAACAAATGCAACCTGAATATAAACACATGTATCCTTATCTTAAATATAATGTACTTTTTCTGTATAATTATGGCGCTGAGTTAAACTATATAGAACAATATAACGAGAGTATAACTTTACTTGATGAATGTAAACAACAGTTTAATGATTATGACGTGCAAATGCTATTGGCCGATAACTATTACAATATTGGAAATACCAAAATGGCAATTAAAACGTATGAATATGCAGAACAGATGATTCCTTGCAGATTTTTACCACTTTATAAACAATTTGAGATTTACCAGAAAGAAAAGAAAACTCTTAAAGCTAAAGAAATTGCTGAAAAAATTATAAAAAAGGAAGTAAAGGTAAAATCTTCAGCAGTTGAGTTGATGATTACTGAAGCTCAAAACTACTTAAGTCTTGAAAAGCCTGAATCAAGTGAAACTTCAGAATATAAAGGAAGAGTATATGGAAATGAAAAATAACTGGTGGCAACATTGTATAAAAATAATAGCGGTTTAGTCGCTTAAACGAAATGAAAATTATAAATCAAACAACAGTAACAAGCCGAAAATAAGGTGCATAAAATCCGCTACTATTCTTATACGTAACCGTTAGAGGGTAGTATCTCACAAAGTGTGTAAAGTTAAAAATATCGAGGGTTGCAACCCTCGATATTTTTTTGTTTAATTTTAAAATTTACACACTTATGAAGAAAGAAGATTTTCTAAACGACGATTTTTTAAAACAGTTTAAAACAGGAGACGAACTGACCTCCTTTCTAAAATCCATTCAAAAGCGAGGTATTGAAAAGATGCTAGAAGGGGAACTTGATGCTCATTTAGACTATGAGAAGCATCAGCAATCCGATAATAGCAATACCCGTAACGGCTATGGGTCTAAAAAGATAAAAACAGCTTTAGGAGAGACTAATATTAAAGTTCCCAGAGACCGGGACGCTTCTTTTAACCCTATGCTGGTTCCTAAACGCACTAACATGGTTGATGGCATAGAAAACGTCATTATCAGCCTTTATGCCAAGGGTATGAGTAATTCTGATATTGAAGAGCAAATCCGAGAAGTTTACGATTTTGATGTATCCACATCTACCATATCACGTATCACAGATAAAGTTACCAATGATATTGTTGCTTGGCAAAACAGACCTCTGGAGCCCGTATATTTAATTACTTGGATGGATGGCATCGTATTTAAGGTTCGGGAGAACTCCAAAGTCATTAACAAAACCATGTACATCGCCGTAGGACTGCGTAGAGATGGTAAAAAGGAAGTCTTAGGGCTTTGGTTGGGGAAGAATGAATCGGCAGCCTTTTGGATGAGTGTACTAACCGATATGAAAGCCAGAGGCGTTCAGGATTTGCTTATCACGGCCACAGATAATCTTAACGGTTTTACCGACACCATTAAAAACGTTTTTCCTGAATCTAAAACCCAAATCTGCGTGGTACACCAGATTCGTAATGCTTGTCGGTATGTTGTTTGGAAAGACAAGAAAGAATTTACAAAGGACATGAAAAGCATCTACGATGCACCCACCAAAAGTGCAGCAAAAGCCGCCCTAGAAGACTTTGCTCAGAAATGGGAACACAAGTACTCTTACGCTATTAAAAGCTGGAGAGATAACTGGGAAGAACTTACCGCTTTCTATGAATTTCCTTTAGAAATTAGAAAAATCATTTACACTACGAACCTTATTGAAAACCTTAATGGAAAAATCAGAAAATACACTAAAAACAAGCTCTCATTCCCAACAGATGAAGCTGTTATGAAGTCCACTTTTTTAGCCCTTAGAGAGGCTACCAAAAAATGGTCGATGCCTATTAGGAACTGGGGCATTATTTTAAACCAGTTTTTAACTATATTTGAAAAAAGGGTTCAACTTTAAAAAAGTTAAACCCTCGATTTTTAACTTACACACTTTACGGGATAGTGTCCGTTAGAGGTAATTATTCTCCTTGTTTGCGTTTTAATTTCCTTAATTCTATGTGTAAATTTTTGTTTTCTTTTTTAAGTTCTGCAATTACAGAATCTTCTTTAATCAAAGCCTGTAAATGGTCAAATTTTTCTTTTATTTTTGAGTATTTTGAATACCATTCTAAACCACCGTTTTTAAAAGATTTTTTTAACTTTTCATCTTCTAATTCATGAATATAAGCAATAGACTTACCCAATTCAATTTCAACCTCACTTAATTTTTTAGACAGAGCTGCAATGGTTTCATCTTTTCTATATCTTCTTTTTAACTTAATTAATACGTTATCAAAATAACTACCGCTAACACCAGATATATTTAATCGTTCGGTTTTACCTGTTTTTTTAGTCATAATTTTTAAGTTTTAGTTTATTTGTGGTTATACCCCTACGATTTTACAAAAATAAATATAAGCAATGCCTCAAAAGACATTCCCGTTACGTGCTTTCGCAGAGGCTTTACTTCGCTATATCTCCGCAGGTTGACACCCCTACGCTCGGCACTACTCATATTCTTTAACATTGTGTTTCATTACCCAACGTTCCCAAAACAGAAAAAAGCCTAGTTTGTTTTTCGAATTTTTTTTTGTGATTTAAGAACGAAAAACAAAAAAATAGTTCCTTCAAATCTGAAAAAAAATGCTTCGGACTTTTAGCTTGTTTTCGGAATAAAAAACCGATAAATATCTCACTGACCAAAGCACTACGCAAACATTACGTCGGACTGAATAGCGAAACGGATAAAAAAAAATTGACGACTGACAAAAAACTGTAAGAAAAAAATAACGAAAACACAACACCGTGTATAAAAAATTGCTAGTTTTATACTAAACCAATGTCAGTTGCTTTGCTTGCTTGCATCTGATTTTCCTGCGGAAAATCCTCGCACACAAGCACGCAACTTTCCATACACAAGACCGTTGTGTTTCATTATCCAACAAACCCACCAAAAAAAAGCCTGGTTTAATTTTCGAATTTTTTTTTGAGATTTAAGAACGAAAAACAAAAAAATAGTGCCTTCAAACCCAAAAAAAACGCTGCGGATTTTTAGCATATTTTCGGATAAAAAAACTCAAAAAAACCTATTACTGACCAAAGCATTACGCAAACATTACGTCGGACTGATTAACGAAACGGATAAAAAAAATTTGACGACTGACAAAAAACTGTGAGAAAAAAATAACGAAAACACAACACCGTGTATAAAAAATTGCTAGTTTTATACTAAACCAATGTCAGTTGCTTTGCTTGCTTGCATCTGATTTTCCTTCGGAAAATCCTCGCTCACAAGCACGCAACTTTCCATACACAAGACCGTTGTGCCCAATTTCGCGAATGAGAGATATTGAAAAATTAATTAAGGAAATTATTCCACCGCCAACTCGCGAGGAAAGAGAAGGATTTACAAATGATAAAATCATTGCTGGACTGAACAAAGAGGAGTTTTTAGCAGTTGAAAAAAGACTAATTGAGGAACTAGAAGAAAAAGATGACCTATTGATTGGACAAACATTGGTCGGAATGGAATCCGAAAATGCTCTGCCAGTTCTGAAAAAACGGCTTGAGAAAAAAGATTCTCATTTTGAAAAAATTACTTGGGCTGCGCTAATAAATGACCTCAAAAAGGGAGATTCCGAAATGGAAAAAATAGCTTTTGAAGCATTTGAAAAATTGGAATTCATTTATGCTGTTCAAGGCTGTATTTTTATGGACTTAATAAAGTTCAACAGTCCAAGAATAAATAAACGGATTGAAAAATTTGTTGACCATAAATATGACTTGGTTGCTATCCACGCTAAAACGGTTTTGAATTATAATGGCTATGCGGATTCATATAATAATTCTGAACCTAAAAAATGGTGGGAATTTTGGAAATAAAAAAACTGGGCACAACAATGTATAACCGCAATTACGGCGGATTCGACTACGTCCGAATCCACTCGGAATTGCTAAAGTCTGTACCAAACCGAAAATTAACGCATATTAACCCGTAACTGACGGTTATACGAGACCGTTAGGGCACATTAAACCAAATCACGAAATAAATGAAAAATAAAATATTATTGGCTGTTACTTTATTAACTACTATTCTTATTCACTCTCAAAGAATTGGAAATAACCCTGAATTTAAAAATAATAATATAGTAATAGATACCACAAAAACGATTTCGAAAATAGTAGCACTTGATAAAGTTGTACATGGGTTTGGTCCTTCTGGCAATTTTAGCATTGGCATAGGTTCAAGAGATTTATACAGTGAGGAAGAGTTAAAAGGATACCCAGTAATGAAAAATCTTCCCGATTCTTTGACCAATATAAAAGAATATCTTATTATTTTAAATGACCTACAATTCTACTACCAAAATTACAAGCAGGGTATTTACAGTAAAGAATTCTTTCTTAAAAAAGCTGAAGAAAGAAAAAGAAAACTTTCTGACACAATTCATTTAACAGATAAAACTGTGAAAAACACAATTTCAATAGTATCAGGTTTGACAGCGGACAACAGAATTGTGTATATAGTCGATACCAATAATAACAATGACTACTCGGATGACGAATTGAAACCTTTATTGTTCGATTTAAGAAAACATGATGACATAATTGAAAACTCTCAATCTGTTGATATCGAATATTTTGATGGAAACTCAATAAAAAATGACAAGCAATTAATCAGAGTCGGAAACGATTATAATAGAAAAGATTTAATGTTTAGTTTTCCGCAATTTAGATATGGTAAAGTCGAATTAGGGAACGAAACTTACTTAATAATTTCCGAATCATTCAGTCTTAATAACGCTATCTATCTAGTAAAAGACCGACCTTATTTTAGCAATCTTGACCGAAAAGATATGATAAACCCTTATCAATATTTCAATGCAAATGGTTTTTACATACAATATTCTCCAGTTTCACAACACAATGATAAAGTAAAACTAACCATAAGCACTAATGATTCAGATAATAAAAAAACACCAATTGCAGCCCAAGTTGGAATGATTGCCCCAAATTTTAGTGGCATTAATGTACTAGATGACATGAACATTTCTTTAGAAAAATACAGAGGAAAATATGTATATGTTGACTTCTGGAGCTCTGCATGTCCCCCTTGCATCATAGAGTTTCCAAACATAAACGAAGCTTACAATAAATTTAACAGGAGTGAAATAGAATTTATTGGAATTGCCGACATTAGGGGGAAAACTGATATTAAAAAATTTGTTAAGGAAAAGGAAATTAATTGGCCAACTATTAATGAGGCAGAGACATCGACAATTACTAAAGGTTATAATGTTAACTCTTGGCCAACTACATATCTAATTGACCCAACAGGTAAAATTATTGCTACCAATTTAAGGGGAAAAGACTTGAATAATAAATTAGAATTGTTAGGAATATCCACAAAAAATTAAAAAACGTGCCCTAACACCGTATAAAAAAAATTGCTAGTTTTAGCTAAACCAAAGTTAGTTGCTCGTTTGCCAGCTTCTGATTTTCCTTCGGAAAATCCTCGCACACAAACACGCAACTTTCCTTATACATAAACGTTAGCAAACATATGACTGAATAATGAAATTCATCAATCTTATCATAATTGCACTTATGACTTTCAGTTGTTCTAATGAGAGTAAAATAGCTGAATTTGAAAAAGTTTTGGGAAAAAAGAACAGCCAAACTCTAACTTTCCTTGTGAACGATTTTGAAAATGACTTCCTGAAAAAACAATACCCTGATTCTGAACTAAATGAATCTTATAAAAAATTCCTGACCGATTATAAAAATGGAAACCTTGAAAACTGGCCACCATTACCCAAAAAAATTACTGAAATATTTGAGGCAAGTGAATTAAAAAAGGAAATGTACTTCCATCCAGATTCTGTTTGGATTTTACCGAACAGTACATTCGACAAAGTAGAAGAAGATTCTTTAATATTCCTTGATGTTGACAGACCATATATTAAATTGAGAAAAAAAGATTTAATGTATAGTAGTCCAGATAAAATAGTTTACGAATATGAGCGTCATTACGTGAAAATTGACTCTACTACTGACAGAGATTCATTAATAAATAATGTAATGAACTTGAGGTATGTGAATTATTATAACGGAAAATATAGACAAGCAACTGATTATATTAGAAAATTTGGCGGATTTTTTGAACGATTTTCTGACCGAAAAAATATTTTCAATAAAGATCAAATTTGTGAATTAATATTAGCAGAAGCTGACTTAAATGACGAACTTGTTAGAAAATTGATAGTATTAGAATTTGTTTTATAAAATACGTTTGCTAACAATGTATAACCGCAATTACGGCGGATTCGACTACGTCCGAATCCACTCGGAATTGCTAACGCCAGTGCTAAACCGAAAATTAACGCATATTAACCCGTAACTGACGGTTATACGAAACCGTTAGCGGTAATGTAAAACCACTCGACATAAAGACCATTAATTAAACAATGAACGATAGCATTTTAATAAAGAATACAACCATTGTGAATGAAGGAAAATCATTTATTTCAGATGTTCTTTTGTCAGATGGACTGATTCAAAAAATTGGAAATATTGAACCTGACCCGAACCAAAAAGTAATTGATGGAACAGGAAAACACTTGTTCCCAGGAATCATTGACGGACAAGTGCATTTCAGAGACCCAGGACTCACGCACAAAGGAGATTTATATACCGAAAGTAAAGCCGCGATTGCAGGCGGTGTGACTTCCTTTATTGATATGCCAAATACAGTCCCAAATATATTAACTGTAGAGAGCCTAAGAGAAAAGTTTGAAATCGCTTCCAAAAAGTCTTTAGCGAATTACTCGTTTTTTCTTGGTGTCAACGGAGAAAACATTGATGAAGTAATTAAGACCGACACAAGCCAATTTATTGGTGTTTCTGATGACGGCTTGTACTTTACAAAAAAAGGAAATCTACTTGCCGACAATCCAGAGACAATGGAAAAACTGTTTGCTAACTGCAAGTCAATAATTGCCATTCATTCAGAAAAGGAAGTAATTGTAGAAGAAAACGAAAGGATTTATAAAGAAAAGTTTGGAGAGAACATACCAGCTCAATATCACCCAGTTATTAGAAGCAGCGAAGGATGTTATGAAGCAACCAAGAGAGCAATTGAATTGGCTAAAAAACACAATGCTCGATTACATATTTTGCACTTGACCACAGAAGCTGAAACACACTTGTTTCAAAATGATATTCCCTTAACAGAGAAAAAAATCACGACAGAAGTTTCTGTTCACCACCTATGGTTTACTAACAAAGATTATGACCGATTGGGAATGCTGATTAAATGGAATCCTGCCATTAAAACCGAACAAGACAAACAGGGCTTGTTGACCGCTCTAGTTGATGACAGAATTGATATTGTTACAACAGACCACGCACCACATACATTGGAAGAAAAAGAGCAACCTTACTTTCAGTCAATGTCAGGAGCACCAATGGTTCAACATTCTTTGAATTGTATGTTGGAATTTTACAAACAAAACCTCATTTCATTAGAGAAAATAATTGAGAAGATGTGTCATAATCCAGCGATTCTTTACAAGATGACCAAAAGAGGGTTTATAAGAGAAGGATATTATGCCGACTTGACATTGGTTGACTTGAATAGGAAATGGACAGTAACTAAAGATAATTTACTTTATAAATGTGGTTGGTCACCATTGGAAGGAACGACTTTTCAAACGGAAATCAAACAGACCTTTGTGAACGGAAATTTGGTTTATGATAACGGAATATTTTTCGAGCACGTAAAAGGAAAAGAAATAGAATTTGGATAAGAAATAAAGAAAACACTACCGCTAACAATGGCTATAATTCATTGCGGTTGAATTCCTTATCGGAATTCAACGCAAGTTTGCTATCTTTCGGCTACGGCGGAAAGAATCCTGCGGATTTTTCCGCAACGAAACCATAGCCCAAACCGTTGGCATTAATACGGACCAAATTTTGATATCCCGTTAAAATGTATTTACTTTGTAATAACATTTAAGAAATTATGGAAACATCAATAATCAAAATTGGAAATTCGAAAGGACTTCGTTTAAGCAAGACCATTTTGGAAAAATATAACATTAAGGATAAGGTTGAACTTATACTGGAAAAAGGACAAATAATTCTTAAACCTATCTCATCGCCGAGAAAAAATTGGGAAAAGGAATTTAAAAAGATGAGTGAAAATGGAGACGACAAATTGCTGATGAACGACGTGTTCGATGACGAAAACCTTGAGGAATGGATTTGAAACAATATTCTATCGTTCTTGTAAATCTTGACCCAACAACGGGAAGTGAAATAAAAAAGACAAGACCTTGTGTAATCGTTTCGCCAAATGAAATGAATAAATATTTAAACACCATTGTACTCGCACCAATGACAACGACCCTGAAAAGATACCCGACAAGGGTTTCGGTAAAACACAACGGGAAAAAAGGAATGATCGCGATCGACCAAATTCGGACAGTTGACAAAACCAGAGTCATTCGAGTTTTTGAAAGTCTGGAAAAATCAGAAATTAAAAAATGCAAGGAGGTAATAAAAGAAACCTTTGTGGACTGATAAAAGTACTAATGCCAACAACGTATATAAAACATAGGGCGAGTAAGTATCAGGATCATTGGCTATTGCGTGTCCGCGGGGTCGCCGAACCTTTTGATTTGGCGACTGAAAAGAAAGGGTAGTCCCAAAATGCAAAAGGTCCGGCTTGTGCGAGGCCGATAGGAAATCGCGCTTCCCCTGCCCTACGTTTCATATACAATCCCGTTGGCATTAATTTCCAAAATACCGTTTATAAATTCTATTTAAAATATCAATTAGATTATAAGCTATTGAAAAATAAACAAAAAATAAAAAGACAATGGATAACATAATTTCAAAACTAATTGTCGGAATAATAATTTTAGCGTTAAACGTACTTTCTAGGAAATATATTGAACCAACAATGCCAGATAAAAAGAAAGCTATTTCGTATATAAAAAAATACCTTTCCTTTAGTTTTAAGTATGTTTTGTATGTTTTTGCAATTATATATTCTTTTATTTTCTTAGAGTTTAATAAATTATTCATTTTAATAAATTGTGTTTGTTTTTGTGGAATTATTTTTAATATAACAATGGATATTATAACGTCAAATTTTGACTATTATAAAACCGAATTGACTAAAAAAGCTGACAAAAAAAACTAATGCCAACAGTGTATATAAAAAATTGCTTGTTTTTTATTAATCCGATGACAGTTGCTTTGTTTGCTTGCTGCTGATTTTCCTTCGGAAAATCCTCGCACACAAACACGCAACTTTTCATATACGAACCGTTGGGTGTAATTAGACTCATCAATAAAAAATCATAGAAAATTAAAATTATACGGATTATTTTTTTAAATTTGTACGTATAAAATAATTATTATGGACACAAAGTTGACTTTAAAACTTAATCAAAGAATTATTGAGAAAGCAAAGGAATATGCCTCTGATAGAAAAATGAGTCTATCTCGAATTGTTGAAGCATATCTACAATCTTTGACTACCGATAATGATACTTCTGAATTTCAAATTTCACCGTTTGTAAAAAGTATTTCAACTGGAACTGAAATACCGACGGATTTAGACCTTAAAAAGGAATATTCTGATTTTTTAATTGAGAAGTATAAATGACTAAAAGAATTTTTATCGACACCAATATTATGTTGGACTTTTTAGGAGAACGAAAACCTTATTATGAACCAATTGCGAAAATTGCAACATTAGCAGAAAAAGAAAAATTAATAATGGTTGTTTCTCCTATTTCATTCGCAACGGTAAACTATTTTATTGCCAAATTTGAAAATGAAAAAATTGCGAGAGAAAAACTTCGTAAATTTAAAATCATTTGTGAAATATGCACACTAGATGAACACACGATTGAAAAAGGGCTTAATTCTGCTATAAAGGATTTTGAAGACGCTTTACAGTATTTCAGTGCAACCGAATCAGATTGTGAAATTATAATAACTAGAAACGGAAAAGATTTTAAGGAATCGCTATTACCTGTTATGACGGCAGATGAATTTTTAAAATCTCTGAATAAAAAATAACTACACCCAACAATGGCTATAAGTAATTGCTTGTTCTCGCCTACTTCTGAAAATCCTTGCGGATTTTCAGTTTGGTGTGTACTTGTAAAGTTAAGTGCTAAACCACGCAACTACTCATAGCCCAACCGTTGCCAGTAATATGAGAAAAACTCTGCTAATATTAATAATACTGTTTTCATTTGAACTTTATTCACAAGAAATAATAAAGTTTTCATCTGCGGAATTTGAATTTTGTCTGACAAAAAAATGCGGAGAAACTGACTGTGAAATAACTAAAATTGAGGTTCTGAAAAATGGAATCTTAAAGCAAACTATAAAACCGAGCGAAAACTATTTCAGCAAAACATTTCCAAACGACCAACTTTTCGTAATTGAGGATATGAATTTTGACGGAAAAACGGATTTTAGGCTAATGGAATTACTTCCTGCTGGACCGAATGTTCCTTTTCTATTTTGGATTTACAATCCGACAAATGAACTCTTTGAAGAAAACAAAGATTACGGAGAAATAACTTCACCTGAATTTGATTACAAAAAAAAACAAATTAATTCGACTTGGAGAAACGGTTGTTGCGAACACGGACGAGATATTTATGAACTGACAAACGGAATTCCAAAATTGACCGAACGATTTATTATTGGACATAATTCAGAGGATAAAGAATATTACGAACATTGGAAAGTTGAAAACGGAGAATTAAAACTAATAGAAAAAACAGTTGAATAAAATACTACTGGCAACACCGTGTATAATTAATGGCTGGTTCTCGCCTACTTACGAAAATCCTCGCGGATTTTCTATCTGGTGTTTATTTGCTAAATTAGGTGCTAAAACACGCCACTAATCATACACAAAACCGTTGTAAGTAATTTGAGAAAAACGCTAACCATATTAATTTCATTGAGTTTCGGACTTATTTCCTGTAAATCAGAAAAGAAATATTCGGACTTTAATGAATCGGACTTTTACGAAGTTCAAGGAATTATTAATTATGCGAATCCGACAAGTGACCCTTTCGATAGTTCAACAGAAAAAAATGTGAGTTTCACCTATTTTTTAGACCGACCAAATCCGAAAACGGGAATTGAGAATAACTTGGAAATGTTTGAAGCTCAAAACGGATATCCTTTAATAGTTCTTGTACATAAAGAAGACGAAAACATAAGTTTTTATGGTCGAGTTGGAATTCTAGAAAATTTGAACGAAAAGGAAAAAGAATTTTTATCTAAACACATCGAAAAGGAAATGTCTAAACTAAAGAAAAAGACACCTGAATATATTTATAACGCACTAACAAAAGACTCTGTTAAAGAAAATAAAAACGACAAAAAATAAAAAACTACTTACAACACCGTGTATAAAAAATTGCTAGTTTTATACTAAACCAATGTCAGTTGCTTTGCTTGCTTGCTGCTGATTTTCCTACGGAAAATCCTCGCGCACAAACACGCAACTTTTCATACACAAGACCGTAGTGCATTAAAAACGAACTTTAGAATTCAATGAAAATATTTGGAATTAGTGGACTTGGAGCTGACAAAAGAGTGTTCAAATATTTAACACTTGAACACGAATTAATTCCTGTAGAATGGATAAAACCGAAAACTAAAGAGCCAATTATTGAATATTCAAAACGACTAATTGAAGAATACGGAATTGGAAATGAAGAGAGTTTTGGAATTTTAGGAGTAAGTTTTGGAGGTTTAATTGCAACTGAAATCAGCAAATTGACAAAACCTAAATTCACTATTTTAATTTCGTCTGTAGAAACAAGAACTGAATTAAGCGGAATTATCAAATTTGCTGGAAAATCCAAACTTATTGAATTAATTCCCGAAAAATTATTGAATCCACCTAAAGTAATTGCTCATTTTATGTTCGGAACGGAAAATAAGGAATTATTGAACTCAATTTTAGCTGATACAGATTTGAATTTCACGAAATGGGCAATTAGAGAATTAATGAACTGGGAAAATCAATTAAGAATAGGAAATTTAATTAAAATTGGCGGAACAAAAGACAAACTACTTCCACCAAAAGGAAAAAACACAATTCTAATTGAAAAAGGAGAGCATTTAATGATAGTTGATAAAGCTAAAGAAATAAGTAAGATAATTAATGAAAGAATAAATAACGCACTACAACACCGTGTATAAAAAATTGCTAGTTTTAGCTTAATCAAAGTTAGTTGCTCGTTTACTTGCTTCTGATTTTCCTTCGGAAAATCCTCGCCCGTAAACTCGCAACTTTTCATACACAAGACCGTTGGCAACAAGCAGTGAAATTCGTCAATAAAAGAAAAACTGATGTTTAAATTGATAATTTTGTATCTTTGATAAAAAGCTAAATAAAATGAATTTAGAAGCTCGAAAAATAGAATTTGTACAAGAATTTTTAAAACTTCAAAGCGAAGAAGCGGTTTCACGTCTAGAAAAAATTTTGAGAAAAGAAAAAAACGCTTCAAATGAGCGAATATTTGAACCTATGACTCAAGAGGAACTGGATAAAAGAATTGACAAGTCGGAATCTGATTTCCTAAACAATCGATTTAAAAGCAGTTCTGAACTCTTAGCAAAATATGAATAATGACATTGGAAATTATTTGGTCTGAATTTGCTGAAACTCAACTTGACGAAATCTACGAATATTATAAAAAGGAAGCCAGTACGAGAATAGCTAAAAAACTTGTGAAAGGGATTATCAATGAGCCAAAAAAGTTAATAAAAACTCCCTTAATTGGACAAGAAGAAGAATTACTAAAACAAAGAGAAATTCATTATCGATATTTAGTATTCAAAAATTATAAATTGATTTATTCTGTTGACCAAGAAAACGGATTTATAAAAATAGCTGACGTTTTTGATACACGACAAAATCCTCCAAAAATAAAACGGACAAAATAAAAGCCAGTTGCCAACAATGGCTATAAGTAATAGCTTGTTCTCGCCTACTTTGGAAATTCCTACGGAATTTCCAACTTGGTGTGTACTTGTAAAGTTAAGTGCTAACCCACGCAACTACTCATAGCCGAGACCGTTGGGTTTAATGCGAGAGCAAGTTTGCGTATATGACAAAAGCCTGGTTTGATTTTCGGATTTTTTTTTGAATTTTAACTTAGATAAATCAGAAAAAATGGACTGCTGAATTTCAAAATTTTGCGGAATTACTTACTCAAACTCTGACTGAATTAATGCACGGAATTTGACCAAATTGCGGAATCGGAAATCGGAACAAACCTTAATTTGAGCAAGTTTGCGGAAAAAAAATACATATAAAACGTCGGACTTTAGCCAATTTGCGGATTTCACATTTGAATGAAAAAACAAATGATTTAAAAGCTATTTATCTGACAAAAAAAGCACTAAAACCCAACACCGTGTAAAAAACATTGCTTATTTTAGTTCAGCCGTTTGGTCGTTGCTTTGTTTGCTTGCTTCTGATTTTCCTTCGGAAAATCCTCGCACTCAAACTCGCAACGTTCCTTACACAAACACGTTGGCAAACATATGAAAAGACACTTTTTAACTTCAATCGGAATTTTAATATTCTTGGTTTCCTGCAAACAAAAGGAAACCCAAAAAATGGAAATTCCTGAACAAAAACCAACAACTGAATTAAAAGTAGAAAATAAAATTGCGACTGAACAGTTCGTGGAAAATGATAGTTTAGCATTTGCTTTAGAATCTGAATTAGAAAAATTTGCCCTTCAAAATTCGATGTTTAAAACAGCATCAAAAGCTTATCAAAATCATCACGACAAAACTGTTATTGATACAATAAAAACTCTGACTTATGACAAAAGTGAATTGGAGTTTTATAAGTCTGCTACTTGGGAACACATAATAGGTGGAATTATTAAAAATCCTGAAATAGTGTTATCTAAGTCCTTAAAAATTGGAATACAAAAATCAACTCTTGAAAATAAACTGAAAACAAAAATAACATCGGATTTAGTAATACTTGGAAATTTAGAGCAAACTTCATTATTTACTTTTCATTTTGAAAATGGAATTTTAGAATCAATAAAATTTCAAGGTTACTTTGATTAAAAATACGTTTGCCAACACCGTGTAAAAAACATTGCTTATTTTAGTTAAACCGTTTGGTCGTTGCTTTGTTTGCTAGCATCTGATTTTCCTTCGGAAAATCCTCGCACTCAAACACGCAACGTTCCTTACACATAAACGTTGTGTGTCATTTTGACCCGTCCTGAATAAAGGCTACATAATTTTAAACGTTATGTATAAAAATGATAAAGTAATCAGACGGTATTCAGAACCTTTCAAACTGAAAATTCTGGACGAACTTACAACAGGAAAACTAAACAAATATCAACTAGGAAAACTTTATGGCATTGCTCCTACTACCATTAATGAATGGATTAGAAAGTACAATCGTAAAGACCTAATGAATACCAGAGTAAAAGTGGAAACAAAAGACGAGATCACACGAATTAAAGAACTTCAAAAGGAAATCGAACAATTAAAAAAATTGTTGTTAAAGAAAGACTTAGATGCCATGATTCAAGATTCATACCTGGAAGTGGCTGCCGAAGATCTTGGCTATAAATCGGTTGCAGAACTAAAAAAAAAGCTAAATATAGAGCGGTAAATAAAACTAAAGACAAAGCTAAAGGATTTGCGTCTTTAACAACTATTTGTAAGTCTTTCGGGCTTAAACGTGATGCATACTACAAGTATAAATATAGAGCTGACAAACGTTTAAAACTTGAACAACAGATCATTCAAATTGTAAACCAAAAACGCAGGTCCTTACCTAGAGAAGGCGTACGTAAACTCAAAATATCTTTGAAAAATGAGTTTGATAAAGCCAAACTTAAAGTAGGCAGAGACACGCTTTTTAACATTCTTAGAAAACACAATATGCTTATTACCAGAAAGAAACCCAGCTACAGAACTACCAATTCTTTGCATAGGTTTTACAAACATAAAAACATCATCAAAGATGTACTTGTTAATAGACCTAATCAGGTTTGGGTATCTGATATTACATACATCAGAACTATAAAAGGGTTTTGTTACTTGGCGCTTATAACGGATATGTATTCTAGAAAAATCATAGGTTACGACCTTAGCGATAGCCTTGAACTTAGCGGTTGTACAAGAGCGCTTAAAAAAGCAGTATATCAAGCTAAAAACATAGAAAACCTCATACATCACTCAGATAGAGGCATACAATATTGCAGCAATGTATACACACAAAATTTAAAGAGAAACAACATCAAAATTAGTATGACACTAGAAAATCATTGCTACGAAAACGCTATTGCTGAACGTGTAAACGGCATCCTAAAAGACGAGTTTTATCTTGACCAGACCTTTGATAGTGTACAACACGCGAAAAAAGCTACAAAAAGTGCTATTAATCTATACAACCAAATAAGATTACATGTATCTTTAGATTATAAAACACCAAATATGGTATATAAATTAACAGCGTAAATCAATTTTTAACCTGTAGCCATATTTCAGGACTAGACAGCTGAAAATAGCGAAATAATTACCATATTGGTAACTTTTTTGTTATATTTGCGACAAACAATTATAATGTGCGAGTAATAGCGAAACGAACTTTACGAGATTTTTGGGAAAAACACGCTGATTGCGAACAACAATTAAAATCTTGGTATAGAGAAACCGAAAAATCTGAATGGAAAAACATTAACGATTTAAAGAATGAATATCCAAGTGCAAGTATTTTAAAAGACAATCGAATTGTTTACAACATTAAAGGTAATAATTATCGCTTGATTGTAAAATTCAACTTTGAATACGGAATATGTTGGATAAGGTTTATCGGAACTCACGCAGAATATGACAAAATTGACGCAAATAACATCTGATTATGAAAATATTACCGATTAGAAACGAAAAAGACTATCAAAAAGCACTCGACAGACTTGAGGACATTTTTGATGCAAAAAAAGGAACGGAAGAAGGTGATGAATTGGAAATTCTTTCAATCCTGATTGACCGTTATGAAAATGAGAATTTCCCAATCGGAATGCCTGACCCAATCGAGGCAATTAAATTCCGAATGGAACAAATGGGAATGAATCAAAAAGATTTAGCAGAAGTTGTTGGTTTTAAAAGCAGAGTAAGTGAAATCCTAAATAAAAAAAGAAAATTGACTTTGGATATGATAAGAAAACTTAACACTAATCTACATATTCCAACTGAAGTTTTAGTCCAAGATTATTAAAATAAAGCCAGTGGCTAACAATGGCTATAAGTAATTGCTTGTTCTCGCCTACTTCTGAAAATCCTCGCGGATTTTCAGTTTGGTGTGTACTTGTAAAGTTAAGTGCTAAACCACGCAACTTTTCATATACGAACCGTTGGCATTCATTGCTGAACACCCTCAAACACCTAAAATTATGAATAAAAAAACAAAAGTTAAGATTATATGGTACTTATCATTTTTTGTTGTTTTCCTAATAATTTGGACAATATTACATTACACTTTTGAAAATTTAGAAAATGCATTTAAAGGACTAATTAGTGCTGTCATTTCTGGTTTACTTTCACCAAGATTAACGGAATATGAAACTCAATCAGGAAAGCAAATGCAATTGAAATGGATATTCTTTAAAAAACCAATCTCTCTTTAAAATCGGATTTTGATAAAATTTAGAATTGCTAACAAATTAAGAACTGATGAAGTTCGCAGAAATGAAAAACATCTGACTGACCAAAGCAGTGCGCAACTGTTGCGTCGGACTGATTTTCGAAACACAAAAAAAGGATTTACGACTGACCAAAAATTGTAAGAAAAAAAATAACGAAATGGCAACACCGTGTATAAAAAATTGCTAGTTTTATACTAAACCAATGTCAGTTGCTTTGTTTGCTTGCTGCTGATTTTCCTTCGGAAAATCCTCGCTCACAAACACGCAACTTTTCATACACATCAACGTTGGCAATAATATGACTGAACACAACGAAAAAACGAACAAATTGAATAATACTGAAATTCTGACCAATCTATTGTGGACAGCATTCGGTATAATAGGCGGAATAAGTTATTATTCAAAATCGGAATATTTAATTTGCGGAATTATGTCTTTAATCGGAATTTTATACGCTTACAAACTAATTAAATCATTAGCGGAAAAATGAAGAAAATTCACTTTGACAATATGATAAATTTGGTATAGATTGCAATTTTAATCCTATCTATGATATTTATTCTGGCTGGAGCTTTTGAACTGTTTGAATTTGAAAACCCAAAGTTGAATAAAAGAATAAGTGCTGTTGGATTTATTCTTCAAGTTATCTATTTCAGCAAAATGTTTTGGTATAAAAACTATATTCAATGGAACAAAAAAGGTGCTGTAATCCGAATTAACTCATTTTCTGCTAAATCATTGAGTTTTGAAAAAATAAAAAAGACTGAACTGAACGATAATAAATTAATAGTAACTAAAACTAACGGAAATAAAATTACGTTTGACTTGAATGAAATAGTGGAATCTGACAAACAAAAACTGAACGAAATAATAATAAAAAATACTATTGCCAACATTGTATAAAAATAATGCGTAAGTTTATTCCTAAATCAAAAGTTTGTGCTTGTTTGCTTGCATCTGATTTTCCTTCGGAAAATCCTCGCACATAAGCACGCAACTTTTCATATACGAACCGTTGTAGCCAATTAATGAAAAACGAGATTCTACATAATTTAGAGGAACTTTTAGAACAATCTCTTTCCTGCACAAAAGGAGCAACGATTGTACAAATTATTACGGATTATATTAATGAAACTAACCAGAATTATTTAAGTATTGGAATTAACAACTATTTAGATGATGATGAACCAATTGAATTAAATAAGCTTAAAGAAAATAAAGAATTAAAAGAGTCTTTTCAAAAAGCGCTTAAACTGAATTTGGATGAAAACAAAATACTCTCGAACTTTAAATCTGATTTGATAAATGCTTTTTCAGAAATAAAACTAAAAGTCCAATCTGAACAAAAAGGAATTAAAAATCAAGTTATCTTTTTGGAATATGACTTCCAACCTATCGCGTCAATATATGGTTACGGAAAAGGAAACTATCCAATATTAAAAAGCCCAAAATATTTAGAAATTTATCCTACTGAAGAAATCTACATAAATATTGAAAAAATTGATTATAGTTTAGCTTGGAAAGATTTAATTTCATTCAATAATGTTTTAGAAAAATTTGAAATAAATGATTACATTATTGAGTCTGACATTTATCAAGCACTCAACAATTCGTTTAAATTTAAGACTTATATATTATTACATAAAGCTTTCGACGAACTTGGAATTAAAATACTGGATGGAATTGATATTGAAAAACCAGTAATGATTTATGGAAATGAGCATGATTGCGAACCAATTAACATTTATGCATTTGAATAAAATAACTGGCTACAACAATGTATAAAAATAATTGCTCAATTTTGGGATTAATAATAGATCGTTACAAGTTTGCTAACCGTTGTGGTTCATGAAATAAAACACTAACCAAAATAAATACAGTCATGTAATATTTACATTTTTATGAAAGGGCACAGTGAATTTTGAATGACAGGTAATGCATCATTAAAGAATTGAGATGTGTACAAAAGACTAAAAGAAATTAAAGTGCCAACCTTAATGCTTGGTGCTAAATATGACACTATGGACCCGAAATATATGGAGTGGATGGCCTCTCAAGCACAAAATGGTCGCAGTATTACCACCAATGGAAGCCATCTGTCTCAATTTGATGACCCTGAAACTTTTTTCCCAGCGGTAATAAGATTTATTAAAGATGTAGATGATGGAGAATTCAATTAAAACCAAAATCCTGAATTTAAGAATATGAGATATTTAGTAATACTAATTTTCGTTTTAATTTCCTGTAAAAACTCTACTAATAATAAATCTGAATCCAATACTTTTGAAGATATTCATAGTAAGGCAATTTTCGTTGATTCTCATAACGATATTCTGTTACAAACAATGGAAAAAGGTTATGTAATTGACGATAACTTAAAGGGGAAAACTCACAGCGATTTAGACCGAATGAAAAAAGGTGGATTAGATGTTCAATTTTTTTCTGTTTGGAGTAATGGTAATCAAATAAACCCTTACAATTTTGCTAATATACAAATAGACAGTTTAGATGCTGTAATTAAAAGGAATCCAAAAAAGATTGTCAAGGTTTCAAATACGGAAGAATTACTCTCAGTAGTTGGCCAAAACAAAATAGCAGCTTTAATTGGTTTGGAAGGAGGACATCAAATTGAAGATGATTTAAACAAATTAGATTCTATTTACAATCGTGGAGTACGATATTTAACTCTTACTTGGAATAATTCTACAAAATGGGCAACAAGTGCATCTGATGAAACAAAAAAAGATGGAGCGCTAAATTCAGAAGAAAAAAAAGGACTTACTCAATTTGGAAAAGAAATTATTAACAGGATGAACAAATTGGGAATTATTATAGACGTTTCTCACGTTGGAGAACAAACTTTTTGGGATGTCATTACTAATACAAAAAAACCGATTATTGCTTCTCATAGTTCTGTTTATAATATCTGTCCTCATCATCGAAATCTGAAAGATAACCAAATAAAAGCAATTGCAAAAAATGATGGAGTTATTCAGATTAATTTTAGTTCTGGATTTTTAGATTCAACAGTCGGAAAAAAAGAAGATGAATTTCTTGAAAAACATAAATCTGAAATTGATTCTCTTAAACTTTCGGGTGTTAACCAATATCTCGCAGAGGAATTAATGTATCCAAAATATCGTCAAGAGTCAGAAAAATTGAAGGCACCTTTTAATCTTTTAATTGACCATATTGAATATATCATTAAATTAGTTGGTATCGATTATGTTGGAATAGGTTCTGATTTTGACGGAATGGTTTTACCACCAAAACAATTAAACGATGTTACGAAATATCCTTTAATCACAAAAGCACTGTTAGAAAAAGGGTATAGCGAAAAAGATATAGCCAAAATTCTCGGCGGAAATATATTGAGAGTTTTAAAAGCCAATGAATAAAAAATAACTACTGCCAACAAAGTATAAAAAAAATAAGTAAGTTTATTTCTAAATCAAAAGTTAGTGCTTGTTTAATTGTTGTTAATTTTCCTTCAGAAAATCCTCGCACACAAACTCGCAACTTTTCATTTACACCAAAGTTGCCAACAATGCAAAGATGTTAACTACGTATGATTTGATAACTAAATAATCAAAAGGATGATTAAAATTTTTAAGTACAGTTTAATTTTTTATTTTATTATTGGGTTATCCAGCATATCAGCTCAGGATTTAGATAAATATCCTATAAAGAATATAAAAAATCCATTGATTAATGTCCCTGGAATGGCAGACCCTCATATGTTAGTTGTTAATGACACTTGTTATGTGTTTACTGGACATGACGTAGGTTATGGAATTTCCGATTGGGTAATGCCTGATTGGAGAATATTTATGTCAACTGATTTACAAAACTGGAAACATGTTGGAACGATTAGCCCAAAGGATAATATAATGGGAGAAGGTAACACCAACTGCTGGGCAGGAGACATAGTATCACGAAATGGAAAATACTATTGGTATTATTCAAATAGAAAATTAGGCACAGGCGTAATGGTAGCAAACAGACCAGAAGGGCCATATATAGATGCATTAGGTGGCTACTTGGTTGATTCTTTTGACCCTACAATATTTGTCGATGAGGATGGAACACCATACATTGTATACGGTGAAAAGGGGTATAAAATTGCAAGGCTTAAAGAATCAATGATTGAACTAGATGAAAAACCTAAAGATATAATCATAAACAAAACCGTACACTTTCCAAATACAGATAAGAATTCATTACACAAACATAATGGAATCTATTATTTAAGCTGTTCAGGTTATTTTGCGACTTCAAAAAATTTGTATGGCCCTTATGAAACTAAAGGAGTTGTAGCAAAAGGATATGGGCTGGAAACAAACTATGCGCATGGAGACTTTTTTATATGGAAAGGAGATTGGTATCATACGTGGTGTAGATATCAAAACAGGTCAAAAGATAGAATCCGGGACAGTTACATAGCTCCAACCTATTATGATGACAATGGTGCGATGTATGACGATACAAGACATATTAATAAAAAATATGAATCATCTGGTGTTAACTAAATAAGCACGGTTGACATATAAATTAACAACGTAAATCAATTTTTAACCTGTAGCCATATTTTCAGGACAAGACACATCTCGAACGACAATAACAAAGACAAACGGGTAAGCTGAAAACCGATTAGAGTAAGCACCTTAAACTAAAACTGACCAAATATGAAATCAACTTTTAAATTTTTAATTTATGTGATTTGCTTTACTGCATTTTCAACTATTTCTGTTTTAGGACAAACAACTGATAACCAAAAGCTTTTGTACAAAACTGGAAATCCATCGGATTGGCCTAAAGACCAAGATGCAGTTGTGTCTGCTCCAAATAACCATAAAATTTTATTGGAAAATGACAAAGTAAGAGTTTTGGAAGTAACCGTTGCACCAAAAGAATTAGAACCTATCCATCACCATCAGTGGCCGAGTGTTCTTTACATAATGGAAGCAGGAGATTTTATTGACCGTGATGGAGAAGGGAATGTAATTATGGATACTCGTCAAATACCTGAACCTCTTGTTTTTCCAATGACAATGTATAAAAATCCAGAAGCACCACACTCAGTAGAGAATATAAGTGGCACTAAACCAATACGACTCATTAGAGTAGAAATGAAGCAATAGAACTTTTACAACGAACAAAAATACGAACGCACAACAATGGCTATAAGTAATTGTTTGTTCTCGCCAACTTCTAAAAATCCTCACCGATTTGTTTGGTGTGTACTTGCTAAGTTTAACGCTAAATCATGCAACTACTCATAACCATTTTTAGACAACATTTAAACAAAAATCTCGAGATGAATATAAAATATAATGAAATAGAGAAAACAATTGAAATTAAAGACGGCGTGAAAAATTATTATTTCGTTATGAAATTTTTAATGATTTTAAATTTATTGAATGCAGTTTTAAGACTTCTCAATCTGAAAAAAACGGGAATAGGATTTCAAGAAATTATTTGGTTCACTTTAGGAATTGCATCTTTAATAATACTTTATCTGTTTATTTTTAAAAGAACAACAACAGAAAAAATACCTATCACCGAAATTTGCAAATTGAAAGAAAAATCAATTCTTGGTCGAAGTAGATTTTCAATTAAATTATTAAACGGCAAAAAGCGTGAACTAACCGAATTGAAAACTCAAGCTGAATTTAAAGAATTGAAAAAAATGTTTGCTGAAATTGGAATTACAAACTAAAACAAAAAACGTTGCACAACAATGCATAACAGCAATTACGCCATATTCGACTAAATCTGAATCCGTTGTAATTACTAACATCAGTTCTAAGTTGAAAAACTTACTGTATTTTTGAATAACTAACGATTATACAAGATCATCATCATACATTTATAAAAACGTCAAACAAATATTCTAATAAATGAAAACATCAATTTTAGTAATCTGCTTATTATTCTTTACATCTTTTGAATTGACAGCTCAAACAGAATTCCAGCTCGAACCCTCGCAAAGTATGATAATAACAGGAAAAGGATCTGGACAAGATGCAACAATTAATCCTTATTTTGGACAAAACTGCTATGCAGTAGTTAAAAATATTGGAAAAAGAAAATTCTCTATTAGAATCCAGAAACAGAGTGAAATTATTGAAGAAATTTCTATTGAAGCTGGTGAATTAAAAAAAGTGAAACTTCTTATAGGTTATGAGTTATACTTGGATTCAAACCCAAAAGAAACAACAAAAGCTAGCGTGGATTATGAAAAATTAATTGAATAAAAACGTATGCTAACACCGTGTAAAAAATTGTTCATTTTATTCTAAACCAATGTTAGTTAATCGTTTACTAGCTTCTAATTTTTATAGGGAAAATATATGAAATAAATGAGAATTGAAATTTTTACCATTATTTTTATTGCTTCATTAACTGTCAGATTCTTACATTTTCAAAACAAAAAGAAATCTGATATTATAAAAAAGAAAATGCAGGAAAGGGTTGAAATAGCTAAAAGAATAAAAGCTATTAATGAATCCTCATATAATAAACTTAAAATATCTAGGCTACTTATTACAATGCTAGAAGAATTTCAATTCCACCTAGATGTCCAACCAACCCTAACAGAAACAGAATTAATTGAAATAGAAAAGCAAATAAACTTATCCTTACCTCTATCATATAAACTATTTTTAAAATATTTTGGAGATGGTGGAACTTGGATTTACGCAAATTCAATTGACAGTATTCGTAATAGGTCCTGGTTATCTAATTATAGAAAGGAATTAGATGAAAAAATAGAATTAGATAATAAAAAAATAAAAGTAGACTCATTATTATGTTTAATGGCTGAAGATTCAAATGGCGGAGCATGGTGTTGGTTAACTACGGAAGACACTAAAGATGGAGAATGGCCTTTAGCTTACTATAGTATAAGTGATAAAAAATTACATTATAAAGTTCAAAACTTCACTGAATGGATACAAATATTGGTAAATTCTAAAGAAGAAGTTATTAAAGAATTAGACTTAGATTATAAATTAGGATTAGGATAATTACTTATTTTATCTAACACAAAAGCTTGAAAAAATAAATAAAACACTAAACACCAGTTTATAAAGCAATAGCAAATTCAGAAGTAAATTCAAGATTTTAGCCCGCTTCAACTTTTTTTTTAACTCGCCAAGAAAGCGCCATACATTCTGCTACTATTATTATACGAGAACGTTGGGCTTAATTTTTTTTAATCGAAATCATGTACTAAGTGAAGCATGGTAACAAAAAAATAATCAATGAATCGAGCATAATTATTAAACTCAAAAAATTATGAATATCTTACAAGCAAGTTCCATCTGGCAATAAAAAAAATCATATTATGATGAATTATAGAATATTAAAAATTTTAATAGTACTAACTTTTTCGTGTACTTATTCTGGTGCACAAGAGGTCATAATTGATCTTTCAACTAATAAAGGCCCAATGACTCATGTGGCTAGCGGTTTTCTCCATACGGTTCGAAGCAAGACTGTTGCATCCACTCAAACTCTTGATCCGCTTGCACCTAAACACTTCAGGCATAGGCCTAGCGCAGCTTTAGACCGGGCAATTTATGATAGAATACAAGATTTTGGAGGAACACTTACCATGGTACTATCTGATGGTTGGGGATACTCTGGTACAGAATGGCCAGGAGATAATGGAAACTGGACAAAGTGGGAGAAGTTGGTAAGTAATTATGTTGACACTATCTTAACTAATAAATTAAATATTTACTACGATATCTGGAACGAAAGCAACTACGAAAGATACTGGCCACGCAGTGAAGAACGCTTTTTAGAAACTTGGCGAAGGGCAGTCCAGATAATACGCGACAAACAGCCAGATGCCGTAATAGTAGGACCAAGCTACACTAAAGAATTTCCGTATTCCAAAATCACAGATTTTCTTCTCTATGCCAAAAAAAACAATGTTTTACCTACCGCACTTTGCTGGCACGAAATGCACTCTGATGGGAATTTAGTAGTAGAACATACCGCTCAACTTCGCAAGTTTATGGCAGAACACGATATCACTATCCCTCAGTTTCATATTAATGAATATAGCAGATACGAATCACACATTGATGGAGCAAAGATTATAAAGTATTTTGTAGGATTGCATAAAGCCAAAATAGACGTGGCTGTTAGGGCGTGCTGGAGTAATGGTGACTGCTCGGGATGCAGCCCTGAAACACTGAATAATCTGGCCACCTGTGACGGCAAACCAAAATCGATTTGGTGGGCATACAAAGGGTACGCAGATATTACAGGCAACCTTGTAGATATTTCTAACACCTCAAAGCTTATTGGTATTGGGGGAAAAGATGCTTATGCCGGAAATGCAAACTTTGTTATAGGCGCCCTTGAAGATGCGGGATCCGTAACATTACGCTTCAAAAATATCGATTCAACGCCCTACTTGAACATCAATGGCGCTGTTAAAGTTGTCGCCCAACGTGTGCTTTATTCGGGAAATGAACCAACAAAGGAACCTATTGAAGTGCTTAATAAAAATATTAAGGTTACTAACAATGAGATTTCAATAGTATTGCCGGATTTTGAAAAATCTCAGGTATTTCTTTTGAATTTAAATGGAATCCAGCAGGACGATTTGGTAGCACCTGCGAATCCAAAAAGTTCACTCAAAGAGTAGTAAAAATATGTATTTCTTATTATTAGGAGTAGCTCATTATTCCTATAGAAGTGTTCAATACAAGAGCAATGTTTACGCACAAATATTGAAAAGAAATAAGATAGGTATGAACATAACCTAAAATTATTATTATAAAACCCCCTTGCAGAAACATTTAACAGAATTCTTACAGACGAATTTTATCTAGATCAAACCTTTTCGAATATTAATAAAGCGAAAAAACTACAAAAAATACAATTAATTTATACAACCCAATAAGATTACACTTATCTTTAGATTTCAAAATACCGAATATGGCATATAAATTAAAAGCCGAAATTCAATTTTAATCTGAAGTTATATTTCAGGATAAGAAGATAAGCTCTTTTAGTTCTTTACGAAGTGAAGAATTGTTTTGTTTGCGAACAAACAAATTGAAAACAACTGATAAAAACTATCAATATTATTGACACTATCCCGTAAAGTGTGTAAGTTAAAAATCGAGGGTTTAACTTTTTTAAAGTTGAACCCTTTTTTCAAATATAGTTAAAAACTGGTTTAAAATAATGCCCCAGTTCCTAATAGGCATCGACCATTTTTTGGTAGCCTCTCTAAGGGCTAAAAAAGTGGACTTCATAACAGCTTCATCTGTTGGGAATGAGAGCTTGTTTTTAGTGTATTTTCTGATTTTTCCATTAAGGTTTTCAATAAGGTTCGTAGTGTAAATGATTTTTCTAATTTCTAAAGGAAATTCATAGAAAGCGGTAAGTTCTTCCCAGTTATCTCTCCAGCTTTTAATAGCGTAAGAGTACTTGTGTTCCCATTTCTGAGCAAAGTCTTCTAGGGCGGCTTTTGCTGCACTTTTGGTGGGTGCATCGTAGATGCTTTTCATGTCCTTTGTAAATTCTTTCTTGTCTTTCCAAACAACATACCGACAAGCATTACGAATCTGGTGTACCACGCAGATTTGGGTTTTAGATTCAGGAAAAACGTTTTTAATGGTGTCGGTAAAACCGTTAAGATTATCTGTGGCCGTGATAAGCAAATCCTGAACGCCTCTGGCTTTCATATCGGTTAGTACACTCATCCAAAAGGCTGCCGATTCATTCTTCCCCAACCAAAGCCCTAAGACTTCCTTTTTACCATCTCTACGCAGTCCTACGGCGATGTACATGGTTTTGTTAATGACTTTGGAGTTCTCCCGAACCTTAAATACGATGCCATCCATCCAAGTAATTAAATATACGGGCTCCAGAGGTCTGTTTTGCCAAGCAACAATATCATTGGTAACTTTATCTGTGATACGTGATATGGTAGATGTGGATACATCAAAATCGTAAACTTCTCGGATTTGCTCTTCAATATCAGAATTACTCATACCCTTGGCATAAAGGCTGATAATGACGTTTTCTATGCCATCAACCATGTTAGTGCGTTTAGGAACCAGCATAGGGTTAAAAGAAGCGTCCCGGTCTCTGGGAACTTTAATATTAGTCTCTCCTAAAGCTGTTTTTATCTTTTTAGACCCATAGCCGTTACGGGTATTGCTATTATCGGATTGCTGATGCTTCTCATAGTCTAAATGAGCATCAAGTTCCCCTTCTAGCATCTTTTCAATACCTCGCTTTTGAATGGATTTTAGAAAGGAGGTCAGTTCGTCTCCTGTTTTAAACTGTTTTAAAAAATCGTCGTTTAGAAAATCTTCTTTCTTCATAAGTGTGTAAATTTTAAAATTAAACAAAAAAATATCGAGGGTTGCAACCCTCGATATTTTTAACTTTACACACTTTGTGAGATACTACCATATTATTTTTGAATTTTTCATAAACTTATTTTTTGTTTTCAAAAATTAGTAAAAAAGATGCTTTTGTTTTAAAAGCATCTTTTTTACTATTAATACGCTTTTCTTCTTATTTCTTAATAACCTTTTTCACAGCTTTTCCCGAATTCGAATTAATCACCAAAAAATAAGTGCCACTTGACAAACTTTTGGTGTTAATTTCATTAGATTCAAATTTTTGTTTCAAAACAACTTTTCCGGTTAAGTCATAAATTTGAATACTTTCTATTTCTAAAGTTGATTGTATGTTTATGTTATCTTGAAAAGCATTTGGAAAAACGGTAAACTGGTTTGAAAAATCTTGGATACTTAAGGTGTTCTCAATAGTAAAAGCAGCCATGGCATTAATACTCCAAATATCTGCACTGTTTTTTGCCCTTATAAAAAGCAAATGGCTTCCTTGTTGCAAACTGCTTATATCAATATCAAACATGTTTTCTGCTGATGGATTATAGGCACAGTTAATGCTGTACCATTACCTACACCTGGGTCTGTATCAAAAAAATACTCCATATTGGTTAAGGTTGCATTGTTTGATAAAGCTGCTGCAGTTACAAAAAACACACGTCTATCATACAAACCCCAAACATTGGCATCATCTTTGGCACGTAAATACAAAGTATGGAAACCTTCGGTTAAATTGCCAATAGGTAGTGTAAAACTTTCATTGATGTTTGCATTTGCAGTAACCGTTAAAGTAGTTGCATTCCCTACACCAGGGTCTGCATCAAAATAATATTCAATGCTGTTGATATTTTGTTGTGCAAAACCCACAAAAAACAAACATTGCATTATAAGTAAACAATTTTTTGTTTTCATGTTATTGTGCTTTAGCAGTTAATGCAACTTTTAAGCTACCATTTTGTGGCAAACTTGCAGTGCTTGAAATAATATTTACTGTTGGGTAGCCGGCAGGAATACCTACATTGCTAAAGTTAAAACCACCACCAAAAACACCTAAATCCTCACCATTGATACCTGCACCAATAGCTGGTGAGCCTGTTTGTAGAGTATAATCTGCATCTAACTTAAATTCAATATTTGCATCTGGAGTAAAATTGGTGAACATAGGGTTAATATTTTCCAAACTATTCATTTTTTGTGTATTTGAATCAATATCATAAGTTCCTGGCCCATAATTATAGGTTAAACAATTTTCTAATTTAGCATTTGACATATTCAAAGTATTTGGTGAAGAGTCATTTTTAATGAAAATAGAATTCTGAATTGTAAATATTCCAGTTGCATTTGGCTGTTTTGAAATATTTGGAGCTTGACCAATAAACATATTATTTGTAATAATTGCAGAAGTAGGCAATGTAAAAGTACTACTAGAACCTAGAATTACATTATTAGATATAGTTAAATTAGCTGCATAACTATTCCAAATTCTGTTAAAAACACATCCTTGAATAATTACATTATTTGCACCAACTGTAGCAGTTTCATATGGCAGAGATTCAATGGTTGCAGTCTGGAATTTGCAATTTATTATGGCAATATTTTCAACAATAACAGGTGGCACACCTGCACCTGTACTTTCTTTTCCTTTAATGGTAATATTAGCGTTAAATACACCTACATTAATTCCTTTTAAAGTTGTTCCTGAACCCTGTTCATTAATTAGAATACTATTAGTTGTTGCAACATAATTTTCTAAAGAATGAGATCTACCAACAATCGTTAATGGCTTATTAATTGTAATTAATGTTGAACCATAAATATTAGGCGAAGGCTGTAAATAAATCACATCATTAGGTGAGGCTGCATCTATTGCTGCTTGTAAATCACTAAAAGCTGCATTGGCACCTGTGTTGTTGTCAACATAAATTTGCGCGTTTATTGTGTAAAAACAAACAAATGCAAGTGTAAAAAATAGATTTTTTAAAGTAAATTTTGTTTTCATAATAGAATTTTAATGATTTATTCTCAAATTAACCTCAAAAAAAAAGTTCTCATATACCCTCTAATAGGTATTTTTTAATTTTTTTTTCTGTGCATTTTTATGGTTAGTTTTAAAAGATGAAAAATTGGCTGTTTTTTGGACTCTTGATATGGTGCTTTTTACCTATTAAAAGCAATGCACAAAGCATTGATACCTTGTTTGTAGATGGTATCAACAGAAAATCTCTTGGCAATTTTGCAAGTTACTGGGTAGATAGCACCAAAATAGCAAGTGTTTACGATTGTGAAAAAACATTTGTCAATAAAAAATTTCAACATTGGGATGAGGATAAAACCTTAAATCTTGGTAAAAACCCATATCCTTTATGGCTACAACTAACTGTAAAAAATAATGGAGCCAATTATAATGATTATTGGTGGGGAATTTATACCCAAGCAGATACCATCACTTTTTATAAAAAAGATAAAAACGATTTTATCGTGGTTGATAAACTCATCAACAATACTCTACGAAACAATAAAAAAGTTAGAACTCGTTTCCCTGCCACAAAAATTAGTTTACAACCCAACCAAAGTGAAACCTATTTTGTAAAAATTGAAAATTTAAGAAACACGCAAAATGCTGTAATGGATTTAACCACACCTGAAGACAACCTAATGTGGGAAAAAAAGTTTTACTGGCAAATTGGTTTTTTTATTGGTGGGTTTCTTTTAATTAGCGCAATAAGCTTAATATTGGGCTTTATTGCAAAAGAAAATGTTTTCTTTACTTATGCTGTTTATTTACTCTTTGTAATTTTTCTAAGCTTAAGAGAAGAGTTGTTAGTTACAGTAATTACTAATAAATATTTATTTGATATAGCTAATAATTTACACTCTTTACCTCTGGCGGTAATTACGCTAGCATTACATTTTAAGATTGTAAATTTTATTCTTTATCAAAAAAAGAATAAAGAAAATAATATTTTTTTACAAAAAACAAATAATGTCTTTTTAATATTCGGTGTAATTTTCTCCATAATTTTTTACTTTTTTAAAGAAGAAATGCTTTTTGATTCAGGTATATTCTCTTATTTATGGGACATTAGTATTTTCGTGATTTTCGGAATTCTACTAATAACTCTACTTATTATTTGGCAAAAATTCAACAAACTAACTCTAAAACTTTTAGCTCTAATTATAGGAACATTATTTTTATATTATAATCCTGCAGGATATTTTTTAAATTATGCTGGTATCCTTAATTATTACACCATCACCTATCCGAATTATTTTTACTGGATTGTTTGTTTTGAATTTTTATTAATTGGCTGTTTTTTAGCTTGGAGATATCAAAATACGATGAAGAATAATTTTTCTTTATTGTCAGAAAAAAAATTGAAAAAAGAACGTTATTACAGAAAAAAAATTGAAATCCAACAAAGTGAAAGAATTGAGATTGCTAAAGATTTACATGATGATTTAGGTGCAACAATAAGTGCTTTAAAATTAATTATAACAAATAATTACAAAGAAGACAAACACCTATCTACCATGATTACCAAAGCAAGTTCTGACTTAAAAGTTTTCTTTAATAAACTTACTTTAAATAATTTAGACAAACCTTTTAAAGTTGCTTTACATGAAAAAATTGAAGCAATAAATAGCGCTAATACGCTTAAAATTACATTTATCTGTTTGTGCGAAAATTTAGAAATTACAAATCGATTCAATCAAGTTATCTATAAAATAAGTAATGAATTAATTATAAATATTGTAAAACACTCTAAAGCAAAAGAGGCAACATTACAAATCATTAAAGAAGAAAATAAAATTGAAATTTTAGCAGAAGATGATGGTATAGGTTTTAATATCAAAAAGAAATATAGTGGTTTAGGACTAGAAAGCATAAAGACACGAGTTAAAAACTTAAAGGGTACTATTCACATTTCTAGCAATAGTAAAGGAAGTACGTTTATCATTCATTTACCCATAAAATCTAATTATGCAGAAAAATGAAAAAAATATTATTATTGTTGATGACCATCAGTTATTTGCAGAGGGCTTAAAAAGAATTATTGAAGACATCCCCAATTTTACAGTAATCGACACCTGCAATAATTTGGAAGAATTAAAATTATCTATCAACAAAAAAATACCTCATTTGATTATGTTAGATATTCAAATGAAAGGATTTAATGGTTTTGAAATTTGCGAACTTCTTCAAAAAAAACACCCTTTTATTAAAATTATTATGATTTCTATGTTTGACTCTAATGATATAATTGAAAAATGCAAAAAGGTAAATGCTAATGGTTATATTGCTAAAACAACAGAATCTTGTATAGTAAAAGATACAATAATTAATGTTTTAAATGGGGTTAATAGTTTTGTAAATCCAAATCCAAGAAATAAAAACGAGCCATTAGTTGTTACAAACAGAGAGAAAGAAATTATTGAACTAATTAAAAAAGGATTTAATTCAAACGAAATTGCTAAAAAATTAGCAATTAGCAAATTTACTGTAGATACACATAGAAAAAATATTTTAAAAAAATTAAATTTAAGCAGCACTGCCGAACTAATTGGATATGCTTTTAAGAATTTTTATTAATCTATAAAGTATCTTTATAAAGAAAAATATACGAATGCAGAAATCCGATTATAAAATATACATTCTGGGCGCTGTAGTTAGTGGTTTAATTGTTGCACAAGTTTTAAAAATCATGGATATTCGCCAACAATTATAGAGGCTACAGATAGCATTAAATAATACAAAATAATATAATTATGAAAAAAACACTTTTTATTTTTATCGCAATTCTTGGATGCTTTTCGTGCTCTAATTCTGAAACACAGGTATTAAACGGAATTTTAACAGGGGAATTTATAGAAATAACACCCGAGAGCAACAGAACAACTCTAATTTTTAGCTCTAATAACAACCAATTACAAGAAAAAAGAATAACTGATGGCGAAAATCCAATTACCAGAACGTTCTCAATACGATTACTTGATAGTGGAATGATAGAACTTAGTAGTAATGAAGCGGATGAAGAATCCCCTAGAGTTCTTCATTACAAAACAATTAATAATAATAAATTTGAAATAGGAAACATAAATCAAAATGATCCTGAAAATACAATAATGATTTTTGAACGCAACTAAAAAACACAAGGGCTAATAATGCATAAATAGAATTACGGTAGACTCGACTTAGTATGAATTAACTTAGATTAACAATAGCAATACCGAAGCTGAAATTATTAATTTTAAACCTGTAACTAACCGTTATAAAAAACCTTCAATTAAAACATGAGAAAACCAGTAATAATATTACTCCTATTGTTTTCCATATTGCTTTTTGGGCAAAATTTTGAAGGTGACATTATTTACGAAATAAAATATTTTAGAGTAGATAATGGCGAAGAAGTAAAACAACGAAAAATTAGAGACAAAGAGTTTAAACTACCTAAACACAAAGTTCTCGCATAAAAAATTGGTATTTAACACTGTGAAAAATTACATAAGTTTATTCTTAAAACTAAAATTAGTTCTTGAATGCTTAAATAAAACTAAGCATGAACCGATCTAATTTAATACTTCCTTCAATTGTGATCTCTCAGTTTTGTTGTACATCACTTTGGTTTGCAGGAAATGCTGTAATGAGCAATTTTATGGTAAATTTCAACCTAGAAGCGAGTGATTTAGGACACTTAACATCGGCTGTACAGTTTGGTTTTATTTTAGGCACGCTTGTTTTCGCTATTTTAAGTATTGCCGACCGATTTTCGCCATCAAAAGTTTTTTTAACATGTGCATTATTAGGATCCCTATTTAATATAGGGCTAATCTGGGAAGGAAACAGTTTAACAAGCATCCTTTCACTTCGATTTATTACTGGCTTCTTTTTAGCAGGTATATACCCAGTTGGAATGAAAATAGCTGCAGACCATTATGAAAAAGGACTAGGCAAATCACTTGGATTCTTAGTTGGGGCATTGGTGGTTGGCACTGCTTTCCCTCATTTAGTGAAGGATATAACTGGAGATTTTCCTTGGAAATCTGTATTAGTTTTAACTTCAATTCTAGGAGCGTTTGGTGGCCTATTAATGTTTATCATGGTGCCAGACGGCCCTTATAGAAAACCTGGAAACAAATTAGAAATACTAGCCTCTTTTACTGTATTTCGAAATCATAAATTTCGTTCGGTTGCTTTTGGTTATTTTGGCCATATGTGGGAGCTGTATGCCTTTTGGGCATTTGTACCAATGATACTAGAAACATATAGTATAAAACATCCTGAAACGGCGTTTAATATTCCATTATTGTCATTCCTAATTATAGGAATTGGAGGATTAGCATGTGTACTCGGCGCATATCTCTCACAAACATTAGGAACTAAGCAAATAGCATTTATAACACTTCTCTTATCTTGTGGTTGCTGTCTTTTTTCTCCCTTAATGTTCTTGATAGAATCTGAAAGCTTTTTTATTAGTTTTCTTCTTTTATGGGGAATGGTTGTTATTGCAGACTCACCTATGTTTTCGACGCTTGTTGCTCAAAATGCCTCAGCAGAAATAAGAGGAGCTGCGCTTACCATTGTAAATTGCATTGGTTTCTCAATAACCATAATAAGTATCCAGCTTCTAAATGTTTTACAAGCTAAAATGAACCCTATATATATTTATATAATATTAGCCTTAGGTCCAATATTAGGCTTAATTGCGTTAAACAAAAAAAGAAATAGCACCTAAAAAAACTCAATTGAAACCTACTATAAATACTACCGTAAAACTTGACTTATCAAAACATGAAAACATTCCTAAAATTATTCATGTTTCATGGAAAACAAAAAACATTCTTGATAATGAATCACCAGTAATTTTAAATGGTTTAGCTAATTTAAAAAGAATAAACCCCAATTATAAATTAGAAATTAGTGATGATATTGATGTTGAAAACTATCTTAAACAAAAATTAAAAAAATGGGATTACATAAAAATTAAAAACAAAAAAATTGTTGAGAAAATTGACCTTTGGCGATTGCTAAAGATTTATCACGAAGGTGGTATATACGTTGATGTAGACAGATATTGTAATATCCCTTTTGATGCTATTATTAAAAATGAAACTAAATGTATATTACCTACCCACGGCGATATCGATTTCTCTCAAGATTTAATAATAAGTTGCAGAAAAAACCCCATTTACAAAAAAGCGATTGAATATAACTTAAAAGCCAGATTTTTAATTAACCCTCGTGGTGTATTTCATTTAGGCCCTCCCATTTACATGCGAGCAGTAACAGAATGTGTTTTTGGAACGCATATTAAAAGAAACCCTGGTAGTTCTGTTATGAATAACTTGAGAATTTTACTAGAGAATTCAAAATCCTTTCAAACCTACAAAGAACATTTACCTAACGATTCGTTAATATTTCAATACAACCAAGATACTTTTCAAAAAGGCAACGGATTGGATAAAGAAGATTTTTATAATTCTGAAAACATTAAACCATGGAGTTCAGGATATGATAAAAACACATTGATTTTGTTTATTATCACAGGAATAATACTATTAATCGCTTTTTATATTTACTATGTTTAATAAAAACTAAAACTACTCATACACATTTACAATACCTATCTCAATTTATAAAAAGTAAAATTCATACAAATAAACTTTAAATTTAAACCTTAAATAATTATAATACAGAACTATTAAACATGTTTACCAGAGAACAAATACACCATGCATTTAAAAAAGTAAAAAGCGGCTCAGATTTCCCTCAATTTGTTCAAGATTTAAAAAAAATTGGTGTTACGCACTATGATAATTTTGTGTCAGACGGGCGAACAAAATATTATGGGAAAACTAATTTTACACTTGATGGCGAAGCGAAATATTCTAAAATTAAAGTGAATAATCTCAGCACATCGAAAGACTTAAAGGATGCCATTTCAATTCACCAAAATGGCCAAACAGATTATCCTACATTTTGCAAACAAGCCGCAGATGCCGGAGTAGAAAAATGGACGACTCATATGATTGAAATGACGGTAACTTATTTCGATAAAAAAGGGCGTAAATTACTCGTTGAGCCTATTCCAGAAATTTAACTTATAAATAAAATTGAGACTTTTACAAACAACTTTTCTACTTTAAAATTACACTTATAAAAACAAGAAACTTCAATTCTTAATAACCATTTTTTTGTAATTTGAATAAACAAAATGAACAAAATAATATGCCTGCTTATCCTTTTTTGCTTCAAACAGCTTAACGGACAAACCTCTCAAACAGACTCCTTACAAAACAAAAACAATCATCAATTAAAATATAAATCTTTAATAATCCCTGCCGTTTTAATAGGTTATGGAATTGTTGGTCTGGAAAGCCACACCTTAAAGCTTATAAATACAAATACACGAAATGAAATAAAAGAACATATCGACACCAAACTAACTATTGATGATTTCTCTCAATACAGTCCATTTTTATCAGTTTATGCTATAAACGCGTTTGGTATCGAGGGAAAAAATAATTTTAAAGACAGAACCATAATTTTAGGCACCGCCTATTTAATTATGGGAGGCACAGTAAATATATTGAAACAAACAGGAAATGTAGAAAGGCCCGACGGTACATCAAAAAACTCTTTCCCTTCTGGTCATACAGCCACTGCTTTTATGGGAGCCGAATTTTTATATCAAGAATACAAAGATATTTCTGTCTGGTATGGTGTTACAGGTTATATTGTCGCAACAGGTACAGGTATGTTTAGAATGTACAATAACAGGCATTGGCTAACCGATGTTGCTGCTGGTGCAGGCATAGGAATTTTAAGTACTAAAATAGCGTATTGGATTCATCCATTAATCAAAAAAACGCTATTTAAAAACAAAGAAACCGCCAACGGAATGGTTATGCCTTTTTATAATGGCCGCGACTTAGGGTTAAACTTATCCATGACATTCTAAAAAAACTAACTCAAAAAGCTTAAAAAAAATATTACTTGTGTGGCCCGAACACAAGAATTATCGCATGTTTTATATGTGATTTATTTACTAAATTTAGTTTTTAAACTTCGTTTGATTCGAAACTCATCAATATTGCAATTAATTTTAAAAATTAAATGATAATAGAAAGCTTAAAATTAGGATTCGTTTATGGGATTTCAATGTCGTTCATATCTTGGATTGTTGGGATGATAATTAATAGTATGCTCGTTAAAACAGAATTTTACAAAAAAATATCAAATCTAAATTTTATTAAAAGTAGAACACTAAACAAACGCATTGGAATTAAATATTTTAAGTGGATTGTAAAAAACAGTTTCTTCAAATTTTTTAATCAGAAAATTAAACTGGAAAATAAAAATACAGACTTAGTTGTAATTAGAAATGAAATGACGCTGTCTGAAATTAGTCATTTAATAGGATTTGTTTTTGTTTTTTCTGTTGCTATTTATAAAAGTATAACTGTGGGAATACTATTTGCTCTAGCAATGATGATTCCTAATACGCTATTAAATCTCTACCCATCATTATTACAACAAGAAAATAAGAGACGTATAGATGATTTTTTAAAAAGGAAAACAAGAAATACAAATTGATTACTTGTAAAACACGAGGTTTTTTTTTAGACATACGAAACATTTCTAAATATAAAACCTATAACATTGAAACCATAAAAATGAAATCAGTAAAAATTATACTTCTTGTATTATTCATATTCTGTAACAAAGGTTTTGCTCAAGATGTAAGTCTTGATATCTTAAAAAAAGAAGTTTTAAAATCTCAAGCATCCAGAATTTCGGCAATGATTGATGCCGATATTAATAAATTAAAAAATCTTTTAGCAGACGACCTAACTTATGCCCACACAACCGGCTGGACAGAAACAAAATTGGGGTATCTTGAAACAATAAAATCTAAAAGAATCCATTATATTTCATTTGTTCCAAGAGATGTAGATGTAAAAATTTATGGAAACACAGCGATTCTATCAGGTAAGGTAGATGTTAATTTAGGGAGAACAGATTTTACTATTAGATTTTTAGAAGTGCAGTGTAAATTAGATGGTATATGGAAATTAACCGCATGGCAATCTGTTTTAAATAAAGTTGATTAACCATAATAAATCATAAACAAATTAATTATCCTTCTTATTTTAATTCCGTTTTCTAGAGCTATTGTTTGCCAGAATAAAAAAGACATCTATTTATCCATTAACCATGTGGCTTTATCAGTTAAAGAGCTCAATATTTCAGTTAATACGTTTATTGTTTCGGTGAGTTCTATCTAATTTTAAGACATAAAAAAAACGGTTTTAGCTTTCACTAAACCGTTTTGTACTTAGTAGCGGGAACTGGACTCGAACCAGTGACCTTCGGGTTATGAGTTTGATATTTCAACCCTTTTTTACGCTATTTAGCATTATTTTGATATAATCGTGTACGTAATTGTGTTCTCTGATTTATAATTATTTTCTAAGCAAATATACACATTTATTTATAACTTAAAAGTCTTATAATCAACACTTAAATATTATGAAATATTCTTCAACACCCAAAGAAATCTTATACAGTATACTGTCTATTTTGCCACAAGTTTCCAAAGAATTTGGAAATAAGGAAAAATACAAGTCACTAATAAGCTTTTTATCTGCAAAAGATTATTACAACGATTACGATATACCTTATCCTACAATGAAGGAAATAGAAGCAGTAACTGGTTTAAAGTCTTACCAGCTTAGAAAACAACTTACTGAAATTTACGACAAAATATTTGCTTTTGATGAAGACTTTGAGTTTGAGTTCAACAAAACAACGATGCTAATTCATGTAGAATACCACAAAAATTTCGGAGCGTTCAATTGCAAACCTTTGAAATATTTACCCAGAATTGGTGAAAACATATCGTTAAGATTTTTAAAAGCCAAGATAGGCATAGACTTCTTTTACGTTCAAGACATAAGGCATTCATTTGAAGAAAACCGACATACTATTGATCTGTTCTTAAAAGGCGGGCTTTTTAATTCATATTGGTACTACAGAAAGCATAAAGCAGAAGAATTAAATGAAATACATTTTCAAGACATGCATAAACTGTACGATTTTCAAATAAAAGAAAAACTCGGTTTATAACTTTGAGCCATAAAATCTTATTTTATAGCTCAATTTTTACTTATATTTGAGCTATAAAAACAAAATTTATAGCTCATGGCTAGAAAAATATGGAATTGGCAATCTGAAAAATGGCCACAATTTACATATGACGAAAATAAACTTAAAGAACTAGAGTTTCAATTTTCTAAGAACACTGGCACGGTATTAGGTGCCTTTAAGCATGTAAACGACGAGGAAAAAGCACAATTCATTATTGAAATTCTATCTAACGAAGCCCTTAAAACTTCTGAAATAGAAGGTGAATATCTAGACAGAGATAGCATACAATCATCAATAAAAAGAAACCTCGGACTTAGCGTGGATAAAAAAGCTGTGAAACCTGCTGAATTTGGGATTTCAGAAATGATGGTCGATTTATACAGAAATTATAGTACCGAATTAACAGATGAGCTATTATTTAATTGGCATAAAATGATTACTAATGGCAGAAGGGATTTAAACGAAATAGGAAAATATAGAACTCATGAAGACCCTATGCAGGTAGTTTCAGGTAGATTAGACAAACCTACTGTACATTTTGAAGCGCCTCCTTCAGATAAAATGAAAGAAGAGATGCAACAGTTTATTTTATGGTTTAATGAAGTACATACATCTAGTACAATGTCACCAATAGCAAGAGCTGGAATTGCACACCTGTATTTCGTATGTATTCACCCTTTTGAAGATGGTAACGGACGTATCGGACGTGCAATAGCAGAAAAATCAATTTCTTTAAGTTCTGGACAAGCTTCTTTAATATCGCTTTCTAAAACCATTGAAGCCAACAAAAAAGATTATTATACATCTTTGGAAAACAACAATAAAAACCTAGAAATTACAAACTGGCTAATATATTTCGGAAAAACCATATTAGAAGCCCAATTAGAAACACTAAACCTTATCGATTTTTTAATAGAAAAGGCTAAGTTTTACGACCGTTATAAAGGACTAATGAATGAACGCCAATTAAAAGTTGTTGAACGACTTTTTAATGCAGGCCCCAATGGTTTTGATGGCGGACTAAGTGCTATTAATTACACACGTATTGCTAAAACTTCAGCATCTACCGCTACACGAGATTTGAAAGATTTAGTGTATAACAACATTTTATTAAAAACAGGAGACCTTAAAAGCACTAGATACTGGCTTAATATAAAATTATAACTCTAAAATTGTTAGCCTTAAATTTTAGAAATTTAATTCTTACAAAATGACGCTTTATTTGTACGATTTTGTTTATGTTTGAAACACAATACCTCAAACAAACCGTTAATTTTTTAAGATTGAATAAAACTTATGGCTAAACCAAAATATTATGTTGTCTGGGAAGGCAGAAAAAAGGGAATTTTAGAAAGTTGGGCAGAATGTACAGAAAGTACTCACGGCTATAAAGGAGCCAAATATAAATCATTTAAAACAAGAGAATTAGCTGAAAAAGCTTATTCAGAAAGTTATGAAGATTATAAGGGAAAAACCATATTTGAAACCGAATTATCCGACGATGAATTAAAAAAAATTGGAAAACCAAATTTGAATAGTATTTCTGTTGACGCAGCTTGCAATATGCAAAATGGATTAATGGAATATCAAGGCGTTGATACTAAAACCAGAAAGGCTATCTTCCGACAAGGCCCCCACAAAGGCGCTTCTAATAATATAGGAGAATTTCTTGCTCTTGTTCATGCTGTTGCATTAATGAAAAAAAAAGGAGACAAAAGACCTATATATACCGACAGTACAACTGCGATTAGCTGGGTAAACCGAAAAGAATGCGGCACTTACACTGACAAAACTGAAGAAAATAAACAAGTTTTTGATTTAATAAGTAGAGCAGAAACATGGCTAAATAACAATGAAATTGAAAACAAAATTTTGAAATGGGAAACCAAAGCTTGGGGTGAAATTCCAGCCGATTACGGAAGAAAGTAAAAGACATTACCTAATTAAAGCATACGAGTTGTAACCAAACATTTTCAATAAAACTAATAACAAGGCATAGACAAAAGAACCAAAGCCATTGCCTTGAGGGATACAGTCCAACAGGAAATACGCTTTGGCCAACAAATGTGACACTATCCCGTAAAGTGTGTAAGTTAAAAATCGAGGGTTTAACTTTTTTAAAGTTGAACCCTTTTTTCAAATATAGTTAAAAACTGGTTTAAAATAATGCCCCAGTTCCTAATAGGCATCGACCATTTTTTGGTAGCCTCTCTAAGGGCTAAAAAAGTGGACTTCATAACAGCTTCATCTGTTGGGAATGAGAGCTTGTTTTTAGTGTATTTTCTGATTTTTCCATTAAGGTTTTCAATAAGGTTCGTAGTGTAAATGATTTTTCTAATTTCTAAAGGAAATTCATAGAAAGCGGTAAGTTCTTCCCAGTTATCTCTCCAGCTTTTAATAGCGTAAGAGTACTTGTGTTCCCATTTCTGAGCAAAGTCTTCTAGGGCGGCTTTTGCTGCACTTTTGGTGGGTGCATCGTAGATGCTTTTCATGTCCTTTGTAAATTCTTTCTTGTCTTTCCAAACAACATACCGACAAGCATTACGAATCTGGTGTACCACGCAGATTTGGGTTTTAGATTCAGGAAAAACGTTTTTAATGGTGTCGGTAAAACCGTTAAGATTATCTGTGGCCGTGATAAGCAAATCCTGAACGCCTCTGGCTTTCATATCGGTTAGTACACTCATCCAAAAGGCTGCCGATTCATTCTTCCCCAACCAAAGCCCTAAGACTTCCTTTTTACCATCTCTACGCAGTCCTACGGCGATGTACATGGTTTTGTTAATGACTTTGGAGTTCTCCCGAACCTTAAATACGATGCCATCCATCCAAGTAATTAAATATACGGGCTCCAGAGGTCTGTTTTGCCAAGCAACAATATCATTGGTAACTTTATCTGTGATACGTGATATGGTAGATGTGGATACATCAAAATCGTAAACTTCTCGGATTTGCTCTTCAATATCAGAATTACTCATACCCTTGGCATAAAGGCTGATAATGACGTTTTCTATGCCATCAACCATGTTAGTGCGTTTAGGAACCAGCATAGGGTTAAAAGAAGCGTCCCGGTCTCTGGGAACTTTAATATTAGTCTCTCCTAAAGCTGTTTTTATCTTTTTAGACCCATAGCCGTTACGGGTATTGCTATTATCGGATTGCTGATGCTTCTCATAGTCTAAATGAGCATCAAGTTCCCCTTCTAGCATCTTTTCAATACCTCGCTTTTGAATGGATTTTAGAAAGGAGGTCAGTTCGTCTCCTGTTTTAAACTGTTTTAAAAAATCGTCGTTTAGAAAATCTTCTTTCTTCATAAGTGTGTAAATTTTAAAATTAAACAAAAAAATATCGAGGGTTGCAACCCTCGATATTTTTAACTTTACACACTTTGTGAGATACTACCTTTTTAATTTGTAAAGAAGTTGATTAAATTGTTACGACAAATTATTTCTCCTATTTCTTACTAGTTTATTTATTTTCGAATCAATGGATTCTCTAATGAATTCTGATTTATTGATTTCTTCTTCAACAATAGTATCAATTAGTTTTCGATACTGGTGTTCTGTTATTCTTATAGTTAGTGATTTTATTTTCTTGTTTTTCATGTCCAGTATTTATCTAGTTTTTATCTAGTCTAGTTATTCCGGGGGATCTAGTATCTAGTTCTTATTTATTATTTTCTTCTAGTTCCCGTAGGGTTTACCTGTTGAAGATCTGGAGGTGAGATAGTCCTCCCCCTTACCCCATGTTTAAGGAGGTGGAAACCCCAAGGTCTTATGTCTGTTTCGACCTGGTCCCGCGACATCACCGAAAGACGCGGTTTGTTGGCTACATTAGAGGAATCGGTTCCCCTGAGATCATACCTTCCAACTTTGTTCTGGCATATTTTGTCCTATTTGATCTCGTCCCACAGTTGAACTTAAAACAGTAGTCGCTGCCGTCATTTCCTCCGACCAACTACCGTCGTTACATATAAATATGTCCCGCAAACCAAAAAGTCAAAAAGTTTCGAATTTTTTTTGGGGTTGACTATCTCGATAATTTTCTGTATATTTTATATACACCCAAATTTTGGGTTAAGGACTGACCCTCCTTGAGTAACGGTGTCAGGGTATGTTACCACTTAAATCCATGGGTAACGCCAAGATGGTATAAACTGTGGTCTTAAAACATCGCAGATAGAGTAATCCTCTAACTCTTTTGGGAAAATTATCTACCTCGAAAGTGTCGGTCCAGACCTATCGGGAACTAACGGGTGATCATGACACACCCGAAGAAATCGTCATGGAAATCATTAATCAATTGTATAACCTTAGTTACATTATATGTAACCACAACGATCTTAATTAAAATGAATACAGAATATTTTAAACGATTTGTAAAATCTGAAACAGAAGAAATAAAAAACAATGAAGTGTGGGTGTATACCCGCGTCTCTTCTAAAAATCAATTTGACTCCAACCACAGTATTGAGAATCAGATTTACTACGCTACTCGATTGGCGGAGAAAATGGGTTACAAAATCACTAGAGAATTTGGTAACACCTATGAGTCCGCAAAGGATGACTTCACAAAGAAGGAGTTCACAAAGTTGATCAATGAAGTCAAGGAAAGTAAGAAGAAACCCTTTGGGATAATGATTTACAAAATGAGTCGATTCTCAAGATCAGGAGGTAGCGCCATCGGTTTAGTTGATGATTTAGTTAAAACACATGGTGTTCACCTAATTGAGGTGTCTACAGAAACAGATACATCAACTGTTACAGGTGAATTGAGAATTATTGATTCTTTGGTTCATGCAAGAAGAGAAAATGTAGAACGGTTGACTTTTACAATCCCAGGTCTAAAAAGTTTTGTCAGTAGAGGTAATTGGTTAGGTAAATCTCCTAGGGGATATGATCATTATGGTCCTCGAGTAAAAAACTCCAAGTTTGTTCAGGGGATACAAGAACTCAAAATTAACGAGGAAGGAAGACTTCTTCGTTTGGCGTGGGAATGGAAACTACAAAACATCCCGGACCATCAGATAATAGATAAACTCAGGGTTAGAGGTTTAAAAGTGACCAAACAGTTTGTGAGTTCAATGTGGCGGAATCCTTTCTATTGTGGAATCCAAGTCAATAGATTTATGGATGGTGAGGTATTGAAGGGTAACTGGGAGGGTTTGGTGTCTGAGGAGGACTTTAGAACCGTTAACGATCAATTGGAATCAAAACCAAAGAATGAATACGAACCATACACCAATCAACAATCAAGACCACTTCAAAATCAACTCTATTGTGGTTGTTGCGGCAGTAAAATGACCGGATATAAGGCGAAGGGTAAATTCGATTATTACAAGTGTTTAAACTCAAAATGTAAATCAAAAGACCTCAACGCAAACAGTAGTAAAAAGTCACTCAAAGAGGGTATTCATAATGTTTTTAGTGATTTGTTGTCGGGTTTAAAACTGAAAGAAACCCTACAGGAGGTTTTCAAGGAACAAATGAGACTAACCATTAACGGACAGAACAAGGTGTTCTTTGAGGAGGAAAGTAGACTCAAGAACAGAATAGAAGAATTGAATCGAAAACTTGATGGACTGGATCGAAAGTACGCGTTTGACAATTTAGATAAGGACTTGTATACTCGTTTTAGAAATGAAACCGTAGCGGAATTGAGGACTGTTGAGTTGAAATTGGATGATTTTCAAACTCGGATATCGAACCTAGATAAAAGAGTAGAGGATTTAGTTCATTTCTCGGGAAAACTCAATGAAATATGGGGTTCAGGGGATTATGAAACTAAGGTAACGGTTCAAAAATTGATCTTCCCAAAGGGTATTGTCATCAATCCCGTTGAAAGGGAATATCGAACCTCAGGTCTCAACCCGATTTTCAGGTTAATCCATTCATTTACGGGGGATGACGGGGATAGAAATAAAAAACGGACCGGTAGAAATACCGATCCGTCTTGTTTAGTAGCGGGAACTGGACTCGAACCAGTGACCTTCGGGTTATGAGCCCGACGAGCTACCTACTGCTCTATCCCGCGATTTGAAACGCAACAACAAACTTAGCTTTTAACTTTCGGTTCATAATACCGACATTGTTGTTTCGGATTGCAAATATACAATCCTTTTTAAATATAACAAGCGTTTTTATAATAAATTAATCGTGATTTTTATAAGTAATTGATTATGATAAAATTGACAAAAAAAAAGGGCAACTTAACTAGTTACCCTTTTTCTGTTTATAATTATAATTTATTCTTTTTCTATATCTAAGGTCGCTGTAGCTGTTTCACCTTGTAAATCTAACTGCATTAAACTTGGAGGATTGTTTCCGCCTCTTACAACAGAAATATATTCTTTGTTTAAATTATTATCGCTTACCATCATGGTATTTAAGTTTTTTAAATTCATAAAACTTAATGGTAAATCACCAGTTAATTTATTAGATGATAATACTAATTCTTGTAGGTTTGATAATTGTGCGATTTCATTTGGTATTTCACCTTCTAAGTTATTATCAATTAAAATTAATTTTTCTAATTTCTCAAGTGCATAAATTTCATGAGGAATTGTACCAGTTAACATGTTACTACCCAACGATAATTCCTTTAAACCTTTCAGTTTCATTAAATCTGTTGGAATGGTTCCCGAAAACTTATTTGCAAATAATTTTAATGTTTCTAATTTGTTTAACGCACCCAATTCTGCTGGAATATTACCTTCAAAACTATTCATGAACAATTCTAAAGATTTTAATTCTTTTAAATTTTTCACTGTACTAGGAATGGTTCCTGTTAACTTATTAAAACCTAAATTAAGTTTTACCAAACCAATTAAATTTCCAATTTCATTTGGTAAAGTCCCTTGAAGATTATTAAATTCTAAACTTATTTCAACAACTTGATTGTTTTCTACTTTAACACCATACCACGTATCGATTGAGGCATTTAAATCCCAAGTGGTGTTCCATTGGTTTCCATTAGTTGAATTGTACAAAGCTATTAAAGCATCTTTTTCACTAAGTGAAACATTAGCAAACGAAAACATAGTTGCTAAAAAAAACAGGGCTGTAATCTTAAAATTCTTCATGGTATTATTCAATTTGGGATTAATAACTACACGAATGTAAGCATGAAACAGACAAAAAACTATTTTATTCGATAAAATGCATGTTTTTTTAACACATAAACATCGCTAAACGACTATTAGCATCGATAAAATGCACTATTAGTTTGTTTACAATAAAAAACTAAACCAATAACCATCTCAACATGAGTTAATTAATTATAAAAAAAATTAAATTAATCTTCGTCAATTTCAGTTAGTCCCTTACCTATTTCGGTTTTATTATTATGTCTTAATTGCAATTGCATAAAAAAAACATTAACATCTAAATCTGAACTGGAAAAATAATCATCGTCAAGATTATTATCACTCACCATAATGGTGTTTAACTTTTTAAGATTGATAAATTCTAAAGGCACCACGCCAGTGAACTGGTTTGATGAAAGAATAAGAATTTCCAAATTGGTTACATAAGCTAATTCTATTGGAATATGCCCTTCCATTTTATTATCCATAACACTAAACTTTTCTAGTTTTTGTAGATGAATAATATCGCCCGGAATTGTACCTGTTATATAATTACTTCCAAGTAGTAGCGCTTTTAAATTAGATAATTTAAAAAGTGATTTTGGAATAGATCCTTCAAATTTATTACTATAAAGCACCAAAGTTTCTAAATTACTTAAAGAACCAAGAACCTCTGGTAAAGGACCTTCAAATTGATTCATAAATAGCTCTAGAGACACTAAGTTTGATAGTTTAGTTAAATCATCTGGTAATTTTCCAGATAATTTATTAAAACCTAAATTAAGTTTTTTAAGATTTGGTAGATTAAAAAAAGTCTCAGGAAGTGTTCCTGTTAAACCGTTATGCTGTAAATTGATTTCAACGACGGTTTCATTTTCAACTGTAACACCAAACCACGTCGATACCGGTGCATTCGTATCCCATTTAGTTGTCCAGTTTAAACCTTCGGTGTTTTTGTACAAAGCCAATAAGGCCTCTTTTTCGGAAGCAGGTACCGAAGCAAAGATGAATCCGTGTATAAAAAAACACAAGATACTAAGTTTGATTAATTTCATGTTTTACAAGATTCAGGGGATGAACCTTACAAAAGTAATAAAATTATTCGGTTAAATACATTTTATTTCGATGAAATGCAATTCTGAGAAATTTAACTCTCTATTTCTTCTATTTCAAGATGTATAGCTTCCCATTTATTCATTAAATCTTGCAACTCCGATTTCATTTTTTGATATTTATTGAAGAAATCTGGTTTTGAAGTAACCGCTTCGTAGTTGGTCTCTAAATCTTTATCAATATTCTTAATGTCTTTTTCTAACTGATTAATTTGAGCTTCAACATTACTCAATCTATTATTTAGAGATTTTAATTTCTTTTGCTCGTCGTAAGACTGCTGCTTTTTTTCCTTGGGTACTTCCTTTATTACCGTTCTTTTTTCGACTTCACGTAAACTATCAACATTTCGTTGCTCGAGATAATAATCTATATCGCCTAAATACTCTTTAAGTTTATGGTCTTTAAACTCGTACACTTTATTTGTTAACCCCTGAAGAAAATCACGGTCATGCGATACAATAATTAAAGTGCCTTCAAATTTTTTAAGAGCTTCTTTTAAAACATTTTTAGATTTAATATCCAGGTGATTTGTAGGCTCATCCATTATTAAAACATTGAATGGCTGCAACATAAGTTTAGCTAGTGCTAAACGGTTACGCTCGCCACCAGAAAGTACTCTAACATATTTATCGACTTCGTCACCACGAAACAAAAAAGAACCAAGAATGTCTCTAACTTTACTTCTATTGGTCTCATTTGCAGCATCAATCATGGTATCTAAAATGGTTTTATTTCCATCTAAATATTCGGCTTGATTTTGCGCGAAATAACCAATTTGAACATTATGCCCTAGTTTTAAGCTTCCTTCATATTTAATATCGCCAACAATAATTTTAGCTAAAGTAGATTTCCCTTGTCCGTTTTGACCAACAAAAGCGGTTTTACTGTCGCGTTCAATAAGTAAATTTATGTGCTTTAAAACGTCGTTATTACCATAGCTTTTTGATATGTTATGCGTTTCGACCACCACCTTACCTGGCGTTACAGATACCGGAAAATTTAAAGTCATAACACTGTTATCGTCTTCGTCAACTTCAATTCTATCAATCTTATCTAATTTTTTAATTAGAGATTGCGCCATGGTTGCTTTCGAAGCCTTAGCCCTGAACTTTTCGATTAATTTTTCGGTTTGCTCTATTTGCTTTTGCTGATTTTTTTGAGAAGCCAACTGCTGCGTTCTTAATTCTTCACGAAGCACCAAATAATCTGAATACGACTTCGGATAATCATAAATTCGTCCCAGTGAAATTTCTATGGTACGGTTTGTAACATTATCTAAAAACATTTTATCATGCGAAACAATAGCTACGGCCCCGCTATAACCTCTTAAAAACCCTTCTAACCAGATAATCGATTCGATATCTAAATGGTTTGTAGGCTCATCGAGTAGTAAAATATCGTTGTTTTGAAGTAACAATTTAGCCAATTCAATACGCATACGCCATCCGCCAGAAAATGTATCGGTGAGTTTATTAAAATCTTCACGTTTAAAGCCTAAACCTTGTAGAATTTTTTCGGTATCACCCTGGTAATTATAACCACCTAAAATTTCGTATTGATGCTGTAAATCATTAATATCAACCATTAACTGGTGGTAGCTATCACTTTCATAATCGGTTCGTTCGGCCATTTGAGTGTTTACAGCTTCCATTTTGGCTTCCAGTTGCTTAATTTCTGTAAAGGCCTCATAGGCTTCTTCCAGAACGGTGCGACCTAATTCAAAGTCGATATCTTGCTTTAAAAATCCTATTTTTAATTCTTTATCGGCAGCAATTTGACCGGTATCCGGCTCCATTTCCTTAGATAGTATTTTAAGCATTGTAGATTTCCCAGCACCATTTTTACCAATTAAGCCAACGCGGTCTCCATTTACCAATTTAAACGTAATATCTTCGAACAAATATTCGCCTTGAAATGAAATGGATAAATTATGAATGTTCATCATAGAAATGTAACTTATGATACAGAACTTTAAAATTTAAAGAATACTTTTGTTCTGTAAATACGAATGCAAAAGTACATTAAATAATATGTTTAAAAAAGGTTCAAAATTATATAGCATTATAACAGGAAATTGCCCTAAATGTCATGAAGAATGTATGTTTAAAAACAAAAATCCATACATTCTTACCGAAGCTTTAGATATGCATGAAAAGTGCAGTAACTGCGGTACAAAATACAAAATAGAGCCCTCGTTTTTTTATGGTGCCATGTATGTTAGCTATGCCGTTGGTATCGCTTTTGCCGTAGCGGCTTTTGTTATTTCCTTCTTCTTTTTTAAAGCAAACATTAATATCGTTTTTGTTTCAATAATAGGTACTTTAATTGTGTTTTTACCAGTAATTTTAAGACTTTCAAGAAATATTTGGATTAACTTTTTTATGAGTTACGATAAAAACCTGGCTAAAAAGAAAGAAAACAAAAGTTAGCAGTTAAATCGATTTATATCAATTTCTGCATCTAATGGAATTTTGTTTTCAATTAAATTGAACAACGCTTTGGCAACATAAGGACCAATCATGACCCCTCGAGTTCCTAAACCGTTTAACAAATACATGTTTTTAATAGTACTGTGAGCGCCTACTAAGGGTCTTCTGTCTTTAACCGTTGGCCTAACACCTGCTACTTGATTAACGACTTCAAACGAGCAGTTTATTAATTTATTAAGCTTTGAAAGCAGCTCCTCTTTAGCAGATTTAGATGTGTTATTAGTTAAGTCTTTCCACTCGTAAGTTGCTCCTACGATATATAAATCGTCTCCTAAGGGTATTAAAAATACACCTGCCTTTAGTACATAGTCTATTTTTAATTGAGGCGCATGAATGGTAAGTAATTCTCCTTTGGCAGACACTAAAGGCACCTGTTTAAAAAACGGATTTTTAGTAACACCAAATCCTTCAGCAAAAACAATATGCTTCGCTGTGATATCTTTATACTGAATAAAGGCCTCGTTGAAAACTAAGTAATCGTAATTAAAAATCTCATCAAAAAATAATTGGCTTTTAAGCAAATCGTTTTTATAGGCATCAATTAAAGTTTTAACATCTATACGACCTGTTTCTAATACTTTACCAAATCCGAATGGCGCATCTATAAACGGATTGGTATTTTTAATAATAGTTGAAGAAAGATATTCTGAAAGTATCGGTTTATCTGAAGCCGTAAACCAATCATTTTGTTCTTCTAGAGAGGCGAATTTTCGGTAAACAGGTAGTTTGTAATCTATTTTAATTTGAAGATTAGATTCCAGCCTATTAAACATTTGTAAGGCAATCTCTAATTGTTCCTGGCATTTCCAAACTGGTGTAAAACGTTTTAAAACAACAGGATTATACAAACCACCAGCAACGGTTGAAGATAGTTGCGAAGCATCATCGAAAACCAAAAACGACTTGTTATTTGCTTTTAATTGTTCGCAAAAGCTTATACCGGCAAGACCAATACCAATAACTAAATAATCTACTTTCATAAGGTTACGAAGATAAAGATAGAAGCGCTGGTTTCATAAATAAAAGGCATAAAAAAACTCACTTAAATGAAGTGAGTTTTTTTTTATTTTAATAATGAATTTAAAATTAATATGTCCACATATCTAATTCAAAATCTCGTATTTTCTCTTTAATTCTTTCAGATTCCAACAACTGCATTAAAGAATTCTCTGAGATATACTCCGAAATTTTTCTATCGCCTTGAACATTTTCTTCTTTATAAATAAATCCGTGAAAACGTCGTGCATTTAAAACATGATCGTACGAAAAAGGCATGGAACTGTTTTTGTTATTAAAAGATTTAGCTTCATGTAAAACCTCACGAGCATCTGGATAGAAAATCCAGAATAACTCTACTAAATCTGGCTTTTCAGCGTCCATAAAGTTGACATCTGGCGCTACAGGAGCAATCCCTAATAATCTATATTTCATTTCTGCTTGACGCTTATCGAAATACCAAAGCCCTTTAATGTGATACTCTTTAATATCGGCAGCAGCAAGTTCTCTCTTGTCAATATACTCGGCAGATAATTCTTCACCGGCATTTAATTGTTCGATACCGTATTCGGTGGTATCTACTTTTACAAGAGCAGCTTCAATATCTTTTAAATTAGTTTTTGTTTTAAAATAAGAATCGCCGTAAATGTTTTTAATTTTTCCGTTTCTAATGTTTTTCATTAAAACATCATACAAAGACCTTCTGTCGCTACCAATATTATTAGTATCGATTGGGTAGTATAATGGGAAATTAGCACGCTCATCTAGATCTATTTTTTCCCAAACCATTTTAGAAAAAAGTATATCTCTGTCGTCTACATAACCATAATCCAGTGGTTTATCGTTATCGATTGCTTTTTGAGCTTCTGTTCTAACACCAATTTCCTCTGGACTTTTAGCGTTAAGAATATTAGCCTGTGCAAATATGCTAGATACTGTAAAAACAGCTGTAACGGTTAATAAAAAACTTTTTAAATTCATCTTATTATACTTTTTTAATTATTAGGAAAGCCTAATATTTTAGTTTGTAAGCTCAATAATAATAGGCGATACTTTTTTAAGTATCACGCTAACGCCTTCAGCTTTGGCTTCAATATCAAAAATAGTAACATCGGTTCCGCGTTTTGCTTTTGTTAAAGCTGACTGGGCTCTGCTATCTAATTTGTTACCGTTTACACTAATGGTAGGTTCTCCTGGCACTTTAAATTTGAAACCAGTAACACGTAATGGTAATTCAAAATCAAAATCGTCAAACTTAGCACCAATAGTAGAAATGGCTAAGGCATTTTTTTGCATTTTAACAGATCCATCTTCACCACGAACTGTACCAGTTGGTTTTGGTAAATCTTTAATTCTAAAAGAAGCTTTATCGCTAACTGTTTGACCATCAATTTTACCCGTTACATTAATAGTAACTTCTCTACCTTGAATTCTAGTAGCATCCATAACGTATTTACTTCCACTAACACGAGTTAAACCTGCTGCTGAAGCATTTACATTGTTATCTGCAATTCCAGCAAAAGAGATTGTCATTGGGTTTTTAACACCACGATAAACCACATTCATTTTGTCTGCTGAAATAGTTGCTGAATTAGGTTTTGGAACGGTTGCAAAAGACGTCGATACAGGAACTGGTGTTTCTTTACCATCTTCTAAGAAGAATAAATTACCTTCAATTTTATGCTCTCCAGGTGAACCGGTTCCAACTGCTAGTTTAACTTTACCATCTTCGATTGTGTATTCATTCTCCGATAGTTTTCTACCATCTAAAGTTAACTCAACACGGTTTGGTTTAGTTGAAGCATCTTTACGACCTAAAACAATTTGCCCATCAAACTTCTCACCATTAAAGTAAGCCGATTTTGAAGTTTCCATTAAAGTGGTATAGTTTGTCATAGAAACTTGGTTCGATAACTCACCAGCTAACATAGTCGATAAAATTTCAGATTCTGTAGTTTTAATATCCGACTGGATTTGAGTTAATTTAGTTAACGAAGCCACTAAAGGAAAGCCTTTATAGTGATAATCTAACCAATCTACTTTTATACCGTCTCTATTTGTTACAGGCTCTGTATTAAAGTTATCTTTAACATCTTCTACGATACCTTTCATTCCTTTTTCGTTAGCTAATATTTTAGCAACACCTTCTCTAAAGGCTGCAATTTTAGCTAAAAACTCTTGACCCTCTGGTTTAATTTGAGCGCCTTTGAAAAAGTTTTGATCTAAGTAATCGCCTTTATCCATAACCTCGTAATCTTTTGGGTTTTCGATATTAGCAATCATTTTCGATTTCAAATCTTCAATATAATTATCTAAATCTTCAGCAAGAACATTAATTTGATCTGCTTTAGCTTTTAAAGGTTTATATTTTTCTGGTTGATCTGATACTTTTTGTTCTAACCCCGATAGAAAAGCTGTATTTCTTTGGTCTGTAGCTTCATTCGAATCGGTTAATTTTTCATTCATTAATCCAAATGCTGAAAGCACTTCTTTAGACATATTTAACGCTAGCATCGCTATAAATATTAAATACATCAGATTAATCATTTTCTGTCTGGGTGATAAATTTCCTCCTGCCATGTCTAATTTTGGTTTTGGTTAATTATTATTAATTAAAGATAAACCTGCTAATTAGTTTTTATTCATTGCAGATAACATACCACCATATACACTATTTAATGAAGATAAGTTTGATGCTAAAGATTGCATTTGTTCTTTTAATTTAGCTGCATTTTCTACAGACTCCTCGTTAATTGAAGCTTGTTTACTTGCACTCTCTAACTGTACTTTATAAAGGCTATTTAAAGATTCCATTTGAGCAGCAGCTAAAGCTAATTCTTCGCCATATTTCTTAGAAGCTTCGATTGAATCGGCGCTAGAAGACATATTTTTAGCAGCTCCTTCGAAATTTTTAATGCTATTTCCAAGGCTTGAAATTAATTCGCTGTCAATTTTAGCTTCTTTTAATAAATCATCTAATTTTTTAGATAATAAACCTTGTGCATCTTCTGTTTTTGCTTTTTTACCGTTAGATTCTCCTCCAGCTAATTCTGGGTAAACTAAAGACCAATCTAATTCATTATCTACGGGTTCGAATGCCGATAAGGCGAAAATGATTGCTTCTGTTACCAGACCTAGAGTTAACATGGCGTTACCTGTTATTGGTCCGAATTCCATGTGTGTTATTTTGAAAAGTGCGCCAATAATTACAATTGCTGCTCCTAATCCGTAAGCCATATTCATGAACTTTTTGCTTGCTTTTGACTGTGCCATAATTTTAGATTTTTAAATTAAGTAAATACTTAAGTGGTTAATTGTTAGGTTAATATTTAAAGTTGATTTGATTCGTTTTTAACTAACTAGTTTTATATTATTTAGTTACCTGTGTCCCCATGTAATCTTGAACTGTTCTAAAACCAATGTAGCTTCTTGCTGAATCTGCATATTCGTAATCTCTTGAGCTTACTTGTAAAAAGTATGCAACATCTTTCCAAGAACCACCTCTAACAATTTTACGTTGATTGTTTTTGTCGTTCACACTTGGGTTAATTGTTGAAGTAAATTCATATGAAGAAGCATCGTAACTGGCATTTACCCACTCGGCTACGTTTCCTGCCATGTTATATAAATTATAATCGTTAGGCTCGTATGATTTGGCTTCTACGGTATATAAAGCTTGATCGGCAGCATAATCCCCTCTTACAGGTTTAAAGTTTGCCATAAAACAGCCTCTATCACTCTTAGTATAAGGACCTCCCCAAGGATAGGTAGCTGCTTGCAGACCACCTCTTGCGGCATATTCCCACTCTGCTTCAGATGGTAATCTAAAGGTGTTTACCATAGAAGCACCTTTTCTAGATTTCTGATATGAGTTTTTACGAATAGTTCTCCATTCGCAAAAAGCTTTAGCTTGTTTCCAGGTTACACCTACAACTGGGTAATCTCCGTAAGCATCGTGCCAGAAATAATCGTTATGCATTGGTTCGTTGTAAGAATAAGCAAAATCGCGAATCCAAACAGTTGTATCTGGATAAACCTCAACTTCTTCTTTAACGATAACATCTTCACGTTTAATATTTCGTTTTTTGGCTGCTTCCTGGATATCCATATAACTGTATTGGAATTTAAATTTCTTAACATCCCAGGTACGTTGTCCGTTATATGAAGCTTCCAATGGTAAGTACATTGTATCCATAACTTCTGCATAATATTCATCTGGATAATCTGCAGTATCAAATATTAATTCAATATCGTTATTGATTTTTCTTCCTTCGTAACCGGTTGGCCCTAAACCAGTATAGTTTTCCAACATGTATTTTTCATACACAGACATATTTGTTGTGTCTGCATCTTTAAATGCATACTCACCAATACCTCCATCATCTGGAACTTTACCAATTTCATCTGCTAAAATTGCTAATTTCATTCTAATAATAGAATCTCTAACCCAGTTTACAAACTGGCGATACTCACTATTAGTAATTTCTGTAGCATCCATGTAAAAGGCTCTAACAGTAACCGTTTTAGCTGGTGCATCCTGAACACCTGCTAAATCATCGTCGGCTTTACCCATTATAAAAGCGCCACCAGGAATAAGTTCCATCCCGTAAGGCTTCTCTGGGTGCCATTTTTTTCCCTTAACACCAACTAACTCACCTTTATCGTTTGAGCCACAACTAGCTAGTAATGTAAGTACTGCGGTTAATAAAATATACTTCTTAATATCCATAGAAAACTTGAGGTTAATTATTTAAGCTTCAATTTAGAAAGCGTAAACATATTTATATATTTTTTAAAAAACAACTTTTTTATTCAAAAAATTACATTTCATCGTAAAAAAAATGCTTTTCACCGATGAAATATACTTTTAAACTAAAATTACACACTAAACGCAATTTTTTTGAAATGCTTTGTACCAGCGATCTGGCACAATATTACTACATGCATCTATATAATCTTGGTGCATGCAAGGTAATAACGTATGTCTTTTTAATTTATTATTTACTTCTGCTAAAAATGGGATTTCAATCCACCATCTTCCTGTTTTATTACTTTTATAAAATACTAATTCTTGGGAGTCTACTAATGTAATGAATTTTTGATAACTATTTTCATCTGAAAAATCATCGTCATTGACACGGCAATTTACACCTTCAATAAAATACCAAAGCATTTGAGACACCAACATCGATGTCATTTCATCATCTTTTGAAGGTTTATATTCATAAATTCCAAAAGAACTTACTTTATTACTAATACCTGCATAACGCGCTATGGCACAAATTTCTTTACCATCTAAACCGTTAGGAGAAAATTTTTGCTTCAAACTTAACTCACTCCCCATAACCGCATTTAAATCTACGCTTACAATATTGGCATCGCGCATGGCTGGTTCTACCAAAGCAATATCTTTAGAAACGCTTCCCAATCTATAAGATTCGAAATACAAACTTTCCATTAAATCTTTTTCTTCCTGTGAATTAAAATAGGTTTGATAACCTACTGTGGCATAATTGAAAAGGTTATAAGGTTCATCTAAAATAATTTTACCAACAAAACTATCATTTTTCATAGGTTTTGTTGAATCCCCTAAATCGAATTTACAATCTACATTCACAATATTTACCATAGGCATTATATTATCGTAAGCCCTGTAATTGGCATAGGTAAGGTCTTGAGTGCCTCCTATAATAATAGGTATGATATTTTGTTTAATTAAACTTGCTACGGTCGATTTTAAGGCGAAGTAAGTATCTTCTACGGTTTCACCTTTTTCAATATCGCCTAAATCGGCTAATTGGGTATTCCAGCTTCCTGGATAAAGACTGTAAAAGGTTTTTCTTATTTCATTTAAATCGAAAGATTCTCCAATATAATTAACGTCGTTTCTATTTTCAAGCACGCCAAAAATAGCAATATCAACACCTTCTAATTCTGGAAAACCATTTTGAGAAGAATGAATTTTAATTTTTTTTCCTAGTGCCTGCGACGAAAGCAACTCGTTATGAGCTAAAATTAAATCTGAAACAGGAGAGAAAAATTCAAAATTCATTTTTATAACTTAATAAAAAATTTAATGTAAATTTCATTATAATATTACAAATTTCAGCTTTTGATTTTATAATAATTACTTGGTGAAATTTATAATTTACAATATTTAATGTTGAAAATTTATTAAAAACGTAATGCAGTAATCTTTATTACAAAAACACTATTTTTTCTTAGCCACTGCCTTTTTCTTAGCTGTTTTCTTTTTTGGTGTTTTAGCTTCTATTAAAGCTTTAGCCTCATCAACTGTCATGTTAGTAACATCTTCTGTTTTAGGTAATTCAACTTTTATTTTACCTTTTATTACATGATGTCTTCCCCAACGTGCTTTCTCTACTTTAATACCAGCATCTTTCCAGTGGTGTATCACCTTATCTTTTTCTTTTTGAATTTTATCTTCAATAAGTTCTACAATATCATTATCAGATAGATTGTCCCAATCATATTTCTTGTTTACGTTAATAAACATGTTGTTCCATTTAATAAATGGTCCAAAACGGCCTTTACCTTTTTGAACAGGTAAATCCTTATACATATAAATTGGGGCATCGGCTTCTTGCTTTTCTTTTATTAAAACAATGGCATCATCTAATTCGACACTAAGCGGATCGACACCTGAAGGCAACGATACAAAGGCATCTCCAAACTTTACATAAGGTCCAAAACGCCCATTATTTACTTCTACCGTTTCACCTTCATAAACACCAAGATTTTTAGGAAGTTGAAATAAATCCATCGCTTCCTCATACGTGATGGTGTTTAATTGTTGGTCGGGACTCAGGCTCGCGAACTGTGGTTTTTCTTCATCATCTGCTGTACCTATTTGAACCATAGGACCAAATTTACCCAAACGAACACTCACTTGCTTTCCCGTTTTAGGATCGGTACCTAAAATTCGTTCACCAGATTCTCTATCGGCATTTTCTTGTACATCTTCTACTTGTGGATGAAAATCTTTATAGAAGTCTTTCATCATCACTTTCCAATCTTCTTTACCTTCTGCGATATCATCGAAATCGGCTTCCACCTTAGCGGTGAAATTATAATCTAATATATATTCAAAATGATTTACCAAAAAGTCTGTAACAATAATACCTATATCGGTTGGAACTAATTTTCCTTTATCGGAACCTACTTTTTCAGTTAATAATTTGTCCTTTACCTTACCAGCGGTTAAAGTTAACTGCGAATAATTACGTTCTACACCTTCAACCGTGCCTTTTTCAATGTAATTTCTGTTTTGAATGGTTGATATCGTTGGTGCATAGGTAGACGGACGGCCAATACCCAACTCTTCTAATTTTTTCACTAAAGAAGCTTCGGTATATCGGGCTGGAGGTCGGGTATAACGTTCGGTGGCAGTAATGTAATTGTTTAGCAAGGTCTCATTTACTCGCATTGCAGGCAACATACCTTCTTGCTCTACATCTTCGTCATCGGTACCTTCTAAATAAACTTTTAAGAAACCATCAAAAGTAATAACCTCTCCGTTGGCTGTAAAAACCTCCTTATGAGTTGATGCTTCAATTCTAACATTGGTACGCTCTAACTCTGCTTCGCTCATTTGCGAGGCGATGGCGCGTTTCCAAATTAAATCATACAATCTGGCCTGATCGCGATCGATATCTACCGAATGTCTTGAAAAATCGGTTGGTCTTATGGCCTCGTGAGCTTCCTGAGCGCCCTTGGCTTTACTGGTATAATTTCTGGGTTTACTGTATTTCGATCCGTAAGCACTTTCAATTTCGGCTTGTGCGCCTTGTCTGGCTTCATCAGATAAATTAACACTATCGGTTCTCATGTAAGTAATTAAACCCGCTTCGTACAAACGTTGCGCCATAGTCATGGTTTTACTTACCGAAAAATATAATTTACGCGCAGCTTCTTGTTGTAAAGTAGAAGTTGTAAAAGGTGCTGCTGGCGATTTTTTAGCTGGCTTTTTTTCTAAGTCTCCTACTTTAAATGAAGCTGTTGCATTTTGTTCTAAAAACTTCTGAGCTTCTTCTTTAGTTGAAAAATTCTTAGGTAGTTTGGCTTTAAACGATTGTCCGCTTTCGTTAGAAAATTCAGCATCAATTCTATACGAAGCTTCCGGATTAAATTCTTGTATTTCGCGCTCGCGTTCAACAATTAATCTTACCGAAACAGATTGTACACGCCCAGCCGATAAGCCGCCTTTAACCTTTCTCCATAACACAGGAGATAATTCGTAACCAACAATTCTATCTAAAACACGACGGGCTTGTTGCGCATCAACTAAATGGTAATCTATGTCTCTCGGATTTTCAATCGCTTTTTGAATGGCGGTTTTGGTAATTTCGTGAAAAACAATACGTTTTGTTTTACTTTTATCCAAATTAAGAGCTTCTGCTAAATGCCAAGCTATCGCCTCACCCTCACGATCCTCATCACTTGCCAACCAAACCATGTCTGATTTTTTAGCTAGATCCTTTAGTTTTTTAACAATCGCTTTTTTATCTTTTGAAACTTCATATTTCGGATTGAAATCACCTTCAACATCAACACCTAATTCTTTTGAAGGCAGATCTGCTATATGTCCGAAACTAGACTCTACAACATAATCTTTCCCTAAAAATTTTTCGATTGTTTTTGCCTTAGCAGGTGACTCTACAATTACTAAATTCTTCGCCATACTTCACTTTTTGTAGGTACAAATGTATATGAAAAAAAGTTTATCTACCTAATTTTACTTATTATCTGTATTCTAATTAAATAAAAAAGCCTGCTTTTTACTTACAAAAACAGGCTTTAATAAATTATATTTTGAAATTATTCTATTGGCGCGCCTATTTCATCAATAACATCGCCTCCATTAAATCCAATAACATTTTTATAGATTAAATACATAGGTATTAATTGAAAAGATTGTAAGAACAACGACCCCAAACCACATGTTAACATAGATAAGGTAACTATACATATAGAACTTACAAATATTAAACCGAAAGAAATAAGCCATTTTTTGTTTCCTAGCTTAAAGCTTAAACTAACAATCTGGCCAACACTTAATTCTGGATTAAAAGCAAATATTAAAGAAAAATATGTTAATGGCACCATAGTATATATTAAAGGTAAGTAACATAACAATGCCGAAGGTACCGCTATTAAAATTGAAACCAACATTATTAGAAAAACCTTAGTAAGATAGGCACTTTTAACAAAGAAGAAAAAATCTTTAGTCTCTACGGTCTCGTTTTGATCTACCTTTTTTAAAATTCTGTAAAATCCAGCATTTATGGCGACAGCTATCGTACCAAGAACTACAACGCCAACCAACACAAAAATGATATACGGAATAGACATTCCTGATATAAAATTTTCCATCGCTTGGTTATCTTCAAAACCGTTTTGTTGTTGTGCTATAATTACGCCTATAAAAGGAATGTACGCTACAATTATTATAGGCATTAAAATTAACAGAATAAACAATTGCATTAAAAACCCTTGAAGCCAGGCTTTTTTATAAAGCTCTATAGATTCACTAAAAATAGTTCCAAAATCTAAGGCTTTAGCATTAGCTATTTTTTCTAAAATTGTATTCATAATTGGTTTATTGATTAGTGAAACCAAAGTAAAGGTTTTAAAAACTTTTCTCAAAATTTAATATATTTTTAAATATGACACTTTGTCAGAAACAACAAAATAATTGTATATTTGCACGCTTATTGAAAGATTTGTGGTGACTCAAGACTATGGAAAAAATTATAGACGAAAACAAACAAGGTGAAACGTTAACACTTCAACATAAAGAAGGAAACAAACGTAAATTATTTATAGAAAGTTATGGTTGTGCTATGAATTTTAGCGACAGCGAAATTGTAGCTTCCATTTTAACAGACCAAGGGTTTAACACCACCCAAAATCTGGAAGATGCCGATTTAGTTTTGGTTAACACCTGCTCGATTAGAGACAAAGCCGAACAAACCGTTCGTAAACGCTTAGAAAAATATAATGCTGTAAAGCGATCGCATAACCCAAAAATGAAAGTGGGCGTTTTAGGTTGTATGGCCGAGCGTTTAAAAACCAAGTTTTTAGAGGAAGAAAAAATTGTTGACCTAGTTGTTGGGCCAGATGCATATAAAGATTTACCTAACCTTCTAGCCGAAGTCGATGGTGGTAACGATGCTATAAATGTAATTTTATCTAAAGAAGAAACTTACGGAGACATCTCACCGGTTCGATTAAACTCTAACGGCGTAACAGCTTTCGTGTCTATTACACGTGGTTGCGATAATATGTGTACTTTCTGCGTAGTGCCTTTTACCCGTGGTCGTGAGCGCAGTAGAGAACCGCAAAGTATTATTGAAGAAATTAACGATTTATGGAACAAAGGTTTTAAAGAAGTTACCCTTCTTGGGCAAAACGTAGATAGTTACCTTTGGTATGGTGGCGGATTGAAAAAAGATTTCGATAAAGCTTCCGATTTACAAAAAGCAACCGCCGTTAATTTTGCAAACTTGTTAGAATTATGCGCCAATGCCCAACCAAAAATGCGCATTCGTTTCTCTACCTCAAATCCGCAAGATTTTACCATGGATGTTATTGAAACCATGGCAAAACACGAAAATATTTGCAATCATATACACTTACCCGTGCAAAGTGGAAGCGATCGTATTTTAAAAGAAATGAATCGTTTACATACGCGTGCAGAATACATGCAATTAATTGATAATATTAAAAAAATTATTCCCGATTGCGCTATTAGTCAAGATATGATTGTTGGATTTCCAACAGAAACGGAAGCAGATTTTAAGGATACGGTATCGTTAATGGAATATGTAAAATACGATTTTGGTTATATGTTTACCTATTCTGAACGTCCGGGAACCCTTGCAGAACGCAAAATGGAAGACGATGTTCCTGAAGAAACCAAAAAACGCCGATTGGCTGAAATTGTAGAGTTACAACAAGAGCATAGCGGTTTTAGAACCAGACAAAATTTAAACACGGTTGTTGAAGTTTTAATTGAAAAAGAATCTAAAAAATCAACTGCGCATTGGTCTGGCAGAACACCACAAAGTTTAGTAACCGTATTCCCAAAAGGCGATTATAAAATTGGCGATTTTGTAAACGTTAAGGTTACAGATTGTACCAGCGCTACCCTAATTGGCGAAGCGATTGGTTATTCAAAAAATAATTAATAAAAAATAATGGAATCAGTTCAATCTATAAAACAACGTTTTGGTATTATTGGCAACACGCCTGCACTAAATCGTGCCATTGAAAAAGCGATTCAGGTCGCACCAACCGATATTTCGGTTTTGGTTACTGGTGAAAGTGGTGTAGGTAAAGAAAGTATTCCAAAAATTATACATCAGTTATCGCATAGAAAACACAACAAATATATAGCTGTAAACTGTGGTGCCATTCCAGAGGGCACCATTGACAGTGAGCTTTTCGGACACGAAAAAGGGTCTTTTACAGGTGCTTCGCAAACACGTGAAGGCTATTTTGAAGTTGCAGATGGCGGTACCATTTTTTTAGATGAAGTTGGTGAATTACCACTAACAACACAAGTGCGTTTATTGCGTGTTTTAGAAAATGGTGAATTTTTAAAAGTTGGATCCAGTAAAGTACAAAAAACAAACGTACGTATTGTAGCTGCTACCAACGTAAATATGTTTGAAGCAATTCAAAAAGAAAAGTTTCGAGAAGATTTGTATTATCGCTTAAGCACGGTCGATATTCACCTACCTCCGCTAAGAGAGCGCCAAGAAGATATTCACTTATTATTTAGAAAGTTTGCCAGTGATTTTGCGCTTAAATACAAAATGCCAACCATCAAATTAACAGATAGTGCCATTCAAGATCTTTTAAAATTTCGTTGGTCTGGAAACATCAGACAATTACGAAATATTGCCGAGCAATTATCGGTTTTAGAACAGAATAGAACCATTTCATCTGAAACTTTAAAAAGCTATTTACCATCAGGCAGCACCAATTTACCTGCCGTTATTAAAACCGAAAAATCTGGAAGCGATTTTAGTAGTGAACGCGAAATACTCTACAAAGTACTTTTCGACATGAAAAGTGACTTAAACGATTTAAAAAAGCTCACACTAGAGCTTATGAAAAACGGAAATACCAAAGATGTTGAAAAGAATAACGAAAGTTTAATTCAGAAAATTTACGGCAATGTAGAAGACGATGAAGCCGATTATGAAGATAACCTGGAGAATACCAGCGAGTTACTGTCTATACCAGAACATTCGACTTCTAAAATAGAACCCGTAGAAACATTTACAGATAAATATCATTTCGCTGAAGAAATTGAAGAAGAAGAAACTCTGTCACTTCAAGACAAAGAATTAGAATTAATAAAAAAATCGCTTGAACGCCACCAAGGAAAACGTAAATTAGCAGCAGCAGAATTAGGCATTAGCGAACGTACATTGTACAGAAAAATAAAACAATACGATCTGTAATTTTTTAGTTGCAATCATTTAATAACAACAAAAAAAGTTTCAGGCCGTTATAAACAATCTAAATAAGCAGCGTCAAAAGTGTATCTTATAAACATGAAAAAATACTTTATTCATTTTTTACTTATCACAACTACTCTAGTACTTTCTGGTTGTGGCATTTACTCATTTACAGGCGCATCGGTTCCTGCTAATACAAAAACCTATCAAGTAAACCGTTTTGAAAACAATGCCCTTTTAGTTGAGCCTGGTTTAGAACGTGATTTCAAAATTACTTTAGAAGATTTAATTCAAAATCAAACCAACTTAACTTTAGTGACATCTAATGCCGATTTGGTATACGAAGGCGAAATAACAGACTATCGTATTTCGCCAACAACCTCAACTTCACAAAATACGGCTGCCCAAAACAGATTAACCATAAGCGTAAAAGTTCGTTTTTTTAATAGAAAAAAAGAAGATGACGACTTAGAGCAAACTTTCTCTTTCTTTTACGATTATCCGGGAGGTTCTCAACTTGTTGGTAGTCAAAAAGCAACAGCGCACGAAGAAATTTTTGAAAGACTTACCCAAGACATATTTAATGCTACTTTAGCAAAATGGTAATACCTTTTGTTTCATATTAGATTTATCAATTGAAATACAAGCAGATACCTCAATAATATTTAGTGAAAAAACATTAAATTTGGCCCAGCCAATGAATCAAACAGATTTTACATATATACTTCAGAACCCGCAAGCCATAACTCAGCAACAAACTGAAGCTATTAAATCTATTATTGATGAATTTCCGTATTTTCAACCGGCGCGGGCTTTATATTTAAAAAGTCTTAAAAACCAGAACAGTTTTAAATACAACCAAGAACTTAAAACAGCGGCTGCGCATACCACCGATCGTAGTATTTTGTTTGATTTTATTACTTCTGAAATTTTTATTCAGAATGAAATTTCCAATAAAATTAGACACAACACAGCTAATTTAAAAGATATTGAAGTTGATGTTGAAGATATTAGCATTAATAAAAGTGTTACAATAGACGATCATTTAAAACAACAAATTAAAGACACCACGGGCGTTTTAGACCCAGCGTTGTTCGAACCTAAACCATCTGCTGAAACAGAGGAAGTTGAAGAATCGCCAACTGAAAACTCCAATGCGTCATCGGCATCCGAAATTTTAAATATTGGTAAGCCGTTAATTTTTGAAAAAAACGAAACCCACTCGTTTAACGAATGGCTTAAATTAACACGTTTTCAACCTATAAACCGCAGCGAAACTGCTTCAGCAAAAAAAGAAGTTGAAAAAGTTGAAAAACCAACCGAATTTACAGAAACTCCTGAAACTGATAATCTAGAAGATGCAGAACGTTCTAAAAAATTCGAATTAATAGACCGTTTCATTTCAATAAACCCGAGAATTAATCCAACCAAGCCTGTATCGTTAAAAGGAAATTTGGCCAATGCCCAAATGATACAGCCAGAAGAATTAATGACAGAAACTTTAGCCCGTGTTTATGTCGAACAGAAAAACTACAAAAAGGCAATTCAATCTTATAAAATTTTAAGTTTGAAATATCCAGAAAAAAGTAGTTTCTTTGCAAACCAAATTAAAGCAGTAGAAGAATTACAAGAACAAAATAACAATAACTAATGAGTACGTTTACAATATTTTTAGCATTAATAGTTGTGGTTGCCTTTTTACTAGTAGTAGTAATTATGGTTCAAAACCCAAAAGGTGGCGGATTATCATCTTCTTTCGGTGGTGGCGGTACACAACAATTAGGTGGTGTAAAAAAGACTACCGATTTCTTAGACAAAAGCACATGGACTTTAGCAACCGTTTTATTAGTTTTAATATTAATATCTAACGTTGCAATTAACAGAGGTTCAGATTCTGTAGATTCTAAAGCTTTAGAAATTGACAATACGGCAAAACCTTTACCAGTGGCACCAGCAAAAACAAATGATGCTGCAACAGTAAAGGATTCAGCACAATAAATTATATCACAATTATATAAAAAATGCCAACTTTAAAGTTGGCATTTTTTATTTCTGAAAGTTTGTCAGTTCTTAAGTATTGGCACACTTTTAGACTATTGCTTAACCGTTAACATTAATTTTTAAATTTAAAATATATTAAAATGTCATTAAACATTAAACCATTAGCAGATCGCGTTCTTATTGAACCGGCTGCAGCTGAAACTAAAACAGCATCAGGAATTATAATTCCAGATAACGCTAAAGAAAAACCACAAAAAGGAACTGTTGTTGCTGCTGGAAAAGGCACCAAAGACGAGCCTATAACAGTTAAAATTGGCGACACTGTTTTATATGGTAAATATGCTGGAACAGAATTAAAGTTAGAAGGTAAAGATTATTTAATCATGCGCGAAAGCGACATCTTAGCGATTATTTAATTACTACCTTTTTTATTTCCGCTTAAGCGGAAACCTAAATAAGAAAAAACTAAATTTTCATCAAACCATTCTCGTTTTTACGGGAATAAAAACAAATTAGAAAAAAAATGGCAAAAGATATAAAATTTGATATTGAAGCTCGCGATGGTTTAAAACGCGGTGTAGATGCATTAGCAAATGCAGTAAAAGTAACCTTAGGACCTAAAGGACGTAACGTTATTATTGGCAGAAGTTTTGGTGCTCCACATGTAACTAAAGATGGTGTTTCTGTAGCTAAAGAAGTTGAACTTTCAGATCCTTTAGAAAATATGGGCGCACAAATGGTTAAAGAAGTTGCTTCTAAAACCAACGATTTAGCTGGAGACGGTACAACAACTGCTACGGTTTTAGCTCAAGCCATTGTAAAAGAAGGTTTAAAAAATGTTGCTGCCGGAGCAAATCCAATGGATTTAAAACGCGGTATCGACAAAGCCGTTTTAGCGATTGTTAAAGACCTTGAAAAACAAGCCAAAAAAGTGGGTAACTCTTCTGAAATGATTAAACAAGTTGCTTCTATTTCGGCTAACAACGATGATACCATTGGAGAATTAATAGCAACTGCTTTTTCTAAAGTTGGAAAAGAAGGTGTTATTACTGTTGAAGAAGCAAAAGGAATGGATACTTATGTAGATGTTGTTGAAGGTATGCAGTTCGATAGAGGTTATTTATCGCCTTACTTCGTAACCGATGCCGATAAAATGATTGCAGATTTAGACAATCCGTACATTTTATTATTCGACAAAAAAATCTCTAACCTACAAGAAATTCTTCCAATATTAGAACCGGTAGCGCAATCGGGTCGTCCTTTATTAATTATTGCAGAAGATGTTGATGGACAAGCCTTAGCGACTTTAGTGGTAAATAAATTACGTGGCGGACTTAAAATTGCTGCTGTAAAAGCACCTGGTTTTGGAGACCGTCGTAAAGCTATGCTAGAAGACATCGCTATTTTAACTGGAGGAACCGTAATTTCTGAAGAAAGAGGTTTCACTCTTGAAAATGCCGATTTAAGCATGTTAGGTACTGCAGAAACAGTAACTATAGACAAAGACAACACAACTATTGTTAATGGTTCTGGTGATGCTGAAGCTATTAAATCTAGAGTAAACCAAATTAAAGCGCAAATTGAAACAACAACCAGCGATTACGATAAAGAAAAACTTCAAGAGCGTTTAGCTAAATTAGCTGGCGGGGTTGCCGTACTTTATGTAGGTGCTGCAAGTGAAGTTGAAATGAAAGAGAAAAAAGATCGTGTTGACGATGCCCTACATGCTACAAGAGCAGCCGTAGAAGAAGGTATTGTTGCCGGTGGTGGTGTGGCTTTAGTTCGTGCTAAAATTGTTTTAGAAAAACTTACAGCCGATAACTTAGATGAAGTTACAGGTATACAAATAGTGGCTCGTGCTATTGAAGCGCCTTTACGTACTATCGTAGAAAATGCTGGTGGCGAAGGAAGCGTTGTTATTAATAAAGTATTAGAAGGTAAAAAAGACTTTGGTTTTGATGCTAAATCTGATACTTATGTTGATATGTTAAAAGCAGGTATTATCGATCCTAAGAAAGTAACCCGTGTAGCTTTAGAAAACGCGGCTTCGGTATCTGGAATGATTCTTACTACCGAGTGTGCTTTAATAGATATTAAAGAAGATGCTCCAGCTATGCCAGGTGGTATGGGTGGTGGTATGCCAGGTATGATGTAATAACACACATACATATAACCAATAAAAAAACGCTTCAATACAATTGAAGCGTTTTTTGTTTTTTATATATTTTGGTTTCTAACTTTGAGTTAATTTTAATAATTCCTGCTCAATACGGGTAGGAAATTTTAAAACACCTTGGTGCCAATAATTATATTCTACCATCTCATGGTCTTTAAACGTATGCTTTTTTACAATTTTAAATAGTTTTAATTCCTTTTTACGCAACCTTTTTAATTGCCTTTTATAGGAAGCTTTTGAGATTTCCTTGGCGTTAAACAAAATCTCTGCAGCTTCAAATTGCTCTTGAATGGTATTGAATTGCTTTTTTAAAGCTTCGGCAGTCCACTTATCTTGAATAATTTTTACAACTTCAACAGATTCAAAAACATTTAAATCGGTGTTGTTATTAGCAAAACCCATGGCTGTAAACAGCAGCATGCTTGCTAGAACTAGGGTGTGTGTTTTATTTTTCAGCATACATCAAATATAAAAAAAGAATAAAGAAATTACAATTAATAATCTATAAGCTAGCCGATTATCGCTTCAATTTATCGTAGTAAAAAGCTGGAATTAAAAAGATTAAAATAATGGGTTGTATTAAAAAGCGCCTAATATTAAAAAACATGTAATAGTCTTCTTTTCTCGGGTTAATAACAAAGTATAGATAAATTATTATCAGAATAAAAAAAGCAATACCATAAACAAGCGCAGAGAATTTAATAATGCTTTTATCTTTAAAGATTAGATATAAGATGGCTAGGGATATGCCTGTATTTAAAAAAAATCGAATAGCCGTAAACAGCGTGACTTTAAACACCTCGCGTCTGGGACTATCGATATATAGATAATCGTTTTGAAAAAATATTAAGTAAGGATCGTAAAACAATTCGTTTTGAAACATTCGAATTAAAATTAATAATCCAAATAAAAACATAAGCCCTATGTATGTGCTGTATTTAAGCATCTTTTTGTTTTATTTCAGAAAACCGATTTACCCAAAAAATCCACAATAAAAAAACAAAGCCATAAATAATAGCTGGAAAAACCACGGTGTGTAAAAACGCTTCCTGTTTGGGATAATGGTACAAACCAAGAGTTAAAATAACGATTCGAAATAAGTTTATAGAGTAAATTAAAACGCTCCCCGAAAGCATATACAAAAACGTATTTTTAAAGTTTGATGCGAAGGCTATAATGAAAGACAAAAACAAGATAATAACACTTAACGAGTTACACCCTTCAATAATTCTTGCCGTATATACATTTTCTATCATAACCATTACCGAAGGCTCTTTAGGATGAGGCAACATTTCAACCTGATACCCTAATGCTTTAAACAAAGCCTCACTTTGTTTAGCTACTAAATGGGTTAAATAATCTGGATAATACGCCGAGCCAACAGAAAATTGCAAGTAAAATTTATAAAGCAAAGACATGCCTACATATACCAACAAAAAGGTAATTATAAACTTAACAACTAATTTGTATTTTACTAAAAGTGATTTCACTAAAACATCATGGCCGTTCGTTAAATTAAACCTAACCAGATATCGAAATTACAGCTTTTTAAATACTTTTACCAAAACTTTTGAAATTATGATTTTTAATACACTAAAACCACAAATAGAAACTATTGTTTCAAACACCAATAAAACCGTAAACGAACGCCTTTTAAATATCTGCGAATTACTAGAAGAAAACGTAAGCTACTATAATTGGGTTGGTTTTTATTTTAGAAATGGTGAAAAAGAAGAACTAATTTTAGGCCCCTATGTTGGTGCTCCAACCGATCATACGGTTATTCCTTTTGGTAAAGGTATATGCGGACAAGTAGCGGTTAGCAACAAAAATTTTGTGGTGCCAGACGTAACGGCACAAGATAATTACATTGCTTGTAGCATTTCGGTTAAAGCCGAAATTGTAATCCCTATTTTTGTAAAAGGAGCAAATATCGGGCAAATAGATATCGACTCGAATACCCCAGACCCGTTTACAAAACAAGACGAAGACTTTCTAGAGTTTGTTTGCGAGCAAGTGGCTTCAATACTGTAAAACAGATTTTTGTTTTAATGTTAACAACTTGAATATTTAGTTAAAAAAAGAGCTATGTTTTTAAGATTTATAAACTTCTTTTTTAGTTAAAATAACTACTTTTGCAACTTATAACTACTTAATCACAATGAGCAACGAAAAAACAATTAAATCAGCATTAATTTCTGTATTTAGCAAGGACGGTTTAGAACCTATTGTAAAAAAATTAAATGAGCAAGGTGTTACTATTTACTCTACTGGTGGCACACAAACATTTATTAACGATTTAGGTATTGATGTCGTTCCAGTTGAAGAAATTACATCTTACCCGTCTATTCTTGGTGGTCGCGTTAAAACATTACACCCAAAAGTTTTTGGTGGTATTTTAAACAGACAAAACCACAGTGGAGATGTAAAAGAATTAGAAGAATATAATATTCCTCAAATTGATGTTGTTATTGTTGATTTATACCCATTTGAAAAAACAGTAGCTTCTGGTGCGAGCCAACAAGATATTATCGAGAAAATTGACATTGGTGGTATTTCTTTAATTCGTGCCGCTGCTAAAAACTTTGCAGATGTTATTTGTGTAGCTTCAGTTAACGACTACGCAGAATTTTTAGACCTTATTTCTGAAAATAATGGTAGTATTTCTGAAGAAAACAGAAAACGTTTTGCTGCAAAAGCTTTTAATGTATCATCACATTACGATACCGCTATTTTTAATTACTTCAACCAAAACAACGAAGAAACTGTTTTAAAAATTAGCGAGACTAACGGAAACGTTTTACGTTATGGAGAAAACCCACACCAAAAAGGCTTTTTCTTTGGCGATTTCGATGCTATGTTTACAAAACTTAACGGTAAAGAATTAAGCTACAATAATTTACTTGATGTAGACGCCGCCGTAAACTTAATATACGAGTTTAAAAATGATGCGCCAACTTTTGCTATTTTAAAACATAATAACGCTTGCGGATTCGCACAAAGCGCAACCATTCACCAAGCTTATATTGATGCGTTAGCAGGCGATCCTGTTTCGGCTTTCGGTGGTGTATTAATTAGTAATACTGAAATTGACAAAGCTACCGCCGAAGAAATTAGTAGCTTATTTTGTGAAGTTATTATAGCGCCATCTTACAGCACAGAAGCTGTAGAGGTTTTAAAAGCCAAAAAGAATAGAATTATTTTAATTCTTAATGAAGTAGAATTACCTCAAACCAACGTAAGAAGCTGTTTAAATGGCATTTTAGTTCAAGATAGAAACAACGTTACAGATACTATTGAAGGGTTAAAATATGTAACCAATACAAAGCCAACTCAAAGTGAACTGGAAGATTTAATATTTGCTTCAAAAATTTGTAAGCATACTAAATCGAATACCATTGTTTTGGTTAAAGACAAAAAATTATTAGCCAGCGGAACCGGACAAACCAGTCGTGTTGATGCCTTAGAGCAAGCCATTCATAAAGCAAAAACATTTAATTTCGATTTAAATGGTGCTTCTATGGCTAGTGATGCTTTCTTCCCGTTTCCAGACTGTGTTGAAATTGCTAAAAATGCTGGTATTACTGCTGTTATTCAACCAGGTGGTTCTATTAAAGATCAATTAAGCATCGATTATTGTAACGAAAATGGTGTGGCAATGGTCATGACAGGCACGCGTCATTTTAAACACTAAAAACACACTTACTCATAAAATTAAAAAAGAGCACTAAGACAGTGCTCTTTTTTTTTTGGAATTAATGATAGCATGTATTAATTCCCCTTCCCTCAATCTAATTTTTATTATAAAGCATATTACAAACCAAGTACCAAATCCCTTAAATTCTAAAAATCTAGTTTGTTATATAAATTACAATTGAGAAAGTCTATATATTAAAAGAACTAACTGTATGGCAGACGCTATAATTACAAAGCATATAAAATAATGAGAGATAGACTGTTTAGTGCTTTTTTCTAAATTCATACTTAATTTTTTAAAAAAATTATATTTATTATTTTTTCGAGAATACATATACCTAATACAAATCGTTTATGATTCTGATGTAAATGTATTTTGAAACAGATGGATTTATAAAAAAAATGGCATGAAGCCGGTAATTTTATCCACGAAAGCGGAAAAACAAAAAAACCGTAGCTTTAAAAACTATTTTTTAACAAAAATGTATGAAGTAACACAGATGATTTTATTTTAAAGTTGGGAACTTTTTTAAAATATCTTTATACGTTTCACTTAAAGTTGCCTGATGATTGCCTTTAAGAAGAATAAGATTATCTGAAGGTACAATCTCTATTATTTTTTCGGCATTTACTATAAAGTTTCTGTGAGTGCGATAAAATATGGTGGCATCCAGTAATTTTATAATTTTTGTTAGAGAAATAAGAATAACAAACTTGTCGTTTTCGGTAATAATATTACAATACTTCTCCTCTACTTCAATATAAATAATATCGGTAATTAAAACCTTTTTTAATGACTTTCCCTTTTTTATAAATAAGTAATCATTGCTTATAATGGTATCTTCCTCGTCGCCTAAAAACACATCGGGTTGAGCATAAAATTTTTCGACAGCCATTTCTAAGGCGTATAAAATTTCAAGCGGATTGAAAGGCTTCATTAAATAACTAAAGGGCTGTGTTAATTTGGCACGTTCAAAAATACTCCTATCGGTAGAACTTGTTAAAAACACGAAGGGTTTTGATGCATTGGGAGTTACGCTAATGGTCTCGGCAAAGGCTACACCATCGGGATTGCCATTTAAAAAAATATCGACCACCACAACATCAATAGCATTATTGTAAAACATAAATAATGCATCTTTAAAAGTTCTTGCAACACCAACAATATTGTAATTATTAGCCTCTAACACTTCTATTAAAGCATCACTTTCTGCTGGCGTATCTTCTACTATTAAAACATTTACACTATCCATATTAGACTTTTTTAGGTAAAGATATTATCATTTTTGTTCCGCTGCCCAAAGTACTTTCAATTGCAAATGTTCCATTATTCTTTTTAATCATCGATTTACATAATTGCAACCCAAGTCCGGTTCCTATTATGTTTTCGTTCTCTTTTTTAGAAAGCACGGTCGTATCGCTTAATAGTTCTAGGCGTTTCGATGGGCTCATACCTACACCAGAATCTTCAACAATTAAATCCAGAAACGCATCGTCTGCATTTTGAGTATATATTTTAATACTTCCGTTGGTGTTTGAAAACTTAATGGCGTTATCCAATAAATTTCTTAAAATAATTTTCAAGGATTCTTGATCGGCAAAAACAACATCTTGCTTCGAAATTGTATTTTCGAAAGTAATTTGTTTCTCTAGCATAAGCGGTTTGTAATTATAAACCGTTTGTTCTACAATAAAAAATAATCGTAACGATGTAATTTCGAAATACGACTGGTTGGTTTGCAATAATGCCCAATGCAACAGGTTATCTAATAAGTTATAAGCCCCATTTACAATGGCACTATTGGTTTGTAATAAATCGTCTAAAGCATCTAAATTTTTTGCTTCTAAATTATCTAACAGCTTTGTGTTACTCATTTTAAGGGCGTTTACAGACGACCGTAAATCGTGACTAACAATAGAAAACAATTTGTCTTTTGTAGCATTTAATGCATCTAAGCGTTCTTTTTGCGCTGTTATAATTTTATTGGTTTTTAGCTTTTCTCTGTAAAAATAAATGGCTGTTACTAATAAAAGTAAAAGCACAATTGCAGAATATAAGAGTCCGTTTTTTTCGATCTCTTTTGCTTTATTTTCTGCTTCTAATAAATCGACTTCTTTTTGTTTTTGTTTAACCGCAAACTGCCTTTCGAGATTGGCAACTTCATAAATTTTATTTTGATTATTTAGAGAATCTTTCCATTGCTCACTCTCTTTTCTATAAGCCAATGCCTCTTTAAAATGTTTACGATTTTCTTCTACCACAGCCATATTATTAGCTGTGAGTTGTTTCGATTCGATATCTTTTATGTTTTTTGAAAGTTGATAGGCTTTTTCAAAATAAGGTATAGCTAAATTATCTTTATACTGCTCGTAATAAAAATTGGCCATATTCCCATAGTATTTAATAAGGCCTAACGTGTCCTTTTTACGAAGACTCAACTCAATATTCTCAACCAAGTAAGGTTTTGCTTTATCGAATTCCCCAAGATGCAAATAACAAAGCGACAGATTAGAGTTAACACTGCTTTTTTTAAAAAACACATATTCTTTATCCGATAAATTACTTAACTCTAAATAAATATCAATCGCATTTTGAAATTGATTCTGTTCTAAAACAGTTCCTGCTAAATTGAATTTAACCAGATTATAGTATTCAAAATCTTGAGGTATCAGTCGAAATTCTGCTTCAGCTTGTTTGAAAATTTTCTTATTTACAAAACTTTCACCTCTTAATAAATGTGAAAAGGCTTTTAATTCTTTAGAAGATTTCTCTGAATTTAAGTGCCTCATAGAATAAACCAAGGTAGAATCCCAGTTTTTTTCAGCAAAAAAATGAGCAGCTTTATAAAAAAACACTTGTGATTTATGAGCGCTTGCCTTTTCTATTAATTCTAATTCGTATCCTGAAGGCTGGAGCTTTTCTTGTGCATTAAGGTGACCACACAATACCATGAAAATTAAAATAGACAATAATTTAATTTTTAAAATATGAATTATTTTAATGGTCATGTAGAATTTTTATGTACAAATATATTTAAAAAAAATGACCATAAGTTCGCACTTTGGTCATTTTAATAATATAAAATTTTTAATTTTAATTGCTGCCTTTACCGTCAATTACGGTAATAGTTCCACGAGAACCAACAGGATCTTCATCCCATAAATAAGTTTCTATTTGTTGTAAATCGCTTGGCGGATTTTGTATTACAAAATCGACACGAAATGCATTAAATGTTTGAAAACTTTCTTCTGGAGCGTCGTAATCTATAAAAAAGTCTAATTGCGTTGTACCTTCATCTGAAATAACAGATTCTTGATAAACAGAAGTAATTACAGCATTTTCTGAAGCTGCAATAAAAACGATATTACTTATCTGTAAATTACCATCTGGACTAAAACTAACTTGCACCAAAGGCGGTAAAGGTTTTACAGAAGTAGCATTGTAAGAAAAAGAAATTTGACTATTTAAAGGCGTAATGGTAACATTTTTAGGATTAATTTGTGTTCCTGGTGGCGTTTTTGTTGCCATAGTATCTGTACTCATTTTTTAAGATTTAGGTTAATAAATTTTGTTTTAAGATGAAATGCATCAAAGCAATTTACAGATACAATGATATAAAAAAATATCGACAAAATGCATTTTTTATGGTTAAAATACATTTTAATATTTTTTTTAGTAAAAAATCACAATTCTAAACACTATAAATTCGTTCTGCATTTTTCAATATTTAACAGGAGAAAAGCCTTTAAAAATTATTTTTCAACTATCAATAATAAACCACCATTTTTTTCTTTAGTTTTATTACTTTTACAGCATTCAATAATAACTTTATTAACATTAACAATACATGGGATTTTTCGACTTCTTAACCGAAGAAATTGCAATAGATTTAGGTACGGCGAATACACTAATAATTCACAATGACAAAGTAGTTGTAGACGCGCCATCTATAGTTGCAAGAGACCGTATTTCGGGAAAAATTATTGCAGTTGGTCAAGAAGCCAGTTTAATGCAAGGAAAAACGCATGAAAACATAAAAACCATTCGTCCGTTAAAAGACGGTGTTATTGCAGATTTTGATGCCTCAGAACAAATGATGAGTATGTTTATAAAAAACATTCCGGCATTAAAAAAGAAATTTTTTACCCCTGCCCTTCGTTTGGTTATTTGTATTCCTTCTGGTATTACCGAAGTAGAAATGCGAGCAGTAAAAGAAAGTGCAGAGCGTGTTAATGGTAAAGAAGTATATTTAATACACGAGCCTATGGCTGCTGCTATTGGTATTGGTGTAGACATTATGCAACCTAAAGGAAACATGATTGTAGATATAGGTGGTGGTACAACCGAGATTGCAGTTATTGCGCTTGGTGGTATTGTTTGTGATAAATCGGTTAAAATTGCTGGTGATGTATTTACCAACGATATTGTTTATTACATGCGTACTCAACACAATTTATATGTTGGTGAACGTACTGCCGAAAAAATAAAAATACAAATTGGTGCTGCTACCGAAGATTTAGATTTACCTCCAGAAGACATGAGTGTTCAAGGACGTGATTTACTTACAGGTAAACCAAAGCAAGTATCAATTTCATATCGTGAAATTGCAAAAGCATTAGACAAATCGATTCTTAGAATTGAAGATGCTGTAATGGAAACCTTATCGCAAACCCCTCCAGAATTAGCGGCCGATATTTATAATACCGGTATTTATTTAGCTGGTGGAGGCTCTATGTTACGTGGTTTAGACAAGCGTTTATCTCAAAAAACAGACTTGCCGGTTTATATTGCCGAAGACCCATTAAGAGCGGTTGTTCGTGGCACAGGAATTACCCTTAAAAATTTAACCAAATACAAAAGTGTATTGATTAAATAGGATAAAAAAACATGCAACAGATTATTAATTTTATAATAAGAAACAAAACGTTTTTGTTATTCTTGTTGCTATTTTCTATTTCTATTTTATTTACAATTCAATCACATTCGTATCACAAAAGTAAATTTATAAATTCGGCTAATTTTTTAACGGGAGGCGTTTATAATTCTATAAACAACATTCATGAGTATTTAAATTTAAAAACTCAAAATCAAATTTTATCCGAGGAAAACAATAGATTAAAAGCACTATTATACAATTCTAAAAAACAAAAAGATAGTACCTTTTTAGATAGTTTAAGTTTTGAAACCGTTTACAAGTTTACTTCTGCAAATGTTATAAAAAACAGCTACTCTGCTACCGATAACATTCTTTTACTTAATAAAGGTACTAAAGCCCATTTAAAACAAGATTTAGGCGTGGTTTCCAGTAAGGGTATTGTGGGTATTATAGACAGAGTTAACAAAAATTATGCAACGGCACTTTCAATTTTAAATACCACAAGTAAAATTAGTGCGCAGTTAAAAAAGACCAATCATTTTGGAACCTTAACCTGGAACGGGAAAAACCCAAGTCTCACCCAGCTTTTAGATATTCCTAAAATTGCACCCGTTGCTAAAGGCGATACGATTATAACCTCTGGAAGGTCGTCGATTTTCCCAAAAGGCATTCCTGTTGGAGTTATAGATAATTTTAAATTAGATGCTGCCGAAAATTATTATGAAATAAACATTAGGCTGTTTAACGATATGACGAACCTGGAACACGTTTATATCATAGAAAACACCAATAAAACCGAAATTTCTAATTTGTTAAACTCAAGTAAGAATGAATAACATACTTTACTCCAATGGTATTCGGTTTTTCTTGTTGGTGGCAACGCAGGTTTTAATATGCAATCATATTAACTTTTTAGGTTATATAAATCCGTATATCTACATATTATTTATTGCCCTGTTTCCGGTTAAAAACAATAGAGTTATAATTATATGTTTGAGTTTTCTATTGGGAATATCTGTAGATTTATTTCAAGATTCTGGAGGTATTCACGCAGCGGCATGTGTGTTTATTGCCTATGTGCGCCCGGTTATTTTAAAGTTCTCTTTCGGGATGATGTATGAACATCAAACCGTGAAGTTCGATTCGGTAGATTTTGGAGCCAAAACGGCCTACTTAGTTATTTTAACACTTCTTCACCATCTTGTACTGTTTTCTTTAGAAATTTTTAGCATTTCAAAAATAATTTTAGTGCTTCAAAAAACGTTATTCTCAAGTATATTCACTATTTTATTATGCCTAGTAATAACCATAATTTTTAGTAGAAAAAATAGATGAGACAATTTTTACTTTTTGCATCCATAATTTTTGTTGGTCTTGTTTTTATTTCAAGACTTTTCTATTTACAAATTTACGATTCTAGAGAAACTAATTTATTTGAAGATAATGCCATTAGAAAAGTTTACGACTACCCGAAACGCGGATTTGTTTTCGATAGAAACGGAAAACTTTTAGTAGCAAACCAACCATCGTATGATGTGATGGTTATTCCGCGTGAAGTAAAACCATTAGACACCTTAGAATTTTGTGAGCTTTTAGAAATTACTAAAGAGCAATTTTTAAAAATTTACAACAAAGCGTATCATTACTCACCACGATTACCATCGGTATTTATACCACAGCTTTCTAAAGAAGATTACGCTGTGCTTCAGGAAAAAATGCGCAAGTTTGAAGGCTTTTATATTCAAAAACGCTCATTAAGACATTACCAAGCCGCTATTGGAGCCAATGTTTTAGGAGATATTGGTGAAGTAAATAATGCCATTATAAACAAATATCCGTATTACAGACAAGGCGATTTAATAGGAAAACAAGGTGTTGAAGCTTCTTATGAAGAAGTATTGAGAGGTGTAAAAGGCATCAAATTTATTCAAAAAGACCGATTTAACAGAGACATTGGCCCTTACAAAGATGGTGTTCTAGACACGTTACCTCAGCCTGGAAAAGACATTACTATTACTATTGATTCAGATTTACAAGCCTATGGCGAATTGCTCATGAAGCACAAACGTGGCGGTATTATTGCCATTGAGCCAAGTTCTGGAGAAATTTTAGCCATGGTTTCGGCACCATCATACAATCCGAATATTTTAGTAGGAAGAGACCGTTCTAAAAATTTTACAAAACTATATAACGATACCATAGCCAAACCGCTTTACGACCGAAGCCTTTTAGCGCAATATCCTCCTGGATCTCCATTTAAAGTTATGAATGCTTTAATTGGTCTGCAAGAAAAAGTTGTTACTACCGATGACCGCTTTGGTTGCAGAATGGGTTATTATTTAGGAAGCAGACGATTAACAGGATGCCACGCGCATTCGAGCCCTTTAGACATGTATTCAGGCATTGCCCAATCTTGTAATGCGTATTTTGCGAATGTTTACAGACGTATTATTGATAAGTATAAAAATCCGGCCGAAGGCATGAATGTTTGGAGCAACCACGTTAAAAGCTTTGGGCTAGGTGACTATTTGGGTTACGATTTAAAAATTGGAAGCAAAGGCCGTATTCCTGATGGTAATTTTTATGATAAATGGTACGGAAAAGGCCGCTGGTCTTCTACCTACAACATATCGAATGCTATCGGTCAAGGTGAAGTGGAAGCAACACCAATTCAACTAGCCAATATGGTTGCTGCCATAGGAAACAGAGGCTATTTTTACACACCTCATATTATTAAAAACATTGAAGGCCAAACCATCGACGAGAATTATACCAAACCAAAATATACCACTATAGACAAAGAAAATTTCGAACCTGTAGTACAAGGTATGTTCGATGTGTATAATAAAGGTACCGCAGCTTCACTACAAGTACCGGGCATTGAAATTTGTGGAAAAACAGGAACTGCCGAGAATTTTATTAAAATAGACGGTAAAAAAACACAGCTTACAGACCACTCTATTTTTGTTGCCTTTGCCCCAAAAGATAACCCTAAAATTGCCATTGCTGTATTTGTTGAAAATGGTTATTGGGGAAGCCGCTTTGCAGGGAGAATTGCCAGTTTAATGATTGAAAAATACATTAAAAACGAAATTACAAGAACCGATTTAGAAAAATGGATTCTAACGCATAGTTTAGAGAATGAATATGCCAAGCCTTACTCTGGAAAACCTTTTGGCATAAACAGAGAAAGTGCTTTACAAGTAATTGAAAATGATTAGAGAAACCCACAAATATTTTAAATTCGACTGGATTACAATTATTATATTTTTTTTATTAGTTGGATTTGGTTGGTTAAATATTTTATCGGCGTCTCATGTTGGCGAAGAGATTAACTATCTAGACTTTTCGCAACCTTACGGAAAACAGCTCCTTTTTATATTTTTAAATTTTGGTTTAATTATTTTACTCCTAGCTATCGATGCCAAATTTTACGAGCGGTTTTCGAGCATAATCTATATTATATCCATGTTATCGTTGGTTGGTTTATTTGTTTTTGGAAAAAACGTAAACGGCGCAACCTCTTGGTACGGTATTGGGGGCATGACCCTACAGCCAAGTGAATTTGCTAAAACCGCCACAGCCCTTGCGGTTGCAAAATATATTAGCGATTTAAATACGAACATCAATAACATAAAAGATCAAATTCAAACATTTATTATTATTGTAATACCTGCCATTTTAGTTTTATTACAAAACGACACAGGTAGTACGGTAGTTTACGGCGCTTTCTTTTTTGTTTTATACAGAGAAGGATTACCTAAATTTTATCTCAATATTGTTGTATCACTCATAGTGTTATCTATTTTATCTTTAAAATTTGGCGGCTTAACAGCCTCGGCTTTTGTAGCTGTTTTAATTTTAGGCTATTATTTTTTAAACAAAAGAAAAGCCTCTATACTTAATTTATCATTAATATTTATTTTATCTACAGGCATATCCTTTGGTATTAAATTTTTCTACAATTCTATTTTACAACCACACCAAAAAGACCGCATAAGTTTATGGTTACGCTGGGAAAAAGACCCAGAGAAGCTGGAGAAAATGAAACAAACATTTGCCTATAATTTAAATGAATCGGAAAAAGCTATAGGTTCTGGTGGTTTTACTGGGAAAGGTTTTTTAGAAGGCACCAGAACTACAGGTAAATTTGTACCAGAACAACATACCGACTATATTTTTAGTACGGTTGGCGAAGAATGGGGATTCCTGGGAAGCGCTTTTGTTGTAATTATGTTTGTATTGTTACTTTTAAGAATTATCCACCTAGCCGAATTACAAAAATCGCAGTTTAGTCGTGTTTATGGATACAGTGTGGCCTCTATAATTTTTATACATTTTTTTATAAATGTAGGTATGGTAATGGGTATTATACCTACCATTGGAATTCCTCTCCCGCTATTTAGTTACGGCGGATCGGGACTTTGGGCTTTTACTATTTTATTGTTTATTTTTATTAAGCTAGATTCAGATAGAATCAACCAATGGTAATGCGAGTCTAAAAGCTAAAAAAACCATTGATTTAGCAAGAAAATTAATTCAAAAAAAAGACCATAACCTATTTTAAACCAGATATTTAAGGCGAATAAAATTTAGTTAAAATTTATCTTTGAATCTTATTTTATTGTACTTTTGTACAGTTTTTTACATTACAAGAACATATGAAATTTTTCAATAAAAGAAATAAACAAAAATACGTCATTGCTATATTAATAGTATTGATTGGCACATTTATAGGAAATAGCTTCGAATTAAAAAGTAAACTTAAAAAGCATTCAACCTATAGCCTAAAAAAAACAAATCGAGATTATAACAAATTACCTATAGAAATCCCTGAAGATAAATTCAAACCTTTAAATGAATTTAAAGATGCCGAATTAACTAAAAAATTAGAAGCTTCTATTTGCAAAAATACATCTTGGAAAAATTTAATAGACCACAAAAAAATGTCTGTTGGTGTTGTAGATTTAAGCGACCCCGAAAACCCGAAATTTGCAGCTATTAATGGCGATGAAATGATGTATGCTGCAAGCTTACCTAAAATTGCTGTTTTGTTAGCTACCGAAGATGCTTTAGAAAAACACGAAATAAAGCTATCTAACGACATTAAAACAGACATGCGTTTAATGATTAGCAAATCAAACAACCAGGCAACCACACGATTAATTGATTTACTAGGATATGAAAAGATAGAAAGCGTATTAACCGCACCAGAATATAATTTCTATGATGTTGAAAAAGGTGGTGGTTTATGGGTAGGCAAACGCTATGCTGCTTCTGGCCCAACAAACAGAGAACCTTTAAAAAATTTAAGCCACGCTGCTACGGTTGATGAAGTTTGTCGCTTTTATTATTTATTAAGTTATGGAAAATTAATATCTTATGATCGCTCTAAGCAAATGCTAGATATTATGGAAAATCCGGACTTGCACCATAAATTTGTAAATACACTTAATAAAATTGCACCCAACGCACGATTATTTAGAAAGTCTGGTTCATGGAAAAATTGGCATTCCGACTCCGTTTTGGTTTGGGATAACGATAGAAAATATATTTTAGTAGCTTTGTTAGAGAACGAAGGTGGAGAACAAATTATTAGAGATTTGGTTTCACCTGTTGAAAAAGCTCTAAATATTGACTAAACATGAAAAGCAACAAGGGGTTAAAAAATTACCTTTTAAAAATATTTGATTTAAACGAACATGAGCTGCAAAAAACTTTGTTATTGCAGCTTAATGTTTTTTTATTAATTACCACTTTACTTATTGTAAAACCTACAATAAATTCGCTTTTCCTCTCTACCTTAACATCACATGCTTTACCAATCGCCTATATATTAACAGCTGTTTTTGCTGTAATTGGCTCCTATTTTTACGATAAAGCTTTAGAAAAATATGCACTAAACCAAATAATAGAGAAAACCCTTATTGGCTCAATTATTTCACTTATAATATTTACCGTAGCTTTAAATTCAGGTATCAATTTGGGGTATATATTATTTATACCTTACATCTGGGTGTCTATTTACGGGTTATTAACAACTTCGCAGTTTTGGATTTTAACCAACTTAGTTTACAATATTAGAGAAGCGAAACGCATCTTTGGTTTTATAGGCTCTGGTGCTATAGCAGGCGGTATATTTGGCGGGTATTTAACCACTATTTTATCTAATTTTATAGCTTCTGAAAATTTATTTTTAATTGCGGCTGGGCTACTTATAATCTGTATTCCTATTACAAGATATATCTGGAAAAACGAAGTCGACAAATCATCGGAAGCAGTAAGTATTAAACGAGAATCAACCTTTAAAGAGCAATCACCCATCAAATTAATTAAAAAATCGCAACTGCTATCGGTTATTGCGATAGTAGTTGGTTTAAGTGTTATTGTTGCCAAATTGGTAGATTATCAATACAGCCATTATGCTTCCGAATTAATTAGTTCTCCCGAGGAACTAACAGGGTTCTTTGGTTTTTGGTTTTCAACTTTAAGTGTTATTTCATTAGTAATACAATTATTTATTACCAAACGCATTGTAGGCGTTTTTGGGGTTGGAAACTCCATGTTCTGGTTACCCATTGGAATTTTAATTGGTTCGGTATTGCTCTTATTTATTCCAGAACTTTGGGTGGTAGTTATAATTAAAATTGCCGATGGGAGCTTAAAACAGTCGGTAAACAAAGCGGCTACAGAGTTGCTATCTATCCCAATTCCTATCGATTTAAAAAAAAGAACCAAACCATTTATTGATGTTGTAATAGATAGTATCGCAACCGGAATTGCTGGTTTTATTTTAATTTTTCTTATTAACGGTTTAAATATTTCTAAACTGTATGTTAGCATTATAACAGTTATAATGATTAGCGTTTGGATTTATTTTATCATTAAACTTAAAAAAGAATACATACGTTCGTTTAAAAGTCTTTTAGAAACAACGCACCATCACGCCGAAAAAAACAATCATAAAAAAGAAGTGCCCATAGCTTCTATAGTTGATACCGTTAAGTGGGTTTTAGAAAATGGTTCTGAATCGCAAATTATACACATGCTTTACAAAACGATAGATTATCATGACGAGCGTTTCTTTAAAAGCATAAAGAAATTATTAAATCATGAGTCTGCAAAAGTAAGAACCCTGGCTATAGAAAGTCTTTACTATTTAAAAACTGAAGATTTAACTCCAGAAATAGAAAAATTATTAGAAGACCCAAATCAAGAAGTAACCACCGATGCTTTTCGATATATTTTAAACAGACACAGCGAAAACTCCGAATTTTATTATGCTAAATATTTAAATAGCAACGACGATAATTTAAAGAATGCTGCACTGTTAGCCTTGTCGCTCGAAATTCATTCAAAAAACAAATTACACGAAAAATTTCAACTCAATAAATGGATTGACCAAGCCATTGCCGACTGGCGTAATATGTCCGATTTAGAAATTAAAAAAAATAAAATGTTAACCATTTTAGAAGTTATTGGTAATTCTAAAATGAGGGCGTATTATCCAATTATAAAAGATCAAATTCAAACCGGTGATGTAGACATTTTAAATTGTGCCATAGACAATGCTGCCAAAACAAAAAACTTAGAGTTTGTACCTTTTATTGTTAGTTTACTGGCTCAAAAAAAGACCCGACAACATGCTATCGATGGTTTATATAAATACGGCGAACCAATTATAATTTATTTAAGAGATAAAATAGCCCACGATCAAATCGATTTACAAGAAGGTGTTTTTATACCTCACGTGATAGAAAAATTCAACTCTCAAAAGGCCGTTAAAACACTCATTTTCTTAATAGACCATACCGAACACGCGATTTCCATTGAAGCTTTAGAAGCTTTACAACGCCTCAAATGGAGCAACAATAATTTAATTATTAAAGAACGATTTATTCTAGATAAGGTTTTAGAAGAATGCAAAAAATATCAAACCACCTTATCCACCATACATTCTCAACTACCATTGAGTCATTTAGAAAAAATTCCAACTGAAGATCTTTCTGAAGAAAACAAAGCCCGTAAAGGCCTGTTAACCATTTTAGAACACCGGTTAGATAGAGAATTGTTAAGAATTTTTAAGTTTTTAGGATTAAAATATTTGCCCGATGAAATTGAACCGATTTTCGAAATTCTAAAAAAAGGACAAGATTCTCAGCGTGCCAATGCCATCGAGTTTTTAGAAAACATACTGGACAATCAATTAAAGCATCTGTTAATTCCTATTGCAGAAACCGTTTTAATAGACGACCAATTAACCGAAGACATTATTAAAAAATTCAATCTTAAAAGCTATACAGAGTACGAATGTTATAACATTTTACTGCAAATGCACGACCTAAAAATTAAACATGCGGTTCTATACCTTATAATGCAAACAAACAATACAACATTTATCCCTTTAGTTGAAATGCTTATTGATAACCCAAATGAAACAATAAAACTTCAGGCTATTCAAACTTTAGAACATCTAAAAACACAACTTTAATTGCGCATAATGGCATCAATTTTTGTAGCTAACATTAAATGATCGTATGCCGAATTTTTATTTAACACATTCGACATCAAACAAACGGCATATCTAGACCCGTCAGGCTGTTCTACAATAGCAACAGAATTCATATAATTATAAACGTTGCCTTGATATTTTCCACAAGATGGATTTTTCTCTTTATCACATTTGTATAAACTTCCAGATTTAAAATATACAGCAGCGCTGTCCAGTTCTTTTGAAGCAGCATAACGAATTCTTCGGTCTGTCATGTACAAAATACGTTTCATTTCTAAACTGGTGGCCTTATCAATTAATTCACCTTTTTCTAGAGCCATAACATATTTAATTAAACCTAAAGGTGTTCCAGTACTTCCGCCTCTACCAGGGATAAAACTGCCTGCACCACTAGTAAAAAACTTGCCTAAACGCCATTCATCTTCTGTAATACCAAGCGTTCGAAGTGGCGCATTTACCATCTCTATCGCTTGTTCAGATAATTCAGATTTTGGTGTATTCTTAAAATATTCGTCTGCTTCTTCTGTTGTTAAATTGGGGTATTTATCTTTAAAAACAGACATTAAAAAAGCTTCGCGCCAAACAACACTTGCAGCACCATTATTACTAACCGAAACCATATGATCTACCCACTCGTATAAGGTAAATTCATCTGAAGCCTGAACAATACGCTTCACCAATTTCTTAGTTTCCATATTGTAAACCGGAATGGTATGATGATCGCTTAAAGCCCATTTTCCTGCTTTAATTACTTTATGCTTCATTAAATCGCGCCTTTTCTCGAAATCGTGAGGATATATATTTTTTAGCTGAGTAAAGAAAGCTGCCAAAACAACCAACTTACCAACACTACCTGGCTGGTATTGAGCCGTTTCCCTGTGTTGTGCATAACGAATAGGTTTGCCTTTAGACATGTCTAAAACCGTAATAGAATAATTATTATTAAGTCCACGAAATAAATTATCTATTTGTTTCTGTAATTGGGCATCAACAGCTGGAACTCCAGATAAATTATGACCTCTTTTATCTATTAAATTAAGTCTAATGGAATCCATGGGATAAAGCGAGCCAACTGGCAACTTACTTTTAACTTCACCGCTTTTAACACGTTCTAAATATGCTAAACGCTTAATACCTGTTAATTTATATCCGTCGATTGGATAACTCGTAATTAAAGTGAATCCGAAGCACATAAAAAGTACTACAATAAATATTCCTTTCTTCATAATTAAAGTTTTGTTTGTAATGAAATTAATTTTTGTTTGTCAACCTTTGGAGTTATTGATTCTAGGTAAGAAGAACTTACAGCATTTTTATTTTCAACAAATGGTCTTACTTGAAATAACCAAATTTTGTTTTCTTGAAAGCCAAGTTCCATATCGAAAGGTCCATGAATTCCTTTTTCCATCATTTTATTAGTTAATTCTTTTTGCAAATCATTTAACTGACTAATGTTATATGGTGATAAAATAGGTGTTTCGAAGGTTGTCGATTTTTTAATGGTACCACCTTTTTTAGGAAGCACATTGTAAAAAGGCTCTCTTGAAGGGGCTATTAATTTTGAAACTCCTGTGTTTTTTATACTCCAGGTTTCTGCAGCTTGTCCATCGACAGCACCACCTACGCCTCTACTAAAAGCGGCTGTAATCTCGTCTGTTTCTCCCGATGACACGCCTTTGGTAATCATAACCCCAGAATAATCATTATTTACACCAGGAATAACCACAATAGAAGGATACACGTTTTCTGGATTTGTTAAGTATTTTTGACGCCATTTAAAACTACGTTCTGTGTATGGCGATGCCCAAACTTCTTTAATGCCGTTAATTATATTGTTTTTCTCCAATACATTAAACAAGGTTAAATTGAGTCCAGCCCCTGTAAAACTTTTTAAATCTTCCATATTGGTATCACTCCTTAAAAACACCGCTTGTTCGCCAAAAGGTTTTTTAATAATGTTTGTAAAAGATGAACTAATATCACTTATAAAACTATCTAAAAGCGGCATATCTAAAATGGCCTGTCTTAAAATAGCAAGCTCTTTTAATTGATAATCTTCAACTTCTTTTTCAGGTTTATTTGCAGCTTTCATCTCGCGAGCTGTGTTAAAAATGGCGTTTAAATAATCCCAATAAGATCTATCTTGGTTAGGCATTTTTTGTTTCATATGATTTAAAAAAATACCAAAAGGAATAACAAATCCATCGACAACGTGGTCTGGGAAATTGTTTTTCAACTCTCCTAAATTCGCTGCTTTAGGACCACAATAAATACCAGAAGATGTCGCATCAACATCCATTAAACTCATAGTTGTCGTTCTATCTAACCTAATTTTTTCAACAGGAACCGTAATCATATCATGAGAAACTTCTTCTTTTGAAAATAATTTTTTCTCTGTTTCTGTCATGTCTTTTTCAGGCTTCATTATAACTGTACCTTTATTTGAAACAGCATAAAAAACACGTTGTTTCGAAAACTTTTTTAGACTTTGAAGATTTTCACTTGAAATAGCTGCATTTGGAATACCCAAATTCCTAGCCAGAAGCTGAACGTGAGACACCAAATTACCTTCGGAAACTGTTAAAATTCCTGAAATAGGTTTTAAATCTGATGGTGGCCTTTCAAATACATAAATGTTTTTCGGATTAACTTCTATACCTTCACCAGAACCTTCAATAACATGTAATTCGCCTAAAGCATATCCCGGATTTAAGCCATGAACATGACTTTGATTGTCTATGGATAATACTTGGTTATTTAAAGAAGATTCTTTAGATATTAAATCGCCCAGTTTACCAATACAATTCCCTAAATATAAGGCCACAGAACCGCGAATTCTATCATCTAAAAACCCATGTGTTAATGGCTCAAATTTCTCATACACCTGTACCACATTTTTAAAAACAGCACTATTTTTACCTGTTCCCCATTCTAACTGATTACGAGCTGCAACTAACATGTCGTTTAATTCGGCCATTGTTAATTCTGCTTTATCTGGTTTCGCTAAGGTATTTTGCAAACGATTCCATTCCCAAATCTCGGTATATCCTGATGCAGCAGAGGCTGTACTTAAATAACAAATAACATCAATTAAAGCCCCTAAGCTATGGGTATTGTAATCATTAAACTGTTTAATTATTAACGATTCTAGTTTTAGTGATAAATCAAAAAGTTCTAATCGACCTTGTGAAGATGTTTCATTTAAAATATTTTCTCTAATAAACCACATAGCATCCGAGGTAGACTCCATTCTTTCTTTTGCACTCAATAAATTATAAGCTGCTATGTAATTATTTAAATATGCTTTTATTTCTTTATTGGTAAGCGGTTTTAAATACGTTGAAAGTTTTTCGAGTTTAACGGGTTCAAAAAACCGGCGCATCGTAACTATTAATTCATCTAATTTAGAATTTAATTCGGGCGAAAGACTGCTGCTATTAGCTGTTTTGAATGCTTTTACTTTTTCAATATCTGTAACATCGGGTTTTCCATGAATTTTAATTCTAATATTCATAAAATCGTTATTGGCATCGGCAATGTATTTAGACTGACTTCGCATTAATTGCGCTACATTATCGTCGCCAGAATGCGGTATGTCTTTAATAGCCTGTCTGAGCAAATAAAAATGCTTATTAATGTTATCATTGTTTTTTAAAACTTTATTAAAAAAGCTTTTTCCCCATTCTTGCTCATCTTCGGCTTGAACAGCACCACGATAAAAACGCCCTTTACGATTAATCCATCCGTCGTCTACCGAAGCTAAATATTTTCCCAACATATATTGCTTAATTCTAGAATGATAATTGGCATCATCCCAAAATGCTTCATAATCTGTTGAAGCTAAAATTTGTCCTAAATAAATATGATTTTTTTCACCTAACTGAACTACAACATCTTTATATCTGGCATGTTGAACGCCTCCGTCCTCGCAAGGCTCCTTTGGCAAATTAATTGTACCATCTTTGCAAAACCAACGAATATCTTTGTAGGGACCTCTAATGTCGGTTTTAAATTTAGAAATTAACGACTCTATATGATCGATTTCAGTTGGTTTTAAATCTTGGGAGTGGCCATTATTTACAGATAAAATAAATAATAATGAAAGAATAAAAATACACCTCATTCGCTTAATTTTTAAAAAGTTATAAATATCATAAGGAACTAAATATAAATAATCTTACGCAAAAAAGCATTACTATCCGATTAAAAAAAACGGTTTTATAGATTACCATTGTAAAATATAAAACCGTTTTAGTAAATATGATTAAATTAAAAATGCTACAATAACAACATTCAATTTATTTTTTTAGCTCTAGTTTTTCAGCAAAATAGTCGCAAAAATCTTTCATGGTTGCTGTCATTTTCTCATCCTGAGTCGCTCTGTTAAAAGTATCGCTCATGGCTACTAAAGTTTGATGAAAGAACACCTTCATTTCATCAACAGGCATATCTTTAGTCCATAAATCGATGCGTAAGGTTTCTTGCGTATTAGAATCCCAAACAGCAAGCATCATTGCTTTGGCTTCTTCATTTGTGATACCGCCATCTTCGGCAGTCCAAAATAATTTTTCTGGAATTCTATTGTCATCCAGTTCTACGGTTAATTCTATTGTAGATGTGTGTGTTTTAGACATTATTTGCGTGGTTTAAATTTGGAATTATTAAAAATTTCTTCGGCGCTTTTATCAAGCATTTCATTTATAGTAATTGTATTATGTTCCATGTAGGCCTTAACAATTTGCCAACCTATATATGGGCCCAATCTGCCGGGAGATTCGCTGTCGATGCCTTCAAGATAAAATTTAGAAAAAGGTGCAGGGGTTATAAATCGGCCATCTAATTTAGAATCTGTGCTGTATAATAATTCCCGTTCAACAAAATAGCGCCAAATGTAACTTTCGTTAGCTTTAGCCCAATCTAATTGTTCCTGCGAATAACTTATACGCGCTGCTTCGGTTTTAAAAGGGAGTACAACGTCTTTAAAATACAGTTGTTTTCCATAATAAATAATTTTATCTAAAAATGTGTTTTGAGTACGTTCGTAAATAAATTTGGTCGCATATTCACTCGCCATATCTACCACAATTTGATCTTTATTCATGTTATTACGAATGTACACTGGTATACTTTGATAAAATTCATGGTCGCTACCTAAATAATTATCTAAAGCAATAAGGGCGATGGTATCGGTAACTATAACTTTATTTCTGTAATCTACATCACTTGTTGTGGTTATAACCCTAGGTTGTTTAAATGATGGAAAATAATATTTTAAATGATTAAATAAAGATGCTATTTCTGTAGATGTTTTACTAAAGTCGTTAAAGGTTTTGTTTACTTCTTTAAAAATTTGTGTCTCTAAAGTATCGGTAGTTTTAGCAATCCAAAAAGAATCAGGAAATTTTTCTGAAAACATAAAAGGATAGGCATTTTTCAAATCGGGAAGGGTCTCGGGAGTCACTTTTGCAAATAAGGCATCAAATCGTTCCACATTCACTTGAGAGTCAATAGCGGCTATTTCGGCTTCTAATTTTTGCTCTTTTTTACAAGAAACTACAATAACCCCAATAAATAAGAGAAATAATACATGTTTCATACAAACTTAAACCTTATAAATTTTTATAAATTGACTGATTGACTTATTTTTGTTTACAAAGGTACTATTCTTAGATTTAAATTCATTTAATATGCAAACAGAAAAAGTTGTTGATTTTATAGTAAATTGGTTGAAAGATTACGCATCAAAAGCTGGTGTAAATGGTTTTGTAGTTGGTGTTTCTGGTGGCATTGACTCTGCTGTAACTTCAACACTTTGTGCTAAAACCGGATTAAAAGTTTTGTGTGTAGAAATGCCTATACACCAGGCGGCTAGTCATGTTACACGTGCACAAGAACATATTGCACATCTTAAATCAAAATACGAAAACGTAATCGATAACAGAGTCGATTTAACACCTGTATTTGAAGAATTTAAAACTGAAGTATTAGCCGATGCCGATCAAGCAACTGTTGATATGGCTTTAGCCAACACCAGAGCGCGTTTACGCATGACGACACTTTATTATTATGCAGGACTTTATAAATTACTAGTAGCAGGTACCGGTAATAAGGTTGAAGATTTTGGTGTAGGATTTTACACGAAATATGGTGATGGCGGAGTCGATTTGAGTCCGATTGCCGACCTATTAAAATCGGAAGTTTACGAAATTGGCAAATTTTTAAGTGTGCCTGAGTCTATTATGTTAGCATCTCCAAGTGATGGTTTATTTGGTGATGCCAGAAGCGACGAAGACCAAATTGGCGCATCATACCCAGAGCTTGAATGGGCAATGAAAATGGCCGATTCGGGGAGAACTGCAGCAGATTTTTCTGGTAGAGAACAAAAGGTTTTTAACATCTATAAACGCTTTAATACTGCCAATAAACACAAAATGATTCCGATACCAATTTGCGAAATTCCTAACAATATGTTATAATTATTGCAAATCATATAATATTTTACTACTTTTAAGGCAAGCTTATTCTCTCAATTATAATACTCTCGAAACTAAATTATAATTCTAAAAAGCTTAGTAAAATTATGATAAAATTATTGATAGCAGACAACCACCCTATTACAAGGAAAGGGCTTGAGGTTCTATTCTCTGCATCATCCAACATTAAGATAGTCGCTAGTGTTGATAATGGTGAAGAAATAATAGAATACATCAAAAAAAATCCTGTAGATATCATTTTAACTGAAGCAGATTTGCCAAAACTTAACGGTTTAACACTTTTGCGTTATCTAAAAAATGATTATCCAGACATTAAAACCATTATTTTTAGTGCACAACCAGAAGAGGTTTATGCCATTAACGCCATTAAAGCTGGCGCTGTTGGTTATTTACACAAATCTGAAAACGTGATTACTATTAATGAGGCCATTTTAAAAGTTAGTAATGGAGGTATTCATTTAAGTAATGAATTAACTCAACTATTAGCTTTTGGAAACAGAACTAACAAACCAGGAACGTATTACAAAAAACTTTCTACCAGAGAGGCCGAAGTTTTAAAACTTTTAACAATTGGTAGAAAAAACAAAGAGATTTCCAAGGAATTGGACATCAATGAAAAAACCGTTAGTACCTACAAAGCCCGCTTAATGCGCAAGCTTAAAGTAACTAACTTAGTAGATTTAGTTAGCCAAGCTAAATTAAATGAGTCGTTGTTATAATACACGATTAAGTTTTCTCGAGAGTAGCATTTTAAGACTAGAATAATCTTTAACCTCTTCAAGAATATTTCTATTACTATCGGTAATATTTGATAATGTTTCTTGTTGAAAAACCTTTACTTTTTGATCTATTAAATAGCATCGAAGACTCAAAATGGTTTCACTAACTAATTGTGCAACGCTATGATGTTTTTCTTTTGGAAAAATATCCATGCGTTGCCAATTATCTAGTGTATATCGCTCATCTTCCATTAATATAGAAGTGATTTCATTAGCCATGTTAACATCTACTGTATTAATAAAATTCTTTACTTCAAAGTCCGGATTTTGATTGAGCTGATCGATAATCGTGTAATAGATTGTTTTAAAATGATCGTTTGTAAACTCCATTTCATCATCCTGTAAATCTAAAAACACTTTTTCGTAAACTTTTGCTTGTTGTATTACGGGCTCAAGTTCTAACTCGCCTTTATCATTTTCCTTAAGAACCAAATCTTCAAAATCTTCAACCTTGTTACCATAAAGCAATAAAATTTCTATTATTTTACGCTCTAACAAATACTGAACATCAACTTTTTCAACGGGGTTTTGATTTTTAATAACTTCAAAAGCCTTATTCTCGCTTTTAATTTGTTTTGATTCGTCCTGTAACTCTTTTTTATTTATTTGAGCTAAAGTGCTAAATAGTACCGACTCACTAATATCCATAATACGAGAACACTCCTGAATATAAATTTCTCGTTTAATTTGATCGGGAATTTTAGCAATACTATTTACAATATCTCTTACCGTATCGGCTTTTTTTATAGGATCGTTTTTAGATTCTTCAAATAAAACAGATGCTTTAAATTGAATGAAATCTTTCGCATTTTCATCTAAATAGATCGTTAACTCTTCTAAAGTATTTTTTCTGGCAAAACTATCGGGATCTTCACCTTCGGGAAAGGTACAAACCTTAACATTCATACCTTGCTCCAAGATTAAATCGATACCTCTTAGCGAAGCTCGCATACCTGCAGCATCTCCATCAAACAATACTGTTATATTTTTAGTTAACCTATTTATTAATCTTATTTGTTCTGATGTTAATGCCGTTCCAGATGAAGACACCACGTTGGTTAAACCTGTTTGGTGTAATTGAATAACATCGGTATAGCCTTCAACTAAATAACAATTATCCTCTTTCGCGATACTTTGCTTGGCATAATAAATTCCGTATAAAACATTGCTTTTATGGTAAATATCACTTTCTGGAGAATTTACATATTTGGCTGCCTTTTTATCGTTAGTTAAAATACGACCGCCAAATCCTAAAACACGACCACTCATGCTTTTAATAGGAAACATAACGCGGCCTTTAAACCTGTCGAAGCGTTTGTTGTCTTTAACAATCGTTAAGCCTGTTTTCTCTAAAAATTCGATGTTGTATCCTTTTTTTAAGGCTTCGTCTGTAAAGGCTTGCCATTCATCTAACGAGTACCCTAAATTAAACTTTTCAATGGTTTCCTGAGTAAAACCGCGTTCTTTAAAGTAACTTAGGCCGATCGATTTTCCTTGATCGGTTTTAAATAATATTTTTTGAAAATAGGTGTTTGCAAATTCACTTACCAAATACAAACTCTCGCGCTCACTTTCTTTTTCCTTTTGTTCGTTACTTTGTTCGGTTTCCTCTATTTCAATATTGTACTTTTTCGCCAGATATTTAATCGCTTCAGGGTAAGTAAAATGTTCGTGTTCCATTAAAAATGAAACCGCTGTCCCTCCTTTACCTGTTGAGAAATCTTTCCAAATTTGTTTTACAGGCGATACCATAAAACTTGGCGAACGCTCTTCACTAAAAGGACTTAAACCTTTAAAATTACTTCCGGCTTTTTTAAGATTTACAAAATCACCTATAACCTCCTCTACGCGAGCAGTTTCAAACACTAAATCTATGGAAGCAGGTGATATCAAGTTGTAAGTATTTTTTAATGATGATTAGTAGATTTCTATTTTCTTATCACTAAAAATAGGAACGTAAAAGTAATACAAACAATTCATTTTAAAAACTAAAAGTGGTTTTGAAATTTGTCATTATAAGTAAATTCTACTACTTTAGATTTATAACTGGTTGTATTATACTATTGTTTATGAAGAAAATATCGGACATCACTCTTAAAGGAGCACATCTAAATTTTGCTTTTTGTCATCAAAAACCTGAGCGATCGTTTTTTTTTAAAGGCAAGCAATTTCCATTATGTGCCCGGTGTACAGGCATTAATTTAGGCTACTTAGCCCTTCCTCTTTTTGTTTTTGGCGTAATTAAAATTCCGCTTCTTTGGACAATTATAATGATTATACCAACCTATATCGACGGTACAATTCAAGCTTATTTTAATATAGAAAGCACCAATAGCAGGCGTTTCATTACGGGCCTATTAAGTGGCATTGGAACCATGTCTATGGTTTCTAAAATAGGTATTTTTATTGGCAATCAAATTCTAACTCTAATCAATTAAATATTCAAATTATGCAAGAACAAAACAACCAAAACGACGAATTAAGCTTAGGATTAAAAATTTTATCTTTTTGTATTCCACTAGCTGGAGCCGTTATTTATTTTATGAATAAAGGTAAAAGTCCGAATAAAGCAAAAACAGCATGTTACGCAGCTTTAATAGGTATAGCTGTCGGCATCGTTTTTCAGGTATTAGCTACCGTTGCAGGTTTTTCTGGAAACTAAAACAAACTAAAAACCATCAAGCTTTCATCGTTAAGAAAGCTTGATGGTTAAAATTTAATCCATATCAAATCTTACTCCTATTGATATGTTATTCTGTTTAAACAATTGATCTTTAAAAATAGGAGATAAATCGTATTTTACGTAAAGTGCCGTATCACCAAAGGCCACATAACTACTAATACCATAAACTAAATTAGAGGTATTAAAATTACGTTTTTGCTTTTCTTTAACCCGCTCGCCATCTAATTCGTATTTTAATTTTTGACGCGTTCCAATATTAAATCCGCCATAACCTCCAATTCCTATTATAAATTGATTTTTTGTTGAGTATCTAAAATAGCTGTCTTTTACTATTTTTTTAGAGGGTCCAAACTCAAAATGCACTGGAAAAACTAAGTTTGAAACCGATAATTTCGCTTTTTTCAGTTCGTAAGGGAATGTTTCTAAACCTGTTTGATTGCCATTTTGAACAAAATACTGATTATTAGTAGGCTTTAAACCGTTTATTTGTAATGAATACCCATATTTAACTCGAAGAAAATTAGACTCTTTAAACACTCTGGTTTTCCACGCCCAGCCTATTTCGAAAAAGCGAGAACCACCAAATTTATAAGGAGAATTATCTAAATTATCGTTTTCAACAATGGCGTTATTTAAACCAAACGCCAATACAAAATCGCTTGTAGTTTTTCTATCGTACTTAACATGTTTGGGCTTGTCATCTTCTTTATCGCCAATAAAAATAAAACTTTCGCTGGTGTCTTCTCCAGAGCCTATTCGTATAATCCCCCTAAAACTCTTATCGTCGTCAACCTTGTATCCTGCTTCATTTCGCTCAGAAAGTGCCATTTTATTTTCGAGAATTGCTATTCTGTTTTCAATATTTAAAGCTCGTTTTTTTGCAGCTTCCTTTTTTAAAATATCGGCTTCCAAATTGGTAATTTCGCCTTTTTATAGCCTAACATTAATTGCTTCAACTTCTTCCTTTAAAAAATTTCGCTCTTCCTCATTAATTTGGTCTTTCAAATTATTCAAATAAGCTATTTTCTTTTCGTTATTAGTTTTTTGAATCGTGTCTTGTGCTTGAATGAATTGCACACTTAAACTTAGCACAATGAGTGCTATAACTTTGGTAATTGTTTCCATAACTGTTCGTTTTTTATCCTTACGGATGTGATTGATAATTGATTTATTGATGAAATTTTTTAATCGTTTCGTTGAGCTACAGCGGTTTTAACTGTGCCATAACTAGCCTTTATAGCTTCTAAAACTTTACTTCTAAAAGATTGATTTAAGTCGGCTTCTACATCTTGTAAAAGTTCCAGCGGATCGATAGTTCCTGCTACTTGATTATTACTTTTTTGCAGTCTAATCTCATTTTGGGCCTCGAGTAACAATGCATCAATATCGGCTTCGGTAATCGGGACATTATGAGATTTTAAATCGGCTATTTTCGCAACAACTTCTTGTATTTTTTTATCTTCAAAAGACAAAACCTCTTGAGGGGCTTTAATATCTTTATTAGTAGATTCCGATTGATTTGCAAGCTCCATATTTTCATTATCGTTATGAGATAAAACTTGAGAAGGCACTTGTTTATCATTTTGAAACGTTTCTACACTACTGGCTGTTTTATCTTCAACAATATCTAATTTGTCTTCAATAAAACTATTTGCATCCATAGCTTCTGGAGCAACCGATTCTTTTACATCTTCAACAGGTGTAACAACTATTTTATTGGTGCTATTTTCATTTTTAAAAAAGATACTAACAACAAATAAAACACCTATAATACTTGCAGCGATGCCCAACCACCAAAATGTTTTGTTATTTGGTTTCGTGGCTGCCGAGTCTAAACGGTTTGAAAGTTTATCCCACGCTTGAGCCGACGGTTGAATGCTTCTGTTTTCTAGCGTTTCTTTAATTTTATTTTCGAAATTATTTGATTCCATAACCTGGCTTGTTTCTATTAATAATTTTTTCTTGAAGCTGTTTTTTAGCTTTAAATAATTGTGATTTTGAAGTACTCTCTGAAATATTCAAAATTTCTGCAATTTCATGATGCTTATACCCTTCAATCGCATACATAACAAATACTATTTTATAACCTTCTGGCAAATCATCGATTAATTGTTGAATTTCTGCTAATTCAATTTCCGTTTGAATATTATTGGTGAAATCGTTTTTGTAATCGATAACGTCTAATGCAAATTCAATAGACTTTTTTTGTCTTAAATACGATATAGATTCGCGAACCATAATGCGACGTATCCACCCTTCAAAACTACCTTCGGCTTTAAAATTTTTTAAATTTGAAAACACTTTAAAAAAACCATTCAACATAACTTCTTCTGCAAATTGAATGTCTTTTATGTAGTACCTGCAAACGCTTAACATTTTTGGAGCATACAAATCGAATAAAATGCGCTGCGAATCCCTGTTATTTTTTATCGCGCCCTTTATAAGCGATGCTTCGTCTTTATGGAGTTGTATTACTTTCAATATTGATTTCATTTTGCCTTCTATTTAACAAGACGCAATTTTGATGCAAATGGTTGCCTGAAGATTATTATTTTATTTACATTTATTTTTATGAGCAATATTTAGTACCTTAAAAGAACAAATTGTTTTATGTATAATTAAAACTTTATTTTTTTTATTGTTTGTTAAAATTTAGAATTTTTTTTAACAAATACGAATTATCACTGTTTTTAATACATATAATAGTATATTTCTTTAATTATTTTTCAACAAATCATTACATTTGGTTACATACTTAATAATTTATGGCTAACAATAATCTTTTTTCTTCTTACGACAAACTCAATTACACGTGGGATGAAATGTACAATGAAAATGCAGAGTTTAGACCTCAATACCAAAGATTTATTGAGTATCTAAAAAATTCATCAGTAGAAAAACTCTCTAAAAAAGAAGACTTATCGAAACAGTTATTCATGAGTCAAGGTGTAACCTTTACCGTTTATAACGATAATGAAGGTATTGAGAAAATTTTCCCTTTCGATATTGTACCTAGAGTTATTACTGCATCTGAATGGGACAAAATAGAGCGCGGAATAAAGCAACGACTTAAAGCTTTAAATCTTTTTATAAAAGATATTTATAACGAACAATTTATTATAAAAGACGGTATTATTCCTGGCGAATTAATTTACTCCTGCCCAAACTTTTTACGTGAAATGAAAGGCGTAAAAGTACCGCATGATGTATATGTTCACATATCGGGTGTCGATTTAATTCGTAATAACGATGGTGAATTTTATGTTCTGGAAGATAATTTAAGAACTCCCTCTGGTGTGAGTTATATGCTAGAAAACCGAGAAATATCCAAAAGGTTATTTCCTGGGATTTTACCTGAAAATGGTGTGAGATCGGTATCTAACTACCCAAACATGCTGTACAAAAAGCTCAAAGAGCTTTCTAACATTGCCGATCCAAACGTGGTTCTTTTAACACCTGGTATTTATAATTCTGCCTACTACGAGCATACTACTTTAGCGCGACTCATGGGTATCGAATTGGTAGAAGGTAGCGACTTGGTAGTGAAAAATCATTTTGTTTACATGAAAACAACCAATGGTTTAAAACAAGTTGATGTTATTTACAGACGTGTCGACGACGACTTTTTAGACCCGTTAGAGTTTAATGCTGCCAGTGTTTTAGGTGTGGCGGGAATCATGTCGGCTTACCGCAAAGGAAACGTAAATATTGTTAATGCACCGGGTACCGGAATTGCCGATGACAAAGCAATATATATTTATGTTCCAGACATGATTAAATATTATTTAGACGAAGAACCTATTTTAAAAAATATTGAAACCTATCAATTAGGAAGACCAGACGAACTTGAGTATGTTACCAAAAACATTAAAGACATGGTTATTAAAAAAACCGATGGTAGTGGTGGTTATGGCATGTTAATGGGTCATGAAGCTTCCGATGAGGAGATTAAAGATTATCTAGAAAATGTTGCAAAAAAACCAGATAACTTTATTGCGCAACCTATATTAAGACTATCCACAGCACCTTGTTTTATAGATGGTAAACTTACACCTCGCTGTATCGATTTACGTCCGTTTGCCCTTATGGGGAAAGATGGTATTGACATATGCCCTGGAGGTTTAACAAGGGTAGCGCTTAAAAAAGGCTCGTTGGTTGTAAATAGTTCTCAAGGTGGTGGCAGTAAAGACACTTGGGTTTTAAAATAATTTGAAAAAATAAATATATGTTAAGTAGAGTAGCAAATAATCTTATTTGGTTGAGTAGATACATGGAGCGTGGTAATGGTATTTTAAGTTTATTAAAAATAAATTTTTATGCCAATCAAGACTCGCCAGAATTATTTTCATGGACGCCAATAATTAAAAACTTTTCATCATCTGAAAATGAATTTGAAACAGAAGATGCTATAGAATGTATAGATTATATGGTTTTTAACCTAGGCAATTCTAACTCGCTTCTAAATATTGTAACAAGAGCCAGAGAAAATGCCCGAAGTGTGCAAGAACATATCTCTAGAGAAACCTGGCTGTGTGTAAATAATTATTATTTATACATTACAGATAAAGATTTACCACGCAGACTTAGAGAAGAAGATCCTATACACTTTTTGGAAGAATTAAGAAAACACCATTTAGTGTATTACGGCACTTCCGATATCACTCAAGAAAGAGGACCATCGTATTACTTTATGAATGTTGGCAAATTCTTAGAACGTGTGATTCAAATTTCAGATTTTACAGCACTAAAACTTCAGGAAATAGCCAATACTTCCGATAGTTTAGAAAAAGGTTTTTACTGGAAAAATTTGCTTCTATCTATTGGAGGGTATCAATTATATCTAAAAACTCATAAATCCACCTTTAATGAAGAACATATTATTCAAATGGTTTTTCAGGATAAATTGTTTCCTCGATCTGTATATTATTGTGTAAATAAACTAAACAGACTTATACACCAATTAATTGATTCGAACGAGTTAGAGAAAAATAATCTAGATTTCTTGCTTGGAAAACTGGAAAGCACCATAAAATACACAACCATTGATAACATAAACAATCAAGGTCTGAATAACTTTATAGAAGGCATCAAAGAAGACATAAGAAACATTTCAATGAATATTAACTCTGTTTACTTATCTCAAATTAATTGATTTAAAATTACTTATGGGAACTTTTTATATTAAACATATTACGAAATACACTTACGATAATCCGGTTATAGATGGTGCTAATTTAATTAGACTTCATCCTATAAATGATGCCTATCAATCGGTTACTTCGCATTATTTAATTGTTACAAATAATGCTTTTGTTGAAACCTATACCGATTTTTATAAAAACATCGTAGGCACCTTTATGCTTACCGAACCCATAAAAGAACTTTATATTGAATCTAATATTGAAGTAAATACAACTCCCAGACCTTATCCTATTGATACTTTAGACCCTGCAACGCAGTGGGAGGCCTTAAAATCTTTAAAATATGATGGCGATTTTGTAGATTTTTTATCCCACAAATCGTTTACTGGAACCCCTGATTTTTTAAAAGTTATTGAAGATTTAAACATTACTGAAAAAACCCCTTTTCAAGTAACTACAGAGCTTTGCGCTTTCGTTTATAATACAATAAAATATACAAAAGGGGTTACGAAGGTAGACACATCTATAGACGAGGCTTGGGCATTAAAAGCAGGCGTTTGTCAAGACATAACCACCATAATGCTAAAAATTGTACGTATGTGTGGTATTCCTGCAAGATATGTTAGTGGTTACATTTGTACAAACGATAATAACACACGTGGTGAAGGCGCAACTCACGCTTGGCTTGAAGCCTATATTCCTTCTTATGGATGGTTTGGTTTTGATCCTACAAATAACACATTTGCCAACGAAAACCATGTGCGCTTAGCGGTTGGAAGAGATTATTCTGATTGTGCACCGGTTAAAGGTGTGTTTAAAGGAAAAGTAGATGCCGATTTATATGTACTTGTAGAAGTAAGCACTACAAAACAAACAGATGTAGTAAAATTACCAGAAACGCCTGTGTCGTCGATAAAAAATAATAGTTTTAAGCACAACCTAGAACGTATACAACAGCAACAGCAGCAACAATAATATAATTTATTTGATATTATTTCTTCCTATCTATAACATAATCCACCATAAGTTTTAGTGAATTTTTATAGTCCGATTCGGGATATTTATCAAGTATTTTAATGGCTTCTAATTGAAACTCTTTCATTTTTAAAATGGCATAGTCTAAACCACCATTGATTTTCACATAGTCTATAACCTGCTTAACACGTTTGGTGTCTTTATTATGATTTTTAATGGAGTTAATTAACCATTTTTTATCTTCTTTACTCGCTTTGTTAAGCACGTAAATTAAAGGGAGTGTCATTTTTTGTTCTTTAATATCGATGCCTGTTGGCTTACCTATTTGGTCGTCACTATAATCGAATAAATCATCTTTAACTTGAAAAGCCATCCCTATAAGCTCGCCAAATTTTCTCATAACCTCAACATGTTCCGATTCTGGTTTTACCGATGCAGCACCCAAACTACAACATGCAGCTATTAAAGTGGCTGTTTTTTGCCTAATAATTTCGTAATATATAGCTTCTGTAATATCTAATTTTCTGGCTTTTTCTATTTGCAGTAATTCGCCTTCACTCATTTCCCGAACGGCAATTGAGATAATTTTAAGCAAATCGAAATCGTTATTATCAATGCTTAAAAGCAGGCCTTTTGAAAGTAAAAAATCGCCAATTAAAACGGCTATTTTATTTTTCCACAGTGCATTAACAGAGAAGAAACCGCGTCTGCGATTGCTATCATCAACCACATCATCGTGCACTAAGGTAGCGGTATGTATTAACTCAATGACCGAAGCACCTCTGTAGGTGCGTTCGCTAACTTCACCATGCGATACCATTTTAGAAACCAGAAAAACAAACATAGGTCGCATTTGTTTTCCTTTTCGATTTACAATGTAGGTTGTAATTCTGTTTAGTAACGCTACTTTACTAGACATGGATAATAAGAACTTTTGTTCGAAAAGTTCCATTTCATAAGCTATAGGCTGCTTTATTTGTTCTACTATTTTCACAGATTTACTTAACTTTTATTAGCCAATTGCCCACAAGCGGCATCTATATCTTTACCTCGACTTCGGCGTACATTTACTACAATTCTATTTTGCTCTAAATTAGTAATATAATTTTCTAAAGCCTCGTTCGATGCCTGTTGAAATTCTCCGTCGTCTATAGGATTGTATTCAATAATATTTACTTTACAAGGCACATATTTACAAAACTTAACAAAAGCATCTATATCTTTTTGTTGGTCGTTAATACCTTTCCAAACAACATATTCGTAACTAATTTTACGTTTGGTTTTGGCGTACCAATATTCTAGGGCTTCTCTAAGATCGGCTAATGGGAAGGTTTCATTAAATGGCATTATTTGTGTTCGCACCTCGTCTATGGCAGAATGTAAGGATACGGCTAAATTAAATTTAACTTCATCGTCTGCCATTTTTTTTATCATTTTTGGTACACCCGATGTTGAAACCGTAATGCGCTTTGGCGACATCCCCAAGCCTTCATCTGAAGTAATTTTATCGATGGCTTTTATAACATTCTTATAATTCATTAAAGGCTCGCCCATTCCCATAAAAACGATATTGCTAAGCGGACGGTTAAAGTACAATCTGCTTTCGTTATCGATGGCAACTACCTGGTCGTAAATTTCGTCTGGATTTAAATTTCGCATACGTTTTAAACGTGCTGTGGCACAAAAACGACAATCGAGACTACAACCAACCTGACTGGAAACACAAGCCGTAGAACGGGTGGCTGTTGGAATTAATACAGACTCGACTATTAAGCCATCGTGTAATTTCACGGCATTCTTGACCGTGCCATCGCTACTGCGCTGCATGGCATCGACCTTTATATGGTTTATTACAAAATGGTCTTCAAGCATTTGGCGGGTTTCTTTCGATAGGTTTGTCATATCGTCGAAGCTATGAGCTGCTTTTTGCCATAGCCATTCGTAAACTTGATTCCCTCGAAAGGCTTTATCGCCTTGTGATTGAAAAAATGCTCTTAACTGATCTTTAGTTAAGGCGCGAATATCTTTTTTATTCTCTGCCATAAGTATTGCAAAAATAAGCAAACGATTAACTATTAACCATTTTTGATTGATGAATTTAACTTGATGTTGGTATTTGCATTAGCGGTTGCAGCGGCATCCTTTTTTTGAGGTACGAGAAAAAAGATATAGCGAAAAACGCGACCCGATAGGGTAATGCCCAAAACAAAAAATTTAATATAAAACGACGTGTTTTAAACGTACCATAAATGAAAAAGCCTTGAATTAACAAGGCTTTTTAAGTTTTATAAAATTAGCATGGCGTCGCCATAACTGTAAAATTTGTATTTTTCTTTTACGGCCTCTTCGTATGCTTTTTTAATGAAATCGTGACCTGCAAAGGCAGAAACCATCATTAAAAGGGTCGATTTTGGCGTGTGGAAGTTAGTAATCATGCAGTTTGCGATACTAAAATCGTATGGTGGGAAAATGAATTTGTTTGTCCACCCTTCGATTTCGTTTAGTTGCCCGTTTGATGATACCGAACTTTCGATAGCGCGCATTGCGGTTGTACCCACAGCACAAACACGTTTTTTGTTTTTAATACCAGCGTTTACTATTTCTACAGCTTTTTCGTCAATTTTAAGCTCTTCGCTATCCATTTTATGTTTAGATAAATCTTCTACCTCAACTGGATTGAAGGTTCCTAAACCTACGTGGAGAGTTACTTCGGCAAATTTTACGCCTTTAATTTCTAAACGTTTAAGCACGTGTTTAGAAAAGTGTAAACCTGCGGTTGGAGCTGCTACAGCACCTTCGTTTTTTGCATAAATAGTTTGGTAACGCTCTTCGTCTTCTGGTTGTACTTCGCGTTTTATGTATTTTGGAAGTGGTGTTTCGCCAAGTTCGGTTAATTTTTTACGGAACTCGGTGTATGAACCATCGTATAAGAAACGTAGTGTACGCCCTCTTGAGGTTGTGTTGTCTATAACTTCAGCAACTAAGGTATCGTCGTCTCCAAAGTATAATTTATTTCCAATTCTTATTTTACGAGCTGGATCTACCAATACATCCCATAAACGTTGTTCTTGGTTTAATTCTCTTAATAAAAATACTTCGATTCTTGCTCCGGTTTTTTCTTTGTTTCCGTATAATCTTGCTGGAAATACTTTGGTATTGTTAAGAATTAAAACATCGTCTTCATCAAAATATTCTACAATATCTTTAAACATTCTGTGTTCGATGGTTTGTTTTTTTCTGTCTAAAACCATTAAACGGGATTCATCTCTGTTCTCTGCTGGGTATTCAGCTAATAATTCTTCTGGCAGGTTAAAACCAAAGTTAGATAATTTCATAAATAAAACGTTTTTATTTAAATGAAAATGAGTTTCATTTTCTGTTACAAAGGCTGCAAATATACAATCTGAAAGTAGGCCTTGTCAAGTAAATGAATGATTATTATTTAGTTATTTTAAATCCGATAGATTCTAGATCGTCCCAAAAGGTTGGATACGATTTTGAAACCACTGCGGCATCCTCAATAATAAGCGATGTTTTTAATGCCAAAGGTGCAAAAGCCATAGCCATACGGTGGTCGTTATAGGTGGCAATAGATATATTTTCTTTTATTGTGTTTGCAGGAGATAAATGCAGAGACTCGTTGGTAATGGCTACCTCGCCTCCTAATTTTTCTATTTCGGTTTTTAAAGCAACTAACCTGTCGGTTTCTTTAATTTTTAGGGTGTGTAAGCCCGTTAAATCGCATGAAATACCCAAAGCAAAACAGGTTACTGCAATAGTTTGTGCAATATCTGGAGCGTTTTTTAAATCTAATTTAAGAGGTTGTAACCTTACAGGCTCCTTTTTTAAAGTTAGTTGATTATTACTAAAGGTAGACGAAACACCAAAATGTTTGTAAATATCAACCAACACCGAATCGCCTTGTAGTGAATTCTCTTTGTATGAAGAAATGGTTATTTCTGTCCCTACATCGCTTATAGCCAACAAACTAAAATAATAAGATGCCGAAGACCAATCTGATTCTACCACCAACGTTTTTGGTTCTAACACATTTTTATTTGGCTTAACGGTTATTACGTTTCCAAAGAAATCTGTTTGCACGCCAATTTCTTCTAAAAGACTAAGGGTCATTTTAATATAAGGCACCGAAGTTATCTCTCCTTCGAGGGTTAATTGCAAACCATTTTCTAATTTTGAAGCTATTAAAAGTAATGCCGAAATATACTGACTACTTACATTGGCTTTTAAAGATACTTTGTTTTTAGTTATTTTTTTTCCCGTTATTTTAATTGGCGGATATCCTGCATTTTCAACATACGCAATATCTGCACCAAGCTCCTGAAGCGCCTCTACTAAAATTTGTATAGGACGTTCTTTCATTCGTTTAGAACCAGTTAAGGTAACCTCACGCCCTTCTTGAATAGAAAAAAATGCAGTTAAAAAACGCATCGCTGTACCGGCATGATGAATATCTATAACATTAGACGTTGAAATTAATGCATTGGTCATTAAATTACTGTCGTCTGAATTTGAAATATTTTCAAGTAAAAACTGCGGGTACAAAGCTTGCAGTAGTAATAATCTGTTAGATTCGCTTTTAGAACCTGTTATATTTATAGATGATTGCTTAGCAATATCTGTTTTATGAAGTGTAAAATGCATACTAGTAAATTATCTTTTTTTAAAGAAGTGGCTAATTTACTTTAATTTTTCGTTATTCTGATGCCTATCGTGGTCACGCTTTGTTTTTAAATCTAATTTTTTATCGAAAGCAGCCTGTAAATCGATGCCTGTTTGGTTTGCCAAACACAAAACAACAAAAACAACATCGGCTAATTCTTCGCCAAGGTCTTTACTTTTATCGCTTTCTTTTTCGCTTTGTTCACCGTAACGTCTTGCAATAATACGTGCTACTTCTCCAACCTCCTCGGTTAATTGCGCCATATTAGTTAGCTCGTTAAAATATCGTACACCGTGGTTTTTAATCCAGTTATCTACTTCCTGTTGCGCGTTTTGAATATTCATTTTAAATTTTAGTTAAAACTATTTGTTCCGATTCTTTTTCAATTAGTTGGCTAAAATACGCTTTAAAAAATTAAATATTAGCTTTTAGTAATCAATGCGACTTTTACATTATCGTGCTTAGTCACTTCTTTATAAAACAACCTAAAAGGCTCGTAATCTTCTTTTAAATATTCGCCATCATTAACAATAAAAGTTCTGTTATAGATTATGGTAGCAGCGTCTTTAATAGTAAATTTTGCCTCGTAACTACCAAATTTATTATTTATAACAATATTTTTAGGAAGAGCTTCAACAGCATAACCAGATGGTAAATTAATTTCAACCTCATCGCGGTCTTCAAATCCTCTTTTAATAATTAAAGGCTGCTTTCTCTCTCTATAGCGATCTGGAATGTGCGTATTTCTATTTAAAACATTTAATGGTAATAGCATGCGATTTCCAACTATTTTAGAATAATTTGCGGCTTCAAAATCGACTTCTTCAATAAAAGTAATTGCATTTTTATCGTTGGAAATATTAATTTTATTGACACTTAAACTGTTAATATATTTCCATCTTTTTTTATAGTAAGTATCTAAATCTCTCTCGGTTTCGGTTTCTAACCAATATTTATCGTCATATTGAATACCTTGAGACAACACATTAACTTTAACTTTAATGCCTCCTGAAGCTGAAAGGATACAAGACCCCGTGGTTTGTTGGATATTTTCTTTAGTCGCATATTTTTTTGTATGCTGAATTTTACCGCCATCGGGTGTAATAACCAAAACATCGCGATCGTCTGTAAAATCGCCAATAAACCCAAATGGTAATTTCTGACTGGTACATTCTAACCACACGGTATTTTCGTTATTAGGAATAGATAAAATAACATGATTACCTTGTACCGAAGCAAAATCTTTTTCTAAACATCTTTGGGTGGAACCTGCATAAACAACCGAATAATTAGAGGGTACATTAACGGCTTTCAATAAAGCCATGGTATAATTTGTTAAGGCTTTACAATCGCCATATCCTAATTTATCAACCTCTGAAGCTTTGAAGGGTTTCCAGCCTCCAATGCCAACCTGCACACTAATATACCGCACCTTATCTTGAACATATTGATATATTATTTTTGCTTTTTCAATGGAATCTGTTTCGTCTTTAACCAAATTAGTAACTGTGGCAATTGTAGTTTCAGGTAAATCGTGGGTGTCGCTTATTAAATCGTTGTACATCCACTTGCCAAACGTTTCCCAATCGTCTACTTCGGCATAAAAACCTTCTAGTGTAAATTGTTTCGTTGCGAACAAAACTTTAGGTGCCATATTAAAGAAAGCCGGTCCGTATTCTTCTGGTTTGTAAGCCTCGATATTTTTGGCCTTATAAACTATTTGCCCTGAGGTCTCCTCTTTTTCAATTTGGAAGCTATCTATATTTTTTTCTTTTTTTCTTACATCTAAAGTTTGAGGATAAACGATGCTATACTCACTGTTTTCAACACTTACAAAACTTTCACTAACAGGACTAAAAGACGGAATAAATGCGGTATTTTTTGTTACGGTTTGGCAAATAAATTCTATGGTGTATGGATATGCTACGGGAGTATATTCTAAATATTTTACTCTGGAATCGCTGTAAAGTGTCCCGCCATCAACGGCACTCACATCTTTAAAATCGTTTTTCTTTATACGATTAATTTGAGCACCAAAATCGTTATAAACGTGAACTTCTAATTCTTTAATTTTTACATTATCGTCGTAATGAACAAAAGCATCAACAGCATTATTTCCTTGTTTGTTAAGAACAGTAACAATACGTTTTTCGGTTACAACCATTTCGCTAGAACTTTCTAACGCTATTTTCATATCACTATACCGAATAACAGCATTAGCATTTTTTGTAAGGTTAGCCGGAATATTAAAACTGGTATAAAATTTTTCTTGAGAAAAAGATGAAAAAGTAACTAAAAATAGTACGTAAATAAGGTGCTCTTTTATGTACATAAACCACTTATAAAGATTTAAATCTAATAATTATTCAAAAAATTAACAGAGAGAAAAACCTCGAATTACTAAGTGGCTTTTGTTAAAATTCTTATGCTAAATATAAAAAATAATTTTTATATCCTGTTTTTAGAATCAATAATTATAGTTACCGGACCATCGTTAAGCAGTTCAACTTTCATATCGGCTGCAAATTGCCCGGATTGAATGGGTTTTCCTAAATCTTTCGTCAACGATTCTAAAAAAGAATGGTATAAAGGAATAGCAATATCTGGCTTTGCGGCTTTAATATAACTGGGTCTGTTGCCTTTTTTTGTGGCTGCATGCAGTGTAAACTGACTTACAACTATGGCATCGCCATTTACATCTATTAACGATTTGTTCATTACATTGTTTTCATCACCAAAAATGCGAAGATTTACAATTTTGTTTGTGAGCCAAGTAATATCTTCTTGGGTATCTTCATCGACTATCCCTAATAGAATTAACAAACCCGTATCTATTGAAGCTACCGTGTTATTATTTATTACTACGCTGGCTTTAGAAACTCTTTGAACAACTATTTTCATAGCATTAATTTATTCGCGCTCCCAATTATCTGTTCTGTAATGCTCGTCTTCGCCCTCTACTATTTGCACATAACTGCGATATCGGGAAAAAGCAATATCATCATTTTCTAACGCTTCTTTTACGGCGCAATTTGGCTCTTTAATATGTAAGCAATTATTAAATTTACAATCTTGTTTTAAAGCAAAAATCTCTGGAAAATAATCGCCCACTTCTTCCTTTTCCATGTCAACCACCCCAAATCCTTTTATCCCAGGAGTATCGATAATTTGTCCCCCAAAACTTAAATCGAACATTTCTGCAAAAGTTGTTGTATGCTGGCCTTGCATGTGTAGGGTAGATATGGCTTTGGTTTTTATGTTTAAATCGGGTTCAATGGCATTTACCAAAGTCGATTTGCCAACGCCAGAATGTCCAGAAAACATACTCACTTTATTATGCATGAGGTCTTTTACTTTGTCGATATTTTTTCCCGAAATAGCCGAAACACCTATGCATTCGTAACCAATTTTACGATAAACGTGAGCAAGATATCGCACTTCGTTTAGGGTTTCTTCGTCATAAACATCAATTTTATTAAAAAGTAAAACCGTTTTAACCGAATAAGCATTCGCAGTTACCAAAAACCTATCTATAAAACTGGTTAGGGTTGGAGGGTTATTAATAGTTATCATTAAAAATACCTGATCGATATTAGATGCTATTATATGTGTTTGTTTCGATAAATTAACCGATTTTCTAACAATATAGTTTTTACGGTCGTGAATATTATTAATAATTCCCGACACTTGATCGTTGTCTGTTTCCAGTTGAAAATCGACATAATCACCTACAGCAATGGGGTTGGTACTTTTAATACCTTTCATACGAAATTTACCTTTTATACGGCATTCATAGGTCTCACCCAATGCGGTTTTAACGGTGTACCAACTTCCTGTAGATTTATAAACGAGTCCTGTCATATCTGCTTCAAAAGTAACGTAAAAAAATAATTTTATCTACTTCAAAATATTTTATATTCGTATTTAAAACTTTAAACCCCGTATTATGAAAAAAATTTTATTTGCCTTTTTAATGCTTATTACCTTCAACTCAAATCTTTTTGCTCAAGTTGAATACAAAATTATAACCAGTGTAGAATCTATTATACCAAGTGGTTTAGGAAGATCTCGATTAATTTCTGCTGAAGAAGAAAGAAATTACAAAGATTTTACTTCGGAACAAACTGAAGAAGACCATACAAGAAATAAATCAGATCGTGGTGATATTCGTGTAAAGGATTTTGAAGAAACAAAGCTTTTGAATTTTTATAATATTGCAGGTATTCGTTTTCAAAATATAGCTGCGAATGATGCGGTTGTAAGTTCTAAAATAAACACGATGGTTTCTGAAGGATGGGAACTTGCTTTTGTTACCAGTGCGGTTGAAAGTGATGCCGGAAAAGATGATAACCAAGGTATTTTTATTACAAGATATATTTTTAAAAGAAATAAATAAAGCATAAAAAAAGCCTCGTTAATACGAGGCTTTTTCATTATAAAAACTTTGGTTTTTAACCATTTAAAATCTTTTCTTGATGATTGATAGATTCTTGGTGAATAGCTTTAAACATTTTTAAAACAAACTCCTCACTTAAACCTACTGCTTCGCCTTCAAGTACCATTTTACCTAGAATTTCATTCCATCGTTTCGATTGTAAAACAGCCACATTTTTTTGTTTTTTAAGTGCTCCAATGCCATCGGCAGCTTTCATTCTTTTACCTAACAACTCGATAATTTGGTTATCAATAACATCTATTTGAGTTCTTAAAGTTTCTAAAGATTTGTTGTATTCTGCTTCAGAATCTGTTTCTTTTCTTATTTTCAAATCTTTCATAATTTGAACCAAAGTAGATGGCGTTACTTGTTGAGACGCATCACTCCAAGCGTTTTCTGGATCGTAATGTGTTTCAATCATTAATCCATCAAAATTTAAATCTAAAGCTGTTTGAGATACATCAAAAATCATATCGCGTTTTCCAGTAATATGAGACGGGTCGTTAATTAATGGAATGTCTGGATATTTATTTTGAAACTCGATAGCCAATTGCCATTCTGGATTGTTTCTGTACTTTGTTTTTTCGTAAGTAGAAAACCCTCTGTGAATAGCTCCAATATTTTTTACACCTGCTTTGTAAATTCTTTCAATACCACCTAACCATAAAGCTAAGTCTGGATTTACAGGGTTTTTAATTAAAACTGGTTTATCTGTGCCTTCTAAAGCATCGGCAATTTCTTGCATAATAAACGGACTCACCGTAGAACGTGCACCAATCCATAATAAATCTACGTCATGCTCTAATGCTAATTTTACGTGAGCTGCATTAGCAACTTCGGTACAAATTTTCATTCCGGTTTCTGCTTTTACTTTTTGTAACCATTTTAAACCTAATGCTCCAACGCCTTCAAACATACCTGGTCTAGTTCTTGGTTTCCAAATACCTGCTCTAAAATAACTTACATCTGTATTTTTAAGCTCGTGAGCTATTTTTAATACTTGCTCTTCTGTTTCAGCACTACAAGGTCCTGCAATTACTAGCGGATGATCTAATTTTAAATCATCTAACCAGGTTCTCATTTCTTTTGTGTTTTCCATAATTTTAATACTTAACTAATTCCTTTTAAAATGTCTTTTATGTGATTGGTGTTTTTCATCTCCTTATAAATGGCGTCAAAATCGTTGGCCTTCATAAGTTCCTTAAAATGGGTGAGATTATTAATATACTCTTCTAATGTTTCAATAACATTTTGTTTGTTTTGCTCGAAAATTGGCGTCCACATCTCTGGTGAACTTTTTGCCAATCGCACGGTTGATGCAAAACCACTGCCTGCCATATCAAAAATGTCGCGTTCATTTCGTTCTTTATCGATAACCGTTTTACCTAACATAAACGAACTTATATGCGATAAATGCGATACGTAAGCAATGTGCTTATCGTGTGCTTCGGGATTCATGTATCGAATGCGCATGCCAATAGCTTTAAACAGGTCTAATGCTTTTTCCTGAAGTTTAAACGTGGTTTTTTCTACCTCGCAAATAATATTGGTTTTTCCAACAAATAAACCACTAATAGCGGCACTCGGACCCGAATATTCTGTTCCTGCTATGGGGTGCATGGCTAAAAAGTTTCTTCTTTTTGGGTGATTTTCGACCACTTTACAAATATCTACTTTTGTAGATCCTGCATCGACCACTAAGCCTGTATCTGAAATTCTATCTAAAACCGATGGTAATATTTTTACTGTAGCATCAACAGGTATAGCTATAATAACCAAATCTGCTTTAGCAACATCATCTAAAGTTGCCTTTTTATCTATTAAATTTAAAGATAAGGCTTCATCTAAGGTACTTTCTTTTCTGCTTATACCATGAATAACAGCATCTGGATGTAGTTTTTTAATATCTTTTGCAAGACTACCTCCTATTAAACCGATTCCTATTATGTATATATTTTTCATTACGCTAAACCTATAACTTAAAAGGTTCTATAATTTTATTCTGTTAATTGATTCCTGGAACACCTCTGTTGAAGCACACAATGAAAAACGAATGTAGCCTGCTCCTTTGGTTCCGAAAATAATTCCTGGCGTTATAAACACGTGTTTGTTGTAAAGTATCTCATCTATAAACGCCTCTGCATTAATACCTTCTGGTAATTTAGCCCAAACAAAAAGTCCGGTTGCATTTTTATCGTAAGTACAGTTTAAAGCGTCTGCCAGTTTCCAGGCTAAATCACGACGTTCTTTATATACTTTATTAAGGGCATCGTACCAGTCGCTTGAACTTTTTAAAGCTTCAACAGCCCCTTTTTGGATGCTATAAAGCATTCCAGAATCCATGTTGCTTTTTACTTTTAACACATGATTTATATGAGTACTATCGCCTACCAACATACCAACGCGCCACCCAGCCATATTGAAGGTTTTACTAAGCGAATTTAACTCTAAACACACATCTTTAGCGCCTTCAACCCCTAAAATACTTGTAGGATTGTTGCTTAAAATAAAGCTGTACGGATTATCATTTACTATTAAAATATTATGCTTTTTACCAAAGGCTACTAAATCTTTAAATAAATTTTCGCTGGGCTGTGCTCCCGTTGGCATATGTGGATAATTTACCCACATTAATTTTACCTGACTCAAATCTAAAGCTTCGATGGCCTCGAAATCTGGCAACCAATTATTAGTTTCGTCTAACTCGTAAAAAACAGGTTTTGCACCTACTAAATTGGTAACCGATTGATAGGTTGGGTATCCTGGATTGGGAATTAACACCTCGTCACCTTCATTTAAATATGCCATAGAAATATGCATAATACCTTCTTTACTTCCCATTAACGGCAGCACCTCGTTTTGAGGGTTTAAGTCTACCGAAAAATGCTCTTTATAGAATCCCGCCATGGCGTCTCTTAATTCCGGAAGCCCTTGATAACTCTGGTATTTATGCGCATTAGGATTTGATAAACCAGCCTTTAATGCCTCTACCACGTTTGCTGGTGGTTGCATATCTGGGCTACCAATCCCTAAATTTATAATAGGCTTACCGGCTGCTAAAAGCTGTCCAACTTCTCTTAACTTTTTAGAGAAGTAGTATTCTTCAACGGTTTGCAATCTGTTAGCTGGTTCAATCATAACTTTGCATTTTTATATTCTCCCAACACTTTAAATCCCTGCGCCATAATATCTATTAAGGTTTTTGCTTTTTTAAAATCTTCATAAGATTCGAATGTTACATCAACAAAAAAGGCATATTTCCAGGGCTTTTCAATTATTGGTAAGGACTGTATTTTTGTTAAATTAAGTTTACAATCGCTCATTACATTTAAGATAGTTGCCAAACTACCTCGTTTATGGTCTGCTTCAAATTTTATTGAAGCTTTATTGATATCATTTTCAGCTACTTCAGCATTTTCACGATTAACAATAACAAAACGTGTTTCGTTATGCTTTATGGTTTGTATGCTTTTTGCTAATATTTCTAATTCAAAAATTTCGGCAGCCGTAACACTTGCTATCGCTCCTATGCCTTTAATTTGCTGCTCATGTATGCGCTGCGCTACTTCTGCAGTATCCTTATCTTCCACTAATTTAATGTGCGGATATTGTCTAAAAAACTCCTTACACTGCAATAAAGCCATTGGATGCGAATACACTTCTTTAATATCGTCTATGCTTTGATTAGGCAGAACCATTAAGTTATGCTGAATATCCAAATAATGCTCTCCAATAATATGAAGCTTAAATTTATCTATTAAAGCATAATTAGGAATAATTGAGCCTGCTATAGAGTTTTCTAACGCCATAACAGCAGCATCACATTCTTTACTCATTAAAGAATCTACCAAACTATCGAATGTATTACACTCTATAGTTTCAACGGGTTTAGCAAAATATTGTTTAGACACAATATGATGAAAAGACCCTTTTACGCCTTGTATAGCTACCGTTTTAATCAAAGTTTAATTTTTAAAAACTAATTGTTAATTTGTTTTGCTTTTAACATTAAAAAAAAAGTCTCGATTTTCATCGAGACTTATATTCTAATTTATGTTTATAAATTATACATACAACGCCTCGTTCCTTTTGCTAAAAAAGAAATAAAACCAGTTGTTAAAATATGTATAATATACTGTTGTTGTCATAATTACGGCGCTAAAGTAATTAATTATTTAAGAAATAAAAATACAATAAAAACTTTTTTTCAATTTTATGAAAAGTTTTAAAGATTTTACACCAAAATGCAAATTACGTTAGATTATCATTATTTTTGAACAAACAAATTTAAATATGTCTATTGAAGTAGTTGGAGTTTCAAAACGATACGGAAATCAGAAAGCATTAAACAACATTAGTTTTCAAATTGAAAAGCCAGAAATAGTTGGTTTTTTAGGTCCTAACGGGGCCGGAAAATCGACCATGATGAAAATTCTAACAACGTTTTTGCCTTTTGATGAAGGCACGGCAAAAGTAAACGGTGTTTTTGTAAACGAAAACAAAACGTTGGTGCAGCAAAGTGTTGGCTATTTACCGGAACATAATCCGTTGTATTTAGACATGTATGTTAAAGAATATTTAAGCTTTAATGCCTCTGTTTACAATGTAAAAAAAGAACGTATTGAAGCAGTCATTCAACTTACAGGCTTAACACCCGAAGCTCATAAAAAAATAGGCCAACTATCTAAAGGGTATCGCCAGCGTGTTGGTTTGGCAAATGCATTACTACATGATCCAGAAGTTTTAATTTTAGATGAACCTACCACCGGTTTAGACCCCAACCAATTGGTTGATATTAGAAACTTAATTAAAACTATTGGGGAAACGAAAACGGTTTTTCTATCTACTCACATTATGCAAGAAGTAGAAGCCATGTGCGACCGAGTAATTATTATAAATAAGGGTGAAATTGTAGCCGACAAAAAACTCAAAGAACTATATGAAGGAAAAGATCAAATTGTAGTTGTGGAGTTCGATTATCGGGTTGAAGATGCGTTTCTATTAAAACTTCCTAAAGTTAAATCGGTTAAAAACACCCATGGTTTTATTTACGAAATATCCTTCTCTACATCGCAAGATATGCGTGGGCATGTGTTTGATTTTGCACACGATAATCAATTAAAAATTTTACAACTCAATCAAAAAAATAGCAGCCTAGAAACACTTTTTAGAGATTTAACTTCTTAAAAGATTAATTCAGCTAATTAATAATTTAGGAAAGGATGTTGTATTACTCATGCTCTAGTATGACAAAAATCATCTTTACCGAAATGTAAAGGTGTTAATTTTGCTATGAATATTTAAAATAAGAGATTAATGTTTAATGATTATATTTAAATTATAATCGATTGTATTTCTTCTTTAAACTACAAATAAAAAATAATGAGTAAAGGAATTTATGTAGCAACCATCGAACCAAATAGCGGAAAATCTGTCGTTGTTCTTGGTTTAATGCGCATGCTTTTAGGAAAAACGGCTAAAGTTGGATATTTCAGACCCATCATAGAAGATGTAGAATCTGGAGACATGGACAACCATATTAGTACCGTATTATCGCACTTTGAAATTGATATCAATTATAAAAAAACCTTTGCCTTTACCAGAAATGAAGTGCTCGATCTTTATAACCAAGGACGTTCTGGTGAAGTTATTGATGAAATTATTAAGAAATTCAAAAATCTTGAAGAAAAGTTCGATTTTGTTTTAGTTGAAGGCACCGATTTTTCTCATGAAAATTCAAGTATCGAATTAGATTTAAATATTTTAATTTCGAAAAATTTAAGTTTACCTGTTATAATTGTTATTCAGGGAGACAAAAAAGAATCAAAAGAAATTGTAGATAGTGCACAACTAGCTTACGACACCTTTAAACAAAGTGTCGATGTGCTTTCGCTAATTACAAACAAGGTTAATATTGAGGCCATCGATTCTTTAAAAACGCTACTAAAAGAACGTATTAGTAACAATACCGATATTACTGTTATTCCAAAAATACATAGCTTATCGAGTCCTACGGTAAAAGAAGTTGTTACCGCTTTAGATGGCAAAGTTCTGTTTGGAAAAGAAATGCAAAACAACCTTATTGAAAATTTTAGTGTTGGCGCCATGCAATTACGAAATTACCTCACGCATTTAAAAGAAAATGCCTTGGTAATTACTCCAGGAGACCGAGCCGATATTATTTTGGGGGCACTACAGGCAAATATTTCGAAAAATTATCCTAAGATATCGGGTATTGTTTTAACGGGTGGCTTAATTCCAGAAGAGCCTATTTTAAAACTAATTGAAGGACTTTCAAGCGTTGTTCCAGTTATTAGCGTTAATGCAGGCACTTATTTTGCTACCAACAGTATTGGTAATATTCGCTCTAAAATTTATGCCGATAACACCGAAAAAATTGCAACTTCGATTGCCACTTTTGAAAACCACGTAGATACCGATAAATTCGCTGAAAAATTAGTAACCTTCAAATCTGAAATATTTACACCACGAATGTTTCAATACAACTTATTGCAACGTGCTTTAAAAGACAAAAAACACATTGTATTGCCCGAAGGCTATGACGAACGTGTACTTCGTGCTGCAGCCCGTTTAATAAATGCACAGGTTGTAAACATCACGCTTATTGGAGAAGATGACAAAATAAAAGAACTGGTCGATAAATTTGATATTTCACTAGATTTAAATGAAGTGAATATTGTTTCTCCTACCAAATCTGAGCATTTCGACGATTACGTAAATACTTTTTACGAACTAAGAAAACATAAAAACGTTAACCTAGAAATGGCACGAGATGCTATGGCAGATGTATCTTATTTTGGTACCATGATGATTTATAAAGGTCATGCCGACGGGATGGTTTCTGGTGCTGCACATACCACACAACACACCTTAAGACCGGCCCTTCAATTTATTAAAACAAAACCTGGTGTTAATATTGTTTCTTCTATTTTCTTTATGTGTTTAGAAGACCGTGTTTCTGTGTTTGGTGATTGTGCTATCAACCCAAATCCGAATGCTCAAGAATTAGCCGAAATTGCCATTCAGTCGGCGCAAACAGCCGCCAATTTTGGAATAGACCCTAAAGTCGCTATGCTTTCATATTCATCTGGAGCTTCTGGTAAAGGCGCCGATGTAGAGAAAGTGAGAGAAGCCACCGAAATTGTAAAAACTAAAAATCCTGATTTAAAAATAGAAGGTCCTATTCAATATGATGCGGCTGTAGATATGCGCATTGGTAAAAGTAAAATGCCTGATTCTGAAGTTGCTGGTAGTGCTAGCATATTAATTTTTCCCGATTTAAATACCGGAAACAACACCTATAAAGCGGTACAACGCGAAACGGGTGCCTTGGCCATTGGTCCTGTTTTACAAGGATTAAACAAACCTGTAAATGACCTGAGTCGAGGTTGTACTGCAGACGATATTTATAGCACCGTTATTATAACAGCCATTCAAGCACAAGAAGAATAAAATTATGCAAGTATTAGTTTTAAATTCGGGAAGTTCTTCCTTAAAATTTCAATTATTTTCAATGCCATCTGAAGCTATTTTATGTTCTGGTTTAATAGAACGTATAGGCGCAACAGATTCCAAATTTATTTATAAAACCAGTGCTGAAACCTTCGAAATTGAAACCGAAATTTTAAACCATAAAGCCGGTTTAAAACTTTTAGCCAGTAAGCTTTTAGATGAAAAAACTGGCATTATTAAATCGGCCGACGATATCGCCATTGTTGGACATCGTGTGGTTCATGGTGGAAAACATTTTAGTAAAACAACCGAAATAACCGCAGATGTTAAAGCTAAAATAGCCGATTTATCTTCATTAGCGCCACTGCACAATCCAGCGAATTTAGAAGGGATTGAAGATGCTGAAACCATATTTAAAAATGCAAAACAAGTAGCGGTTTTCGATACGGCATTCCATCAAACCATACCAGAATATGCTTATAAATATGCAATACCTAATGCGTTTTTAGATAAAAATCATATTCGTTTGTACGGTTTCCACGGTACCAGCCATAAATACGTTTCAGAGAAAGCGATTGAATATTTAGACAAAGAAAATTCTAAAATCATTTCAATACATCTTGGTAACGGGTGTAGCATGACGGCGATAAAAAACGGAAAAAGCATAGACCATTCTTTAGGGTTTTCTCCAGTAAACGGACTCATAATGGGCACACGTTCTGGCGATGTTGATCCTGCTGTAATTTTCTATTTAGCCGACAAATTAGGTTATACTCTACCCGAAATTAACAACATTCTTCAGAAAAAAAGCGGTATGCTTGGACTTACCGGGTATAGTGACTTAAGAGACATTGAAAGCGAAGCGGCGAAAGGAAACAGAGATTGTATTCTGGCACTTCAAATGAATGTGTACCGCATTAAAAAATACATGGGCAGTTATGCGGCTATTTTAAATGGCTTAGATGCTATTATTTTCACGGCTGGTATTGGAGAAAACTCGATGCTTATGCGAAAAATGATTTGTGAAGATTTAGATTTTCTAGGCATTAGGTTGGATGTTTACAAAAACGGTATTCGTTCTAAAGACATTAGATCCATTCACGACGAAAATTCTAAAGTAAAAATATTGGTTATACCAACTAACGAAGAGTTAGAGATAGCTAAACAAGCGGTCGATCTATTTAAAAATTAATCGGCCCTTATACAATGCCTCGACATTAATAACAGGTGGTTTATTAACAGAAATAACATTTCCTACACCTACTATTATACCTGTTATTGATTGTTGCGGATTTACAATCATATCATTAGAACCCCTGTTCCAAAACGTCACCTCTTGGGCTATTAAATTTTCGCCTTCAAATCGCGAACTTCCTGCAGAAAACGAAACATCTAAATTATTTGTTTTACCAGAAACAAAACAGTTTGAAGCTCCATTAAAAAGAACATAAAACGAATTGTTATCTATTTCCAAATTAAAATTACCAACGGCAAAAGCATTTGGTTGCGAAAAATTTTCAGATAAAATTCTTAATAAAGGATAGGTTAAAACCCCATCGGAGCTGATGTCATATTGTGTAGAACTTCTAATTTCGGTAATATTAGGTGCTGTAACATATACTTTTGTAACGCCATAGCTTCGCACATAATTACAGGTATTATTGTCGGTTAACACCAATTGATTATCTATAACCTCAGCGACGACATCGTTAAATAAATTCTTACCAGTTTCAACAATTATTTTTTGCGGCAAACCTTCTTTTAAAATCAATTCGACATCCCGATTTACCAGAATTTTATTAAAACTACCCAAAGAGACTTCCTCCTGAATAATAGCACCAGTTTCCTGAAAACAATCGCCTGAATTCTCATTATCACATGAAAACAAAAAAACTAATATAAATATGTAAATTAAGTTTTTCATAGTTTTTTATAGTCTAACCCCAACACCAAATTCAACACCTTCTGCGCGTGCCCCATGCGATTTCAGCGTCATCGTTCCAAACCACTTTTCGTTTAAATAGCGCTTTAACCCAACTCGCACATAGGTTCTCCCTTCAAAATCGAAAGGATAATACACATAATATCCCAGCTGGGTTATTAACGAGGTTCGGTTTACAAATAATTCATGACCAGCAAAAATGCCCACACGTTTATAATCTTCATCTCCCGAGAGGTTTTCTTCAGGAAACGCTACACTTTTAAAATAAATATGCTCTTTTAAAAATCTAGAGAAAAACACATCGGTACCAAGTTGCAGGGAACTCTTTACATTAATTCGCTTGTCTGCATAAGCCGAAAGTACAACAAAAGGATATTGCCCACTACCAATAACATCGCTTTCATTTAAACCACCTCTCACCACAAAATTATACTTTATGGGCTCTGTAAATTTCTCTTTAACACCGTCCAAAGTGGTTACATATTCAGGTTCATTAGCATCCAGATTATAAGTAACCCCTAAATTAACAGTTATGGAATTGGTACCGTTATTAGGCGATTTAAAATTAGCATTCGAATAGTGAATTAAAGACACACCCGCCTGAACACCAAACTTATCGAAAATACGTTCTTTTTTATAATTCAGCATTACAAAGGTGCTGCTTAACAAGCGCGTACCAAAAGCAATATTTCTATAATTAGTTTCCTTATCGTAAGGGTTGGTGGTATAACCCATGCCCTGCGCAATTCGAAACATTAAATTCCTATTCAAAAAATAAAAATTGTAGTGTGCGTAAAGCGAGTAATTATTACCTAAAACATTATTTTTAAGATTTTGGTAAATAAACGTCGCTCCATAATCGGGGTAATTATAACGTTGTTCCCAATCGTTATAACCAAAGGTTTTCTTATTCCAACTAACAATAACCCCTTCAGGATGCCCATTAATTAAATGCAGAATACTGTTATTATGCAGGGCAATATTTCCTGTAAAATAATTAAAATCTATATATGAAGCATGTTGCTTTTCCTGAGAAAAACAAAGTACCGTAAATATTAAAAAAATGTAACTTAAAAATTGCTTCATTAAAAATTGCCGATAGGGCTTAGTATAAATTATAATTAAAAGAGCTGCGAAGCTATGGCTTTAATATTATCACTTTTACCCATAGAATAATAATGTAAAAATGGCACACCCGCTTCTTTTAACTCTCTCGATTGTTGTATGGCAAACTCAATACCCACCTGTCTAACCGCATTATTATCTTTACAAGCCTCAACCGCATCAATTAAATCTTCAGGTAAATCAATTTTAAAAACCTGAGGTAAAATTTGTAGGTGTCGTTTAACGGCTATAGGCTTAATTCCGGGAATAATTGGCACAGTAATTCCCATTTCTTTAGCCTTTTCAACAAAATCAAAATACTTTTTATTATCAAAAAACATTTGGGTCACCACATAATCGGCACCCGCATCTACCTTAGCCTTTAAACGTTTCAGGTCGTTTTGTAGCGATGGCGCTTCCATGTGTTTCTCAGGATAACCAGCAACACCCACACAAAAATCGTACTTGTGTTCAATTTCTACATTATCATGTAAATATTTCCCTTTGTTTAAATCTGAAATCTGCGCAACCAATTCACTTGCAAAAGCGTTACCATCCTTTGTTGGAATAAAATAAGGCTCATCCTTTCTCGAATCACCGCGCAAGGCCATAACATTATCAATCCCTAAATAATGACAATCAACCAACACATATTCGGTTTCCTCTTTTGTAAAACCACCACACAATAAATGCGGTATCGCATCCACCTTATACTTATGCATAATCGAAGCACAAATACCAACTGTTCCCGGGCGCATACGAGTAATACGCTTATCTAAAAGGCCGTTACCTTTATCGATATAAACATACTCCTCTCTCGAAGTCGTTACATCTATAAAAGGCGGATTAAACTCCATTAACGGGTCGATATTATTGTATAAATCCTGAATATTTTTCCCCTTTTGCGGCGGTATAACTTCAAACGAAAACAATGTTTTTCCGTTAGCTTTCTTTATGTGATCTGTTACTTTCATTACTTATTTTTTGTCATTCCCGCGAAGGCAGGAATCTCATCAATATTTATCTATTTGTTTTTTTGGGCGTTACCACAAGGGTCGCGCTTTCCGTTGCAAGTCCGCGCTCGTACCTCGCTGTGGGCTTTTCACTGCAATCGCTAACGCGGGCTAACCAGCAAATTTTTTACAAACTCATAATCTTCGTCGTATTCCCAATAAATCCATCTACCATCTACATAATCGGTTAAAATATATTTTTCACTAACCGATTTAATTCTAGAAACAGCAATTATTTTTTTCGATAACACATGCGAGGTTACCGGCTCTAATTGCTCCTTATTTTTGCTATTATACCCATGAGATATCACATAGCTTCCTAAGGTTAATTCTATAAATTCTTGTGCCATTTCTAAAACTATAAATTGGGTTTTAAACTAATTATTCGTCGGCAATATTGGGGTGCAACCATTTTCTGGCCACATCCTTTCCAATGCCTTTTCTAACTGCATAATCGGTAACTTGGTCGTCGGTAATTTTGCCCAAACCAAAATACTTAGCCTCCGGATTCGCAAAATAATATCCCGAAACCGCAGCTGCTGGCCACATGGCTAAACTTTCGGTTAAAGTTACACCAATAAGTTTTTCAACCTCTAATAAATCCCAAATGGTTTCCTTCTCTAAATGGTCGGGACATGCAGGATAGCCTGGTGCCGGACGAATACCTTTATAGCTTTCTTTTATTAAATCTTCAGTTGTTAACGCCTCTTCCGAATCGTAACCCCAATGTTTCGTTCTAACCTGTTTATGTAAATATTCGGCAAAAGCTTCGGCAAACCTGTCGGCTATCGCCTGAGCCATAATGGCATTGTAATCATCGTCTTTTGCTTTGTAGCTATCGGCTAATTCCTGGGCTCCAAAAATGGCAACACAAAAGGCGCCTATGTAGTCTGTTTTACCCGTACTTTTTGGTGCAATAAAATCTGCTAATGCTATATTTGGTATACCATCGCGCTTGCTTAATTGCTGACGCAATGTTCTAAAAACAGCAACCTCTTTCCCCTTTTTCTGAACCGAAATATCGTCATCATGAATGCTATTAGCTTCAAATAAACCAAAAACAGCTTTGGGTTTTAATAACTGTTTCGCAATAATTTCACTAAGCATTACTTTAGCATCTTCAAACAACTGAGTTGCTTGTTCGCCAACAATCTTATCGGTTAAAATATCTGGATATTTACCATGCAAATCCCAGCTTCTAAAAAAAGGACTCCAATCGATATAAGGCTCTAATTCTTTTAAGCTTAATTGCTTTAAAATTTGAACACCCAACTCGTTAGGCTTTACAATTTGAGAGGCTTCCCAATCTATTTTAAACTTTCTTTTGCGTGCTTCAATAATAGAAATATACGATTTCTCTTTACCACGTTTTAAAAATTTGGTTCTAAACTCGTCATAATCCTTTTTCATGGCAGCAACATAATCACGAGATGTTTTTTTGTTTAACAAATCGCCAACAACAGTTACGGCACGAGATGCATCGTTTACATGCACTACAGCATGATTATACTGCGTATCAATTTTAACAGCTGTATGCGCTTTCGATGTGGTAGCACCTCCAATTAACAACGGGATTTCGAAATTTTGACGCTGCATTTCCTTGGCCAGATAAACCATTTCATCTAAAGATGGTGTTATTAACCCCGATAAACCAATAGCATCTACACGTTCTTTAATGGCGGTTTCAATAATTTTTTCAGGTGGCACCATAACCCCTAAATCGACTATTTCGTAGTTATTACAAGCTAAAACAACACTCACTATATTTTTACCAATATCGTGCACATCGCCTTTAACGGTTGCCATTAAAACCTTTCCTACAGGTTCTTGCTTATCGCCTTTTTCGGCTTCAATAAACGGATTTAAATAGGCTACCGCCTTTTTCATTACGCGAGCCGATTTTACCACTTGCGGCAAAAACATTTTTCCAGCACCAAATAAATCGCCCACTACGTTCATTCCAATCATTAAATGACCTTCAATAACATCGATTGGTTTTTTTGCTTGTTGTCTGGCTTCTTCAACATCTTCAATAATAAAAGCATCAATCCCTTTTACTAAAGCATGAGTAATACGGTCTTGTATTGGGTTTTCTCGCCAAGATAAATCGACACCCTTTTCTATTTTAGACCCCTTTACTGTTTCGGCAAAATCTAATAAACGTTCGGTGGCATCGTCGCGGCGGTCTAAAATAACATCTTCTACATGTTCTAATAAATCTTTAGGAATATCGTCATACACTTCTAAAAGCGCCGGATTTACAATACCCATATTCATACCCGCCTGAATCGCATAATATAAAAATACCGAATGCATAGCTTCTCGAACGCCATCGTTCCCTCTAAACGAAAACGATACGTTACTTACACCACCACTTACACTCACATTGGGTAGGTTTTGACGCACCCAACGGGTAGCTTCTATAAAATCGATGGCATTTCGGCGGTGTTCTTCCATACCAGTTGCCACGGGAAATATATTTAAATCGAAAATAATATCTTCGGAAGGAAAGCCTACTTTATTAACTAAAATATCATAAGAACGTTTACAAATTTCAATACGTCTTTCATAATTATCGGCTTGTCCAACTTCATCGAAAGCCATAATAACAACGGCCGCTCCATAACGTTTTATTTGTTTGGCTTCCCAAATAAACTTCTCCTCGCCTTCTTTTAAAGAAATTGAGTTTACTACACATTTACCCTGCACCACCCGAAGTCCGGCTTCAATAATTTCCCATTTAGAACTATCTATCATGATAGGCACACGAGAAATATCGGGTTCGGCAGCAATTAAGTTTAGAAAACGTACCATAGACTCTTTTCCGTCTATAAGTCCGTCGTCCATATTGATATCAATAATTTGTGCCCCACCATCAACTTGATGACGCGCAATTTCCAGAGCTTCATCAAATTTTTCTTCTTTTATAAGTCTTAAAAACTTTCTAGATCCAGCTACGTTTGTACGCTCTCCTACATTTATGAAATTGCTGTTTTCGTTTAAAACCAAAGGTTCTAAACCAGACAATCGCATGTATTTTCTCTGGTTGTTGGTTTCAGTAATCATAATTTTTTATAATAATTAATAAAACCGTTTAACAGTTTTTTGTTTAATATCACTTTTTCTAATATTTCTTTTAGCTCTTGTTCTGAAATATATTCCAAATCAAAAGATAAATATAATTGTGTTTCTAATTCTTGTAAAGACCCTTTTGCAATATGAAGAAACTGAATAGTTTCTTTGCTAGATTGCCTGCCAACGCCTTCTGCTATATTAGACGGAACAGAAATAACAGATCTTCTAATTTGGTTTGTTAAGCCATATAACTCTTCTTGAGGATACGATTTAGTAAGGTTATAAACCAACTTAACCATTTCCCTAGAATATTTCCAAACATCCAAATCGGTATAATTCATCCTTCCGTTTTATATCCATCAACCAAAAACTAACAACTAACAACCGCTTTACGTGGTTTATATTTGGCTGCAATGTCTGCAATAACTTTAATATGCTCTGGCGTGGTGCCACAACACCCGCCAATAATATTTATTAAATTCTTTTTTAAATATTCTTCTATTTGTTCGCCCATTTCTTCTGGAGATTCATCGTACTCTCCAAAAGCATTTGGCAATCCTGCATTGGGATGTGCAGAAATAGCAAAATCGGTTTTATTTGCAATGGCTTCTAGGTGAGGTTGTAACAAATTAGCCCCTAAAGCACAATTAAAACCTACAGATAATAATGGAATATGCGATACTGAAATTAAAAAAGCTTCGGCTGTTTGCCCAGACAATGTACGTCCTGAAGCATCTGTAATGGTTCCGCTTAACATAATAGGCACATCGATATTTCGAGCTTCTTTTACTTCTTCAATAGCAAACAAAGCGGCTTTAGCGTTGAGCGTATCGAAAACGGTTTCCACTAATAATATATCGGCGCCACCATCTAACAAAGCTTCTACTTGTTGTTTATAGGCTATTCGTAATTCATCAAACGTCACGGCTCTGTAACCCGGATCGTTTACATCTGGCGACATACTGGCCGTACGGTTTGTAGGCCCAATAGACCCTGCAACAAAACGAGGCTTGTGTGGTTCTTTTGCTGTAAAAGCATTAGCAACTTCTTTGGCAATTTTAGCAGATTGGAAATTTAATTCGTAAACTAAATCTTCCATTTGATAATCTGCCATGGCAATGGTTGTTCCCGAAAATGTATTGGTTTCTACAATATCGGCACCTGCCTCAAAATACTTAGCGTGTATGGTTTTAATAGCTTCTGGTTGCGTAAGAGATAGCAAGTCGTTGTTACCTTGTAATGGCGTTGGATAATCTTTAAAACGCTCACCTCTAAAATCTTCTTCGGTAAATTTATAGCGTTGTAACATAGTACCCATAGCGCCATCTAGCACTAAAATACGTTCCTGTAAAGCTTGTTTTATGTTTGACATTTTGATTGTTTAATCTATATGTCATCAAGAAAAGAAAAAAGACTTTCCGTTATCTTTCCAATATTTAAAAAATATCAGTAGAACGTAGCACCTTCTTTAAGAGCTAAAGGGTTGCCAAGGCTTCACCGGGTCTATTCCCTCTACCTTTCTTGATAACAATATTAATACGTTTATGAACTAGTGCGCAAAAGTACTATACATTTTTTTAATTTCACACTAATTCGTTAAAAATCGAGGGTTTTATTCGAAAAGAGACGATGATAAATACCGGTCGCCACGATCGCAAATAATAGCAACAATAACACCAACATCGATAGTTTCAGCAATTTGTAAAGCGCTAAAAACAGAACCTCCACTGCTCATTCCCGCAAATACACCTGCTTCTTTAGCCAAGCGTTGGGTGGTATTTTTCGCATCCTGTTCGCTTACATCTACCACGATATCGACCTTGCTTCTGTTAAAAAATTTAGGCACATAATCGGGCGACCATTTTCTAATCCCCGGAATTTTAGCACCATCGGCAGGTTGAGCTCCTACGATTGTAATATTATTGTTTTTCTCTTTTAAATATGTTGAAACTCCCATAATTGTTCCTGTTGTTCCCATGGCAGAAACGAAATGCGTGACTTCGCCATTTGTATCCTCCCAAACTTCTGGACCCGTAGTTTTATAATGCGCTTTCCAGTTATCGTCGTTTTCAAACTGATTTAATAATACATAACCTTTTTCATCGCGCAGTTTAAAAGCCAAATCTCTAGAGCCTTCAATGCCAGTATCGGCAGGTGTTAAAATAACCTCAGCACCATAAGCACGCATGGTTTTAACGCGTTCTTCGGTTGAGTTTTCGGGCATAATTAAAACCATATGCAATCCGAATAGATTGGCTATAAAAGCTAAAGCAATCCCTGTATTACCACTTGTGGCTTCAACTAAATAACCGCCTTTTTTAATATCACCGCGTTTTAAAGCTTCAGAAATCATATTAAAAGCAGCACGATCTTTAACGCTTCCTCCCGGGTTATTACCTTCTAATTTTAAATATAATTTTACACCTGCTTTTGAAATTAAATGACTTGCATCTACAAGCGGTGTGTTTCCTATTTGATTTAATATGCCTTTAATGGATGCCATTTTTTTTGGGTCTTATTTTTATTTCGGTTTGATAGGTAACTAAAGAATTTTCTGGAACAGATTGTGTTATCCAGACGTTGGCGCCAATGGTACTGTTGGCTCCAATAACAATATCGCCTCCTAAAATAGTAGCGTTGGCGTAAATGCAAACATTATCTTCGATGGTTGGGTGTCTTTTTACTTTTGCAAGTTCTTTACTTACTTGAATACCTCCCAAAGTAACACCTTGATAAATTTTTACATTGTTCTTGATAATAGATGTCTCGCCAATAACAATTCCGGTACCGTGGTCGATGTAAAACGACTCGCCAATGGTGGCTCCCGGATGAATATCGATACCAGTGATACCGTGTATGTATTCACTCATCATTCGAGGTAAAATGTAAACGCCTAGCTTATGCAATGCATGACTTAAACGGTAAATAGAAATGGCATGAAATCCCGGGTAAGCCATGTAAATTTCTGCTAATGAGTGGGATGCTGGATCGTTGTTTTCAAAAGCAATGGCATCTAAATCTAATTTTCTTCGAATTTCGGGAAGTTCATTTTTAAACGATTTCCATATATCGTCACCGTTTTCTATTTCTAATTTAGATAAAATTATAAGAAATGTTCTTTCTAAATATTCACTGTGTTTTTCTTCGTGTTCTTTATCAAACAGCGAATAAAACAGCCGTTTTGTAAATGTCTTTACAGTATCTTTTAAGCAAACATTGTAACTTTTCATGTTATGGAAGCTTTATTAAGCGTGTTAATTTTAGGTCTTAAATGTAAAACTAAAACGGTTTTTAATTTTGTTTTTTTTTATAAAATTTAAATCCTACACAGTACTTACTATGTAGGATTTAAGGTTTATTATAATACAGATTAAATTATTTTATAGATTGTACCACTGCTTTAGGCGCCTCTTTACGAGTACCATCGAAACCATCGATACCACTAACTGTTGTATATTTTAAAACATACTTTTTACCCGGATTGATAATACGGTATGCCGCTTGGCACATTAAGGTTGCTTCATGAAACCCACAAAGAATTAATTTTAATTTCTCTGGATAAGTATTAACATCGCCAATGGCAAAAATACCTGGTATATTGGTTTGATAATTTAATGAGTTATCTACTTTAATCGCATTTTTTTCAATTTCTAATCCCCAATCGCCTATAGGACCTAATTTTGGAGATAAACCGAATAATGGAATAAAGTGGTCGGTTTCTAGAATGGTATCTTCACCATCTTTTGTAACAGTAAGAGCTTCAATTTTACCATCGCCATGAAGTGCAGTTACTTCGGCAGGTGTAATTAAGTTTATTTTACCAAGTTCTTTTAATTCGCCAACTTTTTCAACAGAATCTAACGCGCCTCTAAACTCATTACGTCTGTGAATTAATGTTACTTCTGAAGCTACATCGGCTAAAAAGATACTCCAATCTAAGGCAGAATCGCCACCTCCAGAAATAACAACACGTTTATTTCTGTAAACTTCTGGATCTTTTATAAAATACTCTAGGCCTTTATCTTCATAATCCTCAATGCCGTCTAAAGCTGGTTTTCTTGGTTCGAAAGAGCCTAAGCCTCCAGCAATAGCAACTACGGGTGCCTGATGTTTTGTACCTTTATTGGTTGTAACAATAAACGAACCGTCTTCTTGTTTTTCGATAGTTTCTGCACGCTCACCTAATGTAAAACCAGGCTCAAATTGTTTCCCTTGTTCTAATAGGTTTTTTGTTAAATCGCCTGCTAAAATTTCTGGAAAACCAGGAATATCATAAATAGGTTTTTTAGGATAAATTTCTGAACATTGCCCACCTGGTTGTGGCAATGCATCAATTAAATGACATTTAAGTTTTAATAATCCAGCTTCAAAAACTGTGAATAATCCAGTTGGTCCTGCTCCAATAATAAGTATGTCTGTTTTAATCATTTTAAGACTCTTTTAATAACTATTTTTTTTCAATTAATCCTTTAGTGAACTCGTTTAGCGTTTCCACTTTCTGTTCGAAATCACCTTTTATTGTTTTTCTATATTCGTTTAGATTCTTTACTAAATCGTCTACATTTTCTGGAATAACATCCTCGAAAAACTGACGCAAACGTTTGGCTGTGGTTGGCGACTTACCATTGGTTGAAATAGCCACTTTTACATGTCCTTTTGTAACAATACCACCCATATAAAAATCGCAATATGGTGGGTTATCGGCGACATTCACTAAAATGCTTCGCTTTCTACAATGTTTGTAAACCTCAACATTTACTTTAGGGACATCGGTAGTTGCAATAACAATATGTTTTCCCTTTAGATAGCGTTTACTATATTTTCTTTTTATTAATTTAACATCGCCTTTTTCAGCCAACGCGATGGTACCTTCTCTAAACATAGGCGACACCATGGTTACGTGCGCATCGGGACTGGATTTTAACAGAAAGGTTAATTTTTCTTCGGCAACATTTCCACCACCCACAATAAGCACGTTTAAGCTTTTTGCTTTTAAAAATATAGGATATAAATTATTCCTTTCTTCCATAGCACCTATACTTGCTTCGATTTAACTTCATTGTAAATTGAAGACAAAACAACGCGTTCTCTAACAACCTCACCTATTACTATAATTGCTGGCGATGCCAGTTGTTTTTCGGCTACAACAGCTTCAATTGTTGCAATCTTACCAATGCCTACCTGTTCATCATCACGTGTTCCATTTTGAATAATGGCTACTGGTGTATCTTGTTTATTAACTTCTGAAAACACACGAACTATTTCATTGAGTTTATGCATGCCCATTAATATAACCACCGTCGCTGTAGATTTTGCAGCTAAAGGAACATCGGTAGATAAATCGTGGTTTTTTGTTGTACCTGTAATAACCCAAAAACTTTCGGAAGCACCACGTTTGGTTAACGGAATACCTTGATAGGCTGGCACAGCAATGGCAGATGTAATACCCGGTACCACATAGGTTTCTATTCCAAATTGAGTTACATAATCTATCTCTTCGGCACCTCTACCAAAAATAAAAGGATCGCCTCCCTTTAAACGTACCACATGTCCTTTTTCCTTGGCCTTTTCAACAATAAGCTCATTTATTTGCTCTTGCTGAAACGCATAACATCCTTTACGTTTACCCACAAAAATTAATTCGGCATTGGCAGAAGCATATTGAAGCAATTCTTCATTAATAAGCGCGTCGTAAAGCACCACATTGGCTGCTTTAATAGCTTTAATAGCTTTAAGCGTTATTAAATCTGCATCACCTGGTCCTGCACCTACTACCGTTAATTTTGGGGTTATTTTGCTCATTTTAAATTTATATAGCTTGCTTATTTAGCTCATTTTGGGCTTCTCGGTAGCTTTTAACTTTATCTAAAAATGCATTAGCATTTTCTATATAGTTAGCAGCAAAATCTTTCGTTGGAGCAAATTTATTAATTTGATAAATTAAATCGGCAAATGAACTCCCTAAATCGATTCTTCCAGTAGCAACAAATAACTCATCAAACTGACTTATAATACCTGCATGTGTATTTGTGCTTTTGTTTTCGGCTAATAACATCGCTTTCGCCGAATTAACTAAAGAACTGTAAGCGTGATAAATAGCATTAGAATACACACTATTATTGAAGGCTTTTTGAGCGTTTTCAATTTTTTCTTCACTTTCAAAAAACAAGGTTGCAATTAAATCGATAACAACACCAGCACATTCGCCAATGCCTATTTCTTTAACATATTCTTCATTGGTTCCCCAATCGATAAAATCGTCTTGTGTTAAATTGGTAACATCTTGAAGATCGTTTAATAAATCGTAAAAATAACGTTCGCCAGTTACTTTGTAATACTCTACAAAGGTTTTTCCGTTGGCGTTTGCTTCAAAATCATTTAAAATTCTACGCAATGCTTCCGGACCTCTTTTACTTGGTACTTTTACTACTTTATCGGCAAAAAGTCCGTTACCATCACCTAGATTTCCACCACCTAATAACACTTGCAATGCAGGAGCTACTAATTTATCTGGCGTACGAACCGTCATCCCTTGAAAACCAATGTTTGCCATGTTGTGTTGACCACAAGCATTCATACAACCACTAATTTTAATAACTAAATCTTCATTTTTTAAATATTGTGGATATTCAGCTTTTAAAACACGTTCTAATTCGTCTGCAATACCAGTACTGCTGGCAATACCTAAATTACAGGTATCGGTTCCTGGGCAAGCTGTAATATCTATTGCTTTATTGTATCCTGCTTCAACAAATCCTAATTTTTCTAATTCGGTGTAGAAAAAAGACACTAAATCCTCTTTCACAAAAGGAATAACAATATTTTGGCGCAATGACAAACGAATTTCTCCTGCAGCATATTTTTCAACTAAATTGGCTAATAACCTTGCTTTATCTGTATAAAAATCGCCAAGTAGCACTTTTATTCCTATGGCAACATACCCTTCTTGTTTTTGAGGAATTAAGTTCGTCGATTTCCATAAATTGAATGCATCAACATTGTTAATTTCAACCTGAGGCGCTTCAACCGAAACGGGTTTAGAAGCTACATAAGCATCGGCATCAATAGCAACCGATTTATGTTCGATGGCATTTTGTTCTTCATCAACCAAAGCTTTAAAACCATCTAATCCTATATCTTTAATTAAGAATTTCATACGTGCTTTTGCGCGACTTTTACGCTCACCATGACGATCGAAAATTCTTAACACGCCTTCCATGGTTGGAATAATTTTATCGGTTTCAATAAAATCATATAATACATCGGCATGACGCGGCTGCGAACCAAGTCCACCACCAATCATAACCTTAAACCCACGAACGCCATTTTTAATTTTAGCTATAAAACCTAAATCGTGCATGTATGATAGTCCCGTATCGTCATCTGAAGATGAGAACGACACTTTAAATTTTCGGCCCATTTCCTGACAAATAGGGTTTCTTAAAAAGAAACGAAACATGGCATCGGCATAAGGCGATACATCGAAAGGTTCGTTTACATCGATACCAGCTAACTCTGATGCGGTAATATTACGCACCGTATTTCCGCAGGCTTCTCTCAGGGTAACATCGTCTTTTTCTAATTCTGCCCAAAGCTCTGGTGTTCTATTTAAATCGACGTAATGAATTTGAATATCTTGACGTGTTGTAATATGCAAACGCCCACGAGAATACTCATCTGAAACATCTGAAATTCGTCGTAATTGATTGCTTTTTACTTTTCCGTAAGGTAATTTTATACGAATCATTTGAACGCCTTCCTGACGCTGCCCGTAAACACCTCTGGCTAAACGAAGACTTCTAAATTTTTCTTCATCAATTTTACCATTGTGAAAAAGCTCAATTTTATTTGCTAATTCTATAATATCGTTTTCTACAACGGGATTTTCTATTTCTGTTCTAAAACTTTGCATTTTACTTTAGTTTTAATGTTGAAAGTTGTTTAGTTGAAACCAAATATTTCGAACTGTTGTCTTTCAAACTTTATACTTTATTATTGAATGAATCCCGCTCCTACGGTATTATTCGTTTGAGGATCGATTAAAATAAAAGACCCGTTTGTTCTGTGGTTTTTAAATTGATCGAAGAAAATAGGCTTGTTTAATTTAAATGTTACCGAAGCAATATCGTTAACAGCCAACTCTGAAACATTTTTATCGATACCCGAGTAATCTGGGTGGATTTTATGGTTTATAGCATCGACTTTACCTAACACCTTATTCACACCATGTTGCACAACATATTTGGCACCTGGAGTTAATTTTTTAGAATCCATCCAACATACGTTGGCTGTAAATTGTTTGTCTACCTGCGGTAAATCGCCTTCTTTAACAATCATATCGCCACGGCTTACATTAATATCGTTTTCTAAAGTAATGGTTACCGAAGAACGTCTAGAAGCCGTTTCATACTTTTGGTCGTAAAAATAAATGTCTTTAATTTTAGATCGGGTTTTAGATGGCAATACAATAATATCGTCTCCTACGCTTAAATTACCACCATAAACCTTACCTGCATAGCCTCTAAAATCGTGAAAATCTTCGGTTTTAGGACGAATAACGTATTGTACAGGAAAACGTGGTGTCCCTACATTATAAATATCTGCTTTATCTAATTGCTCTAAATGCTCTAGCAAAGCTTCCCCTTTGTACCAAGGCATTTTATCTGATTTATTCACTACGTTATCACCTTTTAAAGCACTAACGGGAATAAAAGTTATTTTTTGATCTTGATAATCGCGTTTGCTCATTAATTCTGAAAAATCGGCTTTAATTTTATTGTACGTTTCTTCAGAATAATCAACTAAATCCATTTTATTAATGGCAACAACAACATCTTTTATTCTTAGTAAATTATTAATAAAAAAGTGACGATTGGTTTGCTCGATAACGCCTTTTCTAGCATCAATTAAAATAATAGACGCTTGTGAAGTAGATGCACCTGTAACCATGTTTCTTGTATATTCAACATGACCCGGCGTATCTGCAATAATGTAACTTTTCTTTTTTGTTGAAAAATAAATATGTGCTACATCAATAGTGATACCTTGTTCTCTTTCTGCCACTAAACCATCGGTAGCTAACGAGAAATCTAAATAATCGTAACCACGTTGTTTACTGGTTTTTTCAATAGCTTCTAATTTATCTGTGGTTAAAGATTTTGTATCGTAAAGTATACGCCCTATTAACGTACTTTTTCCATCATCTACACTACCTGCTGTTGCAATTTTTAATACTTCCATTTTATTTTTTGCTTTATGCTTTACGCTTTACGCTTTAAGCAATCTGACTTTATCTTAATTTTTATTTGCTTATGGCTTATTGCCTATAGCTTACGACTAAAAGTACCCTTGTTGTTTACGTTTTTCCATGGCTGCTTCCGAGCGTTTATCGTCTATACGTGCTCCACGCTCCGAAATGGTAGACTCTCTAATTTCTTCTACCACTTTAGTAATGGTGGTTGCATCAGATAAAACGGCTGCTGTACAGCTCATATCACCAACGGTTCTAAAACGCACTAATTCTTCAAAAACTTCTTCGTGAGCATCTCTGTAAACAACCTCGTCGTCTGCAGACCAAATCATGCCATCTCTTAAAAATACATTTCTTTTGTGTGCAAAATAAATAGAAGGAATCTCAATATTTTCGCGCTCTATGTACGACCAAACATCTAATTCTGTCCAGTTAGAAATTGGGAACACACGTACATTCTGACCTAATTCTATTTGGCCATTTAACATATCGAATAATTCAGGACGTTGGTTTTTCTCATCCCATTGTCCGAAATCGTCACGAACTGAAAAAATACGTTCTTTCGCTCTTGCTTTTTCTTCATCACGACGTGCTCCACCAATACAAGCATCAAATTTAAATTCTTCAATAGCATCTAAAAGCGTTGTGGTTTGAAGCTGGTTTCTACTAGCGTATCGACCCGATTCTTCTTTCACTTTACCTTCATCGATAGAATCTTGAACATTTCTAACAATCAATTCTAAACCTAATTCTTTAACTAAACGATCTCTAAACTCAATCGTTTCAGGGAAATTATGTCCTGTATCGATGTGCATTAAAGGGAAAGGTACTTTAGCAGGGTAAAATGCTTTAACGGCCAATCTTACCAATGTAATAGAGTCTTTTCCGCCAGAAAATAACAAAACAGGTTTTTCAAACTGTGCTGCTACTTCTCTTATAATGTAAATCGCTTCGTTTTCTAATGAATTAATATTTGATGTATCCTTAATCATAATATATTTGTCGTTGTTGGTTTTTGGTTGATTGTTGTTGGTTTTTAAAAATCATCAAAATCAACTTTTACCTTTTTACTTTATTTTCTTTTGCTTTTTCCCTTAACCGTGCAAACCACATTCTCTGTTTGCTAAGGCTTTTGTTGGGTCGAAATATTTAAACTCGTTTGGTAAATGGTGCTCTAAAAGGTAAGCATCTAACTGCTCATCTGTCCAATAATAAAACGGACTTACTTTTAAAACACCATCTTTACTCAGGCTAAAGATACCAATACTATCTCTAAACGCCGTTTGACCTTGTCTTAAATTTGTAAACCAAACTTTTGGTTTGTGGGCTTCCATGGCGCGTCTAAACGGTTCCAATTTAACCTGCTCTGTAAACAACGCATGTTCTGGAGCATCAACGCTAGGAATTCCCATTATTACATCGCGATGCGCGGTTGTTTGTTTTGGCACGTATAAAAACACGTTAAGCGCCAAATCTTTAATAACCTGCTCGACATGTCTGTAAGTTTGAGGTGTATTATACCCTGTATCGCACCAAATTACCGGAATGTTTGAAACCACTGAATTTACAGCGTATAAAATAGCTGCTTCGTATGGACGGAAGTTGGTTGTTATTACCGCTTCACCATTTAACTCTATAGCCTTTAAAATAATATCTGAAGGCTGAGCATCTTTTAAAAGCGTATTTAATTCGTTTATTTTATCTTGAGTTATCATATTATAACTTATTTACCCCATTTAATAGAATTCCAGATGCGTTCGTGAAAGAAGTAAAGTACCATTTTGGTAACCAACTCTATAGAACCAATAGAAAATGCTAATGTTAATTCTCCGGTTACAATCCAAGAAATTAAAACAGTATCTAAGGTACCTATAGTTCTCCAACTTAAAGATTTAACAATGCTTCTTAAAGGTTTTTCACCAACAGAATCTTCTTTATAAGTTGACTTCTCTTTGTCTTTTAATAACATCTGTCCGATCATTTTACTAGTTATTATATTAATCCTATCAATTTAATAGGGATTACAAAATTAATACTTTTTATAACATTTCAAACTGAAATTTTAATTTTTTACAAAAAAAAATTAATGGAAGGTAATACCATGAAAAAAGAAGTAAATGGTATTATATTTTGAGAATTACTTATCTCTGGAAGATAAATCCTCTAAAGTGGTGTTTTTAAAAACCTCGAGTGTGCTGTCTCTAACCTGAATCATTAATTTATGAACGCTGCAAGACACTTCGTCTGGACAGTCATCGCATTTTTCGTAAAAATTCAAACTTACGCAGGGCACCATAGCAATAGGCCCTTCAAGAACACGCATGACTTCTGTCATTAAAATTTCGGAAGGTGAATTTCTTAGATAATAACCACCGTGTTTTCCTTTTTTAGACCCTAAGATGCCCGATTTTCTTAATGTAAGCAGAATACTTTCTAAAAATTTTTGTGGAATATTTTCACCTTTAGCAATTTCGCCAACTTGTACTGGCGAGTCACCTTCATTTCTAGCAATGAAGGTTAAAGCTTTTAATCCGTATTTTGTTTTTTTAGAAAGCATCCCGCTAATATAGTTAATTTAAAGCTTGTATCAAATCGGCAATAATATCGTCTATATGTTCTAAACCTGCCGATATACGAACAGAGCCATCGGTAATACCTACGGCTGCTTTTACTTCGGCTTCAACTTTAGCATGTGTCGTGCTCGCCGGGTGTGTAACAATCGTTCTTGTGTCGCCTAAGTTAGCAGATAATGAACACATTTTAATATTATCAAAAAATGATCGGCCGCCTTCAATACCGCCTTCTACTTCAAAAGCAACAATACTACCACCTAATCGCATTTGTTTTTTTGCAATATCGTACTTAGGATGCGATTTTAAAAACGGATATTTTACCCATTTTACTTTAGGATGATTTTCCAGAAACTCGGCTATTTTAAGCGCATTTTCGCAATGCTTGTCGGTTCTTACAGCTAGTGTTTCTAAAGATTTTGAAAGCACCCAGGCATTAAACGGACTCATAGAAGGGCCTGTTAATCGTGAAAACAAATATATTTCGCGAATTAATTCTTTTTTTCCAACTGTTACGCCTCCTAAAACACGTCCTTGTCCATCCATGAGTTTCGTAGCCGAATGTATAACCAAATCGGCACCGAATTTAATAGGATTCTGTAGATAAGGTGTAGCAAAACAATTATCTATTACCAACAAGATGTTATGCTTTTTACAAATGGCGCTTAAAAATTCTAAATCGATAATATCAACACCGGGATTGGTTGGTGTTTCTGCATATAAAAATTTTGTGTTGGGCTTAATTAAACTTTCAATAGTTTCAACCTCATTTACATTAAAATACGAACACTCAATATTCCATTTCGGGAAATAATTTGTAAACAACCCGTGCGTTGCACCAAATACAGAACTGCATGACACCACATGGTCGCCCGAGTTTAGCAAAGCTGCAAATGTTGAAAACACCGCTGCCATGCCGCTAGCAAAAGCGTAACCACTCTCGGCGCCTTCCATAGCACAAACTTTCTCTACAAATTCGTTAACATTAGGATTACTGTAACGGCTGTATAAATCGCGCTGTTTTTCTTCAGCAAAAGACGCTCGCATTTCTTCGGCATCATCAAATACAAAACCCGATGTTAAGTATATGGGCACTGAATGCTCTGAAAACTGTGTTGTTTCCGTTTGTGTGCGTATGGCTAAAGTTTCAAATTGTTTACTCTTCTCCTTCATTATATTCTTTTTTGTCATGAATTCACGAATAATTTCAATTAATATAATTCGTGTATTGGTGGCTCATTTTATTTTTTTCACTAAAAAGGTCTCGACTGCGCTCGACCTAATAATTAATTTATGTGTTTAGACAATCTTAAAATATCTCCAAAAACACCACGTGCCGTTACTTCTGATCCGGCTCCAGCACCTTGAATTACAATGGGTTGCTCACCGTAAGACTCGGTAAATATTTCAAAAATAGCATCGCTACCTTTTACATGCCCTAAGGTACTATCTTCTGGTATGGATACTAATTTAACCTCTAAATTACCTTTATCTTGAGATAAATCGCCCGATAAATCACCTACATATCGTAAAACATGTCCTGGTTGCTGATTTTCTTTTATTTTCTGAAACGTTTCATCTAAAACATCCAACTGACTTAAAAATGATTCAACAGAAATATTTTGATACGCTTCTGGAATTAAATTTTGAACCGAAACATCGCTAAATTCATTTTGCAAATCTAATTCTCTTGCCAAAATTAATAATTTCCTTGCAACATCGTTGCCCGAAAAATCTTCGCGAGGGTCTGGCTCTGTAAAACCTTTATCGATTGTTTCTTGAACAATGGTGCTAAAAGGCTTATCTTGAACCGAGAAATTATTAAATAAATAACTTAAAGTCCCTGAAAAAACACCTCGTATTCTGGTTATATTTTCTCCCGATTCGTGCAATAACTTGATCGTATCAATTAATGGTAAGCCTGCACCAACAGTAGTTTCATATAAATACTGTTTGTTGTTATTTTTTAATTCTTGCCTTAAATCGGTGTAGAATTTATGCGAAACGGTATTGGCAACTTTATTTGATGACACTAAGTCGAAACCTGCTTCAACTAAAGGTACATAATTATCATGAAAAACAGGACTTGCTGTATTATCTACCGCAATTAAATTTTCTAAATGATGCGTTTTTGCAAACGCTATAACATCGTTAATTGAGCTTTCTAAATTTGATGCTTGTAGGGTGTCTTTCCAATTTTTATCGACGCCCTTTTTATTTAAAATCATTTTTCTAGAATTGGCAATAGCAAACACATTTAAGTTGATGCCTTTACGTTTTTCTATATCACCTTTCGATTTTAAAATTTGATTAATTAAAGCGCCACCAACACCTCCATGACCAAAAATAGCAATGTTTATTTTCTTTGAAATTCCGAAAATCTCACCATGAATAACATTCATGGCTTTATGAAGCTGATTCTTTTTAACAACCAAACTCACATTTTTACCCGTTACCGTATTATTAAACAACAACGGTGTAATTTGATTCTTTATAAGTGCATTAAACGGTTTATGGAAAGAACTTAATTCGATACCAATAATGGATATTACCGAAACATCGTCTACCACACCAATTTTATTTACATCTTGCGAATAGAAGTCGTTTTCAAATTCCTGTTCTAAGGCAATAACCGCTTGTGTTGCCTGATCGGCGTTAATAATTAAACCAATACCACGCTCTGATGAGCCTTGAGAAATAATACTTACACTAATATCTTTTTTAGCTAAAGCCCCAAAAATTCTAGCATCTACACCACTTTTACCTAACAAACCGCGACCTTCAAGATTTAGTAAAGCCACATGATCGAGAACAGATAACGAAGTAACTTCTTTAGAATTTGGTTTCGCAGTGATTAAAGTTCCTTCATCATCGGCATTAAACGTATTTAAAATACGTAAGTTGATGTTTTTTTCAACTAAAGGAATAATTGTTTTTGCATGTAAAACCGTTGTTCCAAAATTAGCCAATTCGTTAGCTTCACTAAAGGACAGTTCACGAATTTTCTTAGCATCTTCAACCAAATATGGGTTGGCTGTATAAATACCATTTACGTGTGTGTAATTTTGTAACTCTTCGGCATCTAAGTAATTGGCTATAAGGGCTGCTGTGTAATTACTACCATTACGACCTAAAGTTGTGGTTTCGTTTTTAGTATTAAAAGCAATAAAACCTGTAACAACATTTACAACATCGCTACCCGATTTTTTGTAAAAGTTTTTTACATTTTCTTTTGAAAGTTGCCCAATTGGCTGTGCATTTCCAAAAGCATCGTTTGTTTTTATTAATGTTCTGGCATCTACGGCTGCTGCATGTATTTGCTTAGCATTTAAAATACTTGCTATTAATTTTACCGAAAGCAGCTCGCCCTGCGCTAAAATTTCATCTTTTGTTTTTTTACTATAATCACCCAACAAACTAACGCCTTCAAACAACTTATCTAATACCGAAAATTCTTTTGAAAAATCAATTTCTGGCAAAGGTTCTGTTTGATAGCTTTTAAAAGCTTCTAAATCTTCTTTATAAGATTTACCACTTACTGCTTTATTTAAAATAGTTTCTAAATCATCGGTTGCAGAGCTTCTTGCAGACACCACCACGGTAATTTTATCACCTTGCTTTACCTTATTTTCAATAATTGAAATAACGGTATTCAATCCTTCTCCGTTCGCTAAAGATTTCCCTCCAAACTTTAATACTTTCATTCTTCTTTTTTTAGAATTTGGCACAAATATGCCTTCTATTATTTTTTCTAATTGTTCGTATTCCATTAAAAACGCATCGTGCCCATGTACCGAATTAATTTCATTGTAAGTTACATTCGGATTTGTAACAGCCAACTGTTTATGCGTTTGTCTATTTTCTTCGGCAGTAAAAAACAAATCGGAATCGACACCTATAATATGAATATTTCCATTTATACGCTCTAAAACATTAAAATCGGCGGGTCTGTTTTTAGTAACATCAATCGTTTTTAATAATTGATTCATTAATTTATATGCCGAAAGCTGAAAACGTTCCTGCAGCTTTTTACCATGATGTAACAACCAGCTTTCTACATTAAAAATTTCCAGTTCTTCATTTTTAGAACGATGAAAACGTTCGTTAAAAGATTCGGGCGTTCTGTAACATAACATGGCATGCATTCTAGCATCATGCACAGGATTTCGAGAATTTATTAAAAATTGCTCCTGAATTTGGCAATTGGCAATTAACCAATCGGTCGATTTCCAATCGGTTGCCACAGGTATTAAATTCTCGGTTATATCGGGGTTTATAACAGCCATTTCCCAAGCAATACCTCCACCTAAGGAGCCCCCAACTAAAGCAAACAACTTTTCAACTTTTAATTCTTTTAAACCTATTAAAAATAGTTTGGCGATGTCTCTGGCTACAAAATCTTTATAATTTTCTATTACAAAACCATCGAAACCATTTCCAGGGATATTAAATGCTAAAACGGTGTATAACTTGGTATCTACAACCTTATCATCTCCTACCAGCGTGCTCCACCAACCATCTTCACCAGCCACATTACTGTTTCCTGTTAAAGCATGATTAATTAAAACCACTGGAGCGGTGCCCAGCGGTTTACCAAAAACCTGGTAGCTTAATTTTATTTCAGAAATCTCAGATTGATTTTCTGTTATAAAATCTTTAATTATAATATGTTGCAATGTATTTTTCAATGCTAATTTTATTATTTTATGTTGCTGAAAGCAGCTTTTAAATCGGCTTTTAAATCTTCTAAATCTTCAAGACCAACCGATAAACGAATTAAATCGCCCGAAACACCTGCCGAAGCTTGTTCGCTTTCAGTTAATTGTTGATGCGTTGTACTTGCTGGATGAATTATTAAAGATTTTGTATCTCCAATATTTGCTAACAATGAAAACAATTTTGAATTATCGGCAATGGCCTTCGCAGCATCATAACCGCCTTTGGCACCAAAGGTAACAATTCCGCTTTGTCCTTTTGTTAAATAGGCATCAGATAATGCTTTGTATTTGCTAGAATCCAGTCCTGGATAATTAACCCAAGCCACTTCATCTTGCGCTTCTAACCATTTAGCCAATTCTAAGGCGTTGGCACTGTGTTGTTTTATTCTAACCGGTAAAGTTTCTAAACCTTGTATAATTTGAAAAGCGTTAAACGGGCTTAAAGCGCCTCCAAAATCTCTTAATCCTTCTAAAATTAATTTAAAAGTATAGGCCGCTGCACCAAGTGCTTCATGATAAACTAATCCATGATACCCGTCTGATGGCTCAGTAAACTCAGGGAATTTCCCGTTGGCCCAATTAAAAGTTCCGGCATCAATAATAGCGCCTCCTAAAGATGTACCTTGACCTCCTATGTATTTTGTTAATGAGTGTATTACAATATTGGCGCCATGCTCAATAGGGTTTAGTAAGGCAGGTGTTGCAACCGTATTATCTACTATAAAAGGAACTCCTGCAGCCTTGGCATGTACCGAAATTGCTTTTAAATCTAGCACATCTAATTTTGGATTTCCTAAAGATTCAACAAAAAAAGCTCGGGTATTATCTTTCACTGCCGCAGCAAAATTATCTGGATTATCGGCATCTACAAACGTCGTTGTAATACCCAATCTAGGTAAGGTTACTTTAAGTAAATTATAAGTACCTCCATATAAACTGCTTGAAGCAACAATATGGTCTCCAGCTTTTAAAAGGGTTAATAATCCTGTTGAGATGGCCGCTGTACCAGAAGCAAAAACAACCGCTCCAATACCGCCTTCTAAGGCAGCTAAACGCTCTTGTAAAATTTGATTTGTTGGATTGTTTAATCGGGTGTAAATAAACCCTAATTCTTTTAAAGAAAACAAATTTGCCGCATGATCTGAATTATTAAAAACATACGATGTTGTTTGATAAATTGGCACAGCTCTGGTACCTCCATTGGCTTTAAAATCGTGGCCAGCGTGTAATGCGTTTGTTGCGAATTTTTGTGTACTCATTTTTCTAATTTTTTTTGAGTTAATAAATAATTAAACCAAAAGCCAAATGCATCATTAATTTGATGTACTTAATAGAAAAATGTTAAAAAGAATTTTAAAACTACAGACGGTAATTTCATTTTGTTATCTATCCAAACAAGTAAAACACTTTAATATGGGTAGAATGTAGCACCTTCTTTACGTGTAAAGGGTTGCTAAGGCTTCAATGGGTCTAATCCCTCCACCTTTCTTGATAACATTTCAATAAGTTTTTGAACTTTGTGTATGCAAATATTCAGTTAGAAATATTTAAAATCCTAATTTTTTGTCGAAAAATTTTAAAAGCACTCCATTTAAATAAAAAATAAAACTCTTATTTATTGTATCGCATCTCGTAAAATTTATTTCTAATAACCAAATCGATGGGTCTGTTTTGAATTTTAGACTCTAACCACGAAATAATATCTAAATACAAAAAGGCTCTACTTTGATAGGGATCGTCTTCGTACTGTTTTAGCTTTTTGTGTAGCTTAACAAACTCGTTTCTAACTTCATGCGGATAAATATCGCCCAAGCCTCTCAAGAATTTAATAAACTCTTTTTGTACTTCGTATAAGTCTTCCATTTTAATTAAAAACTTGTAGGTACTTCTAATTAAAATATCCAGATTATAGTCCATACCTGCTTCGTAATGGGCTACCAAATTAAGAATTCTGGAAAAACACAATAAATCTTCACGCATTTGTAAAGACTTGTTATTAATAATTTTTTCTAAATAAAAAATACATTTTTTGTTTTCGCCGGCACCAAAATACATGCTCGCAATTTTATAGTAAAACACCATAACGTGGTGCTCATCGATACGATCGTGATATACCTTTAGCTTTTCTAAAACCTCTTCAATTAAAGGCAAGCCTTGTTTAAAACTACCTTCTATAAAATGTAAATTGAATTTATTATTGTAGGTAAATAAAAATATAAGCCCTTCAATATTATCATCAATAGGAAACCATTTTTCTTTAGTTACTGTTTCCAGTCTGGTAAGTGACTCTTTAAACTTTTCGTAATGTCTTAAATAAAATAAGGCTTCTAATAAGTAATGATTACCTCTTAGAAAAAACACAGGATTTAAGCTAATTTGCTCTTTATTTTCGTAGAATAAATCAACCCATTTTGTAGCATATTTGTAACACGCTAAAAAATCGTGCGTTAAAAAACTATACCACAAATAAGCCTTGTAAAGCCATAATTTTTCACGAAAACCTAAAGCATTTATATCGTATTTAGGAAGTCTTGCCTCAAAATACTTTACAATACGGTTGGTTTCTTTATTGTTTTTTACGTAGCCGGTTTTTAAGAACAAACCATATAACTGCAACGACAAATTAGACAATTTACTGGCTAAAACATTTTGCAGACTCAACTCTTTTGCTTGAATTGAAAGCTCGTCGGCTCGATTGCTTAAACTTCTGGTAATATATTGCGACTCAATAACTTTCTCAAATTCAACAATTTCGTAGGCTACATTTTTTTCCTCATGGTGAATCGCTAAATTTTTCGCTTTTTCTAATATTTTTAAACTTTGTTTGTAAAGTCCTTTGTGGTATAGAATCGTAGCAAAATCTAACTGCTCTCGTATTTGAATCCTAATGGTTTGATGTGAAGGGTTTAAACGTAAACTAATTAAGATTTGCTTGTACAAATGCGCCTTAAGATTTGAAAGCTGTTCTTTTTTCACAACACCTTTCTTTAAAATAGCATTTTCATCGTACGTATTAAGCTTTTCAAGAATATTGAAAAGCGTTAAAAATTTAGAATCTTCATTCACTCCTAAACGTCCTACATAAAGCTTAAATTGCCTTTTTTCAGACTTAGAAAGTGACTTTACTAATACAAACAAATTATCTTTTTGTTCTTTTGTCATAGTTATAAAAACAGTCTTAAATAACTGATTTTCATTTATTTAATTAATTCGCAAGCGAGTTAAACATCGTAAAAAAATTGTATCTCATTATAATTTCACGAAACCAAAATATACATTCGTAGTACAAAAAGAAAATTTATTTTATTAAATGTCTAATACTAACGTCCAAATTTTTGACACAACGCTTCGCGATGGCGAACAAGTCCCAGGCTGCAAATTGAACACCGAACAAAAATTAATCATTGCTGAACAGCTAGATTTATTAGGTGTTGATATTATTGAAGCCGGTTTTCCTGTATCAAGTCCTGGCGATTTTAAATCGGTTGAAGCCATTTCTAAAATTGTAAAAAACGCAACAGTTTGTGGTTTAACACGTTCTGTTGAAAACGATATTAAGGTTGCTGCCGAAGCATTAAAATACGCAAAAAAACCTAGAATTCATACAGGAATTGGAACTTCCGATTCTCATATTAAATTTAAATTTAAATCTACCAGAGAGGACATACTTGATCGTGCTTTTAAAGCGGTAAGTTACGCAAAATCTTTCGTAGAAGATGTAGAATTTTATGCAGAAGATGCTGGAAGAACCGATAACGAATATTTAGCACGCGTTTGCGAAACGGCTATTAAAGCTGGTGCAACTGTTTTAAACATTCCAGATACAACAGGCTACTGTTTACCAAGTGAATATGGCGCCAAAATTAAATACCTAAAAGAAAATGTAAAAGGTATTGAAAAGGCTATTTTATCTTGTCATTGCCACAACGATTTAGGCTTGGCAACTGCCAATTCTATTGAAGGTGTAATTAACGGTGCTCGCCAGATTGAATGTACCATTAACGGTATTGGTGAACGTGCTGGAAATACAGCTTTAGAAGAAGTTGTTATGATTTTAAAACAGCATCCATACTTAAATTTAGATACTCGAATTAAAACCGAAATGTTATTTGGCTTAAGTCAATTAGTATCTGAAAACATGGGTATTTACACCCAGCCAAACAAAGCAATTGTTGGTGCTAATGCCTTTGCACACAGTTCTGGAATACATCAAGATGGGGTAATTAAAAATCGTGAAACATACGAGATTATAGACCCTAAAGATGTTGGCGTAACAGAATCTGCTATTGTTTTAACAGCAAGAAGCGGCCGTGCAGCCTTAGCTTACCGAGCTAAAAATGTAGGATATGAATTAACGAAACTTCAGTTAGATGAAATCTATAAAAACTTTTTAGATTTTGCCGATACTAAAAAAGAAGTTGTAGATAGTGATATTCATTACATTATTGAAAATAGTAAAATTTACAAAGAAATTACATCTGCTTAATTAATTTATAAATGAAGTTAAATATAGCCGTTTTACCAGGAGATGGTATTGGTCCAGAAGTAACAGCACAAGCCGTAAAGGTCTTGAAAGCTATTGCTATAGAATTTAACCACGTATTTATATTTCATGAAGCATTGGTAGGCGCAAGTGCCATGGTAAAAACTGGCGATCCTTTACCAGAAGAAACCATTGCTATTTGCGAAAATGCAGATGCTATTTTATTTGGAGCCATAGGCAACACCGCCTATGATATCGACCCTAATGCCAAAGTAAGACCCGAACAAGGACTTTTAAGACTGCGTAAATCGTTAGATTTATATGCTAACATTCGTCCTGTAATAGCTTATGAAGATTTATTAACAAAATCTTCATTAAAAAAGAGTCAAATTAAAGACACTAATATTGTTATTTACAGAGAACTCACCGGAGGCATTTATTTTGGTGAAAAAAAATTATCTGAAGATGGCAACAACGCTTCAGACATTTGTGAGTATTCGCGTTTTGAAATAGAACGCATAGCGCATTTAGCGTTTAAAGCTGCTCAAACAAGAAAAGGAAAATTAACATTGGTAGATAAAGCTAATGTTTTAGAAAGTTCTCGTTTATGGCGTCGTGTTGTACAAGAAATTGCGCCTAAATATCCAGATGTTGAATTAAATTATCAATTTATTGATAATGCTGCCATGGAACTTATTATAAACCCAAGACAATTTGATGTTATTTTAACTGAAAATATGTTTGGAGATATCTTATCGGAAGAAGCCAGCGTTATTGTTGGATCGATAGGATTACTGGCATCGGCATCTTTAGGAGATAAACATGCCATGTTCGAACCTATTCATGGAGCATATACAAAAGCTGCAAATAAAGGCATTGCAAATCCTATTGCTTCTATTTTATCGGCAGCCATGTTATTAGAGCATTTCGGTTTAGATGATGAAGCTGATTTGGTTAGAGAAGGTGTAGACAAATCGTTGAAACTTCACATAACCACACCAGATTTAAACACTAAATACGATCACGTAACCACCACGAAGGTTGGAGATTTTATCGAAGATTTTATTAATAATCCAGATGAAACCAACTTAAATTTTACCAACATTCATTTAGGACAATCTACTATCATTTAATTATTTGAATTAGTCACTCTAAAATTAAAACCACAGTTGTCCTAAACAAAAAGCGCATTTTAAAAATGCGCTTTTTTTATTTCAACGTTTTGACAATTTACTGGCTATAAAACTTACAATTACTATTTGCGTGGCATGAAAAAGCATCAAAGGCAATAAGATAATCCCCAGAGACAGCATATTTCCAAAAAGGATTTTAGAAAAAACGGTGCCATGTACTAAAGATTTTTTGGTTCCGCAATACTGAGCGGTTATTCGATCTTCTAAACTAAAATGTAAACGCTTTGCAACAAGTCCAATTAAATAATAAACCACAAAAAACAAACTAATAACGGCTATTAACAATCCGAATAAATCCAGTAATGAAACGCTAGAAAAAACGCCTTCGTAAAAAGACTCTGCAAAACTTTTATAAATGATAAGTAAGATAATCGATTTATCAAACATGGTAAGTTTAGCACTGTGTTTTTGAGCAAAAGCACCAAAATAGCGTTGAAGCAAAACCCCAAAAATTACGGGTAATATAATTTGAACAATAAGCTTGGTATAAATACTTGTAAAATCGAAATCTGCTTGCTCATTATTTAAAAACAAACCCATCCACAGCGGCGTAATTACAACTCCTATAATCCCTGAAATACTCGCGTTAAAAATAGCTGCCGGTATGTTTCCTTTGGCTATAGAAACCATAACTACCGACGATGATACCGTTGATGGTAATGCCGCTATAAAAAAGAAAGCAAGCCAAATTAATGTACCACTTTCAGAGGAAAATAAAGGCTTAAAAACAATTACAATTAATGGAAAAATTAAAAAGGTTGCTAATTGAACCAAAATATGAAGTTTCCAGTTTTTTAGACCTGCTTTTAATTTATTCGGACTGAGCTTTAATCCGTAAAAAAAGAAAATTAAAAATATCCCTATCGTGCTAATTGTATTTATAGGCACATTACTGTTAGGTGTTCCCCAAAACGGAAAAAAATAGGCAAAACCAATAGTTAATATTATGGCTATAACAAATTTATCTATTTTAACTTTCATTGAATTTATTTCTATTAGGCTCCAATTAAAACTCTGGATTTTTTGCCAAAAACTCTTTTAAATACCCAAATAATAAATCTACAAACCACCAGAGTGTACACAATTAAAACAGCTGTTGTTATAATAATATTTAGCGGCGTTATTTCGGTGATATTCAAAATAAACTTGAATAAGGGCAAGGATGCATACAAAATATAACCATGTAAAAAATAAATAGAAAAAGAATCTCTGGCAACACCATTTAAACTGCGCAAAGGGCGGTTTAATTTATTTTTAAAAAACAACATGATTAAAAGCGCAAAAGTTGTTTTTTGAATGTAGAAAACCGACTCTTTTAATGAAACAGAACCAACTAAATTCAAATTGTTCATATAAAAATAAAATAAAACTAGAGTACTTAACACAGCGACTATAATTATATACGTCTTGAAAACTGCTATCTGTTTAAACCCATATTCTAAATCTTTACCTAGGTATATACCTAATGCATAAGCACCCGTAAAATAAATCATCGTTGGTAAATGCAAACTATAGTCTAAATCTATTGGAACTCGAGAAACAACAAGAGGCAATAAAATTATAATAACATATAAACCCTTTTTTACAGGTTGTTTATCTGATAAATAATCTAGTAAAGGTGTGGTTAAATAAAGAAAAATTAAAACAGGTATATACCATAAAACAAAATTAGCTTTACCATAAATAAGATTTTCAAAAATCGTTTTTGTAAAACCCCAGATACCATCTAAAATTCCGGTATTAAATTTGTTTTTGAGCAAGGTGAAAACGACCGATATAAATATATAAGGCAAAATAATATTCTTAACCTTACTCTTGTAAAACCTGCGATAGCCTCGTTTTTTTAAAACCCTGGAAAATAAAATACCTGAAATTAATGCAAAATAAAGTGTACTATCATGATAAAACACTTCACTTACCATAAGTAAAGGATGAGAATCGTCGAAACTACCTTTCGCGCCAATAAATGCGGCAACCATGGCGTGGCCAAACAAAATTAATAAAATGGCTAATCCTCTAAAACTATGAATATAATTTAAAAACTCGGTTTTATTATTTTTCATAGTTCCTTACCCATAAAAAGTTCCACTATTTAGGAAACTTAGCCTTAATTTTATCTAAACACAAATTGTGAATACTTCCAACGTGGGTATGTTTTTTTGAAGTATCAGGCACATAAGAACCGTCTTGAACTTGTCCGCCAATTTTTTGGTAAGCCTCCCTAAATGATTGTCCTTCAACAACCAAGGTATTAATATTATCTACTGTAAACAGGTATTTATATAAATCGCTGTGAATATCAATATCTTTTACAATGATTTGCTGAATGGAATAATTAAAAATATCTAATATATCTTTAATCTCTTCGAAAGCAGCTATCATATTTTCTTTTAACAACTGAAAATCTCTGTGGTATCCACTCGGAAGGTTATTCGTTATTAAAATCATTTCGCTTTGCAACGCTTGTATTTTATTGCATTTTCCTCGAATTAATTCAAACACATCGGGATTCTTTTTATGAGGCATAATACTACTGCCTGTGGTTAACTCATCTGGAAAGGAAATAAAACCAAAATTCTGACTCATATACAAACATACATCCATGGCAAAACGCGCCATAGTATTGCTTAAACCACCTAAAGCAGCGGCAATAGTGCGTTCGTTTTTACCGCGTCCCATTTGAGCTGCAACCACATTATATTTTAAGGTTGCGAAATCCATTTCTTTGGTTGTAAATTCTCTGTCTATAGGGAAAGAACTTCCGTAACCTGCAGCAGAACCTAACGGATTTTGATCGACCGTTTTTAAAGCAGCATTTAATAAATACACATCATCAATCATTAACTCGGCATAAGCAGAAAACCATAAACCAAAAGATGATGGCATGGCCACTTGTAAATGTGTATAACCCGGTAAAACCTTATCTTTATAAGTTTCGGCCTGATTTAAAAGCGTATGGAATAAGGTTTCGGTTTTAGACTTAACAAGCTTTAAATTTTCTTTATAATACAAATGAAGCGCCACTAAAACTTGATCGTTTCTTGAACGCGCCGTATGTATCTTTTTACCAACATCACCTAAAGTTGCTGTTAATTCGTATTCTATTTTAGAATGTACATCTTCAAACTGAGCATCGATAACAAACGCACCCGATTCAATTTCATTTGCCAAAATTTCGAGTCCGCCAAGTAATTGTTCTAATTCAATGGTAGACAAAATGCCAATTTCATGAAGCATTTTCGCATGTGCTTTCGATGCTATAACGTCGTACTTAGCAATATGAATATCGATTTCTCTATCGTTACCTACGGTAAATTGTTCTATTTTTTTATCGATTGATATGCCTTTATCCCAGAGTTTCATTTCGTAATGTTTATGTGTTTATTCGTTGAATTGTTTAAACGATTACCCGATTCAACAATTCAATGTAAATTTTTATGCCTTCTTCTATTTCGTTTAAATAAATAAATTCATCTGCCGAATGCGAACGCGTACTATCGCCTGGCCCTAATTTTAAAGACGGACAAGAAAGCACAGCTTGATCTGATAGTGTTGGCGAGCCATAAGTGGTTCTTCCCATGGCAATTCCCGCTTTTACTAATGCATGATCTACAGGAATTGATGAAGAATTTAATCGTAAACTACGAGGTACAATACGTGTACAAGGCGCTTCTTTTTGTAAAATATCTGCTATTTCGGCATTGGTGTAAGCATCATTTACGCGTACATCAATTACTAAATTCACATCGGCCGGCACAACGTTGTGTTGTGAGCCTGCATGAATTTGTGTTACCGTTAGTTTAACATCACCCAAAGCTTCAGAACTTCTTTCAAATTTAAAATCCTTAAACCATTGTAAAACTTCTATCGTGTTGTAAATAGCGTTGTTATTATTGGGGTGAGCGGCATGACTTGGAGTCCCTTCTACAACTGCATCAAAAACCACTAAGCCTTTTTCGGCGATGGCCAGATTCATTAAAGTGGGTTCTCCAACAATGGCTACATCAACTTTTGGAATGATTGGTAACATGCTGTTAAGTCCGTTTGGACCACTGCTTTCCTCTTCCGCGGAAGCGACCATAACCAAATTATATTTTAAATTTTTTTGATTGTAAAAATAGGTGAAGGTAGCTATTAAAGACACCAAACAACCGCCAGCATCGTTACTGCCTAAACCATATAATTTACCATCTTCTACAATTGCCTTAAAAGGATCTTTTGTATAGGCACTGTTGGGTTTTACTGTGTCGTGGTGCGAGTTTAAAAGTAAGGTTGGTTTACTTTCGTCGAAATATTTATTAATAGCCCAAACATTATTTTGGGTGCGTTTGTAATCGATTTGATAGTGTTTGAACCAAGCTTCGATATGCAATGCAGTTTCATGCTCTTCCGATGAAAAAGATTGTGTTTCTATCAACTGTTTTAATAACGATATGGCATCGTTTGTTAATTCTTGTTGGTTCATATTAAAGCGTTATTCTTGTAAAATTATCATTTTCTTTGGTTAACATGGCTGTATTTCCCATGTTTATTGTTGAAACTCCATGATTTAAAGCATCGAAACAATTTTCTAGTTTAGGCAGCATACCATCGGCGATGATGCCTTTTTCAAGTAAATCTTTGTATAAATTAGAATCGATGTGTTTTATAACCGAATTCTTATCGTTAATATCTTTTAAAACACCGTTTAATTCGAAACAGTAGTAAATAGATGTTTCATACAAAGCACTCATACCAATTGCTAGTTGAGAGGTAATGGTGTCGGCATTGGTATTTAAAAGTTGCCCTTTACCATCGTGGGTTATGGCACAAAAAACGGGTGTGAAATCGGCTTCTATTAATTTATTTACCGATTGATGAGCTACACTTTTTACATCGCCCACAAAACCGAAATCAACCTCTTTTACTGGACGTTTTACAGAGGTTATACTGTTAATATCGGCACCTGTTAAACCAATGGCATTGGTGTTTAGAGCCTGCAATTTAGCTACTACATTTTTATTTACTAGGCCGCCATAAACCATGGTTATAACTTCTAAGGTTTCGGCATCGGTAATACGACGCCCCTGAACCATTTTAGACTCAATACCTAATTTTGAAGCGATATGGGTAGCGCGTTTACCACCACCATGTACTAAAATTTTCTTTCCTTCTAAATTAGAAAATAATTCGAGAAAAGCTAAAAGGGCGCTTTCATCTTCAATAATATTACCTCCTATTTTAACTATGGATAGTTTTTCTTTAGCCATTTTCTAATATTTTTTTTAGCACCAATTGTGCTGCATATGTTCGGTTATTGGCTTGTTCTATTACCAGAGAACTATCGCTGTCTAAAACAGCATCTTCAACAATAACATTACGGCGCACTGGTAAACAATGCATAAATTTTGCAGCGCCCAATTTATCTTTAGTTATCATCCAATTAGGGTCTGTGTTTTTTACTTTTCCGTAATCTTCGTACGAACTCCAGTTCTTAACATAAACAAAATCGGCGTCTTTAAAAGCGTCTTCCTGATTATGGTTAACAGGCGTGTTTCCAACAATATTAGGACTTAAATTATAACCTTCGGGATTTGTAATAACAAAATCGACATCCATTTTCTGCATAGCTTGCACAAAACTATTGGCAACGGCATGTGGCAATGCTTTAACATGTGGTGCCCAACTTAAAACAACTTTTGGCTTTGCTTTTGTTGTGTTTTCTGAAATGGTAATGGCATCGGTAAGCGCTTGTAAAGGATGCCCCGTAGCGCTTTCCATATTTACAACTGGTACCGAAGCATATTTTTTAAAGGCTGTTAAAACCTGCTCGCTTTCGTCTTTTACTTTATCGGTTAAGGTTGGAAATGCTCTAACGGCAATAATATCGCAATATTGAGATACCACTGCGGCAGCTTCTTTAATGTGCTCGGCGGTGTTGCCATTCATAACCGTACCATCACCAAATTCGATACCCCAGGCATCTCCCGAAACATTCATTACAATAGGATCCATTCCTAAATTTAAAGCCGCTTTTTGTGTGCTTAAACGGGTTCGTAAACTCGAATTAAAAAATAATAACCCTAGTGTTTTATGTTTTCCTAACTTTTTAAATTTAAGCGGATTTTTCTTTAATGTTTTTGCTTCCTCAATCCAAGAATTGATATCATCTATATCGTGTATGGAGGTATAATGTTTCATCTTTATTTTTTATTTTATTTTGGTAAAAGGCACTTTGTTATCCATGGCATTTACAATGAAATTATCGTCTAAACCATTTACAATCCAAGTTTCTATATTTGATTTTTTTGCTACCGAAGCTGCTTCAATTTTCGATTGCATACCACCGCTGCCATGCGACGATTTAGAATTTACAACTTCTTTAACCAAAGCTTCAAAATCTTCAACAAGTTCTATTGTTTTTGGCGCATTATTTTCAATAGATTCTTTGGTGTAAATACCGTTGGTATTGGTTGCTATGATGAACAAATCGGCTTTTAAAAGCGATGCGGTAAGCGCTCCTAATTTATCGTTATCGCCAAATTTAATTTCATCGGTTGCAACCGTATCATTTTCGTTGATAATTGGAATGTAATTATTAGCAACCAACACATTAATGGTGTTTACAATATTGGTTTTGCTTTCATCTTTTTCAAAATCGGAATAAGACAATAAACACTGTGAGGTTAACAAACCTGCTTCTCTAAAAATCTCCTGATAAATACGAATTAAATGCGGTTGCCCAATAGACGCCAATGCCTGTTTAACTGTAATTTCTTTGCCTTTACTTTCTAGTTTTACAAACTGTTTGGCGGCTGCAATAGCTCCAGAACTTACAATAACAAACTCGCAAGAATTTTTAAGTTGAGCTATTTGATTTGCAATATCTTCAATTTTACCTCTAGAAATGTTGTTGGTTTCTTTGGTAAGTGTATTCGATCCTACTTTTAATAATATACGTTGCTTCTTCATGTTATCGAATTTGTCCATTTCCATGAACATACCATTTATTGGTTACTAAATGTTGCAAACCTATGGGACCACGTTGGTGCAATTTATCGGTGCTAATGGCTAACTCACCACCCAAACCTAATTGTCCGCCATCGGTAAAACGTGTAGAAACATTGTGGTAAACCGCTGCTGTATCCACATTTTCCATGAAGGTTTTAGCTTCATTATCATTTTTTGTTATAATGGATGAAGAATGTCCGCCTGAATATTTGTTTATCATAGCAATAGCTTCTTGTGTTGAAGCGATTTCACCTATAACAATTTTATAATCTAAGAATTCTTTATACCAAATGTCGTCTGATTCTATAGCGTTTACTGAATGATTTTTTGAAACCACCTCATCGCCAAAAACCTCAACATTAAATGTCTTTAATTTTGAAATTAACGTAGCTATAAAGGCTTCTTTATTGTCTAAATTACTATCAATTAAAACCTTGTCTAATGCATTACAAGCCGATATTTTCGTGGTTTTTGCATTTAAAATAACCTCCAAAGCGATATCTAAATCGGCATCCTTTTCAACATACACAAAATTATTACCGCGACCACTTATTATAACCGGACAAGTAGCATGCTCTTTAACGAATTCAATTAAGCGTTCGCCTCCACGAGGTACAATTAAATCGACTCTTTGCGTAGGCTTTTCAAGAAATGCTTGCGTTTCTGTTCTGTTAAATTGCAAATAGGCTACCCACTCGGTTGAAGCGCCATGCATCTCTAAGGCTTTATGCCACAACTCGACTATTTTTAAATTAGAGTTTAAAGATTCTTTACCACCTTTTAGCAAAATTTTATTTCCCGATTTAAAAGCAATCCCTGCAGCTTCCACAGTAACATCGGGGCGCGATTCGTAAATAATTAAAACTGTACCAAACGAAGCGGTTTTATTATAAACCTGCATGCCGTTTTCGTGTTTAAAACTAAAACGTTCGACTCCAACCGGATCTTCCTGCGATGCTAAATGCGTCACAGATTTTATCATTTCATCTACCTTAGCATCATCCACCTTTAAGCGGTCGTACATAGAAATATCATCGCCATTATAAGCTTCTAAATCGCCTTTGTTTATGGCTATAATGTGTTTTCGCTCTGCTTCCAAAAGTTTTGCCATTTCTAGCAAAACAGCGTTTCTTGTTTCTATGGATAATAAGGTATTCATTAGTTTTTAATGATAGATTATTTTTATTTAATTCGTCTCAAGACTACTCTTTAAAGCATCAAAAAACGTATCGATGTGTTGTTTTTTTATGGTTAAAGGCGGTAAAATTCTTAAAAGCTTTTTATTAGATGCACCACCAGTAAAAATATGGTGCTCGTAAATAAGTTTTTTTCTTAAATCACCTACTTCAAAATCAAATTCAAGGCCCAACATTAAGCCTCGACCTTTTATATTTTTTATTTGCGGAATGGTTTTAGCGACCGAAACAAAATAATCGGCCATTTGGTTCGCATTATCCATTAAATGTTCGTCTTCAATGGTATTTAAAACCGCCAAACCTGCGGCACAAGCCAAATGATTTCCACCAAATGTAGTTCCTAACAAACCATATTTAGCTTCAATATCTGGATGAATTAAAATGCCACCAATAGGAAAACCATTCCCCATACCTTTGGCAATAGAAATAATATCGGGCGTTACATTGTAATGCTGAAAGGCAAAGAATTTACCCGAACGCCCGTAACCCGATTGCACTTCATCTGCAATAAACATGGTATGATTCAATTTACAAAGCGCGTAAACTTGCTCGAAAAAGTCTGTAGTACCTTGGTCTAAACCACCAACACCTTGAATAAATTCAACTATAACAGCACAAACATCGCCTTTTTCTAATTCTTTTTTAACACCTAAAATATCATTCAACTCTAAAAAAGTTACTTGTTGTTGCGCATTAATTGGTGCTACAATACCCGGATTATCGGTTGCTGCAACAGCCGCAGATGTACGTCCGTGAAAACTATTTTTAAAGGCAATAACACGCGATTTACCGGTTTTAAACGAGGCTAATTTTAAAGCATTCTCGTTGGCTTCGGCTCCCGAATTACATAAAAACAATTGGTAACCAGCACAACCCGAAAGGGCTTCTAATTTGTTAGCTAATGCTTCTTGAATGGGGTTTTGAATCGCATTAGAGTAAAACCCTAAAGTTTTAACCTGGGTGGTAATAGCATCTACGTAATTGGGGTGCGCATGCCCAATAGAAATTACGGCATGGCCACCATATAGGTCTAAATATTCGGTACAATTTTCATCGTACACATACATATCTTTACCAGATACTGGTGTTACATTATATAATGGATAAACGTCAAATAATGGCATTTTAATTCTTTTTAATTTGATTAATTTTTTCAAATGAAGCAACAATACCTTGTATCAAGGCAGAACTTAATCCGTTGTGCTCCATAGCATTTAAACCTTCAATCGTACAACCACTAGGTGTAGTAACGCGGTCTATTTCTTGTTCTGGGTGTTTACCAGACTCAATTAACAAACTCGCAGCACCAAAGCAGGTTTGTGTTGCCAGTTCATGTGCTTCATGTGCCTCAAAACCTAATTGAATAGCACCTTGGGTTGTAGCACGCACAAGGCGCATCCAGAAAGCAATACCACTAGCACAAATAACCGTTGCAGCCTGAATTAATTCTTCAGGAATCACCAACGAAGTTCCTAACTGATTAAAAACATCTTGAGCCAAACCAACTTTATCCTGTGCCTTCTCGTTAGGCGCAATACACGTCATAGATTTACCAATAGAAATCGCCGTGTTTGGCATCACACGAATAATATTTTTATCCTTACCAATAATAGCCTCAATTCTAGGAATTTCAACACCAGCAGCCACAGAAATTATAATTTGATCCTCTGTAATTATTGATGCTACGCTTTCTAAAACCTTGTCGATATGCTTGGGTTGTAAAGCAAAAATTACCATATCGGCGGCTTGAACAGCAGCCAAATTATCGTTGGTAACTGTTACGTTAACAAGCGAATTATAAGCATCTACATTGGCTGTATTTTTATCACTTAAAAATAAAGCTGTAAACGTATTATTTTTTATAAGTCCTTTAGCAATCGAACTTCCTAAATTACCTGTTCCAATAATGGCTATTTTCATTTTCAACTTATTTATGCCTAAAATTCGCGAATACACGGGCGTTGTATCGTTGCTATAATGGCTGTTTTTTTAATTATTTCAATCTGTTTTGGCGTTACCACAAGGGTCGCGCTTTTCGCTATATCTTTTTTCCGTTCCTCCAAAAAGGATGCCGCTGCAATCGCTAACGCAACCTACTAGCCAACGACCACCCTAATTCAAGAAATATAAACTTTCTAAAAGTAGGTTGCTTTTAGGTGTAACCCTTCGGTTTCTTCCATTCCAAACATTAAATTCATGTTTTGAATAGCTTGTCCAGAAGCACCTTTCAATAAATTATCAATCACACTTGTAACCAGTAATTTGTCGCCGTGCTTATGTAAATGAATTAAACATTTATTCGTATTAACCACTTGTTTTAAATGCAATTCATCTTCAGAAACAAATGTAAATTCGGCATCTTTATAAAACTCTTTATATAAATTTTTAGCACCTTCCAACGATCCTTGAAAATCGGTGTAAAGCGTTGCGAAAATACCTCTCGAAAAATTCCCTCTATTAGGCATAAAAAGAATCTCAGAATCAAAGGCGTTTTGCAACTGTTTAACCGACTGGTTAATCTCTCCTAAATGTTGGTGAGTAAAAGGTTTGTAATACGAAAAGTTATTATCTCGCCACGTATAGTGCGTCGTTGCAGATAACGATGTTCCTGCTCCCGTAGCACCTGTAACCGCATTAATATGCACATCGCTATTTATCAAACCTTCACTTGCCAATGGTAATAAGGCTAATTGAATCGCTGTTGCAAAACAACCTGGGTTTGCAATATAATTTGCAGACTTTATAGCTTCTTTTTGTAATTCCGGAAGCCCATAAACAAAGGTTTTGTCTTGAAAAACCTTATCCTTTTCCAGTCTAAAGTCATTTCCTAAATCGATAATTTTAGTGGTATTAGAAAACGTGTTTTCAGATAAAAACTTCACAGAGTTTCCATGACCTAGACATAAAAACAAGACATCTACCTCCGGATTTATGGTGTCTGTAAATTCTAATTCTAAAGACCCAATTAAATCTTGATGAATTTTACTTATTTTGTTTCCTGCATTCGATGTACTGTACACAAAGTTTATTTCGGCATGTGGATGATTAATTAATAATCTTACCAACTCACCTGCTGTGTAACCTGCACCTCCAATAATACCAACCTGAATCATAATTTAAGAATTGTTTACTTGTTGATATATTTTATTTTGATTTCCAAAGATTTTAATAAATCCTTTAGCTTCATCTGGAGTCCAACCTTTATTTTCTTCACCATAACTTCCAAACTTCGCATTCATTAAATCATGCTCCGAAGTAATACCATCTAAAGTGAAGTGGTAAGGTTTTAAACTTACAACCACATCACCAGAAACCATCTCCTGACTGCTTTGTAAAAAGGCTTCCATATTTCGCATAACCGGATCTAAATATTGTCCTTCATGCAAATGCATGCCGTAAAAACTAGCAATATATTCTTTGTGTTGTAATTGCCATTTTGTTAAAGTATGTTTTTCAAGTAAATGATGTGCTTTTATAGTAATTAAGGCCGCAGCAGCTTCAAAACCTACACGCCCTTTAATACCAACAATGGTATCACCTACGTGAATATCTCTACCAATAGCATAGGCAGATGCTAAATTGTTTAAAGTCTCTATATTAATTTCTGGGTCGTTTTCAACACCATTTACAGCTACCAACTCCCCTTTTTCAAACGTTAGTTTTACTTTTTCTTCATCGGTATGTTTTAACTGCGATGGATATGCTTCACTTGGCAACGGTTTGTTTGATGTTAAGGTTTCAGAACCTCCAACACTGGTTCCCCAAAGCCCTTTATTTACAGAGTATTTTGCTTTTTCCCAAGACATATCAATGCCATTGGCTTTTAAATAATCTATTTCCTCTTGTCTTGATAGTTTTTGGTCTCTAATAGGCGTGATAATTTCTATCTCTGGTGCCAAGGTTTGAAAAATCATATCGAAACGAACCTGGTCGTTACCAGCGCCTGTACTACCATGAGCAATATATTCGGCACCTATGCTTTTAGCGTATTCTATAATTTCAATAGCTTGAATAATACGCTCGGCGCTTACCGATAACGGATAGGTGTTATTTTTTAAAACATTACCAAAAATTAAATACTTTACTACTTTTTGGTAAAATGTTGCAACAGCATCAATATTTTTATACGAAGTAACACCCATTTTATAAGCATTAGCTTCAATTTGATCTATTTCTGCTTTTGTAAAACCTCCAGTATTTACGCTGGCTGCATGTACTTCAAATTTTTTCGATAAACTAACTGCACAGTAAGAGGTATCTAAACCGCCACTATATGCTATTACTAATTTTTTCATTTTATTACTTTTTTTGATACTCGTAAAACGAACACCTATTTATTTTTTATCCTTTTTTAAAAACATAGCTTCTTTAATATGCTTCAACCTATCAAAAACCTTTTCTTTAATTTTTATTGGCTCGGTCTTTTTTGCTTTTGGGTCGTATAGCATCCCTGTACACAAACACATTTTTCTATTAGTACGTGTTAATACATCGTAGTTTTTACAAGTTTGACAACCATCCCAAAAACTAGGATCGTCTGTTAACTCCGAGAATGGCACCGGTCTGTATCCTAAATCGGTATTCATTTTCATTACGGCCAACCCTGTAGTGATACTAAATACTTTAGCATCTGGAAATTTCTCTCTGGAATGCTTAAATATTCTATGTTTTATTTTTTTTGCTAAACCAGCATTACGGTAATCGGGATGTACAATTAACCCGGAATTGGCTACATATTTACCATGACCCCAAATTTCTATATAACAAAACCCTGCAAATTTATCGCCATCTAAGGCAATAACAGCATTTCCATTTTCTAATTTCTTGGTTATATATTCAGGATTACGACGTGCAATACCAGTGCCTCTTACTGCTGCAGATTCGGCAATAGTTTCACAAATGATATCTGTGTATTTTGTATGTGATTTATCGGCAATTAAAATTTCCATTATAATTTTTAAAAATTTTTATTAAAACGTTTATTTTTCTGTTAGTAAACTGGACACACCTAGTTTTTAAAATAAAAATACAGCCACTAGGGGCGACGTGGAAATATATAACCGAAGTAGCGCTTATTAAATAAACAGCTAACTAAATTTTGGAATGTTATAAAAGATGATTTGTTCACTATGAGAAAAAAATTAAAATGACGTTTTGGTTTGGCTCCTAAAATAAGAATATTAGCGGCGGCGACTGCGCACGGGTAAACCGGGGATAGTACAACGTATTTTATTTTTTAATGTTTTCATAATGTAAAACTAAAGTTTTATTTAATACAAAATTAAAAACCGTTTATTTTTTTTATGAGAATTATTAATATCTTTATTTTTAAGTTATTATAATTGAGATTATTCAAACACAACAATTTAATTCTACTTTTATTTTAAGAGTTTTAAATAGTAAAAGTAGAATTAATTGGTTGTTTACTTAAAGAATATAATCTGTACTGATAAAATTAGAGGCTTTTGTCTCTAAAAGCTCATTTAAAATAGCATTGTTATAAGCATTATCCTTAGAAGCTACAAAGGTTCTTATAGAAAACGATCGCAAAGCATCGTGCACACTTAAAGTACTAAATGCCGAATCTTTTCTTCCCGTAAATGGATACACATCTGGTCCGCGTTGGCACGAACTATTTAAGTTAACTCTACATACTAAATTTACTAAAGTATCAATTAATGGTGCAATCGTTTTAACGTCTTTTCCAAACAAACTTACTTGTTGTCCGTAATTAGATTCTGCCATATCATCTAAAGGCTCATCGATATGAGAAAACGGCACCACAGGCACCACAGGACCAAACTGCTCTTCGTTAAACACACGCATTTCTTTAGTTACCGGGTATAACACTGCAGGAAAAATAAAGTTTTCTGTAATCTCACCTCCTTTTTTATTAAGTAATTTAGCTCCTTTACTGGTAGCATCGTCTATTAATTCTTTAATATAGGCTGGCTTTTCAACTTCTGGTAATGGCGTTAACTTAACGCCTTCTTCCCATGGATTACCAAATTTAAGCGCATCTACTTTTTCTGAAAAACGCTTATTAAATTCCTCAACAATAGAATCATGAACATATAAAACTTTTAAAGCCGTACAACGTTGTCCGTTAAAAGATAATGCCCCTGCAATACACTCGTTAACGGCTAAATCTAAATCGGCATCGGGTAAAATAATGGCAGGATTCTTGGCTTCTAACCCAAGAACCATACGCAATCTATTCCCTTTAGGGTGCACAGATTGCAGGGCATTGGCAGATTTACTATTACCAATTAATGCTAAAATATCAACCTTTCCAGATTGCATTATGGGCGTTGCTAATACACGTCCACGACCATAAACAACGTTTACAACACCTTTAGGAAAACTACTTTGAAAAGCCTCTAACAATGGAGAAATTAATAAAACACCGTGTTTCGCCGGTTTAAAAACAACTGTATTCCCCATAATTAAAGCAGGAATAAGTAGCGAAAACGTCTCGTTTAAAGGATAATTATAAGGCCCCAAACATAAAACAACTCCCAGTGGACCTCTTCTTATGTGTGCATAAACGCCATCATTTTTTTCAAATTTTGCCGAATCTCTATCAATTTGTTTATAATCTTCAATAGTATCGTAAATGTAATCTACGGTTCTGTCGAACTCTTTTTCAGAATCTGGTAAATTCTTACCAATTTCCCACATGAGTAATTTTACAACTTCGGCGCGCTTGGTTTTCATTTGAGTTACAAATTTTTCCATGCAAGCGATACGATCTAAAACTTTCATGGTTGGCCATAACCCTTGCCCTCTATCGTAGGCATTTAAAGCAGCATTTAATGTCTCCATAGCCTGAGCTTCACCTAAATTTGGAATTGTTCCCAGTAAGGTTGGTTTATAATCTTGGGTTGAAGAAATTGTAGAATAAACTTCTGTTTTTTCTCCATCCCAAACTTTTAGTTCACCATCGACCAAATAGGTGTTTTGATGTAAAAGCGATGTGATTTTATAGGGTGCTGGAATGGTGTTTATGGCTGTGCTCATAGTCATGAATCTTTTAATTAAAAACTAAAGCTAATATAATGATATTAAAGCGAAAAAACCCTTTAAACACAAGGGGTTTAAAATAAATATTGAATTAATAACGTTCGGTTATTAACTAAATAAAATATGCAGTTCGCAATCGTTTTCGTCTAAATAAAAATCAGAAATAAAATATATAAA